>NZ_FMXR01000021.1 GCF_900104415.1 Eubacterium oxidoreducens | reverse complement strand
TAGCAAGCATGAAGAACAACATAGACGAAATCAATGGATGGCTCTATCACAGAATACGTATGTGTATATGGAAACAATGGAAGAAGCCCAAGACAAAGGTGCGAAATCTGATTAAGATGGGTGTGCCTAAGGACTTGGCACATATGGCTGGCAACAGTCGGCGTGGATATTGGTTTACCACACATACAGTCGCAGTCAACATGGCGATGACAAAAGATAGACTGATAAACAGTGGCTTCTATGATTTAGCCACAGCCTATCAGTCTGTGCACGTCAACTATTGAAAACGCCGTATACCGAACGGTACGTACGGTGTTATGAGAGGACGGGAGCTAGTCACTCCCTCCTACTCGATTTTGCAATGTATTCATAACCATCGGGTAATCATTATGCTTGTCCTGAGATCAGCCAAGGTACAGGCTGAGTCTCGAAGACGTTTTTATGATTCAGTTTTGAGATGGCAATCTGTACGACTTCCATATCCTGAATGTTGTATTTTTTAAACAGTTCCGGAATGGAACTTAAGATATCAAGTTCTAAGGTATAGATGACAAACTGCATCTTTGGATTGATTTCAAGAAGATTTTTGATTTCATTTTCCAGATTCTGCGTTGCCACGATAAAAGCCAGTGATGGAGCAGGATGTTCCTTTAATGTAGCAACTTCACAGTCGGAGATAATCTCGACGTTGTGAAGTCCGAACCTGGATAAGTTGTCTTCCATGGTCTCGCGATCACCCCTAGCATATTCAACGGCAATGATAGTTCCTTCGTTGGCAATCATAGCAGCTTCAACGGCAATACTTTCACCGCTGATGATACAGATGGTATCGTTCTCATCGATGTGTAATTCGCCCATGATGACGGTACGAATCTCATGGCCGACATAACGAATTGGACCGTTGGAGAAACTGTCATTATCCAGACCGATCTTATAGACACTTTTGGCATTGTCATTTCGAATCAGCATGACGCAAGGTCCGTCAATCTCGGTATTGATGCAGTCGCCGAGTTTTTCACAAGTACATCCCTCCATGGTCGGCTGAGCAGAAGCTTTTAGCCAGATGGTACAATCCCCAAGTCCCGCAGACCACAAATCATAAAAGAAGTTCTTATGGATTTCGTTTGCTAAAATCAGCACAAAACGCTTGGATTCCACGGTTGGAATGATGTTTCGTTTTTTCTTGCTGATATCGAGAATCTTTACCTTCTCAAGATTTACGTCGGTTTCCCGGGAAAAGTAACTAAGCCAGCTTAATATAATATCATTCGTAAAGATAGAAGTGTTATCAGACATTGTAAAATACCTCCTCTAGTAAATTTAATTAAGTATAGCATGAAATACAGGAAATGAAAATGTAACGGTTGACAGGAAAAGCAGGTTTCGTGCAATATAAAAATGTCAACCTACGACAACCGAAAGGATTTATTTATGAATTGGTTATTACAAGGACAGGTTTATAAGGGAAAAAGGTTTCAGGGGTTTTCCGCTTCGGTATTGAAACTTTTTGCAATAATATGTATGCTGCTGGATCATATAGGTGCCTCTTATATCGAGGAAGGCATCTATTCGATTAGTGATACGCTTTCGCAGCAGCAGTTGGAACATTGGATTATGCTAGATAGCATGCTTCGAATTATTGGACGCGTGACATTTCCGATAATGGCTTTTTTTATTGTGGAGGGATTGTTTAAGACAAGAAACGTGAGAAACTATATTCTTCGGCTGGGAGTCTTTGCGTTTATTTCAGAGATTCCATTTGATTTGGCAATCGAGAACAGTTTGCTTGACTTCGAACATCAAAATATCTTCTTTACCCTGGTGATTGGGCTGATGGCGATTGCCATTGCACAAAAGCTGTCACAAGAACTTTTCCTGGCAAGGCTTGTACCGATTGTGATAGCAATGATAGTTGCCTATGCATTAAAGACGGATTATGGAGCGGAAGGAATTGCAGTGATTGCGCTGATGTATGCCTTCTATCAGATCCGATTGTCCAAAGAGGCGATTGGAGCGATTTATATTGCAACGGAGATTGCAAGGCCACAAATCGCCGTGGGGTCGGCAATCTATGCAGTACTTATGTTTTTCTATAATGGCAAACGCGGATTTAACATGAAATATTTATTTTATGTCTTCTATCCGGCACATCTGTTAATACTGGGTATGATACTAAGGGTCAAATTCTAAATCCAGCCACCGTCAAATCGTATGATCTGGCCGGTTAGATAAGAATTGGCGGTTGCGACAGAATAAATCATCTCGGCGGCGCTTTTTGCAGATGCAAAGCGACCGGCCGGGATTTCTTCTTTTAGAGCCTCTCGTTCTTCCTTAGAAAAGCAATGGTTCATTCGGGTGTCAATGACACCGAGTGAGACGGCATTGACAGGGATGTTGGATGGTGCAAGTTCCTTGGCCAGCGCTTTTGTCAGAGCGTTGACCCCGCCTTTTGAAGCACTGTAGACAGCTTCGCAGGAGGCACCGACTTCTCCCCAGACGGAGGTGACATTGACAATGCGTCCACTGCCCTGCGAAAGCATTTTGGGAATCGCCTTTTGACAGCAGGAAAAAACGCCTCCAAGGTTGGTGTTCATCACCCGGGCGTAGTCTTCATAGCTCATATCCTGCATAAGACCTATGTAGGATACGCCGGCATTGTTAATCAGTACATCAATCCGGTCAATCAGAAAAAACATTTCTTCGACCTGCTTAGGATCACTAATGTCATAAAGAAGTGGTGTGGCATGAAGCGTATTGCAGACATCACAGAGCGCGCTGGCATCGTGCGCACCGTTTAGGTATAGCTTATAACCTTCTTGTGAAAATTTTTCTGCAAGTGCTTTACCAATGCCATGGGAAGCTCCTGTGATGAGTACTGATTTTTGCATATTGTGACCTCCTGCTATTTTGTGTACATTTTACAATGCATCCAAAATTCTTGCAAATTTACTTTCCTAACATTTGCGTAAATGGTATAATGGTATCAGGTGATAGCGAACGCTTTTACCAATATATCGTAAAGGGGCTGATTTTTATGCAAATCACAATTACAGGAAGAAACATCGACTTAACAGAAGGTCTGAAAGCAGCCGTTGAAGAACGCCTTGTTAAGCTTGAGAGATATTTATCTGCGGATACACAGGTGAATGTTACTCTTGATTCTCAAAAAGGTCGTAACAAGATGGAGGTTACGATTCCGATGAAAGGAACCATTCTTCGTACAGAGCAAGTCAGCGATGATATGTATGTAACCATTGAGTTAGCAACAGAAGTATTGGAAAGACAACTTATTAAATATAAGAATAAGATGGTAACTCATTATCAAAGTGGAGCAAATCTTAAGCAGGAGTTTATTGATTCTGATACAGAAGATGATGAGATTAAGATTGTTCGTACCAAGAGATTTGGAATGAAACCAATGTTTGCTGAGGATGCATGTGTGCAGATGGAATTATTAGGACATGAGTTCTTTGTATTTCGCAATGCAGATACCGATGAAGTTAACGTGGTTTATAAGAGAAAAGATGGTGCATATGGTTTGATTGAGCCGGAATGCTAGATTGAACCTTAAGCAAAGCATGAAATCAAAAGCTGTCGCAATAACTGCGGCAGCTTTTTTGTTGTCAAATCATTTCCATGATATGAAAGGCCATCAGCAGCCTTAAGCGCACGTCTAATCTGGATAAATCAATCTTTAAGATATCAGAGACTTTTCCCAGTTTGTAATTAACCGTATTGCGGTGTACATATAATTGATCGGCTGCTTCTTTTACACTTCCGTTGTGATCCAGGTAGCACTTTAAGACTTCACACAGGTCGCCGTCGTTAGCGCGGTCGTAGGCAATTAGCGGCTCTAGAGTCTGATCTAAATAGTCGTGTAAGATGTCGCGATTTTCAATGCCGAGCAGCAGCTGGTAGATGCCAAGCTGCGGGTAAAAGAAGACATTCTTATCCAGTTTTTTATTCTTTTGCAGGTTCTGAATCGAACAAGCCTGCATGTAGCTCTTGTTCAGGCAACGAATTGACTTGGTCAGCCGTCCGACGCCGAGCGTGAGCTCTTCGTCCGGAAGCAGCAGGCTACGAGCTCTTTCGTACATATCCTGAATAAAATGAATCAGTTCGTCCTGTGTGTAATTTCCAACGACGATTAACAGCTCCTCGCCTTTGGTAAAGACAGAAAAACGTTCATAGTGCTCATGCCTGGCATGGTGGTCGAGAGCCTGTACAAGACGCTCTAGGCGGTAGGTGAGATTTTGCTCCTTGCTATTGGAAGACAACGTCATCACACTGACCGCATATTTCCAGTCGGGATTAAAGTTCCTTTGCGAGAGCGGAACAAGATACAGCTCCTCCTGGTCAGGGAAGAACATCGCATTTTTAAATGCAGATGCCGATTCAAGGTTTCGCTGGTCTTCTTTTGTAATGCTAAAGCAGATCAGCCGCATAATCTCGGCGAGATGCACCTTCCAAGGCACTGTAAACAGGGGAAGGTCATGTTCATCGCAAAAGTCTAACACTACTTGCGGAACTTCTTCAATAAACGGCCCGATGTTCACGATAATGCCGGCCGCATCATGTTTGTGAATCTCCGTAATCAGCGCGAGCAGCTGGTTTTCGTCGTCGCAGACCCCAAGACCTGTGATGATGGAGATTTCGCCGCCTTCCAGGAAAGTAGACGCTTCGAGCGTTTCAATCATGTGCACCCAGCTGACAAGGTGGTTTAGTCCTTTCTCGCCGGCGCGAAGCGTAATATCCATGTGTTGTATTTTCTTCATCAATCGATCCAATTCTAATGCCATATACCATCAACTTCTTTCCATATAATAAAAAAAGACAAAGCGTCGGATGACGTCTTTGTCTCATACTAGAGGCATTCTATCATAAATAGATACGAAAGACAATTTGTTTTTGTATAATAGACCAAACTTATTTGGGCCATGATTTATTGTTCCAAAAGCGCGGAAAAATATACTAGGTAGTAGGACAAGAAAAAAGGAGGACGTTATTATGACACCAAATGAGATAAAAGAAAATGCAAAAAAATACGTACTGCAGTCATGGAGTAAGCAAAAGGATCTAAATCCGATTCCGATTGAAAAGGCAGAAGGAATCTACTTCTATGACTATGATGGAAATCGATATACCGACATGTCATCACAGCTTGTGAACTTAAATGTCGGATTTGGAAATGAGCAGATTAATGAAGCAATTAAAGAGCAGGTAGACAAGTACTGCTTCGTCGGCCCGGCTTATGCGGCAGAGCCGAGAGTAAAACTTGCGAAGATGATTATCGACAGACTGCCGGAAGAATTCGGCAAAGTTTTCTTCACCAATGCCGGAGCCGATGCCAATGAGAATGCAATTAAAATCGCGCGTATGTATACGGGAAGAAAGAAGGTATTTTCCAGATATCGAAGTTATCATGGATCATCCTTTGGAGCCGGCAACTTAACCGGAGAGCCAAGACGCTATCCGCTTGAGCCAGGCATTCCGGGATTCGTTAAATTCTTTGATCCATATCTTTATAGAGAAGGAATTGAATTTGAATCAGAAGAAGCGGCAAGCAAGTATTACATCGGAAAATTAAGAGAGCAGATTATCTATGAAGGCGCTGACAATGTAGCGGCAATCGTGGTAGAGACGATAACAGGGTCTAATGGAATCATCCTTCCGCCAAAGGGCTACCTTCCGGGTATCCGCAAGATCTGCGATGAGTTTGGAATTATGATGATCTGCGATGAAGTTATGGCAGGATGGGGCAGAACCGGTAAGCTGTTTGCATTTGAAAATTATGATGTGGTACCGGATATTGTGACATTTGCCAAAGGCGTAACCTGCGGATATGTACAGCTTGGAGGCGTAGCGGTTCGTTCTAAGATTGCAGAGTATTTTGATGATCATCTGTTATCCTGCGGCCTGACATATTCCGGACATCCGCTGGCTTGTGCGGCAGGTGTTGCCTGTGTACAATACTATGAGGATGCTAAGATTTTGGAGAATGTTAATACAGTCGGCGCAGCCCTGGCAAAAGAGCTTGATTCTTATAAAGAAACCTATCGCTGCGTGGGTGATGTTCGTCACATCGGCTTATTCTCCTGTATCGAACTTGTAAAAGATAAAGAGACGAAAGAGCCAATCGTTCCGTATGGAAAGGACGAACATAAGACGATGCCAAAGATTATCGGCATGCTGAAAGAACGCCGCTTTATGACCTATTCACATGAAAATATGATTTTCATCTGTCCACCACTGATCATCACAAAGGAGCAGCTTTTAGAAGAACTTGAGAAGATGAAAGAGGTATTATCAATTGTGGATGAGACGATGCTAGATTAAAGAAAGAAGGAAGATATCATGTCGCATTTTTTTATACCGAATCACGTATTTACCGGAGAAGACGCTTTACAACAGGCGCTTCCTTATATGAAACAACTTGGAGAAAAAGCGCTGATTGTAACAGGACCGCACGTCGGAAAATCACCGATGGTAGAAAAGCTAAGAGAGGGACTTGAAGAGATCAACATTGCTTATAAGCAGTTTGATGAAATCAGCACAGAGCCGGACGACACAATGATTCAAAAGGGCGTGGCCATCTATCAAAAGGAAAAGGCGCAGTTTGTGATTGGAATTGGCGGAGGTAGTCCGTTAGATGCGGCAAAGGCGATTGCTGCTATGAGCGTCTTAGGCGGTGAGATTGCAGATTATATGGGAAAGGAAATTGAAGGAGAGATTCCGGGAATTGTGGCAATCCCGACAACGGCCGGAACCGGGTCTGAGGCAACAAGATTTACTGTAATAACAGATTCGAAAAAAGACGTAAAGATGCTGCTTAAGGGCGATAAGCTGATTCCGGATATTGCGGTACTGTGCGGGGAGAATACACATGACATGTCAAGAAAAGTGACGGCGATGACCGGCATGGATGCCTTGACACATGCGGTGGAAGCGTATACCTCAAGATGTGCCTCGCCGCTTACCGATGTGTATGCCAAAAGCGCGGTGAAACGAATAATGAAGTATCTGCCGATTGCCTATCAAAACGGGTATAACGCGAAAGCGAGAGAGCAGATGACACTGGCAGCATATGAAGCCGGTGTGTGTATCAATAATTCATCGGTAACGCTGGTACATGGAATGTCGAGACCAATCGGCGCACTCTTTCATGTGCCACATGGCATGAGTAATGCCATGCTGCTGGATGCATGTTTAAACTGGGCCATGGACGGAGCGACGATGCGGTTTGCCCGGCTTGGCGAAGAGATTGGCCTAAAAGAAGAGTCGGATGAGAAACTGGCGCAGGCATTTTTAGCACAGATAAAAGAGCTGGTTTTACTTCTTCAGATTCCAACGCCAAAAGAGTATGGAATTAAGCAGGAAGACTGGGAAGCTGTCATAGATAAGATGGCGACGGATGCAATCGCATCCGGTTCACCGGCAAATACAAGAAAAGAAATAACGAAGGAAGATTGCATCAAAATCTATCAGTCTCTATACGATTTGTAATCAACGCACAATTTTCTTTGTGCCGCGATGTATAGAAGCACAAAGAAAAGCAAGATATACTTCTACGTAGAAAAAGAAACACAGCAACGGCGCTGATACGCCTAAGCTGTGTTTTTTTATGATCTGGATGGAGGAATGAATATGGTTACAGGAAAGAATACAGCAATTGAGATAAAAGATTTAAATGTTACATTTCAAGATAATTCCGGAAATGATGTCAGAGCTTTAAAGGAAATTAACCTGGATATTGAAGAAGGCGAATTCGTGGCACTGCTTGGTCCTTCCGGATGTGGAAAGACAACGCTTCTTAGAACAGTAGCGAACCTGCAAGAGCCAACAGACGGCAAGGTCAGAGTTCTTGGTAAGACGCCAAAGGAAGTACGATTGGAAAAGAAATTTGGATTCGTCTTTCAGGCACCGGTATTGCTGGACTGGAGAACCGTTTCTAAGAATATCGAGCTTCCGATGGAAATTATGTCGTATGAAAAGGAAGAGCGCAAGCGAAGAACCAAAGAGATGTTAGAGCTTGTTGGGCTGGGAGAATTTGCACAGCATTTCCCGCGTCAGTTATCAGGAGGAATGCAGCAGCGTGTCAATATTGCAAGAGCATTTGGTCTCAGACCGGAAATCTTGTTAATGGATGAGCCGTTTTCAGCTCTGGATGAATTTACCAAGGAAAAGCTTCACATCGATTTGCTGAGAATCTGGGAGCAGACGAATAAAACGATTTTATTTGTCACACATAACATCCAGGAAGCCGTATTTTTATCCACCAAGGTATGCGTGTTATCACCGCATCCCGGAAGATTATCGGCAGTCGTCGACATTGACTTACCAAAAAGAAGAGAACTTGAGATGAGAGAAACCCCTCATTTTAATGAACTGGTTACCAAGGTAAGAAACAGTTTTGAAGGAGGAAGTTATTAATGCGGAAATTCAAAGGATTATTAGAAAAGAAATGGTTTTCGACCATCTTCTGGATTATCCTTCTTGCCGCTGGATGGGAGATCGCCGCGGTATATGTGGGATACGTAAAAAGAACACCGGAAAATATATTGCCTCATCTGTATCAGATTGTGGCGGCTGCGATTTCCAAAGATCCGGTATCCGCGGATATGACAGCAACCGGCCTTGTGCTTAGCGCAGCGGCGGCCACCATCCTTCGGGCAGTAGTTGGTTATGTAATCGGAATGATAGTCGGATTTATCCTGGCAGTGCTGATGAAGATGTCAGGAATTATCGAGAAGATGTTCTTCCCGTATCTGATGCTGATATTACTGATTCCGGTTCTTGGTATGGCACCGATTGTGCTTGCCGTAACCGGAGATATTGATAAGAGCCGTATTATCATTGCGGCAATCCTTAGCTTTTATCCGGTGGCAACGAATACTTTGGCAGGACTTAAGTCTGTGCCAAAGGAGCAGCTGGATCTGATGTTCATCTACGCGGCAAAACCGATTGAAGTATATAAAAAGGTGCTACTGCCAACGGCAGTTCCGTATATCTTCTCCGGACTTAAGATTGCCGCACCGATGGCAATCACCGCATCCATACTGGTGGATACGTTGCAAGGAGATGGCGGACTTGGCTGTATCTTATCGCAGTCATTAAAACATGCCATGAGTATCTATGTATTCTGGCTGATTGTGTTTTTCAGTGCATTTATCGGAATCGGAAGTACCTATCTGCTTGGTGGAATAGAACAATTCATGTTGCCGGAGAACCGTAATAAGAGAAAAATCAAAAGGAAGGTGATGAAAGATGAGCGCAGAAGTCTACAAGAAAAAGAAGAGCTTATATGCCAGAGCAAAATCTAGTAAGAAGGCACAGGCAGCAGGAACCATCATCTTTCCGGCAATCTTAGGAGCGGTGATCTTCATCCTGTGGCAGAGCCAGGGCTTACATAAGATTTTAAACACGGATTTGTTCATCCTGCCACTGCCAACGAAGATTATCTCCTTAATCGGAAGCAACTTCGCAGACATCATGGTCAACGTAAAGACCACTCTCATAGAGGTAATTGGTGGATTGGTGTTCGGATGTCTGTTGGGATATCTGGTGGCAATCGCGGCGGCGAGCAAGCCAAATATCGGCAAGGGAGGACTCGCAGTGCTTGGTGCATTTGCCTCTGTGCCGGTCGTGGCACTGGCTCCGGTTATGAATAACTGGACCAAGGATGTGTCAAGTGAAGCCGAAGTTCGAAGCATGGTAGCCAAGATTATTGTAATCGCACTGATAACGGGAGCGAACATGTGCCTGAATTCCTATCGGGGGCTGATAAACCTGCCGCCGTATGCAGAGGATCTGATGGCAACCTATGCGGCGAAAAAGAAGTGGGTACTCTTAAAACTTCGCATTCCAAACTCGCTTCCATATGTATTTGTGGCACTTAAGATTGCAGTTCCATCCGCGATTATGACAGCCATTGTTAGTGAGTATTTTGCAGAATACATATCGGGAGTTGGAAGAGAGATTCGGGAAAATATCGTACTTGCCCAGTATACAACAGCCTGGGCGTATATCATGATTGCCTGCGTAATCGGCGTAGGCGCATACATATTACTAATGGTTCTAAGTAAAGCAGTGCTTAAGAATTATCCAAAACAAGGTTAAACCGGGAATCCCGTTTGACAATATAGAAAAAAGTAGGAGGACAAACGTATGAAAAGAAGAATGAAAAGAATTGTAAGTTTGGCATCGGTTGTAGTGATGGGCGCATCAGTATTTACAGGATGCGGATCAAGTAAGGAAGAGACAACGCAGACAGGAAGTTCTGCGGAGCAGTCATCTGCAGCAGAACTTTCCAGTGAAGATATTATTAAGGCAGCAGCGGAAAATGGAAGCGTCGGTAACTGGGGACTTGGCAATGAATACGAAGTACTTGCCTTGTTATCCAAGTATGATCTTGGAAGCGATTATCTAAGCCAGGACTTTACGATGGATGGTTTTGATGATGACTCAATCACACTGGCATCTGCTATGACTTATAACGAGCTTGGCCTTGTAAAAAATGATTACGACGGCGGATACGGATATGGAGACAGCGTTGAGTATATCGACATGAACGATGAAGGCGTGGCAATGCTTGAAGACAATATCTTCTGTACCGAAGATTTTGCGAAGGAGAATCCAAATACAGTGGCAGCATTCTTATATGCTTCCTTAAAGGGCTGGGAGTATGCAGTGGAAAATCCGGAAGAAGCAGCTGAAATCTGCTACACCTATGGTTCTTCCGTATCTGCTGAACACCAGGCGTATATGGCAGAAGAAGTTGCCAAACTGGTTACCACAGATACACAGGGAGAGACCGTAACAGATATCGGTAATATGGACGAGGATGCTATGCAGCAGACACTCGATATTGCCAAGGAATACATTTCCCTGGATGATTCGGATGCAGATGCAGCGCTTCAGTCATTAACACTAGATGACATCCGGGATAGCTCTTATCTGGAAGCAGCCAAGTCTTCTGATGGCACATTTGACGTAGAAAAATCCGAAGTATCCATTCAGCTTAAATGGCTTCCGGATGCACAGTTTATGGGCTACTACGTAGCACTTGATAAAGGATATTACAAAGAAGTCGGCTTAGATGTAGAGATCGTTGCAGGTGGCGGAGATATCGCAGAGACAACTGCTGTTAACAACGGCACGGTAGACTTTGGTGTAACCTGGGTATCAAATCTTGCTTCGGCCAATGCAGGTGGAATGAATCTCGTTGAGGTTGCACAGATTTTCCAAAGATCAGGACTTGTACTGGTATATAAGCCGGAGAACTTTGAATAAACAGTAAAGAGGTGAAAAGACATGGACATGATATTAAAAGGTGGCCGCGTGATCACCGCATCAGACAGTTTTATAGCAGATGTAGCCGTGAAGGATGGCAAGATTGTGGCAATCGGAAAGGAGCTATCCGATACCGCAGATAAGGTGGTAGATGTTACCGGGAAGTATGTACTTCCCGGAGCCATCGATGCACATACGCATATGGCGATGCCATTTGGCGGAACGGTGTCTTCTGATAGCTACCTGTCCGGAACGAGAGCTGCGGTATGCGGCGGTGTAACAACCATCTTCGACTATCCGGTTCAGCATAAGGGTGAGACGATACTCGGACTGTGCGGCTCAAAGGATGAAGTCTTAAAAGAAGAAGCATGCTGTGACTACGCATTTCACTGCTGTATTACCGATTTAAATGACGGGGATATCTTAAATGAGATGGAGCAAGCTGTGGAAAAAGGCATCACCAGTTTTAAGTGCTTTTTGGTTTATAAAAAAGAAGGCATGATGGTTGATGATGGAACGTTGGCAAGACTTTTACTTCGTGCCAAAGAGCTTGGCGCTATGATTAATGTTCATGCCGAGAATCCGGATCTTATCGATCTTCGAACAGAGCAGTTTCTAAGAGAAGGTAAGACTAGTGCCTGGTATCATTATCTGTCCCGTCCGGAATTTGTAGAGGCGGAGGCAGATAAAAGAGTTGTGCATCTGGCAAGTCATCTTGATACGCCGGTTTATATTGTTCATATGGCGGATGAAGAAGGACTTGAAGCTTGCATAGAAGCAAAGAAAAAAGGGCATGATATTTATGTTGAGACTTGTCCGCAGTATCTTGAATTTACCTGTGATGTTTACAAAAGAGAAGACGGACGAAACTTTGTATGCTCACCGCCAATGAAAGGGCAGGCATCTCAGGATGCTCTTTGGAGAGCCATTAAGGCAGGTTTGATTGATACAGTGGCAACGGATCACTGTCCATTTCAAAGTTACGAAAAGGATTGGGGCAAGGATGATTTCACCAAGATTCCAAACGGCTGCGCGGGCGTAGAAAACCTGTATCCGTATATGCTTAGTGCGGCAAATGAAGGGAAGTTGTCATTTGAAAAAGTGGTAGAGCTGTGTGCTACAAATGTTGCGAAGATCTTTGGATGCACAGATAAGGGTTCTATTGCAGTCGGGAAAGATGCGGATCTTGTGGTCTATGACCCGGAAAAAGAATTTACCATCAGCGCAAGCAACATGCATTCGGATTGTGATCATACCATCTGGGAAGGCAAGAAGTTACATGGTTATCCGGTGCAGACCTATCTTAGAGGTCAGCTGGTGTATGACAACGGTGAGTTTGTCGGAACACCGGGCATCGGAAGATATATAAAACGCGCAAAGTATTCTAAGAAATAAAACGAAAACGGAGGAGATTAGTATGGCATATGAAAACATAAAGATTAGGGAGGAAGCCGGTCGATGTTTGCTTTGCCATGAGCCGGCCTGTACAAAAGCATGTGATGGGAAGGTAGCGGTGGATGAAATTGTTCGCTCGCTTCGATTTGAAAATGAAATCGGCGCTTACCGCAAGTTGAAGGCATCCGGATATGACAAGGACGGTATTCAAAAAGCGATGGCGGCCTGCACAAGAGGAAAAATCGATCGTCCGGTTGACCTTAAGATGATATTTGAGTCATTAGAGTCCAGGCAGGAAGATGTTAAGACGGATGGCGTTGATTTATCGATCGACTTTTGCGGGATTCCCTGTGAAAATCCATTTTTCTTATCCTCCTCTGTTGTCGGTAGTAATTATGAGATGGTGGCAAAGGCATTTGACATGGGCTGGGCCGGCGTTGCCTTTAAGACTATTGGATTTTTTAAGCCGGATGAAGTGTCGCCGAGATTTGCAGCGCTTACAAAGGAACAGACACCATTTGTCGGATTTAAGAACTTAGAGCAAATTTCAGACCACTCATTGGAGGAGAATCTGTCTTATCTTCGTCAATTGAAACGGGATTATCCGACCAAGATTATTGTGGCATCCATTATGGGGCGCAATGAGGAAGAATGGGCGAAGCTGGCAAGCAGGATGGAAGAAGTTGGAGCTGACATTATTGAGTGTAACTTCTCTTGCCCACAGATGGTGGGAGACGGTGTCGGAAGCGATGTCGGAACGAATGAGGAATTGGTTCGAAAGTATACCGCGGCGGTTAAGTCGGCTTGTTCCATTCCGGTCCTTGCCAAGATGACACCGAATATTACCTGCATGGAAGATGCGGCTTATGCTGCTGTGCAAGGAGGCGCAGACGGAATTGCAGCTATCAATACCATCAAAAGCATTATGAATGTGCATCTTGAGAGCGGGATGTCAGAACCGGTAGTGTCCGGTAAGACTTCAGTCGGCGGCTATTCGGGAAAGGCCGTCAAACCAATTGCATTAAGGTTCATCTATGAGATGAAACGGGATGAGAGAATTAAGAAGATTCCCATCAGCGGAATGGGCGGTATAGAATCGTGGCGTGATGCGATGGAATTTTTAGCTCTGGGATGCGAGAACCTGCAGATTACCACATCGGTTATGCAGTACGGATATCGAATTATTGAGGATCTAAAAGAAGGGCTTAGCCTGTATCTTGCCAAGAACCGGATAAAGCGCGTGCAGGACATTGTAGGATGCGGACTTTCCTCCATTGTTCCAACGGAAGAACTAGACCGAAAAACCATTGAATATCCAAAGTTTGATAGAGATACCTGCATCGGATGTGGAAGATGTTACATTTCCTGCTATGACGGTGGACATCAGGCACTTGAGTTTGAAGCTTCAAAAGGGCCGAGACTTTTACCGCATAAGTGCGTTGGATGTCAGCTGTGCAAACTGGTCTGTCCGGTCGGGGCAATCACGAGTGGAACCAGAGTAAAGAAGAAGGAGTGATAGATATGTATACATGTAGTATAGAAAGAATGAAAGACAAGATTGAGACATTTTCCAAATACGGGGACGCCGGACATGGTGGTATTACAAGATATTCCCTTTCGGAGGATGCTTTAAAGGCTCGAAAGGAATTTGAAAAAAGAATGACAGCCATTGGCGCGATCATAGAAGTGGATGATGTAGCCAATATCTATGCAACACTTCCGGGTAGCGATCCGGATGCCAAAAGAATCGTTATGGGTTCTCATTGTGATTCCGTGAAAAATGGTGGAAATTATGATGGAATTTTAGGCGTCATCTCTGCGATGGAAGTGTTAGAGACGGTACATGAACATAACATTCCTCACAAGCATCCGCTGACAGCCATGATCTGGACCAATGAGGAAGGCTCGTTATATCCGCCGGCTATGATGTGTTCCGGAATTGTCTGCTATGATTACTTGCCGGAGGACATCAGAAGTAAGTTCTGCTATGACGATATGATGGTTTCGAAAAGCGTACTTGATGGAACAAAGACGTTTGGAGAGGCACTTGAGAAATCCGGCTACAAGGGAGAGAAAAAGTATCGTCTCTCACCGGACAATTACGAGTGCATGTTTGAGACGCATATTGAGCAGGGACCAATTCTTGAAGATGCCGGCAATTCCGTTGGCATTGTAGACTGTGTGCTTGGAATGTTCAACTATCGAATTCGCTTCTTTGGTCAGACAACACATGCGGGTACATTTCCAATGCCTAAGAGACGAGATGCGCTCCTGGCTGCTTCACAGGCACTTGTTTATCTACATGAAGAGATTGATAAGCTTGGATATTCGGATTTAGTATATACGACCGGTGAAATTGTGTGTCATCCGTGTGTACATACTTGCGTGCCGGATTACGTGGATGTTTCCTTTGATGCGCGTCATGAAGATCCAAAGGTGCTTGCCAAGGTAATGGAAATCTTAAAGTCTTGCACCACAAAGACCTGGGCAGGCTGCAGCTGTGAGATTGAAAAGGCATGGAACCGTGATACCGTCTATTGGGATAAGGAACTTGTCGGTTATGTAAAGGAAGCGGCTGAGGAGATTGGAGTATCGCATCAGTATATTCACTCCGGCGCCGGACATGACGCACAGTTTTGTGCATATATGCTGCCGACAACGATGATCTTCGTACAGTCCAAAGAAGGTCTGTCTCATTGTGAAGATGAATATTCAACACCTGAGGATTGTACGAACGGAGCAAGCGTTATGCTTCATGCAGTGCTGAAAAAAGACAAACAGTAGAAATGGGGGCTGCGATGTGGAGAACTATGTGATTACAATTGCCAGAGGATTTGGAAGTGGCGGTAAAGAAATCGGTATGATGCTTAGCGAGATGCTGAATATCCCTTGCTATGAAAGGCAGATTCTGACAATGGCTTCCGATTTTAGCGGGATTGAGGAAAGCGTATTCGTGGAAACCGATGAGAAGCTTCGCGGCAAATATATTGCCAATGCGCTCAGAAAGATGCCGCTTTCTAACGTCTTAGAGCCCTGGGAAAAAGGCTTTATGTCAGACATTAACGTATTTAATGTGCAGGCCGAAATTATTCGTTCCCTTGCAAGAACGCAAAGCTGTATTATTGTAGGAAAGTGTGCCGATGATATTCTAAAGGATTATCAGAATGTAGTGAGTGTCTACATAGAAGCGCCGCGGCGATTCTGCGTCAACAACATCCGAAGTAAGCTCCATGTATCGGTGGAGCGTGCTAATCAGATGATCAGTAGTACCGACCGCAACCGCGCAAAATATTACAGCTATTATACGGGCGGAAAGGAATGGACCAATCCGGTCAATTACGATCTGGTGCTTAACACGGAGCGAGTCGGAAAGCAGCGATGCGCACAGATGATTGCACAATATGTAAAATTAAAATTTGCGTAAAGAAATGGACACATGGACATAGATTTTGTTCATGTGTTTTTTTTCGACTATCGAACCCTCGTCAGAAGCGAAAGCAACACTTTTGGGGAAGACATTTAAAGTGCTAATCTTTTCTTAAAATTAGATAAATTGGAACTAGGCATAGACTTTCCGAAAAAAATTTCCTATAATAAGACGTATTATTGCGAAAATATGATATGGATGTCCGCGACAGAAAAACAATTGACCGCGGAATAAGGAAGGGTGAAACCAGTGAAAGAAACAATTGAAATCAGATGGCATGGCCGAGGAGGTCAGGGTGCTAAGACAGCAGCCTTGCTCTTGGCGGATGTAGCCTTTGAGACAGGAAAGTATGTACAGGGTTTCCCGGAGTATGGTCCGGAGAGAATGGGTGCGCCGATTACAGCGTATAACCGTATTAGTGATAAAGAGATTCGCATGCATGCGAATATTTATGAGCCGGATTATGTGGTCGTCGTTGACGAGACATTGTTAGAGGCTGTTGATGTTACGAAAGGGCTTAGCGAAGAAGGTGCAATTGTTATTAACACGGCTAAGAAGATGGATGAGATTACGCCGCATTTGAAAGGGTATAAAGGAAACGTATACTTGATCGATGCGAGACGTATTTCTATAGAAGCATTAGGAAAATATTTTCCTAATACACCAATGCTTGCAGCAATTGTGAAAGTCTGCGGCGTGATGGATGAGAAACGTTTTATAGAAGAAATGGAGAAATCATTTTCACATAAGTTTGCTTCTAAACCAGAAGTCATTGAAGGAAATATGAAAGCACTTAAGTTGGCGCTTTCGGAGGTGTAAAATGGCAACAGATATTTCAAAGTTACATGAAAAGGTTCGATATCAGGATTTGACGGAAGGAATGGGAATTGCAGGTTCCGGGAATTCCGTTCAGTTTAACACCGGTGAGTGGAGAACGATTGATCCGATTTATTATGCAGATAAGTGCAGACAGTGTCTCTTATGTATTCCGGTCTGTCCGGATTCGTCAATTCCGGTAATAGATGGTAAGAGAACGGATTTTGATTTTGAACATTGTAAAGGATGCGGAATCTGCGCAAAAGTATGTCCGTTTGGAGCAATTGAGATGGGAGGCGAGAAGTAATGGCAAAAAAAGACAGAATGTCAGGAAATGAAGCAGTTGCACTCGCGTTAAGACAGATTAATCCGGATGTTATGGCCGCGTTCCCAATTACACCATCTACAGAAATTCCACAATATTTTTGTGATTTTGTGGCAAATGGACAGGTGGATACCGAGTTTATTCCGGTAGAGTCGGAGCATAGTTCTATGAGTGCTTGTATCGGTGCAAGTGCAGCAGGAGCAAGAGCCGTTACAGCAACTTCTTCTTGCGGACTTGCCTTTATGTGGGAGTTGTTATATGTGGCAGCATCGGATCGACTTCCAATTGCAATGGCGGTAGTAAACAGAGCGCTCACAGGACCAATTAATATTAATGCAGATCATTCCGACAGTATGGGTGCAAGGGATTCCGGTTGGATTCAGATATATTCCGAAAATAATCAGGAAGCCTATGACAACTTTGTACAGGCTTATCGGATCAGTGAGCATAAAGATGTAAAACTGCCGATTATGATTTGTCAGGATGGATTTATCACATCGCATGCAATTGAAAATATTGTGGTCTTAGAAGATGATGTGGTTAAGAATTTCGTGGGTGAGTATGAACCTGGAAATTATTTGTTAAATGAACAAGACCCATATGCGGTAGGACCATATGCGACGGCGCCATATTATTTCGAAGCAAAAAGAGCACAGGCAGAAGCAATGAGCCATGTAAAGGACGTCGTTTTAGAAGTCGCAAAGGAATATGAAAAGATTTCCGGTCGTTCGTATGGACTGTTTGAGGAGTATCGCATGGAAGATGCAGAGTATGCGTTTGTTATTATTTCCTCAGCAGCAGGAACGGTAAAGGAACTGGTTGATCGCATGCGGGATAAAGGAATCAAAGCCGGCGTAGTGAAGGTAAGATTGTTCCGTCCGTTCCCGGGAAAAGAATTGGCACAGGCATTAGCAAAGGTAAAGGCCATTGCGGTAATGGATCGTGCAGAAAGTTTTTCGGATATGGGAGGCCCGCTTGGGGCAGAACTTCGAAGTGCCCTTTATACGCAGCGTCTTAATATTCCGGCAATGAATTATATCTATGGTCTTGGCGGAAGAGATCTATTAGAAGAACATATAGAGCAGATTTTAAGCGAACTTGCACAGCTCGCACAAAGTGACGAGCCAATCGACGGATATCGTTTCGTTGGAGCAAGAGATTAAGGAGGTAGGCGAGATGGCATATAATTTTCGAGAGACGATGAGTAAGCCGGAACGTTTGGCTCCGGGACATAGAATGTGTGCGGGTTGTGGAGGATCGATAGCAGTGCGTAACGTGCTTCGAGGACTTCATGACGAGGATCATGCAGTGATAGGAAATGCAACAAGCTGTTTGGAAGTATCAACATTTATTTATCCCTATACTTCCTATGCAGACAGTTATATTCACAGTGCATTTGAAAATGCAGGCGCAACCATGAGTGGTGTTGAGACGGCATATAAAGCACTGAAGAAAAAAGGTAAGATCAAGGGCGATTATAAGTTCATTACATTTGGCGGTGATGGCGGAACCTATGATATCGGTTTGCAGTCATTGTCCGGGGCGGTTGAACGCGGACATGATTTTACTTATGTGTGTTATGATAACGGGGCTTATATGAATACCGGTATCCAAAGATCTTCTGCAACACCAATGTATGCAGATACAACCACAACACCGGTAGGAAGCGAATCGGCAGGTAAGCCACAGTATCGAAAGGATCTTGCAGAGATTCTTTCGGCACATCATATTCCATATGTGGCGCAAACAACATTTGTGCAGAATTTTAAAGATTTGCATATGAAATCAGAAAGAGCGATTTATACGGAAGGTCCGGCGTTTTTAAATATCATGGCACCATGTCCAAGAGGTTGGCGTTATGATACACCGGATATTATGGATATCTGTAAGGCAGCAGTTGAGACCTGCTACTGGCCGCTTTTTGAAGTAGTCGATGGAAAGTGGATATTGAGTTATGAGCCGAAGAAAAAGCTTCCGATTGAGGAATTTTTAAAGTCACAGGGAAGATTTAAACATCTGTTTAAGAAGGAAAATGAACATCTTATTGAAGCTTTCCAAAAAGAAGTGGATCGAAGATGGGAACAACTTCTTGCACGATGTGATGACTAGGCTTGATTGGAGGATAATGAGGCGATGAATATAGTAGTGTTGGCCGGAGGATTGAGTACAGAAAGAGATGTATCATTAATCTCCGGAACAAATATAGCAAAAGCATTAAGACGTAATGGACATAATGCGTTGTTGCTGGATGTGTTTTTGGGCATTCAGGCAACCGAGGAAGAACTTGAACATATTTTTGAAAAAAGTGAAGAAGTATCTGCAGATGCCGGGAAGATTAAAGAACAGTCTCCGGATATTCGTGCAGTCCGCCAAATGCGTTCGCAGGACGATGGCGGCGATGGTTTCTTTGGCCCAAATGTGCTTTCTCTTTGTAAGAGAGCCGATCTTGTATTTATGGGACTTCATGGAGAAGATGGAGAAAATGGTAAGATTCAGGCTTGTTTTGATCTTTTGGAGATTCCATACACAGGAAGCGGCTATATGGCCTGTGCACTTGCGATGGACAAGGGGCTTACCAAGACTCTTTTGATGACGGCAGAGATTCCGACACCGATGGGAATTACGATTTCCGACAAACAAAAGTATGTGGATGTGAAATATACAGGGATTGATTTGCCGTGTGTAGTAAAGCCTTGTTGCGGAGGTTCTAGTGTTGGAGTATCTATTGCGCATACAAAAGAAGAATTTGATGCGGCATTGGCTCAGGCCTTTAAATACGAGGATGAGGTTGTTGTCGAGCAGTATATAAAGGGACGTGAATTCTCAGTGGCTGTTATCGATGGAGAAGCACTTCCGGTAATAGAGATTGCACCAAAGGAAGGTTTTTATAATTATGAAAATAAATACCAGGCAGGTGCGGCAGTCGAGACTTGTCCGGCTGATCTTCCGGACAATATTGCACATCAGATGCAGTCTTATGCCAAGGAAGTTGCCACGGGGCTTGGACTTAATACTTATGCCCGCATGGACTTTTTGCTGGATGAGCAAAATGAGATGTATTGTTTAGAAGCAAATACGCTTCCGGGAATGACACCGACATCCCTGATGCCTCAGGAAGCAAAGGCAGTAGGGGTTGATTTTGACCAGTTGTGTGAGAATATTATACAGGTTTCACTTAAGAAATATACGGATTAACTCAGTCGGAGTACAAGCTCCGACTGAGTTAAACGCTCCGCGAGGATGCACACGGATTCGGACAGGAATTTGTCTGCTGAAGCAGACCCGAATCCGGCGCGCAAGACTCGCGAGCGAGTCTTGACTAGAGGCCGGCATAAAGCGCCGGCCTTTTATCCATTAGGGAGGCAAATCATGAAAGCGCTTACATTAGAGCAGGTAGCATACGCTTGTAAGGGGCAATATTTTGGAAGTGTAAAAGATCAAGAAAGCATTATTACAAGCGTGACAACGGACAGTCGTAAAGCCGTAAGAAACAGTTTGTTCATTCCGCTTAAAGGAGCGAAAGCAGACGGACATGATTATATTGAAAGTGTGGTATTAGGCGGAGCAGTCTGCCTGAGTGAACGAAAACTTTCGCAGGCGGAAGAACCATATATTTTGGTTGAGTCAACCTATCAGGCCCTCAAGGATCTTGCACAGTATTATCTTGCGCAATTAGATCTTCCGGTTGTAGGAATCATTGGCAGTGTCGGCAAGACCAGTACGAAGGAAATGGTTGCATCGGTATTAGAGCAAAAATATAAGGTTTTAAAAACCGATGGGAATTTCAATAATGAAGTAGGTCTTCCGCTTACGATATTTCGCATTGAAGAAGAACACGAAGTTGCAGTGTTAGAGATGGGAATCTCAGAGTTTCACGAAATGGAACGCCTTGCGAGAATTGCGAATCCGGATTATGTGGTAATGACCAATATCGGAGCATGTCATCTGGAGAATCTGATTGATCTTGATGGGGTATTAAAGGCAAAATCCGAAGTTTTTGATGTTGTAAAAAAGCCATTGCAGGCAGTTGTAAATGGAGACGATGAAAAGCTTCGTACGTTGGAAAATACAAAAGCAGGACATCCGGTATTCTTTTGCAAGGATGTAAAAAGCGTGGAGCAACTCAAGGCGCAAAGAGTAGATGAACAAAGAATATTCTTTGCAGATGAAGTGAAAAGTCAAGATGCATATTCAATCAGTGCCAGGCTTCACATTCCGGAGCAGACAATTGCTGTTACGATTCCGATTCCGGGAGAACATAACGTGTCAAATGCTCTAGCGGCAGCCGCAATTGCAATGGAATTTCATCTGACACCAGAGCAGATTAAGAACGGAATCGAGAGTGTGAAAACCATTTCCGGAAGAAGCAATCTGGTGAAAGTTGGTGAGATAACGGTAATCGATGATTGTTATAATGCCAATCCGATGTCGATGAAAGCATCTCTTAGCGTGCTTTCTAAGATGCCAAAAAGACGGATTGCGGTACTTGGAGATATGGGGGAACTTGGAAAGAATGAGCACGAGCTTCATTACGAGGTAGGACAATACGCTTCGCAGCAACAGATTGATGCTCTTTTTGTCTGCGGGGAACTTTCGGCAAAGATTGCAGAAGGGGCAAAAGACTTAAAGGTAGTTAGAAGTTATGAAAATTTAACGAATCTCATCGACGAACTGTTATCTTACATAGAGCCGGGGGATACGATCCTTGTGAAAGCATCACATTTTATGCAGTATTCGAAAGTGGTAGAAGCGATTACGAAAGCATTTGGTTAGACATTTGCAATTAGATGAAATTTGTGGTAGTATCTTTCATGCTAGCACAATTGTGCACCACAGAAATACAGAGGATGAAAGATATGGAAGAAAAGCAGAGATTCTATGTACTAAGAGAAAAGGCTGTTCCTGAAGTACTATTAAGGGTAATCGAAGCGAAATGGCTCTTAGATTCCGGGCGTGCTCAGTCTGTGCAGGAGGCTACAGAAAGAGTGGGAATCAGCCGAAGCTCTTTTTACAAATATAAGGAAGATATTTTTCCGTTTCACGATAATGCGAAAGGAAGAACCATTACACTCGTTATGCAGATGGATGATGAGCCGGGGCTTTTGTCGGATCTTCTTAAGGTCGTGGCAAATGCGCGAGCAAATATTTTAACAATTCATCAAAGTATTCCGGTTAATGGAATCGCCTCTTTGACCTTAAGTGTCGAGGTGCTTTCGCAGACTTCGGATGTGGAAGAGATGATGCAAAGAATCGAAAGTAAACAAGGAATACATTCCGTTAAAATCTTAGCAAGGGAGTAATACTATGGTAAATGTTGCAATTTTAGGCTATGGAACCATCGGTTCCGGAGTCAAAGAAGTAATCGAAACAAATAACAAGAAGCTAGTTAAACACATTGGAGACGATATCCGGGTGAAATATGTATTAGATCTTCGTGATTTTCCGGGAGACCCTGTGGAGAAGATTTTAGTACATGATTATAACGAAATCGTAAGCGATCCTCAAGTGGATATTGTGGTAGAAGCAATGGGAGGCGTAGAACCTGCATATACATTTGTAAAGCAGGCGCTTGAAGCCGGAAAATCAGTTGCAACCTCTAATAAAGCGTTGGTTGCAGAAAAAGGTGCGCAGCTCCTTAAGATCGCGCAGGATAAAAATGTCAACTTCCAGTTCGAAGCAAGTGTAGGTGGCGGAATCCCTATTATCCGTCCATTGAACTGCTGTCTGACGGCTGATGTGATAGAGGAAATTACAGGTATCTTGAATGGAACAACAAATTACATGATGACGAAGATGTATTTTGAGGGTTCAGAATATGCGGATGTGTTAAAGGAAGCACAGGCGAAAGGATATGCGGAGGCAGATCCGACAGCGGACGTGGAAGGTTATGATGCCTGCCGTAAGATTGCAATTTTGACGTCACTTGTTGCCGGTCAGCAGGTAAACTTTGAGCATATTCATACAGAAGGAATTTCGAAGATTACCGCAACCGATATTAAATATGCCAAGGCGATGGGACGTGCAATTAAACTTCTTGCAACAAGTAAGAAGATTGGTGACAGCTATATGGCAATTGTGGCACCGCGTTTATTAAAAGAAGATCATCCGCTTTATGGCGTAAATGATGTATTTAATGCAGTATTTGTTCATGGTAATATGCTTGGAGACGGCATGTTCTATGGAAGCGGAGCAGGAAAGCTTCCGACAGCAAGTGCTGTTGTGGCAGATGTTGTGGAACTTGCAACTAATTTGAATCGTCATCTTTATGTAGAATGGGACGAAAAGGAATTAGAGCTGGTTGATTATAAGCAATCTTCGAGTCGTTTCTTTGTCAGAACAACGCAGGATAAAGAAGCAGTGGAAAAAGCATTTGGCAAGGTAGAATATATACAGGCCGAAGGCGTAACCGGTGAAATCGGATTTTTGACGGAAGAGATGACGGAAGCGGAGTATGATAATAAAGTGCAGGGATTAAACGTTGTGCAGATGATTCGTGCATAAACAGGAGGATAACATGTTAATAGTAAAGAAGTTCGGTGGCACATCAGTTGCCGACAAGGAACGAATCTTCAATGTGGCGAAGCGATGTATTGAAGATTACAACAAGGGAAATGATGTCGTTGTGGTATTATCCGCAATGGGAAAGAGTACAGATGATTTGCTGGCGATGGCAGCGGATATCAATCCGGATATGCCGAAAAGAGAAGTTGATATGCTTCTTGCTACAGGTGAGCAGACTTCGGTTGCGCTGATGTCTATGGCAATGAGAGCACTTGGAGTACCGGCGATTTCGTTAAATGCATTCCAGGTAGCAATGCATTCAACATCAACTTACGGTAATGCAAAGTTCAAAAGAATTGATACCGATAGAATTCAACATGAGATTGATAATCGTCGTATCGTTATTGTTACCGGTTTTCAGGGAATTAATAAATATGATGATATTACAACACTTGGACGAGGCGGTTCAGATACAACGGCCGTTGCTCTTGCAGCAGCGCTTCACGCAGATGCCTGCGAGATTTACACGGATGTAGAGGGTGTTTTCACGGCAGATCCTCGTAAAGTTCCAAATGCCAAGAAGCTTCCGGAAATCACATATGATGAGATGCTGGAAATGGCTACACTTGGAGCGCAGGTATTGCACAATCGTTCAGTGGAGTTGGCAAAGAAATATGGAGTACAGCTGGTTGTTCGTTCTAGCTTAACTACAGCAGAAGGAACCGTAGTCAAGGAGGTAACTAAAATGGAAAGCATGGTCGTAAACGGAATCGCGACAGATAAAAATACAGCAAGAATCGCAGTCATCGGACTTCAGAATACACCGGGAGTCGCATTTAAAGTATTTAACATTCTCGGAAAGAAGAATATTAACGTAGATGTTATCTTACAGTCTATCGGACGTGATAATACAAAGGATATTTCATTTACCGTGTCTGAAGAACAGGCTGATGAAGCAATGGAAATCTTAGAAGAAAACAAAAAAGCACTGACAGCAGATCATATTGAGTGTGATAAAAATGTTGCCAAGGTATCTGTAATCGGTGCCGGAATGCAGACAAATGCAGGTGTTGCATCTAAGATGTTTGAAGCATTATACAATGCAGGCATCAACATTCGCATGATTTCTACTTCTGAGATTCGTATTACAGTATTAGTAGATGAGGATTGTGCAGATCGAGCTACAAAGGCAGCACATGATATGTTTATTGAGGACTAATCGTATTGCATTTCGAAAAGGGGCGAAATGATGGGGAAAGAAGAGTTTGGAGGCAATCATGAAAAAGGTAAAGAAGTTATTAATGATGTTGCTTGCCGTCTGCGTGCTGGTGACGGCTACATCGGTAGCAGTTCCAACAACACAGGCACAGGCAGCGACAAAGTATTATATCAAGGTAAATCGAACCACCAATGTAGTAACCGTATATAATGCTTCTACCAATAAGGCGGTAAAAGCAATGACTTGTTCTTGTGGAGGTTCGAATACACCGCTTGGAACATTTTATACAAAGGCTAAGTATCGCTGGAAATTGTTGGATGGACCAAGTTACGGTCAGTACTCAACGAGAATCACGGGAAGCGTGTTATTCCATTCCGTATGGTATTATTCACAGTCCAAGAACAGTCAGTCGACCGTGCAGTATAACAAGCTGGGTACAACGGCATCTCATGGATGTGTCAGATTGACGGTAAAGGATGCTAAGTGGATCTATGATAATTGTTCTGTTGGAACGAAGGTAATTATTTTCGCCGGTTCTTCTAGTGACGATCCGCTTGGAAAGCCAGAGACGATGAAGGTTAGTACGGCATCGAGAACAGGTTGGGATCCTACCGATCCGGATTCAGCCAATCCATATAACAAAAAGCAGCCAAAGATTAATCTTAAGAAGGTTGCAAGAACCATTAATTATGGAAGTACATGGAAGAAACTTAAGAATGTGATAGCTACCAGTTCGACCGGAAGCGATATTACCAGTGATGTGGTCGTGAAAGGAAAAGTGAACACCAACAAGCTAGGAACATACAAGATTACTTATAAGGTAACCGATTTGCTTGGTCATACAACCAAAAAGACAATCAAGATTAAGGTTGTCGACAATAAGAAGGCTAAAATCACATTGTCTAAGACATCTGTTACTAAAGAATATAATTCTACTTATAAAGTCAAAAGCTATATGAAAGCGACGACCGTAGATGGAACGAATCTCAAATCTAAGGTAGTGGCATATGTAAAGAAGCCGGGCGCAAGTAAGTACACGAAAGTGACGGCGGATACGATGATTTTAAATAAGCTTGGTACTTATAAGATTAAATTTAAAGTGACCAATCCACATAATAAGAAAAAGACAACAAGTAAGGTTATTTCAGTTAAGGTTAAGGATACAAAGGCACCTATCTTAAGCGGTGTTGTATCAGCTGCTGAAGCTAAGACGGGAGAGGCTGTCAATCTTTTAGATGGAATAACAGCCAAGAAAGTCAGCGGTAAGGATATGACAAGCAAGATTTTAGTCTATGTATCTTCTGATGGAGGAAGCACTTATTCTTCGGCACTTAGTACAGATGAGGCTAAGGCCTATACCTTTGCCGAAGCCGGCACCTATACGATTAAGTATGTTGTAACAAATGGTGTAAGTAATGCATCAACGACGAAAACAACGACTTATACGGTAACGGATCCGGAATAAAGCGATAGGATACTGTGAGGATTTCCCGATGCCTATGATTGGGCATCGGGATTTTTTTGAAATTTCATTCAAGTCATGATAAAATTTGACAAAATTTTTTAGTACTCAAAAGCGGCGCACGCTCGTGACTTCAGTCATGAGTTAGCCGCCCCACGGGTAGCCAATACACTTGGAATATTTATATACGCATGGTATAATATAAATATGGATAAAAATACTATATTTACTATGTCTAAAGATGTTACATATGGTCGTGGATATGTATATTCCTTGCAGTATCATATTGTATGGACTACAAAATACAGAAAGTCCATATTTATAGGTGCAATTGAAACCGATGTGAAAAACTATCTGATTAAGACACTTAAATCTTTAGATATGAACATCGTTGCAATGGAGATAATGCCTGATTATATACATCTGCTTGTAGATTGTAAACCGCAGTTAAGGCTTTCAGATGCCATTAAAATACTTAAAGGCAATACTGCAAGATGGCTTTTTCTCAATCACCCTGAGATAAAGAAACAATTATGGGGTGGGCATTTATGGAATCCGTCATATTTTGTAGCGACCGTAAGCGACAGAAGTCTTAAACAGGTCACAGACTACATCAATTCCCAAAAGACTAAGTAGGAAGGAGGTTCTGCGGGTTGCGTATATATACTACATACAAGGTTAAGATTAAGCATTACAACCATATATTCAAAGACACTATTAAGATATACCGCGATGCCGTGGACTATCTCATAAATGTATGTCTTGAAAACTGGGATTCCATATCCATGTATAAAGGACAGAATAGACTAACATATATCGAAGTACTTATACATTCTACGAAAGAAAACCCTGTTCCAAAGTATGACTTTGATGAAAAATTTTATAAAATACCAAGCTACCTGCGTCGTAGCGCTATTAACGAGGCTATTGGTAAAGTTTCATCATATAAAAGCAACCTTGTCAACTGGCAGAACAACCCTGTTGGCAAAAAGCCATCATATCCAAAAGCAGGATATGTGTTCCCTTCGATGTATCGTACTGTAATGTATAATCAGACTGACGATTATATAGCGCAGGTAAAAGTCTATATCCGTAACACATGGGATTGGATAACCATAGACCTTCGTAAATCGGATATGGATTATATATACAGACGTTGTAAAAATCGTAAACAGTGTGTTCCTACGCTTCAAAAGCGTGGTAAGAAGTGGTTTTTAGATTTCCCATTTGAGGAAAAAGTAACGCTTTGCGATACAGTGGTTTATGATTCGACTGTTGTTGCCGTAGATCTTGGTATCAATACCGCAGCTACGATAAGTGTGATGCGTAGTGATGGCACTATTCTCGGAAGATATTTTTGCAAGCTTCCCAAAGAAACAGACCATCTTATGCATAGCATAAATCGTATTAAGAAGGCACAACAGTATGGTAATTATAAAACACCACGACTTTGGGCTAAAGCCAAAGGCATTAACCATGACATTGCCGTTAAGACGGCAAATTATATCATGGATATAGCTGTCCTTTATAATGCCGATGTAATAGTATTCGAGCATTTAGACAAGAACGGCAAAGTCCGTGGTTCTAAGAAACAAAAGCTCAAAATGTGGCGCAGTCAGGAAGTACAGTCTGTTGTAACAAATAAGGCTCATAGACTCGGTATGAGGATAAGCCATGTCTGCGCATGGGGAACATCTAAATATGCTTATGATGGCAGTGGTCGTGTACTCCGTGGCAAGAATGGTGGTTTTAGTACCTACGAGCTGTGCAGATTCCAAAATGGCAAAACCTATAACTGTGATTTATCTGCATCATATAACATCGGTGCAAGATATTTCATTAGAGAGATCCTAAAATCCTGTTCGGAGACGGACAGGTTGGACATTGAGGCTAAAGTCCCTCAGTGCTCTAAGAGAAGCACCTGTACATTTTCTACGTTAATTAGCTTAAATGCAGAGCTTACAGCCTTAGTGGTGTAAGTATCTGAGTTTTTGCTGTATGGTAGGAATGTAGTCCGCCCGCCTAAAGCAGGCAGGTGCCGTAAGGCACCTATTGGAAGCACGCGACTTTAGTCGTGTGAGGCTTCACGCGAGACGGATTATTTGACGAAATGGAAGGTAGAAAGTTATGAATGAATCTAGCAGGTCGTTTATGAATGCGGCGCTTGCGCTAAGCGTTGTTGGCTTAGTAACTTGTTGCTGCGTCTATACAAGTTTTATCTGCGGCGCACTGGCGATTATATTTGCGTTTTTATCAAAGGGAAATCAAGACAGGCTTGCTCCAATGGCAAGAAGAAGTGTGATGATAGCGGTTATTTCCTATGTGTTTGCAGGTGTAGTGATCGCATTAAGTCTGGCATCTATAATCAGTCACTACGGTAGTCTAAGTTATATCGTGGAAAATTATGATGCAATTTATCAAGATCTTCTCAACCAGGCACAAACATTACAATAATGAAATGTGGCCGACCAGGAGAAAGAGATTTTTTATTATCCAGTTTGCGATGGTAACGATTAAAAGGATCCACAGATAACGGGCATGTGCATGAAGCAAAGGTGTATGGCCTTTGGATATAAGATGGATGCTGTTTGTGATCATATAAATCAAATAGCCAATGAAAAACAGTGGGACAACCGGGTGGTAGAAGAAAGATTGGATGAATCTACCGTGAAAAAAGGCAATTACAGCTCTGGTTCCGCCACACCCCGGGCAATAGTATCCGGTCAAGGTGTGGAAAAGGCAAGGTGACAGATGAAACCACTGTCCAAACAGCCGATTGCTGATTAGGAAGAGTGCACAGGCGATTGCCAGAATAAGACCGGTTAGATATATAGTTTTATCAATTTTTGTTAGTCGCTTCTTTTTCATGATTAGAAAGGATATCCTTATGAAATTAAAGTTTTCAGAATATAAAACAGATGCAAGAGCGATCCTTGATGGCAAGTATTCTCTTGCCGCAGGCAGTGCTTTTGTTTTATTCTTGATTATTTTTTTGTTACAGATGCCATTTGCCATTATGTTGGCAAATGCTACGTCTTATATGACGATTATAACCACAATTGTGGCGGATTTTATTATTGAACTTTTGGGTATGATGCTGTTTATAGGATTGAAACAGATCCATTTGTCGCTGGCAAGAGGCCGGGAGACTACAATTAAGGATTTGTTTTATGCGTTTCACAATCAGAGTAATCAGCTAACTAAGATAGCCTTGTTTTTTTCGGTTATCAATTACATCTTTCAGGCACCGCGTCTTGTTTGGGCTGCGCTTGCACAGTCCTATGTAAGTACGACGATGTATTATCTGGTAATGCTGATTATGTATCTGGTGTGGGCAGTCATTTACCTTGCAGTGATTTTGAATCATGCAGTTGCATTTGAGTTGTGCCTCGATCATATTGAGTATAAAGTATCTGATGCTTTGCGTCAAAGCAGACAGATCATGAAGGGGCGAAGGATGCATTATTTTTGGCTTCATGCAAGCTTTATCGGAATGTATATTCTTGGCCTGATTTCAATGATGATTGGTTTTTTGTGGGTAATCCCCTATATTGTTCAGACACAGGAGTGCTATTATCTACAGCTGGTTCGGGGGATGGACCGGCAGCAAGATGGTGCTGATGGCCTTGAACAGATTGTCTAGGCAGGATAATGATAAGTGAAGGAGTAGAAACATTGGATATTATTACACAACTTGCTAAGGAACTTGATATTAAAAACTGGCAGGCGCAAGCTGCCGTAAATCTGATTGATGAAGGAAATACGATTCCTTTTATCGCACGTTATCGAAAGGAAGTTACCGGTTCACTTGATGATGAGGTACTTCGTAAATTATCAGAACGTCTGACATATCTTCGTAATCTTGATGAGAAAAAGCAGCAGGTTCTTTCTAGTATTGAGGAGCAGGGCAAATTAACGCCTGAGCTTAAAGCGCAGATTGAGGCGGCTATGACAATGGTAGTGGTGGATGATTTATATCGTCCTTATCGGCCAAAACGTCGTACTCGCGCTATGATTGCGAAGGAGCGCGGATTAGAACCATTGGCAAATGTGATATTGCTGCAGATGACTGCTACCCCGATTGAAAAGGAGGCAGAACAATATCTTAATCCGGAAAAGGAGATTGAGACGATTGAGGATGCAATAGCCGGTGCGCTGGATATTTTGGCAGAAGCGATTTCGGATGAAGCGGATTATCGAATCCGAATCCGTGAGATGACGATGAAAAGTGGATGGATAACTTCAACGGCTAAAGATCCTGAAACAGAGTCTGTCTTTGAGATGTACTATGACTTTGAAGAGCCGATTAAAAAACTTGCCGGCCACCGCGTGCTTGCATTAAACCGCGGTGAACACGAGAAGATTCTGACGGTGAAGGTTAACGCGCCGGAAGAAGACATTATCAAATATCTTGAGCGTAAGGTTATTACGCGTGACAATAAATACACGACTCCATTTTTGCAAAATGCAATCGCAGACAGCTACAAGCGTCTGATTGCGCCGGCCATTGAGCGTGAGGTTCGCTCTGAACTTTCGGAAAAAGCGGAAGATGGCGCAATTGAAGTATTTGGCAAGAACTTAGTACAGCTTCTTATGCAGCCGCCAATTGCCGGTCGTGTGGTCCTTGGGTGGGATCCGGCTTTTCGTACCGGGTGTAAGCTTGCTGTTGTGGATGAGACCGGCAAAGTGCTCGCAACCAAAGTCATTTATCCGACAGCTCCGCAAAGTAAGGTGGAAGAGTCGAAGCGTATCTTAAAGCAAATGATTGAGAAATACAACATTTCATTAATTTCACTAGGTAATGGTACGGCTTCACGTGAGTCCGAGGCAATCATTGTTGAGTTGCTTAAGGAAATTCCGCAGAAGGTAGAATATATTATCGTGAATGAATCCGGTGCTTCGGTATATTCGGCAAGTAAGCTTGCTACGGAAGAATTCCCGAATTTTGATGTGGGACAAAGAAGTGCAGCTTCCATGGCGAGACGTCTTCAAGATCCACTCGCGGAACTGGTCAAGATTGAACCGAAGGCGATTGGAGTCGGCCAATATCAGCATGATATGAATCAAAAGAAACTGTCGGAGGCACTTGGCGGTGTCGTGGAAGATTGTGTAAATAAGGTCGGTGTAGACCTGAATACGGCTTCAGCTCCGCTTTTGGAATATGTGTCAGGAATTTCTAAGGTGATAGCGAAGAATATCGTGACATATCGTGAAGACAACGGAAGATTTTTAACACGTGCGCAGCTTTTGAAAGTCGCCAAGCTTGGTCCGAAAGCCTATGAACAATGCGCCGGTTTTTTGCGTATTGCACAGGGCAAGAATCCGCTTGATGCAACCGGTGTGCATCCGGAAAGTTATGATGCTACAAAGACACTTTTGGAAAAACTGGGTTATCAAAGTGAAGATCTTGCCAAAGGAGCATTAGTCGGTATTTCAAAGAAGATTACGGATTATAAGAAACTTGCACAGGAGCTGGGAATTGGTGAAATCACCCTACGCGATATTGTAAAGGAATTGGAAAAGCCGGGGCGCGATCCTCGTGAGGATATGCCAAAACCAATCCTTCGCAGTGATGTCTTGGAAATGAAGGACTTAAAAGAAGGTATGGTTTTGAAAGGTACCGTGCGTAATGTGATTGACTTTGGTGCATTTGTGGATATCGGAGTGCATCAAGATGGTCTTGTACATATCTCGCAGCTTTGTGACAAATATATTAAGCATCCACTCGAAGTGGTCAGCGTTGGCGATATTGTGGATGTGAAGGTGCTGGCGGTAGATGAAAAGAAGGGAAGGATTTCGCTCACAATGAAGGGTGTCTAATTCGCACTCCCTAAGCGAGGGGATTGAGTTTCTCCTGAGAATACGATTTCTCCCCGCACCGACCCGCCGCTAATCAAAATTTTTCTGCGTATCTTTTGATTTGCCCGCCACCGTCCGTGTTCTGCTAGGATTGTTGTGGTTAGATTACAAGAAATGGCTCGTTGTGTTTACAACACAACACGAGTTCTAAAAAACAGGTGACCTTGCAAGCAAGCTTGCAGTCACCTGTTTTTTATTCCTCTGTCTGCTTACGCAGACGGGCCATTTCTTTCCGATATCGGAGGCAGCCCCGGTTCGGTTTGGCGAGCATCAGATACTCGAAAAATTTTGGCGGCTCTCGATGTGCGATGTCGAAATGTATTCCTCAGTCGAAAGCAAGGTTGTGTGATCTTGCTGAGAATCTGTTCCGGATGGAAACTCCCAGCTGCCGAGCGAGGGAGCATCCTCCTCACCCAATCCTAAATAGATTCGAATTCTTCCACAATCTCCTTAGACGGCGGAGCCGTCGCAAGAGAGACCACAATAATCAGTACACAAGAAACGATGAACGCCGGAAGCAGCTCATAGATATCCCAGCTGCCGCCGAGAGGACGGATGGCGAACTTCCAAATGAAGACCATAGCCCCACCGCTGATTAAGCCGGCAAGTGCACCATTGCGGTTGCAACGTTTCCAGAACAATGAAAACAACATCAAAGGCCCAAAGGATGCGCCGAAACCAGCCCATGCAAAAGAAACAATCTTAAATACCGAACTGTCCGGATTAAGTGCAAGTAAGACACCGATAATGGCAATTACAAGAACCGTAAGACGAGCAGTAAGCATGGCCTTTTTCGGTGAGATCTTAAAACCGAAGAAGTCGGAAATCAGATTCTGAGAGACACTAGAAGCTGCAGCAAGAAGCTGAGAATCTGAAGTCGACATCGTACAAGCCAGGATACCGGCAAGCGTTAAGCCGGCAACCAAAACGCACAGAGCACCATTTTCACTTAAAATCATGGCAAGTTTAATAATGATGGTTTCAGACTGTCCGGATTCTGTGAAGGTCTCAATTAAACCTTCCTTTGAAACAGAGTATCCGACGATACCGATTAAAACAGAGATGGCCATAGAAATAACCACCCAAACGGTAGCGATACGTCTGGAAATCTTCAGTTTGTCCTCGCTTTCTGTTCCCATGAAACGAAGCAGGATATGCGGCATACCAAAGTAACCAAGTCCCCAGGCAACCGTCGATAAGATTGTAATCGGTTTATACGGGCTGCTCTCACCGGATACCGGATCGTGCGTTTCAAAGAAACTTAGGTAACCATCCAAAGAATGCGCGTTGGAAACCACATTGTCCCAGCCACCTGCAACATGGATGCCAAAGATGACAATAGCAACAAGGGCAAATGTCATAACGATACTTTGAATCAAATCCGTGGTGCTGGCTGCAAGGAAACCACCAAGAGCCGTATAGGCAACAATGATGATGGCACTGATGATCATGGCCGGCAAGTATGGAACGCCAAATAAACTACTGAATAACTTTCCGCAGGCTGCGAAGCCGGAAGCGGTATAAGGAACGAAGAAGACAACAATCAGCAAGGCACTGATGGCAAGCAAAGATTTTGATTTGTCACGGAATCGATTAGAAAAGAATTCCGGAATCGTAATCGAATTGTTGGCCTTCGCACTGTAGCGACGAAGTCGTTTGGAAACCAGCAGCCAGTTCAGATAAGTACCGACCGCAAGACCGATGACGGTCCAGCCGACATCTGCCACACCGGACAGATAGGCAAGTCCCGGAAGACCCATCAGAAGATAACTGCTCATGTCGGAAGCTTCCGCACTCATGGCAGTAACTAAAGGACCAAGCTTTCTACCACCTAAATAAAAATCATTTACATCTTTGTTTCGTCTAGAATACAAGATGCCCACCAAGACCATAAAGAACATATACACGATCATGACGAGCAGTATTCCGATTACATTTCCACTCATAAAATCTCCTCATCTAATTTTTAGTTTATACAATGCAACATTATAGCATGAAATGTAGAGGGGATGCAAAAAAGCAATTTACAGAGACTTTTCTTTACACAACCTTGACTTTTTTTTTTAACAAACATATAATACCTTTTGAAAAAATTTATATGGAGATTAGTGTGAAAAAATTAAAATTATTTTCAATACTATTATGCATTATTTTTTTATTAAGTTTTTCACTAACAGTTTATGCTGCCGAAAAGCCATTTACTTATAATTTTAGGCATGAGCTTACAATGAATGGACATTTTAAAGCTAAAAAAAGCAGTGCGACTTTTTCCATTCATACTACCACAAATAAAAGTAGCTCAAATTATTTCACCATAAAGCAATTCAAATATCATCCTTTTAATAACAATGAGTATGTTACAAAAAAAACAATATATTGTAAAAAGAACTCAGACGGTGATTGTTCTTTTAGTACAAAAAAGGACACAAGCTATACTTATGAATTTTGGAAAGTTGAAAACGGAAAATATATAGTAGGTTCCGGAACATTAAAATACTAAATGGAGGATTTTATGATTGGATCACAATTTATTGCCGTTTTCTTTGGATTTATATTAGTTAATTTTGTATTTATTGGAGTCCTTAATTCCGATTTCAAAAACAAACAATACTTATCTTTATGCGGCTGTATTTTTTCATTAATGATTATAGTATGCATTTGTTTTTTTCCATTTCCATTCCAAAGCGAACTTATAGAATCGATGATTGATGGAAATGAAGGACTTTCCAATAATTTTATTCCGCTCAAATCAATAGTATTTATAGTCAAAGATTCTATAGAGTTTAAGGTGTACGGTATGATATTTTATCAAATTTTTGGAAACATATTACTATTTATGCCATTGGGCTTTTCGCTTTTTTGTTATTTGAAAGAAAAAAATAAATTTTTCAAAATTCTATGTTGTGTTTTATTTACAAGTGTCTTTGTAGAAGTGGGACAATGTTTTTTTAACACTATGATTGAAGTAAACTATAGAAGCGTTGATATTGATGACATATTATTAAACACTCTTGGTGGCATCTTAGGTTTTCGCTTTGCATATTCAATCATTCCTAAATTTAATCATTTACTTAACAAAACAAAAAAAGAGTGTATGAAAAAATTTCTGTAAATGTATAAGTACAAGGTCTTCTATGGTACACTAACCAAAGGAGGCCTTTTATGATGGCAAAGAAAGAAAAGAAACCAATTCACCATGTTCAAATGACTGATGGAAAACGTCAGTTCATCCAACAGCTCCTTCAGGAGTATGATATTGAATCCGCTCAGGATATCCAAGATGCTCTTAAGGATCTTCTTGGAGAAACTATCAAAGAAATGATGGAATCCGAGATGGACAATCACCTTGGCTATGAACGTTCAGAGCGCGTAGATCGCACGGAATACAATAATTATCGCAATGGAACAAAGCCTAAGAAGGTTAATTCCAGCTACGGTAGTTTTACTATCGATGTTCCGCAGGATAGAGAGTTAACCTACGAACCACAGATTGTAAAGAAACATCAAAAAGATATCCAATAGAAATACATATTCTTTCAGTCCGTCCTCTCTGGTTGTTTCATACACCCTACGAGAATAATTAACCTCTCCATAGACGGTTTTTATTGTTGTTTTTCGAAGTCCTTTATTACGATACGCCTCTACATCCCTTGTTTGCATTAGATGCTCATCATATTTCTCAAGGAAATCTTTTGTAAAAGACTTTCCCCATTCACATACCATTTTAAAAATTTCTTCTTCGATTTCCTTGAATGTAATTCCCTCTTCGTTTAACATTGTAATCATCATACAGCTCCTTCGTATTTTTTCTGGACAATTAAATACTAAAGAATTTCTGTATGATTTGGAAGTGGCCATCGGCCTCTTCCTTCTTTTTTGCCAATTATAATTTTACTCTATGAAGGAAGGACTAATTATGTAAAATCGATTGCAAGAAAAAGAGGATTGTGATAACATAGTCAAAGTAAAAGAAATAGAGTTCTTCGGGGCAGGGTGAAGCCGCAAGGCAATTCCCGACCGACGGTGATACCACGTAGATGGGTAAGTCCGTGAGCGATAAGCATGAGCCGGTGAGAATCCGGAACCGACAGTACAGTCTGGATGTGAGAAGAAAGCAGATGCGTTGCATTGCATGTAATCCCCCGAGTCTTTAGCTCGGGTTTTTTTATTCCAAATATAGGAGGCGGATAGAGTGAAGCAAAAAGAAGAATACATGGCCCGCGCACTTGAACTTGCCAGACAGGGAATGGGACATACTTCTCCAAATCCAATGGTTGGCTGCGTGGTAGTGAAGGATGGTCGAATCGTATCAGAAGGATATCATGAGCGATACGGGGAATATCACGCAGAGCGAAATGCGCTGCTTCACTGCGAAGAAGATGTTACGGGAGCGGAATTATATGTAACACTTGAGCCATGTTGCCATCAGGGAAAGACACCGCCATGTACAGATATCATAATGGAGAGAAAGATTGGAAAGGTCTATGTCGGAAGCATGGATCCGAATCCGCTGGTCGGAGGAAAGGGCGTACAGCTCTTAAGAGATCATGGTATAGAAGTGGAAACCGGAATCTTAGAAAAGGAATGCTTAGAGCTTAACGAAATCTTCTTTCATTATATACAGACGAACCTGCCCCTTGTGGCAGTCAAGTATGCAATGACGCTTGATGGAAGAATTGCCAGCGCAAGCGGAGACTCTAAGTGGATAACGAAAGAAAAAGCGCGCGAGCATGTGCATGAACTTCGAAAACAATACAAGGCCATTATGGCAGGAATCGGAACCGTACTTGCAGACGATCCAATGCTAAACTGCAGAATCTGTGAAGGCGTCGATCCGATTCGCGTCATCTGTGATTCGAAACTAAGAATTCCGATGGATGCGCAGATTGTAAAGACGGCACATGAGATTCCGACGATGATCTATGCAGCAGCTGGAGCAGATGGAAAGAAGAAGGCGCAGCTAGAAAAAGCCGGCATTCGCGTGATTGTGCAAGAACAGGAAACGCAGGTGAATCTGAAAAAAGTCATACAAAGTCTTGGCGAAGAGAAGATTGACAGCGTCTTAGTAGAAGGCGGCGGCGAGATTCACGGAAGTTTGATCAAAGAAGGTCTTGCAGATAAAGTTTATGCATATATCGCTCCGAAAATCATCGGAGGCAGTAAGGCTAAAGGGCCGGTGATGGGGGAAGGAATCCGGAAGATGTCACAGGCCGCGCAGCTAACAGATGTCAGGATGCATGAATTTGACGGTGACTATATGATAGAAGGAACAATAAAGAAAGCAAGGTGATCAGATGTTTACAGGTATTGTAGAAGAAGTGGGAACACTGATTAATATTAAAAAGGCAGCGAAGTCGTGTGTGTTAACCATTGGGGCTGATAAAGTGCTTGAGGGCACACAGATTGGCGACAGCATTGCGCTTAATGGCGTATGTCTGACGGTTACCACAATCGGGAAAGGCAGCTACACTGCGGATGTGATGCATGAAACATTGTCTAGAAGCAGCCTGTCGGAACTTACGGCGAAGACGCCGGTCAATTTAGAAAGAGCCATGAGCGCTGAAGGGCGTTTTGGCGGACATATCGTCTCCGGTCACATTGACGGAACGGGAACGGTTTGTGGCATTGAAAAAGACGACAATGCTATCTGGTATACGATTGCAGCAGACGCATCGATTCTTCGTTATGTTGTAGAAAAAGGATCCATAGCTATTGATGGCATTTCACTGACCGTAGCGTATGTGGATGATAGTTGTTTTAAGGTTTCTATTATCCCGCATACACAGGCAGAGACGAATCTGTATACCAAGAAGGTAGGTTCACTCGTTAACTTAGAGTGTGACATTATAGGAAAATATGTTGAAAAGTTGATGCAGCCGGCACCACAAGAAGAAAAAACGGCGGGCGGCATTACAAAAGAATTTTTGTTGGAGCACGGATTTTAAGGAGGAATATTTAGATGAAAGAAGTAGCACCAATCGAGCAGGCGCTCGAGGATTTAAGAAACGGAAAGTTAATCCTGGTAATTGACGACCCGGATCGTGAAAATGAAGGCGACTTAATCTGCGCCGCAGAATATGCAACACAGGAAAATGTGAACTTTATGGCATCCTACGCCAAGGGATTAATCTGTATGCCAATGAGCGGTCAGATGTGCGATGACTTAGACCTTGGCCAGATGGTAGATGTGAATACAGACAATCACTCAACTGCATTTACGGTATCGATTGACCATGTTGATACGACAACCGGTATCTCGGCAGCAGAGCGTTCCATCACAGCACTTAAGTGCGTGGAAGATGGCGCAAAGCCGGAAGACTTTAGACGTCCGGGACATATGTTCCCGCTTCGTGCACGCGAGGGCGGTGTTTTAAAAAGAACCGGACATACCGAAGCGACGGTTGATCTTGTCAGACTTGCCGGATTAAAAGAATGCGGTCTGTGCTGTGAGATTATGAGAGATGACGGAACCATGATGCGTACACAAGAACTCTTAGAGTTTGCAACAGAGCATGACATTAATGTATTTACCATCGCAGATTTGGTAAAATATCGTCTTGACAGAGAGTCGCTCGTACAGCGTCAGGCAACTGCCAAGCTTCCGACAAAGTATGGAGAGTTTACAATTCATGGATATGAAAATAAGTTAAATGGGGAGCATCATGTATGCCTGGTAATGGGAGATATTACACCGGATGAACCGGTACTTTGCCGTGTGCATTCAGAGTGTCTGACAGGAGATGTCTTTGGCTCTGCTAGATGTGACTGTGGAGAACAGCTTGATGAGGCAATGAAGATGATTGCAGAAGAAGGAAAAGGAATCTTACTGTATCTTCGCCAGGAAGGAAGAGGCATTGGTCTGATTAACAAGTTAAAAGCATATAAGCTTCAGGAAGAGGGTTATGATACGGTAGAAGCGAACATTAAGCTTGGATTTGCACCGGATCTTCGTGAATACGGAATCGGCGCACAGATTCTGCGTGATGTGGGAGCAAGCAAGCTTCGTTTGTTAACAAACAATCCGGAGAAGATATCAGGATTATCCGGATATGGTATTTCCATTGAAGAACGCGTACCAATCCAGATTAAAGCCCAGAAGTTCGATGAGTTTTATTTAAAGACAAAGCAAAATAAGATGCATCATATGACAGATTATAAATAAAAAAGAATCAGGAGGAATTATATCATGAACAAATTAGAAGGAAAATTAATTGGACAGGGAATGAAAGTCGGTATCGTGGCAGCGAGATTTAACGAGTTTATTGTATCGAAGCTGGTAAGTGGAGCAGAAGATGGACTTGTGCGTCATGGAGTTGCAGATGGTGATATTGATCTTGCATGGGTTCCGGGCGCGTTTGAACTTCCGATTGTAGCACAGAAGATGGCACAGTCCGGCAAATATGACGCTGTCATTGTGTTAGGTGCTGTAATTCGTGGAGCAACAAGTCATTACGATCTTGTATGTAATGAGGCTAGCAAGGGGGTTGCACAGGTTGGTCTTCAAAGCGGCGTTCCAACACTCTTTGGCATTGTGACAACGGATACGATTGAGCAGGCTATTGAACGTGCCGGAACCAAAGCCGGAAACAAGGGATATGATTGCGCATGCTCTGCAATTGAGATGGTGAATTTAATTAAGAATAATTTCTAGGAAAAGAGCGAGTCTTGACAGAGCTGTAGAACGCAGATTTTGCGTTTTGCAGCTCTTTTTTGCGAAAATCATGTCGAAAAAGTTGATAATTATGCATAGACGCAGCGCCCAAAATATGTTTGTGTTATAATTTTTTTGTTAAATGTATTGAGATTTCAAAAATTATAGGGGGGAGAATATGGCAAAAAAAATAATTACTGTAGTAATCATTATAGCAGTTGCCCTAATAGGCGGATATGTTATAAATTCAAATATTTCTAAACAACCTGAGTTAGGAACATATGGAGTACGATGGATTGTTCAAAATGATGATGCGATGTATGGAGGATTAGAGGGTGATGAGTCGTTAATATTATCATTTAAAGATGAACAGACATGGGAAATAAAGGAAGAAGCGGGGACGGAGAGTGGAAAATATAAAGTAGAGGATAATCGATATGTGTTTGAGACGTATGATGGATATGTGTTTTCGTGCTATCAAAAAGGTGGACAGCTAATTGCAGATGTTGATTTTCCATCAGATGAAGATTATCCGGACAGTTATAATGTGTTTGAAAAGATTGACTAAAAAGGTCTTGACGAATAAACAAGTGTCTTGTGAAGAGCAAGACACTTGTTTGCATTGTGCGCCTAGCGGCGCACGTTTCTAACGGGTTCAAGTCCCGAATCCGCCCGGTAGTGGGAAGGATATAGCCGAAGGCAAGGGTGTCCGCCGCGAGGTGGAATCTGAAGGAAGCTGGATGTGGGGAACACACTAACCCACGGGCAAATCTCTGGTCTGACGAACAGAAATCTCATACGAGGTTATGCATGAGGGTAAGGCTGCAATCCAAGTCGAAGCCCAATAACTACACGGAATCATGCATGATAAATGAGGCAGATGGATGGAGAGGAAGAAACGTGTGGTACCTAGGGAGGTCTGTGTGAAATGCTCTGAAAGGAG
>NZ_FMXR01000011.1 GCF_900104415.1 Eubacterium oxidoreducens | reverse complement strand
GTACGGTGGTTACTCCTTTCAGAGCATTTCACACAGACCTCCCTAGGTACCACACGTTTCTTCCTCTCCATCCATCTGCCTCATTTATCATGCATGATTCCGTGTAGTTATTGGGCTTCGACTTGGATTGCAGCCTTACCCTCATGCATAACCTCGTATGAGATTTCTGTTCGTCAGACCAGAGATTTGCCCGTGGGTTAGTGTGTTCCCCACATCCAGCTTCCTTCAGATTCCACCTCGCGGCGGACACCCTTGCCTTCGGCTATATCCTTCCCACTACCGGGCGGATTCGGGACTTGAACCCGTTAGAAACGTGCGCCGCTAGGCGCACAACACAAAGTGGCAGTATCAATATTGATACTACCACCATATATAAACATCTAATCTTCTTTAGCTTTTTCATATCAACCCACGCCCAATTTCAAGAGATATTTTTTTCATAACTAGGAAGCCCCTTACAAGATATATTCTACTATATTCACCTTGTAATTTCCATTATTTTATCCGTAAATCTTGTACAAAAAATCATTTTTTTACGCCATACTCCCCCTTCTCTAACACTAAGAGGCATATCTGTAAAAACCGAGTTAAACGATCGGCACAATTGCTTTATAAGTATGTTGTGATTGTGTCTTTTCAATCAAAGCCGAATCAATTCCATATATTTTATATAATAATTCTTCGTTGATTATTTCATCTGAAGTTCCGGTCATTATTTCATTTTCACTGATTACAGCCGCTACATTTGCATCACAGTAAAATGCATGCTCCGGATGATGCGACGTAAACATAATTCCAATCCCCTGATTAGACAGCTCTTTCATCTGTCGAAGCATTCGTACCTGATTGCCATAATCAAGATTTGCTGCCGGTTCATCCATCATCAGAAATTTCGGTTGCTGCGCAATTGCTCTTGCTATCAAAACCATTTGTCGCTCTCCGCCACTGATTCTTGTATAGATTCGATCTTTCAAATGCAAGATACCTAGCATTTTAAGCGCATGTTCTGCTATGGCTTCATCTTCTTTTGACGGGGTTCCAAAAGCACTAACATAGACATTACGTCCCATCAAAACCACATCTATAACGCGAAATGAAAATGGCGGTGTATGATATTGTGGTACATATGCGATCTTTTTTGCCAACTCCGTACGTGACATTTCAAATGCATTTTCCTGATCTAGTAAGATCTCGCCGCCCATCGCTGGCAACAATCCCAAGATGGTCTTATAAAGCGTCGTTTTGCCTACTCCGTTATGCCCCAATATACACCAGATTTCTCCCTCTTGCATCGTTAAGTTCACATGTTCTAGAACAACCCTGTTACTCTTTTTTGTTCCTTTATATCCGCAAGAAACATCGATAAGTTCCAACATTTAAGGATCCTGCCTTTCCAATATCTTTTGAGCTTGCGCATTTGTCAGCTTATAATCATAGAACTTTTCATAAAATGTCTGCACCTCATTTACCATGTCTAAATCCCCAAAAAGCTCTGGATGAATCGTTTTTGCAACATATTCAAGCAGCAAAATCTTTTGAAGCCCCATATCCCAGTAAAAAACTCCGGACGGTGTCAGATACACCTTTTTTTCTGATACCGCTGCAATCTTACTGTAATTGCTGTCACTATATGCTTCTTGTCTAAGCTGCTCTACACTTTCGCCATCCGAGATACCGCCATGGTCAATAAAGATATAGTCCGGATTCCATGTGGCAAGTTGCTCATAATCTATCTGTGAATGATTACCTGCCTTTAATTCACTCATAACTGCGTTTCCACCGGCCACTTCAATCAGTTCCGGTATGTCCGAATAGGAACCATATGTAGTCAGCAAATCAATTCCACAATAATAGACACTTGGCTTATCCGAGTCACTAAGGTTCTTTGTTTTCTCCTGTATATAAGACAGTTTCTCATTAAAATACGTCTCGTATTCTTCCGCTTTTTCTACAGCACCATTCCCCACAGCATGCGCATAAAACAATAACTGGCTTGGCACCTCTTCCAATGAAGTTGTCGTTGTCCCTGCAATTGCACAAATATCCATCGCCGCAAGTTGTTCTAATTCATTCGGTCTGTTAAACGAAAAAACCAAATCCGGAGAATAGGTCATAAGTTCCTCAATATTGACAGATGAATGCACATTATCCAGACAAGGAAGTGTATTAAGTCTTGAAAAGACTTTCTGTGCCCATGGAAAATTTTCTTTTTGTACATCAGAACATACCACGATTCTGTCTTCTTGTCCTAAAACAACAAGTGCCTCGTATGATGGCCCATATATTGCCGCAAGTTTTTCCGGATTAGTTGGTACAGTTACCTCATTACCATCCAAATCATAGATTGTCTTTTCCCCTTCAGCCTCGCAGCTTTCACTGCCATCTGCCGTATGTTCATAATTGTCCTTCGCTGTCATCCCCATCGGTACCGAGATTTCACTAATCTCCTTAACTGTAACCGTTTCTCCCTCCATCACGTTTAATGTTAACGTACCTTCGGAAATCTCAGCCACCTCCCAGACATGTGCTGCTTGCTCTACAGCCTCGGCCGCCTGCTCAGCTGCATCTTGCGCGCTTGCTCCGACATACAAATGTGCCGGCTGGTCCACGCAGTCCCCCGCAACTGTTACTCGCCTCATCCTGATATACGTTAATTGTATAATCCAAAAAAGAAATCATGCCGGCTTCACTAGCCGTTCCATCAAATGTAATTTTATAAGTTGTAACCTCTTCATTTTGACCGGAACATCCACCGGTTATTATAAGAGTAGCCACCATTGCAACCATACAAACAAAACTTAATATTCTTCGACTCATTTTATTTCCTCCCATTATGCATCTCCAATTAGATGTCCGCTTCTAGCCAGCATATATAAAAAGACCGGTGCTCCTATAATTGCCGTCAAAATGCCAATTGGAATCTCCTGCGCCAACACACTTCTTGCTACATCATCAACTGCAAGCAAAAATCCGCCACCTATCACCGCCGTCATAGGAAGTAATTTTCGAAAATCCGGTCCTGTCAGCATTCTAGCTATATGCGGAATCACTAGACCTACCCATCCAATCATTCCCCCGACAGCCACGGATGAACACGTTAAAAGCGTTGCACACAAAATCACGATTCCTCGTACTTTTCCTGCTTGCGCCCCTAATGTCTTGGCTTCCTCATCTGAAAAGCATAAGATGTTTAATTTCCATCGGAGTAAAAATAAAGGAACTGCGCCGATTACAAATGGTACAAGTAGCACCAAAAGATCGCTTTTTTCTACATAAGACAGCCCTCCCATCAGCCAAAAGGTCAGTGCCGGCAGGGTATCATATGGGTCTCCAACGTACTTTATAATGGAAATTCCCGCAGAGAAAAATGCCGCCACAACCATTCCTGTCAGCACCAGAATAATCGTATGACTATGTCCGCCCTGCGCAAATGACCGGCTGATAAAAAACGCAATTCCCACTGCCAACAAGCCACCAGCAAATGCCAGTGCTTCAATCCCAATTACCGGAAGATCAAACATAATTCCGATTGCCGCTCCAAGACTTGCTCCGGAAGAAGCTCCTAAGATATCCGGTGCCACAATCGGGTTTCTTAAAATCCCCTGATATCCTGCTCCGGATAAAGAAAGCGCTGCTCCGATGATCACAGCTGCAATTGCCCTTGGAAGTCGTACTCCGTAAAACACAGATTGCGTCATCTCATCTACTGTAACTTCTTTTCCCGTAATCCCATGAAACAACAGCTCCATTACTTCTCCCGGCTTTATTGCATATCGACCGACTGCCAATGAAACCAAAAATACTGTAATCAGTATGACAATGATGACAATTATTTTGAATGTATAGTTTCTCATTTACTTAACCTTAACTTTTATTTTTTTACTCCATGCTCCATATACCCGATTGCCTAAGGCATCCTTTTTATAAGCACGAACCTTAATATATACCGTCTTATTCGACTTTAGATTCTTGATGGTTTTCGTTACTTTACTTGTCGTAACCGTCTTTGATTTTTTCATATTCTTTTTATAAGAATAGCGTATCTGGTATCCACTAACACCGGCTATTTTCTTAAGTGTCAGCTTCACCTTTTTCTTTTTTGCTTTATAGCTTTTAATCACTGCTTTTGCAGGTGTTACCTGAATCTTAAAATCGCAGGTATTACTTGCCGTATCACTTGTTACAACCGAGGCCGATGTCTGTTTTGCCGACTCCGCAAATACGCAAAGTGTATAAGTTCCAACCTCTGTATTAGAAGGAATTGTAAATGTGTAAGTTCCCTTAGCTGCTGTGCTCTTGCCTGCAAATCCATAAGCGACCAAATCTTTGTCCTTATCAAACAGCATTGCCGAAATATGGTTATAGGACGTAACGCTTCCCAGATTCGTTACCTTTACGCTTATCTGATTGCCGGCTACTACGCTTGATGAAGTCGTCTGCGCTTTAAAATCTCTATTTCCATCTTTTAGCGTTAATTTCCAGGTATTATATACCACCAAATTGGAAGCAACCGTTCCAAATGTTGATTTCGCATATTGTCCTGCCACCGAATATAACACCTTCGATGTATCAAGTGTAACCATTGGCCTTACGCCTACCGTTGGATCTGCAATTGAGGTTCCCCCCGTAAAGACACTTCCAAACTGGCAGACAAAGATTGCATATCCATCCGTGGAGTGCTGATCTTGAACCCAATACGGTGCGGATGCCGTACGCGTTCCATCTGGAGCATATTCCTCGCTAAATCCATATGCGCGATTCACAAGTTGCGCCATAGTCGGGATAGTTACTTCCTTCGTTATAAGACTCTTCTCCAATGATGTAAATTGATTCGTATTTGCTAAATAAGAAGAACCGTTTAAATATTGCTTTAAAGAAGAATCTGTCCAGACATTCGTTGAAGAATCAAATGTCTGATATAAAGCCTCTCCATCTTCCTTTAACACATCTGCCAAAATCAAAAGACTCTCCTCATCATTGTCAAGAAGGCTCCATAATTGCCCTTGCCCAAAATAAATATAATTTCCTTTCCAAAAATGCGAAGAATACTCTGAAGCATCAGATTCGGACGGCCCTTTTGTTGGATTATTCGCTCCTGATATAGCTAAATTTACGTTTTGTCTATCTGCCGCATAACAAGAACCGGCGTGCCCAATTGAAATTATGAGCGCGCCAGTTAATGCAATTGATAACATTGCTTTTTTCATCATTATTTATTCTTTACCTTAATCTTTAATGTTACGGTCTTGGTTGCTTTTTTGTACTTTGAAGAAGAAGCTGCAGTAATCTTAACTTTCACTTTATAAGTACCAGCTTTGATTCCCTTCTTGACGGTTACCTTGCCTTTGCTTGATACCGTAATTTTCTTATTCCCGCTCTTCTTTACGACTTTTACACTAGTCTTTGAAGCGGCACCAATCTTAAAGGTATACTTCTTCGTTGTTTTCTTATTCTTCAACTTCGCCTTAATGGTTTTAGATGTTGTCTTAACGGTAATGTAGTTTGCTTTCTTAGTTTCTGTAGTAATTGTAGATTCTGTAGACTTCTTAGCTGTCCAAATTTCAAAACTTGTCTCCTCATAAACCGCATTTGTGATTTTTACGGTATAAGACTTTGCTGCTGTTAACGGATAACTTGCCAGACGAAGCTTGTATCCGTCGCCATCCTGAAACAGATAAGCATACTGCGTTGTTGTCTCGTCACTTTCCGTTGTCGTATAAGCATCTTCTACACTTGAGCTCTTACAAACCAGCGTATAGGTAATATCACCTACCGTTATCTCGTCAACGTTGGCTACCCATACAGGCATTGCATCATCTGAGGATGCTGTAAGTGCATATTCGTAATAACCGGTTCCGTCAGCCTTGTCATTTACTGCTGTTGCATATGACGAAGCAAGAGAAATCGTCTCAGATGAAGGAACGGTCGGTGTTACATACTCCGATGACTGAATAAAATTATCATTGTACATATACATAACCAGTTGATCCGTTTCCTTTGTTGAGTTAATCGTGAAAGTTCCATCACCATTATCTGTTGCACTAAATCTGCTTCCGTCAATAAAGTTATTGTTAAGCGTGCTCACTATATTAGCTGCCAATGTAGCTGCATTCATATTATAGTACACATGAGCATGCGAAGATAAACTATATGCAGCTGATCCAAGTGCACTTATTCCGGTAGATGCTGTAACCGGAATATACTCACCATCTTGATAGTTATATACAACAAAATGATACATGGATCTGACATTTGCCACATGTGCAACATTCATAGTAAGTGCATTCGTCTTTTCTCCAGATGTCATTTCAAGCTCAACGCCATTTGGAATAAATGTCTTAATGGAAGTTGTAATTCCACTGGTACTGCCAACTGTAACTCCGGAAAGTGTTCCGTTTGCTACCATTAATCCGTTATAAATAGCCGTAAATGCTTCTGTTTCATAAGTTCCATCACTGTCTGAGTCTGTCATAACATTTCCAATATCAATGGTTAATGTATTCTCATTCGCACTATACTCACAAGAACGATGATATGTACTACTTGCAATACTTCTTCCGGAAATCGAGATTGTATAAGTCGGGTTCTCTCCAAAAATAGAATTATTTAATGCATCTGCATCTGTAATCGTCACCGTATCATCAAAGGTTAGATTAAGAACTACATGTTGATCATAATCTGAAATAGACTGAATTTCTTCATCATGATGCGTACTAATCGAATACGATGTTGGTGCTGCTGTTGTCGCTTCGTTTGCATACGTTGCAATCTCTCCTACTCCTCCCATCGAAATTGCCGTTACTGCAGCAAGCACAACTTTAAAGCAGGTACTCATTTTTTGTTTCAATTGTAACTGTTTCATTGTTTTACCCCTCTCCTTTTGTCTATTTTTATTAAGTTTTGTAGCTGCTGTAAAATCGATTATAAGACTCCGCAGCTCTTTATGTCAACACACAAAAATATACAAAACAACTATATACCAGCTATACGCATTGACTTTCAAAACATCTTTGCGCTAGTATATTGAAGAATACAAAATAAAAAGAGGAATATCATGAAAAAAATATTATTATTAACCTTTCTGGCAATATTTATAATTTCCACAATGCTGACCGGCTGCTCCTCAGCCAAATACAATACAGATTATTCTCCACATATCAGTGACATCACTGCTGCCGGACGAAATGAAGGTTCCGAAAGCTCTCAATTTGTTGATATCACTTTAACTTTTAATCAAACGATTTCGCTTAGTGACGATCCTCTTGCCAACATGGATCTTACCATTGGCGGTAAGAGCCCTGATTACGACAAATTAACCGTAACACAAAACGCCGATAATGCGCTGACCATAGCAGTTCCGGTTACGGCAATCACAACCGGCAATCTGGTCATTGATGAAAAAAAAGAAAACACCGGATATACCGGCATCTTAAATGAAGATGCTTCCGCCTGTGCCTATCCATTTTCCTGTGAGTTACTGATTCCTAGCGGAATCTCTCTAACCACAGACGAATCCTACAGTGGTGGTGGAACTAAGGTTCAAGTGGAAGGCACCTGGGATATTCGTTCCATCACATGGCTAGAGCTTCTAAGCGACGGCTCCCCTGTCACAAGCCAGGTAAGTGATACGTCCGAGTTGTATCAAGACACCGCCATCGCCGTTCATGGACATGACTTTTTGCTTTGCGATGAAACCATGATCGCTGAAACAATTGCCGAGACTTTAACCAAGCATTTTGGCAGCAGTTATGCTTTCTACGCAAACGGCTCAAGTGTTACGTGTGAAAAGCTGGATAATACAGATACTGCACAATTAGAACTTAAGATTTATACCTATAAGACGATTAAAGAAAAATAAGAGGATTCTATCATGAAAAAGTTTTTTATATCACGTAAAATATGCGCCGGATTACTCTGTATGCTTTTGATTCTAGGCACTGCAAGGCCTGCTTTTGCTTATTTCGACCGCGGCAATGTCACCGTGACTCTTGGAAAAAATGAAGCAACTGTAACTGCCGGTGATACGCTCAATGTATCCGTATCCTTAACTCCGGTATCCGCGCGTGAAACAGAAGGCTGTGGCATGGCTGATTGTCCGCAAAATTGCGGTGATGGATGCCTCGACGAGAATGGAAACTGCACTTGTAATGGTACCGAATATACAACTTATTACACAGATGTTACCGTCTCCTCCTCTAATACCTCTGTTGCAAATGCCTCTTACAATAATGGCAATCTTGTCATCAAAGGTATCGGTGCAGGAAGTGCCACGATTACGGTAACCGGCTCTTTGCGTCAATATACGGACGGAAGTGATACCATCAAAGTCACTGTTTCCAAAGCATCTTCTGCTAGTAGTTCATCTGATAGTAGCAAAAAGAAGAACGATTCCGATTCTTCTTCAAGTAACAAGAAAAAAGTAAAAGTCGGTGATTCTTCTGATAATGAAGATTTTGCCAGCTCATCCGAAGAAGCGGATGAGGAAGACTCTACTGAGCAATCTGAGAAAAAAGATTCCAACATCACAGTAATTGACAGCGATAAAGGAACCGTCTACCAAACTGCTATCACCGGCAAGAAGCAGGGTAAGAAAATCATCAAAAAGATCTATGGCAAAAAAGCCTATGGTCTCTTTCAGTACACAGACGACCAAGATCAGCTTCTTTACTCTTATGAATTTTATGGAAAGGATCTGACTGCCAAAAACAGTATTAATATGGCTATCACCGTATCCAATTCCGTATCCTCCGATTATGGCCTTGATGCTTCCGCAATTTCCTTTGACATCTCAAAAGAAGATGCCTTTCCCGGAAAGGCAGAAGTATCTCTTCGTGTTACAGATTATTATGCAGATGAATCTCTCGTAGATCTCTATCGAATAGATGATACGCAGACGCCGGTTTTACTTGCTGAAAATTTAAGTGTTCAGTCCGGATATGTCACCGCAACGCTTATAGAGGGCGGCACTTATCTGCTTAGCCCCGTTACACAGCAAGCCGCTGCTACAACCGAAGATGACTCTGCTTTTTCATCAACAGCTTCAACAGATACGTCTTCTACTGCTCAACATTCTTATGCACCTTTGATTATTGCAATCATTATCATCGCCTTGCTTGTATTAGGCATCTTGGTAAAGAAAGGGATTATAACGGTGAAGCGTAATGATTGATATTGAACACATCTCCAAACACTTTGACTCACATTGTGTCCTAAAGGACATCTCGATATCAATTCCTTCCGGCTGTATCTATGGTCTGATTGGATATAATGGCGCCGGCAAGACGACGCTGCTTAAAATCATCGCCGGCATCTACCGCAGCGATGAAGGACATGTCCTGGTAAACGGAGAAAAAATCTATGAAAATGAACTTGCAAAACGACAGTTGTTTCTTATGACAGAAGAACTGTACTTTTTTAAGCAGGCAAGTCTTCTTGATGCGCAAAAGTTCTATCGGGGCTACTATCCCAACTGGAACAGCGATATCTTCCAAAAGTTGGTTTCATTATTTGAACTCGACCCCAAAGAACGCATTTTGGAATTTTCCAAAGGTATGCAGCGCCAGGCTGCTCTCGCTCTTGCATTTGCCTCCATGCCAAAATATCTGCTTTTGGATGAAGCCTTTGACGGACTCGACCTTGGGATTCGAAAAACAATGCGCAAGCTCTTATTTACCTATGTAAAACAGACAGATGCAACCGTAATTCTAACCTCGCACAACTTGAGCGAACTAGAAGAATGCGCCGATCGATTTGGTATGTTAAACGCCTCAAGCCTAATCTGTGATATGGATGTGGATGAAATTACCAAAAACGGCTCTTCTCTTGAAGAATACTTCTTAGACGAAAGGAAACAACCAAACTATGAAGTCGACCATATTTTCTCATGATTTTAAATATGTATTAAGAGCCCACTTAGCGTTTATCCTGGTGGGTCTTTGTTTATTTTTTATCCTGATACCATTTACCACAGCAGGAATTCCGGATGATTCCATATTCAATATTAATACTACGCATAACCAGCTTCTCTTTCGCTTTATCGGTGATGACTTTGTTACAGTAGTTTATGCGGCTTACATGGTATTCGCATTTTTACTGGCGCTTTTTTCTTTTTCTTTCCTCGTGGATTTAAAACAGGTTACGTTATACTTTTCGATCGGCCTTACTCGTGGCAAGCTTTTTGCATCACGCTATCTGACGGGTCTCATTGGACTGTTTGTCACCATATTCTTTCCGATGACGCTCTCTTATGTGCTGAATCGAAAGGCGCTTGGTACATGCGACGGCATGGGAAGCAGCTATCTGTATCTTACCTTTGGCCTGTTACTGTTCGGGCTCATCATCTACACGCTGACTGCGTTGTGTGTTACCTTATCCGGAACGCTTTCAGAAACGCTCATCTACTGTCTTTTGTTTTTCTTTGGTATGAGCATTCTTTTATATGTCTGTAACAGACTGTTTGTAAAACTTGTATGGGGCAATGCCTACATGGCCGTTACCTATCTCGGTAATAATGTTCTTGACAGTTTTTTGAATCTGACTATGCGCTATAACCCCGTTTTGTTCTTTTATCCGAATCTAAAAGAACATTACTTTTATTACCGCGACCTTGATTCCACTGCAATTTCATTTGCTGGAAGTTCCGCATTGCTCTTATGGACCGTTCTTTTAGTGATTTTATTCTTGCTATGCATTTGGTCTTTGAAAAAAAGAGCTGCAGAACAAGCCGGTACAATCGGTCGAAAGAAACCACTTATCTATCTATGTATCTTCATCAGTGAATTTGCTGTATTTGCCATCGGTACGCTTACTTTTTGGGATGGCAACCGTGTTATGGCCATTGTCATTGCAATCTTTTTTGCAGTGATTATCAATTGTTTATGGCATAAAGCGCTATTTAAACGTGCCTTGCCAACGGGAAAAACTATGACGATTTCATGCGTGCTTACGCTCGTGATTCCCATACTTGCAACTTGCGCAATCACTACAATTGCCAATGTTTCTTATTCTACACTTCCGGATGCCGCACAGATTCAACAGGTATCAGTCACCTATGTCGGTAACCCTTCCTATCTTGCAACTACTGCAAATGGAAGCAGTAACGACTCTTCCTTTTACTTAGACAGTTTATATAGCTATGACGATGCCGACGAAATTGAAACAATACTTTCCCTTCACCGGGAAATGATATCACTTGGAAAGGCGGAGCTTGCAGCAGACGACTCAGACTTTACCGGAACCGTTGTACCCTATGATATTCAACTTACCTATACCTTAAATAACGGCGAAACAAAAACCTGGTACTACGACCGGGCAAGCCTCACAATCTTAGAAGACTTTTTAGCACTCGATGATACGACAACGGTAAGCGAGCAGATTGCAAGCGTACTAGATAATTCTTTGGAAGAATCCACTCCTGCTTCCACTGCTTACTTAGAGGGTGATATCTATCTATCAGATATCTGGTATACCGATCCTTGTTATCTGGATATTACCGATGATGCAAGACAGCAGTTACTTAGTGCCTTAAAGACAGACATCCTTGCAGTGTCTTCCAATGATCGCTATTTTCCCGAAGAAGATGCTCTTGGCGTATTGTTTTTTACGACCTCAGGCGAAACAGATCTTGAAACTTTCGCCTTTCATCTTGGGAATGCACCGATCTTCCTTACTTCAGATTACACCAATACCCTTGCCTTCCTAGAGGAGAATCAGCTCACGGATCTTATGACGTTCGACGGAGAAATCGAAAGCATCACCTTGCAGGAATACAACCCATATGGAAGTGTTGTAAACAGCCGAACCGAACCTTTGTCTAATCTGTTTTTCTCTTACAAGAGTGATGATGTTGACAGCTTTGTCGTGAAAGAAGATTTTGGATCTAAGCAAGCCATCACTGATCCAGACCGCATAAAAGAATTAACCGGACAATTGCGAAGTATCTACAACATGACTCGAAGTGGTTATCTCGCCGCAGTAAAAATCAGCGGCAGCGACGATTACATATACAAATATCTTCCTATGCATTAACCGGAATTTCTTCCCGTATTTTATTGCCGCATAGGTAATAATTTCCAGAACAAAGCATGTCGCTTGCGACATGCTCGCGCCGAGCGCGGTTGCAGAATGCAACATTTTCATCTCGCGCGAGTGCGCATCCTTAGCGGAGCGTTTTTTGTTTAATAGGAAATGCAGAGCAATTTCCTATTAAACAAAAAAGTTTGGCAACAAAATCTGTTGCCAAACTTATCTTACACATCAATTTCTATTTCACCTTCAAACACCGAAGTTGCCGGTCCTGTCATATAAACATGTCCGTCTTCTTCATTCCAGTGCACATGTACTTCACCGCCGATTACCTGAATGGTAACTTCGCGATCCGTATAACCGTTTAAGATACAAGCCACCGCTGTCGCACAGCATCCCGTTCCGCAGCACAGCGTTTCTCCTGTTCCACGTTCCCACACACGCATACGCACATGACTACGATCAAGTACCTCAACAAATTCTGCATTAACACGATTGGGAAATAAATCCAGATTTTCCACTGTAGGACCATACTCAAGTACCTGATCGGGATTGGTAAAAAGTACAACATGTGGATTTCCCATCGACACCGCTGTCATATGGAACTCTTGGTCCTTTACCGTAACCGTCTCATCGATAAAACGTTCCTGATTCGATGCTACAGGAATGTCTTTCGGCACCAGAATCGGCTCTCCCATATCGACTTTGATTTGGTCCACCTGACCTTCTTTTAAAAAGAGCTGAATGTACTTAATCTTGCCCATACTTTCGACAGAAAATTCTGTAGAATCTACCATATCATGATCATAGACATAGCGTGATACGCATCGCATTCCATTTCCACACATCTCACCGCGACTTCCGTCAGCGTTGTACATCTCCATTTCAAAATCGGCTATTTCAGAAGGGTTAATGAAGATCAGTCCATCCGCACCGATTCCCATATGACGATCTGACAGTTTCACGGCCAGCCGACTTTTTAATTCCGGTGTAAAAGAATACTCAGCTCCGTTTACGTAGATATAGTCATTACCACATCCATGCATTTTTTCAAATTTCATTTTCATAACCTATTCACCACGTCTTTCTAGCATCCCAGATTCGAATAGCCCATCATGGATTCATCCACGGCACGCGCAACTTCTCTGCCTTCTGCAATGGCCCATACCACAAGCGACTGGCCTCTTCTGACATCACCGGCTGCAAATACGTTATTTACACTGGTTTCGTAGCCATCAGCCTTTGTCTCAATATTAGTTCTCGCATTTTTTGCCACGCCAAACTGATCGGTAACATAAGCTTCACTTCCAAGAAATCCGGCTGCAATTAAAACTAAATCTGCCTTTAATTCTTCTTCTGTGCCTTCTACCGGAACCATGTTCATGCGTCCTGTCTTCTTATCAAGCTTACTTTCAAGCTTTGTCGTCTTGATTCCTTTTAAATTACCTTTTTTATCCTTCAGATATTCCGTAACCGTTGTCTGGAACACTCGCGGGTCTGCACCATAACAAAAAGCTGCTTCTTCCTGGCCATAATCGGTCTTTAACACCTTCGGCCATTCCGGCCATGGATTGTTATCTGCTCTTTGGGCCGGTGCAGCCGGCATCATCTCAAGCTGCGTTACTTTGGCAGCACCAAGTCTTACGCTGGTACCAACACAGTCATTACCGGTATCACCGCCACCGATGACAATCACATGCTTTCCTTTTAAACTTCCAAACGAAAAGTCCTTTGCCTTTAATATTTTATCCGAATCATAGTCCTGATCCATCAGTTTTTTGCTAACTTCAGACAAGAAATCAACCGCGAAGTAAATGCCTTTCGCATCACGTCCGGGAGCAGCAATATCTCTTGGGTTGGATGCGCCGCAGCATAAGATTACACGATCATTTTCCGCCATAATCTCCTTTGCCGTAATGTCTACACCGACATTGACATTGCACTTAAAGATTACGCCGGCTTCTTCCATAAGCTGCACGCGTCTGTCAATCATTCGCTTGTCCAACTTCATGTTTGGAATTCCATAACGAAGAAGTCCGCCCGGTCTGTCACTTCTTTCATAAACGGTTACCATATGGCCACGACGGTTTAACAGCTGCGCAGCGGCAAGTCCCGAAGGACCACTTCCAATGATTGCCACACGCTTTCCTGTGCGAAGCTTAGGAGCTTCTTCCGTAACCAGTTTCTGTTCAAACGCATAATCAATGATAGCTGCTTCATTTTCCTTTGTCGGAACCGGCTCTCCTGTGCAATTTCCCTGCGTACATGCCGCTTCACATAAAGCCGGACACACTCTGGAAGTAAATTCCGGGAAGCTATGTGTCTTACTAAGACGCAGGTATGCCTGCTCATAGTTACCCATGCTGACAAGTTCGTTCGTCTCCGGTACTAAGTTATGAAGCGGACAACCGGACGCCATACCGGAAATCATCATTCCGGCTTGGCAAAACGGCACACCACACTCCATACATCTAGAGGCATCACAGCTTTGCTGTTCATAAGATGCCGTCAGATGAAATTCGTCAAAATTCTTGATTCGTTCTTCTACATTTACAATATTACTCATCTTATCTACCTCCCTTACGCGTATTTCTCAAGGCTTGCATAAAAGGCCTCAATCTGTGCTTTTTCCGTACTCATTCCCTGCTCCATAAAGTCAGCAGTCATCTGGATCATCTTCTTATAATCTGCAGGAATGATTTTCTTAAACTTCGGAAGGTAATTCTCAAAATCATCGAGGATTTCTTTTGCCTTAGTAGAATTCGTATATTTATAATGATTTTCGAGCATCGTTTTAAGTTCATCTTTATCGTTCTTATTCTCGAATTTCTCCATGAGTACCATTTCCTTATTCAGGTTACGATACAGATGATTGTCTTCATCGAGTACATAAGCGACACCACCGCTCATACCTGCGGCAAAGTTTTTCCCGGTTTTTCCAAGGATTACGGCAAGCCCACCTGTCATGTATTCGCATCCGTGCTCACCAACGCCTTCTACAACTGTCTTCACACCGGAATTACGAACGCAGAAACGCTCTCCTGCCATACCGGCAATATAAGCTTCTCCGCTGGTTGCGCCGTATAACGCAACATTTCCGACAATAATATTATTCTCTGCATCATAAGCCGCTTCTTTTGGTGCCTTTAAGATGAGTTTACCGCCGGATAAGCCTTTACCAAAGTAATCGTTACTGTCTCCGGTGAGATTTAAAGTAAGACCGGACGGAATAAATGCACCAAAGCTTTGTCCACCGGCGCCCTTACAGTTAATCGTAATCGTATCGTCGCTTAAGCCTTCTGCATGATTTCTTGTAATCTCAGCTCCAATCAGCGTACCAAATGCTCTGTCGATATTCGTAAGTTCTACTTCAACCGTCTTTTCTTTTCCGTTCTTAATAGCACTCATAAAGGATTTATCCTGATCCATCAGCATCTGGTCTTTCTTAGATGACAATTCAAAGTCATATAACGATTTTTCATTCTGGTTACATGGCTCATATGCCTGATGATCGATAATCTTACTAAGGTCAATCTGTGATTCAATGCCATCTGTGTACTCTTTTTTGCAGATCAAATCGGTACGACCGACCAGTTCATCTACCGTCTTTACACCAAGACGTGCCATATATTCACGTAATTCTTCGGCAACAAAGAGCATGAAATTCTCCACGTATTCCGGCTTACCTGCAAATTTCTTACGAAGCTCAGGATTTTGTGTTGCCACACCATATGGGCAGGTATCCTGATTACAAAGACGCATCATAACACATCCGATTGTTACAAGCGGAGCCGTTGCAAATCCAAATTCTTCCGCACCAAGGATTGCAGCAATTGCCACATCTCTTCCGCTCATCAGCTTACCGTCAGTTTCGATGGTAACCTTTCCGCGAAGTCCATTTTGCAGTAAGGTCTGATGTGTTTCTGCAAGTCCAAGTTCCCATGGAAGTCCTGCGTTATGAATCGAACTTAAAGGGGCTGCTCCTGTTCCACCGTCATAACCGGAAATCAAGATACATCCTGCTCCTGCTTTCGCAACGCCGGCTGCAATCGTACCTACACCTGTCTCGGATACAAGCTTTACAGAAATTCTGGCCTCCTTATTCGCATTTTTCAAATCATAAATAAGCTGTGCCAAATCCTCAATCGAATAAATATCATGATGAGGTGGTGGTGATATGAGACTTACTCCCGGCGTAGAATGTCTTGTCTTGGCAACCCAAGGATAGACCTTCTTTCCCGGAAGATGACCACCTTCACCCGGCTTTGCTCCTTGTGCGAGCTTGATTTGTATTTCCTGTGCGCTAATCAGATATTTGCTGGTAACTCCGAATCGTCCACTGGCTACCTGTTTGATTGCAGAACTTCGATCATTCTTGCTTCCGGCGCTGGCAAGACGTTCATCGCTTTCTCCACCCTCTCCGGAATTGCTCTTTCCATGAAGATGATTCATCGCAATCGCAAGTGTTTCATGTGCTTCCTCGGAAATAGAACCATAGGACATTGCTCCTGTCTTAAATCGCTTTACGATTTCACTAGCAGGTTCTACTTCCTCTATACTGATTCCCTTTTCCGGATATCGAAACTCCATCAAACTTCTTAGATAGCCGGACTGCTCACTGTCTACCATCTTCGTATATTCTTTAAATTTCTCATAACTTCCTTCTCTTGTTGAAAGTTGAAGCATATGAATGGTCTGCGGATTATAACGATGAAGCTCTCCATTTGAACGAAGCTTATGACGTCCAACCGAAGCGATTGTAAGATCCGTAGAAAGTCCAAGCGGATCAAATGCTCTTGAATGCTGTCTGTCAACGGTTGCTGCAAGGTTCTCTAATTTGATACCACCAATTCTAGATACTGTACCCGGAAAATATTTATCAATAAGGCTTTGATCAATTCCAACTGCCTCAAAGATTCTACTTCCCTGGTATGACTGAATCGTGGAAATTCCCATCTTAGATGCAATCTTTACAATACCTGACAGGATTGCTTTATCATAATCCGATACCGCTGCATAATAATCCTTGTCCAATAGTTTTTCTTCAATCAATTGCTTAATTGATGCATGTGCCAGATATGGATTCACTGCACTTGCACCATAACCAAGCAATGTTGCAAAATGATGCACACCTCTTGGCTCTGCCGTTTCTAAAATCAGTGACATCGCCATACATTTCTTAGTCTTAACAAGGTAGTTATGTACTGCTGCAACACACAAAAGAGATGGAATTGCCACGTGATTTTCATCGACACCGCGATCTGACAACACCAAAATATTGGCGCCATTTTTGTATGCACGATCCACTTCCACGAACAAATGCTCAATTGCTCTGTCAAGCGGCGTACTCTTGTAATAGAGCATGGAAATCTTCTCAACTTTAAGTCCCGGCTTATCAAGATGTGTAATCTTCATCATATCAAGATCGGACAGAATCGGATTTTGTATCTTGAGAACATGGCAGTTCTCCGGTTTTTCAGCAAGTAGATTACCATTTTTACCAACATATACAGTAGTTGCTGTTACAATCTTTTCCCTGACTGCATCAATTGGCGGATTCGTAACCTGCGCAAATAACTGCTTGAAATAATAAAACAGTGGCTGATTTTCCTTTGAAAGAACGGCAAGTGGCGTATCCACGCCCATTGCCCCTATACTTTCACTACCATTTAATGCCATCTTGCAAATCTGATCTCTATAATCTTCATAGGTATAGCCAAATGCTTTTTCCAGTCTTTGCAATTCCTCTTTGGAATAAGAGACAACCTGCTCATTCGGCAGCTTTAAATCCTTAAGGGAATACAAATTGGCATCTAACCATTCACCGTATGGATTACTTCTTGCATAACGATCTTTTAATTCTGTATCATCAATTAATTTTCCTTGTTTCGTATCTACAAGCAGCATCTTTCCCGGATGCAAACGTTCCTTTCGAAGAATGTGACGTTCATCTAAGTCTAGTACGCCAACCTCAGATGATAGGATCAATCTTCCATCATCCATCAGATAATATCTTGATGGTCGAAGACCGTTTCTATCAAGAATGGCTCCCATCACGTCTCCATCTGAAAACATAATGGCGGCAGGACCATCCCATGGTTCCATCATTGTCGCATAATACTGATAGAAATCTCTTTCTTCCTGTGAAATCGTATCATTATTCTCCCAAGGCTCCGGAATCAAAATCATCGCAGCAAGCGCCGGATCCATTCCGCCCATAATCATAAATTCCAGTGCGTTGTCAAGCATTGCCGAATCAGAACCTTCTGCTGAAATAATCGGAAGAACCTTAGAGAGATCTTCATCTGAGAAAATACTCATCTCAAGAGTCTCTTCTCTTGCGCACATCTTGTCTACATTTCCCTTTATGGTATTAATCTCACCATTATGAACAATGAATCTGTTCGGATGAGCACGAAGCCAGCTTGGCTGTGTATTTGTTGAAAACCTTGAATGCACAAGCGCTATTGCCGATACATAATCTTCGTCCTGCAGATCGGCAAAGAACGTACGGAGCTGACTTACCAAAAACATCCCCTTATATACAATTGTTCTAGACGACAACGAAGGTACATAGGTACTTTCATTACTTTGTTCAAATACGCGTCTTACGATGTATAATCTTCTGTCAAAATCGAGATCTGTCTTTACATCTGCCGGTCGTTTGATAAATGCCTGATAGATATCCGGACAGCTTTCAAGTGCCTTTGGTCCAAGTACTGTTTCATAGGTCGTAACCTTTCTCCATCCAAGAAATTCAAGATTTTCTTTTTGTACAATAATCTCAAACATCTTCATCGCCTGACGACGCTTCATTTCATTTTGTGGAAAGAAAAACATACCGATTCCATATTCTCTTTCCCCACCAATCGCTATGCCTTCTTTGGTACAGACCTTTTTGAAAAACTTATGCGGAATTTGTGTTAAAATTCCTACACCATCTCCGGTCTTTCCTTCCGCATCTTTACCTGCTCTATGCTCCAGGTTTTCCACGATACTTAATGCATCCGCAACTACACTATGACTTTTCTTTCCATATATATTTGTAACTGCTCCAATCCCGCAGTTATCATGCTCAAAACTTTGATCGTATAACGTATTCTTTATCTGTTGGTTCATACTTGTTTCTCCTTTCGATCCAGAGCAGCATTTACGAGCCCTGCAAATAATGGGTGTGGTGCATCCGGTCTTGATTTGAATTCCGGATGTGCCTGAATACCGACATAAAAAGGATGGTCTTTAAGTTCAATCATCTCGACAATTCGATTATCCGGTGATACTCCGGCTAAAACCATGCCATTTTGTTCTAAGACCTCTCTGTAATCATTGTTTACTTCGTATCTGTGACGATGTCTTTCTGAAATTTTTTCCTGCTCGTATAGGGACCGAATCAGGGTTCCATCTTTTAATTTACATGGATATGCTCCAAGTCTTAATGTTCCTCCAATATCTTCAATATCCTCCTGTCCCGGAAGAAAATTGATGATTGGATGAGATGTATTTTCATCAAATTCTATACTGGAAGCCTCTTTAAGCCCGCATACATTTCTTGCAAATTCAATAATTGCAAGCTGCATTCCCAGGCAGATTCCAAGGTATGGCACCTTGTTTTTGCGAGCATACTCTGCCGCCAAAATCTTTCCTTCAATACCGCGGATTCCAAATCCTCCCGGCACCAATATACCATCAACATCATGCAAATATTCTTCCAGATTATCCGGTGTCAGTTCTTCCGAATCAATCCATCTGATTTCCACAGATGCATGATTTGCAATGCCTCCATGACTAAGTGCTTCTGCAACACTAAGATAAGCATCGTGAAGCTCTACATATTTTCCAACCAGACCTATTTCTACATGGCTCTTCGGATTTTGAAATACTTCAACCATCTTGGTCCACTCTTTAAGATCCGGCTCTGGACAATCAATTTTCAAACATTCACATACTGCCTGTGCAAGATGTTCTTTTTCCATCATAAGTGGGACTTCGTATAATGATTTTGCATCTAGATTCTGTAAGATATGTTCTTTTTTGACATTACAAAACAGAGCAATCTTCTCCCGCATATGATCGTCCACCGGATAATCGGAACGACACACCAAGATGTCCGGCCAGATTCCCATACTTTGAAGGCTCTTAACACTCATCTGTGTCGGTTTTGTCTTCATCTCTCCGGATGCCTTCAGATACGGAATCAGGGTTACGTGAACCAGGATTGCATTTTCCCGTCCCACTTCTGCCTGAAACTGTCTGATTGACTCCAAAAACGGCTGACTTTCGATATCTCCGACGGTTCCTCCGATTTCAATAATCGAAATCGTATCCGGATCGCCAGGCTGCTCTTTGTGAATTCTGTCTTTAATTTCATTTGTAATATGCGGAATAACCTGCACAGTTCCTCCGCCATAGTCTCCGTGACGTTCTTTATTCAAAACAGACCAGTAAACCTTGCCGGTTGTCACATTGGAATTCTTATTCAGATTTTCGTTGATAAATCTTTCATAATGTCCAAGATCAAGATCTGTTTCTGTGCCGTCATCAGTTACGAACACTTCTCCGTGCTGAATCGGATTCATCGTGCCCGGATCCATATTAATATACGGATCAAACTTTTGCATGGTTACATGGTAACCTCTTGCTTTTAACAATCTTCCTAGCGACGCTGCTGTAATTCCTTTTCCAAGGCCGGATACAACACCGCCTGTAATAAATACATATTTAACCATCTGTTTCCCCTTCCAGTAATAAAAAAAGAAGCCAATCAGCTCACTGCCGATTGACTCCATCGCCAATACAAAAATCATTTTGTATAAAAAAAGCGACAAAACGGCCGTAAACTTCGACTCCTTTGTCGCTTTAACTATCTTAAACTGAATTAGATGCAATGTCAACGATTATTTCTTCTTTCAATTGATACCAGCCATCGGTTCACATCCTCCAAAAGGCAGCTACCATAACTGCAACATAGATATTCATATGTAAAAACCTTTGCATGCTTATTGAACTCCCACTAACGTATCACTAGGTAATTCCATTAGAAAATCCTCATTTTCAAGTAGTTCTTCTGCTGAAGTTGCATTCATTGCCATCTCAATCAATTCTTCATTTAGTTGTTCATCTTTGTAAATATCAAAAAACATATCTAACTCACAATATGTCTCACTTGTTTCTGTATACCAATCAGGACAATCATCTTCATCAAGTAGCGCACTATAGACACTCTCATATTCCATTAATGAATCTTTAGAAAACTCTTCCAATCCATAGTATTCTTGCAACTGATTTAAGATTTTTGCACAATCTTCCTTTATATTATCAATCGCCTCATCCTGCTGCTCAAAGATGGGGTAAAGCATAAGCGCCTTTTCATTTGCCACAATTGCCTGTGTAACAGAAATATCCCCTAACTTTTCTTCTAATTGTTCATATTCATAATCTGCATTTCCAATCACCGTAAGATCCTTATTTTCCAATACGTCATCCACCGAAGCAACCGTCACATCCGACTCTTCATTCGAACTTAATACCGTTGCATTTATTTGTTCTATCTTATAATTCTGACAACCGGTCACCCCACAGATTCCAATTACAATCATAGATATAATAATAAAAATTTTTTTCATAATAGATGTCTCCTCTTACACCAAAAGTATTAATACACTTTCCATTATACTGCACCAAGACTTCATAAATGTATGAATGTCATAATTTCTAAGAAAATTGACATTTTTTTCCTGCTAATTAGCTAAAAAAACATCCTCTTATACAAAGCAAATCAAAAGCCTTGTATAAAGAGGATGTTCTTCCCTCTATTCAATTATTTAGTCGTTAATTTGTGCATGCCATTCCTGAAGTGACATAATATCGTCATCTCCCTGTTCCTTGACATACTTAATTCCTTCTGCTGCCGCTTTTGCTCCTGTCATCGTTGTAATATATGGAACACGTGCCTTAATCGCAGTCTTACGAAGATAACTGTCATCATGTACAGCATCTTTTCCGCTTGGTGTATTGACAATAAAATCAATCTCACCATTTGTTATCATATCCATAATATTCGGTCTTCCTTCATAAAGTTTTTTCACTTTTTCACAAGGAACACCTTCTTTTTGAATCAAATCACAAGTCTCACCTGTTGCAAGAATCTTAAATCCGGTCTCATACAGCAATCTTGCAACTTCCGGTGCTTCCGGTTTATCCTTCTTGTTCACCGAAATCAAAGCAACTCCTTCTAACGGAAGCTCTGCCTTGGCACCCTCTTGTGCCTTAAAATACGCTTCTCCATTTGTCTTGGAAATGCCAAGGACTTCACCTGTCGATCGCATCTCTGGTCCCAAAATCGGATCCACTTCCGGAAACATATTAAATGGGAATACCGCTTCTTTCACCCCATAATAAGGAATCTTACGATCTCCTAAATTCTTAACAGGTGAAGGTCTTCCGGTCAATTCAGAGGTAATAATATCTACTGCAAGTGGTACCATACGAATACCACATACCTTTGATACAAGCGGAACTGTTCGAGAAGCTCTCGGATTCGCTTCAATCACATATACTTTATCATTTTCAATTGCATATTGCATATTCATAAGACCAACTACATGCATCTCTTCTGCAATCTTTCTCGTATATTCCTTAATCGTCTCAAGATTCTTCTCAGAAATATGCTTGGACGGAATGATACATGCAGAGTCGCCGGAATGAATTCCCGCAAGTTCAATATGCTCCATAACCGCCGGTACATAAGCCGTCGTTCCATCAGAGATGGCATCCGCTTCACATTCCATCGCATGATTTAAGAACCGGTCAATCAAGATTGGACGATCCGGTGTTACACCGATGGCTGCAGCCATATAGTCTCTTAAACTCTCATCATCATAAACGACTTCCATGCCTCGTCCACCCAGAACAAAGGATGGTCGCACCATAACCGGATATCCAATCTTATGAGCCGTATCCAAAGCTTCTTCTACGGTTGTTGCCATACCCGCTTCCGGCATCGGAATCTCAAGCTTATCCATCATGGCACGGAACAAATCGCGATCTTCCGCAAGTGCAATTACTTCCGGTGAAGTTCCAAGAATTTTGACACCATTCGCTTTCAAGCTTTCAGCAAGATTAAGTGGTGTCTGTCCACCAAATTGCGCAATTACACCAACCGGCTGCTCCTTTTCATAGATACTAAGTACATCTTCTAAAGTCAATGGCTCAAAATATAGTTTATCGGAAGTATCATAATCTGTTGAAACGGTCTCCGGATTACAGTTAACAATGATGGTTTCAAATCCAAGTTTCTTTAATGACTGCGCCGCATGTACACAACAATAGTCAAATTCTATACCCTGTCCGATTCGATTCGGGCCTCCGCCGAGAATCATAATTTTTTGCTTTCCGTTATTCACCGGATTGTTGTCCGGTGCATTATAAGTTGAATAATAGTAAGAACTGTCCGGTGTTCCACTTACGTGAACGCCGTCCCATGTCTCGCTTACACCAAGAGCTTTTCTCTTATTGCGAATCTCATCTTCAGAAATCTCTAGAATCTGTGCAAGGTATTTATCAGAGAATCCGTCTTTTTTCGCCTGAATCAGCACTTCATCCGCCGGCACATCTCCTTTATGTTGGAGCAGCTCTTCTTCTTCGTCTACCAGTTCTTTCATCTGTTCAATGAAATACTTCTTAACCTTTGTAATCTCAAAAATCTCATCTACGGTTGCACCTTTTCGAAGTGCTTCATACATCTGAAAATGTCTTTCACTTGAAGGTGTAATCAGCGCCTTAAGCAGCTCATCTTTCGTCATCTCATGAAAATTCTTAACAAATCCCAAACCATAACGATCTTTTTCTAAGGAACGAATTGCCTTTTGAAATGCTTCTTTATAATTCTTACCGATACTCATAACTTCGCCGACTGCTCTCATCTGAGTACCAAGCTTGTCTTCTACGCCTTTAAACTTCTCAAAAGCCCATCTTGCAAATTTAACAACAACGTAATCTCCATCCGGCACATATTTATCAAGTGTTCCATACTTTCCACATGGCAGCTCTGCAAGTGTCAGTCCGGTTGCAAGTTTTGCAGATACCAGTGCAATTGGAAATCCGGTTGCTTTAGAAGCAAGTGCAGAAGAACGTGACGTTCTTGGATTAATTTCAATCACAACCACACGTCCGGACACCGGATCATGTGCGAATTGCACATTGGTGCCTCCGATAACTCCGATATGCTCTACGATTTTATAAGCCTGACGTTGCAATTCCTGCGCAAGCTCATCATCGATTGTCAAAAATGGAGCTGTACAAAAAGAATCTCCGGTATGCATTCCAACCGGATCTACATTTTCAATAAAACAGATGGTTATCATGTTATTATCCTTGTCGCGGACAACTTCCAATTCTAACTCTTCCCATCCGAGAATCGACTCTTCTACAAGCACCTGTCCAATCAGACTCGCTTGAAGTCCTCTTTGGCAAACGGTCTTTAATTCTTCTTTGTTATATACAAGACCACCGCCTGCTCCACCCATGGTATAAGCCGGTCTTAACACCACCGGATATCCAAGTTCATCTGCTATCTCAAGTGCTTCTTCCACACTATATGCAACCTCGCTTCGTGCCATCTCAACACCGAGTTTATTCATGGTATCCTTGAATTCAATTCGATCTTCACCACGCTCTATCGCATCTACCTGAACTCCAATTACCTTCACAGCATATTTATCCAGGATTCCTTCCTTGTACAATTCCGAACAAAGATTTAATCCAGACTGACCACCAAGATTTGGTAATAATGCATCCGGACGTTCCTTGGCAATAATTTGTTCTAACCGTTTCACATTCAAAGGTTCAATATATGTAATATCCGCCATCTCCGGATCCGTCATAATTGTCGCCGGATTAGAATTAACCAGCACAATCTCATAGCCTAGACTTTTTAGTGCTTTACACGCTTGAGTTCCGGAATAATCAAACTCACATGCCTGACCGATTACAATCGGTCCTGAACCAATAATCAATATCTTCTTAATATCTGTTCTTTGTGACATAAAATAAATTCTCCATTATCTGAAATTTTTCTTATAAAATTATACCATATATGATAATAATTGAAATGTATTTTCACAGGTGCATAAAAGCCGCCCGGTCATTTTTACCGCGCGGCTTTTCTTTCCATCCATTTCTCCATCTATGGCCTTAATTCAACTTCTATCATATCTCCTTTTTGTGGAGGTCTTTGCCCTTCCCAGGTTGGCATCAGATAATACGCATCGGCACCTTCTGCTTCCACCGCTCCCGGTCTCATTGTCTTGGTCGGATAAGCCTCTATCACGCCATCTTCACCCTGTCTTAAAATCAGTTGTTTGACAGAATAAAATTCACCGCCTTCCATCGGCCTATCCTCTCCTTTTGCTTTTGCACTGTCACCTGCTGGTTTTTGATGTTTCTTCATACCACCAAGCTCTTGTCCTAATCTTACCTTGATTTTAGAAAGCATTGGATTCTTTCCAAAATAGACCATCATTGCCGGATACAGATAATAATCTGTGGTAAATGCGGCTCCGGCTGGCGGACCTGAAATACCCACTACCGGTGTTTCATCCAAGATTCCAAATGAGCTGTGATGGCCCGGTCCATGGTTCGTCTGATGATAAAAGATGGTACCTTCTTCTTCTAGCATCTCGATTCCCCAATCATCATTTCCCTTAGAAGATCCGGCATTCAAAACTATAATGTCGGCTCTAGCTGCTGCATCATGAAGCGCTTTCTTTAATGCTTCTTTTGTATCCGGTACAATGTCGGCAACCATTGGTTCTCCGCCCCACTGCTCAATCTTAGCGGCAATCATATAGGAATTGCTTTCAATATTTTTTCCTTTTGGAATCTCGCCTCCCACCGGCACCAGTTCATTACCGGTCGGCATAAATAATACCTTTGGCTTTTTTACGACCTGCACATGAGTATGATTACCGCTTACAATATGCGCTGCAATAAGCGGCGTAATTTTGGTCCCTTTTTCCACTAACAGATCGCCCTTTTTCATCTTGCTTCCCGCCGCAGAGGTTCCTGCATACTTTCCGGATGGAAGCGCATCGAATGAAATCTTAGTATCATTTTCCGAAAATACAACATGCTCAACAACGATTGCCGTATCAAATCCTTGTGGCATTGCAACGCCGGTATTGGCAAATTCCCACTGCTTGCCGCGCACCCAATCAGACGTATCCGGCATCCCATGTTCAAAATCCGCCCAATGCACCGCCACAGAATCCATCCTGCAAGTCAGCGTATTGGGATTATCCCAGTTTGCACAGACATCCTGTGCAAGAATTCTTCCAATTGCTTCTTGTATAGGTACTGACTCACTTTCTGGCGTGAATCTACAATTTTCTGTAATAATTCGCACTGCTTCTTGTTTATTCACCTGTCGGTGATTCGAATGATCTCTCATAAATAACCCCTCCGATTCCTATTTTTCCAGTCGCATCAAATATTAATCTATCACATATTCTTGCAATTCTCAACAATACCAAACAAAACCGTACTTATTTTCTTTTTCTATCCCATTCGCTGACTTTTTTTGAAATTTCACGAAGTTCTTCTTGGGAAAGCTGATCAAGATGCTGCAAATCATCAACAAATTCTGCAATGCTCTCATTTCTCCTTAGCCGAATTGCCTCAATATAATAATTGGTAATCACCGCCGTAATCAGCGCAATAATAACAATGGAGTATGCGGACAACACAACGGTTAATACTCTTCCGATTGCTGTCTGTGCCACAAAATCTCCAAGACCGATTGTGGTAACCACAGAAAAACAAAACCACAACGAATCTCCATATGTATCCATATCTGCCTCTAGCAAATACAACACAAATGCAAGCAAGAAAAACACAATCAAAAATACAACAAATATCTTAACTACACCCGTATTTTTTAAAACCTGTCTGATAATCTTCTTTCTTCTTTTCATACAAATACCAGTTCTCTCATCCTATTAAATGCTTCCACTTCCAGCGCATGTGGCAGTGCCAGATTCAAGCGAATGTGACACGCTCCCCCAAACAATCTTCCATCTTCCCAGCCAATTCCAACTTCCCATCCGTCACAAATGACCTGATCTAAGGTTTTGCCTGAACCTATACAATACTCTGTACAATCTAGAAACAGCATATAAGTTCCTTGCGGCATCTTAGTCTTAACACCCTTTAGATTCATTTGAACAAAATCATACGCATACCGGCAATTCTCTTCTAAAACCTCCAGCAATTCTTGTCGCCACTTCTCTCCTTCTGTTGAATATGCGCCAATCAAAGCATGCATACTCATAACATTCATCTCATTATACGAAAGAGATGCTTCATAACGCCTAAGCTGATTTCTCAATGTTTCATTATAAATCACATGATAACTTCCTATCAGTCCGGCCATGTTAAAGGTCTTACTTGGTGCATAGCCCGCAATTACATGTTCTTTTGCCCATGCATTAACACTCTGGGTTGGGATGTGACGACTCCCTTTATATATAATATCTGCCCAGATTTCATCCGATATGACATAACAATCATTCTTCTCAAACACCTGCATAGCTTGTTCGAGCTCTTCCTTCGTCCATACTCGTCCTGTCGGATTATGCGGAGAACACAAAATTGCCAGATGAATGTTATGCTCCTTTATCTTACGGTCCATATCCTTATAGTCCATCCGATAAATTCCCGCCTCATCCTGGTAAAGCTGTGAACACACACACTTTCGTTGTTTATGCTTAATATCTCCCAAAAACGCAACATAATATGGTGAATGAAGCAAAATTGCATCCCCTTTTTTCGAAAATGCCTCAATCACTGAGTTGATAAGCCCATGCATTCCATTTTCATAACCAATTTCCAAAGCACTAAGATCCGCAATCCCATACCGGCTTTTATGCCACTTTATAATAGCTTCATAATATTCTTTAGATGCCTCAAAATAACCAAAAGTGGGATGCTCAAGCCTTCTTTTCATTGCCGAAACAACCGAGGGAGCTGTGGCAAAGCACATATCGGCCACCCACATCGGAATAAATTCATAACCATCCTTTGGAGGTTTTGGCTCAATGCCCCACTTATTTTTCCCGACCCCATCATAAGCAATCGCATCATGTCCTTTTCGTTCTAAAATTGTTGTAAAATCATACTTCATTCGAATCATTCCTTACTGTCCAAGCTCATCAATCTGTTCTAAAAGCTGCTGCCTTTTTTCATAAAACATCAGTTCATCATTATTTTTAAAATACTCCTCGCATCCACATTTTGAAATGAACTGTGAGCAATAATATCGAACCGTAAGCTCGCTTACTACAATCAGCATCTCATGGTCGCGTCCGTATACCTTTTCCACAAATGCAAAAAGATGTGTAAGATTGTCTTTTATCCTATTAATCTTTATCTTGTGCTCTTCGACCTCTTGATCATAAGATGACTTGATATATGCAAATGCTTCTTTATTGTTAGAAACCCTTCTCGCTTTCAGCTCAGCTTGCATCTTCTCTAAAAATTGCACCGTATATAGTCCGGCATATTCTGCTTCCTTCGATAACGAACCGGCTCTTTTCCCGATTGACAATTTCTTATCTTCTTCTTTTATATAATTGCCAAGTATTTCCGTATAAGAAGTAAATTCTGTAGACAAATTGGCCTTAATAAACTTCAAGATACGCAGATTCTCTAAGATGGCTGCGTCTTTTATCATGAACTCCTTCATGGACTGATCAACGGTATCAAGAAGCAATCCTAAAAGCGACAGTCTCTCATCCAAAGCAGCCCTGGCAGCTCTTGTTCGAATGTCCTCTCCTTCGCATCCTGCCAGAATATCCTGTATCTGATAATCACTTTGATACTTCCGATATAAGTCATAATATATGGAAAACTCTTTTGCAATCTGTGGATTTTGAATATATTGCTCCATCAATTTTAAGTCAATGTCAATCGCATTTTCCTCATAAAGCTTCATCATCTCTGATAAATCTTCCCAGCCTCGCGCGGTCACAAATTCTTTTTTCTCCGCCGTTACTTCTACCACATAAAAAAACTGCTTTTTGATTTCCAAAAAAGACATAATTGCCCCATGGATGCCCTTTTTATAAGCATATTCTTTCCAGGCATCAAAGTCAGGTTCTACATCAATTCTTTTTAATCGATCCCATGTTACAATATCATATTCTCGAACCGAACGATTATATTCAGGCGGATTGCCGGCCGTTACGACAATCCATCCCTGTGGCAAATGATGTGTCCCAAACGTCTTATACTGAAGAAACTGCAACATAGAGGGCGCAAGCGTCTCTGACACACAGTTTATTTCGTCCAAAAACAAAATGCCTTCTTCGTAACCCGTCTCTTTCTTTAGTTTATAAACAGAGGCTAGAATTTCACTCATCGTATACTCCGAGATTCGATATTCCTGCCCTTCATATTCTTCTTTCTTTATAAATGGCAATCCCAGAGCACTCTGCCTTGTATGATGGGTCATCGAATAAGACACCAGCCCCAGGTTCATCTCCTGTGCAATTTGTTCCATAACCGCGGTCTTTCCAATTCCCGGTGCTCCAATCAAAAATACTGGTCTTTGCCGTTCTATGGGAATCTTATATTGTCCAAATTCATCCTTTGTTATATATGCTAAAATGGCATTCTTAATCTGTTCTTTTGCTTCTTTAATGTTCATATTTTGATCCTTCCCGTATTTCTTGCGGCGTAAGCACCACTTTCATAGCCCAAACCGGCACCTTAGGTGCTTGTGCCGTATCATCGACAAATACAAATGCCGTATCATAACGCGGCTTTGTCTTGGGATAAACACCTTTCCCATCTGTAAAATATATCATTCCTTTGAGATTCGTAAGTTCTCCTGTTGCAATCAGCTCATCCACATAGGCAAAAACCGGTCTAAAATCTGTCCCACCAAATCCTTGTAGCAAAAGCCCCTCTATGTAATGTTCAAATTCTTCATCCGATGTAATCTTATCATCCCGCTGTATTTTGGCATCACACTGAATAATATGTATATTCACTTTGCGATGAAAATTTGATTGCTGTGATAAGATATTATAAGTCTTTGTAACAAAGCGCTTTACCAGTTCCCCCTCTACCGAACCGGAGGTGTCAATTGCAATGACAAACTCTGTAATCTTCTTGTTTTCACTATACTCTAGGGGTTCAATCAGCGGTACATCTTCATAAAGTTCCATTCCGTAGGTATAAAAGATATAATCAAATTCCTCCTGGCTGACCTTCATCTCCTCCACCATCACGGCAAACTTTTTTAAAAACTGTTCATAATCATAATGTTCTTTGTGAACCTCATTCATATTTCGGACAAGATTGTCTGACCGGTCACTCCATTCTTTCGAGACCGTTTCCATATCTACCTTCACCCGCTCACTGATTTGCTGCCAATCCTCAAAAAGTTCTTCTCGGCTCTGCTCCTTAGATTGCGTTTTTTCCTGCTGTGAGTTTTGGGACTTTGAACCATACCACGACTCATGCGAATCAAACTCAAACAGCATTCTTAATCTCTCATATTCTTCTAGTGCCAATCCTTTTGTTACGAATTGGCGATACAAACGCCCAGCCGTCAATGTTCCATAACGCTCTTTTAAAGACTCCAGCTTGCCTCGTATTTCCTCTTCTCCATCCACTTCCAATTGAGACAAAGAAAGTTCACTGATAATTCCTTCTACCGCAATATCACAAGCAAGATTCCACAAATCCGGCTTAGTATCTTCTTTCACAAACGGATGATAGAAAATACAATGCAAAACCATATGTAGAAAAAGATGATTACATCTGCTGCTACTTTCTTTATAAACCCGAAATACTTCCTGCGGTTCGTAATACAAATATCTTCCATCCGTGCCGATTCCTTCATACATTCCATGAAGATATTTTAATTTGCCAAGAGCAAGATCCAAGAATCGAAAGGTAAGCATAAGCTCATTTCTTGAATTATTCAAAATCTTAATTGCAAGCTGCTGCGCCTGCACAAGTGTCTTCATGCATCTTTTCTCCTATAATTCGTAATCTGTCTGAATACATCCATATCGGGTATTCTTAAGTTCCATCAGATAGCTTTGCAGTGCCGACTTTTTTTCTTTATTTGCCAAAGCGATCCATTCATCAACATTATGTAGTCCGATTATGCCAAAATCCGCCAGCAGATCCAGACCTTTTAACTCATCATAATCTGCAACCGTCACAACGCTTTGCCAGGCATGCTCCTTTAGGTACTGAAGATATTTCCGTTTCACTGCGTCCTTGATGCCTTCCCCCGTCTTTAGGCGATTCACCGCTACAAGCACTCTGTCCGTTACAAGCTCTAGACTCTCAAACAAAGCATCATAGCGTTCTTCATCAAATCTATGTCCATCTTCACATATCTTGATACATAAGATATATTCCTCTCGAACCTCGGAAACGATGTAGTCCATCCCTCTAGTTGTCTTTGGAATATACCAGGTCTTATCATTCATATTGACCAGCACTAGTTTCTTACAACCATCAAATGCATGCTTCCCTATCATTTCCACGCATGTTGGTATTGTTATTTTGCGAAGATTGCTTTTTACAAATGCGCCATCCATGATTTCTTTTATTCCCTCCGGTATCACTACCTCCATTTCATCTCCAAAGTAAACTGCTATCGCATAGGTTCCATCCTCTCTTACGCGCAACAAAAAATCATCTTTCGCTTTATAGAACGGATTATCCATTGCCACTAAGATTTGTTTCAGCATTCTTCTTTTTTTCAAAAAGACACTCCCCGTCAAAAATGCTTCTGTTTCCACTTCTTCGACGTTAGACGGCAAGAAAAATGTCTCAATTGCAGTCCCTTTAAATGCATACTCCCCAATGTTCTTTAAAGACTGTGGCAAGATAACCTGTGTCAAATTGTAACAGTTTTTAAATGCTTCTTTTGCAATCTTGGCTGTCCCGTCCAAAATGCTATATGTCGCTTTCTCATACCCGCTTGTCCTTCTGTATTTTTGTGCATAACAAAACAAAAGTACCTTTTCTTGCGTTCTTTCTTCATACAAGGCACTATCATCTGTGCAATACACGTTATTCCCTTCTTCTACGACAATCTCTTCAAGCGTAGAAGCATTTGCCAGCAACAATTCCAAAGCCACCTGTGTAACTAAGCTTCCAATTTCGATTCTTGAAATCGGCGAATCTTCAAATGCCGCGTGATCACAGCTACTCAAACAATTCGGAAGCTTTAATTCTCTAAGCATATAACATTCTGTAAATGTATTAGCCGGCAGATTTGTTATGTTTTCCGAGAACTCAACCCTTTGCAAATGAGCGCATTCCCGAAATGCGCGCCGACAAAGACTCCTAATACTCGGCGGCATCACCACCTGCTCAAGTTCATCCGCCCCCCAAAAAGCACTTTCCATAATGCCAATCACCGGATGTCCATCAAGCATGGAAGGAATCACTATATTCTTTTCCCTTCCGCTATATCCTGTTATCAACGCCTTATTTTCCGAATCAATACTATACTTATACACTCTTAATACCTCTATCTTTCACAGGCTTTATTATACCTTACCATGAAAAAAAGGAGAAGATGTCATCCCCACATCTTCTCCCATTATAACTTATATTTTTCATCTCGAAACGCCTATCGTCTTTTGCTGATACGCCTTGTTCTATAGTATTGTTCTTTATCCTGGTACATAATCCTTTCCGAAGCCTTAATCAAATCTTCAATCTGATCGCTCGAACCATACGCCCATCCAATTGATGCGATTCCATCATGTTGCACAACATCTGCCTTTAATCGTCTCACATCGTCATCGAACTTACGCTTAACCGTAGATAAGGAAAAAATCACAAATTCATCTCCCGATATTCGAAAGATTCCCTGCGCCTCAAATCGCTCTTTCAACACTTCGGCAAAACTACAAATCAACCGATCTCCTGCCTCGTGTCCATAGTTATCATTGGCATACTTTAGACCATTAATGTCACAAAAAATAACTCCTACTTCAAGTTCTGAATCCATTGCTTTTAGGAACTTCTCATAACTTCTTCTATTATAAAGACCTGTCAAGGTATCCATTGCCGATACCTCCGTAAGAATTTCTTCTCGCATCTTGATTTCAGTTATAATATTGTCCTGCATAAAGACATGAACCATCATAACAGACAGCGATATTCCTACATAAGTAACATCAAACCCTAATATAAAATGCTCCACAAACAAGGCCAAAAAGGGCCATATCATATAAGAACATAACACCATACAGCTCTTTTTCCCGATTGCCTTATTGTGATATATTAGTGTTCCCAAAATAATCACAACACAGACAATAGGAAATACCAGAAACAGTCCCTGCCACGAACCATATACTACTTTATGATCTTGCACGAAAAAAAGCTTTCCTGCAAAGGATGCAACAATCTCAAATACCACATCCGCAATGCACAGTCCCAATATCACCAGATCGAAATTTAAAAACAAATGTCCCTTCTCTGTAATAATCGCTGAAGCATATCTTGCAAATATCCAAATTAATACATTAAGCAAAAGAAACGCGACCAAAGTAAAGCCAAATATGATTCCATCCGGAACGCTTTTTCCTTCCAAAGCATAACTAATCGCATCTGTAAGTAGTGAAACAATTGTCCAGATTGCCATATGCTGAAAATAACTTGTTCTTTTCTTAGAACTAGATTCACCTCTCCCCAAATAGCTGCCCATCAATATAATTACCAAGAACAAAGCACTAACAACCTCTGCCGTTATAATAATGGTTGTCATATTATCCCCCTTTTTTATGCTGTTCATTTATTATACGTTATTATATAGCAATATTATACCTACGACAATATTATTTAACAATTTCCATTATACACATAAATAAGTCTCTCTTTTGCTATTTCTGTCAGTTTATAAATAGTTTCCACTAACGTTGGCGGCGTAGTTTCTTTATGCCTTGGAAAATACCTTGAAATATGATAGGGAATTTCATTTCCTGACGGAAGAGTCGATATCCATTTTGTCATTTCCCGCATTTCAGTTTCCGAATCGTTTTTTCCGGGCACAATTAAAGTTGTTAATTCTACATGACATTGTGTTACCGCTCGTTCTATAAATTTCATTGTCTGCGCAAGATTACCGCCAACATATTCATAATATTCTTTGCGAAATCCTTTTAAGTCAATATTCATAGCGTCAATGTAAGGAAGTAATTCTTCTAATACTTCGCACGTTGCGGTTCCATTTGTCACCAGCACCGTTTTCAGATTCTCTTCTTTGAGTAATTTAGCACAATCTCTTACATATTCATACCATACCAGTGGTTCATTATACGTAAAAGCGACTCCTATATTTCCATGAACCGTTTGCTCTTTGGCAATCTCTAAAAGCATCTTAGGCGAAAGAGATTTGGTTTTCACTGCCTTTGGTTCTTTCATTTTGGCAAATGAAATCTCATAATTTTGGCAAAAAGGGCATGCCAGATTACAGCCATAACTTCCCACCGAAACAATCCGGCTTCCCGGATAAAATCTGTTTAATGGTTTTTTCTCAATTGGATCTAGCGCAAGCGCAGTAATCTTGCCATAATTATCTGCAATAACCTGTCCTTCTTTACATCTTCTTGCATGACAAAAGCCGACCTGCCCTTCTCTTAATCTGCAATGTCGAAAGCATACCGGGCAAACAGCTATCGTCTTATGATTTAACCTATCCATCTTCTTCCCCTAATGATGTCTAACAACTTCAAAACGTTGTAATTGTACATTACGCTCTAACTCACCAATACCTGCCTTTTGTTTTGCAATTGCAATCTGTTGCTGCACCGTTTTTACGCCTTCAAGGTCCGGAAGCAAAAGCCCCCGTTTTAACCCCTTTGTCACGATTACCCCATATTTTTTGACATCCAGCTCATCCGGTGAGGAAATATCCTGCGCTTCGCCCAATACATCTACCGAGTACTCAAGATCCAAAAGCTCATCCTCACGTATCGGAGAAAACCGCGGATCTTTTGTGGAAGCGCTGATTGCATTTTGTATAATTTCTTCCGCAACTGAATCCGTTGTCGGCGCAATAGTTCCTATGCAACCTCTAAGCTGCCCCGCACTATGAATCGAAACAAACACCCCGGCTCGTTGCTCATACATCCTAGAGGGAAGTCCACTCGGAACCGTAATCCTTTTTTCTCCTGCTATATAATTTTCAACTGTTCTTCTTGCCAACGATACATACTCATCTTCTGTCTGCATCTTTTGTTGCACCCTCTCCCTTCGGTGTTTGTCATATTGCTCTAAAAAATTGCGCGTATCATCTGCCTTTTTGACTCGATACGTACAGATGCCATATCCAACACCGGTAACATCTTCGTGAGAATAACGTATCGTCTCCACCAACATTTTGTCAAAAGCTCCTCCCATAATAACAAAGGAGCGATGTCCGCACTCTGCAGCCTTTTCTAATAATTTCGAATCAAATTCCAGTAGACTTCGAAAATCCGCCTTTCCCATAACCTCCATGATTTTCTGATCATAGACCGGTCCTGACGGATCAAACCCATAAGGCCCCGACGCTTTTAACTTATGAGACAAATCCCCACTCGCTACAATTGCAACTCTTCTATCAAGCTCCTGCGCCGCCTGCCTAATCAGCATTCCCATTCGATAATGTTCATATAACGAAATACCGGAAATTCCCATTCGAACCAGCCGAAATTGTGCATATACCTTTCGGATAAAATAAAGCGGCACCATCGTTCCATGATCAAGGCTTTTATCTCGTTCCCCCTCATATCCTGCCGGAATCAAAGCATCCTCTGCCAGTTCGCAAAGACGATTAGACAAATCCGCATCATATTCTACCTGCATGCTGACATCCGGTGCCCCAAACTGTGCAAGGTTCCCACTCGCTTGATATCCCGGCGAGATATGCAGATAATCCGAATACATAATCGTATGCGGCGAAATCAAAACAATCGTCTCAGGCTCTAGTTCCCTTATAAAATCTGCTGCCTTCTTATAAGCCTGTGTTGTCTTTTCAATAATCTGTTCCTTTCCGCCTCCAACTTCCGGTACAATCAGTGGTGGATGCGGCACCATAATACCACCCAATACAGCCATCGTAACCCCTCCATATTACCTTCTAATCTACAGATTTAATCAGTTTAAAGATTTCTTCTTGAATACGGTGATTGATTTCCTTCGCAGCCTTAGCATTATCCGCCTTTGAATAAAAATAAAATTTAATCTTTGGCTCTGTTCCACTTGGACGAATTGCAAACCAGGATTCATTTTCCAAAAATACCCGAATGGCATTATGTGGTTCTAGGTCCTCATATCCTTTTTGGTAATCAATCACTTTTGTCACCTTTATGCCACAAACCTTACTTGGGGTGTTTTCCCTAAACCAGGCCATCATTCTTCCGATTCTCTCGGCTCCTGCAATTCCTTCCAAAACAATGTTCGGCTCATCTTCTGCATAATATCCATAGCGCTCATAAATCTCCATCAGCACGTCCCACAAGGTCTTATTATGCTTGCGATAATAAGCTGCTGCTTCTGCAATCAGCATCCCTGCCGAAATTCCATCCTTATCCCTGATTTCTTCGCAGGCTGCATATCCTACAGATTCTTCATAGCCAAAAAGATAGGTATATCCCATCTTATGAAGCATTGAAATCTTTCCGCAGATATTCTTAAATCCGGTCAGAGTCTCGAACATCTCCACCCCGTAATCTTGTGCCATAACGGTTGAAAGCGTTGACGTGACAATTGACTTTACCATTGCACCTTTCACCGGCAGTGTTCCTGCGCTTTTATGCCCTTCTAGGATATAATTCACAAGAAGATAACCGGTCTGATTTCCATTAAGTGGTATGTACTGCCCATCGTGATTTCGAATTTCTATCGCAAATCTGTCTGCATCCGGATCGGTTGCCATAATCACTTCCGCTCCAAACTGCTTCGCATATTTCTCACTTAGTGCAAATGCTTTTGCATCCTCAGGATTGGGATATCCCACCGTTGTGAAGTCCGGATCGGGCATCTCCTGCTCAGGAACAATCTTATAATTCACAAATCCCCGATCATCAAGCATCCGGCGAAACAATACAGATCCACAACCATTGAGCGGTGTATATACCAGCGGGATGGTAAGATCCAGCTCTTCTTTCTCATGAATAGCAAGCGATTCTATCTTCTTAAGATATTCTTCATCATATTCCTCTCCCAAAACAATAATCTTACCTTCTCTTATTCCTTGTGCATAATCACAATGCTTCACCCCATGAAACAGATCCACCTTATTGATATAACCGGTCATTTCATCGGCGATTTTGGAAGGTACCTGGCAACCGTCTTCCCAATATACCTTGTATCCGTTGTATTCCTTTGGATTGTGCGATGCCGTAATATTAATTCCAGCAATTGCCTCTAATCTTGTTACCATATATGCAAGCTCCGGTGTTGGCCGAAGCGACGTAAATGTGTATGCCACAATATCATTAGCTGCCAGTATGCCAGCCACAAGTTCACTGAATTCTCTTGAAAAATGCCGCGGGTCATGTGCGATTACAACGCCTCGTTTTCTCGCTTCTTCTCCATGTGCTCCAATATATTGTGCAATTCCTTGCGTGGCACGTCCCACAGTATATACATTCATACGATTGGTTCCAGCTCCGACTTTTCCCCGAAGACCGGCCGTCCCAAAAGAAAGCTCCTTATAAAAACGCTCTTTTTTTTCTTTTTCATCCTCCCAAATCCTGATCAGTTCTTCTTTCAGCGGATCATCTGCCTTCAATTGTTTCATCCATTCTATATATTGTTCTTGATATACCATTTTATGTTCTCCTTTTTCTAAAGATCTTCTCTCGCATTATCAAGCGATGGCATTGAACTTCGAATCTCTCTCATCCTGTCTGTATCATATTCCGCATAAATAATACTTTCCTCATCTGTTGCCTCGGCAAGTTTATCTCCCCATGGATCTATTATCATAGAATGTCCATATGCTCTAAACTCCGGCTTTTGACCAATTTGATCGGCAGCTGCAATATAACAGGTTGTTTCAATTGCTCTTGCCCGCAACAAAATCTCCCAATGTGCCTTCCCTGTATCATAGGTAAAATTAGCCGGCAGGCAGATTATTTGTGCACCCTGTTTTGCCATTTTATAAAATAATTGCGGGAACCGAAGGTCATAACAGATTGCCATTCCAATCCTGGCAAAATCGGTATCCACAACCACGATTTCATTGCCCGCGCTTACCGTATCCGATTCTTTTACGCTGGTTTTTCCTTTCATATCCACTTCGAATAAATGTGTTTTTTGATAGGATGCTATCACATTTCCTCTGCGGTCAAATAATACACTTGTATTGTATGGCTTGTCACAATCACTCTTTTGCGCAAAGCTTCCAAGATGCAGATAGATTTCATGCTCGGCAGCACATTTTGCCATGGTTTCAATCAGCTTGCCATCAAGTCCTTGCGCCCTTTTTCGCATTCCTGTTCCTAAATCATCCGCATGTTCCGGAAATAGAATCAAATCGGCACCATTTTGCTTAGCTTCTTTTGTCATGGCACACATTTTACTGATATTTTGTTGTATATCTGCGCCGGAATCTATCTGCGCAACCGCTATTATTGCCTTCATCATAGCCCTCCTTGTATAGCTACAGTATACTCTATTTTGAAAAACAAAAAAATCCCGGAAGCCCAACTTGCTTCCGGAATTTTTTCTTAAGGAGATATATCATTGTCAAGACTCAACTGATTTATACTGTTACGACAAGCTTTCCACCACTTGCAAGATCTGCAGCATAAGCCTCAGCTCCTTTTGCATGAATGGTAACGCCTTCTTTTGCATCAATCTGTGCAGGAGAAATATCATTCATAAATACAACGTCAGAGTCTCCTGTCGCAATCCATTTACTACCTTCATCAATTGTAAGATTTGCATTCTTAATTGCTCCTGTAAGAACAGTGCTATTAAGCTCTACCCACATCTCACGAGTTGTATCTTCATGTACAAGATCACCTGTAACATCCATGTCTGTCATCAATACATTGACTCCATATGGGTCTTCTGCCTTGGTTGCACAAGGGTCATCATTCACAATCGTATGTACGAGAACACCGGATTCAGACATGATATCTACGTCACACATATCCATAATAAAGTTATGACTCTTAATCAAAAATGCTTCCTTCTTTGACTTAATGGTTCCTCCATTTACGGTTATTTCACCTACTTCTTCCGGCCAACCATTTACGCAATGGCTAAGTGCGAAATAGGTTCCACAATTACAATTACAATCGTTAAATGTCATATCGGAATTTCCTGCAATAATAGCTGCCATACGAGCCATGTCAAAATTACAATCATTAAAGAAATCATGACAACCCGGATCGGCATATGCTCCATAACCATCTTTTGTACATACAATATCGCAATCATTTGCTTCAAGATATACAAATCCTTCTGAAGATTCGGTAGACAGCGCTGCCCAACCATCACAGATAATCTTTGAGTTGTAGAAATAACTCAAGGAATTAGACATCGAACAATGCGTACGGGTATTTCCGTCCATCTCTAATGCTCCTGGAGGTGTAGACATCAATGCGGTCGGCTTTTCAATGCCTTCTCCAAATGGAATTCCGTGTGACCAGATTACAGAATCATATACCTTTAATACAGCGCCTTCTTCTGCTGCTGTTGAATAACGTGTTCTTCCAACCGTATCAATGATAGCATTCTTAATGGTAAGCTTAGCATTGTATTTTGCAGATGCTCCACTTGCAGGGCCACCAATTCCTGTTCCATCTCCTTGCAGGGAAATGTATGCACCGTCTACCGTTACATCTGTTCCTGCTCCTTCTGCATAAATCGCGCCTCTATTTCCATCATAGGCTACTACTTTGAGATCTTTTACTTCTTTATCGCTGACTTCTCCGCCATATACAACATCCGGATTTGAAGTCTTCTCATCATACTTACCATCTTTAAAATGAACGGCAGCAACTGCATCCTCTGCCGGAGCGAACCAGTTAATCTTAGGTCCATTTGGATTCAAAATTCCATTTACAGCTTCAATAATTTCTGCCATCGTTGCCAGATTTTTACTTTCACGGCGCTCCGGGTGACTTTTATAAACACCTTTCACTTTAGTTAATTCCATAGTTGATACTCCTTTGTCGCTAAATATTTTATAGTTTCTTTATGCAATTATTATGTCATTAATTTCAGCCGATTTATACGTCTTTTTCTGTCAAAAAACAGTAGAAATCTGTTGTTTTTTTCACCCTGACTCTCTATAATAGTTAAGAACTATTATGGTCTTAACAGGAGGACGCACGAATTGTTGAATAAATCAGATTTGATTAATACCAATCTATTTACATCCTTCAATCAAAATCTCAGCTGCGATACTGATTATTCTTCTCAAATTGAACAGATTGATTTCACAAAACATTTTGCTGTAGGAATTAGCTTTGGCTATCTTCGGGATATTTATAGCGATTCCATGGAACGCTCCTATCTCAAAACAACGCTCCTTCTCTTTACGCTTTACAATGAACTTGTGGAAGAATTTCGAAACAAAAAAATGGGGTTTATGATTGAATATTCTCAATTTATGATTACCATGCTCGGGGTTTTTTCGCTTGATGAACTTTCTACTTTTGTAACTAACTATATTACCCCTTTGCAAAAACGACTTTCAAATGAACTTGAAATCCCGATCTATATAGGCATAGGACTTCGGGCAAAAACGCTTCGTCAGGTTCATAATTCGCTTACAACGGCGCGTTATGCCTACCGCCTTTATTTCTTTGAGCCAAAATCCTTAATTGATTTTCAAGATGTAAAGCAAGCCTACAATCTGTCTCAAGAAGACTTTGACCGATTCTATAATGAAGCCTTACATGCCATCTTAATCAAAGACGATAGTGCTCTCGATAAGATTGATCATCTTGTTGATATCATCAGCAAGATTCATTTTGGAAATCATTTTGCGGTTCGTATGCGAACTATGAATATGACAGGTTCGTTAACCTCCAGCCTCCAAAAATACAAATTATTTGAAGGTGACTTTTACTTTCTACAAGACTCCTTGCAAGAAAAAGTATTAAATTCCATTACTTTTGATGAGCTAAAACAACATGTCCATGATTACTATGCGCGCTTTTTGCCTAACATATATAGCAGTGGTCGCTTATCCGGCTCGTCCATCATTGAAAAAGTAAAAACCTATATTCGAGAAAATTATATGGAAGAGTTATCTGTTGAGATTCTATCCGACATCGCCTGTGTCAGTCCTAATTACTTTAGTCATATGTTCAAAAAAGAAGTGGGATGCAATTATACTGACTATCTTAAGAAAATACGAATGGAACATGCACTTGATCTGGTTCTCAATACCGACTACTCCATCATGAAGATTTCCGAAGCCGTTGGATATTCTAACGCACGCAACTTTACAAATGTATTTAAAGAAGTATATGGCGAACCACCTACAAGATATAAAAAGAAAATCCAAAGCAAGGCTCATATCGTATGACAGAAAAAGAGGGTACAGCCCTCAAAGGCTGTATCCTCTTTTATTGAAAGGATTATTCCCATGCAATCAATCCACCGGTTACTGCCGGATCTACATCCGGGAACACATGCTCAGCATATGCTTTTGGAATATCTGTATATTTAAACTCATGACTGATAAGCGGAGTAATATCAAGCTTTCCATATTTAATCATATTTAAAAATACCTTGATATCTTCATCAGAAGTCCAAACATCGGCATTCTTATATGCATTTAATTTTTTACCCATAACAGGTGGCCAGGTTCCCTCAATCAGAAGGTCTGCTCTTTTCAGCTTATATGGCTTAGAATTTACATAAGTACCAATCAAGCTGGCACCTTTTTGCATAATCGGATCATCAATCGGTGGCATCTCCTGTCCATGTACCTGTGAAATCATTACCACGCGACCTCTTTCACTTACAAGTTGAGCTGCCTGCATAAGCGGTCCTCTTGCGCCGGTTGCTTCATAAATTACCGGAAGTCCATCAAGTCCTAATTCTTCTACAACTTTCTCAAGTCCCTTAGGATCCTCCTTTGTATTAATTGCATAATCAACGCCCATTGTCTTAGCCGCATCCAAACGTCCCTGATCCAAATCCGTTACAATTACCGGGCATGCACCTGCAAGTCTTGCGCACTGTGCTGTTATTGCTCCTACGAATCCCTGTCCAAGAACAGCACAAGGCTCGCCCATCTCTATTTTAGAACGACGAAGTGCATACATTCCTGTATGGCCAAGATTCCAAAAAGCTGCCTGCTTTAAGTCAACGCCTTCCGGGCAAAGTGTACAGTTAAGTTCTGACGTTACTACGTACTGCGCATGTTCTACCGTTGCCACAACATGATCGCCGACTTTGAATTCTTCAACGCCTTCTCCTACTTCAATTACTTCTGCAGCCATTGCATATCCAATTCCTGTTGGAAGTGGAACAATAGCATTGTGTAAAAGTCCACACTCTGTTCCCGGACTCATAGCACTATATTTCGCTTTTAATAATACTTCTCCTTTACCCGGTCCATTTATTTCTTTTTCTTTTAATTCAACCGAGCCATCAGCTTGTGCCTCTGCATAAATAGTTTTCATACTCATATACCTCGTTTCTTTATCCTTTTATAGTTTCTTCTGATAAATCAATTATGGCACAGATAATGACTCGTTAATAGGAGATTTCCTGTTAAAAAAGTTATAAAATCTGCTACATTCTAATCCAAATCCACACCAAAGGACGGGATGCTTACCCCATCATGGCTTTCGGAAATAACGCCTTCTTTTCCCATGCGCGAAAAGAATCCGTAAAAATTCCCATTATAAGAATATATTCCCGTCATAGAATGCCACTCTTCCGGCTCCATAAGATCCGGTGTATAAGGAAGTGGGCGGATTGGATATATTTTGGCCAACGGCGGATTATAAAACTCCATTGCAACATAATCATTGTCAATATTTTGCTTTACAATCTCTTTCCATTCTTCCTGTGTATAATTAATTCCCGCATAAACTCCTTTTGCATCATAATCATCCTCAGGCTTTAAGATCCATTCGGACGGATTGTCTTGTACCTGTGCAATATCCAATTCCTTATTATCACTTCTAAGACGAAAAGTCGGCAAGATATGTTCTTGAATAAATTCCCACTCTTCCTGATTCATAATCGCTTTCGTCTGTTCATCCAAAAGTGCGATATTAATCATCTTAGAATGTGTTACCGTAGTTCTAAAATGACCGATAATACATACCTTTTCCTGTGCAACAGCATCAATAAATGCCTTGCATTCCTCTTTATGTGCAACAATATCACTTGTTACCAGTCGTCTGTAAACCACGTGAAATCTGGTTCCATCTGTCGGATCTGTCAGATATTCTCCATCAAATGCCAGCTTTCTTGTATCTACAAAACGAACATTATATCCTTTTTTCTTAAATGCTTCTAAGAACCTTGTAATATCGCTCATTGTGACAGCATCCTCAAAGTCCGTAATCAGCACATTTGGATGTGCAATTGCATTCTTATCACTGCGATATGTCTTCATCATCTCATCCACCCACGAATCAAAAATATCAAATCGGGATATTTTATGATGTTTGGAAAATTCTTTAAAACTGTCTGAAAGCATTACCGCTTCACATCCCAAATTAGTTCTTGACATTGCCGCTGTTCCATCTGCATTAAATTCGCAAAATTTAAAACTCAAATCATCTTCACTTAAAAAAAAGTCAAATCTGCTCATAGGAAGCATTTCCTCATATCCACACGGCAAAAGAATTAGCTCTTCTACTTCTTTCGAAAAACAAAACAGCTTTCGATATTCCGGATGAGCAATATAATGTTTAATGACTTTACTTAAGATTGTATGTGTCATCGTACATACCTTCTTAAAAAACTCCAGTTCCTTCGCCGTATAAAATGTCGGGACAAAGGAAATCGGTGCCATAATTCCATAACAATGACCATCTGAATGATCGATATACTCTTTTGCCAACTCTTTTCCCTTTGCATCGCCTTTTAAATCACGAATAATCTTAAGATATTCATTTCGTTCTTGTTTCATTTACGTTTCCTCCAATCAGATGTGCAACTTTATTTTTATTTTATCATACTTTAACTGTACAAAAAAAGATATGGAGGTTATACGCCTCCATATCCTCTTATTACATGTGAAGTTTTACTTTGCAAAAAAGCCTTTGTAATCATAGCCAATTTGGGCGATTGCATCTCTAATAACAGATTCTTCAACCTGTTCTTCCGTACTAAAAGTTACAAGTCCCTTGCGATGTTTCGCCTTGACTTTTTTTGCCTGTGGCACCGCTTTTCGTATTGCTTCCGCAACATGTGCTTCACACATGCTACACATCATACCATCAACCTGTACTGTATTTTTTATCATCGATTTGTGTTCTCCATTATGACTTGCAAGGTTATTGGTGGAATGTGCACAGTGACTGCATCCACCTTCACAAGATGAGCATCCGGCGCAAGTCCCGGACTTGTGACTCTTCACCAATGCTCTGATGCACACTGCCACCAATGCAATAACCACAGCCCAAGCTATTATTTCACCCATAACTGCTCCTTTAGCAATTAGTTCACTGCTGCTTCTACTGATGTAATACTACGAGTAGACTCATCCGGCTTATATCCTTTTCTTACAAGAAGAACGATAATACCTACAATCAGAACAATTCCAACAATTGTCCAACCGTTAAATGCTACATCACCGCTGAACAATCCTCCAACTCTGTAAGCAATTAACGCAATTACATATGCCCATAAGCACTGGAATCCGATGGTTGCCCAAGTCCATTTTGCATTGTTCATCTCTCTTTTGATTGCTCCGATTGCCGCAAAGCAAGGTGCGCATAAAAGATTGAAGCACATAAATGCAAATGCAGATGCTGCGGTATAATCTGCAGCTACAGCAGCCCAAATCTGCTCACCATTTTCTCCAAGTTCTTCCGTAGAATCATCATAGTTGTAAAGAACTCCAAATGTACCTACTACATTTTCCTTTGCAATAAGTCCTGTAACAGTAGCTACGGTTGGTTTCCAAGAATTAAGACCCTGTGGTACAAAGATTACGGATACTTTCTGTCCGATTGCAGCTAAGATAGATGAATCCATTGCATTAACTTCATCTACTGAAACGTTCATATCATCCGCAACGGACTGCACATAGCTTTCTGTTGCCACTGCCGGATCTTCGTATAAGGTATTCACATTACCGAATTGACCGTTTACAAAACCAAAGTTTGACAAGAACCAGATTACAATTGTTGCAAGCACAATAACGCTACCTGCTCTCTTAATAAATGACCAACCACGTTCCCACATAGCACGAAGTACGTTTCCTACAGGTGGTAAGTGGTATGCAGGAAGTTCCATAACGAAAGGTGCCGGTTCTCCTGCGAATGCCTTAAATTTCTTTAAGATGATACCGGTTAAAACAATTGAAGCGATTCCGATAAAATATGCTGAAACTGCAATCAATGCACTTCCGCCAAATAATGCACCTGCGATCAAACCAATGATTGGCATCTTAGCACCGCATGGCATAAATGTTGTTGTCATGACTGTCATCTTACGATCTCTCTCGTTTTCAATTGTACGAGAAGCCATAACACCAGGAACTCCGCATCCGGTAGCTACAAGCATCGGAATAAAGGACTTTCCGGACAATCCAAACTGACGGAAGATTCGGTCCATAACAAATGCGACACGGCTCATGTATCCAATATCTTCAAGGATTGCCAATAACAAGAATAATACGAGCATCTGTGGTACGAATCCAAGAACTGCTCCAACACCGGCTACAATACCGTCTTGCACAACTCCGTATACAACGGATGTATCTGCAACGCCAGCGCCTGCAAATAAGGCATCAATTGCTCCAGGCACCCATTCACCAAAGATTACATCATTTGTAAAATCTGTTGCCATAGTACCGATGGATACAACCCATCCGCCCATAGAAATTGCATAAACAAGGAACATAATTCCAACAAAGATCGGAATACCCAAAATACGATTGGTTACAATCTTATCAATCTTATCGGAAACTGTAAGATCGCTCTTCTTTCCTTTCTTTTCAACTGCATCAGTGCAAACGTTCGTAATATAAGTATATCTTTCATTGGTGATAATTGATTCTGAATCATCATCCTGAGATTTTTCTACATCTGAAACAATTTTCTCCAGAGCATTTGCTTTTTGAGTATTTAAAGAAAGACTTTCTAACACTTTCGCATCACGCTCAAACAACTTGATGGAATACCAACGCAAAAGACTTGCATCTACAAGACCATCAATCTGTGCTGCAATCTGATCGATCGCTGTCTCAATTTCAGCCGAAAATGTAACCGGTGCAGTCACATGCTTTTTCTTAGCTGCCTTCACAGCCAATTCCGCTGCCTGTGTTACGCTCTCTCCCTTTAATGCTGAAATCTCAATAACCTCACATCCAAGCTGCTCAGATAATTTCTTGACATTAATCTTATCGCCTTTTTTACGTACCAAATCCATCATGTTTACTGCCATGACAACCGGAATACCAAGTTCAATCAGCTGTGTTGTAAGATATAAGTTACGTTCGATATTCGTACCATCTACAATATTTAAGATGGCATCCGGTTTCTCATTAACCAGATAAGTTCTTGATACTACTTCTTCTAATGTATATGGTGAAAGAGAATAAATACCCGGAAGGTCTTGGATAATGACTTCCTTGTTTCCTTTTAACTTACCCTCTTTCTTCTCAACAGTTACACCCGGCCAGTTACCTACATACTGATTCGAGCCTGTCAAAGAATTAAATAATGTTGTTTTACCACAGTTTGGATTACCTGCGAGTGCTATCTTAATAGCCATAATCTGTTATATCTCCTTTCATGTAGGATAGAACCAAAACCCTATTCTACCTCTATCATTTCTGCATCATTTTTTCGAATTGATAATTCATAACCACGAATATTCAACTCAATAGGATCCCCCAATGGTGCTACTTTTCTCACATTGATTTCAACGCCTTTGGTGATTCCCATATCCATGATACGGCGTTTCACCGGTCCTTCTCCATGGAGTTTAATCACCTTGCATGATTCTCCAACCTTGATGTCTTTCAATGTCTTCATCGCATTTTCCTTTCTAGCCAACCATGATTCTACGGGCCATTGTTTCGTCAACTGCGATTCTTGCATCCTTCACCTGCAAAATCAAATTCCCTCTCGCATTGCTTATTACAGTGATCATCTCACCTGCCACAAATCCAAGTTCGGATAAATGTTGACGAATGTCATCCGACCCTGTAATTCTCACAATCATGACGCTTTTCCCTGTTTCAATCATTGTAACTGGCATTCTACACATCCTTTTCTAAATTTTGTTAATTATCTCTAACACGAAGTTCATTATACTAGTCCATCTCTCTTTTTTCTCGTACATCACTTCGTTTTTTGTTTTCTATCATACACTTTTTGTTATGTTGTATTGTTTTTTTGCTTTTTTACCAAAAACGGGCATATTTCAATAAATATACCCGTTTTTCGCTATTCACATACTAATCCTGATGCGATATTTTGATCTATTGCCTGTCGTATTTTCTGCCACTCATTATCGGTCTTATTCATATTTTGCCGAATCACATTAAGACATCCCGTGAAGCGAAATACGTAAATTGCTTCTATCTGCATTCTTGACATATGCATCTGCTGTTCTAATTTTCCCAACTTAGGTCTTACCTCAATTGCCAAAAATTGATTTACAACCTGATTCAACAGTTCTGGATTTGTCAATATATTCTGGTATTTCGGATTCTGTCTGATAAATTCACAAAGTGGCATGGCACTTTTAGAAGTATCCTGTTTTATATCTGCCGACTTTCGAAATGAAGAAACATGTGCAAATACATCTTTTAGCACTTCATCTAACACTTCAGGGATTCCTCTATAATGCTGATAAAAAGTGCTGCGACTGATCTGTGCTTCATTGCAAATACTTGTTACCGTAATATTTCCGTATTTTTCATTCTGCATCAAATCAATAAATGTATCTTTAATATTTAAGCGCGACCTGACAGCTCGCTTATCCATACTCTTTTTGGTCATATGCCCCTCTTTTGTCTTTGCTGATTTTTACTATCTTTACTACAGAAACTCTGGGATCCTATTGTTTTGCATGATCTGCTCATATGTCTGTGGTTTTACAATCCAATCGCTCTTTCCTTCTTTTACCATTACTACCCCCGGAATCGGATTATTGTTATAATTCGATGCCATGGAATAACCATAAGCTCCAGTAGAATAAGTTGCCAGTAAATCTCCCATTTCAACAGAATGCGGTACCTTAAAATCATGTAATATGATATCTCCGGACTCGCAATACTTTCCGCACACCGTGACAACCTCATCCGGTGTTTCTTCTGCTTTATTGGCAAGGACACCGGTATACTCTGCCTGATACAACGCCACTCGAATATTATCACCCATACCACCATCTACGGAGATATATTTGCGTAGTCCTTTAATTTCTTTAATCTGGCCAATGGTATATAAGGTAATTCCCGCTTCTGCAACCATGGATCGTCCCGGTTCAATCACTGCAGCCGGACACTCGATTTCCATCTCATCCGCCCGTTTTTTTAGACGTTCCATTAAAGGATCTAAGAAAAAGCGATATGGCTTTCTTTCTTCATCTGTATATGTGACACCAAATCCGCCGCCAAAATTTACTTCTCTTATCACAGCTCCATAGGTATCCTTAATCTTTTTCGCCCAATCCATCAAAACATCGAGTGCTTCTAAAAACGCTTCATTTTCAAAAAGCTGTGATCCTATATGCATATGCAATCCTACAAATTCCAGATATTGACTGTCGATTACACTTTTTACAATAGGCATAAATACCTCTTCATCCAATGGAATACCGAACTTCGAATCTTTCTTGCCGGTCACAATATAATCATGTGTACTTGCTGCGACTCCCGGTGTAATACGAATCATGATATTCATCTTCTTATCATATTTCTTACAAGCCTCTTCGATAAGTGCCACTTCCTGAAGACCATCTAGAATGATTCGTCCAACTCCATATTCCACAGCCTGATCAATCTCCGCAGGCGTTTTATTATTTCCGTTAAATTCTACATATTCTGCCGGAAAATTCACTTTCTGCGCCGCAAACAATTCGCCTCCGGATACAACATCAATACATGCCCCCTCCTGCTTCAATATTTCATACATCGCTTCTGTACAAAATGCTTTAGAAGCATATGCAATACGCGCGCCCGGATATCGATCGGTAAAATCCTGCTTTAATTCCTGCAGACGATTCTTAATATCCGTATATGACATTACATATAATGGTGTTCCATAGGTTGCCGCAAGTTTCGTAGTATCACAGCCATCGAAAAACAATGTATTATTTTTTATTTCTTTGACATCTTGATTCATTGTATTAGTTCTCCTCTACCCTTTTATTTTCCTGTGTTTTGTCCCGAATCAATGAAATGATATGGTGTCATCTGATATTCTTAAAACTCTAAATCCCTCAGCGGATTCTTGTTTGTTTCTACTAATATCATTACCCTAATTATATCTACCCAGTTAGGAATGTCAACTTTTAAGCCTTAGCTTATCCAGGCTTTTTTGTTTCGGAAAACAGCATCTTTCAATTGACAAATCATTCACTTAATAATAAAGTAGAAACACTATATGTAAACGACAGGAGCCCTCTTTATGAATAACCAGAAATCATTGGGAATCATCGCACTGTTGATTTCCGCTTTTTTATGGGCAACCGCCAGCATCTTTGTCAAACAATTGATTGAAGATATCCCGCCTTGCTTTCTTTTGGCAGCGCGATATGTTCTAGCTGCTGTTGCAACCATCATCATCTATGCAAAACGTTTGAAAAAAATAAAGAAAGACATGCTTATTGCCGGTTTTTGGATGGGACTATTTTTATTTGGTCAATTTATAACATTTACAATCGGACTGCAATATACTACAACTTCGCGTTCCTCATTTTTGATTGCTTCTTATATTATCTTATTACCGCTTGCCTATTGGATAATACGAAGAAAAAAGCCGGGCGTAAATGATATTTTGGTTGCTGTAGTCTGCATGATTGGCATCTGCTTTATTTTAGGCGGTAATCTTGACGGCTTTCAGATTGGAGATCTTTATTGTGTGGCCTGTGCAGCGGATTATGCTGCATATATCGTCATATCTGCCAAGTATTCAAGACGCTATGACGGTGGTTTATTAAATCTCATTCAGATTACCACAACTGCAATTTTGGCAACGCTTTGTTCTTTGCTTGTACAAGATTACCATATCTCGATTACTCCGGGACAATTTGGCGGTCTTTTGTATCTTGCCATCGGCTGCTCCGTCATTCCATTCTTCTTGTGTATATTCGGAATGAAACGTGTCTCTACAACGACCAGCGGAGTACTGCTTTCTTTTGAATGCGTTTTTACATCCATCATGGGAATTTTAGTATTAAACGAAAAGATGTACTGGCAGTTCGCTATAGGCGGCGGCATTGTTGTCCTGGCATTTATCCTATCCGAAATGCCTCTGATGCGAATGATCTCAAAAAAAAGCATTCGATTACGCCGTTTGTAATCGAATGCTTTATCTTTATTGAAGAAATCCCATCTTGTGTTTATGAAGCGTTAACGCTTTAATTCTACTTCCTCATTAACGCCAACTTTCTTTCTAATTACCATAAGAACAGCAAGCATAAGTACTACACCGATAATCAGACAGATGATTGGATTTTTTATAAATCCTGCAAAAATATATGTTACCGCCGATACTCCTGCCACCGTCAGCGCATAAGGCAATTGCGTATTGACATGATTAATATGATTACACTGCGCACCTGCAGATGCCATAATCGTAGTATCGGAAATCGGAGAGCAATGATCGCCGCATACAGCGCCTGCCATACAAGCCGAAATTGCAATCACCATCATCTTCGGATCATCCGGGAAGATTGCAACAACAATTGGAATCAAAATACCAAATGTTCCCCATGATGTACCGGTTGAAAAAGCAAGTCCCACACCTACCAAAAATACAATTACCGGAATAAAAATCGCCAGACTGGCCGGTGCGTTGCTCATAAGTTCTCCAACGAACTCTCTTGCTCCAAGTGTTGTCGTAATTCCTTTCAAACTCCAGGCAAATGTCAAAATCAAAATAGCCGGAACCATCGCCTTAAACCCTTCAATAAGACAACCCATACATTCTGTAAACTTCATGCTTCTTCTGGCCATGTAATAGATAATGGCAAAAATTATCGCAAAGAAACTTCCCACTACAAGACCTAAGGATGCATCACAGTTTGCAAATGCATTTATAATACCTTCACCGGCAAAGAATCCACCTGTATAAATCATACCTAAAACACAAAGAACTATTAAGACAAATACCGGCAACAGCATATCCATCACAATAGCTCGACTATTATCCTTCTCCTCGTTATCTTCCGGTACAACTCTTTGTCCTTCTGTAAAAAGATCGCCATGTGCTGCATGATTCTCGTGAATTCTCATCCTACCATAATCAACACGACTGAAAATAATGAAAAACAGCATAACAATTGTAAGCAAAGCATAATAATTATATGGAATCGCCTGCAAAAATATCAAAAAGCCATTCTGGTCTTCCGGCACATTACCGGTTACTGCTGCTGCCCAAGATGAAATCGGCGCAATGATACAAATCGGTGCTGCCGTCGCATCTATAATATAAGAAAGCTTTGCTCTTGATACGCCAAACTTGTCTGTTATCGGTCTCATAACCGAACCAACTGTAAGGCAGTTGAAATAGTCATCAATAAAGATTAACATTCCAAGCACTACGGATAAACACTCCGCACCCTGACGACGTTTAATATGTCTAAATGCCCAGCGTCCAAATGCTGCCGCTCCTCCGGATTTATTCATCATCGCCACAATTGCTCCCAAAATCACAAGGAACATCAAGATTCCGACATTATAACTATCAGCCAATACCGGAACGATACCATTTTCCAATACGTTACGCATTCCAACTTCAAATATACCATTCGAAGCCAGTACACCACCTACAATAATACCAATCACAAGCGAAGAATATACTTCTTTTGTGATGAGGGCAAGCACAATTGCCACCAGCGGCGGAAGCAATGCCCAAAATGTTCCAAACAGATTCGGTGTCGGCAGTTCATCTCCCGGTGCTGCCAAAGCAATCTTCGGAAAAACCATGCAAAAATAAACTGCCCACAAGCTAAGTGGTAGCAACTTTTTCATTATTTGTCTTTGGTTAGATTTTGATTTCATATCAATTTTCCTCTCATTTTTATTCACTTTTTCCATTTTACATATCTATACCACATCTTGCAACACCGGCTACGCGTAAAAAGGGAGCGATGATGCATCTTCACATCATCGCTCCCGTATCAAGACCCACCTACGCTAACGCTTAGTGAGGTGGGGGATTTCTCCGACTGAGTTATAATTGGCTTTTTTCTAATGCCTGTGAAAGATCTTCGATAATATCCTCAACATTTTCAATTCCTACAGAAAAACGAATCATGTCCGGATTCACACCACCTGCAAGCAATTCCTCATCTGTCATCTGTCTGTGTGTTGAGGACGCTGGATGAAGAACACAAGTATGCGCATCCGCTACATGCGTTGCGATAATCGCAAGTTTTAGATGTTTCATGAATTCTTCGGCTCCTTTTCTGCCGCCTTTTACGCCAAATGAAATGACACCACAAGAACCATTTGGCAGATATTTTTGAGCCAATTCATAATAACGATCATTTTTCAGACCCGGATAAGTAACATAAGAAACGGCAGGATTGCTTTCCAAAAATTCCGCAACCTTCTGTGCATTTTCACAATGTCTTTGGATTCGAACAGCCAATGATTCAATTCCAAGATTTAACAAATAACTATTCATTGGTGATGGAATCGATCCCAAATCTCGCATCAGCTGTGCTGTTGCCTTTGTGATAAATGCTTTTTCATTTCCAAATTTTTCAACATAAGTAATGCCATGATAAGATTCATCCGGTGTACATAATCCCGGAAACTTTTCTTTGTGTGCCATCCAGTCAAACTTACCGGAATCAATAATCGCTCCACCTACTGTAGCATCATGACCATCTAAATATTTTGTTGTTGAATGCGTTACAATGTCCGCTCCCCACTCAAACGGTCTGCAATTAATCGGTGTTGCAAATGTATTATCCACAATAAGTGGCACTCCATGCTTATGTGCTACATCAGCAAATCGTTCTATATCAAATACAATCAATGCCGGATTCGCAATTGTTTCACCAAATACAGCTTTTGTATTAGGCTTAAATGCTGCTTCTAATTCTTCATTTGTACAATCCGGATTTACAAATGTAAAATCAATTCCCATACGACGCATTGTTACATTAAACAAGTTGAATGTCCCGCCATAAATCGATGTGGACGCAATGATATGATCGCCGGCCTGTGCAATATTAAATACTGCAAAAAAGTTTGCCGCTTGTCCGGAAGAAGTCAGCATTGCAGCCGAACCGCCTTCTAACGCTGCAAGCTTAGCTGCCACCATGTCATTGGTTGGATTTTGAAGTCTGGTATAAAAATATCCCTCTGCTTCAAGGTCGAACAATTTACCCATATCTTCGCTTGTATCATATTTAAATGTTGTACTTTGAACGATTGGAATCATACGTGATTCCCCATTCTTTGGCTGGTAACCTGCCTCTATACATTTTGTTTCCTGTCTCATAATGTCCTCCTTTTGGTTAAACCATTGATGACATCATAACATACCGGCTGAAAAATGCAATATTCGTATAGTGTAACATGATAAAAATCTGATATAATAGGTCGCATGAGATTAGAATCAAATTTTAGGAAACGAACATTCATAAAAATTACGGCTTTCCTGATAAGCCTATGCCTCACGGTAACATTACTGACAGCTTATACGCACCCGATTGTATGTGACGGCGCACAAGTCCAAACGGTTAGCGTAAATGCTCAAAACATCGATGCGGCAGCTTTGCAAATTGACACTTTGCTTATGCAGGAAAAATCTGTCACCTTAAAAGTCAAGGGCAAACAGACCGCCTCAGCCAAACTAATCGCAAAGCTCCAACGAAAAATCAAAAAAACAAATGGCCAGGGAGTTATCTTCCACTACTCGTTTGTAAAAACGAAAGGAAAACGTACAACCTATTCCATCTCTTCTGCTCAAGCTTCTTTATATAAGTATAGTGTCAAATTCATAAAAAAACTCTATACAACAGAACGAGCCAAATATACAAATGATGCAACCGCTTTAATCGCTCAGGATTATTATGCTTATCCAAAAGAGACAACCAGAATGCTTCGAACAGCATATGATATGATCAGCATCTGGCTAGATTACAACTATAATGACAGTTTGATTGGACAATATGCAGATGAAGATATGACGGTCATTATTGAAAATCAATCTATCAAAACCAATGCTGCTACACTGGCCCGCTCGAATCGCAAGACGTATAAATCCTTGTTAAAAAAAATAGATCTTTCTGTCATCATCAAAAAGATTACGGTTTCAGATGATAACACGGTTTTTGTCACCCTCAAAAGCTTTCGTGAATTCAAAAAGATAAAAAAAGTAAAAAGCTTATTTACAAACAAATCATTCTGGTATGAAACTTATTATTCTACAATCGACAATAAAAAATCTGCAAAAAAATCAAACCTGTCCGACCCAAATGCTCATACTCTCATGCTTACCAATCAAACTTCTATTCTTGTCGCACAAAGCGACTTTTACCGGCTAAGCAATGCTATGAAGATCTGGGCAATTGCGGATAGCGGTTACTTTGCCTGTAATACAACGCGCCCTGCATATGGCATGCTTTATCGACTTCACAAAGGCACTTATGATATGGGTGCAAAAGGGATGAAATATCTCTATCGCAACAAAGCCACCGGCAAATGTATTCATTATGCTTCCTATGAAGAACTGACCTTTAAGCAACTTGGCATATATGTAGATAAATGCGCATACTTTAATCATGCCTGGACGGTTGTTCGCGTCAAAAATTCTGATGGTAAGGTTTTGTGGATTCCTTTTGATTATGGTATCGGTCCAAGCACCAAACTGGCCGTCTCATCTTCTGTCAAAAACAAATATCTTAAAACCGAAGCGATGCGTTATCGCACCTATCTATGCATGACCAAGGGTGCTCCTACTTATAAAAATTTCAAAACATCTGACTTCAAATAATTAATGGGCTGTTGCACCGCTGCAACAGCCCATATCCTTGTTTACATTACTTTCCAAAACGCTTCCCTTAGCATGGCCTTAAGTTATCCAGCCATTCGGTATAATACTCCATAAAAATAGCCTTCTCCTTCTTCGTAATAATAAGGCATCTTCTCTGTGTAAAGCAAGATCCAACCTTTCTTTCCATTCATGGAAAACTGTCCATATAATTTTTTATTTTTATATTTTACTTTCTTTATTTTTACTACCGAATCTTTTGTTGCTTTGAATGCTACCGTAGAACCACCTGCTTTTGTCTTAAATGTCAAATCCTTAGAGCATACATATTTTGATTGTTTAAAGTACGAAGCATATCCATCCTCGACACTAAAATCTCCAACTGCGCTTTCCACACTGGTTGAAGTTTTAGAAACCAGCTTCATCTTCCCTTTTTTATATTTGTAGGTTAACGTCAGATTCAACCCTGCTGTTGTCTGTGGTTGTGCATAAGCCGCTACTGTAATCTTATCCTTCTTAGCTGTAGTAACATCCGTAACTTTAAGGATTCCATTAAATACATTTTGCAGATTTACGACCTTCTTAAACTTACCGGTTGAGTTGTCATATCGATAGATACAATTATATTCAACATAATCGCTGGCTCCGGTTGTATAAAGCTGAATAAATTCTCTTGATTTTGAGGTCTTAATATAGCGAACATATATACTAAAACTTTCTTCTAGATTCTTCACCGTAAGTGCCGTCTTCCCATTAACCTGCACCAGAAACTTGTTTATGATTTCATCCGACACAGATGGATAGATTGTAATCTTATCTTTCTTTCCATCATGTGTGACGTCTTCTTTAAACGCCATTGACCCGCTGTCCACACGACCAACTTTTTTTACATGTGTTGCTGCCTGTGCCCCAGCAGGAAACATCGTGATACCAATTGCGCATGCAGCTGCAATGGCAATGCATTTTTTTATGCTTGTTTTCATATTTCTAATCCTCCTCACAACAATAGATTGTATCAAATCTATTATTATTTTAGCACTTTCCCCATCAGCTTCCAGAAATACTCCAAATTGAAACAATAGTTAAAAATTTGTTAACTTTTTTCTTTTTTTTGCAAAAAACATCTATGCTTATAGAAATTACAAAAGAACAAAGCATGTCGCTTGCGACATGCTCGCGCCGAGCGCGGTTGCAGAATGCAACATTTTCATCTCGCGCGAGTGCGCATCCTTAGTGGAGCGTTTTTTGTTTAATAGGAAATGCAGAGCAATTTCCTATTAAAAAAAAAGAGACTGCACATCTCTCATCCCATGATGTACAGTCCCCTATATTCTCAATAATTACATACAGGTATATCCGCCATCTACCGGAACCATAATTCCGTTTACATATGACGAAGCTTCTGATGCAAGGAAGATTGCTGCTGTATCAAGTTCTCCCTCATTACCATATCGTTCCAATGGAATCATGGTCTTCGCATTTTGCTGGAAGAAATCAGAATCCAGTGTTTCCTTTGTCAGCGGTGTATAAAAATAACCCGGGCAAATAGCATTTACGGTGATACCATACTTACCCCATTCAGAAGCCAATGCTCTTGTCAGGTTAACAACACCACCCTTTGCTGCATGATACGGAGCCGATCCTGCAATCTTATTTCCAACAAGACCGTACATGGATGCAATATTAATTACACGGCCATATTTTTGCGGAATCATTGCCTTTTTCGCAACTGCTCTAGCGACCTTAAATGTTCCAAATAAATCAATCTGCATCTCGTTATCAAACTGTGCATCTGTTATATCTTCTGCCGGTGCAACTGCTCCCGTTCCTGCGTTATTGATTACAATATCAATATGTCCAAATTTATCAATAATTTCATCTACTACAGCATCTACCCGTTCTGTGTCCGTGATATCACACTGAATCGGATAAGCTTCTACGCCAAATTCATCTGTCAGCATCTTGGCAACTTCCTGCAACTTTTCAAGACGACGTGCAATCGGTACAATTGTAGCACCTTGATTCGCCAGTGCCTTTGCCATCTGTACGCCCAATCCGCCTGAGCATCCTGTCACAAGTGCAACTTTTCCTTTTAAATCAAAATAATTCTTCATGATAGTAATACCTCCTAAAACTTTGCTTGTGAATAAACTTTTTATTCAAGTTTTGTAATGATATCTTTCCATCTGAGAATCATTGTAGTCCATTTGTCACTTTTGTTCAATAGTTACTTTTTTCTCACCTTGCTTTAGGGCAATATGCACAATTCCAGACCATATTGTTTGTCAAATTAATTTTCGTTCGTCTCTTGCATTTTCTGTTCCATGTGACTAATTCCGGTTTTCTGCTCAGTTTTTTGTTCAAACTGCTACATCGCATTCTTTTCCTTATGCGTTAATTCCCTGCGCTACTTTTTTTCTTATATATCTTGTCAACAATCGCCCTGCCGGAATTGCAAGAATTGTCATAAATTTCCTTGGTGACTCTTTAATAAAATCGGAATTACCGCTAATCTGACTGCTGGACACATAATGCACACAGGTCATAAACTTCCTTTTCAAGCCTTTATCATAACGCATATCCACCTTACGCATAAAGGCAAATCCCTTAGGATTATTCAGATATTGCTTATACATATTATTCGAAGAACCGTCTGCCTGATACTCTACAAGGCACACCGGTTTATCCATGATCAAAAGTTCATATTCTTGATCTGCCAATAAATATTTATATCCCAATGAAACATATTTTTCGCTCGGAAATACCGGATATTCCGGAAATTGTTTCATGACCTGCGTTCGATAAATCAATTTCTTATCTCCGCTTCCGCCTCTTGCATAATAGCCACAAAGCGTCGTTGACTTTCGATCATTTTCCAGTCTTTTACCAATGACATTTCCCGCAAAATCCGTATCAAGCGCTATTATCCCGGAATACTTCTTGCTTCCATTTTCTTTCCAGAAATTTACAATCAGCTCAACCGCATCATCACTCATATAATCATCGGAATCAATGCATACGTTAAGCTCTGTATCAATCAATTGATAGGCACGGTTATGAGCCGTATGCATACCGCCATTTTCCTTATATTCGTAACGAATCTCAAATGGTAAATCAAGACTCATCCACTCTTCTACCAGTTCCTTTGTATGATCCGTAGATCCATCATCGATAATCAGCCACAAAAAATCATCACACGTTTGTCTTTTCAAGCTTTCGTAACATCGATTTAATGTGTGTGCTCTGTTATATGCCGGGGTAAACACGGTCAGTGTAACAGAATCCGGTTTCATTTCATTACGATTACTCTTCATAGGCTTTACAATAAAACTCCTCTAACTTTTTCACATTTTCATGAATATCATATCCGGCCTTACAAATCATTTCATAAGTATCCGTTTTTTGATATTGCGTAACCTCTTTAACAATCTTCTTTGCCCAATCACGCGGGGATTCCTGCAGGGATATTCTACGCACATTTGGCGTAATGGCACTTTCTTTAGGCTGCTCTTTTGAAATCATACACAAATTGCCTCCCGCCTGTGCTTCTACCATCGTAACCGGAAATCCCTCAAAAAGCGATGGAAACAAAAACACATCAAATATCTGCATCAAGTCATTTACATCATCTCTGCTCCCCAAAAATCGAACATGATCTGTCAGCTTATTTTCCTCGACCTGTGCTTTAATCCGTTCCATCAAATATCCGACTCCCACCAGCAAAAGCACCGCATCACTCCGTAATCGAACCACTTCTTTAAAAATTTCGATCAAATAGGTATGATTTTTTTGTTTATTAAATCTTCCCACATGACCTACAACCAGCTGATTCGGCATTAAGCCCAGACTTTTTCTTACGCTTGCAGCCTTTTGCGGATTATAACGAAACTTTTGTGCATCAATGGCATTATTCATATGAATAAATTCCTTGCGGTGCTCTTTTCCATAAAGCCAGTTTGCTGCTTCCTCTCCGCAAGTAAACATATGCGTAATATGCGGCATCATCTTTTTCTTAAAACGATTTCGCATAATCATCTTGATATCCCAACCATGAGGTGCATTATGCGCATGACAGATTCGGATCTTAACTCCCTGTTTTTCGGCTTCTGCAAAAGCAAAATAACCAAGCTCCGACATATGCGAATGAATAATCTTGTATTCCTTGTGCTCTTTGAAAAACTCTTCTAACATCTTTTGATATGCTTTAAAATTTTTCGGATAAATCGGAATCATTCGATAGATTTTTCCACCAAGAGCTTCAATTTCATCATCATAAGCTCCTCGTTGTGAACGATGCACCAAAAAATCAAACTGAATCTTACTTCTATCTATATTTCGATAATAGTTCATCACCATCGTTTCCGCTCCGCCGCGGTTCATGATTGTGAACATATTTAAAATTCGAATCGGCCCTTTCATTCTAACCACTTCCTATCTTCTTTTGAATGATACTAAGCAGCAAATAAACTCTTCTCGCATTTTGTTTCTTTCCTGCTGTATAAAAGATTTTCCAATGTAGTGGAAAATACGAATAATCCAACTGTTCATATGCCTCCTGATATTGTGGCAATGCCAAAATAGCTCTTATTTTTTCCATCTTTTCTGCTTTCGAAAGATTTCCTGCCATCAGGTTCAATCCCTGTCCTAAAAGGCTTAGCGCAATTCGGTTCTTGCGAGCGATTTCATATTGAGCCGGCAAATGATGCATCTTTATATATTCTTTCATAATCTGAAAAAGTTTCTGCCATTGTGAAAACAACTCCGGTTTGTAACTTGAGGTAATCGATGCAACATTATCCTTTCGATAATGATAAAAATATTCTTGCATATAAACAATCTTTTGCGCATACCCTGTGACAAAGAGATTGAACATCCCATCTTCATATGTTCCAATTTCACGAATATCAACAAACGAAATATCATGCTTTGTAATCAATTCTCTTTTATAGAGTTTCCCCCAAACCGGGCACAGCGCATCTGCGCTTTCAACATGCGCAAGTTCTTCTCCAATCAGCCCAATAAAACGCCGATGAATTTTTTCTTGTACCTGCTCTTTTTCAAACACCCGATAATCAAAATCAAATATTTTCTTTTCTAACGAATGATCTTTAAACTCACGCACATAAGACCACATCACAATATCGGCCTGTTCTTGTTCCATGACGGATAATGCTTTTTCCACGGTTCTTTCGTCGGTCCAATCATCTGCATCAACAAACATGACATAATCTCCAGTTGCCTCTGACAGACCGGCATTTCTAGAAACCGATACACTTTGTTGCAATACCTCCAGGTATCTAATACGTTCATCGAGGCTTTGGTATTTTTGAAAAATATCTTTGCTTTGATCCGTGGAGCCTCCATCCACACAAATGATTTCAATATTGTGATAAGTCTGTCTAATCAAGCTGTCAAGGCATTGCTCTAAAAACGGACCATTATTATAATTTGGCACAATAATGCTTACTTTTTTATCCATACTTTCTTTCCATTCTGTCACGATACATATTGTAAATTCCTCTATGCTTTAATAGGAAGATAAAACGACGTCTGCTTTTTTGTGATACCATTTTATTTTCTTTATATCGTTTGATTACATCTTCCCGATACGACTTCATATCCTGCAATACCTCTTTATACTCCGGAAAGCCCTTTGCCTCATACATGATTGCCAAAACAACCTTTGCCACTTTCTCTAGCACATGCGGATAGACCTGCGGACAATTCTTTTCACATGTTTTCATCATCTGGATATAAGGTGCCAATCGTCTTAAATTATTTATTTTTGATTGTACTTTTGAAGACGAGTCACTGAATTGAAACCAAAGATAAAACTCCTGATTAATGACCGGCACTTCTTTTTGGTTCAGGAAAAATTCAAGATTAAAGATTCCAAATTCAAATGCAATATCACTTTGAAATTCCAGATTTTTTATCGCCTCTTTTTTGTAAATGCAATTCCAAACCGCCAGATATTTCCAGTCAACACTTCCGTCCGCATACATCATCTTTAAATAATCGGTTGCAGAAATCATTTCCACATCCTGCGTTCGATACTCATATTCGATAGATGGAATTCTGACATTCGTTGTCTTTTTTGCTCCGCACATTGCAACCGAAGAGTTTTTCTCTTCACAAATCCGATAAAGTGTCTCAAACATTTGCGGATAGATATAATCATCACAATCTACAAAGCCTATATAAATACCACTCGCAAGGCGCATTCCTTTGTTTCTGGCTTCTGCAACTCCGATATGCTCTTGCCTGATGACTTTAATGCGATCATCCTTAGCTTCATATTCCTCACAGATCTTCAAGGACTCATCCATACTGCCATCATCTACCAATAGAATTTCGATTTCCTTAAGTGTCTGATTGCAGATACTGTCCACACATCTTTTTAAATATTTTTCCCCGTTATAAATTGGTACAATGACCGATACTTTTACTTGTGTATTCTGTTCCATCTTTTCTCCCTAATTATTTCTTATAATATTGTTCTAATTGCTGTACCACTTTCGTTACATCCATCTGCTTCATCTTTTCTTCCAAAAGCGGTGGCAACTTTCTCTGTTGTAGCACTTCATTGATTTTTTTTGCCCATGTTTTCTCTCCGGCCTTTAACGAAATATAAACGCATCGACCAAGATCGGCATCACGCGGAATCGTATCCGAACAAATACATGGCACTCCGGATACCTGCGCCTCTACTAACGCAGTGGCAAATGCTTCAAATATCGATGTCATTAAAAAGCAATCACAGGCATGCAATATATCGGCAATATCATTTCGAACGCCCAAAAGCCATACATAATCCTGCATCTTTTTTTCTTCAATGCGTTGTTTTACCTGCGCTCGCATCTCTCCGTCTCCAACCCAGATATAATGATAATTTGGATTTAACTGATGCAATTCATACATCACATCAATTGCAAACAACGGATTCTTGACCGCTGACATTCTTCCGACCGTAACAATATACGTTTTACCAACCGGAAGATGATTTTCCATCAAAAATGCTTTCTTATCCATATGATTCCCCCGATACTCTCCAACATCAATTCCATTATAAACAACTTTACAATTATCTATAAACTGCCATTTACTACCGTAGAAATACTCATTCGCACTCGCGCTACAACCAAGTTTTATTGTGGCATTCTTTCGAATCAACCGGCGCATTGTTTTTTGATACATCTTAACAACAAAAGGTTTCCCGATATTTTGTGCATTTTGGCTCTGCGGAATATGTGCATGACAAATCCTAATGGGAATTCCTGCTTTTTTGGCTGCTCTTAGATTAACCCCGTTAAATAAATCCATATTCGCATGCACCACATCATAGGGACCTGTTTCTATCAACAGCTTCTTAAGCCTGATGTAATGTGCCATAATATTACGAATCCCATCTAGGTCATTAGTTCGGTATATTTTTACACCAAGTGCTTCTACTTCGTCTTCACGCTGCTGCTTAGCCCCCTTGTCAACTGCCATAATCAGTGAGATATCATATTCCTCGAAAGGCAAATGTTTCATCACACCAATAACAAAGCTTTCGATTCCACCTCTTGCCAATCCATGAAGAATGTAAACAATTTTTATCTTCTTCATATTTCCTAAACATCTCTCCCTAATATTATGCTTACTTATCATTTTACCATTTATAGTCTTTTTTATCTATACAAAATGACTTTCGTCTCATATTGTTAGCACTCATTTGATTGGAGTGCTAATTTTCTATTGACTTTTTATTTTGGCAGTATTAAGATACTTTCAGATAAAAAAATTACAGTCAGGAGTGATAACAATATGGCAAATAAACATGGATCCTTATCCATTACAAGCGAGAATATATTCCCGGTCATCAAAAAGTGGTTATATTCTGATCACGATATCTTCTACCGCGAATTGGTTTCCAATGCCTGTGATGCGATTACAAAATTAAAAAAACTTGATATTATGGGAGAATATACTCTTCCGGATGATTACAAACCGCAAGTCAAGGTCGAACTTAATCCTACCGATAAAACAATCAAAATTATCGATAATGGTCTTGGAATGACAGCCGAGGAAGTGGATGAATACATCAATCAAATTGCATTTTCCGGAGCTACGGACTTCCTTGAGAAATACAAAGACAAGGCTAATGAGGAACAGATTATCGGACACTTTGGTCTTGGATTCTATTCTGCATTTATGGTAGCAGACGAAGTAACCATCGATACACTTTCTTACCAGGATGAGGCGAAAGCCGTTCATTGGTCCTGCGATGGCGGAACTGAATTTGATATGTCTGATTCCGACAAGCAAACAATCGGAACAGAAATCACACTATATTTGAACGAAGATTGCCTGGAATTTTGCAACAAATACCGTGCGAAAGAAGTTCTTGATAAATATTGTTCCTTCATGCCTCTTCCAATCTATCTAGACGACGTTACGGCAGAGACAGAATATGAAACAATTCTTCCGGAAGATAAGCTTGAAGACGATATCGTCGTTGAAACCATTATCGAAGAAGCGAAGACTGAGGAACGTGAAAATGAAAACGGCGAGAAAGAAATTGTTGAGATTTCTCCTAAACAAGAAAAGCTAAAAATTGAAAAACGTCCTGTTGCCATCAACGACACTACCCCGTTGTGGACAAAACATCCAAATGATTGCTCGGATGAAGATTACAAATCCTTCTATCGCAAGGTATTTAATGATTTTAAGGAACCTTTATTCTGGATTCATCTTAATATGGATTATCCGTTTAATTTAAAAGGAATTCTTTATTTCCCTAAAATCAATACCGAATACGATTCTATTGAAGGAACCATTAAACTTTACAACAATCAGGTATTTATCGCTGACAACATCAAAGAAGTCATTCCGGAATACTTAATGCTGTTAAAAGGTGTCATTGATTGTCCGGACCTTCCTTTGAACGTATCACGTAGCGCACTTCAAAATGATGGATTTGTAACCAAAATTTCTGATTACATTTCCAAAAAAGTTGCGGACAAACTTGTCGGAATGTGTAAAACCGAAAAGGAATCTTATGAAAAGTTCTGGGATGACATAAGTCCTTTCATCAAATTTGGTTGTATTAAAGATGATAAATTCTGCGACAAAATGAATGATTATATTTTGTTTAAGAATCTAGAAGATCAATATCTTACCCTGCCTGAGTGTCTGACCGTAGAAGATTCGGAAGATACAACGGATGATTCTACCGATAGCAACACAGATGAGGCTCCAAAGGATAATCGTAAACCGGTTTATTATGTAACTGACCGCAACCAGCAAAGCCAGTACATCAATTTATTTAAAGAAAGCGGTAAAGATGCCTTAATCTTAGATCAATCCATTGATTCAAGTTTTATTACAAAGCTTGAACAACGAAACGAAAAGATTCGCTTCATGCGTATTGATTCCGATTTGACCGAAGATATGAAAGAAGAAATTCCGGAAGAAGAACTAAAAGAATATACCGAAACTTTAACCGGACTTTTCCAAAATGCACTTGGTAAAGAACAACTCGATGTCAAAGTCGAGAAATTAAAAGACGAAAATATCTCGTCTATGATTGTTCTTTCTGAAGATATGATTCGTATGGAACAGATGATGAAGTATTATGCATCTGATGGCATGGACATGGGAATGTTTGCAGCTCCGGAAACATTGGTATTAAATATCAACAACAAGCTGGTTCATTACCTACTTGATCATGTTGATGGACCTAAGACCAACATGTTCTGTGAACAACTTTATGACCTCGCTATCCTGGCCAATAAACCTCTTGCTCCGGAAGCACTGACCAAATTCGTGCAACGCAGCAATGAGATTATGTTAGAACTTGCAGACAAATAAAAAACAGGGAATTGTGGTATTTCTCCACAATTCCCTATTTTTATGTTCTCTGACTCACGCATGAGTCTTTTAGATCTAATTGAAATCTGCTTTTACAGTTCTTTTTTTATTCTTCGTTACTCATACCCTGCTCATTCAAGCGACGTACATCATCATCGATGAATTCAACTTTCAAAATCAGAGCAAAGATTACTGCAATAATTGCCATTACCATAAGCAACTTATAAGCATTCAAATATCCAAAGTTTGTTCCTACGATACCTACTACCGTAATACCAATACCTGTCATAATTGCGTTGAGTGGCTGAATAACACGGAATGCATTTTCAAAGTCATAACGTCCCCAGATACCCATTGTACAAGATACCATCATATTAGAAGAACCACCAAGCATTAAAGCAAGAATCGGAAGTGAAACATAATGAAGTGCATGCGTCTGTGTAAGGTTAAATGCAATTGCCACTGCAGCAAGTACATTAATAAGCACCGTTGTCTTCTTTGTTCCAAGCTTAACATCAAGCCATCCGATGAAAGCTGATCCCGGAATTGCAATCACACCTGCAATACCAAGCATTGCAAAAATCTGTTCCGGCTGGTAACCCTGCTCAGTGAACTTGCCATAGAAGTTAGACATAATACCCATTGATAAGAATCCACCGATACCAACGGTAACCCACATAATCCACATACGACCTGTCGTCAGACATTTTCCTACTGTCCACTTTGAAGTCTTAAGATATTCAAGATTCTTAAGATGCTGCGCTTTTGCTGCTTCAAAATCAAAGTTGTGATCATTGTCCGGATAGCATCCCTTATCTTCAGGGAAATCTCTTGAGAATAACAGTACAATAATACCAACAATCAATGCAATAACTGCCATCACAATATAGAAATTACTGATATTAGAAGCTAACTTACCGCAAAGTGTTGTTGTTGTAGCTGCTGATACCGGATAACCTGCAGTCGCAATACCGATTGCCACTCCTCTCTTACGAGGGAACCAGTTACCAATTACCTGATAACTTAAAAGCATGGCAGAAACCAGTGCAAGTACATAACATACAAAATAACCGATTGCATATACTGCCGATGCGATTGCTACATTTCCACCGATTGCAATTCCTGCTGTTCTTGACCAGATAAATGCAAACACTGCTGTCAAGATCATTACAATACCCCAAACTTTAGAAGCCGTTGCCATTGACATCAGCTTACCAAACAGAATCGAACCTACGATTCCAAGAATCGTTGCAATTGATGATAATGCATAAATAAAGTTGGTATCCAGTCCCATTCCTCCAAAAACTTTAACCGTTACATTCAACGAATCTGAAGTAAGTGCTGAATACAAATAACATGAGACGAATCCGAGGATTACAATCACAAGTCCCTTTGCGCCTAGATTAAAGGCCGCTGTTTTCTTTTGTCCTTCCATTTATATACCTCCTAAATAATACGAATTCCGCAAAAGTACACTGTATACAATCATGCACTTTTGGGAAGAATAAAGCAGTTACTTCTTCTGCTTTATAGTAAATAGTCCCTATCCATCTTTTATAGACTACTATTTATATAGTGATTTTAACGAAATCTTTATATTTTTGTCAACCATAGCCAAATGCCAGTAATCCGTTTTGCGGATTAGTTCGTCTTATCTACTTTATTTTAGTCAAAATATTTTTATTCAACTTTTTTTCTTTCCGAAAGTTTTTATGTATGTTTTTCATAATGACAAAATGATTTTCTTATTCAACATTACCAATTTTCTTGTTTTTTTATAAGAAAGCACTAGGAAACCTTATACAAAAATTGTATTAAACCATTCCAATTTTCTATCCACAATCTTGTACTTTTTTACCAAAAAAAAGAAATCCTCCACCTACATTTAGTGGTGGGGGATTTCTCTAGTTTCATTCTTCTTTGTAAAATCACCTTTATTTTAGTATTCTTTTTTTGACACGTTTTACTCTGGCCGTAAATCTGTTATTTCGAATCCTTCTGTCAATCTCACTCGGAAGTTCTTCCTCCTGGAATCTTTTTTTATTTCGCATCATCTCTACCTGCATCGTACAGATGAATTGCAACAAATTTTCTAACACATAAGGATTATTCTCATCCCATTTAGGATTATCTTTATAGCGATCTGTAAATAATGGTTTCCCATCATTTATATATTCTTCTGCAAGCTTTTGATTGTCACTTTCAAATTCTTTCATAAATTCCATGGCTTCTTGCTGATTCATTGCTCTGCATGGATATTGCTTGCCCCACTGTTCAGACAACTCAAGAAGTATCTTTTCAAACATTCTAGATTCTGCCCTGGATAAATCCTTCATTTGATTTATAATTCGTTTAAATTCCAAAGCATTTCCCTGTAAACGATCATTTCTGTTTTTATCCGTTTCTATGATTTCATATTCATCGGTCCATTCTAAGCCAATTGCATCTAGAAAATCTGCCTGAATCATTCCATTTTTAAATTCGGCAAAATTATATCTTCGAACAATAATATTTTCCTTTCCCAAGACACGCTCAATTGCCTTTATTCTTTGATAATAATCAGGGCTGCAATTTTTTTCTTTATCCCTGGAATATTCTTCCCAGGTCAAAGTGTTATTTTGCTCTAGTTCATGCTTGATTCGCTGATTATACCAGCTTTCTACGAACTCATCTTGTCGTCTTAAATAGACAATAACTTTAACCTGATAACCATGCTTTTCTCCATGTTCTTTTAACTCTTCCCATAGAGATGCTCTTCTTTTTTGAGTTGCTTTCCATAACCCCTCATCCGATAATATAATATTATGATAGGTCTCAAAAAGACTTGCAATTGTCTGCATGCCTTCTGTAATACGTCTATTTTCTTCTGCAATATCTCTGTCTTTTTTGTCTGTCGTATCTCGATTATAAATGGTCAAATGCAAAAACTGTGCATTACGCACTTTTGCTCTGCCGTAATAGGTATATAAAATAGGATAATCATACCCTTTTTTGTGTAATACCTCCTCGTTATTATGACAAAAATTTTGAATTGCTGTTGTACCTGTCTTAGGTGTTCCAATGTGAATATAAAGTGTTTTCACAAAAAAATTCCTCCTGATTTTTCATTCATCTGCAAACATCTTTACATATTGTAAAGACTTTATGTGTTTACTACGTGATAAACATCTGTTATTTATTCGCAATATTCCGAATATGTTGTAAAAAAACTATTCGACTCGTAACCATCTCCGGTTACCATTTCCACCTGGTCCCACACTGATTCATTCAATTTCGTCGTTACGCTACTCAAATATGAATGATACTCACTCTCAAATGCTTCTGTTTTTCTTTCTTGTACAACAAGTTGTTTATTATTATCCGTTTCCTCTTTCAGATAATGATTCTCACAGTAAACAAAATAATACCCAGCGGAAGTTTCAATCATAGAAGACGTATCTCCATCTTCCATCTCAAATGCAACATCTTCTACTTCCTGTGGAAGATCTCCCCGTCGCACTTCTAAAGAAACACTATCTGCTTGTGTATAAGTTGCAGCCACTGAATCAAAATCCCCGCCGGCCTCTAGTTTCTTGCTTACCGTATTCGCCGTTTCTTCATCGGTTACATAAATCTGATGAATCTTCATCACTCTTGCTTCATTATCACTAACTTCTTCACTTACAGATTCCGTGAGGCTTGAATAAAGCAAATTAGCCAAAGCATATTGCTGATACATCTCTTCAATCTGCGCTTTTGTTGCACTTGTATAATTAATCTCTTCGTCCGTAAGACTCTCATAATAAGCTTCTGCTGCATTTGAGATGCTCTCTAGAGTCTGCTCGCTCAAAGACAATTCCCGCTCTTGTGCCAACTGTGCCATCGCCACTGTCTGCGCTAATTGTGATAATGTCATCTCCTTGATATAACTTTCAAAAGATTCTACCTTATCCTCTTGCGTCGTCACATCCATTTCATACATTTTTCCGTAAATATTTTGATAATTCAGCAAATAAATACGCGCCTGCGAAACGCTGCAGCTTTGATGATCAATCTTAAAAATGCTTTTGCCGCTTCCTGAACCATTCGCTGCATCTTTATTTACACTACTGCAGCCACATATCATAGACGCAGTAACAGCCATTGTCGCTGCTAACACCATTATCTTTTTCATCTTTTCTAACTCCAATTTATTTAAGTTTCTACAATCAGATAACGTCCATCTGCTATCTTGAATACTTCTTGTGCCTGCTCTAAATCGGCAAGCGACATCTGCGAAATATCTAAGCCCTCATCCTCAAAATACTGTTGTACTTCTTTGATATTCTTAACAACAACTGCAAAACAGTCCGACAAAAACGCATCTGCCTCTTCTAAATCATATGCAATTTTTTCCGGTAACAATTGAAGCTGCTGATCCAAAAATGTCTGCAATACTGCCTGATCATAGTTCATGTAATACGCCTCCAACTGATTTTAATTCATCCCGACTATCCTAGTATGTACGAAATCATGTTACAAGTCAATTCCAATTGTTTTAAGTTCCTGATACAAACGCGCCACCGGTAAACCCACTACATTATAATAATCTCCTTGAATCCCGCAAATGTATTTCATTCCAAAGCTTTCCTGAATTCCATAACCTCCGGCTTTATCATAAGGCGATGACGTTTTTATATATTCTTCGATTTCATCTTTTGTCATCTTATATAAAGAAACCTCAGTCTTTTCCGCAAAACACACCCTTTGCTCCTGATAAAGACATACCACTCCCGTATATACCTGATGCGTTCTTCCGCTCAACATCTCCATCATCTTTCTCGCCTGCATTTCATCTTTTGGTTTTCCAAGCACCTGATGATCCATCGCCACAACCGTATCCGCTGCAATAATCAAAGCATCTTCATCTTGAATCGTCCGGCGTACCTCCTGCGCTTTTTGCTCAGCCAATTCCTTCACCATCTCTTTTGGCGAAGTCGCACTTGTCTTTTCTTCTCCTACCGCTTTTCTAACTTCAAACTCTACTCCAATTTCTCCAAGAAGTTCTCGTCTTCTTGGAGAGCCGGATGCTAATATGATTCGCATTTTATCTTTCCTCTATTCTACAATATATTTATGCTTCGTCTAAGCTGATTTCTTTTTCCAGGCAAAAAGAATATAAGATTTTCTCTTTGACCGGTTTAGCAAGCGTTCGTTCCAACGCTTTTTTATAATTGTCTAATTGGCCGAAATATTTCTTAATCAAATCTTCCTTTGACTCTACATAGTCTGTCTTATAATCCAATAGAACAACGTAATCTTCTTCTTCCCAATAGACATCAATAATTCCTTGCATAAGAACCAGTTCTTTAGAATCGACGTGACCAATATTCGGGAAACTCTCTACCTCCCCGGCTTCAATTCCCATAACAAAAGGCTTTTCTTTGAATAAAAGTCCTTTTTGAGCCGCTTTATGCATACGTGCACATGCCTCACTGTCGAAGAACGATTCTAGCCTTGAAAGGATAAGACGATCAGCATCTTCTTGCAGCATCCTGCCTGATTTGACAAATTCTTCCTTACACTGCTCTAGATATCGGCTTCGCTGTCGCTTCCAATTCTCATCATGTTCATCCCCATCCGCATACTCACTTGTAAAATCAAACAACTCCATAAAGCGATGCACCGCAGTTCCGTATAACGCTCCTTCCGGCGCCTCCTGCGTTTCTTTAATAAATGAAGGAACATAATATTCCTGCCTTTTGGATATTTCTTGTGCGTACTCCATTCTAGGCGGCTGTTCATTCTCCTCGACTGCTTTTTCGATATCCAAATGTTTTAACTCCGATACCGATACTTTCGTTGGCAAAACCATCTCCTTCTCATATGGATATTTCCATAAAAGACGTCTTTCGATTTCCTCTTTCACCTTCTCATCAAAAGGCTTATTGATAATCCTTAAAACATTTCCCCGTTTTTCTACTACTCTTGAACGGGACTCTAAGCGATTCGGATCATAGACTGTGATATCTACCAGATGATCCTTTCCATTCAAAACCGGTATCACCCAATCCAGATAACAAGCAGCTTTATATCTACTATAATAAGAAGGTGTTGCATTATATTGTTGATGTTCTAGCATTTCCTCACACTTTTTGTAGACTCCGGTCATAACAAGCTTATCCTTTGCTCTTGTAAGTGCAACATATAACACTCGCATCTCTTCTCCATGATTATCGTTATGAACAGCATCTGCCAGTGCCTTTTTCATTAAGGTATCTGCCTTTACTCTTCTTTCCACATCAATCATATTCATACCGATTCCATAATCGGCATGCATAAGAAGACTGCCTTTTTCATCTTGTGTATTTATTTTTCGCCCCATGTTACATACAAATACGATTGGAAATTCAAGCCCTTTACTCTTATGAATGGTCATCAGTGTTACGACATCTTCCTCAATCTCCCCTAAATCAGCTTCGTCAATGTTAACCTTGTTTTTCTTAAGCTCCGATAAATAATGAATAAATCGATATAAGCTTTTATACCCCTCTTTTTCATATGCGGCTGCCTTCTCAACAAGCAGTAACAAATTGGCTTTTCTTTGTTCCCCTGCCGGAAGCATCGCTGCATAATTCAAATAACCGGTGGAAGAATAGATTTCTTCAATCAATTCCCGAAGTGACAGATATTCACACTTTCTTGTATACTCATCTAATAATTGCAAAAAGCTTTTTAGCTTTTCTCTTAAGTTCTCATCCTCTCCTTCCTTAGCATAAGCAAAGACTGCTTCATAAAACGTCTCTTCTTGATCCGCTATACGAATCATCGCCAGTTCCTGCTCGCTTAAGCCAACAATTGGGGAATATAGCACACTAGCCAGGGCAATATCCTGTCTTCGATTGTCAATTACCGAAAGAAGATTTAATATCAACCGAACCTCTCTAGAATCCAACAATCCTTGTTTTTGGACACATTTTACCGGAATTCCATAATCTTCGAGCTCTTCTATTATTTCTGTACTATTTCTCAATGAACGACTCAGCAAAACAATATCCCGGTACTTAGCCGGACGAAGCTCTTTTGTATCAGCATCTGTAATCTTAAGTGTTCCAACCATCTGTTGGATTCTTGTAGCAATCATCCTTGCCTCAAGACGAGAATCCTCTTCTTTGATATTTCCTTCTTGTTCATTTGGATCAACAAGCAGAATTTCGCTTTTAAAGTCCTTTTCATGCTCCGGCAAAACAAACTGACTTCCTCTTACCAATCTTGCAGACTTATCGTACTCAACCTTTCCAAGATCCGCGTGCATAATCGCTTCAAAGATACAATTTGTAGTATCTACAACCTCATCTCTACTGCGATAATTTTGTTTTAATAAGATTTTTTGCTCTTTTGACTCTTCTAGCGTAAATCTGGAATATTTTTCCGCAAACAATTCCGGACGTGCCATTCGAAACCGGTAGATACTTTGCTTAATATCTCCCACCATAAACATATTTACTGCAATCCCCTGCTCATCGGTTCTCGCTATTGCTGTCAAAATTGCCTCTTGTACATAATTGCTATCTTGGTATTCGTCCACCATAATTTCTACATAGTTTTGCGACAGTTCTCTTGCCGCATCTGTAATTTCATGATGTCCCTGCTCGTTTCTTAGCACCTTCAATGCCAGATGTTCCACATCCGAAAAATCAAGAATGTTTTTTTCTTGTTTCTTTTCAAAAAAACGTTTTGCATATTGCATCGTAAGATGTATCAGTTCATCCGCATACTCTTTACATACCTTGAGTGCTGCAACTTCTTCCTCCGCCGAAATTGCATAATCTTTAATTTTTTCTTTTATTTTTTTCTTAACATCCTCACGAAGTGCCTTAACCCGCTCTTTCAGGCCCTCGTCCACTTCATCTTTTTTGGTAATTCTAGGCAGATTATGAAACTCTACCTGTTCAAAACGCTGAACTCTCTCAAAATAATCCTTCTCATCCTTAATTTTCAATATTGCATCATATTCTGCATTCAAATTCTCAAGGTATTTGTTCGGACCACATGGATCAGACGCAAGCACAATCGCTTCCTGTAATTCTTCAAGAGCTCCTTCTATGTATGATTTGGTAATCGCATCTACGAACTTCATCCATTCTTGCTTAGACAATTTTTCTTTGTCCGTAATATTAAAATTGTCCGCACACTGCTTTAAGTATTGTTCCGGATAAGGATGACTTTGTGAAAACTTATATAAATCTTTGATCATCTTCTCAACCGGCAATTCCTTCTTATTCGGTGCATAAGCTTCCATAAAATGCAAAAAGCGCTCGTCTTTTTCGGTATATTTTTCTTCTAGAATCTCCGCAAGCGCCTCTTCTTCCAACAAAAGCAGTTCCGCTTCTTCTCCGATACGAAAAGCCGGGTCTAGATTAATCAGATGAAAATAATTACGAAGTACCTGCGTGCAAAAACTGTCTATCGTTGAAATCTGCGCATTATTAATCAAGGACAATTGTCTTCTTAAATGTTCATTTTCCGGTTGATGTTCTATCTCTTCACTTATCAGTTTATGAATACGCTCTTTCATCTCCGCTGCTGCTGCTCTTGTATAGGTCAGCACCAAAAACTCATCTACATCTACCGGATGATCTTGATCTTTTAGTCTGTTTAGGATTCGATTTGACAATACAGCGGTCTTACCAGAACCTGCTGCCGCCGATACCAAAATACTGCGCCCTTGATCGTTCATTGCATGAAGCTGATCATCATTCCATTTTATCGCCATCGTCTAACTCTCCTCTCATCCAATCCAAAAACACTTCATCCTTTCTTCTATTCGAACTCTCTAAGATGCGACTTTGACATCCCGCAAGCTTCTCATCAAATCCGCATACACTCTTATAGATGCAGTACGTACAAGCATGATCCGTCCCGATTTCATAAGGATTGGCCTTTATCTGACCGCCCATAATCCCGTCGCCAAGCTGCGCAATCTTGTATTCTAAATAGTCCATAATAAGCTGCGATGGATCTTCCTTTTTGAATTTTATCTTTGTAAAATCAAGGCCGGATAATTTTTCCTCATCTAGGATTTTCTGTTCAATTTCCTCTTGTGTAGCCTGAATCGGCATTTTGACAATCGGGTCCTTAACAGAAAAATAGTATGCGGCTAATGCGTGCACCATTTTTCTCTCTCCATACCTTTGTTCCATCATCTCCTGAGCAGCTTTTAGATAAACCGGAAGCTGCAGATTCAAGCCATAAATCAGATTCAATAAATGAAAAGATGCTGCTCCCGTCTTATAATCTACCACCTGTACGGATACATTTCCCTCATCTTCACGTACATCAATTCGATCGATTTTACCAATCAGCTGCAGTCGTTCTCCCGAATTCAAATCAATCTTCGTCGCATCAAGCCCATCTTCATGCGAAAATGTCATCTCAAATTCTTCCGGTCTCATCAGTGACTCTTGTGTCTGTTTTTCAATTATCCATATTGACCGTTTCAAAATCCGCTGCATCCGCTCTCTCATATAAGATGCGCGATTGGTTTCATCCAAAGCCTGGTTATCCTGACCTTCCAAAGCAGCTTCAAAGCTTTCCGTAATCCGTCTTGTCTTTTCCTCTTCAAGTAAATCAAAAGAAAACCTTTGTTCCTTCTTAAGCTCCTTAAAATATATTTCCAGCGCTTTATGCAAAATATTACCAAAATCCAGCGCATCGAATTCGAGCTGCTCTCTTTCCTTTAGCCGCAAACCATAACTCAAAAAATGACGGAATGCACATCCGGCAAATTGTTCTAGACGCGTTATGCTCAAATTCATCTTCTTATCGTATAATGCACGTGCCAAATCCTTATCTAAATCCTCTTGGGTATAATAAAAATCCTTCCCCTTCAACGCCTTATACAAACGCTCTTTATACACTTCATCCTCTTTAAAATAAGCATTCAAGGCCCAAAGCACCTCATCATCCGGAATTGTCTTGGCCGCTTCAAGTTCTTTTAGCAATTCTTCAAAAGCATTTTCCTTTGTCAGAATTCGATTTATAAGTTCTTCTTGTGCACTTTCCACCTTTCGATTCGGGAACATATTTAAAATCATCTGTATCAGATAGGATTTTTGCATCGCTTTTGAGGAACTGTCTACTAGCGCATATGTAAGAAACAGTTTCTTCATCGGTTTGGTCAAAGCCATATACAGATAGAAGCGTTGTACAAATGCCTGCTCTTGCTCTCCCGGTGCAAGTTCAATCTTATAATCCGATAGCATCTTTCGATCCTGCCCATTAAGCAGTCCGGATGTTTTTACACCTTTGGGAACAAGGCCATCATTTACTCCTATAAAAAAGACAACTTTAATCGCACTAAGACGGCTTCTTTCAATATCTCCAATCATAACATGATCAACGCCTGCCGGAATCATCCCCATCTTTTCCGAGGCAAAACCGGCATCTAGAATCTTAGCCAAGTCGGATACTTTTACACACTCATCTCCCATCAGGGTTACCATCTTTTCAAACAGCTGCATCACACTTGTGTAGACCTGTGCGTATTCCCGTTCTAGCTGGCGTTCCTTGTGCTGCGCAAAATACAGCTCCCACTCTTTTAGTTTCTGTGGCATATTGCGTTCCCTTGTAAACTGATATAACGCCGTCATTTTCGCCCTAACGGTTTCTTTGGCACTTCCCACTATCTTTCGAACCTGCTCGGTATCTTCAACCAAACGTTCTCTTAAAACATTTAGGTATGCAAGCTGTTCTTGCGTCATATTCTTTTGCATTCGTATCCATTTTTTTGTCCAGTTACTATAAGAATAAATTCCATTTGCACGAATATAATTTTCCAAAATCTGTGTATCTTCATTCGAAAATCCGCTATAACCACTCTTTAGATATCGAACCACGCTTTCACGCGAAAAATTTTTCTCTATCATTTCGAGAACACTTCTTATTACTTCAACAAACTGCATTTTAAGAAGCGTTTGCTTTTGATCTAGAAAATACGGTATCTCATACTCTTCAAATATGTTTCTGCAATAAGGACCATGGCTTTGCATATCTGCCGAAATCACTGCAAAATCCCGATATCGGTAGCCTTCTAGCTCCACCATCTGCTTCACCTTACGTGCCACATATCGTATCTCTTCCTGCGGGGTATTTAGTGCTACAATGCGGATATTATCGCATTTATCCGTATATACCTGCGCTTTTTTTCGAAACAGATTCGTCTCAAGATGAGACAACTCAGGTGCATTCTCATAACGCTTACTTGCCCCATCCTCCATAAGAATCGCATCTTCTATCTCACAACCGGTTTCTTCTGCCAGTTTCTTCAGCGCAAGAATGGATTTTCCTGATAAATAAAACAATTCATGCTGTTTTGGCTGCACATATAGTGGTTGATCCGTATCGGTGGTAAAGGTACAATATACTTTTTTACTTAATGATAATATCGGTCCTAGCACCTGCATCTGTACCGGCGTAAATCCCGTATAGCCATCCAACAAAACAATCGCATCCCGAAGAATTTTAGACTCTTCGATGCGCATAGCCAGCTTCGTGAGCATTTCCTCCGACGCCATATAGTGTTTTTCCCTCAGTTTCTCTTTGAATGCGCCATATAACACGGCAATATCATGCACTTTCATGCCGGCAGCATCACTGCGGCTTTCACTGATTTGAAGTAAGGCTTCCGACGTAACCTCATATTGCATCAGTTCCGACAAGATCGACTTTAATTCTTCTATAAATCCCATCTGTTGCACATTAGAAGCCAGCATCTTAAGATGTTTTTCCTGTTCCATTGCAACACTTCTAAGAAGCAGACTTTTGCCTGTTTCACTTAAAATCTCTTCGGATACCACTCCCAACTCTTCAAATACGCGATATGCCAATCTTTCAAAACTCAATATATCCAGATTCAAGATGGCATGTTCCGGCTGCATGGCCACCAGATCCTTTTGCGTCTGCAACGTAAACTGCTCCGGTACAATTACCAGATATTGCTGCTTGGGACTTTGCTTTGCTTCCTCTAAAAACCTTCGATACATAAAAGCCGATTTTCCACTGCCTGCCCTTCCAAGAACAAATTGTAATGCCATAGTACCTCTCCCTTTTTCATAGTATATTTATTGTACCATAAGACTGCGAAAATGCACCTGTGGTAAGGGTTGATTATTGCCCCCTTGATGCGATATAATTTTTAGTAGAAATTGACTATTTTTAACAATATATGATTTTGTTAAACGTTCCGGTGAAACATCGAAACGAGTCGAAAAGGTGACTTATAATATGACAAAAGAAGAATTAAAAATTGCAAAGATTCATGAAAAAGCGGCTCGTAAAGAAGCCAAAATCCATGCAAAAGCAATAAAAAAACAAGATAAATTAGAGCGCAAGCAAGCCCGTCCCGGCTATGCACAAAAAGAAGCTCTACACCAAGAAAAACTAGAAATCAAAAATCAAAAAAAAGCGGTAAAAAAGAAAAAGAAAAAAGAAATCCGGATGGAAACAGACGAGGCTATACGTGCTTCCTATCCCAATTCAACGCAGCCATATGCCAAATGGGATAAGCTTGATAATACCGCTCATCTGTTCCCGGTTATTGCCGGTGAAGATATGACTAATGTATATCGTATGTGCATTGTTTTAAAAGAAGAAATTGAACCGTTGTATCTAGAAAAAGCACTTCATAAATTGTTACCATGGTTTCAGAATTTTCATTCTGTTTTACGCCAGGGGTTCTTTTGGTATTATTTTGAAGAAAATCCAAAACGCTATCCTCCGATTCGGGAAGAAAGTGAATACCCTTGTCAGTACTTTGCACCAAACTCTAACCGTGACTATCTGTTCCGACTGACCTACTACAAGTGCCGAATCAATCTTGAAGTCTTCCATGTACTGACAGACGGAAGTGGTGCCTTAAACTTTCTGCGTGAACTGACTTATCAGTATCTCAACTTTGCACATCCGGATCTGGTATTTCGCCACGGACAGGGCTTATCTAGCGAAACGTCCCTAAATACCGAGGACAGCTATGAAAAAAACTATCGGCATTACAACTTAAAAGGTTACGCAAACGAAACCGCCTATCTCATCAAAGGACCTCTTATGAAGGGCTCTAAGATGGGAATTCTTCGTGGCATGATGGATATCCATCAGTTCAAAAAAGTTTCAAAAAAATATGGTTGTACGATAAACGAGCTTGTTGTCGCAACCTTTTTTTACAGTGTGTATCATGAATATATGCATACACTGCCTTCGCGACATCCGATTACAGCCGGAGTACCGGTAGATCTTCGTCCATATTTTAATTCTGAAACCACAAAGAATTTCTTTGTAATGATTTCAGCAAAGTTTAAACCGGTGGAAAATCGCGAATATACCTTTGAAGAAATTGTAGCTGCAACAAAGGAATCTCTTCGTTCTCAGCTTAACAAAGATCATTTGGAAGAAATCTTTTCCTTTGCCGTTGGTAACGAAAAGATTATGATTCTTAGAACGATACCATTAGTATTTAAAAATATGGGCATTCGTGCTGCCTATAAAGCTGCTGCTCGTAAGAACTCCACAACCATTACCAACGTCGGTTCCTTAAAAGTGAAAGAAGATTATCGACAATATATTGATGATTACTACTGCTTCTTATCACGCTCTTATGGTCAGGATATTAAAGCCTGTATCTCTTCATTTGAAGATCGGCTCTCAGTCTGTTTCAGTTCCAAATTGACAGACGTTGCGATTCAGCGCGGTTTCTTTCGAAAGCTTGCACAAGAAGGTCTTGAAATCAAAATAGAAAGTAATGGTGTTTATTATGGCTAAATGTATAAAATGTAATGTTGTGATTTTAGATGATACCAATATCTGTCCGTTATGCCATCAGATATTAGAACCGATTCCCGGTGAAAAGGTAGATAACGTCTATCCGAACATTAAAGAAAAACATAAAAAGATGAATTTTGTCATACGGCTTTATGTCTTTTTAGCTTGTGTCTGTGATGCTTTATTTGTACTGATTAATCTGCAAGCCAACGGCACTGTACGATGGTCTGTCATTACATCCGCCGCATTTATTTACGGCTTTTTGACCCTGGCATTATCCACGGATTCACATTTTTCCTTGAAAGCCAAGATGGTCTACCAGACCTTATGGGGCGTTGCCTTTATCATTGTAATTGATTATATCTTCGGTTTTAAAGGCTGGTCTTTAGCTTACATCCTTCCGAGCGCAATTGTGGTATTGGATGTCATAATGCTGGTTTTAATGCTGATTAATCGACGCTATTATCAAGAATATATGGTTATGGAGATTTTGCTTATAGCCTTAAGTGTTATTCCGCTTCTCTTTTATATTGTGAATTTAACCCATATTCTTCCGCTTGCACTCTTTGCTTTAATTGCATCCGGAATCCTTTTTATTGGTACATTAATTATCGGAGGGCCTCGTTCTAATGCCGAGTTATCCCGAAGATTTCACGTAAACTAATTATCGAGGTGTCTTTTATTGCGAATTGGTGAATTTGAATTTCTGCGTTTCACTCAGGTCATCATTGACAGTATTTTATTCGTTCAACCTGATATGAAACCGGCATGCGACGAACTGAATACAGAAGCCAAAACGCTCATGGCACGTGCATTTCCAATTGTACCGGAGCGAATCGGGCACATCTTTAATCGCATTTTTGAAGGAGACCGGGCTGCTTGCGACGCGCTTAGTGCCGTTATCGCTATGCGACTTTTTCCAAAACTCGCTGATTACCTAAAATTTGCAACCGGTCATGCCTGCACTGTCCGAAATGCTTATTTGTTTTCCGGCAACACATCGCCGACTTTTCCGGAAATGAAAAAGACCTTTGATTATTTATGTCGTGTATTTGAAGGAAATCGCAATGCTATGCCATTTTTTGATGCTGAATTCACAATGGATAATCGTTTTATCGAATACCTATGCGGCTCTGATTTGCCTAGCACAGACTTTCGCTCCTACGGTGAGATTCTTCGCGCGAAGACACATTATCCCGCCTCTGATATGCCGCTTTCCTCGGTTTCCTTATTCCATGAAATGATTCCTCGAGACAATATCTGGCTGATTGGGGATTTTCATTTCTTCGAAACCTTAAAAGCTGCTTGCCGAAATCTAGAACATGACACGGTTTATATCAATTTTCAAAAGATTAAGCCGGAAATCATTCAAGACAAAATGGAAGAAATATTTCGCGAAGTGTTCTTTCACCGGGCCTACCTTGCGATGGACGGTCTTGATGATGCCAGAAACGCTTATCTCTACCCATATATTCAAAGAGCCACCCCTGACGGAATTCCTCTCGTTATACACACAACAGAGCGAACCAGCCTTCTGGCTATGACCGAAACGCTGTTTCGCGTAATCCATACAAAATAAGGACAATGGTTGTTAAGGCAATACCTTACACATCCCATTGTCCTTTTCTTTATTTCTTTCGATCTTGCAAATAATCTGCTTTATATTTCGAATAAACAAACTTCTGCGCCCGGTATAATCCAAAATACCCGCTTAGCATATAACTGATTGCAATTGCAATCAGATAATATGGCAATGCTTCTAATCCAAATAATTCAAAACAAATCAAAATAGACGTAATTGGCGAATTGGTAACTCCGCAAAATACTGCTCCCATTGCAACAGCGGCACTAAGCGTCGGCGAAAATCCGGTAATTGTACCAAATGCACATCCAAAGGTTGCTCCAACATACAGTGTCGGTATAATTTCTCCCCCTTTATATCCGGCGCTAAGGGTAATAACCGTAAAAATAATTTTAAGAATGAACACATACCACACCACATCTCCTTGCAGTGCTCTTGCTATCACTTCGACACCTGCACCATTATAATCCTGATTGCCAATGAGCCAGGTAAGAACTGCAATTACAAGCCCCCCCAAAAAAATCCTTCGATATTTTCTTTTTATCACATTTACAAACACGGTATGTGATTGCTGCAACAAGGAACAAAATACCATACTAAGCACTGCACAAAGAATCCCCAAAATTCCAATTATAATAAAAGTCGGAATCGATGCCCCCGGAATATCCGTAATTGTAAAATGCATGGATTCAAACCCAAAATGCACTGCCAGGTAATGCGCTGTTAATGCTGAAATGGCACATGGCACAAGCGCCGTATATTGCATTATTCCAACCGTCACCACTTCCATGGCAAAGATTGTCGCTGCAAGCGGAGTTCCCAAAAGCGCAGAAAATGCAGCGCTCATGCCACACATAATGGCAATCTTGCGATCCGCCTCATCAAAGCGTAGCAACCGTCCGAAAAATTCACCGAGACTTCCTCCTATTTGTAAAGCAGCTCCTTCCCGTCCCGCAGAACCTCCAAACAAATGCGTAAGTATGGTAGACACAAATATAATCGGTGTCATATTCAGTGGAATCTTTTCTTCTGTCAAAATTGCCATAAGCACCAGATTAGTTCCTCTGTCATGATCATCATTTGCAAATTTATCATAAATCAGCATAATCAATAGACCACAAAATGGCAAAAGCCAGATGATCCAGCCATGTGCCATTCGAAAATCCGTGACTTGCCGAACGCTATACAAAAAAGCAATTCCAACAAATCCTATCCCGACTCCGCAAATCAATGCAAGTATCATCCACTTTATCATCATTTTAAAACGGCGGACAGATCCCTTGCTCAAGTTATCAATAAAATATTTTGCTTTTTCTTCCATAAATTTCATGCTACCAAATTCCCCTTTTCTTTACAAGTTTTTCGCACTGGGATATACTGAAAAAAAGTATTTTTTGGAGGTTCTTTATGCAAATAACATATATGCATCCGGCTGACCAGTTGGTCGCCTATATGTCTCGTATCTACGAGGCTAATCTTACAACTACTTCAGGTGGTAACCTGTCTATAAAAGATACAAACGGAGATATCTACATAACTCCCGGTGGATATGATAAAGGTTCTTTAACGCGACGCGACATTGTCTGTGTCCATCCCGACGGTACAATAGACGGGATACATAAACCATCTAGCGAACTATCCTTTCATCGAAAAATCTATGAAGCCAATCCGGATTTTAATGCTGTTCTTCATGCACACTCTCCTGCTTTAATTGCATTTAGTGTTGTCCGTCGTATTCCTTCCACGGATCTTTTTCCTGCCGTCTATAACAAGTGCGGCGTTGTCACTATGGCTGATTACGCTTTGACCGGAAGCGATGAGCTCGGTGAAATTATCGCCGCACAGTTTAAAAAAGGCTGTGACATTACGATTCTTGAAAATCATGGTCTTGTTGCCGGCGGTACTTCCATGGAGGATGCCTATTTAAAATTTGAAGCATTAGAATTTGGTGCTGAAATTGAGCGACGCGGCTTAACGCTTGGCAAACTCAACCATCCTATGAACCACGAACTTGCCAACAAACAAGCGGTTCGCATATTTACAGGCACCATAAAACCACCACTTTCTTCTAAGGAAATGGATGCCCGCAATCAAATCTGCGATTTTCTCCATCGCGCTTATCGACAAAAACTCATCTGCGGAGCCTGGGGCTCTGCTTCTATCCGTCTAGATGAAACATCTTTTGTCCTAACACCAAAGGATGTCGATCGCATGACCATAGAGCCGCAGGATTTGATTTATGTATCCGACTTATGTATAGAAGAAAATAAAATTGCCGACGAATACGCTTGTCTTCACATGGAAATCTATAAAAAGCATCCCGAAGTCAAAAGTATTTTGATCGGACAACCACAATCTCTCATGGCCTTTGCGGTAACCGACACCCCAATGAATACGCGTCTGATTCCGGAAAGTTACATGGTATTGCAAGATTTGTCCGAATACGACTTTGACAGTTATTTTGCCAAACCGCAAAAGGTAGCTGCTTGTATGAACCATGACGAAACACTCTTGCTTCTCAAAAATGATGCTGCCGTTGCCGTCGGTCCTACACTGCTTCGCGCTTTTGATCGTCTCGAAGTTGCCGAATACTCTGCAAAAGCCATCTTAAGCGCACGCTCTCTTGGTGAAATTGTTGAAATCAACCATCATCAGATTCAAGAACTTCGTGACAAATTTCATATCCGCTAGCCCATTCGTTTATTGAAAATGAATGGTGGGTATATTAAAATTGAATAAGATAAATAAGTACATATATTAGGAGGACTAACATGCGACATTTAATGAGTCCGATGGATTTGTCTACCGAAGAACTTGACCAGCTCTTAGATTTGGCAAATGATATCGAAAACAATCCGGCTAAATACGCACACGCCTGTGAAGGCAAGAAGCTTGCAACCTGTTTTTATGAACCGAGTACGCGAACAAGACTTAGTTTTGAATCCGCAATGCTCTCTTTGGGCGGACAGGTTCTAGGTTTTTCCAGTGCAGATTCTTCTTCTGCCGCAAAGGGTGAAAGCGTTGCTGACACCATCCGTGTCATTTCCTGCTATGCTGACATTTGTGCTATGCGCCATCCAAAAGAAGGTGCACCGCTCGTAGCTTCTCAAAAATCAACAATTCCGGTCATCAATGCCGGTGACGGAGGTCACCAACATCCTACACAAACCCTTACGGATTTGCTGACGATTCGTTCTTTAAAAGGACGACTAGATAACTTGACGATTGGTCTTTGCGGCGATTTAAAATTCGGTCGTACTGTTCATTCCTTAATTCATGCTTTAATTCGTTATCACAATGTAAAATTTATTTTAATTTCACCGGAAGAGTTAAAAGTTCCGGATTATATCCGCAATGATGTCCTGCTTGAGCATAATATCGAATTCAAGGAAATGGTTCGTCTTGAAGATGCACTCCCGGAACTTGACCTGCTCTACATGACTCGTGTGCAGCGTGAGCGTTTCTTCAACGAAGAAGACTACATCCGTATGAAAGATTTCTATATCCTAGATAAGGCCAAGTTAGAGCTTGCCCCACAGGATATGCTGATTTTACACCCACTTCCTCGTGTCAATGAGATATCCGTTGATGTAGATGACGATCCACGTGCTGTTTACTTTAAGCAGGCACAATACGGTGTATATGTCAGAATGGCATTAATCCTGACACTTTTAAAGGAGGCAGAGAAATAGATGTTAAATATCGGTGCTATTAAAGAAGGTTTTGTATTAGATCACATTCAAGCCGGCATGGCAATGGATATCTATCACTACCTAAAACTCGACAAACTTGATTGTACAGTTGCAATTATCAAAAATGCACGTTCCAATAAGATGGGCAAAAAAGACATCATCAAAGTAGAATGTGCCATTGAAACCTTAGATATCAGTATTTTAGGTTTTGTTGATAAGAACATTACCGTTAATGTGATTAAGGACGAAGTGATTGTCGAAAAGCATGAACTTACGCTTCCAAAACAGGTTATGAACGTTGTCAAATGTAAAAATCCTCGTTGCATCACCTCCATAGAACAAGGCCTTGATCAGATCTTCGTATTATCAGATCCCGGCAAACAATTATACCGATGCAAATATTGCGAGGAAAAATTCCAAAGACCGCATTATTAAAGTCAAGACTCGCGAGCGAGTCTTGCACGCCGGATTCGGGTCTGCTTCAGCAGACAAATTCCTATCCGAATCCGTGCGTTCTACGCGCTCTGAACGTTCATAGCCAAGGTGATTGTCCATCTCGGATTCCATCATTTCTTTGATAGTTTCTCCAAGAAGATCCTTAAGAGCATCTTGGATATCCTGAGCGGATTCAATATCATACTCCTGAAGGAGTTGTTGGATGATCTGACGTTTTCCGTCAGTCATTTGAACATGGTGAATTGGTTTCTTTTCTTTGCCATCATAAAAAGCCTCCTTTGGTTAGTGTACCATAGAAGACCTTGTACTTATATATTTACAGAATTTTTTTCACATACTCAAGTCAAGGCTCGCTCGCGAGTCTTGCGCGCCGGATTCGGGTCTGCTTCAGCAGACAAATTCCTGTCCGAATCCGTGCGCATCCTCGCGGAGCGTTTAACTCAGTCGGAGCTTGTACCCCGACTGAGTATAGTTTGTCATAACCCCCACCTACGCTAAAGCATAGAGGTGGGGGATTTCTCCGACTGAGTTAAAAATTTCTTTCTCTTTCGCCAATCTTTTGTTGCTTTCGATACGCCACAAATGTCATAATCAGAGTAATAATGGTCAAATAATTAGCCAGCAGAAAATAAAGACTCACAGGTATTAGGTTGTTATCCGGAAGCCCCTTCACAAAAGTTGTTCTAAATGCCAACAAGAAAGAAATAGCTGGCAAAACAAAATGCCATACAAAAGCTACCTTCTTGATGATAAGCAACTGTAAAAAAATAAATCCGAACGTAATAATTCCTATACCTATATACCAAATAATCACTTCATTACCTCCCTAACTTATCTCCTTTTAAATTCAGTTTCTAGTTACATTAAATACGTACTTGAATTTACGAGATGATTTTCTATAGAAAACACATATTTAATCATCACTCTTAGGTATATACTTCCTATTCTCCCCATCCCACGGAAACCATTCTACCATTTCACCAAATCATTGGCAAACATAGACCAGCCCCAGACTACTTCACTTTCACCGTAAAAGTCACTCCCATGTCTGTCGATGACTTATAATTCTTATTTCCCAATGCCTTAACTTTGATTTTCACCTTGTAAGTTCCCTTCTTTAGACCCTTTACAACCGTCACTTTTCCAGTAGTCTTGTTAATTTTGAAGTATTTTTTGAAGGATTTACTTCCCTTCTTAGCGGAAACAAGCGTATAGTTTTTCGTATCTTTTGCGTCCTTCGTAAAGGTCATAACCTTAGAAACACTTAAGGTCTGATTCTTTTTCTTTAGCTTTTTGTATTTTACAGAAGCGGTCTTCCCCTTTGCTCCAAAAGGATTTACTGCTTTTGTGATTTTAAAGGTCAACGTCTTTCTTCCGGTGAAGTTATCACCCTGAAGCGTAATTGTAACTTTGGCCGTTCCCGCATTCAGGTTATTCTCATAGCGAAGCGTATAATTATTATCAGCTAAAACCCCATCGGCATTGGCAAGCGTAACATTCGGAGTAATCGCCTTTCCCGTGTAAACATAGGAATTTTGCTCCAATGATGTAATCGTTACTGCTAAGGCTCCGATTGCGATGCCATCACTTTTCCCACACTTTGAGCAAATACATTCTTGATATCCGTTATCAGTAAAGGTGGCTTTATGATTCACGAGCTGCCAATCATGCTCGCCGCCTGCTGAACAAGGTTCCTCTCCCAGTGAGTCAAAAGTATAATCATATTTTTCCGCATACACCTGCGCCGTGGAATCTTCATATCCGGCAATGGTTGCTTGTGAGGCAATCGTCATTTCATTCGTATAGACATCATAAATATCACAGTCTGCATTCCATATCGTTACTTTTGTAAGGTTGTCACAGGCATTAAAGGATTGTCTTCCAATCTTTTCCACGGATGCTGGCAAAGAAACCTCCGTAAGCCCCGTGCGATAAAAGGCATAATCTTCAATTGTCTTTAGACCATTCGGAATCGTGATACTATCCAAATTATATTGTCCACTAAATGCAGAAGCTCCAATCTCAGTTATGGTATCCGGCAAAATAATACTCGTAAGATATCGATTTTCACCGACTCCAAGATAAGCAAATGCCTGTGCCGGAATCTCTGTTGTCCACGCAAACTGATAGTCGTAATCTCCTCCTATCGGACCGGCCGTATTTAGAGAATTGGGAATTTTATAGGAGGTAGCTGTCGGTTGTGCAAACTCGATCTCGGTACTACGCATGATGACTTTTGTAATACTTCCATAACCAGTTTCCGCTCCAAAAGCATCCCAGTTTAATCTCTTTAAACTCGCCGGAAAATCAAGCTCGGAAATGCCATCATTGTAAAATGCCTGGGTCTCAATTTCTTCAAGCGTATCCGGAAACTCAATTGCATCCAAATCAAAGCAGTTATAAAATGCCATTTCGCCAATCGTTAAAAGTCCCTCAGGAAGACTTGCCTCAGTAACACCGGTCAGTCCCGCAAAAGCATTTGCACTAATAGCTGTGATTCCTTCACCAATGATTATCTTTTTTACTTGTGCTTTATCCGTATAACTTTCAAAAGCCCTAGAGCCAATCTCACCACTTCCGCTTATGGTAAGCACACCGGTATCGGAAGCATAGGTAAACGTCGCATTACTTCCGTACACATCATCTAATAAGGTTCCACAATTTCCGGACGTCGGAAGATTCTGTGCATACGTTTTCTTTGCACTCATCGGCATGAGCGCAATCACTAACAAAACCGCCACCAATAGTACTCTTAGTCTTTTTTTCATAATCATCATACCTCCACCGAAAGAAAAAAAGCCGGAAAGATACGAACAGGCACACTGTCTCGTACTTTCCGGCTAATAATCATCTGCCTCTTATATTTATTTTATCATGGTTCATATGAAAATCAATGTTTAAAACGGTCTGCCGCAACACATCATCATCAGATACAATGCACCAAAGGTCAGACACAATCCGCTGGTTGCCGGAATCATACTTCTTCGATATCCATAACCGCTTCCCATCTGCTGATACCAGTCGCCTCCCATCTCAAGCCGAGAAACAAGACGTCGATATTCCTCATTATTTGGCTCCATCGCAAGTGCCTGGCGGGCATGTTCTTGTGCCGTCACATTATTGCCAATGCCTGCATTTGCAAGGGCACTGCAAAAATACCAAAGCGCCGTTCTTTCATATTCCGAAATGGATGCCAATACATTCAAGGCTTCGTTAAAATGTCTGGCATGAATATAATTCAATGCCGCTTTGATTCGAACGTTCTCATCTTTTGATGCTGTGGTGCCTCTAAAAGAGTTTCCATAGGTACCACCGCGATTAGCCGAACCACCATATCCATACTGGTAGCCTTGCTGGCGCTGCTTCATAATCTGATCATACGCCTGCTGCACCTCTTTAAATTTTTCTTCTGCCTGTACCTTATTCGGATTATTCACATTCGCATCCGGATGATACTTTCGGCTTAACTTTCGATATGCTTTTTTTATCTCGTCGTCCGAGGCGTTTTGTGACACGCCTAGAACCCGATAGGGATCAAACATCATAATTTCTTACCTTTTTCTTTCTTTTTAAGAAGCATGTCATACTTTAACCAGACACCTGAATATAATACATTTCTCAAAATGTCTACATATTCAAGAATCGGCAACGTTTCAAAGGATTTTGAGCATTCACTCATCATGCTCGTAAGCATCAATCTCGTCAAGGTATCAAAATCCGCCTCTTGCTTACTTTTCATTTCAATAAGCGGATTATACGCCCCCGTCTTTAGATCTTTATTAATATCTTCATAAGCATCCATAAGATAAATGAATTTCCCCATATAAAAGCCCATATGGCGAAGCGCTCTCTCCCATACATCATCTTTCTTCCATACAAATATTTCCGAAAGCATTTCTCCTGACAGACCGGCTATCACATCAATATTTTTTTCCTTTTCCCGCTCTGCTTTTTGAAGAAGCTTCATATATTCTTCCATCGCATTTACCTGGCGCGGATACTTGCCACGTATCTTCGTATAATCTTTGTCAAAAATCTTTGTGAACATCTTCTTCGTGTACGAGCGCTCATCAACCCAATCATCTTCGAAGTTCTGATAGGCAAACAACAGATTCATATCTGCCGCATAATAAGTAGCCTCATTAATAAACAATGTCCGCTTCTTTGTCGGATGAAGCGGGCACAAATAACTTTGCTCTGTATTTACTAATTCATATAGACCACTTAAAAGCACAATTAAAAAAGTCATATCATAATTAATCAACATTCTTCCTTTAATTCCACTTGTCTGCTTAAGCACCTGACACAAACCGCAATAAAACGACTGATAGGTTCTCTTATCCGTATCGGTCATCTGTTCTCGGTCGATTGTAATATAGCCAAACATCGCTTACCTCCTGTCAAGACTCGCTCCTTATCTGTCTGTTACCGGAAGCTTCTTATGTGGTCTTGATAAATCTGGTATGACACTTTGGACACGTAATTTCAATACGTCCCTTTCCTTTTGGCACTCGCACTTTCTGACCGCAATGTGTACAACGATAAAATGCATAATATCTACGCTGGCGCATATGTTCTTTCGACCAGAATAATTTTCCTCTAATCTTTGCCGTAGCTTTCAGGAATTTTTGATTTTCAGCGTAACGCTTTGGTATATTTCGAGACATCATTCGAAAATAACAATAGATCATAACCACAAGCGCACCCCAATAAAAGAGCGAAATCCTGCTTATCATGGATAAAAGTAAAAGAATAACCGTGATAATCCATAACAATCTGTTAAGCTCATCGCGGCCACCATATCTTCCATACATAAATCTTAATATTCTATCCCTAAAATTCATACGCGTCACCTCCATAACATCTAGATCTTTCTTCCAATCTAAGAAAAAACGAGCGAAACGATAAGCCGGGTTATGTCGTTGAGTGATCATCTATCTAGGACTGCTGTCGCCAACAGCCTCAAGCGACCTACCTAAAGCTGGCGGGCCACGTCATCGCTTTGTTTCGGTCTTGCTTCGGATGGGGTTTACATATGCCCCTGTCTGTTACCAGCCAGGCGGTAGTCTCTTACACTGCCTTTCCACCCTTACTGCATCATCTGCAGCGGTTTATTTCTGTTGCACTATCCTTAAAGTCGCCTTTACCGGACGTTATCCGGCATCCTGCCCTGTGAAGCCCGGACTTTCCTCACCTGTCATATGACAGCCGCGATCACCTGTTCCACTCGCTATTTTATTTTATACCGGAAAGCAACTGCCTCCGATAAATTCCCGAATAATAGAATTGTTCGGAATTCCTTCTGCCGGAAGTGGCAGAACATAATCTAGAAATTTAAGCAGCCTCTTTGCTTCAATATATTCCGGGCAATCCCGTTCGATTGCAAAAAGCTGCGCTTCTGCATAAGGTTTTAACACTGCCAGCTCATAGATAAGAGCTGAATTAAACATGACATCCGCATCATCCTGAAATGGAAAGATATGCTTTTCTTCCCCTCTTCTGACCGAATCCCACATCGCAATTGTCTGCTTTGCACTGACTCCTCTGGTACGGGCGTCTCTAACAATTCTTCGAATCAAACGTCCATCCGTTGTGGAAAGCGAATTATGTTCATCAATATTTAACTGTGTTAAAGCACTTATATATATCTTATACTTACTTTGTGACGGAAGTGTGTAGGATAACTGATCATTTAATCCATGAATACCTTCAATGACCAAAACTTCATCCTCCTTCAATTGCAGCTTATCTGCTTTTTCACTTTTTCCCGTCATAAAATTGAATTTTGGCATTTGTACTTCTTCGCCTGTCAAAAGCCTTTGCATCACATCATTGAACAGCTCGATATTCAATGCCTCTATACATTCAAAGTCATATTTTCCATTTTCATCCACCGGACACTTATCCCGATCCAAATAAAAATCATCGAGTGAAATGGGATGTGGTTTGATTCCATGCGCAATAAGCTGTATGGATAATCGATGTGAAAATGTAGTTTTTCCGGAAGAAGATGGACCTGCAATCATAACAAATTTCGTGTTTTTATTTTCCATGATTTCTTCTGCAATTTCACCGATTTTTTTCTCCATCAATGCCTCATGAACCAACATAATATCACGACTTCGGCCATGGGTGATGGCATCATTAAACGCTCCTAATGTTCCGCAATCGAGCATTTCTCCCCAATGTGCAGCCTCATCTAATACACAAAACAACTTATGGGAAGGTTTAAATTCTGCTACCTTTTTGCTTTCCTTATCCGGAAACAACAAAACAAATCCATCCTCATAAAGTCGCAGATCAAAGTATTTCAAATAGCCGGTGCTTGGCACCATATAACCATAATAATAATCGTAATAGCCATCAATTTCATAGACATTAACTCTGGAATTTCGTCGATAATGGAACAATCTTTCTTTATCATGCATTTCCCATTCCCGGCATAAATCCAGCACCATTTCCGTCGGTGCGTTCCATTTTTTTATCGGAATGTCTTCCTTGCACATCCGAATCATCTCCGCTTTCACTTTCGCAAGATATTCTTCGTTCAAAATATCCCCTTTTGTCAATCGACAAAAATACCCTTGTGAAATACTATGCTGCACTCGAACCCCAATTTCATCGTCTCCGCTAAGGTTAAAAATCGCTTTTTGCATCATCAAAGTCATACTTCTGCGATAAGCCTTTCGTCCGGCTTTATCCATACTTGTTATAAACTTTAATTCTTTTGCATCTTTAACTTTTTGGGATAACTCCTTTAATCGCTCATCAACCTGTACCAGGACAATGTCGTCTTTATATTGTGATTGGTATTCATCCGTAAGTTCTTTATAAGTAGTTCCTGATTCGTATTGCTTTTCTTCTCCGTTAATTCCTACCGTAACTTTTTCCAACTTCCATTCCCCTTTCGGCTTCTAATACGATTAGCTGCTTTGTCTTAGTGCTTCTTCTACCAGTGTTTTTTCCTCCGTCAGCTGCGTTATTCTATCCTTGTACCGATCGCCTTTTATCCTCAATTCCTTCAGAATCTTGTCAATTCTTTCTTGTTCCTTATTTAGAAACTCGATTAGTACCGGATGCTGCTTTCGTATTAAACAAGGTCCATAATGCAATTGTATTTCGCTAAGGCTGGTATGTTTTTGAGTATAACAAACTCTCATCATTGGATAGAATTTACCTCCCTCACATACCATATCTTCTGCAATAATCTCAAATCCTTGTTCCGACAGATAGGCTCTCAAAAGTTCAATCTCTGACTGCGGTTGTAATATGATTTCCCGGCAACTTTTTGCCACATCCAAACTCTGCGATAGTATGGTCTTCATTAGATTTCCACCCATGCCTGCAATCACGACAGAATCCACTTCTTTGGCGCTAAGTGCCATAAGTCCATCCGACAATCTAGTTTCCACCACATCCAAAAGCGCAGCCTCTTCAATATGCTCACGCGCCCTCAAAAGAGGGCCTTCGTTTACATCAAGTGCAATCGCTCTTTTAATTTTTCCCTGTTCATATAACGCAATCGGTAAATAGCCATGGTCACAACCGACATCTGCAAGCGTACCATATACTTCAACAAGTTGCGCTACGGCCATAAGACGTTGTGATAGTTTCATATTATTCTAGATAATCCTTTAACTTTCTGCTTCTTGACGGATGACGCAGTTTTCTGAGTGCTTTTGCTTCAATCTGTCTAATACGTTCACGCGTTACATTAAACTCTTTTCCAACTTCCTCTAAAGTTCGTGCACGTCCATCCTCAAGACCAAAACGAAGCGTCAGCACTTTCTTTTCTCTTTCTGTTAACGTATCAAGTACCTCTTCAAGCTGCTCCTTTAGCAAAGTAAATGCTGCTGCTTCCGCCGGAACCGGTACGTTTTCATCTTGAATAAAGTCTCCTAAATGAGAGTCTTCTTCTTCTCCAATCGGTGTTTCCAAAGAAACCGGTTCTTGTGAAATCTTCAAAATCTCACGCACACGTTCTACCGGCATCTTCATCTCCTCTGCAATTTCTTCCGGTGATGGTTCGCGACCAAGTTCCTGCAATAACTGTCTGGATACTCGAATTAATTTATTAATCGTCTCTACCATATGTACCGGAATACGAATTGTTCTTGCCTGATCTGCAATCGCTCTGGTAATTGCCTGACGAATCCACCAGGTTGCATAAGTCGAAAACTTATATCCTTTTCTGTAATCAAACTTTTCAACGGCTTTTATAAGTCCAAGATTACCTTCCTGAATCAAATCCAAAAAGAGCATTCCTCGACCCACATAACGTTTTGCAATAGAAACTACAAGACGTAGATTGGCTTCTGCCAGTTTTTGTTTTGCATCGGTTCCAATTGCAACAGTCTCACGAAGCCCTTTCATCTTCTCTTTCATGTCTTCCGCATCCGGATCGATATCTTCATCATCAAAAATCTGATCAATTTCTTCTTGCGCGAGCAATCCGGCTTCCATCTTCTGAGCAAGATCGATTTCTTCGTCTGCCGTCAAAAGCGGCACCTTTCCAATCTCTTTTAGATACATACGTACCGGATCTTCAATGCTGACACTATCCGGTACCGAAAGGTCAATTTTTTCTACCTCAACTTCCTCATCTTCATTTGCCATAATGATATCATCATCAATATCGTCTTCATTATCATCGGAAATTCGTAAAATATCGATTCCTGCTTTCTCTAGCTCCTGCTGCACATGTTCAAGCTGCTCCGGATCGGATTCTTTTACTTTTTCCACGACTTCCGAATATTCAATAATATTCTTTTTCTTCTTAGCTAAATCAATCAGTTCTCGAATCTTTTCCTCTAATAATTTTTCATCCATGTTGTTCGTACCTCTCTTTATTATATTTACAGACTAATTGTAATTTTTTTCAGTTCTTCCAATTCTTTTTCTTTTTTTATCATCTCCATCAGATGATTCATATCTGCCGACTGTGCTCCACTAGACATCTTTTCTATATTTCCTTTTTTTATCGTAATCAACAGTTCTTTTAGTGCCTGTTGACGTGCCTGCTTTGTCTTAGCCGCCGTTAGTTCTGTATGAAACAACTCTCCAATCTGGCGTTGTTCGTCTTCACTTTGAAAATGACTCATGATATCCGCCGGATGAACATGCCCCTGTGCTTTTTGCTCATATAACATCCGCGCTACCTGTCTATATAATTCTTCCGTGAAGTCCTGTGGACCAAGATATGGTTTTAATACATCAAACAGGCTTTCTTCTTCTATCATCCATGTCAATAATAATTTCTGAGCTTCTTTTAAACCATCGGTTTTCTTTTTGGACTGCGCTCCGGTTTTTAACGGCGCTTGCATCTTAATGCCGGCACCTTTGGCCGCCTGCTCTCTCACCAGCTCCTTTAGTGCTTTATCTGTAAGCTGATAATGCGTCGCCACTGCATGAATGTAACTGTCTCGTTCAATTTCCTGTGTAAAGCGAAGCAACATCGAAGCTGCCTGCCGATAGAAATCATTTTTTTCTGCCGGATCAGACATATTGTATTCGCGCTGTTTCATTCGCACTTCAAACAAGAATGAATTTTCCGCTTGTTCTATGCGTTTTTCATATTCTTCCTTGCCCAATGCCTTAATAAATTCATCGGGATCTTTATATGGATCCATATGAATAATCTTACAGTGGACACCGGTTTGTGTCATGATTGGAATGGTGCGCAAAGCCGCTTTAATTCCTGCTTCATCGCTATCAAAGCTTAAGTATGCTGTCTTGGCAAATCTTTTTACCAAATTGGCATGTCCCGGTGTAAATGCCGTTCCAAGCGATGCCACTGCATTATCAAATCCAGCCTGATGAAGTGCTATCACATCCATATATCCTTCGCACAAAATGATACCTTCTCTCTTTGAGGCTCTTGCGAAATTAAGACCATACAGGTTGCGACTTTTGTCAAATATCATAGTCTCCGGTGAGTTGAGATACTTAGGCTTACCATCTCCCATCACTCTGCCGCCAAAAGCAATTACCTTGCCTCGCTGATCCATAATCGGAAACATCACACGATTCCAGAACTTATCATATCCACCCTGCCTTTCATCCAGCGTTATCAGTCCGGCCTTAGCAAGCAGCGAATCGGAATACCCTTTCTTTCTTAAGTATTGATACAAATCATTGCTGTATTGCGCCGAATATCCAAGCCCGAACTTTGTCATAGTCTCTTCCGTCAATTCCCGGCCATTTAGATATTCAAGTGCTTTCTTTCCCGGTTCTGCGCGAAGCAGCATATAAAAATACTTAGCTGCTTCTTTGTTAATCTCATATAACTTTGTCCTGGTATCTTCTTTTTCCCGCTCTTCCTTTGATCTTTCCACCTTTGGAAGCGAAATTCCCGCACGTTCTGCCAACGCCTCAACAGCCTCAGGAAAAGTGTACTTTTCATATTCCATCAAAAACGAAAATACATTTCCCGATGCTCCACAACCAAAGCAGTGATATAGCTGTTTGCTTCCCGACACCGAAAAAGATGGCGACTTCTCATTATGGAACGGGCACAATCCCATATGATTAGCACCCTTCTTTTTTAAAGAAACGTATCCGGATATCACGTCCACAATATCATTACTCATTCGCACCTGTTCTACCAGCTCATCCGAATAATATGCCATATTTTTCCCTTCTTACTTTTAATATTTTTTCCAGGAACTTGGAATAAATAAGCTTTCAAACTTGTGTACTGCATACTGATCTGTCATTCCTGAAATATAATCACATACCACAACTTCCGTCTTTTCACCTTTTGTCAGGAGATTAAGATAAGTCTGCGACATCTCTTCCGGATGTGCAATATAGTGCTCGTACAGTTTTTGAACCATCTCAACGGCTTTTCCTTCTTCTCCTTTTGCAATAGGATTCGTATACACATGTTCAAACAAAAACGTGCGCAGCCCTCTCATTGCTTCTTCTATTTCCTCAGACATACAAATCTGTCCGCGACGCAAGGATGATGTTACAATATCATGAATCAAAGTGTTTAAACGTTCTCTTGTCGTACCGCCCAATTTTAACCGTAATTCATGCGGTATATCTTCCTCTCGCAATACACCGGCTCGAATAGCATCATCCATATCATGATTGATATAGGCAATTTTATCCGAAAGACGTACGACCTTTCCTTCTGCCGTTTTCGGCATTCTAGATGTCTGATGATTCAAAATACCGTCTCTGACTTCCCACGTAAGATTAAGACCGCGTCCGTCCTTTTCAAGCACCTCAACAATTCTTACACTTTGCTCATTGTGGTGAAATCCCATCGGACTGATTGCATTCAAACTTCGTTCCCCCGCATGTCCAAACGGAGTATGTCCAAGATCATGTCCTAGTGCAATCGCTTCTACCAAATCTTCATTCAAACGCAGTGCTTTCGCAATGGTTCTTGCATTTTGTGACACTTCAAGTGTATGTGTCATTCTGGTTCTATAATGATCCCCTTCCGGCGACAAGAACACCTGCGTCTTATCCTTAAGACGCCGAAATGACTTACTGTGCAAGATTCTGTCTCTGTCACGCTGATACACCGTTCGAATATCACATTCTTTTTCTACACGTGCTCTTCCAATCGATTCTGCACTTAAAGACGCATGTTCACTTAACGTATTTCGTTCCATCTGTTCTAGATTTTCTCGAATATTTGCCACTTAAGATTATCCTTTCTAAAATACTCTTCACTATTAATATTTCGTCTTAAAAAGGAATATCCTTTTTTTATTTTTATTTTTGCATAAATTATTATGTTTTTTTGAAAAATTAGGGCACAAGGACTATCTCCTTGTGCCGCTGTTCAAACGTCAAGACTCGCTTGTTATCCCTCATCAATACCATCCTTTGATCGTTTTAGACTAGGACTGTATTAATTCGATTTTCTTTTGCATCGTTTCAAAATTCAAGCAATGCGTTAATGCAACTTCTTTATCTATCACGCCCTGCTGATACAACTGCAATAGTGACATATCCATTGTTCGCATTCCTTGCGCTGCTCCGGAAGCAATCATTGCATCAATCTGATGCGTCTTGCTTTCCCGAATCAAATTTCGAATTGCCAGATTTACAAACATAATTTCAAATGCCGGAATCAAAGTTCCATCTTTTGCCGGAATTAACTGCTGCGAAATTACCGCCTGCAAAACCATAGATAATTGCAATCTTACCTGCGCCTGCTGATTTGCCGGAAATTCATCGATAATACGATCAACCGTATTTGCCGCGCCTGTCGTATGAAGCGAACTAAACAGCAATTGTCCCGTTTCGGCCGCTGTCATTGCTACTTCCATCGTTTCATAGTCTCGCATTTCTCCAAGCAAAATAATATCCGGGCTTTCTCTTAAAGCACTTCTTAGCGCCGAAATATAACTTGGTGAATCGGAAAAAATCTCTCGCTGCGAAACAATACATTTATCATGTCGGTGAACATATTCCACCGGATCTTCCAAGGTAAGAATATGTCCATCTCTTGTATGATTAATCGTATCAAGGATACAAGCAAGCGTTGTAGACTTTCCGCTTCCCGCCTGTCCGGTTACCAACACAATTCCTTTTTTGTAATCTGCCACTTGCATAACTTCCGGTGGAATCTTCATCTCTTCTGCGGATGGCAAACCAAATCGTATTACCCTAATTACTGCTGCCAAAGACCCCCTTTGATGAAAGACATTAACACGAAAACGTCCAACGGAACTAATTGCAAATGAGAAATCATCATCCGCATCCATTCTATCTATATGCTTTCGATTTCGTTTGGCTAATTCATAAATTGCATAAATTGTTGCCGCTGTCTGCGGTGGCAACATCACGCCTTCTTCCGCAAGTCTGATTTGCTTACCATGTGTCTTAAATGTAAGTGGAAGACCTGCAACCACAAAAATATCGGATGCTCCAAGTTCTATTGATTTTTTTAAAATATCGATAAGTTCCATTATTTATCCCCCTGCCATAAATCTAACGAAGTATCTTCGCTCCATGTTGCAGCATTTTTCCATTGTATGATTTCATAGGTCTTTTGCTCCTGATTGATACGTAGTGCAATAAACAACTGCTGCTTCTCACCTATTGTTATGCTCAAAACGCCATCTTCATAAACACTTCCATCCGGCCAGACAAAATCCCCCTCTTGTTGCAAACAAGCATCGACTTGCGCTAACCACTTCTGCCCTAGACATTCATTTTCATAAATTTGTGTTACATGCTCTGCTGCTTTTGCTGTCTGTTTATAATCTGCTTTTGCCGTCATTATACTAAGAACGGATAACACCGCTACACAAATCATAATAACAACAAACAACAAAAATACCGTACCTAAGCGAACCTTTTTACCTCTCATCAGCGCTCACCTCCGGTATATATTTCATTGTTGTTAATTCATATACAAGATCACCACTTGTCGTATACACCTGAAAATGTGCCTGCCACAATCCAGTTTGCACCTGTGATGAATCATATACCAACTTATATTTCGCATCTGTACTGCTTGTGACTGCTTTTGTGTCTGCATCTAACCATATGGTTCCTTCTGCCACCTTGCTTTCCGCTTCAAAAAACGCTGCAACCTCCTCCATATCCGCAGATGATGCATATACTTCTGCAGCATTTTGGCATATCCTGACTCCATCTTGAAGCATCTGAGCCTTTCCGCTTTCTGTAATGGATCCCCCATAAACCTGTATCAAAACACCGGCGACCAACAAGAATATAAATACCAGGATAATCATTTCAAGGCCATATGAGAAAACAGATGCATTCCTATTTTGTCCTTTCATCTGTTCCTCCTTTCGCACTCCGGATTGCCATCATCGCAGTTCCCTGTGATGTCTCGACTCGAAGTAGTGATCCATCCGCATTTAATTCCATCTCAAATTCTTCTTCCGATGTTATCACTTCAGCCAACTGAATATCCGTAGAAGCCGTCGTCTTTGTAAACAATTCCATCAGCTGACCGTTATATACAAATATCCTTGTTTCATACTGCGTCTCTCCTTCCGCCAGCACCAACATATCGGAGCATTTCTCCGGTCCATCTTCAATTGTAATCGCTCCTTGTGCATCTAAAGAAGCAACTTTGGCCTGAAGATAGGAAAGGGTTGCCCTTTTTTGTTCATTAGCCAAGCGTTTATCTGTAAAGACCGTATATAGTCTACACCCAGCCATAGTCAAAAAAAGCAGTGCCACAATTAATATCCCATATAAAATTAGCATGCTAATGGATGCACTATGAATCTTTTTTCGTGCCGGCATTCTTACTCTCCCTTTACAAGTACTCTTACTTCCGGAAGCAGATTTGCTGAATATGCTTCGTAAGATATCACAAATTTATCATGATTAATAACAACACCATAATTTTCTTCCAAATAGGAAATATTTTCCGGATAAATGCCTTCTACGGCATAACATTGTACGCAAGCTTCTAAAATCGTTTTTTCAAGCTCTTCTTTTTGCTGCTCTATCTGATTTGCGTGAAGCGAATAGATGATGCCAAAAACAATCACCACACATATCGCTGCAACAACGAAAGCTACGCATATCCGTATTTTATTTTGCTTTGGCGATCTTTTCTCTACATACATCTTCTTTATCCTATCGTTCCAAGTATTCCAATAAGCGGAAGCATAACACTAAGCAATGTGATTCCAATTGCAGCTGTCAAAAAACCTGTCAGTAATGGTTCTACCTTATCGATCACACCGGTTACTTCTTGTGCGGCATTCTCACTTATTGTATCTGACACTTCCACTAACGCCTGGTCAATCTTTCCGGAATGTGTGCCCGTAATTAACATGCGCGCATACAAAGGCGGAATAATCTGTCTATCATAAAATGCCTGTGCAAGGGAATGGGCTTGTTTCATATCTTCAAGCACCAGTCCAATTCTTTCCTTCAATTGTTTATGAACAATTGTTTTTTCCGTATGATACAGTGCTTCATCCGTATTCATACCGCTGGCCACCAATGTACTCAATGCCTGCAGACATTGTGCCAGCGCCATCTTATACGAGGCTGACTTTGTCATTTTTGATTGTTGTAAAAAATGTGAAATTTTTATTCTTCCTTTTGCCGTTCGATACATCAGCATACCAATCAACAGGCTTGCTGCCATTACAATTGTAATTACAAGCGCAACAATTCCCACCACAATCGCAACGGATACATACGCATAGGAAGACCCCGAAATCGTTCCTGCAAGATTCTCATACACTCCAATAAAGACCGGCAGCACCTTTGAAACCATTACAATTAAAACTGCGCACATTAAAAGTAGCAATATAAACGGATAAACCACCGACGCCTTCAGCCTCGCAACAATATCATCCTGTTTTTTATAATAATCTGCCAGGGCATCCAAAGCCTTATCCATCCTTCCGGACTGTTCTCCTATGCGAATCATCTGTTTTGCATATTCCGGAAGGAAATCGCATTCCCAGACTGCGTCTGCCATTCCCTGTCCAAGAACAAGTTTCTTTTGAATTTCCTTTAATTCATCATAATATCGGTTCTTATCCGAATCATCCATCAACAAACCGATTGCCTCTTCCGGTACAATTCCCCCCGAAAGCATCATTGCTACATTTTCACAAAACACACTGACATATGCGTAATCAATCTGCTTTTCTGCCATGAATACTCCTCCATTAGTTAATAAGTATATCGCTGTGTATATAAGGTATCATCGTCTAAATTCTCTGTATCCACACCACTAGCGGCAAATGTAATATCAATCCGATTCCAGTTTTTAGCATCGGCTGCAATTTCAACCGTCACCCAACCTTGTGATTCTAAATATACTTTATTCCAAGCATGATAGACATTACTTGGTGATACATATCCCGTAATAAGCTGGCACGGAATTCCCATACTCCGAAACATAGATGCGGCAAGCGCAGCATAATCAAAGCAAATCCCCTTCCCACTCTCAAGCGTTTCGTCCGGAGTCGGCAGATAACCGGCTTCCACTGTGGCTGCCTTTTCATCATCATAGGTGACGTGATCACACAGATATTCATATACGATAGATACCAACTGCGCATCATCGCTCGCTTTCGTCGCAAGTTTTTTTGCTAATTGTACACACTCTGAGTCGGCCGTATAATTCACAACTTTGTTAGGTCTGATGTATGGATCAAACTCATTTTCCATTGCCACATCATAGTCAATGGAAAAACTCTTAGCATATTTTCCCTCAGAAATGAATTCAAGAAGTATAACCTCATACTCTCCATCTCCCATATTTAACGGAAAAAACTGTACTGTCCCATCATTTTCAAAATCGTAAATATAACTCTCCTCATCATGCGTAATCTTAAGTTTTAATTCATTGTCTTTTTCTGCTTTCATTGCAAGATAACCATATGACAGCTTGGTCTCATCAATCTCAATATTTCCGTCTTCATATTCCGTAGCTTCTTCCTCTGAAAATTGCGCATCCAAAAACTCCGGAACTTCATAGCCGCCCGATGACGAATCACTTGTCTCACTTGGTTGTGTATTTTCTGAGCAACTGCACATCACTGTTATACCAATTATCAACAGAACAATCATACAAGATTTATGAATCAATTTTTTCATATTTTCTCTCCTGCTATCATTAATTCTATTATAATTCTTTTGTTTTTCAACCACAAGTAAAGAAAAAGGCTTGCTCCTTAGAGCAAACCTTTTTTTCCTGATCACAAGACCCCATCCTAAGTCTCTTGCAAATCTATCGCTTTCCGCTTAAGAATTACAAACGATACTTCATTTCTTTTTATAATTCTGCCAATCTGTCTTCAATAAATTCATAAGTCTTCGGGCATGAATTCTTTAATTTTGCCGAATCCGTACAATAGATACGGTAACTTTGAGCAAAATATTCAGCTGCTGTCGAGGTTACATATGCAGCATTAGATCCCGCATAATCCTCTTTTTCCTCTTCATATATTGCTGCAAACTCTGTACTCTTGTCTGACTTACCTGTAACATAAGCAAGATAATGACCAAGTTCATGATATATAACATCACTGTGGTAAGCAAGCGAAATCGATTTTTTTGAAGGTGAGAATACACCGGTCTTGCTAAGCGATGAATCAATGATAAATTTATATCCATTGCTCTTGAACAAGCTAATCAATTTCGAATCTGCTTTCTTAGCATATGCTGCAATATCATATTCTCCATTCTCAGTAACCGTTGTTGTTGTCTCAAGCACTGTTGTAACAGTGGTCTTAACTTTAGCCTTCTTCGATCCCTTTTTATAGATTGTCTCCTTAACAGTTGTTGTCGTAGTTTTCTTACAGATTTTGGCTGTTCGGCTTGTAGAAGTTACCTTCTTCCACTTTACCTGTGTTTTCTTCTTCGTCTTTGATTTCTTTGATTTAGAACTAAGCGTCTTGGTCTTTGTGCTTGTCTTCTTAGACAACGTCTCAGTTGTCTTCGTAATCTTATCACCATCAGATAATGGAACTTCTTCCTCTAAGATAATTTCTTCATCATCTTCTGCGGTAACTGTTCCTTCTTCTTCTGTAACTTCATCCTCAAAATCTTCTATAGTATCCGTCTCGGATGCCTGCGCTGTCTCCATCGCAGCTTCCTCTTCTACCTGTACATTCTCCTTAGAGGCTTGTGTTTGTTTATCCGCTCCGCTATAAACCACCTGACCAACTGCAAGCGCTGCTAAAATACACCCTCCAATTGCTGCATTTACAATCTTCTTCTTCATATCCATCAATCCTTTCAAACTCATCCTCGAGTTTTATGAATCTAGTATAACTATCATATCACTTGTTATATTTTGTAATAAGCATAATTGGTATAGGCCAAAAAGTCAAGTTCGTTTTTGGGACTTCTGTCCTACTACTTGTTATTCTCCGACTTTTTTTCCTCATCTTCCTTTATTCCATAACCTCCATAACCATATCCATAGCGCTTCTCACCATGTCCATAGCCATATCTGGCATACGAATAGGATTTGGAATATCCGGTACCGGTAAGTCCAACTTCTGCTCCATTTAACAGACACCCCATAATATCCACGCCGGTTTCCGCCAGGTTCTCGATTCCTTCATAAATACGATCCACTCTCGCATAATCCTGACGCACAACAAAAATAGCGGCTTGTGCTTGTGATGCAACCATGGTTGCATCATTTAACAATGCACATGGTGGAGTATCCAAAATGACATAATCATATTCTTTTTGGAGAGTGCGGATTAGATTTCCCACTTTTTCAGAGCTCAGCACTCTAGAAGTTTTTGAAATTGCTTTTCCTCCGGGCAGTATTTCAAGTGAAGTATCTTTGTATTGAACCAAAGCATCCTGTATCTCTTTTCGTCCTTTTAACACATCAATGGTTCCACATTTTACGGACTCCAATGCGAAGCTATCTGCCAAGGATGGATTTCGAAGATCCATATCCACAATGACCACTTTCTCACCCTTTAACGCCAATGACAATGCAATATTGGCAGCCACCGTACTCTTCCCTTCTTCCGGAAGCGCACTTGTAACCAGATATATGTTCTTTTTGGTATCAAGACTGTGATTTTCAATTCTTCGTCGTACAGAGCGCATCGCCTCCACAAATCCGGGTGGCACTCTGAAGTTGTCCATCAATACAAGTTCTACATTCTTAGAAGCATTCTTTCCACGCTTTTTAAATCGCACATGTGGAATTGCCGCAATACATTTTACATTTAATATTTTGGCAAAGTCTTTTTCTTTCCGTATCGTTCTTTTGGTCATGGAATATACAAACAATACCAAAATATCAATGACAAACCCTATTAAAATTCCGGTTTTGGCTGCTCCATGTGACCAATCCTCATTACTTGGTGCTGTAGGCACACCGCTTTCACTCATTACTTCAAGCGTAGTTGAGCCGATTACTGATTCTGCTACGATTGGATAAGATTCTATCACTGCCTGCAAAATATTATATGCCATCTGCGCACTATCTGCGGTTGCCTTTATGGTAATCATATTGGTCTCTTCTACTACTGCTACAGCAATTGTACCGGGAACCGACTCCATATCCAGTGCTTCTGCTACCGTTTTTTGCATGACGGTACTGTTTAAGACGTACTCCAAAGAAGTTGCAAGGCCCGATGCTGTTGTTTCATTATAATAGCTCTCTGTGTATCCATAATAGCTCGCCGCCGTTACCAGATAGGTTGCTTCGGCGGTATATTTCGGCTCATATACCATCTTGACATGTGTATAAAAAAGAGTTGCACAAATACTGATTATTACAAGCAACAGCCACCAGATTCGCCAAAATCCCTTCCATACATCATCAACAATTGTTCCCAAATCAATCGCGGAAGGTGCCGTGCCTTGTCTTGAAGAATACTCTGCCATACTACTCACCCTCCCTCTCGCTGTGATCATATTGATGATAGCGACCATAACCATAGTTTCCATATTCGCCATATCCTTGTCCGCCATGTGTCAGGGATACCCGATTGCCGCCAACATTATTAAATACACAGCCGATTAATTTTTCTTTTCTTGAGTTAATAATATCAATCGCATCATTGATATCTCTTACATTGGCATAATGTTGACGTACAACCAAAAGCGTATTGTCAACCATATTAAGCATTTCCTCCGCATCCGCAACCAATGCCATCGGCGAACAATCGATGATAATATAATCATATTCTCTTTTTAATTCACCGATAATCCGTTCTAAAAGTCCCTGTGATAAAAGTTCTGTCGAATTCGGATATATTACAGTATTCAACAAAAGATGCAGATTGGAATTCTCTTTTTGGTAAATCATATTCTTAGGAGAAATCTTGTGATTGAGCACCTCCCCCAGATCGGTTACTTCTTTTGGATCAATCTGGAGCACCTTGTAAAGTGCCGGTTTTCTAAAATCACCATCAATCAACAAAACTTTCTGCTCTTCTTCAACAAGTTCAAGTGCCAGGTTCACAGCCACTGTAGATTTACCTTCATTTTCAAGAACGGATGTAACCATAAGCACTTTGGAATTTCTATGATTCATCTTGTTGCGAACTCTCGATACCATTCTTCGAACCGCCTCAGAATACGAAAAGCTGACTGTTGGATCGGTTATCAATATGCTTCGTTTCTTTTTCTTACTGCGTCTGGTAAATGTCTTATATTTCTTTTCATGATACAATGTTCCAAGACGTTTTGTGTCAATCTTCTTTTCCACCTCATTCTCAGCACGAATGGCATCTTGAAAAGTTGAACCAAATGCTACAATAACAAGCATCAGGCAAAATACGATGATAAACATTTTAACCATTGCATTTGCCGGTGCAAATGCAGCATCCGGCTGTGTTGGAATGTCACTTTGATCTAAAATTGTCATGATAACGCTTCCTAACACTTTATCTGATACACTTGAGTAATTATCCAAAATTGCATTCATCACCGCATACGTCATCTTCGGACTTGATTCGGTAACACTTAGTGTCATCAGATTCGTATTTTCCACAAGAGAAGTCGTTACCGTTCCCGGAATACTATCCATTCCCGCAGCCTTTGCCACAGCTTCCTGTACAACACTATTACTCAAAATCGTCTGAAACGAGGTCGCCGTTGTTGACGCACTTTGTATATTGGTATATGCATCATTCTCCGTTGACGCCGACACAACCGTAAACGTTGTCGTCATCGTATAGGTTTCCGCATAGGTATATGCCAAATAAGCATACATGAGCAGCATCGCTGCAACGGAAATCATGATGATCATTTTCATATGTTTAATTATATCTCTTCCGACAGTATAGCCATTAAACCGAAAGAGTTGAACCGGTTCTTCATTTCTCTCTTCAAACTGCATTACTCATCCTCCACTACAACATATAAATATGCCTTCGCTTTTGAACTATCATTAATTGAGACTGTATATGTAACAATATAATTTCCCGGCGTATTAAGATCCACATCAGAAGTGTCGATTGCAAACTTGCTACGGCCAATCGTCGATTCTCCCACTGATTTTCCTTCTACCGCTTCATATTCTACGCCCAGATATTCACATTTTTTAATCAGACTTTCATAATCTATAGAATCTCCAACATTAACATATTTTACAAAGTTTTTTAAATAAATCACCGGTGTGTTCGCCATCGATTCCGATGACATCATCGTAATCTTTATTGGAAGTCTACTAATATCTCCTGCCGAGTTCGTAACTTCAAGCTGCATATCATAGACACCTGCCGCATCCGTCTCAATCTGCCCGGAATCTGAGAACTTTAGTTGCCCCGACAAATCCCCATCTAAACAGTCTTTTGCCGTAACCCCTTCTAAAAACGAGGTCGTATTGAGTGTGAACACAAGCGGTTCTGTAATCGATATTCTAGTCGGCTTGTAATCCGTATATACAATCTCCCTGGTCGCTACTCCCACCTCATTATCGGAATCAAATGCTGCAAGTGTTGCGATTCTTCTGCCATCTTCCATAAATGCAGAAATTTTTTCCACAACCAGTGAATCGGTCACATCTCCATCCGTAACATCAGTTGCACTCACTCCATCTAAAATAACGCTTTCATCATCTTCAACCGATATTTCAATCTTCGTATCGCTCATTCTGATAATCGGTGCCATTCCATCCCCCGACTGCATCCTGCGATAGGTCATAAATGCCGCGGCGGCAATTGCCACGATTAATATTATCAAGCCTATTAAGTTCGTCTTTTTCATTTTATTCTCCTACTATTGTCATAACCCCACCTACGCTAACGCTTAGAGGTGGGGGATTTCTCCGACTGAGTTAATACCAACCTTTATCCGCAAATGGTATCAAATTCTGTCCCACAACTCTTTTTCCTTCAATTATTCTTCGCGGGTTCTCGTTTAGCAAAAGCTGCGCTGCTTCTTCCCCGAATCGATCTTCGAGATACTCTGCAATTGAAGACAAATTCGTTGTCCGACGTTCCTGCGAATGTGCATCTGACGCAATACAAGTAATCAGATTATGTTCAAATAAACACTGTGCCGCCACCTCGACTTCTCTTCCAAATTGCCCTAAAAGACTTTGTTTATTCATCTGTGTCAAAACGCCTTCCGACATCCATTGGAATACAAACGCCGGATAATCCTGCACACATTCATATCGTTCCGGATGTGCCAGTATCGGATGATATCCGTCTTTTATCATTCCAAACAAAACATCTGCCATAAAATCCGGATCCTCTCGAAAAGAAAATTCCACCAGATAATATCCGGTATTATTGATGGGAATCACCTTCTTTTCATTTAAAAGCCGCTGTATTCCCGGTGTGGAAAATATCTCATTTCCTCGTAGAATTCTAAGCGGCATCTTTTCTTTCTCTAATTTACGTTGGAACATTTCAAATAATGTCCTTAGGTTCTCTGACTCATAATTTTCATAAATACCCGGAATGTTCGTATGATTCGTACAGACCAGAATATCTGTCCCCCCACTAAGTGCAAGCTCTGCTAGCTCCATGGTCTCATCCCAGTTTTGACTTCCGTCATCAATTCCCGGAAGTACATGCGTATGTATATCTACCCACATTACTCCATCCACCTCTATCCAATTCCGGGTATTTGATAATCAAAAGCAAACAAGCATACAAGATTCAAAATTGCTACAATTGCAATCAAAATCTGCCAAAAGCGGCGCCCGTTTTTGTTTTTCATCTTATTATTTGACATATTCTTCAAGTTCTCATCTCCTACTCTCTATTCACTCAATATTATTTAAATTTTACCATACTAAAAGTAGGAATTTCAACACATCAGACTCTTTAAAATCAATTGACGAAACATGCAAAACATATTATTCTTAGGAAGTGGATTTTATACTTTTAGCATGATACTATATAAAAGTATAAAATCAACCTAATAATGGCTTAATACCATTGAGCCTAATAAGAGAAAAGAGGATTATTATGAAAAAGAAATTACTTGGATGCCTTCTTACAGGCACACTGGCAGCCTTCGCTTTGGTCGGCTGTGGTTCAACTGACAGCGGCAACGTTTCTACATCAGATTCAGATTCTTCATCTTCTGCTGAATACACGGTATCAATTGTACAATACGTTGACGACGCTTCATTAAACCAGATCAATGCTTCGATTCAAGAAGAACTTGCTGCAAAAGGCGAAGAACTTGGCGTGACTTTTAACATTGATTATTCAAACGGACAGGCCGATGCAACCGTTATGAACCAGATTGCTTCTGATTGCGTGGCTGATGGTGTCGATGCCATCATCCCGATTGCAACACCTGTTGCAGCAATCATGCAGGCTGCAACAGAAGGAACCGATATTCCGGTTATTTTCTCAGCCGTATCCGATCCGGTCGGCAGCGGTCTTGTTGCATCTCTCGATGCACCTGGTGCCAATATTACCGGTACTTCGGATGCCTTAAATACAGAAGCGATTATGGATTTAATGTTCGCTGCCAATCCGAACATCAAAACCGTCGGATTATTATATGACAAAGGACAAGATTCCTCTACACAGCCAATCAAGGATGCCATCGCTTATCTTGAAGCAAAAGGCATTAACTATGTGGAAAAAACCGGAACAACCAATGATGAAATCTCACTCGCAGCAGATGCCCTCGTAGCTGCCGGTTGTGACGCTGTATTTACGCCAACCGACAACACTGTTATGACAGCAGAACTTGCTATTTTTGAAAAATTCGCAGATGCAGGAATTCCTCAATACTGCGGCGCTGATTCTTTTGCTTTAAATGGTGCTTTTTGCGGATATGGTGTGAACTACGAAGACCTTGGTACACAAACTGCCGATATGGTTGTTGATATTCTTGTAAATGGTGCAGATCCTGCTTCTACTCCGGTTCAGGTACAAGATAGCGGCATCGCTACCATTAATACCGAAACCGCACAAAAGATTAATCTTGACTACAGCATGTTCGCTGATATGGTAACTAAAGTTGTAGAAACAACTACTGCTGAAGAATTTGAGTAAAACTACTCATTAACATTTTTCAAAATACGTGATAGAATATAATGGCTGTTACTTATGTAACAGTCATTATTTTTTATGTAAGGAGATTTATTCCGTATGCTTTCTTCTGTATTTACAGTTTCTTTGGCGCAAAGCGCCATAGAACTCGGATGTATTTACGCACTGGTTGCGCTTGCACTTTTTATTTCTTTTTCATTATTAAATATTGCGGATTTGTCAACTGACGGCTGTTTTACATTAGGATGCGCAGTCTGCGCGATGGCTACCTTAAGCGGTCATCCCATATTGGGGTTATTCCTATCGCTCCTTGCCGGTGTCATATCCGGATACATCACAGCCCTGCTTCAAACAAAATTGGGAGTAGAATCCATTCTTGCCGGTATCATTGTTAATACCGGACTATATACCATCAATATTGCAATCATGGGATTTTCCTCTACCATCAATCTATTTTCCTGTGATACGCTCTTTACTTGGGCGAAAGATCACATCGGTGGTAACTGGTATGAAATTATTGTAATCTTAATTATTATTATCGTGATTGGAATGCTTCTTACCTGGTTTTTAAGCACCAGACTCGGTCTATCCATACGTGCGACCGGAGACAACGAATTCATGATTAAAGCATCTTCCATTAATCCGTCACTTATGATTACAATTGGGCTTTGTGTTGCAAATGCTATGACGGCACTTTCCGGTGGACTTTTAGCGCAATACCAGCGTTCCACAGACATTAATATCGGAACCGGACAGGTCACCATTGCACTTGCAGCCTTAATTATTGGCGAAACTATTGTCGGAAAAGGTTCTGTACCACGCCGTATCGTTGGTGTCGTACTCGGCAGCTGCTTGTATCGTTTCATCGTTGCCATTGCACTTCGCTTCAATGTCGATGCATCTGCTTTGAAATTAATTTCCGCTATTATCGTTGCTGTTGCTATTTCGATTCCATACCTGCGGGTGAAATTCGGTTTTGCCAAGGTCAAACATACTGCAATCCGCAAAAGAAAACAGGGAGGTGGCTACTAATGCTCAAGCTTATTAATGTATCAAAAACATTCAATCCGGGAACGGTTAATGAAAAAAAGGCATTGAATCAACTGACCATACACTTTCATCCCGGCGACTTTGCTACCATCATCGGAAGTAACGGTGCCGGAAAATCTACCATGTTCAATGCGATTTGTGGAACCTTCTACCCTGATACAGGCGGTATCCTGCTTGACGGAGAGGATATCACCTATGTGCCGGATTATAAAAGAAGTAAATATATCGGACACCTCTTTCAAGATCCTATGAAAGGCACTGCCCCAAATATGAGCATTGAAGAAAATCTTGCTTTGGCTTATCTACGTGCAAACACTTCCAAAAGTCAATTTTTAAGTCGGATTTCCGCCAAGGAAAAGCGCGATTTTCGTGAAAAACTTGCGCTCCTTAATATGGGGCTCGAAGATAGAATGAAGAATCCTGTTGGACTTTTATCCGGCGGACAAAGGCAAGCCTTAACACTTCTTATGGCCACTGTAATCACGCCTAAATTATTGCTTTTGGACGAACATACCGCCGCTTTAGATCCAGCAACTGCTGATAAAGTGTTAGATTTAACCAAACTTATTGTAAAAGAACATAATCTGACCTGCCTTATGATTACGCATAATATGCAATCTGCTCTTGATCTTGGTAATCGCACCATTATGATGAATGCCGGACAGATTATTCTCGATGTAAAAGGGGAAAAGCGAAAAGGAATGACGGTTAACGATTTATTAGAACAATTCAAAGAAGGCGTTGGTTCTCAGCTTAATAATGACCGAATGCTTCTTTCCTAAATCATCTGAATTACGATAGTCAAAACTCGCTTAGAGGTGGGGGATTTCTCCGACTGAGTTAAAATAGGAGCTGATCAATCGATCAGCTCCTTTATAATTCATTTAATCAAGACTTTCAATCCGATGAATGACTTTCATTATGCTTTTTTATATCTTCTGCCTGTGAAATACAATGCTACTCCAGCAACTACTACTACAAAAGCTGCTCCTGCCGCCTTAGTAGAATCAGATGTCTTCGGAGAAGTTGATTCATCTGTTGCGTTCTCAATCATATCCGCTGTGATTACACCATCTACAACTACCGTAATCTTAGTGGTTGTTCCACTCTTTGATACGCTCGAGGTCTTTTTTGTTGTAAATACATCTTTTGCTACACTTGACTCTGTAATCTCAGCTCCGTCTTCATCGATATCCAACTTAACTGTTGCATAATTTGCATCGCCTTTTGAAACATATAAAGTATGTTCTCCAAGAGCTACTGCGTTTGAAAACTTATAATTACCCTTTTTATTTGTTGTTGTCTTTTGTGTCTTACTGTGAAGCTTTACGGTAAGTCCCTTAGCCGGTGTTCCATCTTCATATGAGAAGTTACCTTTTACAATGACAATAAGATCTTCCTCAGAACTTTCTTCGCCATCTTCAGACTCATCCTCTTCTTCACCTTCGTTGTACTCGTCTTCTTCTTCCTCATCCCCATCATAATTCTCATCCGGGGATGCATCTATCGTAGAATCCGTAGCACCATCTGTACCTGTTTCATCTGTTTCTTCAACTAAATCGTCCACTTCTGTAGCACCTAATGCTAAAGGCATTGAGAATGCCAATCCCATACTAAGCGCCAATACTGCTAATTTTTTCATGATATTCCTCCTTGATAAACCTAAACTCCTACTTCTAAACTCTAAATTCTCACTCTACCTCTGTATAGAACACATCCAAAATCACCTCATACAAAGCATCCTCGTCGACATAAACTTCGGTATACTCACCTCTCTTTGCAGTACTTGGAATCGTTACAACTTCCGATTCAAGCCCTCCACTCGCCATTGTTGTCATCAAATATAACGTTTCAGATGCTGAAACATCTGTGATTGTATAATCCTCTGCTAAATTATATAACTTCAAAGGCAAAGTCGGAGAAGTCTTCATCTGTGATAGTGTCTGTGATAAAAATGCATTTAAGTATTGAACCTGACGTTCCACACGTGGCGCATTATTATCCACTTCAAGATCTGTTCCTTCAGACTTTCGGCTTCTGACATAAGTCTCCGCCTGTTGTCCCATAAGTGTTACTGTATTACCTAAATACAGTTCAGAGTCAGCTTCCGTCAAGTCCTCCATTACTTCAACGGTAACACCTCCGATCGCATCATTCAAAACTCCGATACCCGATAAATCAATTGCTACATATCCTGAAATCGGCATGCCATATAGGAGACGGGAAATTGCGGTTGTCGTGTTCTCACAACTCTTCTCCCGACCATCACCATAAGTGTAAGCCAAAAGAACCTGAATCTCATTCTGCCTCCAGTAACTACCATCCTCATGATACTCATCAATCGGAACCATCGTGTAACGGGATATAGGTACCATCTTAGATTCCCCTGTGGAAGTGTCAATCACCATCAGGAACAAACTATCCGCTTGTCCACCTTCCTGATAGGTACTTCCCTCATTGAATTCCTCGCGGTCTACACCCATGAATAACATACTTATGTTACTTTCATTATAAACGTATTTTTTTCCATTGTAAACCACAATTTTACCATCATTTTCAAGCTCTGCTCCATCAGCACCCGTAATTTCCGTATTTGCCGAATTAGAATTTAATAAATCTTTTTTTCCAATATGTTCCATTGCCAAAATGGTAATTACAATTGCTGCTACAAAAGCAACAACTATAATAAGGATAATCAAAAGCAGTTTCTTTATATTAAATGGCTTCTTTTCTTTTGGTGCGGGCTTTATTTCTTCCTCTCGAAATCCGTCAAAATCAGGATTTTTATCCTTCTTTTTGTCATCCCAATAGGAATCAATTGTCTCTTCTAATTTCTTGTTAATATCCTCTTTATTAGTCTGTTTCGACATCTTCTACCAATACTCCCTGTACAAGGTAACGATAATTATGATTTCCCGCTACGCAAGTTGATAATGTTACAATCTTATTGTCCGTTGTAAGTTCCACATCTCTTGTCAACGCATTCATAGAACGAATTGTTGACAGCGTCTTTATGTAATCCGCATAGGAATCTTCATCATCAAATGTATATGCCTCATTAAGATTCGTATTATCATTCTGATATGCCGCAAAAATCTGATATTTTTTCACATGTCCCGGTGTATAGATATAGAAATACTCATTTTCTTCAAAGAATTCCTCATCTTCAAAGTTATGTAGTTCTCCAAACATGGTGTCATTTTTCATATTATGACCATACAAAATTGTATTATTATCATTAAAATCAATATTATTGGCAAGTTCCATATAGATACAACCGGCAAATGCCACTTCTTTATACATATTATGTGACAAATAATAGGTCTGATCGGTTACACTTTCATGTCTTGCAACCGGATAATCAATAACCGTATTTGGAACCTTAATCCAGGCAATCAGCTCTTCGTTATAAGATTGCAACTTATCAAAATCAATGACATCATCCACATATACATCATCCGGTATTTCAGCTGCTTCTCCTTCACGTTCATCATATTCTGCATTCACAACATCTTCCAACAAAAGCTCATATTCATCCTGTTGTGCTTTATGCTGATAAACCGACCATCCGATGTAAACACCGGCAACTATGATTACTGCAATAATCACAATAATTAATACCAACAAACCTTTTTTCTTCTTATTGTTTTCTTCCATAATTTAGTTCCCCCTTCAATTATATTTTAACCTTATTTGTCAGAAATTGCATCATTTTCCGTTACATTCTCTTCCGACGGAATGATGCAAATTGCATCAGATATACTTCTTTCTCTTCCATCTGACGGTTCATTCAACACCATACCATCAAAATACATTGTCGTAGATCCGCCGCCATCTAGTTCGTACGCCGTCTCGCAACCATACTTTTGCATCAGCCTTGCCATTCCGGTATACGTAACGCCGATGCTGTCATTAGAACCTCTTCCGTCTACACAGATAAACACATAATGATTTTGATTGATCTGGCCAATTGCCGTATAAGGCGCTCTTTCGAAATTGCTTTCGCCGCTAATCAGCTCGGATTTTATCTCTCCATCCTCTACCAATGCGGTATCAAACCAAAAGGTATCCGTCACTCCTTGGCTCACCATCTCCTGTGCATCGCCCAGTTCTCCAGGGCGAAACAGTTCCATAGTGCCACTCTTATATATTGCAAGCATCTCTCCAATATCTCTCTCGTCCTCATGATAAATCGTCCCATTTCGAATCAAAATCGGATCTTCATATTCACCGCCATTTCCGCGAAAACCACAAGCATCACCGTTCACAGCAAAGATAGCCCCAGCATTTTTCGCCATTACCGAACAGCGTTCTTTCGATGAAATACTTGATTCATAGTCGCCTCCGGCGAATACGGTCTCAAGCATACTTTCCGGATCATCCATGGTGATATTCGCCACCCAATAAACAATAATATCTTCCGCCGAAGCGCCGTCATTTTCGGTATATTTATCAATTTCGACCTTTAATTCCTTTGACGAATATTCCCAATGTGTATCATCCGGGTCAACCTCTTTTGGCTGATCCGCCGTCAAAAGTTCTTGTTTTATATAAGCTTTTCTTCCATCTTCCACAATAATCAGATAGTATTCATCTTCCACACCGACAACTGTAACTGCATCGTCGAACAGTAAATCAATCTTGTAGCTTGCCTCATCCGCATCTATCGTATCTGTCACCTGGCAATCTTTTGTAACATACATTGTATAAGATGCAAATTCTTCCTTATCATCCGAAACATCCGATACCGGAGTATAATCCAAACCACCATTTCCCAAAACGCCCGAGGAAATAATTCGCCATCCAAAAATCACAATAATCGCGATACATATGATTACGATGATTGCTGTTTTTCGCTTTGTTAAAAAATCTTCTTCCTCATATATGTCCTCAGACTCTTTTGGCCTCTCAGATTCTTTTTTCATGTCAACTCCCTTATCAAACTATAAACTAATCCCTAAAAAGTCACTACTATACGGCAGGTTACCATAGCTAATTACCATCTGAACATAAAAATACATCAAATAGGCAATTATACAAATAATACTAACAAATCTGCTCGAATTCCTTACAAAAACATGCTTTAGCAGCCACGGAAGAGAAATCATATTATAAATCTCAAAGTACACTGCAATTCGACCAACTGCCATACCACTACTGAAAATTGCGACAATATAAAGCGCCAAGGTGATGACTGACATATTAATAGATACACGAATCAACGGGTATTCCAGTTCTTCTACCGCTCTTCTTCCCCACAAAGCCAGTATTACCGGAACTGCGATTACTGCAACACGCACAATATTAACCCCTGACGCATCCGTTGACATGTAATCAACATAAGCAGAATACGTGGTATCTTCTAAGACGCTACTGAAACTCGACCAAAAACAATCAAAACCAACGCCCAAAATCACAGCGAGCACCAATACCAGTCGCATTGTCCTCCCCCATGGCTTTGCCTGAATAATGAAATACACCGGTATCATCACGAGCACCGACGAATGAATCGTTGCCAGAATCAAAATCATAATTAGGTATTTCCAAAACTTCTTTTCCACAATCAGATTGGAAAATGCAAATATGACCGAAACCACCACGCACTGCCGAATTCCGTTAAACATATAAATAAACATGGTAGATGCAATAAACCAAAAGCAGCTCATTCCAAAAAAAGCAGAATATCGCTTAATTCCAATCAAAAAAAACACTCCTGAAATAAGCGCCAGCGAAAACAACCATGGCGTATAATTATCCGGACTAAAATGCTTACAGATTATTTCATATAAAACGAATAATTTCCCTTTTCCAAGCTCTGACCAGACAATCTCACTAAAATTTGTCGGAATGTCCTCATATCCGGTAATATATGCCTGCGTATCTCCGACACCGGCTCCTCGCATACCACAAAAGAAAATTAACGGGACAAAAAGCACAAGCCCCTGCACCCAGGTGCCTCTGCTCTCCCAATGATTTCCACAATATACAGTTTTGTAAAAATTTTCGCCCCATACGATTAAAATAATACTTAAAATCAACAGGCCCCAATATAATGTCATCTATTTCTCCGTTAAAATCTTTTCCAATTGTTCATACGTATCATTCACGACTTGATTCTTATCAAAATAAAGCTCCATATGTTTTCGTGATGCCATTCCCATTTTCTTACGCTGCTCATAAGGCATGTCCAAAAAAAGCATCATCTTTTCATAAAGTGCTTCTTCATCCTGCACTTTAAAAAGCAAACCGCTTTGACCGTCCTCAACCGCTTCTTTGCAGCCGGGAATATCACTCGTAAGAAGCGGCCGTCCCATAGACGCGCATTCTAACAACGTGTTTGCCATTCCCTCATGATAAGAAGGTAGCACAAATCCACTGCACCTTTCAATAAAAGGACGAACATCCTCTTGATACCCGTGATACTTTACAATTCCCTGCTCCTCTAATTGTCTAATCCGCTGCTCATAATTTTCTTCATAAAATCCAACAAGGTCGAGTACAACATCCTCTCTTTTTTCACAGATTCGTTCCATCGCTGCAAACAATTCATCCATTCCCTTTTCTTTCATAATTCTTCCAATAAAAAGGAAATGAATTGATTCGTTCTCATCCGGATATTCGCAAAACGGATATTCTTTGAGATTCACGCCGGCTCCATGAAGCAAATGCGTCTGCGTTTCTCTTACGATATGATAGTCAAGCAAGGTCTGACGATTTCCTTCGTTCTCAAAAAATACGATTCGTACCTTCTTACAAGCCTTTTTATACATCCATATCACAAGCGTGCGAATCGGACCACTCTTTTGAAATGCGCTTCCAAGTCCCGTAATATTAATTGCACAGGGGATATTCGCTTTTTCACACGCCATTGCGCCATAAATATTCGGTTTAATCGTATAAGTAACTACCAGATCCGGCATAACTTCCCTTATGATTGTTTCATATTTCTTCATCAGTGCCCGGTCTGTTTTCGGATTTACACCTCTGCGATCTACATCCGTTTCGATAAATTTACACCCCATCTGTATCAGAGGCGTTACCATATCCCCAAAAGGCAATGAAATAAACACCTCATGCCCTTTATGAAGCAATTTGGCAATCAATTCTTTTCGAAACTTATACAATCCAACATCAAAGTTTGCCAAAATCAATACTTTACTCATCTGCTTTAGCCATCCTCTTCTTCCTCATACAAGCGATCAGGATTTACGTACTGATAACATACCATTCCCAACTTTTGCGGAGCCTCAAAATCGAGCTTAGGATCCTCTCCGACATATGCCATATTACGAAGGGCAATCCCGAGTCGTTTACGCATAATCAAGTATGCAATGTCATTCGGCTTTCTAAACTCATGTACATTACCATGTCCGGCAAGTTCATCTGTTATCAAAATTTCATCCACATATTTATCAAGCCCAAGAGCATCAATCTTATTGTTTTGCATAACCGGTTTTCCATCTGTCACCACTGCAAGATACATCTTCTTCTTTCGAAGTTCTCTAAAACACTCAACCACACCGGGATACAACTCGATCTTCGGATAATGTTCGATAAAGATATCCAAACATTCCCTTAACAATTCCTCCGAATTGATTTTTTCCTTTTTCAAAACAGCTTCGATTGGCATCTCACCTTTTTCCAAGGCCGCACACATCCTGTTATAGCAGTTACGCACCTGCGGCAAATGTTCTGCCACTTCCCGAAGCGCACTTCTCATATACTCCTTTTGAGAATACAAGGTATCATCTAAATCAAATACAACGGCTTCTATTTCCGAACCTAATTGTTCCGGAAGTTCATTAAAGGATTCAAATGGATGAACTTCATCAATATTTTGCTTAATTTGAATCGTCCTTTCCACTCTTGAGAAGAGCAAATCATCATCAGCTGCATTTTGCTGATAATCCATTGTTGCTCCAAACATCATCTTCAGTGCTGCCTGCGGCGAATCTGCTCCGGCTTTAATCGAAATTGGGGCATCTACCGAAAAGAGCGGCCGCATACCAACAAAGTAGTTATATCCGGTTGCTTCTTCCTTCACCACACCAATCGTTAACGGACCGACCGGTTTAAGTTCTTCAAGAATTGCCTGTACTTCTTTAATCATCATGGCATCTTGCACGACACGATAACGGGCAACTTCCTTTTCCTGCACCGTTTCACGTCTTTTTGGAGTAATATAAATCGGCTTTCCTTCAAAGTCGCAAAACACATCGATTTCATACTCCGTTCCATTTACAAACGGTCGGATGAGATATTTCTCAAATCGCATGATATAATACTGCAATTCTTTTTCATTTTCTACACGATAAGAATAAACACCCTTGTTCTCATCTCTAAGTTCAATCGCCGCCGGAAATCCGCCGGTATATTCGACCAGATTATCCGCCGTAACCGTTGTGTGCAGTCCGCATGAACGGAAATAATCCATCACACGCCTTTTATCCATACACATCTGCGTAACTTCCAGTTTCGAAAGGAGCAGGCGTGTTCCATTCTTGTGAAATGCCGCCTGTGCACTTGCCAATATACGGTCATCCTCTGACAATGGAACGACAAGATCAATATGTTCCTTACGGCAAATATCAAGAATCTGATCCACATATTCCGGTGCCTTAGGAGATGACACCCTCTTTTCCTTTTGACACATCAACATCGCCGGAAGTCCGAGCGTCGTATCCGTTGCATAGGTTTCAATCTGTATTCCCAAATTACCGGCCGCATACAAGAATGTCTGAATCAATTCATTTTTATTACCCGGATTCGTAAAGAGCACTTTGACAACTTCTTTATGTTTACTTCCGAATCGTTTACGCTTTGTTCCGGCAAAGCTTTCTGTAGTAGCCGAACCTTCAGAAGAAATATCTGCCCTCGCAAATACCTTTTTCACCGTCAGACACAGTATTTTAAAATCAAGTGCAAAGGAAATATTATCCGAATACTCCAAGTCAAATTCAAACTTTTCTTCCCACTCAATCGCATTTCGTCCATTAACCTGCGCCAACCCGGTAAGTCCCGGCTTTACTTCGTGTCTTCTTCTCTGCCTTGGACTATACAAATCTACGTAATTCGGCAACAGCGGTCTAGGTCCGACAAAGCTCATATTTCCTTTGAAAATATTAACTATTTCCGGCAATTCATCAAGACTTGTGCTTCGAAGCATCGCTCCAAATCTTGTAAGACGCATTTCATCCGGAAGAAGTTCTCCATTCGCATCAGTTTCTGATGTCATAGTCCGAAATTTATACATGACAAAACGAGTGTTATGATGTCCGGTTCGTTCCTGCGCAAAAATTACGGGTTTTCCCAATTTCACTCTAACAAGAATCGCCAGTATCAAATACACCCAGCAAAAAACCACTAATATAATTGTCGAAAATACCAAATCCAATAAACGCTTTACAAAACTGCGATACATAATCTATCCCTACCTAAAATCAGAAACAACTTTTAATAATCTTAATAATTCTGTCCATATCTTCCTTCGTGTTTTTGATATCGCTTGGAAGGCATAAACCTCTTTCAAACAGATCTGAAGATACCGGTTTCGTTTCTAGTCCTTCTTCCGTAACAAAATCGCACTGTTCATATACCGGCTGCTTATGCATTGGATTCCACAACGGTCGAGATTCAATATTTTCCGCTGCTAACGCTTCATAAATCTTTTCCGGCTTCAACATGCAGCCTCGATCTATGGTGAAAGCAGAAAGCCAAAAATTCGGCTCTGCAACTTCTTTTTCATATGGGTTCATGGTAATCGGATATTCTAAAAATGCCTTTTCATATGTCTCATAAATCTTTTTCTTGAGCGCAATATGTTCTTTGATATGTTTGAGCTGTCCTCTTCCGACCCCGGCTACAATATTGGACATTCTGTAATTATATCCTAGCACCTTATGCTCATAATACGGTTTTGGCTCACGCGCCTGCGTCGACAAAAATCTGGCTCTTTGTGCATCCTCTTCCTTTCGGGTAAGCAATGCCCCGCCTCCGGATGTCGTAATAATCTTATTTCCATTAAATGACAACGCACTAAACTCTCCAAAATTACCGGTCTGTACGCCTTTGTAGGTTGCGCCAAGACTTTCTGCTGCATCCTCAATAAGTGGTACATCATACTCGGCACAAATTGCCATAATTTCATCTACTTTGGCAGGTGTTCCATATAAATGCACATAAAGCACTGCCTTCGCATTCGGATATTTTTCCAAAGCCCGTCTTAAAGCCTTTGGAGACATATTCCACGTCTCCGGTTCCGAATCTATAAATACCAGTTTTCCCTTTTCGTATGCAACCGGATTACAGCTTGCCGCAAATGTAAATGTCGAACATAGTACAACATCGCCTTCCTGAATATTAAGCAGTTTAACTGCAAGATGAAGTGCCGCCGTTCCCGAACTTAATGCTGCGCAGCCTGCTGCATTCGTATACATCATCAGTTCCTGTTCAAACGCATTAACATTTGGTCCTAAAGGTGCAATCCAATTGGTATCAAATGCTTCTTTTACATATTCTTGTTCTTCTGCATGCATCGTTGGCGATGCAAGATATATTCTGTCTGCCATATTTCTCCCTACTATTGTTTATGATATTCCGGCACAATTTCTTTTACCATTTCGCGAATACGATCACTTTCCGAATATGCCGCTTCTTTTAATTTATTTAACATATCTGTTAATTTTTCTTCGTCAACCTCAATCGGCTTTCCTACAAATATTCGCTTATTGTCCGTCTGCGTTTTTTCTTCATCCATGAGCAGTTCTTCATACAATTTTTCACCCGGTCGTAAACCTGTAAACTTGATTTCAATATCTCTTCCCGGTTCAAATCCCGACAATTTAATCAGCTTCTTTGCCATATCAACAATCTTAACAGGTTGTCCCATATCCAAAATGAAGATTTCTCCGCCATGTGCAAAAGCCCCTGCCTGTAACACCAACGAAACCGCCTCCGGAATCGTCATGAAGAATCTCGTAACCTCCGGGTGTGTTACCGTCACAGGTCCTCCTTGTGCAATCTGTTTTTTAAACAAAGGAACCACCGAACCGTTACTTCCAAGAACATTTCCAAATCGCACAGCTACATATTCTGTATCGGAATGCCGGTTATACATCTGAACAACCATCTCACAGATTCGCTTGGATGCTCCCATAATATTAGTCGGTCTGACCGCTTTATCCGTAGAAATCATCACAAAACGTTCTACATGTGCGCGATCCGCCTGCCGTGCCACGATAGCCGTTCCGCATACATTGTTCTTGATTGCTTCACACGGTGATTCTTCCATAAGCGGAACATGCTTATGCGCTGCTGCATGATACACAAGATTCGGATGATATTTTTGAAAGATCGTCTCTATCCTTTTTTCATTTTGAACACTGGCAATTACCACTTCCAAATCGAGATATGGGTGCGTCTTTTTCAGCTCCATCTGCAGTTCGTATGCATTATTCTCATAATTATCCAACACGATTAATTGTTTTGGCAAATAATTCGCAATCTGCCTGCACAATTCACTACCAATTGAACCTCCGCCACCAGTAACCAAAACCACCTTACCGGACACATACTTCATAACGGTGTCTAAATTGGTTTCAACTGCATTTCTTCCAAGAAGGTCTTCTAGTTCCACCTCGCGCATGGTAGAGAAATTAATTTCCCGATTAATCAGCTGATACATTCCCGGCATGATGGACACTTTACAGCCTAGGCCACTACAATCTTCAATCAGCTTCTTTCGTTCCTCGCCATACAAGGATGGTATTGCAATCATGATTTCATCTACTTCATATTGCTCCACAAGTTGCGGTAAACGCTCACGCCCTCCCACAATCGGCACATTCTTAAGGAATGTTCCTTTCTTTGCCGGATTATCATCCACAATACACGGAACTTCTACCTTAACATGTTCGGAATTTTGAATCTCTTTTAAGATGATCTGCGCTGCTTCTCCGCCGCCGACAATAATAGCCTTATGGATGTCCGTTCCTTCATTTTCCCTGCGTTCAAACGCATTGATAATTCTCCGCCAGTAAAAGCCCAAAAATGTCATTGCCAATAACAGGAAAAAATAATAGATATGATAGCTCCTTGGCATATGCAAGTCCAGCAAATACATTGCCACTACCTGAACAAGCGTCGCCGCAAGAGCCGACCAGACAACTCTGATATTCTCCTTAACTCCGGCATACTTCCATAGAATCTGGTATAACCGCAGTGCCATATATATCAAAATTGTCAGCACAATATTAATCGGTGTATATCTCCATATATTATTAAGATAATAAATATCAATATTTATTGTTTTAAAATCAAATCTCACCATCAAAGACAGATAGGAAATAATAATCATAGCCAGCGCATGATATATCATCATTCCTATCATTTTGATTTTTGTTCTGTTCTTCCCCATATTCACTCTCCCAAAAGATACAATAATTGTATCACATTTCCTATTTAAAACAAATAAAACAAGCTACGAAAAAACAAAGCTCTTGTCTTATTCATCGTCAATCCCATAGATATCATCTATTTTTATCAACGAACCGTCCCGCATCACAATCCGGCGTTCATATAATTTTATTTTCTCTACCTCACCTGCGATCACCCGGTAATTGCCTCCCGGTTTTTTCTCATCTTCCTCAAATACCCGGATTTTGACCTTAGGATGCATCGACACTTGTTCCACCAGAAGATTAAGCCGCTTATTAATCTCTTCTTTCCTGTCTTCATCAAGCAGAACTCTTTCTTGTGTCAACCGCCCCGTCTCATTTACCGCATCTTCATATCCGCTCAACGCTGCAAATGGTGAAAACTGCGCAGCTCTTTCCTCCATTGTCATCTGCCGATGCTTCGTTGAAATCGGATGGGGTAGGTTTAAAATGTCACCATATTTTACTTCCACTTCTGTCTGCGCCTGTCTTAGCTCTTCAAGGGATGCACCTCTTTTTTTCTTATCTGCCATCTTATTAAGCTTTATGTCCTCCGATTTGATTGTTTCTTTCTTTCGTCATTGCTCCTTGTTCAAGATTAGTCCCCTTCAAGATTGCATTCTTACCGTATTTTTTTTGAATTTCCAAAATTGCCTTTTGTGCCTTTTTTTCTCTCTCAAAAAAACGTTTTTCTCGTTCATTTTTTTCTTCAAGCGCTTCATAATCCGTAAAGAAATCTAATTGTTCAAAGGAGTCTTGCACTGCATTTTCAGATTCCTTTATCACATGATTTGCTGTAATCGTTATTCTCCGCACAAGCAAATCCGGATTCACAATTTGCTCATATAGCTCCATTACCGCATCGATAATCAATTTTGTGGATGCTGTATACCTTGGAAGATTGATGCTTCCATGCGCCTGCTTTGGCACTTGTCTGCCATATCCATCTTCCGTAACTTCTCCTTTGTATCGTTTACGAATATCTTCGCGCTTAAGATTCTCCACATCATATCCAACGCTAAGAACCATTTGGTCTGTTACTAACTGTTTATCTACAAGTTCTAACACCAACAAGTCTGTCATTTCCCATGCGATTAGTTTCCCTTTTTCATATACATATGGTTCTTGCAGCACCTGTCCGGTACCTAGCGAATTATTCTTCGGCTTGTAGGCTTTTATTTCCTTTATCCTACACGGCTCATATCCCCATGCATGATCAATTAACAGCTGAGCATTTACTCCAAATAAATCATATAAAATATCTTCATTTTCCACCGAGCATCTTGCAACATCTCCCATTGTAAACATTCCATGACGCTCTAACTTCGTGGCGTACCCAGGTCCAACCCTCCAAAAATCCGTTAATGGTCGATGCGTCCATAATTGTTTTCGATAACTCATCTCATCAAGCTGTGCAATTCGCACTCCACGTTCATCTGCCGGGATATGCTTTGCCACGATATCCATTGCAATCTTTGCAAGATACAGATTTGTTCCTATCCCTGCCGTTGCCGTAATTCCGGTAAGCTCTAGCACCTCTTCTATCATTTTTCTTGCAAGTTCATGCGCCGTCATCTTATAGGTGTTTAAATACTCCGTCGCATCTATAAACACCTCGTCAACCGAATACACATGAATGTCCTCCGGTGCTATATAACGCAAATAAATCTTATAAATATCCGTGCTGTATTTCATATACAGAGCCATCTGCGGCGGTGCTGTTATATAAGATAATTTCACAGACGGATCTTTCGCTATTTCCTTAGCATCAAACGATTCTTTTGTAAATGTTTTTCCTCGCAATAAGCGCAGCCTTTCTGCATTCACCCTGCCTACCTTTTGTACCACTTCAAACAATCGGGCTCTTCCAGGAATTCCAAAAGCTTTTAAGGATGGTGTTACCGCCAAACAGATCGTCTTTTCCGTACGATTCGCATCCGCTACCACAAGATTTGTTGTCAGCGGATCAAGCCCCCGCTGTCTACACTCTACCGAGGCATAAAAAGATTTGAGATCTATGCAAATATATTGCCTTATCCGTCGCTTTTTCATCGGAAGCTCCCCCTTTCTACGCTTCATGCATCTATTTATCTATTTTTATGTTAATGCGATTTTCCCTCTTATGCAAGTGCTCCAGCCTCTTTTTACTTGCGATGTCTTTCTCTTTTTATACAATGCAACCATCAAAGCTTCCACAAAAAAAGAAGCGATCACTCGCTTCTTCTAAACTCTGATATTAATCCTTCTTTCAAGCCAGCTCAAGCGTCTTGATGTCTGAAAACAAAAGAACACGCCCATTAATCACCAATGATGTTTCCTTTACTTTCGTAACTTTACCATCGTATCTTCTTCCGAGCTGCGTACTGATCTTGCACTCATCGCGTAATCGAAAAGTGGTTGTAACATTGTTTTCATCACATGATTTTATTGCGCCATCTTCCAGGACATTAATACTCATCGTTCAGCTCCTTTCTTTTGTTTTCTCCCGTTCAAAATCTATTTAAAAGGATTATATCATATTTTTTATTATTTCGCGAATAAAAATTTGTTTTTTTTAATTTCTTCGTGTTTTTTACACGTTACATCAGTCTTACTTGTTTAATAGGAAATGCAGAGCAATTTCCTATGAAACAAAAAAAAACAGGCTATACAAGCCTGTCTTCAAAATGCAGGAGATGGGACTTGAACCCACACGATATTGCTACCACAGGCACCTGAAGCCTGCGCGTCTGCCAATTCCGCCACTCCTGCGAACAAAAGATATTCTACTAGTTTTAAATACAATAGTCAAGCCGATTTTATAAATTTATGATAGAATTTCTCTCAAACCATTGCTGCTGCCAAACTAAAATCTTATAATAAAATTATCATGTATGATTTAACAACAAAAAGCGTACCAAAAACTTTATTTTTCTTTGCCCTTCCTATTTTGATTGGCAACCTCTTCCAGCAATGCTACAACATCGCTGATAGTATTATTGTTGGCAATTTTCTCGGAACGCAGGCTCTTGCCGCTGTTGGTTTTTGTTTTCAATTCCACCTGATTTTGATTGCACTTTCGATGGGGCTTACACTTGGAATCAGCATTCTGATTTCACGCTTTTTTGGCGAAAAAACCACCTCGCATATTCGAAGCATGATCGATACCGGCTTTTTGTTTTCTCTTATACTTTCTATTTGCGTTACCATCATCGGAATATGCATTAGTCCCCTTTTAGTTCGCATCTTCTTTGTTCCATCCGATACCATTTCCATGTCCACAACCTATCTGCGCATTCTTTTTGCCGGAAGCGTCCCGATTTTCTTATACAATACGCTGACCAACATTCTACGCGGACTTGGTGATTCTAAGCGGCCGGTCTACTATCTTGCTTTTGCTTCTTTGCTGAATATTGCACTAGATCTGCTATTTGTAAAAGTCTTATCCCTTGGCATTGCCGGTGCTGCGATTGCAACACTTTTGTCACAGCTTTTTTGCTTTATTGGAGTATTACTTTCCATACAAAAAAATTATCCGGACTTTCACATCCGGATTAGACATCTCACATTAGACAGTGCTTTATTAAAAAACGCGCTCAAAATCGGTATTCCTTCTATGATTCAACAGCTTCTAAGAAGCATTGGCTTTCTTTCTTTGCAAGGCATGGTAAACAGTTTTGGGAGCAGTGTTATGGCCGCTTATACCGCAACACAAAAAATTGATTCCTTTGCCTTGTTACCAAATCTAAATCTCGGACAAGCTCTTTCTAACTTTACCGCACAAAATCGCGGAGCCAAGCAGCTCAAAAGAACTCGTCTAGGTTTTTTCTCAGGCCTTATTATGGGATGGTGCATTACCATTGCCATCAGTTGTATCGTAATCCCGCTTGCCCCACAAATCATGAGCTTTTTTTCCGCAAATGAAGATGTTATTGCAATCGGTGCCGGATATATCCGCATCGTCAGCACCTTCTACTTTGTCGAAACGGCAATGCAGATTTTAAATGGATTTTTACTTGGCTACGAAAAGCCATTTATGCCAATGATTTCCACCATCGTTTCCCTGCTTATTGTACAAGTTCCAATTGCTTTTTTTCTCTCCAAATACACGTTCTTTTCTTATACCGGAATCTGGATTGCGGCTCCATTCGGCTGGGGAAGCGGCGTTGCCATCAGACTATTTTATTTCGTCAAAACATTGCGCGAAAACAAACAATCCAATTAACCGGCGCCTCCTCATTCCGAGGCTACGACTATACCTGGCAGACTTTACCTCAATTGGCAAACGCCTTCTTTTTAGTTAAAAAATTGTGTCCAGTTCTTATCAAAAAAATCTAACACACTTTCTTCTTTTTCCTCTTCAAGGAGATGTTCCGCCTCATTTCTCCAGATATTATAGGAAGCATCGGATGGCATTCTAAGGTCACCTCTTGGAGACACCGCAACGCTACCAACCTTAGGACCATCCGGCAGGCAAGAACGCTTAAACTGTTGTGCAAAGAAGCGACGAATAAATGTCTGTAGCCATTTTGCAATTTCCTCTTTTTCATATTGTCCATCAAAAGCAATTCTTGCAAGGCGAAAGATTTTCTTTGGTGAATATCCGCATCTAAGCATCTGATACAAGAAGAAATCATGCAGTTCATATGGTCCGACAAGATCTTCGGTTTTTTGTGAAATCTTTCCATCTTCAGGCGGCAACAATTCCGGTGAAACCGGTGTGTCTAGCACATCTAGTAGCACGGTTTGCAGTTCTTTATCGTCCAACATCTCCGCATAATAAGAAACTAAATGTCGTACAAGTGTCTTTGGTACCGATGCATTAACTCCATACATCGACATATGATCGCCATTATAGGTCGCCCATCCAAGTGCCAGTTCCGACAAATCCCCGGTTCCTATCACCATACCGCCCTTTTGGTTGGCAATATCCATAAGCAGCAACGTCCTTTGACGTGCCTGTGCATTTTCATAAGTCACATCATGAATACTTTCGTCATGTCCAATGTCGTCAAAATGAACTCGAACCGCGTTCTTAATATTAATTTCCTGAAGCGTAGCTCCAAATCGTCTAATCAGTGTACAAGCATTGTCATAAGTGCGATCGGTTGTCCCAAACCCCGGCATGGTAACCGCAATGATATCCTTATGGTCTTTGCCAAGCAAATCAAATGCCTTTACCGTTACAAGGAATGCCAGCGTAGAATCAAGTCCTCCGCTAATCCCGATTACCGCTGTTTTCGCATTTGTATGCTCAATTCTTTTCTTTAGGCCATAGGATTGAATATTCAAAATTTCCTCGCATCGTTTTGTCCTAAGTTCTTCCTTTGATGGCACAAATGGTGCCGGATCAATAAATCTGCTAAGCGTAGTCTCGCACACATCCAATTGGAATGGAATACCCATATACCCTTCATGACAAACGGCAAATGTATTCATACGTCGTCTGTTTTCATTTAACAGCTGAACATCAAATTCTGAATAGACCGGCTCATTGGCAAATCGCTTTGACTCTGCCAAAATACGTCCATTTTCCGCAATAATATTATGGCCGCTGTAGACCACATCCTGCGTTGACTCTCCTTCGCCCGCGCTTGCATAGACATAGCCACAAATCAATCGTCCGGACTGTCCCTTTACAAGATCTAATCGATATCCATCTTTTCCTGTAATCTCATTACTTGCAGACAGGTTTACAATAATATTTGCTCCTGCCATCGCATGACGAATACTTGGCGGATTCGGCACCCACAAATCTTCACAAAGTTCAGCTGCAATCTTCACCTCCGGCATCTTGGCACATTGAAACAAAATATCCGTTCCCATCGGCACAACCAGCTCTTGTGTCAATCTTGCCGGCACAACATTTTTCGGCGCTGACGCAAAATATCTTCCTTCATAAAACTCATTATAAGTCGGAATATTCGTCTTAGGCACAAGTGCCATTACGGTTCCCTTGCTAAGCACAGCTGCGACATTATAAAGATTTCCATCAACCGCAACCGGCAATCCCACAAACACAAGCGCATCTACCACCTCGGTAAATTTGGCAATCTCCAAAAGTGCCTGAACAGACTCTTCTAGCAAAATCTGCTGAAGAAACAGATCCGAACAGGAATACCCGGTAATACATAGTTCCGGAAATACTATAATCTTGGCATTTTTAGAAGCCGCTTTTTTTATTTCTTCTATAATTACTTGTTTGTTATATTGTGGATCGGCAACTTTTACCTTTGGTGTTAAAGCAGCGACCTTTATAAATCCTTGTTTCAACGCTTTATTATCTCCTTTAATTCCTGAACAGAAAATGTATATGCCGTATTGCAAAAATGGCATTTTACTTCAATCGGTTCACCATCGTCAATCATTTCCTGTAAGTCATCCTTAGATAAGGATACCAATACCTTTTCCACTTTATCATGACTGCAATTGCAGACAAATCCGGTTGAAACTTTTTCTTCTATCTCCAGTCCCAAATCCCCAAGCAAAATTTCAAGAATCTGTTCCGGAGTATTTCCATTTTCCAGCAATTTTGTAACCGAAGTCACCTGCGATAATTTTTGCTCTAATTTATCAATCGTTTCCTCTTGTGTGTCCGGCATCAGCTGAATAATAAATCCACCTGCCTGTCTGACATGATTGGTCTTATCCATCAGCACGCCCAGACCTACCGATGAAGGCGTCTGTTCGGATACTGCAAAATAATAGGCAAGATCATCACCGATTTCTCCTGTCTGCAACTGCACACGTCCCGTATATGGCTCTTTTAATCCTAAATCACGAATCACTACCAGATAACCTTCTCCTAAAGCGCCGCCTACATCAAGCTTTCCATTTTTCGCCGGCACAATTACTCCCGGCACATCCACATAAGCCTTGACATCACCTTTCGGATTTGCACTGACCGTAACGCCTTTCATAGGTCCGATTCCTTTTGCATGAAGTGTAAGCAAATCATCCTGCCCCTTCATCATAATTCCCATCATGGCTCCCGCGCTCATAAGGCGTCCCATTGCAGCAGTTGCAACGGGACTTGTATTATGGCGTTTTCTCGCCTCTTCTACCATATTTTTTGAATAAATTGCAAAAGCTCGAATCTGATGATTCGCAGCCGTTGCTCTCACAATATAATCTTCCATCTATTTTCCTTTCTCATAAGCCAGCACATATATTCGCTGACTGTATTTTGTCACTTCTTTCATAGTATCTGCATCATAAGAAGCCGCATATACCATACCGGCTTTTTCAAGACATTCCTTCATGTTTTCCAACGTATAACCACGCTGCCTGTGATTTTCTTCATAACGCTCATAAAGCCCCTCATGCTCGCTTCCAATATAGAGTGTGAGATCATACTCATTAATCTGTGTATCGACATCATAATAGTTTTCCCAGATGAAACTACCCTCTTTTCGATTTTCACAGATTACTTCCTCTCCAATCTGTTCGTATTTATATACCGTATTAAAATCAAATACAAACAGCCCCTGCGGATCAAGGTAATTATTCACAAGCGAAAAGACTTTGACAAGTTCTTCTTCTTTCAATATGTAATTAATACTGTCGCAAATACATATAATTGCTCGAACCGTTCCATATAATTCAAATTCCCGCATATCCTGCTGCAGATATAATATATTGCTGCCTTCTTCTATCTGATGCTGCCTGGCCTCCCAGAGCATGTCTTGTGAAAGGTCGATTCCTATCATATCATAACCGGCCAACTCAAGCATCCGTGTCATCACACCGGTGCCACATCCAAGATCGACAACCAGACCTTCCTTAATTCCCGCTTCCTGCAAAAAGCCCAGCAGATTGTCACACCATGTTTCGTATGGAATATTATCCATAAACAAATCATACACTTGTGCAAATGCTTCATAACTTGCCATTTCTAGCACTCCTTCATGTGTTTTTTATAATACGGCGACTTCTCCGGTTGTTTCAAATATCTACTTTGCATCAGCATTCCAAAAACAGCAATGATAATGGTAATCATAAGAAACCAAAATATCACAACCGCAATCTTATGCATCACCTCTACATCTTCAAACAGAACCTGCACCACCTGATCTCGCATACCTTCCTCTGTCCAGCCCAAATCATCGATTACCGCCAGCTCCACCCGGCTGAGTCGACCGGTATGGATTCGAACCGTGGCTTTTAGCGTATAACTTTCAGCACTTTCTTTCATCTTGTCATACTCTGACTGACTGATTGTGAATATGATGTGCTTATCCTCAAACTCTCCTATATAATAATACGCAATAGTTTTTCCTAAGAGCTGCTCCTTATATCCCAAATAAGCAACATTCGAAACAGTCAATTCCACCTCATTCCCCGACTTTAATTGTTCGCACAAAGATTCATAATCCTCAACCGTTTTGGCTTTTCCATATGGTTGTAGCGATGTCACCACAATCACAATAACCATTAATACGATATAAACCAAGGGTGGTATCATCATTTTTTTATAATGTTTTTTTGTTTTATACAATAGCTCAAACATGAAAAAATTGTATCACAGTTTGCAATGAATCACAATTTTATACTCACATACTTTTCACATTGCTAACATTTTACATTCACATATAAGAATTATGATTTTCTTAACATAAAAATAATGTCCTATTATAACACGACACATATTTAGGAGGAATGAAAAAATGTCGCGAAGAATATTTACAAAGATTGGAAGTATTATAATCCAACTCTTTAAAACGAAAAGATTTAAGATTATCTTAGCAGTTGTAGTCGCTGCAATTGTAGTCAGCACAATCTTTTTGAGAACTTTCTCATCAAAAAATGCAATGGCTACCGAAGTACAGACGCTTTCTGCTGATGTTACCACAGGCACCGTCAGCACGACAATTGAAGGATCCGGCACGATCTCATCCACCGGCACAGTAGATGTCGAAGTTCCGGATAGTGTTACGGTCACAGAAATTCTTGTCAGCGAAGGCGATACCGTTGAAGAAGGACAAAAACTTGCGACTGTTGACGAATCCTCTGTCATCAGTGCTTTACTAGAAGTCAACGAACTGATTGATGACCTCGAAGACGAAATGGACGATTTAGAAGATGATGATGACTTTTCCGACACAAGTTCTGATGTTTATCTTCAGTATCTTGTGTATGAAAATGATTTATCTGACCTTGAAACTCTGCAAAAACAGCTGAAAAAAATTCGTAAAAAAGGCGCAATCTATGCTACAAGTGCCGGCGTAATCGATACCATAAATATTTCTACTGATTCTGATTCCTCAAGTGAATCATCAGAAGGAACAGGTGAAACAGCAACGAATACCGCAAGTACATCCGATAGTGCAAGTGTGATTACTCTTTCTACCGCAGTTTCTACAACATCTGCACAAACAACAAGTAATAACTCAGTCACAACAATTTCAGATGATGACATCAATTCCATCTCCGTGACAGCTCCTACTACAGGTGCCACACCACAATCATCCATCAGTGAAACAGATGCTTATACCGCAACTATTTCATGGGATTGTAGCGGAGCCTTCCAGGCCGGAACTGTTTATACCGCAACTATCACCTTAACAGCAAAAGACGGTTACGCGTTTACCGATGCGGATGAATATGCTGTCACCATCGCCGGTGCAACGATTTCCTCTGATACACCTAAGATTATTGGAACAGCCGACACAGAAGGAAATAAATTAAGAATTAAAGCAGTCTTTTCTGCTACAGAAAGTTCTAGTTCTTCTTCCTCTAACAGTTCTGCTTCTAGCTCTTCCAACCAATCAAGCAGCCAATCAAGCAGCACTAGTGGATCTGTTTCCAGCCAAAGCTCTACAGCTTCAAGCTCAGGCGGTTCTACATCAGCAGGCGGAAGTTCTTCTTCCTCATCAGGATCATCAAGTAGTTCTTCCTCTTCAAGTTCTAGTTCGAGTGACAGTTCTGATGAGTATACAGTTTCTACAACTTCCTCATTTACAATTGCTTCTTCTGACGAAGTAACAATCTCAGTGGATGTTGACGAATTAGATATTAATTCCGTAGAAGAAGGCCAGACTGCAACCATCACGTTGGATGCGTTAGAAGATGAAGAATTCTCAGGAACCATTACCTCTGTTTCTCATTCCGCATCTTCAAGCAGCGAGGGAAATGCTAAATATACCTGTGAAATCACCGTGGATCGTGCAGACGGAATGCTTGCCGGCATGAGTGCTTCTGCCACAATTAACATCGAAGAAGCTGCCGACGTTCTTACCATTCCGGTCAGCGCACTTCAAGAAGACCAGGATGGAACATACGTATATACAGAGGTGGATGATGAAGGCAATTTATCCGGAAAGACAGAAGTTACTACCGGTCTTTCTGACGGAAGCAATGTAGAGATTCAAAGCGGACTTGAAGAAGGCGATACCGTATATTATACCGAAGCTTCTACTTCTGATTCCGAAGAATCCAGCGAGAAGACCATGGGCGGCATGGGCGGCATGGGCCAAAACAGCGGTGATATGCCTAGCATGGATTCAAGCGGCGGCGGTAAAATGGGCGGTAACAGCGGAGGAGGTGCTCCGAGTGGAAACTAAAGATATCATTCGTCTTGACGATGTTTCAAAAGTTTATACCATCGGTGACACTGAAGTTCGCGCACTTGACCATGCCAGCCTTTGTATCAAAGAAGGTGAATTTGTAAGTATCATAGGACCATCCGGTAGTGGTAAATCCACCATGATGAACATTATCGGTTGCCTCGATATTGCCGATGAAGGACATTACTACCTGAACGGACAGCCAATTGAATCCTATTCTGAAAACGACCTTGCTCGTATTCGAAATAAACAGATTGGATTTATCTTTCAAAATTTTAATTTGATTGGGAATCTGACTGCAGAAGAAAATGTGGAATTACCTTTGATTTACCAAAAAGTTCCAAAAGCGCAAAGACAGGCTCTCGTGGATCAGGCATTGGTTCGCGTTCAACTTGGAAAACGTAAAGACCACAAACCAACCGAGTTATCCGGTGGTCAGCAGCAACGTGTTGCAATTGCACGAGCCATTGCAACAAAGCCATCCTTGTTTCTTGCCGATGAACCAACCGGTAATCTGGATTCTGCCACCGGCGAAGAAATCATGAAGCTCTTTCACGAGCTTCATGACGCCGGTCATACAATTGTATTAATTACTCATGACGAAGAAGTTGCTGTTCAAGCATCTCGTATTATTCGTATCAAAGACGGTCACGTAAAGGAGGTTTCTCGATGATTATTCAGTCTTTTAAGATGGCTTTAAAAGCAGTTCTTTCCAATAAGATGCGTTCTTTTTTGACCATGCTTGGAATTATCATCGGTGTCATGTCACTGGTTGTATTGGTTTCTATGGCAAGCGGAACAACCGACTCGGTATCTAACCAGATTTCCAGTATGGGAACTGACATGCTTTCCGTTTCCATCTCAGATGATGATGGCAATCCTTTAAAGCTTGCTGATTTAGAAGAAATCGAAGCCAATGAAAATATCTCCGGGATAGCAGCTGTCACCCAGACCTCGCTTACTGCCGAAAACGATTCCACCAGTGAAACCGTTAACGTCTATGGTACCACAGCTGATTACGATGACATCATGGATGTGACGCTTTCTACCGGCCGTTTTATAAAAACAGTTGATGTGGAAAATCATTCCAACATTATTATTATCAGTCAGGATGTCGCAACCGATATTATCGGTTACGCAAACTGCCTTGGTGAAACCATCAGTTTAAATGGTTACACTTATACTATTGTTGGAATCTTAGAAGAAGACGATTCCTCTTCGTCATCTTCTTCCACTTATGAAGCCTATATTCCATACACCACCTTAATTCGTACTTCCGACAGCGTATCAACTGATATTTCAAGCTTTGTTGTATCTGCTGCGGATGAAGATTCTATGGATGCTGCAGAAGCTTATCTGGATTCTTATCTGCTAGAACGTTTTGGCGATTCCGATTATTATTCTGTAACCTCTTCAACAGAAATTGCGGAAACCATGGAAAGTGTCACAGGTATGCTGACGTTGCTTCTTGGTGGTATTGCCGGCATCTCACTTTTGGTCGGCGGTATCGGAATCATGAACATCATGTTGGTATCCGTTACCGAACGTACCAGAGAGATTGGTATCCGAAAAGCAATTGGAGCCTGCAAAGGTGTCATCATGCTTCAATTCTTAATTGAATCACTTGTTGTAAGTCTTGTGGGTTGCGCAATCGGAATCGGACTTTCTTGGATTACCTTAAAGATTGCAGCCATATTTGCCAGTGATTACGATTTGAATTTTACCTTATCCATGGGAGTTGTCTGGATTGCCATCCTCTTCTCTCTCGCCATTGGTATTATCTTCGGATTGTATCCTGCCCATAAAGCATCAAAGAAAAATCCAATCGAAGCATTGCGCTATATTGGTTAAAAAAAAGGATGTTGCACCAGATTTTGATATCAATCATCTAGTGCAACATCCTTATTTGCTCTCTACTCACCTAGGTTATACGATTAATTTCACATAACTTCCATCTGACCGATCTTTTGTTACCACAATCTGATGATCGATTTTCGATTTTAAATCTGTCACATGAGAAATGATTCCAACCAGCTTATTGCCTTCTGTAAGTCCCATAAGTGCTTCATATGCGCGCGGCAGAGTCTTATCGGTATCTAAGGAACCAAAGCCCTCATCTACAAACATTGTATCGAGCTCAATTCCACCAACTGATGCTGTTACTTCATCGGATAATCCAAGTGCCAACGAAAGTGATGCCATAAACTGCTCTCCACCGGATAACGACTTCACACTTCTTTGTGAACCGTTATAATAATCCTTAACAGATAATTCAAGACCTGTCTGACTTTTGTTATTTAGCGATTCTTTTTCTCTTATCAGTTCATACTGCCCATCTGTCATCTTAAGAAGACGCAGATTAGCTCTTTGAATAATTCTTTCAAAATATGTCCCTTGAATATAAGTTTCCAGCATAATCTTTGCTTTTTTCGATAACATACCATTAGCTGTATCCGACAAAGTAGAAACCCAGGCAAATTTCTTTTCAAGTTCTGCAATCTTTTTAGCTGTCTGTTCAATATCCCGATGTCCGCGTTCATTGGCATCCAAACGACTTTGCACCTTGGTAATCTCTTCTGTCTGCATTCTTTTTTCTTCCTGAATCTGACTGTGTGCAAGTTCTAAGTTCTTTATATCAAAGGTTTTGGCATGTTTTAGCGTCATCTGGCAATTTTCCATACTTCCGGTTAATTTAAAGATCTGCTCGGATATCTCTTGCACCGCTTTAGACGCCTGCTCATATTCTTTTTGTATAAGCTGTGCCCGGTTTTGTAGCTTTTGAATTTCTGCAGCAGCCTCCAAGCCACCTGAGAACGTCAATTTTTCCTTAATCGTTGCTTGTTGATTTTCTGCAGATTCTATCCGCGTCTTTTGCTGTGTTATGGTATCTTGCAGTGCTACAACTTCACGCTTTAGCTGCTCCCTTTCTTGTTCAAGATTCGGAATCAAAGCGCTTATCTCATCCCTTCGTTGTATTCTGATAAGCTCCTGCTCACACTTTTTTTTCGCTAATTCGCCCGCCGTCTTTTCCTCTTTGAGCTTAGCATCGATGATTTCTTCTAGATGCTCTTCTTGCTCGTCCACCGATACTTTTTTGGCAGCTTCACAAATCTGTTGTTGCATAGCTTGTACCAACATACTTTGTTCTCCGGCTTTTGTACTGGTCTCATCTGCCTTCTTGCGCATTTCCTCCGCTGCAGCTTTACATTTCTTTAGTTCCTCCTGTGTTGGAACAACCTGTGTAAGCTGTGCCAGATGAGGATGTGACACAGACCCACACACCGGACAAGGACTTCCTTCTTGCAAGGTCGCCGCCAATATGCCGGCCTGTCCATCTCGATAAGCCTGTTCCATTTGCTCACATTCTTCTCTAATACTCCGGTATTGCTCTCTGACGATTCGGTATGCTTCTTGTGCTTGTTCATATACTTGTCGCTGCTGCTTTAAGCTTTTTATTTTCTCTTTGATTTCCTCAAGATTTTCTACCATCATCCGTACACGGTCTTGCTCACGTTCCAGTTTTGCTTTATTCTCTCCTGCATTTTGCAATTGGTTTAATTCGTCTTTATATGCGGCGCAGCATTTTTCTTTTTTTTCTGCCTCAGCATTCATCCTTTCTATATCCAATTTTGCTTTTTTTAGTTCCCTCTTCCACACATCAAGGCTTTTTTCAATCTGTTCATATGTCTCATATTCCGGTAATTGTGTCTGTATCTGCGCTATTTTTTGATTGCACACTTCCTTTTCTTTCAGGTTATTCTCTGCCTTTTCAAGGGCTTCTTTTTTTTGTTTTTCAATTGGATGCAGCTTTAACAGACGCTCTTTTGTCTCACTTAACAATTGCTTTGTCTTTTCTATTTCCCGTGCCGCGCCAAGGTCCTCATTGATCTGATTAAACTTTTTATCTGTTTTTTTGATTACTTCTTCTAATTGATCTTTTCTTGCCAGATCTTTTTCTAATAATTGCTCGACTACTTCTAACACATCTTCCGTCAAAAGCTCGCCGTTTATGGCTTTATCCACTTCAATTCCAAGAACATCATCCGCCTCGCATTGAATCCCCCTGATATATTGTCCAACACTCTTTTGCGCATCCTTACATGCCTGCTCACAAACACTTTTTTCTTCTTTTAAAAGTTTTTGCAAACGATCATACTTTTCTGTATGAAACAGGTTTCGAAAGATTGTATGACGTTCTTTGGTATCTGCAAGAAGCAATTTCATAAAATCCCCTTGCGCTAACATAGAAATCTGCAAGAACTGTTCTTTTGTCACTCCCAAAAGTTCTACCACTGCACCGGTCACTTCCGAATAACCGGTAATAAACGTCCCATCCTCTCTTTCCAAATCTGCATCTGCTTTTTGTTTGGTAAATCCGTCCCCCCTCTGCTTCTTTCTCATATATTCCGGATTACGATGAATGGTATATTCTTTTCCTTTATGTAAAAACCTAAGCATAACTTCTGTGGGCATATCTGCTTTCGCATATTTAGAACACAGCATTCCCGAATCTCGATTCGTTCCACTGGCCGATCCAAACAATGCAAAACAAATAGCATCAAATATGGTCGTTTTACCGGCGCCCGTCTCCCCGGTTATCAGATAAAGACCATGTTCTCCAAGCTTGTCCATCTCAATCTGTTCTTTTCCCGCATATGGTCCAAATGCCGATATTTCAAGATACAATGGTCTCATTCCTACACTTCCTTTCCAAGTTTTTCGATTAATTCTCTCGCTAGTTCTCGTTGCTTATCACTCATCGGAATATTGTTTTGCATTGCAAAAAATTCTTCAAACAATTCGAGCTCACTTTTATGCTCCACATCAACAGTATCTTTCATAATTTTGTTTTCTCTCGTCCGGTTGTTATCATACGTCAATTTCATAATATTCGGATAAATCACGCGTAATTTTGCCAACGCATTCGGTACCTCATCCTCATCTGTCAATATGGCATGAATATAGTCCTGCGTTGAGGTACCTTCATAATTTTCCTTCATCATGAGCTGTTCAAATGTCCCTTTTATTTCACGCATATCATGTTTTGGAGACAGTAAGATTTCATCAATCTTTGGTTCTTTCCCCGGTATGATTTCAACTAAAGTAACGGATTTTTTATGATTCACTTCCGAAAAAGAATACTTTAGCGGAGTTCCGCAATAGCGGATTGAGGCGCGTCCTACCTGCTGTGGACCATGAATATGTCCAAGTGCCACATAATCAAATGGTTCAAATACAGATGCATCTATATTATCAATTCCTCCTACGCTGATTTCCTCCGACTCTGAACGCCAAGCTCCGGTAACAAATTGGTGAGCCACTAAAACATTACAAGCATGCTCATCCACCTGCATCATTTCAATCGCAAGTCGGCAGGCATCAGTATAATCCTTAATTTCTTCTGCTCTTTCAGGAAACAGATGGCGCATCACAATTGGTTTAATAAATGGTAATAAATACAAGTTAATCGGAGCATCTTTTTCTCCTAAGGTAAAGCATTGCGCATTTCCATCATAAGCAGGCGCTATATAAATATTGGATTCTTTTATCAATTCGGATGCAAAAGAAAGTTTCACCGCCGAATCATGATTTCCGCTGATTATATAAGTTGCAATCCGGTTTTGTGCAAGCCTTGTCAGAAAATAATCAAATAATTTAACCGCATCCTCCCCGGGAGTTGGCTTATCATAAACATCTCCGGCAATCAATACGGCGTCCGCTTTTTGTTCTTTTACGATATTCAAAATCTCGATGAGTATATATTTTTGTTCTTCAAGCATAGAAAACTCATTCCCTCTTTTTCCTATATGCAAGTCTGACAAATGAATAAAACGCATGTGTGCTCCTTTCTGCAAAACTCATTGCAACAGATTTTCTCAAATCACAATGATTTCGTTGCGCTAAATTTTTCAATCAAAGGGGTATTTTTCTTTGTCTGAGTTAAATTGTACCCTATTTTCATCCCGATAATCCGTATTATTTCAAAAAGAAGAGGACATTTGTAACGACCTTGCAAGCGTTAGATTTTAGTCTAACTTTTGAGGGGTCTCTTCCAATTGTCCTCTTCTTCTAATTTTTTTTATTATTTCCAAATACATAATCAACCGCTTTTATATACTCCCTATAAGCGCTCGTCTCGGCAAATTCCGACAATGCATCTCCAATCGACCGGTAATACCATTCCTGTCGTGCGATATCCCGCTGATTAAAGACCTCCCACATCGCGTCGCCTTTTTGTTCATAGCTTTTTACCGATTGCCTGATATTCGACAATTTATCTGCCAAACAGATGATTTTCTCTTCCTTTGTCGCTTCTTTTAAATGATCAATGGTTGCCTGTTTTCGAAGATTCCATGACTGCGAGGCACTCATATGGCGCATCTTATCTTCACTTTCACTTGCAACCAACTGCGCCACTCTCTTTCCAAAGCGTTTTTCAATATCTGCAATTGTATATTCCGTATCTTCGACTACATCATGAAGAAATGCAGCAACGATAACATCCTCATCTTCTGTAAGTGACATTGTAATTAATCCGGTTTCAATCGGATGTGCTGCATATGGAATTTTCGTCCCCTTACGATAATCCCCTTCATGTGCCATAATGGCAAATGTTGTCGCTTGTGCCAATTTTTTCGTATCCATGAATCTCACATTCTTCCCTATTTTAACTCCACTCTTACTAAATTCTCACAAATGGTTTTCCTGCATTCTTATCTATCATTATACATATTTGTATCCTTATTTCGCAAGTAACGCGCCTTCAAATTTATGTTCCCTCATAAAAATATCATATTTTTTTCACATTCTCTATAGATGATATACACATTCCTTTCGCATAATAGAATCGTGGAATAAGACTATAGTAGTGAAGGAGTATTTAACTTATGAGTACAAACAAAAACAATTTATCAATGCATGAATTTTACGAACATCTTTCCAAAAAGAATCGCGCTAAGGTTCTTCAATTTTTACAAGATGGCATCTTAAAAGATGTGCAAGAGAACGATTTAATCAGCATATACAAGGACCTTTTGCTCCTTCGCGATCACGATATCATCGATTATTTAACAAAAGAGGTTTCGCCTCTTCCGACGGAAATTTTCAGTGTCGATTATAACAACATTAACAACCGTAGATTTGTTTTTGAAGTTCTTGATAAGCATTCAAAGAATCTTGATTTGTCAACGGATGAAAGTTGCTGTGCATTATTTGAAATTGCCTGCCAGGTAGAATGTTTTTCCATCATCACTTCCATGATTTCCAAAAGCCAGGCAAAAGACAATTACAAAAAACTGGTAATCGGATCTTATAAAATGTTGCAACTAACTAAAAAGATCAAAAAAGAAGACTTAACAGATGATATGATTGTATCTTTCTTTGTTGAAGCTGCTCTAAGCCGCGATGGTATGCAAAGAATCGAAGCTCTTCGATTGATGAATTATGATATCCATACGCTTACAAAAGACGGAAAAGACGTCTGCGGCGTTCTCGAAGAAACCATTTCGACTATACGCTATCCGAAAAATAAAAGCGGCGCTTTAAAACAGCGCCAGGATCTTAATATGATTACCTATATCAAGAATATAGACAATCATGATGCCTCTGATAAAGAGGAAGTGGTTCTTGGAAAGGCCGGCAAATTAGCCATTTTAATTGTCATTATTGCAGTCATTATCTTCGGCATTTTTGCCATAAAAGCAACAACGTCCGATTCTTCCTCATCCACAGTTACAGCAGATACTACCATAAGTACAACTGAATAAATACACAAATTAAGAACCCGGCCGATTGTTTCTATCCCTTCGACCGGGTTCTTAATGAATTTCCAGTAATTTCATTGTCTACACCTATGCCTTTCTTAGATTATGATGGTATTACTTAATTGTTCTTTGGACCGTACCTCCATTTCTTTAAAATTTTGTTCTAAGGCTTCTCCTTAATTGATAGTTTCATCTATGATAAACTCTTCCTAAAGAGATTTCCTAAGGTTCAGTATACTATCCCATCGGACCGTACCTCCTGTTCATTAGTCTGTCTATATCTTTTTCTTGACTATATAATAATTCTTTTTTCGCTTTTTGTCAACTCTTATAGATAATTTACTTTGCATTTTTATATATTCAGAATATTCTGTCACTTCCTTCTTATCTATGAATCGAGTAGGAGGGAGTGACTAGCTCCCGTCCTCTCATAACACCGTACGTACCGTTCGGTATACGGCGTTTTCAATAGTTGACGTGCACAGACTGATAGGCTGTGGCTAAATCATAGAAGCCACTGTTTATCAGTCTATCTTTTGTCATCGCCATGTTGACTGCGACTGTATGTGTGGTAAACCAATATCCACGCCGACTGTTGCCAGCCATATGTGCCAAGTCCTTAGGCACACCCATCTTAATCAGATTTCGCACCTTTGTCTTGGGCTTCTTCCATTGTTTCCATATACACATACGTATTCTGTGA
>NZ_FMXR01000018.1 GCF_900104415.1 Eubacterium oxidoreducens | reverse complement strand
CTTCATATCCGCATTCAATATCATATGTATCGCTTACCCCAAGTTTCAGTTTTAATTCCTCAATAAACATAAGGATGTTCTTATAGTCTGGCGTTACCTGGATGTTTGCAAAAACACGATCCTCTGCTCCGATTACCGGCTCCATTGCACATAAAGTATAGTTTGTACTATGGACATCCATACCGATTTTGATTATTCTATTCATAGGTGACCTCCTTTTGTATGCGGTAATCCCTGTTACCATTTGTCTTTCTCGACTTGTAGTATACAGGTAAATCCACGTTGCTACAAATGTGAGGTCACTTCATATTATCTATTCTCCTACGTTATTAATAGGAATTTTTATATTGATAAAAATATATCATCCACAGTTCAAGCTGTCAACTTCTTTTCCCAAGACGCATTTGCTCTAATTTTTCTTTTGTACTGTCATCTGCATAATCAAGAAGATAATTTTTTTCCAGCTCTTTGCTTTGGCTATGCCCTTCTTTTGCTTCCGACATGGCACGCTCAATTTCTTCCTTTAATTCTCTTGAAGATGTCAGCCTGCATCCCTGTCCCCGAATAATAATCTGTTCAAGGCCATCTGATGTTGCCACTCGAATGTTATGATTTTTTCCAAGTCTATGCGCCGTCTTTTCGATATATTGATCTGCCGTCTCAGCTTCTTTCGTATATACCACATCAATATTATGATAGCGCATTACTTCTTCCTCATGCCCTTCGATTCGATAAGCATCAAAGACAACAATTAAATAACCATCACGAATCCCTTGATAATCACTTAAGATCTCCATAAGTTTCATGCGCGCGCCATCAATATTATCCTTGGCAATAGCATTTAACTCGCTCCAGCTAAAGATGACGTTATAGCCATCCACCAGAAGATACTCTTCTTTTTTAAGTTTTCCAGCCAATGGATCTTGCCCCTTTATATGTGGCTGTTGCGACACCATCACTTTGCTTCTTCGATGAGAATCATCTGTTTTTCTCATCGCCATACCAAATGTTCTTTGATAGAGTTCCTCTAATTCCTTTTCCTGCGCATAAGTATCCACCTTATGCGTAGAAGCACTGCTTTTCTTTACGGCAACTTCCTTTTCCTTATCCTCCGATTGCAAATGCTCCGGTAAATGTATCTTTTCATCTACTTCATTCCACGGCACCATCTGCGTGCTTCCCTGAATGCAAAATACCGATCCCGAAGGATGCGCAAGATCCTTATTAGGATCATAATCTGAAGTTGCAATCAGTTCCATCTGCTTTTCGCATTTTTCATAACCGGCAAGAACACAAGTCACAGTCCCTTGTCCCTTTGTATAAGATAGTACTTCCTGCGCATAATCCCCAAATGCTCCCACCGGAACCATTCCTTTCAAATAAGCCTGCTCTGCAACGATTTGCGGTGCCTGCACACGGCCGCCCATTTTTTCAAAATCGCCCATTGCCCGGCCAATCATCTCTGCCGGCAGGCATAGTTCAAATTCATAAATCGGTTCTAGCAATATACTATCATTTTTCATAAGACCTTGTCGCAATGCCCGCATTGTGGCCTCTCTAAAATCCCCCGGCTGTGAATGCTTTACATGTGCTTTTCCGCTTATCAATGTCACTTTCACATCATCTAACACCGCTCCTGTAAGGACACCGATTTGTGGCTGGCGAAGTGTATTTAGTATCACCTTCTGCCAAGTTCTAGGAAGTACGTCTATAGAACATTTCGAGGCGATTACCATACCGCTTCCTCGCTCTGCCGGCTCGATTAGAAGATGTACCTGCGCGTAATGCCGAATCGGTTCAAAGTGACCGGTACCGATTACCGCTCTTGTCACGCTCTCGCGATACAAGATTCGGCCAGGTCCAAATGTAACTTCATATCCATAACGCTCTCGCAAAAGAGATTTTAATATCTCCTCTTGCACTTTTCCAAGCAAACGCACATGAATCTCCTGCGTATCTTCTTTCCATTCAAGGTGCAGCTGCGGCATTTCCTCTGCCAACTGCTGCAATCTCTGGTATGCCTGCATCAAAGATACGCGCTCCTCAAATATGATCTGCTTGGAGATTACCGGCATCATCTGTGCCCGCCAAGGCACATCCTGACACCCAAGCCCTTGACCGACATAACTGTCTTCTAAGCCTGTTACCGCACATAATTGTCCGGCCTTTGCCTCATCTATTCCCTGTTTTTTCTCACCAAACAACGAAAAGACCTGGTCGATTTTTTGTGGTTCGTCATCTTCTCCCATCAGCATCATCTTTGGACGAATCACGCCCCCCATGACCTTAAGATGCGTTAATCTTCTTGCCTGTTCATCTCTTGTAATTTTGTAAACAATCGCCGCATCTGTGTCAAGCCTTTTCGGTTCCACAAGATATTCCCTAAGTCCTTCTATAAACTCATCGATCCCTTGCGAGTGAAGGGCACTCCCATAAAAGCACGGAAAGAATTTCCTTTGCAAAATCAGCTCCTTAAGAATCTCCCTTGAAATATCGCCTTTCTCTAGATATTGTTCTAAGACATCCTCGCGAAGTGTGGCAACCTCTTCTAAATAATCTGCTCCTTTTACATCGATGCATCCATCTCCAAATGCCTCTTTAAGCTGCTTTCGTAGGCGCTGTTTATCTGCTTTAATCTGATCCATCTTATTGACAAACAGAATCGTCGGCACCCGATATGCTTCGAGCAGTTTCCATAACTGCTTTGTATTTGTCTGTACGCCGTCTGCGCCGCTGATAATCAAAATCGCATAATCAAGCGTCGCGAGCGCCATCTGGGTTTCCGACAACAGATCCGCATGCCCCGGTGTATCCACAAGCGTCATCTCCATATCCCCAAGTCGCAGCGCCGCCTGCTTGATATATATGGTGATTCCCCTCTCCCGTTCCATCGCATCATAATCAAGAAGGGTATCTTTTTTATCAACCCTTCCCATTTGCCGAATCGCACCTGCCGAATAAAGCAGATGTTCCGTAAGTGTTGTTTTGCCTGCATCTACATGTGCCAGCATCCCTACTACAACATGTTTCATGACCATTGCCCTCATCTGTTTTCTATTCTAGTCCTGCAAAAACTCCTGAAGTTTTTTCTCATTTTCACGATAATCCAAAAGTCCAAGTTCATATAATTTCTGATTTGCCGCAGCATCCATTGCATAAGTGCTCATATCCAGTGCCTTACTTGGTGCAAATACAAATGCCTTTCCTTCTTTTTCAAGCTCATAAGCCTTTCTTTGACACTTTCCATACATGATATGACGATGATTCAATGCTTTAATCATATTCGGATATCTCATACATAATAATGTATATAACGCACGATTCTTTTCCGGTGTCTTCACAAAATCACGCATCTTCGACATAATGACAACAACTTTATCACAACCATGATCCAGCGCATGCTGCACCGGAATCGAATCGGATACCCCTCCGTCAAAATATTTATGTCCATCTATTTCCACAGGTTTACAAGCTGCCGGAATAGCACTTGATGCCATGATCGTACGATAATCATCCTGCGCCATCTTATCCTTTGTAAAATAAACCGGCGTTCCCGTCTTCGCATCGGTTGCCACCACATAATACTCTGTCGGATCTTGACTTAGCACTGCATAATCAATTGGATCTTTTCCGTCTGAACCGGATATTTCACCGTATATATATTGTAAGTTGAATAAATTTCCGGTTTTCAAAAAACTCTTCATCCCAAAATAAAGCGGATCCGAAATATGATCCGTATAAAACCTTCTTGCTCTTCCCTTTTGTCCGCTCAAATAAGATGCAACATTGGCACTTCCCGCAGACACTCCAATCGCATAATCAAAATGAATATCATGTTCCAAAAAGGCATCTAAAACAGCTGCGCTATAGGCGCATTTCATACCCCCACCTTCTACTACCAAACCAATCTTACTCACTTTTCATATCCTCCAATACTTATCAATCGTTATCTAATATCTGTAAAATATCTTTCCCGTATCATCTCTAAAATATCCGTATAAAAAGGACCATTATTTCCAATTGTCCTTTCAATTCCGGCAATCATCACCGATGCTTCATCGATATCCTTCGGCTCACTTACCGTCCAAAACAACAAAAAGAATTCCAGCAGCAGATTCGCCATCAGCACAGGACCTAAGACATAATAATCCTCATAGGCACGCATATACTGCTGCTGCAACTGATACGAATAATACGCCTTCCACATCTTCTCATGCTCTGCCACACTCTTCCTCGCCCGCTGCGCAAAGAGCTGCTCGCCTTCTGCCTCCGACAGTTTGCCATACTCCGCCTTGTAAGATGTCAGCATTCGATACAATGGCGGATTTCGCCGGCTCATCGTTGGCGCCGAAAGCTTTTTGTAAATGATATCATTTAAAAATGTAAGCGGATAGAAGCCGTATCCTTCTCCCGAAATTTCAGGCACATCATAAACCGGTGCACTCACAGGCGTCACCGCCCTCGCTCCTGCCATGTCTGCTCTGGCATATCGCATCGTCTTTTCAAAAGCCATCTTGTAAATACATCTCACCGCCTGAGGCAATGTCTGTTCCTTGTCCCAAACAAGGTCCAGCATCATTTTCTCATCTTCTTTAAGCGCATGATACAGGTTCTCATCATCATTTTTAAATGCCCACCACTGCTGAATCTCATCCTCAGCCTCTTTGGATAATTCCACATAATCAAAGCGTCTTGGCTCCTGCAACAGTAGTTTTGCCGCCTCGCAGCAAGAAAGCATCAAATATACCTCCACATTGTCTCCCATCTTCATGGCACTTCTTGGAAATTGCTGGCAAACAATCGGCATCAGTTTCATATTACCATTCTTTTGAAATCGACATAAATGATCCTTTGTGACATATGGACATCTGTAATTGATTTCACGGATACAGGTCATCCCAAGTCTGTTTTCTTTCGTCATCAATGTCATAAAAAGACTTTTATACCACGTAAGCTGCTGCATATTCACATAAGTCTCATCATCAATAGGAATCTGCCAACCTCCGCAGCAATTATAGATGCATGCACTACCCGTACACGCAAATTGTTCATATAATTCATGAAATACTAATCTCATGCATCTATCCTATCACAAATCTGCAATCCCGACTATCCAATCCTTAGCACATTCACAGAACGAAAAAAACTCCGGTTACTGCTCCGGAGCTTTTTTCTTAATCTTATTATTCTTATTATAGAATCGAAATGGATTTCGCTATTAACGTTTATTAGATGCTCTCCAAATCTTCTGCTCTTCGGCAGCCTTGATCAAATCATCTCTAAAATCAGGATGCGCAACACTAATCAAACGCTCTGCTCTCTCCCAAGTTGGTACACCTTGCATATTCACGCAACCGTACTCAGTTGCAATATACTGAACACTGGTACGTGGTGTTGTAATCACATCTCCACCTGTGAAATGTGGGATAATATTGGATACTCGTACCCCATCTTTACCAACTCTTGAAGAAGGCATTGCCAAAAATGACTGTCCATGTTCCGCCTCTAATGCACCTGTTGCAAAGTCAAGCTGTCCGCCTGTTCCTGAGATATGACGGGTTCCAACCGTTTCAGAACATACCTGTCCATATAAATCAGCCTTAATACATCCGTTAATCGAAACAAAATGATCTAATGCTTTGATTGTTCCCGGATTATTCACATAGGACATCGGCGCTGACATGATATCAAAATTATGATCCATATAATCATATAATTCTCTTGAACCGTTACAGATAGAGAATACGCCCTTTCCTGTGTTGATTGGCTTTTTCTTATTCGTAAGCTTTCCTGACTGATATAATTTTAAATATCCATCAGAAATCAGCTCTGTATGCATACCAAGATCTTTCAAATCAGATTCTGCAATCAATCCACCAAGTGCATTTGGCATTCCGCCAATTCCAATCTGAAGTGTAATTCCATCGTACAGATATGGGAAGATTTGATTTGCAATCTGACGGTCGATTTCACCCGGATCTCCTGCCGGTGCTGTTCCTACCGGATCATTATTTTCTACGACATAATCAACATCCTTGATATTGATATGATCGCCTTCCAAGCCGTAAATAATCGGCATGGTTTCGTTTACTTCCAAAATTATATGGTCTGCTGCATCTACAATTTCCTGCATACAGCAGTTTGTCAGTCCAAAGTTAAAGTTACCATTCTTATCCATTGGTGCTACCGTAAGCATTGCAACATTAACCGGCGCATATCCTTTTGTATAATAAGAGCCATTATAACGGAAAAGCATTGGTGTATAAAACGCCTTTCCCTGATCTACATACTTACGATCAAGTCCTGAACAATGCCATACATTAAATGTAAAACTTTCCTGTTCCGGATCTTGTTCTACAACCTGAATCGGCTGCATAGAAATCGCACTACGAATCTTAACATCCTTTACTTCCCCTTTTCTTTTGGCAAGTGCTGCATCAAGCGCCTTTGGGAAAGTACAAGTCTGGCTATAATCTACCCAGTCTCCGTCCTTTACAAGCTTTACTGCCTCATCAGCAGATACAAGTTTTTTCTTATATTCTTCGTATACGCTCATATTACCTTCTCCTTTAAAATAGATATTCGCTTAGCCTATGCCCCTATTATAAGTGCATCACACATGGTGTTTCAAGCCGAATAATGTTATGGGTTATGCCATTTTGGACTAAGGATAAGGCTATTGTCCAATGCCAATTGTAAGGTCTCCCGACAACGATGTCATCGTAATGCCGGCGCCGGCGTCTCCTGCGGTATAGATTTCTCCCTTTTGCTTCGTCTCAAAGTCAGATACAAACTCTCCGCCAATCATCTCCGTATCCACCCGAAATCCGCTATCCTTAGGCAGCAAAAGCGTCACATCTGCACTGACACTGTCGCATACCAGCGTATCGATCTCATCCAGTTCCAATTCTATATTCCCGGATACCGTCTCGCAGTTCATCTCTTTCACACTTCCCCCGCCTTCTAGCACAACTGTTCCGGAGTCTGAATGAATCTCACATTCCTCAATCTGAATCTTTGACGGCAAGATAAGATCTGCCGATACCAATTCTACCTTTAAGCGTTTACATACATAAGAATCCGGCAGCGTTATGACAAGCGTCTTATCTATAGCTCCTGCTCCTAGATTACCCGTTTTCGCGTATTCGATGGACAATTCTTTGTCGTTCTCCTCATATTGTAGCGTTGTATCTTCGCTAAGTTCCTGCTTAGAAGACTCTGAAAATGTGATATTTTTCACATCCCCATACTGCACTTTCACTTCACCGGCTGTCCAATTCACCAAGATCTCTTCTACCGCTTTCGATACTGTCTTTTCTTCGCCGACTCCGCTATCTGACCCCGCATCCTCCTGTGTCTGCTCCTTTCCACAAGCCATCAGCATTACCGCAGCAATCAGGATAATCCCGGCTATCATCTTTTTTCGTTTATACATACTCCCTTTATTCCTCCGGTCATTTTGTGATTTTATTTCGAAAGAGGCAGTTCCATCACAATCCGAAATTTGGAATCTATTTTTCGATGCTCAAACATACCCCCGTGATACCGGATTATTTTCTCACATGTCTTTATTCCGATATTCGTACTTTCTTCTTTAGCGTCATCCTTTCGCAAACGATTTTCCATCGTGATGCGAACCTTTGCGTCTTCGACTAACATCTTAACTTCTATTGCATCTTCATACGAAGCATATTTTTTTAAATTAGAATAGATATTATCAAATACACGTTTTAACATCTGTGCATTCGCCAAAACCACACCTGTAATTTCGCAAAGGTTTTTTTCAAATACTGCGCCTTCATATTCCAATGAAAATATGCACTCTTCCAACAAACCCGGCAGCAACATCGCCGCATCATATTTGTCCATCCGAATCGGCTCATCCTCAGACCTTGATACCAGGAAATATTCAAACAATTTATCCGACATGTCCTTTATCTGAAGTGCTTTTTGGTAGGTGTTCTCAATAAAGGTATCAAGCTGTTTTTCATCCTCGTATTTATGACGTTTTACCATCTCTAGATATCCAATCATCGCCGTCAGTGGACTTCTAAGATCATGACTCATCGCCGTCACAAGTTCTGCGTTTGCTCTTCTTGCCTCTTCTTCCGACTGCTGCCTATCCATAATCGCCGTTCGCATAGCATTAATTCCTATCGCAAGGTCACGAATCTCATCCGTCCCCTTTTGCGTCACTTCGTAATCCAAATCGCCTCCGGCAAGAATGTCCAGCTCTCCCTTTAACTTCACAATATAGCCTATTTTTTTTCGAAAAAGCGAAAAAAACATAAAAGCAAACACTAAGCATCCCACTACTGCTGAAATAATCAAGGTCGATACATAATATCCATAACCGGAATGGTAGTACACATATGCATAAAGCGTGCTCTCGTCCGATTGTCCCTTGTGAAAAACAAGCTCTTGTCCTAGAATTGCATAATCATAAATCAGCTGTGTACCGGCATATTTTTCCATATCATCAACATTTTCTATAAACGAGCGGCTCCCTGCCCGTGACCAGTACAGAATCTCATTTTCATCCCCGACAAATAACGTCAGACGATTGTATCTTTCCTTGCTCCATCCATCTAACTCATCTAGCTCATCTAACGAAATATTATGACTGGTTATGTAATTTTGAAGGCTGTTTAATTCATTGTCGACCATATAATCGCTATAATATTTCCCATATACCGTCTCATCCAAAACTACATTTCCAATCGAATAGACAAATACCATAGCCACCACGCTAATCAAAAGCGAAATGATTCCGGCTATCATCAGCTGTCTTTTTAATTTTGCTGCAATAAATTTCTTAAATCTATTCAACTTTATAGCCCTTTCCCCAAACAGTCTGAATTAATTTACTGTCTTTTGGCGTATCGCCTAGTTTCTTTCGCAGATTCCGAATATGCACCATAACCGTATTATTCGAAGTATAAAAATATTGTTCTTTCCAAATATTCTCATAAATCTGCTGTACCGAAAAGACTTCTTTCTTATGCGATGCAAGAAGCAGCAAAATCCGATACTCAATCTCCGTCAGCTTTATACGTTTCCCGCTCTTTGTTACGGTATGCGCATCTAGATCGATTTCGGTATCTCCAAATAACTCAATCACAGCTTTCCCATTGGTATTTTTCTTTTCCCCATACTCTCTGTAGCGCCTTAGCATCGCATTTACACGCATTGTTAATTCCGTATAAGAAAATGGTTTTACCAGATAATCATCTGCCCCCACGGAAAATCCTTTGATTTTGTCTTCTTCCATAGACTTTGCCGTCAAAAACAGAATCGGGGTTGCATACTTTTTTCGTACCTGTCTGCAGGTTTCTATACCATCCATCTTTGGCATCATCACATCCAATATAAGAAGATCTATTTCGTCGCTCATCTGCTCTAGGACTTCTTCCCCGTTGGATGCAGCAATTGTATTATAGCCTTCACTTCTCAGCAAAAGATTCAGCACATCGCGTATCGCTTCATCATCATCTGCAAATAAAATTGTTGTACTACTCATAATTTTATCTCCTTTGTCCTTTATTATAACTGATATTGTTTTCGTAAACATGCTCTTAAGAATTCTTAAGAAATCCGGCACTTACTTCTTAATCTTATTCTGATAAAATAAATATAGAGTGAGGGAGAGATCGATTATGTTTTTTACCGATATTGCCAATATGTCGCAATTGGAAATCATTACAAGAATCTTTAATTGGACAATTCTGGCAGCTTTTGTTGTCTGTTTTGTATATATGGCTCGTTACTTTTTTTCAAAATTCAGAAAATGGGAACCGGCACCTCCTGCTTTAAAGCAGCACCGATTCGCCATACTGATTGCCGCAAGGAACGAAGCCGAGGTCCTTGGCTTTTTAATTGACAGCATTCATGCTCAAAATTATGACCAGGCCAACATCGACATCTATGTTGTGGCTGATAACTGTACCGATCATACCGCTGCCGTAGCCAGAAATCACGGCGCAATTTGCTATGAGCGTTTCAATGACGTAAAAAAGGGGAAGAGTTATGTTCTTGAATATATAATATGCAAATTACGCGAAAGCGGTGATTTCCCAAACTACGACGGCTTTATGATTTTTGATGCCGACAACATCTTGGATTCTAATTTTATATCCGAAATCAACAACACCTTTTCTATGGGCTATGATGTTGTAACCGGATACCGTAACAGCAAGAACCTTACCGACAATTGGATTTCCTATGGATACGGTCTTTGGTTTATGCACGAGGCCGGTTTTCGCAATCGCGGAAGAATGCTAGAAGGCTCAAGTTGCATGGTTGCCGGTACCGGTTATGTTGTCAGTCGCAAGGTTTTAGAAGACTTTGGCGGTTGGAATTGGCATCTTTTAACAGAAGATATTGAATTCACTGCTGAATGCATCTACCACGATATCAAAATCGGCTACAACGAATCTGCCGTTTTTTACGACGAACAGCCTGTGAGCCTGAGTGTTTCCTTTACGCAACGCCTTCGCTGGGTCAAGGGATATCTGCAGGTTTTTCACCGCTATGGCAAAAGACTTTTGACGAAAGCATTTTGCGAACATTCCTTATCCGCCTATGATATGCAGATGTCCTATGTTCCTGCCTTTTTCATTACAATATACGCATTTTTTGTACATATCGCATTACTGCTAATCGGACTTTTTAATTCTATGGATATGTCTTTTACCATTTATTCTTGCTTCATGCTTCCATCTAGGACCTATCTGACTTTACTTGCTTTTGGTATCTATACTTATATCTGCGAGCATGAGCATATGCCTGACATCGGCATCCGTCATCTTGGCTATCTATTGATGTTTCCGATTTATATGTTTACTTATTTTCCAATTGCAATTCTTGCACTTTTTAAGAAAGTTGATTGGAAACCGATTCGACATGGCAATTCAACAAACCATAGCCAATCCAATATACAAGAAGCATTCAACAAGACTGCTTAGGAGGGGAGAATTTTGGAACCTAATACACATAACGAAGAGACCGGGCAACCTGCTAAGATTTCCAAAAAATCCGTAATTACAGGTGTTATCATCTTAATTGCCGCGCTTTTTCTTACTTTTTATACAATTATAAAGAATCTAAGCGGTCATGATATCCTTGCTACAATCAAGCAAGTATCGCCGCTTATCATTATCCTTGGCCTTATCATGATGTTGTTATTTAGTTTTTTCGAAGGCCTTAATATGTACCGCGTGCTCAAATTGGCCGGTTACAAGATTACACTGTGGACCTCTTGGAAATATGCAATTGTAGGTTTCTTTTACAGTGGTATCACACCATCTTCATCCGGCGGTCAGCCTATGCAGATCTATTACATGTACCAGGACAACATACGCGTATCTCATGGACTAGGTGCGGTTATCATGCAATTATTCGGACATGAGGCAGCCAACTCCTTATTTGGACTTGTTGGATTTATTGCTTTAAATAACCTTATTGTTTCTGCCATCGGCAATCTAAAGTACCTTGTCTATCTGGGGCTTTTCATTAATATCGCTTACTTTCTTCTTTTATTGTTATGCTTATTTTCGCAGCGGGCAATCACCTTAATCAAGCAGTTTCTTTGCTGGTTAGTCAGCTTGTTTGACCGTAAAAAGACCGGCAAGATGCAAGGAAAAGTTGAGCGGATTCTCGATGAATACGCTTCTCTTCACAGTCTTATTAAAAAAGACCGCACAATAGCCATCAAAACCATCCTTACTGCAATCGTGCAGTTCATCTGCCTCTATAGCATTCCTGCCATTGTATACTATGGTTTCGGCTACACGGAATTTAGCTTTCTTGAACTAGAATTGCTACAAGGTGTTATCTTTATTTCGGTCGGTTTTATTCCGATTCCCGGATCTGCCGGTGTATCGGAAGGCATGAGCCTGATGCTTTTTAGAGTTTTATATCCGGCTTCAACACTTGCCGGCGCTGCATTACTTGGAAGATGCTTAAGTATGTATTTTACGCTGATTTTATATTGCATCATTCTCTTTGTCATCATTCCAATTATTCGTTTCAAACGAAACAAAAACTAACATTTATGGGAACTATGGCTCTATTTTTCTATCTTCTCCCTCTCGCAACAATGAAGCAAATAAAGCAGGTGCATCATCCCCTTTCCTACTTTGGCAAAAATTGGATGATACACCTGCTTTATTCGTTCATTTCCGTCAAGACTCGCTCGCGAGTCTTGCGCGCCGGATTCGGGTCTGCTTCAGCAGACAAATTCCTGTCCGAATCCGTGTGCATCCTCGCGGAGCGTTTAACTCAGTCGGAGCTTGTACCCCGACTGAGTATAGTTTGTCATAACCCCCACCTACGCTAACGCTTAGAGGTGGGGGATTTCTCCGACTGAGTTAATAATAACACTTACTGTATATTTACCGCTGTTCCGGATGCCGTTACCATAAGCATTCCATTGTCCGAACCAAGCACTTCGTAATCAATGTCGACACCTACTACGGCATTTGCTCCGAGCTGTGCTGCACGTTCTTCCATTTCCGCTATAGCCTGTTGTCTCGCCTGAATAAGTTCATCTTCATACGTAGTAGAACGTCCTCCAAAGATATTAGAAAGTCCTGCCTTAAAATCCTTAATGACGTTCACACCGGCTACCACTTCCCCAAATACAATCCCTTTATATTCGGTGATTTGCTTTCCTTCGATTGATGGTGTTGTTGTTGAAATCATAATGCCCCCTCCATTTCTTTGTTATAACTGCATATAATTATACCTCTTTTGAGCATATTATTCAACAGTATACACAAAATGCATTTCCCATATGCGAGGTTCGCATGAAACACACAATCAACTTTTATGTATCATACCAAAAGATTCATCTCCTGTATCACCAGATAACGTATGGTTTATCATACCTTTTTTCACACAAAAATAAAATAGCTCCGGGCATCAATCTGATTATGATTTTGTTATCTCTTTTGCAAGTTCCAGAATCTCAAAGGCATATTTTTCCTTACCCTTTTTAAGGAGTTTCTTGTATAAAGGATAGTTGATGCCGCAGATTGCAGCACCTACTATTCCAAGTAGCACCCCGATGACCATGAAAATTACTCCTGTTCCAAAGACGCCAAGTCCAAAGCACATCCCTGTGCCAAAGATCAAAGTCCCAATGATTCCAAGCGTCATGGCTGTTATAAATGCCGGAAGCTTTGCTCTCTCATCAAGTTTTTTCAGCTGTCTTACCTTATTGGTTTCCTTTGGCATGTAATCCTTTGCAACACTTTCTGCATAAACCTTATCTAAATCGTTCATCGTATTCTTCTCCTTCTTTTCTCTTAAATGTCCTTTTTATGCGATCTTTCCTGTTTCTTTGAGCCATCTGATCTCGTCACGTATGGTCTCTCTATATGACCTTGTGGTATAACCCAGCTCCTTACTTGCTTTACTTGAATCAAATCGGTTGTTTCTTGCAAGGTTGTAAACGGAGAATGTAGTCATAAGAGGTTTTTCTCCAGTCTTCTTAGCCTTTTTCTCAAGTACCCCGGCAATCAGATTTGCTACTGGTATTGGCAAAAAGAACTTCATCTGCTTGCAACCGCTCTCCTCTGATACAAGCTTTGTAAAATCTTTAAAGCTGACAGGCTCATTTCCAAGGATGTAGCACTCTCCGCTTTTGCCCTTATCAGCTGCCCCAATGAGTCCGTCAGCCAGATCCCTTACGTCACACAGGTTAAAGCTTCCATCGATTCCTGCAGGCATCTCCCCATTGATGATGTCAACTAAAGTCTTGGTGGTCTCGCCCATTGCAAAATCCTCAGGTCCAAGGATTCCTGACGGGTGTACCACACAGGCGTTAAGACCTTCCTTTGCAGCTTTGAGCACCACGTTTGTTGCCATAGCCTTTGACAATGAGTAGCAGCCTTTGATCCTCTCAGGATCAATGGGAATAGCTCCTTCGCACTCTCGTATGCTTCCCTTTTCTTCCTCAGGTATTGCTCCTGTTGATGAACAGTAGACAAGCTTTGAAACATTGTGCTCTTTGCACATCTCTATGATGTTTTCTGTTCCACCGACATTTACATCCATGACTTTCTGACTGTAATCTGGGTTTACTGTTACGATGCTCGCTATATGAAGCACAATTACTTCCGTATCTTCAGGTGTCTCAAAGAATCTTTCCAGGTCATCTTTGTTGCAGAGATCGCCGGTAGCTATTTCAACTTCCTCAGGAAGATATTTTGCTGACTTATCGCCTTCAAGGACAAACGCCCTTACTTTTTCATTTCTTTCTACAAGCTTTCTGCAGACTGTACTTCCAAGAAATCCTGCTGCTCCTGTTACCAGATACACCTTATTTGTTTTGCTCATTTATCTTTTCCTTTCTTATTCTCAATTTATTTTTCGCTCTTTGCTTTGAGCTTGAAGTCATTATAGTGAAATGAGCACACAAAAAGAACAACACTTTTTGCAAAATGTGTTGATTTCAGGAGTATAGGTCCCGACACGTTTTGTAAAAAGTGTTGATTTGTAAATTCGATATAGTGTTTTACTGCGTTATGGCTTGATGATACACTTCTGTATGACGCTTATGATCTCATCTTTTGACTCGATGCATCCACCTCGTACCCACTCAGTGACAACTCCGATAATGCCCTTAAGATGAAAGGCCATGATAAGTGGCTGTTCTTTTTGGGGAACTCCAAACCTTGTAAGAATGGGGCCAAATATAGTTTTAAACCAGGTTTCATAGGTCTTTTCAGCGCCCATCATCTCGTTCTTTTCATACATCAGGTAAAAGAGCTTGCGGTTCTCTTCCACAAAATCCAGATATGGCATCAGATATCTGGGTGTTACAAGGAACAACTCATCCTCATTTTTTTTATCAATATCAAGTGATCTGGGCCCCTCAGCACCAAAACGCCCAAAGAAATCTTTATACACGGCCTCCACAGTTTCCTGAAGAAGATCATTTACATTATCATAGTGAAGATAAAAGGTGGATCTGTTTACACCGGCAGTTTCACATATCTCCTTAACAGAAATAAGTTCGAAATCTTTACTGTCAAGAAGTGTCAGTAACGCTGTATGCATTTTTTCCGCAGACTTAAAATACTTGCTCTCATTCTTGTTCATAGCAAAACACTCCTAACACCTGTAACTTCCAATATGAATTACCTTTTTGAAAATATTGTTAAAAAACGTATCTTTCCGAGCCATTTATGATTCTATTTCCGACTCGACGAACCCGGCAAAATCGATCGTACATAGCTTGCAACCCCAATCAACCGGCCGCAGACTTTGTCCGCATCACTTTGAATAAATGTCGCACCGCGATGAACCGTACATTGTGTTTCATTCTCCTTTAGTGGGTAAAGCTGGAAGTTAATCTATTCAGAAATACGTCAAGACTCGCTCGCGAGTCTTGCGCGCCGGATTCGGGTCTGCTTCAGCAGACAAATTCCTGTCCGAATCCGTGCGCATCCTCGCGGAGCGTTTAACTCAGTCGGAGCTTGTACCCCGACTGAGTATAGTTTGTCATAACCCCCACCTACGCTAACGCTTAGAGGTGGGGGGATTTCTCCGACTGAGTTAAATTTTTTCTTTGTAGCAACTGTTTATAATTATACCTATATCTACCATCCTGTTCAATATTCTGTGCATAAAACAAGGGCGTTTTCACGCCCCAGCCTATTGCACTATCAGTTATTCACCTCTCATTTAATGTATCGAATCAAAAAATCAGTAATTCCTATTATAGTGAAGCCATTTTCATCCATGGATTCCTTAATTGGTCTATTTACAACAAGCACCTTTTGTACTTGATCATTTAACTTAAAATAAGGTCGCATTTCTCTTTCTCTTGTTTCTGCATTAGAGATGTCAGCAGTCACTTGTATATAAAGAGACCTAAGTCCTTTAGTGGCATAGAAATCCACTTCATTATTCTTCCTTATGGATTTACCATTCTTATCTTTCTCTACCGTATCAAACACACCGACATTTACAGAATATCCATTATAGCAAAGCTCATTATATACAATATTCTCAAGCATTTGTCCTTCATCCGGAAAAGCAAAATTAAGACGAGCATTTCGTAGTCCAGTATCAATAAAATAGTATTTTCTGAGTGCTCCTATTTCTTTTCTTCCCTTCAGATCATAACGCTTTGCTTCACGCAAAAGGAAAGCATCTTTAAAATACCCTATATAGTTTTCAACTGTCTGTTTATCAATATTTTCATGTCTAACGCTTTCAAATGTATTTGCTATTTTTTCTGAATTAAGCAGCGTGCCTGTTGAAGAACTAATAATATTACATAGTTCGTCCAGAGCCTCTCCCTTTTTCAACTGATTCCTTTCAACAATATCAGCGAAGTATGTTGTAGTAAACAAGTTCTTTAGATATTCTTTTCTCTCTTCGTCACTTTTTAATACAGCCAATGGCATTCCACCATATTGCATATATGAATATATAGCTTCAGTTGCCGAGCCTCCGACATATCCATAGTATTCTTCAAATGAAAGCGGAGAAAGTTTTATATTTGTTGCCTTATCTCTAAATTCAGTAACTATATCTGAAGACAACATTTTAGAATTTGATCCCGTCACATATAAATCTATATTCTTTTCTCTTGATAGTCCGAGTACAACGTCTACGAATGATATTACTTCAGTGTCATCAGAATTTGCCAAAACATGTTTGCCATCGGTAAGGTTAGGATTAATTATCGAATATACCTTTTGTATCTCATCAATAAACACATAGTAATTCTCTTTATCTTTGCATTTTTCCCTTATATATACTCCTAGTTCCAAAGGATCACGATAATTACTGTTTTTATCATCATCCAATTCCAAGATAATTATTCTATTCTCCGGAACATTATCTGAAAGCAGGTATTCTCTATATATTTCTTTAAGAAGAAATGACTTTCCACATCTTCTCACACCTGTTATTACCTTCGGAAATCCATTGTTCTTTGCACTGATTAACTGAGTCAGATATTTATCTCTTTTTATCATATAATCTCCTAAATTGTAGAATTCTACATTTTTGTCAATTAAATCTTATCACATAGCATTGTCTTAATCAACAAAGTTGTAGAATTCTACATTTTTATAGATTTACATAATGAAACACCCCAGAAACATCCGCCATGCCAACAGACTCGGAATGCTTCGCATCCCTCGTTGTCGCGGCATTCGCCGTATGCTTGCAAAAAAAGACATCCCAGTCTGAATGCAAGCATTCATCTGGAATGTCTTTTTTACAAGCGCATGGCTCATTGCTACGCGCATTATCTCTTTGAGAACTGTGGTGCTCTACGTGCGCCTTTGAGACCGTATTTCTTACGTTCTTTCATACGTGGGTCACGTGTTAAGAATCCAGCCTTCTTCAAAGTAGGTCTGTAATCAGCATCTGCCTGAAGTAAAGCACGTGAGATACCATGACGGATAGCTCCGGCCTGTCCTGTAAATCCGCCACCTTTTACATTAACAATCACATCAAACTTGTTAACAGTATCTGTAGCAACGAGTGGCTGACGAACAACTACCTTTAATGTCTCTAATCCTAAATATTCATCAATATCTCTCTTATTGATTGTAATCTTTCCTGTTCCCGGTACTAAATAAACTCTGGCGATTGATTTTTTTCTTCTACCAGTTCCATAATACTTTGCTGTATTTGCCATTGAAATCTACCTCCTATTAAAATGTTAACTCTTCCGGCTTCTGAGCTGCATGCTTGTGGTCAGGTCCTGCATATACAAATAATTTTGTATACATCTCTCTTCCTAAAGGTCCCTTAGGAAGCATTCCCTTAACTGCATGTTCGATTACTCTCTCAGGATGCTTTGCTAACATTTCCTTTAAAGTAGTCTCTTTCATACCACCAACATATTCTGAATGGTGATAATAAATCTTCTGATCTAACTTCTTACCGGTTACTTTAATCTTCTCAGCATTTACAACGATGACATAATCACCTGTGTCAATATGCGGTGTGTAAATAGGTTTCTTCTTTCCTCTAAGTACATTGGCTACTTCTGATGCAAGACGTCCAAGAGTCTTATCTGTAGCATCAACAACATACCATTTTCTATCAATTGTTGCCGGGCTGGCCATAAATGTTTTCATTGATTTCCTCCTAGAAAATTGTTGCGAGGGTATTATGGAAATGTCCGAAACCATAACTCTCCTCTGATGTTTCTTCTATTATAAAAATGCGATTTCGGGGCTAATGAAATGCATTTTCAGTCCTTGTCAGACTGATTTATTATACTTCCCTCAGCAACTGTTGTCAACCTCTTTTCCAAAACATATCTATCTAAAATCGGTGCATCCATTACGCATCATTTTTGCCAAATATATTCAAGCAAAAAGCCGAGGAAAAGAATCTCTTCTTTTCCTCAGCCCAAAATCCATATTCCAGATCGTGAGTCAAGACTCGCTCGCGAGTCTTGCGCGCCGGATTCGGATCTGCTTCAGCAGACAAATTCCTGTCCGAATCCGTGTGCATCCTCGCGGAGCGTTTAACTCAGTCGGAGCTTGTACTCCGACTGAGTTAAACAAACAACGGCACGATAAACAAAAAGCCAAGCGCTGTCAAAATACCCGAAACGATCAACACAATAGCACAATATCCCATAATGTCTCGCGCACCAAGTTTTGCAATTCCAAGAGCCGGAAGTGCCCAGAACGGTTGCAACATATTGGTCCACGCATCACCCCATGCAATGCCCATTGCGGTTACTGCATGTGATACTCCAAGTTTTGCACCTGCCGGCATCATAATCGGTCCTTGCACGGCCCATTGACCACCACCGGATGGAACAAAGAAATTAACAATTCCGGCTGCTAAATAGCAAAATACCGGGAATGTGTGTGCATTCGAAATACTTACAAAGAAACTTGAGATCGCACCGGCAAGGGACACCCCATCTGCACCGGCTGTAACCATCATGCCTTGAATACCTGCATAGAACGGGAACTGAAGGATGATACCTCCAGAGGACTTAGCTGCTTCTCCAATCGCACGCACATATCCGATTGGTGTCCTATGAAAGGCAATTCCAAGAATCAGGAAAATCAAATTTACAATATTTAATGATAACGCATTTAATATACTTCCGGAAGAAACAAAGTAATAAATCAAGAATACAACACCAAGAATTACTACAATATAAGAAAGCACCATACTGTTTTCTACTCTTTCTGCCGGCGTTTTGGGAATCGGTTGTTCCTCTACTTCATCCGCAAGCAGTTTCGGATCAATTGAAACCGTATTTTTTGGATCCGGATGCATCTTCATAAGAACAATAGCCAAAACCACAATGACAATTAATACCATGATAAGATTCCATGGCGAAAAAATCGTCTCTGATGTCGGGACAATCTCCGTAACTGTACCTCCGGTATTGGCAACCGTACCATCTTCTCCAAGTGCTGTAAGTCCAAGCGGAATAGAACCGGATATTCCCGAATGCCATACAACGAATCCGGAATAAGCCGCAGCGATAATCAAGCGATAATCTACTTTTGGCAGGTTCTTTGCCACTTCCTTTGCCAAAAGAGCACCGATAATCAAACCGAATCCCCAGTTGATAAAGCAGCAGATTCCTGAAATCACAAATACAAATCCAATTGCCGTCACCGGTTTTTTAGGAACATGCGCCAATTTAATAATCAAACGCTTAATCGCAGGTGCATTCGCCAAGGCACTACCAAGCACCAACACCAATGCCATCTGCATTGAGAATGCCAATAAATTCCATACTCCATTTCCCCATGCGCTTGCCATCTCGATCGGATTCATTCCTGTCACAGGCATAGCAACGATAAATACTACGATTGTCAAAATGATACAAAAAACAAATGCATCCGGTAGATATTTTTGCACCAGTTTTACACAACCATTTGTGAAAGCTTTAAACATATACCTTCCCTCCTACTTAATTTTATTGCTGTATACCTAGTATATTATCACTAAATATTAAGTAGGTCAACTTACACAAAGCTATTGCTTTTTTATGTCTTTTTATATGCATATCCCTGTATTCTAGGCACATTCCGATATTTTCAATATACATTTTCACTACTTAAACCCGCAACCGCTTACTTAATTTTTCTATTATTTTTTCTTAACTTTTAAGTTCTTTATGCATTTGACGGATAACTTTTTCATAATGTATTATTAAATCAACCTATGAACCAGAAGAAGAAAGGGGGACTTCTTACTTATGGAAGAATATGATATCGCTTATGGGCAGAAATTAAAAAAGATTCGAAAAGCAAATAATATGACTCTAAAAGAAGTTGCAGAAAAAGTTCCTTGTTCTGTTCCTTTTTTATCAATGCTTGAAAATGGACGAACAGGAATCACCCTCGACAAACTACAACGTTTACTTGGTCTTTATAACATCACCGTCACTGATCTGGTAGAAGATGATGATATTTCCAGAGTCGTTCCGGCCGGAACCGGAAGCCATCTAGATCACGAATTCGGAGAATCGCATGCGGAAGCCGAACTACTTTGCCATGATATTCAAAACAAACAGATGCGACCAATGCTTGTCACCATTCCTCCTCATTCGAAGATTGGTCCAGTCACACAAAAGGGTAAGGAATACGCCTATATCCTAAGCGGGCACATCAAATTAACGTTAAGCAATCCGTCAAAAGCAAGCAAAGAGTATTATTATCTAAACACCGGTGATTCTATCACCATCGAACATGGGCTCTTTCGAACCATCGAAAACATCTCCGACGAAATCGTGCAGCTGCTCGTGGTCGTCAGTCAAATGTAAAAAAAAACGGAAGCAGTGCTACTGCCTCCGTTTTTTATAAATATTCAATTCCAATCATCGTCAGTCCCTGTGCCGGCGCTGTAGGACCGGCTTTCTGCCGATCTTTTGCCGCCAGAATCTGTGGCATCTGTTCCGGCTTTATGCGACCAGAACCAACCATAATAAGCGTTCCGGCAATAATCCGAACCATATTGTACAAAAAACCACTTCCACTGATACGAATGCTGATAATATCTTCTTCTTTTGACACCCGAATCGAATAAATCGTTCGAACCGTACTCTTAACCTGTGCATGAATACTACAAAAACTTTTAAAATCATGCGGTCCGACAAGATAAGAAGATGCTGCTTTCATCTGATCCACATCAAGTTTATGATGCACAAAATAAGTATTTCTTTGGTGTTCCGGCATCGGGAACTTACGATTTAAGATTCGATACTCATAAGTCTTGATGCTATCGCAGTATCGCGGATGAAAATCCGCATCCACTTCACAAGAATCCTGTACCACAATATCATCCGGAAGTCTTTGATTTAAAGCATAGCTAATCTTCTCTGCCGGAATACGTGTATCTGTGTCAAAAACCGCAACATTTCCAAGCGAATGCACACCTGCATCCGTACGACTTGCACCAATCACTTCTATCTTCTCTCCTAAAAGATCGGTAAGTGCCTCATTCAACTTTTGCTCTACAGTCACCGCATTTGGTTGTTGCTGCCATCCGGCATAGTTCGTCCCATCATAAGCAACAATCAATTTCACTCTTTTCATACGCGACTCCTCATTATATTCCAAATATCTTTCCTTCCACTATCACACGAATCACAATCATTGCCGCAAAATAAATCGCCAAAATCACATACGCACAATAATCTCGATGCCCATACACAAGTGGATGCAACTTTGTCCTGCCTTCACCGCCGTGATAACACCTTGCCTCCATCGCCACCGACAAATCATTCGCTCTGCGAAATGCCGACACAAACAAAGGCACTAAAATCGGCAACATAGCCTTTGCTCTTTTCACAAGATTTCCAGATTCAAAATCAGCGCCACGTGCCATCTGCGCCTTTTTTATCTTATCTGCTTCTTCCATCAAAATCGGAATAAAACGAAGCGCGATGGTCATCATCATCGCAATCTCATGAACCGGGATATTCCACCGTTTCATAAAGGCACACCCTGTTTCTATTCCATCCGTTAATTTCGCCGGCGTTGTGGATAATGTCATAACCGAAGCACCAATCACCAGATAAATCAATCGAAGGGACATAAAGACAGCATTATAAACGCCTTCCTCCGTGATAATCACCATACCCAGCTGTACAAGTGGTGTTCCGGCTTTAAAAAACACATTAAAAAAAGCCGTAATGATACACAAAATATAGATTCCCCGAACCCCTTTTAGCACATAGCCCAGTGGAATCTTCGAGAGGTAAATCACGCTACCCAAAAACACACTTGCCCAGACAAATCCCGGCCATCCCCGAAAGATAAACAACGAGATCAGATACACTAAAGTCCCAAGCAATTTCACTCGAGGATCTAGGCGATTGATTACTGATTCAGTTGGATAATATTGTCCTAACGTAATATCTTTTACCATGTCTCCTACCGTCTTATAGCAAATTGTCTGCCAATCTCATAAACTGCCTCATCCATTGTTGTCACCATCCCGATTCCTTCCAAACCCTGTAGACGTAACTCTCTCGTAACATATGCACTCTCAGGCGCCTTTAGCCCAATCTTTTCAAGCTCTTTCGCATAGGCAAATACCCGATGCGGCTTGTCATTATAAACTAACTTGCCCTGGTTCATTACCAGCAACCGATCCGCATAGCGAGCCACATCCTCCATGCTATGAGAAACCAAAATCACAGCCATGTTTTGTTTTATCCGCAATTCATCAATCAGCGCAAGCAGCTCGTCGCGGCTTTCAGGATCTAGTCCCGCTGTCGGCTCATCCATAATCAAAACACGAGGTTTCATCGCCAAAATTCCGGCAATTGCAACACGTCGTTTTTGTCCACCTGATAATTCAAATGGCGATTGATTAAATAGCTCAGCATCCACACCGATTAATTGTAATGCCTCAAATGCCCGAAGCTCAGCTTCATTATCTGCCATCCCCATATTCTTAGGTCCAAACGCCACATCCTTTAAAACCGTTGCTTCAAACAGCTGATGCTCCGGATATTGAAACACCAGTCCTACACAAGTTCTTAACTTCCTTTTATCATATTCCGGATTGGAAATATCCGTTCCTTCATAAAAGACACTTCCTGACTGCGGCGTAATAAGTCCATTAAGCAGCTGCACAAGCGTCGACTTTCCACTTCCTGTATGTCCGATTAGACCAATAAATTCACCGGCTTTTACTTGAAAGGATACATCATCAACAGCTTTTTTCTCAAATGGCGTCCCAACACCATAAGACGCCGTTACATGATCGATAATCAATGTCGGCATTGACTCATCGCCGCCTGCCGGCGTCTTAAGCGCCGGTGTTTTTGGCAATTTATCGATCATCGCTCCCATACGCCGAAGATGAAGAATTTCCCGTACAAGTTGCGTTGTCGTCAGAATCGGATTAGAAAGCGATAGCCCATATTCTCGCAGGCAATTGGCCATCTGCGTTACCTGCGGAAGCTGCAGATGTGCCTCCGATAGCAACTTTTCTTGTGCAAATACCTCCTCCGGAGTCCCTTGCATAAGAACTTTGCCTTCCTTCATGACAAAAAGCGTATCTGCATCTACCACTTCTTCCATATTGTGTGTAATCAAAATAATCGTTACCCCGTGGTCACGATTTAGCTTTTTTATTGTCGAAAGAACCATTTCACGCCCCATCGGATCTAGCATAGCAGTAGGCTCGTCCAAAATAATACACTTTGTTCTCATTGCCACAACGCCGGCAATCGCCACACGCTGTTTTTGACCTCCGGACAATTTGCCCGGCGAACGAAATCGTTCGCTGCTCATCTGCACACTATCAAGAGCCTCCGTAATACGCTTCTCAATCTGCTCCGAAGCAAGTCCCATATTCTCAGGGCCAAATGCCACATCTTCTTCGACCACAGAAGCCACAATCTGGTTATCCGGATTCTGAAAAACCATTCCTGCAGCGCGGCGTATCTCTTGTATATTCTGCTCAGCTGACGTATTCTTCCCGTCTACAATAACCGTTCCTTCCTGCGGTGTCAAAAGTGCATTAAAATGACGGGCAAGTGTTGACTTGCCCGACCCGTTATGTCCGAGGATTCCCACAAAACTGCCGGCCTTAATATCGACATTTACGTCGTCTAACGCCTTTGTCACGCTTTGTGCATTCCCCTCTTCATCACGACGAATATATTCATATAACACCTTTGTAGCCTGAATGATTCCCATGGTATTAACAAATGTCCTCCCATTTGTGATGATGCAGTTCTCCTTCCAGATTCATGCCTAAGAACTGATTCTGTCGCAGCGCCTCATAAAGCATTATTGCCACTGAATTAGACAAATTCAAAGAGCGTGTATCTCCCTGCATCGGAATGCGTACGCACTCATCCGGATGTTCCATTAAGATTTCTTCCGGAATACCGGCACTTTCCTTGCCGAACATCAGATAACAGTCCGGCTCATACTGAACCTCCGAATAAACATGCTTCGCCTTTGTCGTTGCATAATAAATCTTCGCTTTTGGATTTTTTTCCAAAAAATCCTGAAAATTAACATATCTTGTCACGTCCAAATCTGCCCAATAATCCATGCCCGCTCGCTTAATCGCCTTTTCTGTCAGCATAAATCCAAGCGGTTCAATCAGGTGCAGACGCGTATTTGTCGCCACACAGGTACGACCGATATTCCCTGTATTCGCCGGTATCTCCGGCTCAAATAAAACAATGTTAAGTTGTGCCATCTTACTTGTTCCTCAATGTTGTAATATAACGTTCCATACGATCTAGAGCCTCTTTTAGATTCTCAAGCGAATATGCATAAGAGATTCGAAGGAATCCTTCTCCGCAATCGCCAAACGCAGTACCCGGAACTACGGCAACTTTCTCAGCCATAAGGAGATTCGTTGCAAACTCATCACTCGTCATGCCAAATTCCTTAATGCAAGGGAACATATAAAACGCTCCATATGGCTCAAAGCATTCCAATCCCATCTGTTTAAATCGGTGAAGAAGATAACGACGTCTACCATTATATTCCTCACGCATATGGGCCACATCTTCATCTCCATTGCGAAGCGCATCCACTGCTGCATACTGACTAGTCGTTGGCGCACACATAATTGCAAACTGATGAATCTTTAGCATCTGCGAAATGATCTGTTTTGGTCCACATGCATATCCAAGTCTCCAGCCTGTCATAGCATGCGACTTAGAAAAACCATTAATCAAAATAGTTCTCTCCTTCATTCCCGGAAGAGACGCAATTGAAACATGCTGATCAAGATAAGTCAGTTCTGAATAAATCTCATCCGAAAGGACATATAAATCATTGTCTATAATGACTTGTGCAATTTCTTCTAGATCTTTTTTCTCCATGACCGCACCCGTAGGATTATTCGGGAACGGAAGAACCAAAAGCTTGGTCTTAGGCGTAATCGCATCAAGCAGTTCCTGCTTTGTCAAACGAAATTCATTTTCTGCCTTCAAATTAATGATAACAGGTTCTCCACCCGCAATCTTGGCACACGGGTAATACGATACATAACTTGGCTGCGGAATCAATACCTCATCGCCGGGATTCAGCATTGCCCGAAAGCAAATATCAATTCCTTCACTTCCTCCTACCGTTACCATGGTCTCGTCCTGGTAATCATAGGAAAGATCATATCTTCTGTTTAAAAATTTACATATTTCAATCTTCAATTCTTTAAGACCGGCATTCGAGGTATAAAAAGTACGCCCTTTTTCCAGAGAATAAATACCCTCATCACGAATATGCCAAGGTGTTGCAAAATCCGGTTCCCCAACACCAAGAGAGATTGCATCTTCCATCTCTGTTACAATGTCAAAGAATTTACGAATACCGGATGGCTGTAGTTCTACGACTGTATCTGATAACGGGTTTCTCATAACGTAATCTGCATCCTTTCATCTTTATTCTTTTCAGCAAGTACCGTACCATGGTCTTTATATTTTCGTAAAATAAAGTTCGTCTGTGTACTAAGTACGGATTCAAGTGTTGAAAGCTTACTGCTAACAAACTGGCTCACTTCGCGAAGTGTCTTACCTTCAATCGATACCAGAAGGTCAAAGCTTCCAGAAATCAAAAACACACTATCCACTTCCGGATAATTGTAGATTCTCTCCGCAATATGATCAAATCCTTGTCCACGCTGTGGAGTAACTCGCACTTCAATCAATGCAGATACCTTTTCGATTCCGGTCTTTTCCCAGTCAATCATCGTATGATAACCACAGATGATATGCTCTTCTTCCATTCTTTGTACTTCGTTTAAAACTGCTTCCTCATCAATCCCAAGCACAACTGCAAGTTCGCCAAGGTCGATGCGGCTGTTCTTTTCTATAAATGTCAAAATCTTCTCACGCATAATAATATCCTCCTGAAATTTTCCACCTTTACTAATCACATGTATCAAGTTTATATAATTCATCCGCTTTTGGCAAATCCAAATAGCGAACCTCTTCTCCATTGCGAAGAATCCTGTCATTACCGTCTGTTGTCCTGCCTATGAGCGTAGCCTTTATCCCGGCATCCATAAGCGCTTGCACCAGCAATGCACCATCCCAAGTTGCAATCAGCACACTACCCGAAGAAGCCAGCTCATACGGATTAAGTCCTGCATATTCACAGACCTCCACGCTTTGCTGCTCAATCACAATCGCCTTTAGGTCAACCTCAAGACCGACTCCGGCCGAATCCGCCATCTCCCAAAGTGCTCCAAACACTCCACCTCCGGCAAGATCATGCATCGCTCTTGCACCATGCTTTTTGGCATATTGCGCAATCTTTGCAATCGATAAATCTTCCACCTTCTGCCGGGCCTCATCTAAAAAAGCTCCTGTAAAATGGCTTTTTAATTTCTCTTCTAGCCGCGTCAAAACGACTAGCGTTCCTTCTTTTGCAATAGGACCTGCAAGAACCAATTCCATGCCGGCCTCCATCTGCTTCGGTGACAGATATTCTCCATTTTTAACCGCCCCGACCGCTAAAGCTGTCACAATCGGAGCGTTCACCGCGTCTGCGACCTCCGTATGACCGCCTGCAAGCTGCAACTGATTGGTCTCACAAAACGCATCTATGCGTCTCATCATCCTGCGAAATGCTGCTTCCTCGTAGTCTTGCGGAAGCGTAATTGCCATCTGCACAGCCCTTGGTGTTCCTCCGGCTGCATACAGATTGTTACAGGCTCTATGAAGCGCCAGCTTCTCTGCGCCTTCAAAAGTATCTATCATCGTTTCGGTTGCACAGATCATCTGCTGCTCGTCTCCTAGCGAGACCCTTGCAGCGTCCGCACCCGGATAGAAACATACGTCTTCGCGCCTATTATGAAATTCCTTAATGATTGCCCGCTGATAAGCGTTTCCTCGAATCTTTCCTATCTTCATATCCCAATACAAAGCGAGGTTATCCCATATTCTGAGACAACCTCTACGAATTTATTCATCATCACTGCTACTGCTCTTTTTCTTAGAAGAACTAGAATCACTAGAGTCCGACTTCTTAGACGACTTGCTGTCGCTATCGTCTTCCTCATCTTCCTTGGCAGCTTTTTCTAAGGCCTCATCTGTATTAGCCGCGATGGCTGCCTTAATCTTCGAAGCATCCTGCGTTGCAATTGCCTTCTTCACAGCCGCCGTCGCTTCGCTGCTTGAGGAAGCCGTTCCAACTTCAATAATGGTTGGAGAAGCTTTATACGTACTGCTGTTAAATTGCTCCCTACTTTGTTCAACGCCATCCACTGTTACGACCTTCCACAAGATTGCAGTCTTGCCGATATGCGAATTTTGAACTGTTGTCATGGAGCCAATCTTGGCACTTGATGCCTTGTACTGTGTCTCAGGTTCCGTGGTTGAAGTAGTCTCACTGACAAAACTCACTTCACGGTTCGAATCCCTTGTTTCTTCTCCATATACCGTAAAGGTTATGATTCCTCCGGATGTCACACCTTCGATGTAAATCGGTGCATCCGTATTATTTGTAAATTTAAAATCCTTATAAGTTCCCGCGATTGCCGCATCCGCAGATGGATCTACGTAACTTACCAGCATCGAATGCGCATATCGCTCAACCACTTCAAGCTCCGCTCGAATCACGGCATTATAAAGTGTTGTCGATACCTGACAGATTCCTCCGCCATACGTCTCTACGGTCGTTCCATTCTCATAAGAACCGGCAAGCGCATAGCCATTCTCTGCCTCAAACGGGCTTACGGTATCATATACCGAAAATGTCTCACCAGGATAAACAATGGTTCCATTGATTTTACTTGCACCATTTGCCACATTCTGTGCACGTCCTGCTGCCGAGGACGAATAATCTGTCGAGAACTTACCTAATACGTCCTGTACCTTCGCCAATTCTTCTTCCGAACCACCCGGTGCTTCTACTTCCACCTCAAGCGCAACCGTTGTATCAGATACACTCCATTCATTTTCAACAAAATCCTTCACAAGTTGCACAGATGCCTCAACATCTACAACAACACCGTCTTTCCCTTCAACTATTTCAAAGGATCCATTCGTTCTTTTAAGGCTGTAATCGACCGGTTCCGTATTGAGCTTTTCTGTCTTTGACTCAATCGCCTCTGCTACCTCATCCTCATCAACGGAAAATGTAAGCGGTATCGTCTTGCTTCCATTCTCAAGATCGGCGATTTCCTTGTACCGCGAAACGATATTACCGATTTCTCCAAGATGCAACGCCTCATCTACGACATCCGTATTAGCCCACTCAACGCCGAGTTTCGATGCCTTAATTTTGGCCGTATTCTCATCCGCCGTCAAGGTAATCTTCTTCGCGAGAAGTTCATCTACGTATTCTTCTACCGCTTTTTGGGCTTGCGCCTCAGTCATTCCACCAACAGCCACTTCCCCAATATAAACGTTATCTGCGATTACTGTATCTTGTGTGTCCTGCGCCGCCTGCGCTTCGTTCCATGAACCGCCAAAGAGCAGTCCCATTGCAATTGCACCTGCACAAGCCGTCAGTTTCCATACTTTCTTCAAAATGATTCTCCTTCTCAAATCGTTTCCAGTCTACGCCCTTATTATAGTCTTGTAATCCCGAAAAATTCTAGATGAATATCCACGAATTATTTGACATTGCAAAGGGCTTTTTAGTATATTTTTATTTGATAGTAATCAGCATTTGTCTATGCAATCCCTGAAATGATTGCAGACAGAATCATTACTGCTACGATTACGACCACGATTGCCATGGCTATGACTCTTTTCTTTCTTGAATTGCGTGAATTCATGGTATCACCTCATTATAAATATTTATTGACACGGAGGCTATTATGTTATTTCCATGCCTTGCTATCTTCCTATGCATTGCCGCATTTTTAACCTTTCGTTCACGCTACACGGCACAAAAAGATGCTGCACGTACCGAGAACTTTTGGGAGCGTGAAAACGAAGCGAATTCCACCCCTCGACGCGACATAAGCAATTTGGATTATATCAAAATTCCAGAGGAATTACTACCTTTTTGTCGTCTTAGTGACGACGAACAGCTAAACCAGTGCGAAGCTCCTTTAGTCGATTTATCAGACAAAAAGATTCTCAATCTGATTGGCAAGACAAATACCGAACTAAAAAAAGAATACGGGGCACCTAATCTCCCACTTCTTATGGAGTATGACGAGAACTTTACGATTTTAATTCGCACATTAAATCAGCTTGGATATCGTCTAAAAGAACTTGGTCTTACACAGGAAGCCCGCACCACATATGCCTTTGCAGTTTCTATAGGCTCTGATATCACCGATACCTACGTGCAGCTTGCCCTGTTATACAAAAAAGATGCTAATGCAGCCAAGCTTCGCGAATTAGAAACGAAAGCTTCTGCTCTTCAAAGTGATTCCAGAAAACGAATTCTCGAAAAATTAAATCTCATCAAATAAAAGACCGGCAAGACTTATAATCCCTCCTGCCGGTCTTGTTGTATTAACTTTTCCACTAATCTCGTCGCATCCGCCCGTGTCATCTCCCTCAGCTTGACCGGCGGATCCTTATGAAGTTTTTTGCTTAGTCTTGTAATCTGCTCTACCTGCGAAGATGTAATTGTCTGTACTTTCTTTAGTCGAATCGCCATCGGTTTCGCTTCAAACACTTCATGATTAGTCTTTCCAAACTCCTTTTTCATCTTATCATAAATCTCATACGTTGCCAAGGCATCTTCCAAAGCTCGATGATGTTTTTTTAGCTCAATCCCATAATACCCGCACAACGCATCAAGCGAACGCGAATTCAGTCGTGGTAGACATATGCGCGCAATTTTAAGCGTGTCAGCACAGCAGTGTTCAATCGGATGATTTTCATTTATGGACAGCTGCTTTAGGAACGAATAATCAAAACTGACATTATGTCCAACGATTGCAAGCCCTTTAGAAAATGCAATCCACTGTTTTAATGCCTCTTTTTCCGAAATCCCCGCATCTACTTCTTCTTGCGTAATTCCGGTCAATTCCTTAATCTTATCTGTCAATCGTCGCTTCGGATTAACCATAACATGCAGCGTATCTACAATTTCAGCGCCGCGCACATGCACAGCGCCGATTTCTATAATCTTGTCACTTTTCACCTGAAGGCCTGTCATCTCCAGGTCTACCACAATATACTCATCCATTTATTTCCCCTTTACCTTGCATAAATCTGCAAGAAAACATTCCTCGCATTTTGGCGATCTGGCGATGCAAATCTGCCGTCCAAATGTAATGATTTGCATATTGTAAGAAATCCAATGATCCTTTGGCAACTCCTTCATCAAATCGAGTTCGATCTGATAAGGATCCTCGTGCTTTGTAAGCCCTAGTCTTTTGGAAATACGCTTGACATGCGTATCTACCACAATACTCGGATCATGGAAAATGTTCCCGCGTATCACATTGGCCGTCTTTCGTCCAACTCCCGCAAGTGAAGTCAGATCGTCCAATGACGAAGGAACCTCTCCGCCAAACTCATCTATAATTCTGCGGGCACAGGCAATCATGTTTTTCGCTTTATTCCGATAAAAGCCCGTGGAGCGAATATCCTCTTCAAGCTCCTTAACATCAGCATTTGCGAACTTCTCAAGCGAATCATATTTTACAAATAAATCTTTTGTCACAATATTCACACGCGCATCGGTACACTGCGCACTTAAAATCGTTGCCATAAGCAGCTGCCAGGCATTCTCATGATTCAGATAGCATATCTGCTCCGTTCCATACGCCTCATCCAGACGCGCAAGAATCTGCTTTGTATGTTTTGTTACTGCCATATCCCCACCTGCATTTAGGAAATCTTCTTTTTCACCGTTGTGCTCCAGGCCGACTTATAGGTCACACCATCTACTTTTTTATAAACACGCACACGGAAATAATACGTCTTCTTTTTCGTAAGTTTCAAAAGGGTATACTTAAGGGAGGATGCCCCTTTTATTGTCACTTTCTTGCTGTTTTTAAACGAAGAATTCTTTGCATACTGCAGGATATATCCCGTTGCCGATGAATTCTTCGACCAAGTTACCTTATAGGTTCTTGATTTTATCTTGGAGACTTTCTTGATGGAAACCCTACTCACACGAACAATTTTTTCCGACGAAGTGACCGATGTGTAACTTCCACAAACAGCTTTAACCTTGTAGGTATAAGTCGTTCCATTCTTTGCCGTTGTATCCTTATAGGAGGTTGCATTCTTCACCGTTGCAATCTTGCTATAGCTTCCACCTGCACTCTTACGATATACATAATATTTTGTTGCACCTTTTGAAGCATTCCATTTCACCGTTATATTGCTTGCTTTGTTGGTTACGCTGGTGATGGTCGGTTTTTTCAAATACAAAATCGTCTTCTTAGAACCATAACCGGTTGTTCCACTCTTGGTCTTATATTTGATTTTATAGATATAAGTCGTACCGGACTTTGCCGTTGTGTCCACATATGAAGTACTTGTGGTTGTTGCAATATTACTGAAAGTACCGCCCGTTACCTTGCGATATACATAATACTTTTTGGCACTTTTGACTTTCTTCCAACTAAGCGAGACTCCTGAAGACGCATTCTCACAGGTACTTAGATTGGCCAGTTTCATGGAACCATACCAGTAATTCATATCTACATTCCCTGAGATTCCACTTACGGAACCGGTACTTGCATACTGCCAGGTCTCATAATAATGCTTTGAATTATAGGTTGCCCATGACTTATTATAAGCTGCAACCAAATCATTGTCTGCATAGGCGCAATACGAAGAATTATACTGCGCTACCCAGTGATAAGAACCGTTGCTTGTCGTTGCAAAGTCATCTAGATATGCATACCACCAATAAAGACTGGCATAGATTCCCGCCTTATAGCCCTTTGCCTGCATCTTCTTTACGTAATACGTCGCAAGCGCATTTATTTGAGATTTTGAACAATTACTGGTAATATCTGTATCTTCCATATCCAGATAAATCGGAAGATCAATCTTGTGACCTTTAACCAGGCGGATAATATGGTCAATTTCATCATCCAGTTCCGCAGTTGTCGTTGCATGCGAATACAGATACACACCATACGGAATTCCTTGTTTCTCACAAGCATCCGCATTCGTCTCCCAACAACTATCATCATTGTCTGTAGAGTTAGAACCAAATCCACATCGGATAATCGCAAAGTCCACCTTAGAACTTCCTGTTGTCGCTGCTACCTTGGCCCAATCAATACTCCCCTGCCATTTGCTGACATCAATTCCGTCAAAGTTATGTGACGGAATTGTAAGTGTCGACTCCGTGGTCGCCAATGTACTAATGCTCGCTGCTTTATAAAGAGCCGCCAAAGAAGCAACGTTCAAAGTATAATCTGTCGAGGCATCTTCAATCAACTCCCCATTTTGATAACGCCAACTGTTGGCATCCTCATCATCCACTTCATCCGCCGCAGACGTAGTTGCCGCTTCCGCCTTAACATCCTCGCCCGGAAAAGCACCGACAAATGCGCTGCTTAATGCAACCACTCCGGCAAGAAGTACTGCTGTCATCTTTTTTCGTTTCATATAAGCTTTTCTCCTAACTTTTCATTCCACATCCTCTATTATATCGAAGGTCATGTTTATATGCAAAATTTTTGCAAAAGCACTCATCTATCCGCGTTTTCACCGGAACAAAAAAGACCTCCGCCATAAGCGAAAGTCCTTCTTGGTTGATGGTTAGAACACAAGATGTGTCCGAATATTATTGGAAAGATATACATTCCCTCTTAGACTACGAGCTCATCCTTTCCCTATAAAAGGATATCATGTTTCCACCCATGTGCCGTAGCTCTCAAGGTTTGTTACAGTGGTATTGTATATCAGATATGGCCTTATTAAAATAATCAGTACGTTATTTTTTTATAAGGTCAGTTTTAAATATTTTTTCCAATAACTCTACCGCCAAATGAATCTTCTCCTTCTCAATTCCGGCATAATTAATGACAATCGTTTTCTTCCATTTTTTCTGCGGAATCGTACAGTAATCACTAAGAAGCGCCAGATACATATCTTCCTTGATGGCTCTTTGCCGAATCTGTTCATCCGTCAGCGTCGTATCCATCTTCAACAAGAAATGTGTGCCGGCATTTTGCTCTTGAATGGTCGCAATCTTCATAATGTCCGATGCTCCAAATGCTTTTAATATCTCATGCCGCTGCGCTTTATAATAATTTTTCATTCGATTAATATGACGTTCAAAGTAGCCTTCTGAAATAAACTTTGCAAGCGCCATTTGCTCAAAACTCGATACCGTACAAGAATAAAAGCTCAGCGAATCCTGATATCGTCGCATCAGTTTTTTAGGCAAAACCATATAGCTGATGCGGATGGAAGGAACCAGACTTTTGGAAAATGTATTCATATAAATCACGCTGTCGGTATCATCCTTTGCAAATAAAGTTGGAATCATCTTACCGGTATAGCGAAGTTCACAGTCGTAATCGTCTTCGATAATATAATGTTCTTCCTTTTCGCCCGCCCACTTAAGCAGCTCCTGCCTTCTGGCAACCGGCATGACAATTCCCGTCGGAAAATGATTTCCCGGCGAGGAATGTACCACATTTGCACCGGATTCTTTGAGTTTATCCACGCGCATCCCCTGATCATCAATTGGAATATAGCGCCAGGAGATTCCACAGCTTTTGGAAATCTCAGAGAATTTTTTGTATCCCGGATCTTCAATCGCCATAATCGTATTGCTGTCAAACAGCTGCATGAGTCGTCCATACAAATATTCCGTGCCCGCCCCAATAATGATCTGATTCGGGTATACCTCTACACCTCGAAAACTATACAGGTATTCTGCAATTGCTTTTCGTAGCACAAATAAACCATTATAAGGTACCGTCTTTAATAGTTCTTCATCTTGGAGCGATAACACTTCACGAACTTTCTTTGCCCAGATGGATGTTGGAAAATGTGTCAACGAACTTTTATTGGCCTTAAAGTCAATCAAAAATTCGTGCTCTTTTTCTTCCATCTCTTCCCAGCGTTTCTTCTCCTCTAGATACTCCGAATCCTTCGCCTCATCCTTAAGCTCTGCTTCCACCTTATTCGCAAAAAATCCCTTGGCCTTTTTCGAATAAATATATCCTTCCGTCACAAGCTGTGCATAGGCATTTTCCACCGTAATCACTGAGACCCCAAGATGTTCTGCAAGTGCTCGCTTAGACGGCAGCTTTTCATGCGGATGAATCGTTCCATTTAAGACATCTTCTCGAATACTTCGATACAAATACACGTACAAAGCTTCTTTTCCACGTTTTTCCAAATCGTATGTTATCATCTTCGCTATCTTCTTTCACTTTATGTGTCTTACTTATTCAAACTTTACATGCATCTCATTGAGCCATGCTGCCACTTCTTCTAATCCCTCATTCGAAAACGGGAACTCTTTCGAAACCTTTTCCTCCTCCTTTGTCTCTTCAAAGCAATACGGTTGCGGATAGACAAATGCTTCTAAGACCTCTTCATCCTCCACCGTCTTTTTGCGAATATAATAGCGCATCGACGTATCACTTCCCGAAAATGGTTCCTTTTTATAATAATTGATATTCAATAAATCCTGCGTTCTAACCATCACTTATTCTCCTGCAATTGCCATAGATGCCACCAGCACAGACGGCGCACCAAAGATTGAACTCCCCTTTGGAATGCCCATCTCAAGATCATCACCCACTGCAATAATATCCTTTAGCATTTGATAGAAATTACCTGCCACGGTTATCTGGTTTACCGGCTCAGCCGCCTTGCCATCCCGGACCCGATAGCCTTGTACATTCAACGAAAAGTCCCCGCTTGTCGTATCTGCACCTGCATGCATACCACTAATCTGCGTCACTACAATTCCATCACCTGCTTTTTTTAAAAGCTCATCAAAACTGCTCTCCCCCGGCTTCATATACATCTGACTCGGGCGTACCATTACCGCAGAGTCATAGCTTGCTTTTGCCGCATTTCCGGTGCTCGTCACATGGTCTTTCGCTGCTGTCTTCAAATCATACAAAAACGTCTTTAGTTTTCCCGCATCCACAACCGCTTTCTTTTGCGCCGGAACGCCTTCATCATCAAAACTTCTTCGAATCAGACCGCCTTCATACATCGGATCATCTAGAATGGTAACCCCTTCAAAAGCAACCGTTTTCCCCAGCTTTCCCTTTAATAAGGATAGCCCCTTTTGCACTTTATCTGCGCAAAAAACAGTAGAATAATTTGCCAAAAGCGCCTGCATGGTGCGCCTTTCAAATACAACCGGATAGTTGCCGGATGCAACAGGCTTTGCGCCGATTGTGCGTACACATTTTTCATATGCCTTTTGCGCAACCTTCTCAAGATTCATCTCGCCAAGTTCTCCCATATCATACTCGACAGCATTATACATCTCCTGTCCTTCTGCGATAATCGGAACCGTCACAACCATATCGTATTCGTATTCATTTTCCAGATCAATGCCATTGGAATTGTAGATTGCGACCTTGCCGCCTCCCGTCGCACTCATCGACTGGGTTCCCTGACTGATTCGTTCATCCTTGTCAAACAGATACTCTTGCAGCTTCACAGCTGCTCCCATTAACTCACTTGTATCCGCCTTTTCACGGCTTTTGGGGGCAATTTGCGGATACTCAGCCCCTCCTGCATAAATGAAATTCTCGGATTCTTCCTCAATCAAAGAAGCATTTTCCATAGCCGCCTTCACAAGATGTGCAGCCTGCTCCTCATCAAACAGCTCCGTAGAAGCATATCCCATATTTCCCTTGTATATACACCGAAAGCATACTCCGGCCGATTCCGATGTCATGTATTTGTCCACTTCTTTTAAAAGGGTTTCCACCTCTATACTCTTGTCCTGCGCATAGTATAATTCATATTCTGTAAGTCCTGCTGCCTTTGCCTTGGCAATCACAGCGTCTTTAAACTCTTGATACTGCATGTTAACGTCCTCCTACCGTAATAGATGAAACACGAATCAGGGGCTGACCGACATCGGTTGGAATACTTCCGCTTGATGCCCCACACATTCCCTGTGCGCGAAGCAGATTCTGTCCGACCATATCAATATTCATCAAAATTTCTGTTCCCTTTCCAATCAGACTTGCGCCTCTGACCGGCTCACAGATCTTACCATTTCTTACGATATAACCCTCTCTTACCGAAAAATTAAATTCACCGGTTACCGGATTGACGGATCCTCCGCCCATGTCTTTTGCGTACAGACCATAATCCATTGAAGCGATGATATCCTCATTTCTATCCGGTCCATTATCGATAAATGTGTTCGTCATACGCGAAGTCGGTGCATAACAATAGTTCTCCCGGCGGGAGCTTCCCGTTGATTCCATTCCCATCCGTCTTCCATTTAATTTATCTACCATGTAGCCTTTTAAAACGCCATGCTCAATCAGCACATTACGACGTGTCCTGGTTCCTTCATCATCAATATTAACAGAGCCCCAGGCGTTTGGAATCGTCCCATCATCAATCGCCGTCACTTTCTCCCCGGCAATCTGCTGACCAATCTTGCCTGCAAATCCTGACTGACCAATCGCAACTGCCGAAGCCTCTAGCGAGTGGCCGCACGCTTCATGGAAGATGACTCCGCCAAATCCATGCTCAATCGCAACGGTCATCTTGCCTGCCGGACAATAGGAGGCATCAATCAGCGTCAGCGCCTGCTTTGCTGCACGCTCGCCGATATAAGACGGCTTCATATCCTGATAAAATTCAAGTCCCATACGGCTTCCCGGTGCAAATGTCCCGCTTTGTTTCTCTCCTTTTTTGGATGCCGTAGCCTCAATGCGAAGACGGCTTCTTTGTTGCCGATCCATCGTAAGTAAACCATCGCTGTTTGCAATTAAGATCTGTCTATCCTTATCTGCAAAAGATCCCTGCACCTGATCAATCACGTCATGATATTCCTTAGCCGCAAAATAAGCCTCTTTTAACAAATCCAGCTTATCCGACTTAGAGGCCTCCCCCGGCGAGATTTCTACCAAATGATGATCCACTACCAGCTGAGGTGTCAAACAAATATCAAGCACCGCACCACCTTGCGAAATTGCATCAGCCACCTGAGTGGCCAATTCCATCAAGGACTTTTCATCCATAAAACTGGTACTTCCATAGACACTCTTAACACCTTTAAATACACGAATTCCAACACCGGCGATAACACCATCCACCATCTTGTCTACCTTCGAGCCGGACATACTCATTACATGTTCCGAGGTTCTTTCTGCGAACAGTTCTGCGTAATCCGCTCCTGTTGATGCTGCTTTTTCGAGCACCCTTTGTATTATTTTTTCCTCAATCATAATTCTATTCTCCAGACTTTATTCGTTGCCTCTTATTATATTACATTTACGCAGCTTGACAAATACCCCCATGGGGTATATAGTTAGTTTTATCAACGTATACCCCCGAGGGGTATCTTAAGTCGACATAACGAAAGGAAGTGACCTTATGAGTGAAACAAAACCATGTTGCAACGAACGCACCAAGGTACGCGGTGAAAAGGAATACAAGGATCTCATGAACCGCTTAAGCCGCATAGAAGGACAGGTTCGAGGTGTTAAGAAGATGCTCGAATCAGATACGTATTGCATCGATATCTTAACTCAGATGTCCGCTATTTCCTCAGCTGTTGCGAGCTTTAACAACAAGCTTCTTGAAAATCATATCCGAAGCTGTGTGATTCACGACATTAAGGACGGAAATGATGAAGTCATCGACGAATTAGTCACCGTACTTCAAAAATTAATGAAGAACTAGGAGCAATTATTTATGAAACAATTCGATATTACCGGCATGAGCTGTGCAGCCTGCAGTGCCCGTGTCGAAAATGCAGTCAATAAAGTAGACGGTGTTACCGAAGCATCCGTAAGCCTTTTGACGAACTCTATGAATGTACAAGGCGATGCCTCTGTACAAGCGATTATCGAAGCGGTTGAAAAAGCCGGCTATGGTGCAAGCGAAAAAGGCACAGGCGATGCCGCTGCCCATACGATAGAGTCTTCTTCCTTAGAAAACAAAGAAATCCCCATCCTTAAGCGAAGACTGATTTCTTCTGTTATCTTACTTGTTCCGCTTATGTATGTTTCCATGGGACACATGATGTGGGACTGGCCGCTTCCTCCTATCATGGCCGATAACCACCTTGCCATGGGTATTTATGAACTACTTCTTACTACAATGATTATGGTTATCAACCAGAAATTTTTTATAGGTGGCTACACTTCGCTGTTTCACCGTAGCCCCAATATGGACACCCTCGTTGCACTCGGCGCCAGTGCTTCTTACATCTACAGTCTATATGCACTTTTTGCCATGAGCGGCGCATACGGAAGCGGCGACCAGGAAGCGATTTCGCAATATATGCACGAATTTTACTTTGAATCAGCTGCTATGATCTTAACGCTGATTACCATCGGCAAATTCCTAGAAGCCCTCTCAAAAGGACGCACCACGGATGCGCTTAAGGGACTTATGGACCTAGCTCCCCAAACTGCCACCATTCTCAATGACGGCAAAGAGATGTCCATACCTATCGACCAGGTCAAAACCGGCGATACTTTTATTGTCCGTGCCGGCGAATCGATTCCGGTTGACGGACGCGTTATCAGCGGAAACGCAAGCGTAGACGAATCCGCCCTTTCCGGCGAATCTTTGCCGGTTGAAAAGGAGATTGGAAGTGCGGTTTCAAGCGCAACAATCTTAAAAAGTGGTTATCTGACATGCGAAGCGACCAGAGTCGGACAAGATACCACGCTATCACAGATTATCACTTTGATGAGTGATGCTGCCGCTACCAAAGCACCAATTGCCCGGGCTGCAGACAAAGTATCCGGCATTTTTGTTCCAACAGTTATGCTGATTGCACTCATTACTTTTGTCATTTGGATATTTGTAGGACAGGAATTCTCATTTGCTTTATCACGAGCCATCTCTGTTCTCGTAATCAGTTGTCCTTGCGCACTCGGCCTTGCCACTCCGGTAGCCATCATGGTTGGAAATGGCATTGGTGCAAGAAACGGAATCTTGTTTAAGACTGCGGCCATCTTAGAGTCCACAGGCAAAACGCAAATTATCGTTCTTGATAAGACCGGAACAATCACTAACGGGGCGCCGCAAGTGACAGATGAAATTCTTGCAGATGGCATTACCGCGGAAGAATTATTTACCATCGCAGGATTATTAGAAGAGCGAAGCGAGCATCCATTTGCAAAGGCCATCTTAGCGTGCGACCGGCTGCCTTCTTTAGAAGGTCACAAAGTCACCGACTATGAAACCTTATCCGGATATGGCATTCGCGCCAAAATAGACGATGTTAGCTGCTATGGCGGCAACCTGGAATTAATACGCCGCTATTGCGTTGTTCCCAAAGCACTTATCCAACAAGCCGGTACCTTCTTAAGGCAAGGCAAAACCGCTTTATACTTTGCCAGAGAAGATCACTTCCTTGGCATGATTGTTGTTGCCGATGTCATCCGTGATACTTCTCGCGAAGCAATCGCAGATTTAAAACGCATGGGAATGCAGGTCATTATGCTGACCGGTGATCAAGAGCTGACAGCAAATGCCATCGGCGAAGCTGCCGGCGTTGACCATGTTATCTCACAGGTCAAACCAGATGAAAAAGAAAGCATCATCCGCGCCTTAAAAGAGATTGGTCATGTTATGATGGTCGGAGATGGCATCAATGATGCACCAGCTCTAACCAGCGCCAATGTCGGTATGGCCATCGGTGCCGGAAGCGACATTGCCATTGATGCTGCCGACGTGGTTCTAATGAAGAATCAGCTGCCGGATGTCAGCGCTGCAATTCGCTTAAGCCGGCAGGTTCTTCGGAACATTCGACAGAATCTGTTTTGGGCATTTTTCTACAATGTCATCGGCATTCCGATTGCCGCCGGTTGTTACTATGCAGCCTTTGGGCTTAAGCTTAATCCAATGCTCGGTGCCGCTGCCATGAGCCTTTCGAGTGTATGCGTTGTCAGCAACGCACTTAGGCTGAACCTGACCAATATACACAGCAAGAAGCACGACACCCGTTACTTAAAGCTCGCTTCGGACGAGAATGCGAAAACTAAAATTCTCGACCTTGTCGATATACACAAATCACAAAAGGAGGAACCTATCATGACGAAAACAATTGGTATTGAGGGAATGATGTGCCCGCACTGCGAAGCACGCGTTAACGAAGCACTCAACGCTATTGATGGCGTAAGCGCTGTAGCCAGTCACGAAAAAGACAACGCTGTATGTGAACTAAGCGCCGATGTCAGCGATGAAGTACTGACCAAAGCCGTAACCGATGCCGGTTATACCGTAACATCGATTCAGTAATGAAACAGGACACGGAAACTTAATTCAAAAGTTTCTGTGTCCTGTCTTTTTTATTCTTCAATCATTGCTACACATGTACCAAAATCAATCATTGATACATCACTTACGGCTCCCTCTGTCTCTTCATCGGTCGATGTATTCTCATCCATCGTGTGATGCTCCTTCGCATACTTGACCAGCATCTTCCAGATTCCAAGTCCAATCAGCGCCACAATTGCAACCAAAATGACGGTAATTAAAATATTCCGAAATAGATCGTTCATCTGTAAATGTTCCTCCTGTTACCTCTCCTACTCACTGCGTTCATTATAGCACATAAGAGAGGCTTTGTGGGAGTTTCCTTTACTGCTTCCCTTCTGGAAGTGCCATCGGAAATTTCAAAATCACCTTAAACAAATCACCTTCAATCGCAAGTTGCATCTGTCCCTTCATAAGCTCCGTAAGTGAACGGGCAATCGAAAGCCCAAGTCCGCTTCCTTCGGTATTTCTTGACTCATCTCCACGCACAAAACGTTCCACCAGCTCTTCTGCCGAAATATTCAGCTCTTCCTTGGAAGTATTTAAAAATGTAATGACCACATATCCATCTTCTTCTTTCAGATTAATATAAGCTCTAGTCTGCTCTTGTGCGTATTTATTAATGTTGGTCATTAAGTTATCAAAAACCCTCCACAAATGCCTTACATCTGCCAGGATCTCGGTATCCGAATCGGCATCTTGCACTCTTAACGTAATTCCCTTTTCCAAAAGACGTTCTTCAAATTCTCCAATCACCTGGGTTAAGATTACGCCCACATGCAGCCGCTCAAAATCCATCTTAAGATTACCGGTCGAAGCCTTCGAAGCTTCCAATAAATCCTCAATTAATTTCTTCAACCTGTCAGACTGTCTAGAGAGCACTTCTAAGTATTGGCGTGCATTTTCATTATCCAGATCTTCCTTACGAAGAAGGTCTACATAATTGATAATCGATGTCAGCGGCGTCTTGATATCGTGCGATACATTTGTAATCAGCTCCGTCTTCATTCTTTCTGAACGCATCCTGTCTGCGACCGCATTTTGCAGACCCTCAGCAATATGATTTAAATCATTTCCGTGAGCATTAAGCCCCGGAAACATCTTCGAGGTATCTACCTGATATTCAATCTCTCCCAATGCAATTTTCTGCGCCGCAATGCGAAGAGACGCATACTGTTTTAAGATCTTGCCAAGCAGCAAAGCAAAGATGATTTTCTCCACCAGCCAAAGCACCCAAAACATTGCTGTAAATGCAGATTCACAAAAGACTGCGACTCCGATTATTTCCAGTACAACAAATATACCAAAGACTAACCACACCGGACCTTTTATCTGCGTCAGCGTAGCCTTTTGCTGTGCGTTTAGCTGACTGTGTATAATGAAGATTACCAGTCTTCCAATCAAAGACTTCTTACCGACTCTATGCAGCTTTCGGTTCACCGATAAACTCATTGCCCAGGCAATAATCAGCCATGCTACAAGTGCAACCACAATGCACATTAGTACGATGGCAGATGATCCGGAACATTTTGAAAATGCACAAAACAGTATCACCCCGATTCCGACTCCCATAACGGTAAGCACGGTAAATACATCCATTGGAAGCTCGTCAATCGTACGCGGCGTCACCTCATCATGGTCAGCACGGCATCCTGCCGATTGTATTAATATAGCAAAGAGCAATACCCCAACTACCAGACATGCTACAATCACAAATGGAATAATAATTCTTCCACTTTCGGAAATACTTTCCACGAAATTTGCCTGTGCAAAATAATCATACCGGTTCATCGACGCCGCGCGATTTGCAAGGCCATTTGCATCTGCAAATACAACTGCGTATGTTTGCATCGTTGAATCTGCTTTGTTTCCACCTGTAACATACAGTTCTTCTGCACTATATTGGTTTAGTCCGTCAATCCATCCCTCATCATAAGTCACACCATTTATTCCATTATCATCTGAACAACTCGCAACATCTTTCGTTGCCACGGCATAATCATATCCACCATCAAGCGAAAACTCAAGATAGTCACTTCCGCTATAAGTTGAATAATAGGAATTCCCTACTTTTAGCAGCGTCTGATTGCCTTGTTTTCTTGTCTCATATTGTAGGGATACAACATTACTCTTCCATTCTTTAATCTCTTCTTCACTGGCTGTGAAAGCTACTGTGGAAAAATACCGATCTCCAACGCAGATATATAAGCTCCCGGATAAATCATCATAGACGAATCCTGTTACCTGTTCCTCCCCCATATACTCCTGGCCCTGGATCACCTGTGGATCCTCATAAAAATATTCCACCGGAACGCTCGTGGTCATCGCTCCCCACTCAAGAAGACAAGTGTCTAGCTGGTCGACGTCTTTATAATCCGCCTCTTCTAGCGTTGAGTAGACATACCGGCTCGAATCGGCCAACATATCATCTGTCAGGGCTCCATTATCTGTCTTAATAACACCAAACCGAATCCCTTGATCTTCCAATATGGATCCTTGATAAGCGTCTTCATTTGTAGGATTATTTTCATATAACAACAGCTGAGCTGTGCGCTCTTTGGCATCGTTATACAGCTGCGTCGATGTGCTTGCACTCGATCCCGAATAGACCCCGGTGCTTTGCAGTACAGCCAGAAGGGCAATACTCATGCTTCCTACTACAGAAATCAGGATACATATCACAATCACAATTGCGCGTACCCATGTATTTTTTATTTTCATACTCAATTTCTCCTTTTACTTTTCCATCTTGTAACCATGTCCCCACACAGCTACAAGGTGCCTTGGATTGGCACTGTCATACTCAATCTTCTCCCGTAGATGACGAATATGAACCGCAACGGTATTCTCCGCTCCGTATGCCGGATCGTTCCAGACCTGCTCGTAGATTTGTTTTGGCGAAAATACCTGCCCCGGATGCTCCATCAGAAATTTTAAAATGTCATATTCGCGCGGAGTCAGTGATACCTTTTCTCCGTCAAGCGTTACCTGCTTGCTGATATCATTTAGTTCAATGCCACCTACTGCATAGACACTTCCTTCTTCGGCCGCCGAGCCATGTGCATCCCCTAATTTTGTATAGCGGCGAATCTGCGACTTCACTCGCGCAAGAAGCTCCACCGGATTAAATGGTTTTGTTACATAATCGTCCGCACCGACATTTAACCCAAGTACCTTATCCGTATCCTCACCCTTGGCCGTCAGCATGATAATCGGGACATTCGACTCTTCTCTCATCTTCGCCATTGCACTGATTCCATCCATTACCGGCATCATCACATCCAGCAAGACCAATGCAATCTGTCCGTTTTTGACAATCTCCACCGCCTCTTTTCCATCCTTTGCTTCGAGTACCTGATACCCTTCACTTTCCAAATAAATGCGCAGTGCATTGCGAATATCCTGTTCATCATCTACTACCAAAATCTGATGCATAATCTCAATTCTCCTTATGATTAATCATATGTTTATTCTATAAGCGGCATTTTAACATCCGCTAACCAATCTTTTTAAGAATTTATTAAAAACAAAAAAGATATGAGCAATGTTGTTGCTTTTTTAATCGCACCAAAACCACTCATACCTTTCCTCTCATAATTACCAACTGATTACTTCAGCTCCGTCTTCCGTTACGACAACCTGAATCTCCCACTGTGCAGACGGCTGACCATCTTCGGTGTAAACCGTCCAGCCATTGTCATCATCCACATAAATATCTGCTTTTCCCATGTTAACCATCGGTTCAATCGTAAAGCACATTCCCGGAACCATCAGCATTCTCGTTCCCGGGCGAGTTGTAAATCCAACCCATGGCTCTTCATGAAATTCAAGTCCGATTCCATGTCCACCAATCTCACGCACAACTGTATATCCATTTTTCTTGGCATGTTCGTTGACTGCTGCGCCGACATCTCCAAGAAATCCCCATGGCTTTACCTGCTTAAGCCCAAGCTCCACACATTCTTTTGTAACCTGCACAAGTTTTTTCTTCTCTTCGCTTACATTTCCAATCAGGAACATTCTCGAAGAATCGGAAAAATATCCGTTATATTCTGTCGAAACATCTACATTGACGATATCTCCATCTTGTAAAATGATATCCTCCGATGGAATTCCATGGCATACCTCATCATTAATCGACGTACACACACTCTTAGGATACCCTTCAAAATCAAGCGGTGCCGGAATCCCTCCAAGCTCCACCGTCTTTTCATGTACCAGAGTATTAACTTCTTCCGTACTCATGCCAACCTTAATATTCTCTGCGACGTAATCAAGCACTGCAATATTAATCTTCGCACTTTCCTTAATTCCTTCAATCTGCTCCGGTGTCTTAATGATGCTTCTTGGAGGCACCAGTTTCTTTTGCTGTCTGAACACTTCAATCTTCTCGTCAAATGCCTCATGACACTTTTTGTACTTCTTTCCGCTACCACACCAACACGGATCGTTTCTTCCAAGCTTTTCTGCCATCTTATAACCTCTTATCTATTATATTCAGCGCCATGTGTATACGTGACGTTTCCAATGGAAACCTCATCCCAGAGTTCTTCGTTTACACTGTAGGTATGCTCGCTTTCTAAAATCTGTTCATATGCATACCCATCGGCGTTGTAGTCATCAAAATCATATTCACTGCTGCCTTCTTCCTGCAGCTGTTCCTGGTATTTTTGTGCAAGCGTCGCTCGAAACATAGCTTCATTAAGCTGCTCTTTTGTAATCGACAGCCGCTCTAAGTTCTCGTACTGCTCATCATCCAAATCATCCCAGAAGTCGCTTTTCTTCGCGTCGAGATATTCCTGGTCGTTCGCACTTAACTCCAGCTCTTCTTCTACCGCTTTCGTATAGAAGATTTCATCGTGCACCGCCATCTCAATGATATAGTCCTGCGCTTCTAAACGAACGAATTTGCCATTTACATGAAGATTCCAATATTCGTTCGTATCCTTTGGATTGTACACTTTCGCTTTTTGTTCTACCTGATTTTCCTCATAGGTGATATAGAACATCATATCGGTCATGGTAAGCTCAACACCATCAACCGTCACAACCGTCTCGTCCATATGCGATGCGACATCAAATACTTTATTTTGCCCAATATGTTGATTTCGGATATAAATATAAAGGGCAGTTGCGACAATCGCAAGGATAATCGCAAACTGCCAATATCGCATAATCTTTATCCGATTCGGTTTCGTTTTCTTTAATTTCATCGAAAAAACGTTTCCCCAACCTCTACTGACACAGCTGCGATACAACCTGATTAATCACCTTGCCATCCGCCTTGCCTTTCAGCTCAGCCATAACAGCCTTCATGATCTGACCTTTATTCTTTGTTGCAACCACATCTGCAAATTTCTCTGTCAATACCGCTTTTACTTCATCTTCACTCATAAGCTGCGGTGCATATTCGTTAATAACATCATAACGCAGCTGATATTCCGCTTTTAAGTCTTGTCTGTCTGCCGGACAGGTGTCTATCTGTTCCTTGACAGACTTTAACTCCTTCAAGATGACTCTGTCAACAAGTTCTTCCTTGATATCATCTCTGCAACCTTCATCGATTGCCACTTTCTTAACCGCTGATACAACCGAAGAAATTGCATCCTTTCTTGGCTTATCCTTCGCCTTCATTGCCGCGATCATGTCTTTTTGTAATTGCTCCATCTGCATGGTGCTCTTTCATCTCCTTTTTATCTATCCTCTTACAGTACACGTCGTACAGAAAGAATCGTTCTATATGTTGCGGATGTTCCGGATATAATACCGGTCTTTGAATTTGATGCATGAACGATGCATCCATTCCCCATGTAGATTGCCACATGGCCACTATAGCAGATTAAATCGCCTGCTTTTGCATTTGCATAGCTGACTTCTTTTCCGGCCGAGCGCTGTGCACTGGAGGTTCTTGGAAGAGAGATTCCAAAATGCTTAAATACATACTGCGTAAATCCGCTACAATCCGCTCCTGTATTCGGGTCCGTTCCGCCCCAGACATATTTATTTCCAACAAATGTCAATGCATAATTGACAACTGCCGAACCGCTTACACTCGTCGAATATCCCGGATCGGAGCTTCCGCTGCTTGAAGAACTACTCTCATCCGAAGAACTTGAGCTGCTCGAAGAAGAACTTGATGATGAGGAACTGCTGCTTGAAGAAGAGCTGCTCTGTGCCGCAGCAGCAGCTGCTGCCTTTTCCTGTTCTGCTTTAATGACTGCATTTTGCTGTGAAATGGTAGATTTATATTTTGCTGCAAGTTCTTTGGCCTGTGCAAGCTGCGATGCGAAATCACTAACCTGACTTTCCTTCTCGGCAATCATGGTATTGAGATTCGCTTCCTGCTCTTCGTATTGCGCCTGCATCTCTTCTAGCTCAGCCTTCTCGGACTCAACCTGCTCTTTTAATTCTGCAACCTGCTGCTTGGTCTCTTCATATTCTTCCAAAAGATCACGGTCATAATCATATACATCTGAGTAATACTGAATACGATTCAGCACTTCAGCCAATGATTTCGATTCCAGAATCGAAGTCAATAAAGAATTGTCTCCGCTCTCATACATGAACTGAATTCGTTTTGTCATATCATCATGCTGCGCATCTTCTTTTTCCTGTGCCGCAACAAGATCTTCTTCCACCTGCTTAAGCTCCTCATTCTTGCTTGCAAGTTCTTCCTCAAGAACATCCATATCAACAAGAAGATTCACCAGTTCTGCATCAAGCGACTCAATCTCACTTTGCAACTCACTTTGTTCCGATTCAATGTCAGAAATCGAATCCGTCACTTCATCCAAACTGCTTTGCGCATCATTAATCTTACTTTGTGCATCAGAAATTGTCGACGCCATTGCCGTGGTTCCGGAAAATGGAGCCATTGCAAGTGCTGCTATTGCAACCGCAGAAACGACTTTGTTTCTCGCCTTCATGCTTATTCGTTTCATTCCTTATCCTTCCTTTTACTATCTTAGGCTTTACCGAATCCGCAATTCGGGAATGTACATTCCTCGCATCCCAGACACAGTCCGCCATGTCCATATTTTGCCAGTTCTTCCTGATCCAAAATCTCACCTGCCATTACGCGTGGCAAAACCAAATCGAAAATCGTTCTGGCTGCGTACATAACGCATCCCGGAAGTCCCATAATCGGAATACTTCCCTTATAATAGGATAACAAGAACATTGCGCCCGGAAGCACCGGTGCTCCGTATGATATAATCTTAGCTCCGGTTCCTTTAATGGCACTTGGCGTTGTATCATCCGGATCCACACTCATACCGCCTGTACACACAATCATATCGGCGCCCTTGTCAATCCATTTTAATATTTCTTTTGTAATCTCCTCTTGTTTGTCATCCATAATTGACTGACCAAGCACTTCGACATCATACTCGCCAAGTTTCTTTCGGATGACCGGTCCAAATTTATCTTCGATGCGTCCCTTGAACACTTCACTTCCTGTTGTTACAATAGCTGCTTTCTTATGTCCAAATGGGAGCAACTGCATAAGTGGTTCTTCTCCAACCACCTGCTGCGCTCTTCGCATCTTCTCCTCTTCAATCACAAGTGGAATAATTCTGGTTCCTGCAAGCTTATCCCCTTTCTTAACCGGGAAATTACCATGACGCGATGCAATCATCATCTCACCAATGGTATTTAGCTTCATTAATCTTTGGGTATCCACTTTAAACAGGCCATCAATACCGGCCTTAATCTCAATCTTACCCTCCTTCGTCTCAGAAGGAATCAGGTAATCATTCTTACACATATCAAACAAAATCTGTGCTGCTTCATCTTCATGAAGCATCCCCTCTTGCTTCTCCCATACATACAAATGCTCCTTGCCAATGGAAAGAAGAACCGGAATATCTTCCTCTGTTACGATATGTCCTTTTCGAAATACTGCGTCTTTTGTTACACCCGGAATAATCTGCGTTAAGTCATGGCACAGCACATGTCCTACCGCATCTTCTGTATTGATGAGTTTCATATTGTCATTCTCCTTAAAAACCTTTCCCTAACGCCTAACCCCTAGCCAACAGACGTAGGCCATACTCATGACATTATACAATAATTCACTCAATAATAAAAGCCCTCTGCCAAACAGATTAGTCTGACAGATGGCTTCTCATTCTCACTAGCAAAGCTTCATTCGAATCTCCTTGGTAATGATATCTGTATAGCTAAAGGATAACAACTGCGGTGGATTCGTATTTCTTCTATTCTCAATCAGAATTGTAAATACGCTTGGATATGCATTCTGCAGAATGCCTTCCTGAATTTCAATGCGATTTCTTCCGCGGTCTTGCTTAATCATTACTTTATTACCTAACTGTGATCGTACCGACTCACGCACTTTGCAAAAATCAGAATTAGACATATTAATATACCCCTCTTTTCTTATCTTTATGATTTATACGTAAATGGTACCACTTTACCACCCCAAAGTCAACTGTTAGCGGCTTCAAATCACAACATTTCGTTCTTTTTTTCAAATCCGCTCCCAATATCTTGTTATCTCACTTTGATTTGGACTTTACTTTTGTTCCAACAAAAAATATGCTAAACTATAACAAAATGTGAAACAAAGAGGTTATTATATGATAAGAACAATTTTCGGATTTCTATTTGCAATCCTTTTTTTAGTCTTGGCAATTCCCGTGCTGTTTATCGAGTGGCTACTTGCCAAACACAACCAGGAAGCCTCAGACCTTCGATGCCTCCACTTTGTCCAGTGGGCATTTCGCTGCATCTTAAAGATCTGCGGGGTTAGACAGACCATCATCGGTGAGGAATATCTGCCAACCGATGAAGCCGTTTTGTTTGTCGGCAATCACAGAAGCTGGTTTGATATTCTGATTACGTATTCGCACATGAAGATGCGAACCGGCTATGTAGCAAAAGATTCCATCGAAAGTGTTCCACTTCTTAAAAACTGGATGTATCGTCTTCACTGTCTGTTTATGAGCCGCAATGATATGAAAGCTGCTCTTCGCTGCGTCTTAAAAGGCGTTGACCTTTTAAAGCACGGCATCAGCATCTTTATCTTCCCTGAAGGAACACGCGGCAAGGGAAGCGATCACATCTTGCTTCCCTTTCACGAAGGCAGCTTTAAGATGGCAGAAAAAGCCAAATGCAAAGTCATTCCGGTTGCCATCTTAGGAACCAGAGAAATCTTTGAAGCGCATCTTCCGTATGTAAAGCCATGCAGCGTTATTGTAGAATATGGAAAACCAATTGATTTAAGCGAACTAGACAAGGAAACCAAAAAACATCTTGGAACATATATGCAAAAAACCATCCAGGAAATGTTAATCAAAAACCAATCCTTGTGCCGATAACTTTCATAGAGACGTCAAAAACCGCAGCATACCGTTGTACAACAACGTGCTGCGGTTTCTTATTGTGCTAAAAATGCATTGATAAAAAGATCCAAATCTCCGTCTAATACTGCCTGCGCATTTGTATTTTGCGCATTTGTACGATGATCTTTCACCATCGTATATGGCTGTAAGACATAGGAGCGAATCTGATTTCCCCATCCAATTTCAGTAACTTCGCCACGAATCTCCTGCGCTTCCCTCGCCTTTTTCTCCTGCTCGAGAAGATAAAGCTTTGCCTTTAACATCTGCATCGCCTTGTCTTTGTTCATGTGCTGTGAACGCTCATTTTGGCATTGCACCACAATTCCCGTCGGAAGATGTGTGATTCGAATTGCCGAAGAAGTCTTGTTAATATGCTGACCACCGGCACCACTTGAGCGATAAGTATCTACACGAATCTCATCATCCTTAATTTCGATATCAATATCTTCCTCTATATCCGGCATTACATCGCAAGACACAAAAGACGTCTGCCTCTTTCCCGCTGCATTAAATGGCGAGATTCTTACGAGTCTGTGCACACCCTTTTCTGACTTTAGATATCCATAAGCATTCGTTCCTGCCACCTCAAATGTAATCGACTTAATCCCGGCCTCATCACCATCAAGATAATCAAGCACCGTCACTGCAAATCCCTTGTCCTGCGCCCATCTGGTATACATGCGATACAGCATACTCGCCCAATCGCAAGACTCCGTTCCACCGGCACCCGCGTGAAGAGATACAATCGCATTGCTCTTATCGTATTCCCCGCTAAGAAGCGTTTTAATCCGAATACTCTCGATTGTTTTTTCCAGTGCATTAAGCTCCTGATCAATCTCCGAAATCAGACTTTCATCCTCTTCTTCATATCCCATTTCAATCAGGGTTTCAATATCTTCATAAGAAGATTCAATCTTATCAAATGTCTCAATGTCATCTTTTAGATCTTTTAATTCTTTTGACTGCATCTGCGCTTTTTGCGCATCCTCCCAAAAATCAGGAGCCTCCATAAGCCTTTCTAGCTCTTCAACCCGCTCTTTTTTGCTCGCGAGGTCAAAGTGCATCCCTCAAATCATTACATGGCTTTGTCAGCGCACCAAGGCGCGTTTTGAACTCATCAAGTTCAACCATTTAATCACCTCTTTCTTATACTGATTGGCTTATTGTGCCAATTCTTTTTTCAGAACTTTAATTGCCTTAGCAACCTGATTGTCCTTCGTATATTCATACTCTTCATCACTTCCGGTATATTCATACTCAAGTTCTACATCCGGTGTGATGCCCTTTTCATGAATGCACTCACCACTTGGTGTATAATAAGTTGCTGTCGTTAATTTGATTGCACTGCCATCCGTAAATGGAAGAATCGTCTGCACGATTCCCTTACCATACGTCGTAGTTCCAATCAAGGTTCCATAATCAAAATCACGAATCGCACCGGCAAAAATCTCTGCTGCGCTTGCACTGCTTCCATTCACCAATACTGCCATCGGCATATCCAGATAATTCTCCGCATCAGAGGTATAATCGGTTCTCTCGCCGTCTTTATCCTCGGTATAAACAACCGTTCCTTCCGGAAGGATATCATCCAAAATCTCAGTCACTGACGATACCGTACCACCCGGATTAGAACGCACATCAAAGATTACGGCTTTTGCACCCTGCTCTTTTACGCTTGCGATTTCTTCTTCGTATTGCTCCGTTGTCACTTCCGTAAATTCCGATATGGTGATCAAAGCAATTTCATCCGTCAGCATCTGACTCGTAACACTGACTTCTTCAACTTCCTTACGCTCCACCTCAAGCGTCATCTCTTCTCCGTCACGGCTGATAACCAGTTCAACCATAGAACCTTCCTCGCCTCTTACATGTTGTACGAAATCCGAAAGTTCCATCGAAGTCGCTTTATATCCATCGGCGCTTTTAATAACATCGCCCACTTCAAGACCGGCCTCCTGTGCGCCGGATCCGTCATAAATCTTATCGATAATTACCTGTTTTGTCGTCTCGTCCTGATAAAGAAGCGCCCCAATTCCATAAAATGTTCCGGATGTTGACTCTTGTAATTCTTCGTATTCTTCTGCCGTATAATACCGTGTATAAGTATCTCCGGCACCTTCAAGCAGCCCTGCAAACAAGCCTTCTTGCAGATCATCAACATCTAAATCTTCATAATAATACTGGTTCAGATATTTATAGAGCACCTCTAGCTTTTGCTGCGTTGCGGTATCTAAGATCGACGAATCCGAAGAACTATCACTGTCTTCCTCCGAAGTCGTGCCGGCTTCTGCTAGCTGAAACGGTCCTAGATTGCCCGTCTTCATAACCAAAAGCCCTGTTACCATCGATGCTGCAATCGCAATCACAACGCCTAGCATGATTCCCTGTGCAAATCCAATCTTTTTCATGGATCTGCCGACCATTTCCCTTATCGCAAGTTCTTCTGCATCCGGCTGTGCTTCTTCCATAGGAAGCTCTACAGGCTGCGTTTCTTCTTTTGCCTCTTCTATCTTATTCGTATTCTCTTTTTTTCCAAACATAACTTATACCCTTAAGTGTTTATGGATGGTCAGACGACTTCCCACAAATCCTATTCCTATTCCTAGTATTAATCCCACCGGGACAAGCACCGCAAATACAGAGTGTGCCGGGAGGAAATCCATAATCCCACTTAAGAAATTGAACTTGCCGATGATATATGCCACTACCCTCTTATATAGGAAAAACAAAATCACAAGTGGGATAATCGAACCGACAATTCCAATCAAAATTCCTTCAAACAAGAATGGTGCACGGACAAAGAAATCGGTCGCACCTATCAATTTCATGATGCCAATCTCTTCCTTTCGAACCGCAATACCTACCGTAACCGTATTGCTAATCAAAAAGATCGATACTGCAAGCAGGATAATAATGATTGCAATTGAGATATAAGCAATCAAAGAATTAAAATCGGTCAGCGTATGCGCTGCCATCTCTGACTGGTTAACCTCTCGCACTCCATCTAACGATTCTAGATAAGTGACAAGTGAATCCTGCATAGACACATCATTTAAATAAATCTGGAAGTTCGCATCATTAGCCAGAGGATTATCTTCTTCATAGCCTTCTGCAAGTTCTTCCTTTCCTTCAAAATAAGTTTCCTTAAAGTCTTCCCACGCCTGCTCAGCCGAAACATATTCATATTTTTCCACTTCGGCGCGCGACTTAATTGCTTCCTCAATGGCTGCAATCTGATCGTCTGTGATTCCTTCCTCAAAGAATACCGTTACCGCAACGCCTTCTTCTGCCTTTTGCACAATCGACTGCATATTCACAACAATGGAATAAAATATTCCAAACAAGAAGATACATGCCGCCATCGTAGCTACTGAAGCAAGCGAGAACATCTTATTTCTCCAGATATTCTTCGTTCCTTGTTTTAATGAATAAAGAACTGTACTAATTTTCATAACCGAAGACCTCCTGTCCGTTGTCACCTACTACGACGCCATTGCGCATTGAGATGACACGTTTTTTCATAGCCTTCACAATCTCAAGATTATGCGTTACGACAAGAACGGTCGTTCCACGTCTGTTAACTTCCTCAAGAATCTTCATAATTTCCCAGGCATTACCACTATCCAGGTTACCGGTCGGCTCATCTGCCAGAAGAATCTTCGGATTGTTTACAAGTGCACGCGCAATCGCCACACGCTGCTGCTCGCCACCGGACAACTGCTTTGGATTCGACTTATACTTCGCAGCCAGGCCTACCATGGAAAGCATCATCGGCACACGCTGGCGGATCTGTCTTGTCGGCGCAGAAATAACGCGCTGCGCAAACGCAACATTTTCATAAACATTGCGATCACGCAGCAGTCTGAAATCTTGAAATACTACACCGATATTTCTTCGATACTTAGGAATCTGCTTTCTTCCGATTGCGCCTAAGTCTCTTCCATTAATATAGATACTACCGCTTGTTGGTTCTAGTTCCTTAAGTAAAAGCTTAATAAGTGTTGACTTGCCCGATCCGCTATCACCTACAACGAATACGAATTCGCCCGGTTTGATATGCAAGCTGACATTGTTCAGCGCCGGAACTCCGGCAATATATTCCTTACTGACTCCTTCTAATTTAATCATGACTGTCTCCCGTTTAGTAATCTAATGACTCCATGTATTTCATATACTTTACTACCATTAATGCAATCTTGAATGTAATTGCATCTTCAAACACACGAAGATCAAGTCCTGTACTTTTTTGCAATTTATCGAGACGATACACCAATGTATTTCTGTGAATATAAAGCTGTCTGGATGTCTCAGATACATTCAGGCTATTCTCAAAGAATTTGTTGATTGTCGTAAGTGTCTCTTCATCAAATTCATCCGGTGACTTGCCATCAAAGATTTCTTTGATAAACATCTTACACAATGGAATCGGAAGCTGGTAAATAAGACGGCCGATACCAAGTGCCTGATATGCAATAATATTTCTTTCTTCAAAGAAAATCTTTCCAACATCAAGCGCCATCTTCGCTTCCTTATAAGATCTTGATACTTCTCTGATGTCTCCGACAACCGTACCAAATGCAATATGCACATCCTTATCGTCTCCGCGACCTTTAAATAAAGAAATGATACTCTCTGCATTCTTATAGAGCTGATCCATATCATCCTCATCGGTAACTTCTTTTACAAGAATGATATTCTTCTCATCAACAGCTGTTGCAAAATCCTTACTCTTACCGCCAAACAAGGTACGGATCTTCTCAAGTTCATTTCCTTCTTTTTCGCGATTGATTTCTATAATATACACAACTCGTGAACATTCTGTGTCAATATGAAGCTTTTTCGCACGATTGTAGATATCAACCAAAAGCAGATTATCAAGCAAAAGATTTTTAATAAAATTATCCTTATTAAATCTTTCCTTATACGCAACCAAAAGATTTTGAATCTGAAAACAAGCAATCTTCCCGATCATATATCCATCATCTGACTCATTCTTTGCCAAAAGTACGTATTCTAACTGATGATCGTCAAAGACTTTAAAAAACAAACAACCTGATACCGTCTGCGAATCAGCCGGTGACTGGCTAAATTCCAGTGCCGCACCGGAATACTGCTCCGCTTCTGAGAATGTAGTCGCTAATATTTTCCCATCCAGGTCAATCACACATAAGTCGATTCGTGTAATCCCCTTTAACCCATCTAACGTATTCTGAAGTATCTGATTTGATATCATTGAACGTTCCTCCATACTAAAACTTACTTCTGTGACATGTTTTTGTGTCATGGCTCCCCGAAAATATACAACTTTCACAAAAACGAAAAGCCATTTTAAACATTATGTCTACTTCTTTTTCCTATTCTAGTACAAAAACACAAAAAAATAAACCCTAAATCCTTAACTTTTTATGCAATATCCATGCTGCCGAATTGTCTGAATTGTTTTACAATTTCAGTAATGGTTTCACTGCTTTATTGTCAAGATAATTTTTCACTTTTCTGAAACCAAAAGTCATTTTTTATATTTTCAACAAAACACTTGTTTGTTCCTTATACCACGTATATACCGTTTTTTCTCCTCATTTTCGGTGGATAAAGTGGATAACTCCGTGTATAAGTCATTTTTTTCGATAAAAAAGCCATTTTTAATTGTGGATAACTTTTCCGGTTTTTCACACGAAAATAACACCAATTCTTAATTTTTTCCATAATTTTTCCTTATTTGTGCAAAACAACAAAAACCGAAGAAATCAATAGTTTTTTTATTTTTTTGTACATTTAACAAAATTAGGACTTTCTTACCAAACAAAAGATGCCGAATGCAGAAAGCACTTTTTCCACATTCGACACTTATCCTTTTTTATTCTTCTGTCACAGAATCTGTTTCATAAATAAACGTCACATCGCCGGCTGCATCTTCCAAATCAGAAAATGATTGATAGTTTTTCGCCACCTCAATTGTCGCCTTTGCTCTTGTCAACATATCCGCAAGGTCTGTGCCCACAAGGTCGACTACCTTTTCAATGCCTTGCTCATCAAACTGCTTGAGTCCCTCCGATAATTGCATTGATCCATCGGTCAGCTTGCTAATTGCTGACTTAAGTGTCGGCATAGAGGAATCCATCTTGAAGATTCCCTTATACAGCTTCTCCATTCCCTCACTCAAATCACTCGCTCCTTGATCGAGCTTTTTCGTTCCCTGATCAAGCGACTTTACTCCGGAATTTAACGTCTTTGTTGCACTTTGGAGCGTCTGCGTTCCATTATAAAGATCTCGAAGTCCAAGCTTTAATTTCTTCATATTGGTATTAATCGTTGCAGCGCCATCTGCTGCGGATGAAACTCCTGCAGTATAATCTGCAAGCCCTGTATAAAAGGTATTATACTCATCCAAAGAAGCTTTCAGATCTTCTAGCTGTGACGTAACATCTGCCACTTGTGCAAGAGCTGCTTCATAATTTGTCTCTACCATACTATCGATTGCCGCTTGTGTTGCCGCATTAATCGTATCTTCATCCTCCCCGGCCAACGACTCTTCAACCTGCGCCTTAATGGTATCGCGATTTGCCTCAACCTCAGCTTCCACCTTACTTTTCAGCGCGCTCTTAAAGGTATCGCTTCCCAAGGTTTTAATCAAGCCCGAAAGAGAAGTGCTATAGTTATCAATTGTAAGGGTCGGTACTTCAATTCCATAATCAGCTAATGCTGCAATCTGTGTATTAGCTGCCGTTAAAAGCGTTTCAAACACTTCCTTAGCCCCGGTATTTAACGAATCATTATAGGTAGTAAGCTCGCTTAATCCTTCTGACAGCTGCTTTGTTCCTTCATATAACTTAGATGCCCCTTCTTTGGCACTCTTAGCACCACTATTTAAATCACTGACACCTTCAACCAGCGCCGGCATGTTCTTATAAAGTTTATTATGCACCTGCGTATAAAGGGTATCGGTTCCATTCGAAAGCTTATCTGCTCCGCTATCTAACTGTTTTGCCCCTTGTGCCAATTTATCAACACCAGCAATCAGCGTATCGGATTTTTCAAGTAATGTGCTAAGCCCCGTATATAACTGCGATGATCCGTCAAGCAGCTGATCCATGGCCTCAGTAAGCTGATCCATGGCGTCCTCTAAATCCTGTGTGCTGTCCAATTGTGACGTATCAAGGTCGCTAAACAACTCATTCGAAGCAACGGTAACCGTGTTTTGCATTTCAAAATTCTCAACGTCTGCACTGATTTCTACATAATCAGGAAGTTCTATCGTATCCTGATCAAGTGCCAGATCCTCTTGCAGTCCCGGCATTGCAATTCCGGCCACAATGGTTCTCGAACCATCATTAATCAGCTTACCATTCGAAACCTCCACATTGGAAAATACATCATTATCCAGCATGGTTCCAGTCAGCATGATAAACGGCACATAGATGGTCTCATCCTTACCATCAATGGAAACCGTCTGCGTCTGCTGATTGTCGTAATCAAATCGAATCGTCACATGACCACTTTTGCCAATCAACTCTTCTGCTGTAATCGGTTCTCCGTCCAGTTCATAAGATACGCTAAGATTTACCGGCAACTCCTCTTCGATATTGCCACTGTAGGAAATATCATTTCCATCCGTATCCCAGACCTTTGCATTTTCTGAATCCATGCTGTAAGAAGTCTGTTTTACGCCTTCTTGTGTCATCGCATTTTCAATCCAATCACTGACGATTACTTTCTCTGTCTCACCATCCGAACCGGCAATTACATAGACGGTTTCATCCTCTGCTACCTGCTCGCTTTCGTCTGAATCTTCTTTCACCGATTCCGTTTCGGTCGTATCAAGCGCAGTCTCATCCGTATTATTTGCTTTTATACTATATAAACCCGCACCGGCACTTGCAATAACAAGCACGCCGCATATGCCTAGTGTGATTAATTTCTTATATCGTTTGCTCATGGTGGAATACCCCCTTATGTGTTCGTTCTTTACCCGGTCGCATGCCAAGTGTTGTCATCTTAATCAATTTGTCACACAGCGTAAGAAGTGCCGGCAACAAGAAAATAACACACAGCATACTGACAATTGCGCCTCTTGCAAGAAGCATGCACAATGATGAAATAATATCAATTTCCGAATAGACTGCTACGCCAAATGTTGCCGCAAACAATCCAAATCCTGAAACCAGAATGGATGGAATTGTGCTCGAAAGCGCATCTTTCACAGCTTGGTTTCGATCCTTTCCGGCCAGCGTCTCTGCTTTATACTTTGTCGTCAGCAAGATTGCATAATCTACCGTCGCTCCCAGCTGAATCGTACTGATGCAAACCGGTGCAATAAACGGCAATGATTGTCCCATAAAATGCGGCAATCCCAGATTGATAAAGATGGCCAGCTCTATAACTGCGATTAAGATTACCGGCAAAATAAGACTCCGCTCTACCAAAAGAATAATTATAAAAATGGCGATAATCGAAACCGTATTTACCACCTGGAAATCATGCGCCGTTGTATCAATCATATCTTTCATACAAGGTGCTTCACCAATCAGCAGACCATTACTGTCATACCTTTTTAGAATTGTATTTAGCGAATCTATCTGTGCATTCACTTCATCCGATGCAGCCGAATACTCCGAATTAATCAAAAGCAATTCCCACTCATCGCTTTGCAACAGTTCCTTCATCTCATCCGGAATAATCGCCTCCGGCACCTGCGAGCCAATTACAGATTCCAGTCCAAGTACGTAATCTACGCCATCAACCGCTTCCATCTCATCCATCATATCGCGCACTTCACTGTCCTCAAGATCCGCATCTACCAAAACCATATGTGTCGATGCAACATCAAAATCCTCGGACAATTTTGAATTGGCAATCACGACCTCAAGATCCTCCGGCAAAGAAGAAATCATATCATAATAAAGTTCTTCATTTGTCTGCTTATAACCATAATAAGACGGTGGAATCAGCACCGCGAAGATTACCACGAAAATCGGAAACAACTTCACAACTTTTCCTGCCAAACCATTCATATCCGCAAGCAAACTTTTATGTCTCGTCTTTTGCAGCGGCTTATCAAATACCAAAATCAAGGACGGCAGCACCGTAACGCTTCCGATTACCCCGAGCACGACACCTTTCGCCATGACAATACCAAGGTCGGCGCCAAGCGTATAACTCATAAAGCACAAGGCTATGAATCCGGCTATCGTTGTAATGGAACTTCCTGCCACAGCTGTCATTGTCTCGCTGATAGCATGCTTCATTGCCTCATTCTTATCGCTGTAATCCAATCTCTTTTCATTATAGCTATGCCACAAAAAGATCGAGTAATCCATCGTAACTGCAAGCTGCAACACCGCCGATAACGCCTTGGTAATATAAGATATCTCACCAAGAAAAATATTTGTTCCCATATTCAGCAATATCATTAATGCAATACTGACAAGGAAAATAATCGGCACAAGAAATCCGTCTAAGAGCACCATCATCGCTACCGCCGCAAGTACAACAGCAATTCCTACGTAGATTGGCTCTTCCCTCTCGCATAGATCCTTAAGATCCGTTACCATCGCAGACATTCCGGTGATATAAGCCTGCTTTGTCGTCATGCTACGTATCTCCTTAATAGCTGTTATGGTTTCATCTGCAGATGTTGAAGTATCAAAGAAGACCGCCATCATTGTAGTATCTTCATTATTAAACGCATCATATACTTCATCCGGCAGAATCTCCATCGGGATATCCCCTTCAACAAAGCTGTCATACCAAATGACAGACTCTACATGATTCACGTTTTCAATCTTGCTTTTCAATTCCTTTACATCTTCATTTGGCATGTCTTCTAAGAGAATAAAGGAAAATGCTCCTTTCCCAAAATCCTCTAACAATTCATCTTGTCCTATAACCGTTTCCATATCTTCCGGAAGATAGGTAAGCATGTCATAGTTAATTCGCGTCTTCACCATCCCAAGCACCGAAGGAATCATCAGTACCAACACGATAATCAAAATGGGTACGCGAAATTTTACAACTCCTTTTGCTAATCGCATAATCGTTATCCTTCCTTTCCGTTTATACAGTATAGGACTTAACACTTATAATTTGAACGGTCAAAAAAAATGCCGTGCCCAAATTCTGAGCACAGCATTGATATCTGTCTAAATTTTAGACATTTTATTGCAAATGTCTAAAACCATTTCCTTATTTCTTTTAAGAAAGCTTCACAAATCGCTTTACAAATTCTTCCGGAAGGCCTTTCATTGCTTCACAGACACGCTGATAATCCTCCACATCCTCTTCCTTCATACCATCGTTTAGCCATAACAACACAGCACCAAAGCACTCACACTTCAAGATATTTTGTACCATAATGCGATCACGTTCTTCTAATATATATTCCCCAAAAACCTGTTCGCAATAGATTCTAACTACTTCTTCGCACAACTTCTGCAAATATTGTTCAAATATAACCCGATTTACCGAATTATATATATGCAATACCGCCCGTCTGTTATGAAGAGAGAATTCAATCACTAGATTAAATGCTTCCTCAAGCGAACGTATCTGCGGATTTTCCTCGATAATCCGCTCTGCTTCTTCCATCACAATACTTTGAATCAAATCCGGAAGATCCTTGAAATGATAATAAAATGAATTACGATTAATCCCGCACTCCTCCACAAGCGACTTTACCGTAATCTGACTAAGTGGCTTTTCATCTAGCATCTTCCAAAACGTCTCTTTAATTGCTTTTTGCGTAAAATTAGCCATTCTCTTTCTCCCATAACAATTCCATCATAGTAAAAAAGAGGAAAGACATCTGCCTTTCCTCTAAACGAACCCTTTAATTAGTTGAAGATTCTTCTTACTGTAATAATCTTCTTATAATTAACCGGTGATGTATACTTGATACCATCCTTTGCATTAGAAGCATGTACGATTGTGTTATTTCCAACATAGATTGCGACATGTCCTGAATAACATACGATATCACCCGGCTGCATATCACTTGTTGAAACTCCTGTTCCAACACTTCTAAGAGCACTTGATGAATGTGGAAGTGATACGCCAAATGCTTTATATACGCTCATTACAAATCCTGAACAGTCTGTTCCGTTTGTCAAGGATGAACCACCATATACATATGGATTACCAACGAACTGACAAGCATATGCTACTACAGCGCTACCGCTCTTTCCTGAAGCAGAAGAATAACTCTTGCTTGAAGAACTGCTTGAGCTTGATGAGCTGCTTGAGCTTGATGAACTACTTGAGCTGCTTGAGCTTGATGAACTGCTTGAGCTTGATGAGCTACTTGAGCTTGATGAGCTGCTCGTACTTGTTGAACTGCTTGCTGCTGCCTCAGCTTCTGCCTGCGCCTCAGCTGCTTCCTGAGCAAGTCTTGCTTCTTCTTCCTTAGACTCAGCTTCCTCGTATTCATTCTCAACAGTTACATACTCTGCTGATACATATCCCTTAGAACCATCAGAAAGCTTAACCTTAACCCACTCATCTGTTTCCTTGAGTGCTTTTACTTCATCACCTTCTGCTACAAGTGCTACAACTTCAGCATCTGTAGACTTCTTAGCTCTTACTTTCAATGTTGTGGTAGTAACAGTAGCAACTTTCTTCGCTACAGACTCGGCAAGTTCCTCGTCTCCTACTACAATGTATTTTGATTTTACCCATCCGGTAACAGATCCGGATTTGATCTTGGTCCAGCTTCCTTTTGTCTTAATAACAGTTGCTGCACCCTCGTCATATAATTTACCAACAACGGCTGAATCCTTGCTGGCTTTCTTACGAATATTTACATAATCATCAACCTGTGCGATTGCAAGGTCTGCATATTCAGACTTAACGGTATCTTTCTCTTTCTCTGCTGCAGCTGCCTCAGCCTCTGCCTGCGCCTCAGCCTCTGCCTGCGCATCTGCTGTTTCAATTGCGTCCTCTAACGAAAGAGATACACCTGCGACTACTTCTGTTTCAGTTGTTTCAGCTTCCTCACCTTCGATGGCTGTTGCCAAAGTAGTAGATGCTCCTGCTGTAACGGCTCCAAATGATACTACACCGCTACCCGAAATAATCATCATTCCTGAAAGGCATCCACAAGTAAGCTTGATAAACTTTCGATTCATTATATCCTCCAAGTAAATTATTACAAATTTGTTACATTTATTAACTTCACTTGTTGCATTATAGCAAATATACACTTGTTTGTCAAATTATCCAGTTACCTTTTTGACACCACAGTTTTTCCCCATTTTATGCGGTTTTTCAGCATTCAAGGCTGTTTGCGCTTCGATAAATGAACATTAAGTACTAGTTCATTTTTCTTGAATATTTGTAATTATTTCGAAAATATTTGTTTTATCTTTTGCCTTTTTTCTTCCACATTTAACATTATCATTTGATTCGTCCCTATTTTATGGGTTGCATATTTCGTATTTTCGTGCCATAATTGTGTTACTAAAGTACCGACTGAAAGGAGGCTGTCTAGATGGAACTAACCTTAAATGCCATTGAACCAAATATCATTTCAATGTCTAAAGCAAACCAGACTCTGATGCAAGTAGGCACTGCTGTATTAGCTCAAAATCTTGATACTGCCGAAACAATCGGTGACACCATGACGAAGATGATGGAACAATCCGTCAATCCTTCTGTTGGTAGTAATTTTGATATGAGTGTTTGACATTTTGGGATGGTATTATGAGACCAAAAAAGCTGCGAAACCCGCTTATCCGGATTTCACAGCTTTTTTTGTTTTTCTTTCTTACCTTTTGCTACGTGGTTATCATTTTACCAGACGAATCGATTTTTCACCGATTTCAATCTTATGCTCTTTATACAGTCTTCCGACCGCACGCTTAAAAGCATTCTTACTAAGTCCCGTAACGCGCTTGATGGTTTCCGGCGTCGCTTTATCACTAAACGGTAGTACGCCTGCATACTCCTCAATAATCGAAAGTACCTTCTTGGCATCTGCATCCATCTGCACATACGCTTTCTCACGCAATGTAAGATCGAGCTTCCCATCTTCTTTTACGCCCAGCACTCTAGCTTCTACCACCTGACCAATTCTTAGAGAGCGGTGATCTTCCGAATTGGCAATTCGGCCTGAATACTTGTCATCCACAGCCAAAAACGCGCCAAAGTTATCACTAAACTCATACACTCTCGCATGAACCACATCATCTTTTTGATAAGGCGATCTGGTTGCCAGCAAGTGATAGATGCCACGCATGGTTGCGCACAATCGTTCACTCTTGTCTATGTAAAGTGAAACCAGTATCTCATCACCTGCTTTTACTTTGGTCAATTGCTCTTTGTACGGAAGGAACAGATCCTTTTCAAGTCCCCAGTCCAAAAAAGCTCCAATCTTCGTTGTCTCCACAACTGTCAATACCGCATAATTCCCCAGTGTAATCTTAGGTTCATGCACGGTACTGATCAGGCGATCTTGTGAATCCTTATACAAGAAAACTTTAAGTTCATCTCCAACTTGCGTTCCCTGCGGGACCTGTGCTGCCGGAAGCAGCACACGATCCTCGGTATTATCTTTTTGAGCCAGGTAGATTCCAAAATCCACCTTCTTAACCACTGTAAGAGTCTGAAATTCTCCTAATTTCAATATATTATCCTCATATTCTATCTTATTCCGTATTCGTATCTTCTTCCTCGGTCTCACCCGTCGTCTCGTCCGGCTTTATCGCATCATCCTGCGACGTTGTATCATCGCTCGAACCACTTGAGGTATCCCCTTGTATCGTAGTCGAACTACTATCATCCTCATCCTCAGAATCGGTCTTTTTCTTCTTTTTCGATTCTTTTGTATGAATCGTACACTTTACGTTATCCTCGCTAGAGAGCATATATTTACCATCTTGAGAGGAAGACGAACCGCCGGTGATATATACTTTCGTCGTTGTCTCCGGACAATAATCCGTAGCAAGCTGACCAGACTCAGAGCATACCGTAATCGATACATGATGATCACACTTTGCAGTCGGCTCTGTTCCTTCCTCAAAGTATTCTGTCTCTACCATACTACCTCGCTGATCGTTACTACATACTCCGCTGATTGCAAGCTTTCCGGACTTTTTGCAGACCTTGGCCTGAACAATGCCATCGGGGACTTCGAATTCCTTTTCTTCTAGATCTTCATGAATCCGACTCATAACATTCTTCCATAACACTTTCGGATATGCCGTCGAGCTTAGCTGTGAATTGTCATCATATCCGCCCCAAACAACACAGGTATAATACGGTGTATACCCGGCAAACAGTGCATCACGATTCTTCGTCGTTGTTCCGGACTTTCCTGCAGTCGCCATTCCGCTGAAGTTGGCTGTAGTACCGGTACCCTTCGTCATAACATCTTCCATCGCACTTGTCAGAAGAAATGCCGTTGTCTCTTTCAGTACCGTATGCGTCTCCGGTGTATTATCAATTAACACATTACCATCATGATCTAATATCTTCGTGTAGAAGATCGGCTCTGTATAGGTTCCACCATTTGCAATCGTTGCATAAGCTGCGGTCAGTTCCAGATTCGTTACACCATTTGTAATTCCTCCAAGCGCAAGTGCCTGTACAATATCTGAATCCGTAAGGGTTGTAAATCCAAAATTGAGCAGATAATCATAGCCAACCTGTGGCGTAATATCCGTCAACGTCTTAACGGTTACAACATTGATGGAATTGGTAATTGCCTGACGGATCGTTGTAAATCCTCGATATGTATTATCGTAGTTATTAACTTTCGTACCATTCGAGTAGGTATATGGCGCATCATCCTGCACCGTCGCCAATGTCATACCGCCTGCATCTAGTGCCGGTGCATAAGCTGCCAACACCTTAAAGGTAGAGCCCGGCTGCCGGGTGGTATCCGTTGCACGGTTTAGCGTCTTCGATGCCGTCTTTTCTCCACGGCCACCGACTAGTGCTTTCACTTCACCGGTTGACTGATCCATAATCGTCATCGCTGCCTGCGGTTCCAAAATCAAGCTAAAGACTTCTCCATTTTCTACAACTTCATCGCCTTCTTCCATGACCGCATTCTTGTATTTCTCAACCGCTTCCTTACACTCTTCTTCACTTGAAAATACAATGTCATAATCCGGATCTTCTGATTGATAATACGAAAGCATGGTATTCTCATCATAATTTTCAATGGTGCCATCTTCCTTCTCAATCGTCAATGCATATGAGAAAGAGTATTCCGTTCCTACCGCATAATTGTCCGGATCGGATACTTCTTCATCGCAAATCTCTTGAATATCCGGGTCTTGTGTCGAATAAATCGACAAACCACCATTGTACAATGCCTTGTACGCCTGCGTCTCACTATATCCAAGCTTTTCCTGCAGATCTTCTATTACCTGCTCGGTTAATTCGTCAACAAAATAGGAATAGACATCTTCATCTTCGGATTCTTCTACCTGTGCATTTACCACCTGAATGCGCTCATAAACATCATCCGCCATCGCCTCATCATATTCTGACTGATCAATATATCCTTGTTCTAACATATTTCCCAGAACAAGTTCGCGCCGCTGTGCATTCTCATCCGGATTAGAGATTGGATTGTACTTCACAGGATTCTTGGTGATACCTGCAATAACGGCTGCTTCGGAAAGAGTCAGTTCCGATACATCTTTTCCAAAATAACGCTCTGATGCAGCCTGTACACCAAGACAGTTTTGTCCAAGGTTAATGGTATTAAGATAGTTCTCCAAAATCCATTCTTTTGAATATTCTTTTTCCAGCTGTATCGCCAGATACTGTTCTTGAATCTTACGTGTAATCTTCTCCTTCATCGTCGACTCACTCGTCCAATCCGTAAACACGTTGTTCTTAAGCAACTGCTGCGTGATTGTCGATGCGCCTTCCGTCTTGGTAAAACCACTTTTTATTCCTTTAAACAGTGCTCTTGCAATACCTCGAAGATCCACTCCATTATGTTCATAAAATCGTTCATCCTCAATTGCAACAAATGCATGCTGCATATCCTCCGGAATCTCATCTATGGTTACATAGACTCGATTCGACCCCGACGCCACAAGCGTGGCAATCTCATTATTCTCACTGTCATATACCGTGGACAGATATCCGGTTGGCGATGCATCTATGTCTTCGATATCCGGCGCTTCCGCTATGATATCGCTGACAACTTTATAACCGGTCACGGCTCCGACAGCCAGCACTGCCAATATGCAAATCAGCAGCGTCTTCCCAAATACAACAACAAACTTCTTCTTTTTCTTCGTCTTCTTAGACTTTATCTTCGTTTGTTTCTCTTGGGCATGCTTTTTTCCGTAATTCATATCTTCCTCCTTTGTTGTCCATATGTTCCGTTGCAAAAAGCATATAGCCGTCTAATAGTATACCACATTTTACACTTTCACAAAAGATTCCGAAAAATTCCTAAGTTTTTCGCCACTTTACCGATGCAATCCACACCCAAAAAATGGTAATATAGTCATATATATAATCAAAAGAAGGGAGATGTCCTTCATTATGGGCACAACAAAAGCTAGGGATTACATGTTCGACACCTTTCGTGGTCTGCTCATGTTATCCATTCCGATGTCACATTTTACCAAGATGACCGGAAATCTTTATTCAGAACTTTATTTAAATGGATCTTTTCCAAAGGACAGCCTATTTGGCTTTGTGTACATTACCATTAATGTATTTGTCATGCAGGCCTTTATGTTCTTGTCCGGCTTCTTTTCTAAAAAGCCGGAGCGTGCAAGGCAGACTGCCTGGTCTACCTTTATGTGGCCTTACCTTGTATTTACCTTTTTATACTTCTTTGTCAGATGGGGCTTCTTTGGAAACGCACATTTGACCTTTTTGTCACCACCATTTGCTTTATGGTTTTTGTGGGCACTATTCTTCTACCGTTTCTTCTTAATCGATATGGTGAAGTTTCGCTGGCTGTTACCGGTTGGTCTGATTTTATACTTTGTGGCCGGCATGGTTCAAGAATGGGGCGATTTTCTTGCGCTTGGCAGAGTGCTTTCCTACTTTGTATTCTTCTTATTCGGATACTACTGTTCTAAGGAGCGCCTCGCATGGTTCCAGCAGCTTAAGACGAAGAAGGGCATACTTGTTATTCTTGCCGCAGTGCTTGTTGCCAGTTCCATCTTGCTTTGCAAGTTCGGTCCAAGTGTCGGCTGGTATCTGCTGCGCGAATCCTACCACAGCTATCACATGCAGCTTTGGCAGGATGTCCTGCTTAGACTTATGGTCCTTGTTCTTTCTACAGGCTGGATTATTTTGATGATTAACATCATTCCTTCTAAGAAAGGTTTTCTAGCCTATGTTGGTGCTAACACCATGCCAATCTACATGTTCCATCTTACCTTGCGATATGTCATCGAGTTCAAGGGATTATATGTGGGATTTGTTGCCTGTCTGGTGGTTGCCTGGTTTGGCATCCTTGGTATAATCGGTCAAAAAATGAAACATAAAGGTGTCTACATTGCTTGCATCATAATTTCTGCCGCCTGCGCTGTCGCTTTGTTTGCATCCGGTCTTTTGAAATCATGGTACGGCTTATGCCCGCACTCCATCGTCTTGACCTACATCCTGTGTTACGCGGGTGCCATCATGGTTGGCATTGCCTTCGTTTCACCGTTTTGGATTAAACTCTATGATTTACTCGTTGGCGGCACAGGCAAGCTGCCACAGCTTACTCGTTGGCTGAAAGGTCCAGGTTATGAAGCAGAAGATTAAATATATCCTTGTGCCGGTTGCGATCGCTTTGATCGCGCTGGCACTACTGTTTTTCACTCACAATTCTACATATCAAAACCGCGAGATTTCTTTGTTTTTGGAAAATGAAAGAGACTCCTACAACTATGTAGAAATCTCTCTTCCTAAAACCAAAGGTTCTCACCCTATTATATTTCTTGCACACGGTTTTGGTGGCTCTATTGGTTCCGGCGGCGCAAGGGATCTTGCCGCTTCTCTATCCGATGCCGGCTTTATTGCTGTGCGCATCGACTTTAATCCTTACACAGCCAAGTCACTTCACGCCGACCGTGTCAATTCTTATTCTTTATCTGATATGACCAGTGAAGCTCTACTTGCCATTCACTATGTCGCCGACCACTACAATGGGGATCTAGACGCTGTCGCTCTTTATGGACGCAGCTATGGCGGTCGCCTTGTCATGCAAATGGCAAATTCCTCCGCCGGCGATATCGACTTTCAAGCGCTCGCTCTTATCGCACCGGCCGGTGATGATGTCGCATTTACCCGCTTTCTTGGCGGCGAGGAGCAATATCATGCCCTTCGCGATGAAGCCTTTTCTTCAACAAAAGGGTATTCTCTAAAAAACGGCCTCCATCTCACTCCCGAATGGTTCGAAGATATCGAATCTTACAATCCTTGTGACACTTCTATAAACTTCGGTGACAAACCGGTTCTTCTTTACTACAACACGCTCGATCAGATTGTCTATCCGGACACTGCCCTTCGCTGCGCAAAGTCTTATGCCAACTGCGAAACTATCAAGGTTACAAGCGAAGATGGCCATGGGTTTGAGATGGGATATGACTCTTCTGAATTAAAGGACTCAATTATTCAGAAGGTGACGGAGTTTTTTGTGGAGAATGTAGGGATGTAAGATAGGTATTCGTATTTTATTTCTTCTTTATTGTATCCTTTATTTTCTTAAGAACACCTTTCTTTTTTTTCATACTTTCTACTTCACTCTCTAATTCCGCAATTCGAGCCTCTCTATTTGCTATTTTTTTCTTCATTTTTTCAATACGTTCATTTTTTTTTGCTAATTTTGCTTTAAGTTCTTTAATTTTATTTCCACGTTCCGTCTTTTCCCTATAAGTAGACTGAAGTTTTGCATTGATCTGTGACTTTTCCTTATAGGTTCTTTGGAGTTTATCATTTAATTCCTTTCTATCCAACTTATACTGATTCACTAAGGAACTATGAAAATATTTTAACTCTTCTAATAAAATTAATTCTTCACACTCTCCATCATTGATAGCTTGTAAATCATCAATTAGTTTTCTCCATAATTCTATAATATCTATTTCATCATATTTATTATAAGAATCTTGTGCCAGCCTACTTTGTTGCCTCCACAAATCCGAATTTGTAAGTAACTCTACGATTTTTTCCGCTGCTTCACGTACATGCCCTTGAGGCACCGTTGTATACCCTTCCATACACTGATTAAATGTTAACCACGGAATTTCATATTTAACAATTGGAAGTCCATGGGCTGCAGCCTCAAATAAAGTAAGCGAAAAACCTTCATATCTACTCGTAAACAGCAGTACATCTGCTTCCGAATAATACTTATCCACATCCTTTTGAAATCCTGCAAGGTAGATATTTTTTTCTAAACCTCTCCTAACGATTTCTCCCCTTAGGTTATCAACGATTTCTTTTTCTCCGTCACCAACAACAACACATTTAACATCAGGTACAAAAACTGCAACCCTTTCTATTACTTCAACAATATCTAAAGGCTGCTTTTCCTTTGACAACCTCCCTACCCACAAAACAGTATTTTGCCCTTCTTTTTTTCTTGGCAGTTTGTTGTATGTTTTCTCCAATTTGTTTGGAATATAATAAACATTGGGATTAATCGTTTTCCAATACATTTTATCTACTTCTGATAAAACAACGATTGCGTCAACCATAGCATAACTACTCATCGTCTCCTCAACCGCATTTCCTTTGAACTCCCACATGGTTCCAGCTGCACTATGAGAATGCGCAATTACCGCTGGATGTGATGGATGTGATTTAACTACCGATATATCCCAAAAAAAGGGTTGAATATTCCACATAGAGTCAATAAATGCATCAATATGATAAGTATCTATAACACGATATAATGCATCTGCTCTTTCACCATATTTTTTCTTACTGTATTCCAAATAATTCGGAATCGTTACTCGTGTCACATTTTCATCAATTTTATATTCTCCGTCTTGAGGTTGCTCGTCTGTTATCAAAATAATGTTATATTTTTGCCCATTACCTAACCGAGCAAACTCTGATGCTAAATTTGCAACCACTCTCTGTGCACCACCATTTTTTATATTTCGATAGTAAAAAGCAATATTGGTAATCCTTTTGGGTTTATATCTAAGCTCCGGTAACCCTCTAAAAATTTTTGCAAATTCAGGACGGAATTCCCATCCCATCTTCGCTATTTCTCGGATCATTTCAAACATATTTGCTTCCATATTTTCCATCAAAATACGGATTGCCTTCTCCCTATCTTCAGACACAACATTATTTCTAAGCTTACCTAGCTGTTCATTCAGTAATCGTTCATGAATATTGTCAAGCACTTCATGAAATGAACTTTTATTATTCGGATTACCAAATTTCGATATATTTTTATACACTAACCAGCTTTGGCAACACTTCGTATAATCATTTAATGACATCCTATTACGCCCTGTCATTCCCCGTCCAAAGCAATAATGGTATAGCTTATCTTCTATTCCACAATAAGATTTTGCATAATATAGAATGAAAAATGCAGCATAAAGATCATTCGCCTTAGGGAATTCACCATCTTCCACTTCTAACATTGCCTTTCTGCACAAATCACCATTATATATCTTATTCCAAATTGTAAACGAGAATTTTCTTTCTAGAAAACACTGTTCCAATAAATCCCCTTCAATTCTTTCAACAGTTGGCATCAAAGCATTCTCATTGCTTTTAATACGGCTATCCGGAACCCCACCAAAATTTTCTACCTTTGTTCCAAATTGAACAATATCAACAGCTTCTGTTTCAATGGTTTGTAACGCTATTTCACAAGCATTCGCTTCTAAATAATCATCCGCATCTACAAACATAATGTATTCACCCGTGCTACGAAGAACTCCATCCTTCCTACATTGAGCTGCTTTTTTATTTACTGTCTGTTGAATTAAAACTATATTCTCATTGGTTTCTTTCCATTTATTTATTACATCCACTGTATTATCTGTTGAATTATCATCAACTAAAATTAATTCTATATTTTTTTCTGTTTGGTTAATCAAACTTTCAATACACTGATTCACATACTTCCCAACATTATATGTTGGAATAATTATCGAGATTTTTTTTTCATTGCCCATCTCTTCTCTCCTCCATTGATACATTTGTTGCTCTATGCTAATACCCCTTCTATTCATTCCGAGACACAAACAACTTACTAACAACATAGTTTATCACAATTACTACAGTCTGTGCCACGCTTTTAACCGTAAAATACGAAATACCCAGATTCATTTTGTAGTATATACAAGCCAACATATTTGATAGATTTTTTGGCAGTTTTTGAATTGATATGTTACTATAGACGCTGGTTACACACAACGTGATGTAATCTAACTTTTGGAGGTCGGTACAATGCTTTTTGTTAGTTTGGTTTTTTTGTTTCTTTTTTTGCCTTTGAACTTAGGCTTATATTATTTGTTAAAAGGACATCGGAAGATACAAAATATAATTTTATTTCTTGCTAGTCTGTTTTTTTATGCTTGGGGGGAACCAAAATTTTTAGTGATACTGATTGTATCAATTATAGTCAATTGGGCGCTTGCAGTATTAATAGCAAGGAATAAGATTAGAATCATTAAGAAAACCCTGTTGTCAATATCCATAATATTAAATATTGGAATGCTTTTCGTTTTCAAATATTTGAATTTTTTTGTGAACCAAATAAATTGTTTGGATGGGATAAATATTACAATAAAAGAAATTGCATTACCAATAGGAATCTCCTTTTTTACTTTTCAGGCTTTATCTTATGTTGTGGATGTATATAGGGGAGAAAAGTGTCAGAAGAGCCCATTTTATGTTGGATTATATATAGCTTTTTTCCCACAATTGATTGCGGGACCGATTGTAAGATATAATTCCATAGAGAGTCAGATTATGAATAGAAGGGAGACTATAGAAGGGTTTAAGCAAGGAATTATACGTTTTACGCAAGGGTTTGTAAAAAAAGTTCTACTAGCAAATACAATGGCCGTTATTGCTGATAAAGCATTTGAGACAGTGGGGGGAAATCTTACTGTAAGCTTTGCTTGGCTAGGTGCAGTGGCGTATACGTTGCAAATCTTTTTTGATTTTTCTGGATATTCAGATATGGCCATCGGTCTTGGAAAAATGTTTGGCTTCAATTTTGAAGAAAATTTTAATTTCCCATATATGTCAAAATCTATAACAGAGTTTTGGAGAAGATGGCATATATCCCTTAGTACATGGTTTAGAGATTATGTATATATTCCAATCGGTGGGAATAGAACAGGTAGTTCTTTGCGAAATTATTTTAATTTATTTGTTGTGTGGCTGCTGACGGGAGTATGGCATGGAGCAAATTGGACGTTTATTGCTTGGGGCTTGCTGTATTTTGTATTTTTAATTTTGGAAAAAGCTACTGCTTATGGTGTATTTATAAAGAAGCACAAAATTATAGGTCATATCTATACGTTATTTGTTGTAAATTTGTTATGGGTAATATTTAGAGCCGATGGAATCAAACAGGCATTGCTATATATTAGAACAATGTTCGGAATTGCGAATGTGGAGTTCTATTCAGGACAAATGTGGGTATATATTAAAGAAAATATTGTTTATTTGTGCTTTGCAATACTTTTATCTACAAATATATTATCTCGAATAAAAAAAGCATTGGTTCAAAGAACAATTAATAGCACACGCAAGCAAGTGTTTATCCATGTTGTAGGCGAATTGTGTTTATTTGTTTTATTTCTAGTTGCAATTGTTTATGTTATAAATGGAACATATAATCCGTTTATATATTTTCATTTTTAATAATAAATAACGGGGTATAATGTCATGAAAAAATCAATTATAAAAGAAAATAAAAGTGGAACCATCTTGTTCATATTGTTTTTGGCGGTAATCATTTGTGGCTTTTTGTTTTCTTTGGTACATCTACAGGAAATAGTTGCTACCGGGAAAGAAAAAGTTTTAGGTGCCATATCTGATGACTGTTCGGTTGAAGAAGTACCTGATGCATTTGAAGAATATTACGATTCATTGTATTCAAGTCAATCCTGGAGTTTGGATATGTTTTCGCTTACACAGCTAGCTTTAGGAAAGCATGAGACAAGAAATTTTGAAGTTTTGAAGTCTGATAGTGGAGCTTTATATTTACAGGGGACAGAGGGAGAAATTGATAAAGAACAACTTCATATAATGGCTGAGCAATGTAAGCAACTATATAATACTACCAAAGAATATGGTGGATATTTCTTGTATGTTCAAACTCCATATAAGAATGTTGGACAGGTTTCAGAATTAGCAGAGTATTCGGAAGATACAAAAGAGGAAAGTGAGAGCTATTTAGACAGCCTTCTCATTGAAGATGGTATACCGGTATTGGACTTGAGAAATTATGTAACCGGTAAACCATCGGTACCTCGTAACTAGCATGTTCATTTGAGATAATTCCTGTAGTTAAACTTTATAGAGTCTATAGACTCCATATACTCTATAGAGTCCATATAGTCTATGAACTACGGGAGGTTATCAGATGAACAATCCAACAACAATTAAACAAAACATGCGACTTCAGAAATGGATTGCTGAAGTTGAAGCTTACAAATCTCGTCCGGCCGACATGACAGGCACTGAATGGCTTGAATTACACGGAATCAATCGTGCAACTTTTTACAGTCATCTTCGCAAGGTTCAAGCGCATTACCTTGATTCCTTGGAGCAA
>NZ_FMXR01000016.1 GCF_900104415.1 Eubacterium oxidoreducens | reverse complement strand
CTTGAAGACTACAAGGTAGATAGGGCAGAGGTGGAAGTGCAGTAATGTATGGAGCTGACTGTCACTAATCGGTCGATGGCTTGATCGAATAAGGAATAAAACGAATAGATTCGAAGACAGAAAATTCGAACAAACTTGTTTGATGAGAATTTTGTGGCAAGAATCGGGCACGTTTGCTTGCAAACGGCAGCGAGAAACGAATGTTTCGAGCTGATTCGTTTTACCAAGCGTAAATCATTCGAAATACTTATCAACGATACTTTTGTGTGAAATTTTGAAGGTACAACATCTTCATATGGCCTAGTGGCTCAGTTGGTTAGAGCGCCGCCCTGTCACGGCGGAGGTCGAGGGTTCGAGTCCCTTCTGGGTCGTTTAATATATGGGATCTTAGCTCAGCTGGGAGAGCATCTGCCTTACAAGCAGAGGGTCACAGGTTCGAGCCCTGTAGGTCCCATTTGTTTTTTGCCGATGTGGCTCAATTGGCAGAGCAGCTGATTTGTAATCAGCAGGTTATCGGTTCGAGTCCGATCATCGGCTTTTATAACTTAATATAGTTATATGGATGGATTCCCGAGTGGCCAAAGGGGACAGACTGTAAATCTGCTGCAAATTGCTTCGGTGGTTCGAATCCACCTCCATCCATTCTTTTCTAAAAAGAAAAGTGTAACATGATATCGCGGGATGGAGCAGTCTGGAAGCTCGTCGGGCTCATAACCCGAAGGTCGCAGGTTCAAATCCTGCTCCCGCAATTTTTTATTTTTTATTTTGCCCAGTTAGCTCAGTTGGTAGAGCAGAGGACTGAAAATCCTCGTGTCTCTGGTTCGATTCCGGAACTGGGCATTTAGGTTATATATTATAAATACGGGCCATTAGCTCAGGTGGTAGAGCACTTGACTTTTAATCAAGTTGTCCGGGGTTCGAGTCCCCGATGGCTCATTATCTATGAAATGCGGAAAACTCAGCAATATCAAGGGTTTCCGCATTTTTTTGTTTCGCAAGTGATCGGATTTAGTTCAAAATAAATGGTTTGGATCTCTCAAAAGTGTCTCAAACAACCATAATGTATAAAAATGTCTCACTTTTTTGCAAACAAAAACGCCTTGTCCGAGAGGTACAAAAGAGAACAAAGCGTTTTTCTGTAGATGATGTAAATTGATTAAATTATTATGTGATTATATTATCTCATTAGTTTACGTTTTTGAGAACTGAGAAAGTTTCGTTGTTAATATCTGAGGAATTATGTTCTTTGAGATGCGAATAAACGTCCAAAACCATAGATTTGTTATCTCCAAGAAGATAAGTTATTCGTTCAACGGATATATCCGGAATCTTGCAGCACAAGAAATGATGTGAAATGCGTGGGAAACTATTTTTAGTTCCGAAAAAGGCGTGCGTGATTTAGTGGAATTCCTTGATGCTAATTATACAGAAGAGGAAGCTAAGAGCTTAAAAGAAAAGTTTAGTGAGCTGTTGCAGAAGCTGATTGATACTGTCACTAATTATATTAAAACGCATAGACTAAAAGGCGATAAAGCGGTCATGCTAGAAGAGTCTGCTGAAAACTTGCAGGATGCAAGAAATATTTTTCTTTATGCATTGGAAGGCGTGAAGGAAAGTTATCAGAATGTAAACATTAATGAGAGTAACAGGGACAGAAATTCAAGATTTGTTCTGGGCGTAAATGAACTATTAGATGCAACGAATAAAGAATTGGATGAATATAAAGAATTTAGTGATAGGATAAAAGACTATCGAAAGGGTAAAATGAACAAGTCAGACAGTTTGCTTGTTATGTCGTATACACCTGATATTCTGCAGCAAGTTGGGTTAGATAATAGTCCTATTTATATGACAAAAAAACACTTCAAAAACATTACGCACCCAAAAGGAAGAAACGGATCATGGCACGGATTAACAGATGATGAAGTCGCACAGGCACCAGTTTTATTAGCACACCCAGCAATTATAGCCGATTCAATTACGGAAAATGACAGTATTGTTGTTGTTTCAAATTCTATGGATTCAGATAAAGCCCCTATAATTGCAGCGATAAAAACAGACGGTACCGGAATTGTGAATTATTCACACGTGGATTCGAACTTTATGACTAGTTTTTATGGAAAAGATCATGATTTTAGAAAGTGGATAAATAATATTGTGGCACAAGGCAATATATTATACAAAAATAAAAAAAGAAGCCAGAGTATGTCTAAGTTCCTTGGAGTCCAATTCTCCGCGGCTTTTGACGCTCTTGACTTCAACACTATAATACATCCGAGTAATAATGTTGTCAAGCGCCATTTAAAGGAATTGTCAGGCCTTAATTCGGATTATATAAATGCCGTGAATAACAATAATATAAACAAGGCAAAAGAGTATATTAAGAAGGCGGCAGAATTATGTTTGCCAAGGACAAAAGCTAGAAACGCAGATGGAAGTATTAAAGAATACTATCACGGTACAAACAGTGATAAATTCAATAAATTTGATAAAAAGACAATAGGAAGTGCAAACGATTCCGGATTTTTTGGAAGAGGTTTCTATTTTGCAACAACCGAAGGCGAAGCAAAAATGTATGGGGGTAACATTATCTCTGCTTATTTAAACACTGAAAACCCATACTATGTGGAAGATTTGTATAAATGGAATGGTAAGGCGGTAAAAGATTACGAGGGGGATCTAAGCAATGCCATATTTGCACTTAACTTCGCAAAGGAATTCCCGGAATATAAAAATAGTGTAATATTTAAAATATATGATGAGGACGGCAATCCGATTGAATATTCATTAAAACAGTTCGAGAAAGATCTTAATAATATAATTAAAAATGTGAGATTTGTTGTAAAAAGAGAAACGGATTATAACGGGAATAAATACTATTCTGTAAATGCTGATAAAGTAACAGAAGATGGATATTCATGGTATGAGTATACGAAAGATTATGCTGATTGCAAGGGTGCTAACAACAAACTGTTAAGGGCTTTTCATTATCTTGTGGAAACAAAATACAATGACATATTTGTAAAGAGACCGCGTGATTTGATAATAGATAATGATTTTTCCGGCAGCGTTCAAGCTAAAGGTTATGACAGTATATTCCAGGGAAGAAATGGTGATGAGGTTGTATTGTTTGATTCATCCCAGATTAAGCGCAGCGATGTAACGTATGACGATAACGGAGAAGTTGTACCATTGTCTGAACGGTTTAACAAAGAAAATAAGGATATCCGGTATTCCCTTCAGGTTTTACCGGATGGAACAAAGTATGTTAATGTGGATGTTGATCAAGACATATTTGACGGTCTTAGCTTAAACGAAAAAAGAGAAAAGGCCGGAGAGATTCTTAACGAACGATATAAGGGAAAGATTGTCGGATATAAGGACGGAACACCGGTTGTAGAAACAGGTCGAGGTGTGCGACACTACGTACGCGCAAAACGGAGAAACTATTCAGAAGAAATATGGGATGCCAAATGGCGTTTAAGTACAGAATTAGATAATTTGTTAGAAGCAAGTGTTTTAGAGAAACATATACCATATAGTGAAATAAAAGAAGAGCATCCGGAAGCCATAAACGGTATAGATCATTATAAAGCTGTGTTTAAAGTGGGAAATACATACTTTGTTGGCCAGATAAACATATTAGATCAGGAGAATGTAAGAACGCTTTATGATGTAACAAAAATTAGGGAAACTCCGGCAGACGAGATTCCTACCGTCATGGACAGTAGCCTCGCGCCCAGGAGTCTCCCTAAGAATATTGTAGACTATTATTCAGAAAAAAACAATCCTGATATAAAAAAATCCCTCGAAGTGGACTCCGAAGGACGTAGTCTAACCAAAGGACAGCAGGATTACTTTAAAGACAGTAAGGTTAGAGATGAAGAGGGACATCTGATTCCGGTGTATCACGGAACAGAAGCTGACTTTACGGTGTTCGATTTGGATATGGCTCGTGGTACTGAGGACATTGAAGCATTTTTCTTCTCAGATGACTACGATGAGTCAAATGGATACGGTAGCAACGTAGGCAAGTATTACCTTAATATCACAAACCCGGCTGACTATGATACGGCTTATGATATCTTCTTTAGTTTCAAAGGACAGGAAGGCGCAGGAATAAAGACAAGAGAGAAGTTGCAGTCTTTGGGTTACGATGGAGTGATTGCTGAAGATGACGGATACACAGAATATCTGGTATTTGAATCGAATCAGATTAAGAGCATTGATAACGAAAATCCGACGGAAGATCCAGATGTGAGGTTTTCGCTTCGGGTGCCTGATGATATTGACAATGAAGAACCGACGGACTTGGATGATATGCGTTATGCTTTGGACATTGAAAACTTTATGGATGATGTGGATGAATATGCAGCTATTGGAAGCATCGCGAAAAAGGTTGATAGTATCCTTTCAGATGGCTCTAACATTAAAGATATAGAAGTAGATAGAACAAAGATAAATCGTATTGCGCGAGATATTATAGCAGAAACGAACAGCCAGTATAGCCAGAAAGCATTAGCGGATAACCTAGAGAAAGTGTTCCGCGTGCTTAAACGAGCACAGCGCGTGTCATATGCTGATTTGGCACGTACTATAATGGAAGTTGCAAAGCCGGTTATTGATGACAGTGCTGAATACGATCCGTTTGATGTGCACAGATTTGATGAAGCAAAGCAAGCAGTCTGTAAGAAAAACGCGCGATAGAAAAAAATCCATTGCAAAAGAACTTCTTACAATGCTTGAAAAACCTAATGAAAAAACCGGAAAGTATATTCCAACTGTAATTCCTAGGTCAGTGCACAGCTAGTAAGAACCATGTCAAAGTAGTAACCAGATATGTTTGGGAAGAATACATGGAAGCATGTGAAGATATACGATGCACACAAGGAATGAAAGAATTATACTCTCACAGAAAAGAAACTATAGAAAGAATCTTTGTCTACACTCTGAAACAGGGCAGATTGTGTGATCTGCCATGTTTTAAGGTATCGGAATATTAAAAATTTTCCTACAAGGATCGCCAAAGCATCTTAATTGGGTATAATGTTTCAATGATGTTTTATTTTTTTGCAATAAAAAACTGCGAACATACTGAATAATAAGTGAGGGGGGAGTATATAGTCTCAGTATTTTCGCAGTTCCTTAAGAGGGAGATTATGAAAAAAAATTTGTTATCTAAGGAATAATTCCTTTGATGGTTATACTATAACTTTTTTGTGTGAAAAAGTTGTGACAAAAATTCGAAGGTTCATTGAAGAATTTATAAATAAGGTATAAATTATATATGATATTGCAAATGCTTAGAAAGGAAAGCCTATGAGAATCTTAATGCTTGGTAATAGCTTTATATTTGTAAATGAATTGGATGTGCTTTTATCGCAGCTGACAGGCGCTGAAGTTATTGCGCATACAAGGGGCGGCGCGAGACTGGCAGAACAGCTGAACCATGAGACGAAGATGGGAGCGAAAACCTTAAAAGCTTTAAAAGAAGAAAAGTGGGATTATGTCATTTTGCAGGAGATGAGTAATGGCCCGATAACAGAAAAGGAAGCATTTTTGCGAAATGCCGGTAAATTGTGTGATAAGATAAGGGAAAATGGTGCAACGCCGGTATTCTATGCAACCTGGGCATATAAAAAAGGAAGCGAGAAGATGGCATCCATGAATATGAGTTATGAGGATATGTATGAAAAGATGTATGAATCTTATCATCAGGCTGCACAGGAGAATCATGCTCTTATTGCAGATGTGGGAAAAGCATTTTACGAACATGCACAGATACAAGAGTTATACAGTGATGATTGCTATCATCCAAGTCTTGCCGGTTCGAAACTTGCGGCACGAATTCTTGCAGAGGTGATAGAAAAAGATTGGAGGAAATAACATGGAACTTGAAAAAGCGTTATATTTGAGAAGATCGGTCAGAAAATATACGGATCAGCCGATTACAGAGGAAGAATTACAAAAGATTATAGATGCTGCACAGACGGCACCGATAGCAGTTGGAGATCATGAGAAGACACATATTACGGTAGTGACGGATGAAAAAGTAATAGAGGCCATTAGAAAGACCTGTTTGACACCGTCAAGAAAAACACCGGGCAAGATGATTGATCCGCTTCATGGCGCAAAGACACTCATTTTGGTTTCGGCAACGGATATCTCTGATGATCATATCGAATATTGTAATGTGGCTTGTGTCATTGAAAATATGATTTTACAGGCGACGGCGCTTAATATCGGAAGCTGTTATACCTGGGGATGTCTTGGTAAACTTAAGGCTGATGAGGAAGTTATGAAGATGCTCAAAATTCCGCAAGGATATGAGATCTTATCCGGACTGACAGTTGGTTATGCAAATAAGCCACTTGAAATGAGAGAAAAAGAAGAAAAAATTGCGATAACAAGAATTTAGAGAAGGAAATAGTCCGTTGTGTTCGTCACAAGGGGCTATTTTTGAAGGGAGCAACCTTTCTGGTAGAATACGGTCTTTTTATAAGCACGAAAAAGTAGTATGATGAATAACCGAACAAGAGGTAACACAGATGGTAAATGCAAGATTATTAACAAAAGGAAAACCCTGGAAATTGTTGCTTGGATTTTCCGTGCCAATTTTTGTCGGCCAGATCTTTCAGCTTCTCTACAGTCTCTTCGATACGAAGATAGTAGGCGCACTGCTGGGGGAAGACCCGTTGGCGGCAGTTGGAAGTATCTCCAGCTTGTACAATTTAATGAATACATTTGCGAATGGCTTGACGATGGGATTCTCCATAATGTTGGCCTTTTATTTTGGTGCAAGAAATTTTGAAAGAGTAAGAAAAACATTTGCCACAACCATCTATTTAAGTTTGGGAACCATCGTTATATTGATTGTAGCGATAATGGTGTTCCTAGATCCGATACAGACATTTTTAAATATACCGGAGGAGCAAAAGCTGATGGCGGCTTCATATATTCAGGTGCTGATAGTGGGAATGGTAGTAACGGTAATGTATCACGTATGTGCGAATTCATTGAGAGCAATCGGAGATTCTGTAACGCCACTCATCTTTTTAATCGTGGCATCACTAGGAAATGTAGGCATGGACTATGTGTTTATAAAGTTCTTTCACTGGGGAGTCGCAGGAGCAGCGTATGCAACAGTATTTGCACAGCTTTTGTCAGTAATATTGTGTCTGATACGAATTGGAAGAAGATTTGAGTTATTACACGTAAAAAAATCAGACTTTAGGCCGGAAGGCAAGTTGGTGGCAGAAATGATGAAAAGTGGGTTGTCGATGGGGCTTATGGGCTCTTTGGTAGCACTGGGAACCGTGACACTGCAATCGTCTATCAATAGTTTGGGGGCACAGTTTATTGTGACACATACAGCAGCAAGAAAGGTCTGCGAGATGATGATGTTGCCAGCAATCGTACTTGGCTATGCCATGACGACATTTGCAGGGCAAAACAGCGGTGCAGGAAGACCGGATAGAGTACGAACGGGATTAAAGTCAGCGCTTATGATGGGCGTCATCTGGAACATAATAGTTGTGATCTTGATGTATACGATTTCGAGATATCTAATAGGATTTTTGACATCCTCGGCAGATGAAACCATCTTGTATTGGGGATCGTTATATCTCAAGTTTGAGCTATCATTTAATATGATCTGTTATGTGATTATTGTACTGAGAAATATGCTACAAGGGCTGGGTGCAAGAGTGACACCTGTGATATCAAGCGCCATTGAACTAATCGGCAAGATAGCATTTACCTTTCTTTTAGTGCCCGTATTAGGATACTGGGGCGTAATTCTGACAGAGCCGCTAATATGGATTGTAATGGTAATACCACTGATTATACAGGCAAAAAAAATGATTGGACAAAAGGCATAAAACCTTAAGTCCAATCAATTTTATACAGCCAGATGATCGGCCTGTTTATGTTTTTTCTCTCTATAATAGCTGTTGGTTTGGTGGGCAATCACACCGCTAAGAATAAACAAGGAAACCATATTTGGAATAGCCATCAAACCATTTGTAATATCTGCAACTGTCCAAACAGCAGAAACGGTCATATAAGGACCGATAAATACAAATAAGATATAAATCCACCTGTATACTTTAACAATGCGCATACGACCGTTTGTTAAGTATTCAAGGCAACGTTCAGAATAGTAATCCCATCCAAGAATCGTTGTAAAAGCAAAAAACACAAGACATATCATTAAGATAAAGGCCGAAACTTGTGAAGGAAATGGCAGACCTTTTGAAAATGCATAAGTCGTTACCGCAACACCTTCGAGACCTTCAACCTGCCAGGCACCGGTTAATACAATGCTTAGACCGGTCATGGTACATAATACAATAGTATCAATAAAGGTACCGGTCATCGATACAAGACCTTGACGTACAGGATCTTTTGTCTGTGCGGCAGCAGCAGCAATCGGAGCGGAACCAAGCCCTGCTTCATTTGAAAAAATACCACGTGCAACACCCTTTTGAATACATACAAAAACGCTTCCGACAGCACCACCTGTGATTGCACGAGGATTGAAAGCCGCTTCAATAACTGTAAGTACAGCGCCCGGAACAGCGGAAAGATTGCACAAGATTAAAGTAACACAAAAGATAATATAAATAACGGCCATGGCCGGAACAATAATTTGAGAAACTTGTGAAATACGTTTGATACCACCAATAATCACAAGTGCAACGCAAGCTGCAATCACAATCGAAGAAATAACAATTACAATGGAGTAATCACCAAGTGCGCCTATAGAAACCATATGCGCATCGTTAGGATCAAAGAAATTCTTTAATGCTGACGTGATACCATTTACCTGTGTTATAGTTCCAATACCGAGAAGTCCGGCAAGAATGCCAAAAATACTAAAGAGCTTAGCAAGCCATTTGAATTTAGGACCAAGTCCTTTTTCAATATAATAGAAAGGACCGCCTAGTTTGTGTCCATCAGGAGCAGTTTCGCGGAATTTGATTGCGAGAAATCCTTCTGAGAATTTGGTGGCCATCCCCAGGAATGCGGCGACAAGCATCCAAAAGAGCGCGCCCGGACCACCAGTACATACGGCTGTCGCTACACCAACAATATTACCGGTACCAATTGTAGCAGAAAGTGCGGTACATAAGGCGGCAAATGAGGATACATCCCCCTCTCCGCCGGATTCTTTTTTGGTCATCCATTTCAAAGCCAACGGTAATTTGTGAACCTGCATAAAACGCAGACGAACAGTTAATAAAGCTCCGCCGGCAAGAATCAAAATCATAAGGGGAAGCCCCCAAATAATATCATCTATTGATACTAAATATTCTGTAAAAGTTTCCATAATATCCCTTTCTAACCCATTTTTCAAACAAAATCAAGTATACTAGGCGAACAAATATCTGTCAAGAAAATAACTTGACACGAACAGTAATCTAGCGATAAGAATACGGTTATGCTATAATCATTTTAATTCAGTCGAAGAGTTGATAAGACGAAAATTCGACGCGCAAGATTCAAGAGGGAGTCTTAAATTTGGCATAGAAAAAGGGGAAATGAAAATGCAGTTTTTTTTAACAGAAGATTTGGGGAATTTTGATGTATTTAGTATTGTTCGAATTATCCTGATTGTATACGGAGCATATTCTGTATACACTGCCAAAAAAATGGCACAGGACGGACAGCCGCCGCAGTGGCTTTTAAGTGCACAAGAGTTGCCGCGAGTTAAAGATACAAAAGGATTTTGTACATTCATGATGATTCCAACTATGGTGTTTGGGTTTGCTTGCATGGGATATGGACTATTGGGAATGTTCGTAGAATATTATTTGAAGAATTCTAAAATACAGATGATTGTTTTATTAGCATTTTTGGCGGTTGTAATTTGGTTTGTAACGAGACTTCAAAAAGCAAAGAAAGATTATATAAGATAACAACAACTAGAACAGGGGGTACGATACATGTTTAAGTTGATGTTGCTGGATGATGAGGCAATAGTGCTGCAAGGCATTCAGAAAGTATTTAATCTTGCAGAACATGGATATGAAGTAGTCGGAGCATATCAGGATGGAATAAAGGCTTTAGAAGAATTAGCACAAAAGAAACCGGATCTTGTCATTACCGATATAAAGATGCCGAAGATGACAGGGATTGAATTTGTAACAGAGGCTAAGAAGATACTGCCGAATGCGGAATATGTAATATTGTCAGGATATGGAGATTTCGTTTTTGCACAGGAGGCATTGAAGCTTGGTGTAGCCGATTATTTGTTAAAGCCGATTGAAAAGGATGCTTTTAGTCAGATGCTGAAAAAGATGCATGACAAGATCACAAAAAAGCAGGCAGAGATGAACTATACATTTTCTGTTAACAAATGGATACAGACAAATAAGGCGGAACTAAAGAATCGATTTTTTATTTCGATAGCAGAGGATAATCTGTTTGATGATCAGCTTTATCAGATGTTAAAGGGAGACCTTGAAATAGACGCGCAAAACACGCCATTTATCATGATAAAGTTAGAGACGTATCATATGGAATTTCGAAATGATTATCTGTCAGAAATGGGAACGCTTGTATCAAAAGCAAATGAGAGATTACAAAACTATGGTCATATTGAACAGTTTATGCTTGATGAAAGTATTGCGTGGCTGATTTATCCGGATAAGAAGCATGAAGATTTGATCGGGGATACCACGAGAGTAATTCAAAAGATCTATCAACCGATGGAACGCGATATCCAGTCTTTGATTGCAGAATATAAGGAAGCCGGCATTCATCTTGTTGCCGGAATCAGCAGGATACATAAAGGATTGCATCATGTCTTTCAAGCAAGAAATGAGTGTATTAAGGCAATCTTTTTGCAGGAGGCAAATGTGGAAGATCCGACGGAGAACATAGAGGATGGGTCGTATGCAAATGAATTGTTGATACCATATGATCGGATAGAAGCATTGTTCCAAAGAATTTTAGTAAGTGCTGAGGATCGGCAAATCGCAGAAGCTGTCGATAAGATTTATGAGCAGGTGCAGAAAAACCCGGCTAATATGAGTTATTATCTAACCGGGACTACAACATTCTTAATTCTTCTTCGAATTTACCAACAGCAGATTCGAATTGATGCAAAGCCAGAGATTGTGAAGATTGCATTATTGGATTTGCAACAAATGCAAAAAGAGTATCCAACGCTAAAAGATCAAAAGAAATTATCCTATGAGGTATCCGTAAAACTGGCAAAGGCAATGAATTCGAATCAAACAATGACCTCTAATAAGATTATTGCTGATGCACTGGCTTATATGGAAGAAAATTATAAAGAAAACCTATCGCTTCAGAATGTAGCAGATGCGATAGGAATCAGTAAGAATTATCTTAGCAATTTATTTAAGAAGGAATTGGATATTACATTTGTCAATTATCTGACCGGACTTCGCATAGAAAGGGCAAAGGAACTACTAAAAGAAGGAAGCCTGAAAATGTACGAAGTCGCAGAAGCTGTGGGATATAATGATTACGCATATTTCTCACAAATTTTTAAAAAACATACCGGAGTTACGTTGTCGGCTTTTCGCAGTCAGGCTTCTTAACCGGAAGATGAATCGTACAGATGGTCTGCTTATTCGCAATAGAATAACGCAGGCCATATTTATTTCCGCATACGATTTTAATACGCCGGTAAATATTTTGAACGCCATAACCTTCGTCCATAAATGCAATGAGCTCTGAACGTTCTGGTTGATAGACTAAAAGCTTATCCATCTTAGAAAGATTGATTTGATCGCCATCATTGATGACTTCAACTATCATATCATCTTCAATGCGAATTCGAATTAACAGATGACCACCGTTTGGGAGGCGATCGATGCCATGTTTAAGACTGTTTTCGACAATTGGTTGCAGAACAAAACGAAGAATTTCATAATCTTGCGGATGGTTAGGTAATTCAAAGGAATAATGAAGTCTGTCATCATAACGAAATTTTTGTAATACCAAATAGCTTTTGATGTACTCTATTTCCTGATCAAGACGTACATAATACTCGGAGTCCTTCATAAGGCTTAAGCGAAATGTGTTAGACAAAGCCGTAATCATTTGGGAGATTTCATCTTGATGATTCATTAGCGCAAGCCAATTGATAGAGTCGAGCGTATTATACAGAAAATGAGGATTGATCTGGCTTTGCAAAAGGGCAAGCTGCGCGTCCTTTTTTTCAAGTGTCTTGACATAAACCTCTTCAATCAGACTTTGCATTCGATCTTCAAGCTGCATATAGGAACGATAAATTTCCCCTATTTCATCACTACGTTCAAGATAAGTCGCAATAAGTTTCTCATCACGAGTACTGTTAGGACCATGATAAGCATTAATAATATCAGACAAAACGATAATCGGCCGAGACATATTAGAAGCACTTTTGCTAGATAAAAAAGCAATTAATACAATTAAAGCCGCAATCATAATAAGTACGGTGATGAAAACATTAGTCAAAGAATGGTCTAGTTCGGCATAGGGCGTAATCATAACCGTATACCAGTTATCAAATCCCGTAGGGAGAGAAGAATAGATATAGTTATGGTTATTGTAAGTAATAAGTCTAGAATCATTTTGCAAATGATACTTGTCGATAAGCATGGAATAGTCCGTCAGTGGAAGATTAGAATCAATTGGGTTTTGATTTTCATCAAAAACGTAAATATTCGTGCTATGTCCCCAATCAACGCTGTTCCAGATGTTTTGCAGATACTCCTTTTTTAGATAAATCATCAAATACCCAAGTTGTTTAGAGGGATCGGAAGTGTCATAAATCGGTCTTGCAAGCATCATGGTATTAATCTGGGTGGCGATTTCCTTGCGTTGTTGTTTGCGCCAGGTTGTGGCATCCAATGTAGCATACGTAAACCACTGATAAGAATTAGAGATAGCGGTCATGTCGTTATACCACCATTTTTTTTTAATATTATCAAATGAAGTAATATCGGTGTAAGCAGATGCTGAGCTATAGCAAGACGCATTCATAGTCGTGATGATGATATGTTCTACATACTCATGATTACTGATAGAAGAATCAATGGTATAGGATAGTTCCGTGTCATTTGGAAGAGAAGAATCGCCGGAAGCAATCGTTTTTAAATAATCCTGCACAACAGAACTGATGACAAGATCTCTCGATAAATATTCTGTATTTTGATATACGGAAGAAAGCGAAGTGTTAATCTGTTCAACTTGATAATTTTGAGATTGTAACAGGACACGTTGTGTATTGGTTCGGGTTAGAAGATAGGAGAAAATAGTTAGTGCGATAAGACCCGGAATACAAATCAGGACAAACGAAATAAACAGCCTTCTTTTGAAGCTGACCTTAGCAGGTAATCCGTTGAAAATTTGATAAAATAACCGTCGATTTCTCATAGTATCTCCCTCATATACACGTTCTATTTTACAGTTCATAAAATTGTTTGTAAACCACACATGGTAATCGCAAAAGGGATATGATACAATCCGACTTAAGAAGAATAAGAAGAGGAACGAGATATGAAGAAAAGACGGTTAGCCGCTATAAGCCTGGTGATACTGTTATTACTCATAGTAACAGCATGCTCGTCACCGGTAATGGTAGAGACATCTCAGCAGACGGAAAAAGCTACGCTGGAAGTGTGGACATTTTATGATGGTAATATTCCGGGATACTATTACATATTTGGCTGGGACGATTTGGAAAAAAAGTATAATTGTAATCTTGAAGTAAAGAACTATTCCCTCTCAGAGATGAATACAAAACTATTAACAGCACTAGCAACCGGAGAATTGCCGGATATCTTTTATCTGGGGGATGGACAATATGTGCAGGAATTTATTGATGCGAAAGTATGTCTTCCGGTTCAAAGTTACATATCCGATTTATCTTATAAAGAGGGAAGTCTTACAGAGTATTCGAATAATATATATGTCATACCCTGTATGCCAAGACAATATCATGTGATCTATTATAATTCATCATTGTTAGAAGAGATGGGATTAAGTATTCCGAAAAGCTTCGAAGAACTTATGGCCATGAATAGGCAGATAAAACGATATAATAAGTTAAATGATACAGATTATGTGCTTATGGAATGTGGAGATAAAGAAGGCGAATCCTTTAATCGCCTGCTTGATATGATGGTTGATTATTTGGATGAGGATGCATGGCAGCAGTATATAACAGGGGAAACTACAGATTATGATACGCTCAAAGAAGCTGCGATGAAGCTGGCACAATTAAATGAAGCGGGAGCTTTTAATGAAAACACATTGGACAAGGGCCATTCTGAGGCCGTGACCGATTTTATCGGAGGCGAAGCCGTCATGATGGTGGAAAGTAGCGATATCATCTATCATCTGATTCAGAACATGGGAAAAGATGGATTTGAGATGGAAAGCTTTTTAGACAGTGAAAGACTCATCTGTGAAAATCCAAATCAATCTCCTGGTTTATGTGTAAATGCAAATTCGGACAACTCATCGCTTGCAGCGCAAATCTGTGCGTCATATGCTGAAAAGATGAATGAGTTAAATGTAACGCAGCAAGGCTATATCAATATGCTTACGAAAGAATATGAACAAGAAGCACAGACACCAAAGCAGATTCTTAAGTTAGAAGAATTAATCGCAGATGAGCAAAATATTGCAAAATATTCAAGCATACAGCTTGATCATGACGTGGAAAATCTTTGGAAAGTTAATAATAGAAAATATCTGGCGAAGGATATAACAATTGAAGAATTCATGAAAACAGCAAAAGAATGCTTTCACTGAGTAGACACCTTTTTGTAACCATTGGCAAAATGATGGTAGCAAAAAGGTGTTTTATTTTATTGTTCGACAAAAACGCACAATAAACAAAGGCAAATGCCTGGAAAACTATGCATATAGCATCAAATTCGTAATATAACAAATAAAATAATAAGATTTTCCAATTTTAAAGTTTATAAATTATTTATAAAATAAAACTACCATAAAGGAAATATTCTATTGGGGGTGCCATTACGGCGACAAGAGAATATCCAAAGAGAAAAAGGAGGAGAAACATGAAAAAGAGATTAACAAGAATTGCAGCATTAGGTGTAGCCGCATTGATGGTTGGTTCTCTTGCAGCTTGCGGGAGCAGCTCAAGCAGTTCTAGCACAAATGAAGGTGGCTCGAGTTCTTCATCAGGAGACACCATTACCGTAGGTGTTGTATATCCACAGACCGGTGCACTTGCAGCATTTGGTGCAGGTACCGAAGAAATGTATGGATATGCAGTTGATGAAATTAACGAAGCAGGTGGAATCGAAGTAGATGGAACCACGAAGAAGATTCAGCTTGTTTATGCGGATTCGGAATCAGATCCTACAAAAGCATCGGAAGCAGCGAACAACTTAATCAAGAGTAAGAATGTTGATATTATGCTGACTGCAAAGACAGCAGATACAACCGTTCCGGTTGCAGCAGCTTGCGAACGTGCCGGAGTACTTTGTCTTTCCGTAGATACACCGGATGAAGCTTGGGCAACATCAGATTACCAGTACAGCTATCATGCAGGATTCAATACAGAAAACGAGCTGAATTCATTCAAGGATGCTTGGGATGCAGCAGGAATCAGCGGCGGAAAAGTTGGTGTAATGCATGCAACAGATACAGAAGGTCAGACCATGATCAATGCAATCAGTGAATTCTGTGAAGCAAATGGATACGAAGCTGTAGACCCGGGAGCTTATAACTCAGGTGATACAGACTATACATCAATCATCAACTCATTAAAGGCAGAAGGCTGTGACGCAGTAGTAGGTGTAATGCTTACATCTGACTTTGGTACATTCTATTCACAGCTGAAATCTTCAGGTTACATGCCTAAGGTTACAACAGTAGCTAAGGCTACACTGTTTAAAGAAGACGTTGACGCAGCAGGTGCTGATGGACTTGCAGACGGACTTTGCTCAGAAGTTTGGTGGACAACTTCTCATCCATATGTATCTTCTATCACAGGCGAAACTTGTGAAGAGCTTGGAGCAAAATGGATGGAACTTACAGGTGATGAATATGCACCGGCTACATGTGGATATGACTATGCAAATGTAGAAATTCTTTATAACGTACTTAAGAATGCAGGTTCTTTGAATCTTGATAAGTTAACAGCAGCTTGTGACGAACTTAGCGTCGATACGGTAATCGGTAAGGTAGACTTTAATGAGCAGCATTACTCTGTACAGCCACTTGTAACCGGACAGTGGATTTACAACGATGACGGTTCTTGGACACAGGAAATCATTGCAAATACGCAGGTTCCGGATTGCCCAACAACAGCTGAACTTAAAGTTACTAAATAACAGTAAGAAAAAGAAAATGACTCAATAATAAAATCTCAGGGTCTTTCATAGGATTGTGAAACGTCCCTGAGATTTTAAAAACTAGGGAATATAAAATGCAAGGAGGTATGTGAATTGAGTGCGGTATTGACTGTAAAAGACCTTGGCATTTCTTTTGGAAGCAACCATGTGTTAAAAAGCATCAACTTTGAACTAAATGAAAATGAAGTCCTTGGCGTTATTGGACCAAATGGTGCCGGAAAAACAGTTATGCTTAACATTCTGACCGGTATTCTGAAGCCAACCAAGGGAACCATTAGTTTCCAAGGGAAAGAAATTTCTCACGAAGGCGTAACAGAACGTTGCCGTGGCGGAATCGGAAGAACGTTCCAGGTTCCAAGACCATTTGAGCAGATGACTGTATTTGAAAATATTATGGTAGGCGGCGTATTTGGTGCGGGAATGAGTGAAGCTGAGGCAAAACAAAAAGCTTTAGAAGTAGCGGATGTAATTAAACTGGATGATAAGTTGGATTTGTTTGCCGGTAAGCTTGGACTTCTTGACAGAAAGCGTTTAGAGATCGGTCGAGCATTGGCTACGGAGCCGAAGATCTTACTGCTAGATGAAGTGGGAGGAGGTCTTACGGAATCAGAAGTAGGATTAATCATTAACCTGGTAAAAGAAATTAAGAGCCAGGGTGTAAGTGTCATCTGGATTGAGCACATCATAAGAACCATGTTAGAAGGAACAGATAGGGTAATGCTTTTGGCTGATGGAGTAGATGTTATTACAGGTGCACCATTAGATGTCATGAATTCAAGTGAAGTAAAGAAGGTATATATGGGAGGAGGAGACGACGAATGAGTTTGTTAGAAGTAAAAGATATTGACGTTCATTACGGCGATTTCCTTGCTCTAAGGGACGTATCATTAAATGTAGAGCCTGGAACCATTGTTTCCTTAATTGGTGCAAATGGTGCCGGAAAATCAACAATTATGAATACTATTTGCGGACTTAATAAGCCTTCAAAGGGAGAAATTATCTTTGATGGACAAAACATTTCCGGGAAAAAGCCGCATCAGATTGCGAAAGCAGGTCTGTCAATGGCACCGGAAGGAAGTCATTGTTTTGAGTCCATGACGGTACAAGATAATCTCCTGATGGGAGCGTATATGGCAAAGGGTCCGGAACGAATGGAAAGATTGGAAGGCGTTTATAAACTCTTCCCGATTCTGAAAGAAAAGGCAAAACAGCAATCAACTTATCTGTCCGGTGGACAGCGACAGATGCTTGCAATCGGAAGGGGCATCATGACACAGCCAAAGATTCTTCTTTGTGATGAGATATCACTTGGACTAGCGCCGGTCGTTATCAATGATATTTATGATAAGTTAAAAGAAATCGCGGCAACAGGTCTTACGATGTTGATTGTAGAACAAAACGTAACACGTTCTTTGCAGGCCTCTGATTACGCATATGTCGTACTAGAAGGTAAGATCGTTATGGAAGGTAAGTCAAGCGAATTAAATGAAGATGAAGTAAATGATGCATACTTTGGTATCAATTCATTCGCATAGCACAGAAAGGGGGACATATTAAATGGCTCAATGTATTATTACAGGTATCCTCCTTGGAGGACTATACTCCATGATCGGTATCGGTATGTCTTTGGTATTTGGTATCATGAAGTTGACCAATTTAGCGCATGGTGATTTGATGATTTTGGGAACATATATCACATTGGTAATTACCAGAGCACTTGGTTGTAACCTGATTATTTCAACAATTATTTCCGTTATCGTGATGTGTATTTTGGGATTTGTAATACAGCAGTTCCTGGTCAACAAGGTAATGGATAAAGGTGAGGCTCCGGCCTTATTGGTAACATTCGGACTATCGATCTTTTTATCTAACTTAATGCTGAAGATCTTTAGTGCGGATAACCAGGCAATTAATAACTCACTGTCCGTAAAGAATGTTGTTTCAACAGAAAATGTTTCGATTTCAGCAAGTTATCTGACATCGTTTATAATCGCAGTGGTAATTATTGTTGGTTTGACATTAGTAATGCAAAAGACGAACTTTGGTCGTTCTATCCGTGCAACCTCTGATGATCCAATGGCAGCAGAGCTCATGGGTGTAAATACAAAGACAGCATTTGCGGCAGCAATGGTAATCTGTATGGGAATTACAGCTGTTGCAGGTACATTGGTTGGATCTACTTTTACATTCTATCCATCGTCCGGTACACAGTATCTGATTATTGCATTCGGAGTAGTCGTTATCGGTGGTATGGGAAGTTTGTTTGGTACTCTAATCGGTGGTATCGTGCTTGGTGTAGCACAGTTACTCGGTGGTTTTGTGTTCGGTTCCGGTGTTCAGATGCTGATTGCTTATATCGTATTATTGGTAATCCAGGCACTTAGACCAAACGGTTTATTCGCAACATCTGCGATGAGAAAGTAAGGGGGCCATCGAATTATGAAGAAAAGTAAACTTATTGTATTAATTGTTATTTTAGTAGTATTATTCGCGGTAATTCCAGCAGCGGGAAGCCCAAACTTACTTAATATTTTGACACTGATGTGTCTGTATCTGGCAATGAGCCAGATGTGGAATCTTCTTGGCGGATATGCAGGAATGCTTTCGCTTGGTATGCAAGCATTTATCGGAATCGGTGGTTATACATTGACGATTCTATCCGTAAGATATGGAATGAATATTTTTCTTTCCATTATCATTGGAGCGGTCATCTGTGCACTGTTCGGTCTGGCGGTATCGCCGGCAATCTTTAAGATGTCGGGTGTATATTTTGCCATTGGTACCTGGATTGTTGCAGAAGCATTAAACGTATTTTTCTCTAACTGGAAATTCGTTGATTATGCAAAAGATTGGAGTATCAACACGGTATTTGGAATGAATGGAAAGCAGCTTTATATCACGGCTCTTATTATGGCTGTTCTTGCAACATTTGTAGTATTCTTCCTTCTTCGAACGAAGATTGGACTTGCGCTTATGGCGATTCGTGATAGCGCGTCAGCAGCTGAAACCATGGGTGTTGAAATTTACAAGACGAAATTAAAATGTTATGTAATCGCCTGCTTTATGATGGGACTTATAGGTGGAGCACAATATATGCAGACAGCCTATATCAATCCATCAACCGGATTTTCTATCAACTGGACAATTGCGATGACATTTGCCGTAATTATCGGTGGTCTTGGAACCATGGAAGGACCAATTGTTGGTTCCATACTCTATGTTATTATAACGCAGATTATGTATAATTATCCGGGTATGTCGAATATCGTTTTAGGCATCATTGCAATCGTAGTTATTATGATTGCGCCGCAGGGAATTATGGGAACTTTATATGCCAAGACAGGTTTCCAGATCTTATCGCCAAGGCGAAGTATTCCCAAACGAGAGACAGCAAAGGAATAGTTTGACGTAATAGTACCCTCTTTTTTCAAAAGGCTCCCTGTATGGGAGCCTTTTGTATGTGTAAAAGGTTGTAAAAGTGCATAAAATTGGCTATAATTAGGGGCAAAAGAATGGCGCTATGACGATTTATAGAAGGAGGGAAATCGTATGACATTTGAGGAAATTGTAGAAAAGATTACGAAGGTTTCAACGGGACTGGATGCTAAGAAGGTAAAGGAACATATTGCGTATGAAATTGATATTATCGGAGAGGGACATGGCGCATTCTATGTAGAGTTAAATAAGGGAAAAGTAGATGTTCAGCCATATGAATACTACGATCATGATTTGAAGATTGTAGCAACGGCAGATGAGATTATTGCAATCTTTGATGGCAGCAGCGATCCGGTAGCAGCAAGCCAGGAAGGCCGTATTCATGTGCAGGGCAATCCTGAAGATTTAGTGGTGATAAAAGAGTTGATTAATGCTCCGGCTAAGAAAAAGACAACAAAGAAATCAACCACCAAGAAATCAGAGACTTCAAAGAAAGCAACAACGAAGAAGTCAGATACAACCGAAAAGAAAGCAACAACGAAGAAGTCGGATACAACCGAAAAGAAAGCAACAACGACAAAAAAAGCAGCAACAACAACTGCCAAGAAAGCTTCAAAATAATAGCGAGATGGCATAAATGATAACAAAGTTAGTAACAATTGGAAGTGAACAGGATCTGCAAAAGCTAGAAGAGGCCGCAAAAATTATGAAAGACGGAGGGCTTGTAGCATTTCCAACAGAAACAGTATATGGACTTGGAGGCGATGCTTTACAGTCTGATGCCGCACAAAAGATTTATGCGGCAAAGGGACGACCATCGGATAATCCCTTAATTGTGCATATCAGCAGAATTGAGGATTTGAGCAAGATTGCAAAGAATATACCGAATGAGGCATATTCTTTAGCAGAGCATTTCTGGCCGGGGCCGCTTACCATGATATTTGATAAGCGTTCGTGTGTGCCGGACTCCACAACAGGCGGTATGGATACCGTTGCAGTTAGAATGCCATCGCATCCGGTGGCGCTGGAATTAATTCGGCGAAGTGGAGGGTTTATCGCCGCACCAAGTGCCAATACATCTGGGCGTCCTTCACCGACAAAAGCGTCTCATGTTGAAGAGGATTTGAATGGAAAGATTCCGATGATTGTAGATGGAGGAAGTGTAGGAATAGGGCTAGAGTCAACAATTATAGATTTTACGGCGCCAATTCCCACGATACTGAGACCCGGGTTTTTAACGGTAGAAGATTTTGAACCCATCATTGGTGAAGTTCGTATAGATCCGGGAATTATTGCATCAGATTCGAAGGTTAAGCCTAAGGCACCGGGGATGAAGTATAGACATTATGCACCCGGAGGAGCACTTACAATTGTGCGGGGAAACCGTAAACGTGTAGCAGAATATATTAAAACGAAAGCGTTTGAGCATGGAGATAGTAAGAAAGTATGTGTGTTATGTCTTAAATGCAATGAGAACTATTATGCACATATGGAACATCTTGTGCTTGGAAATGATATGCAGGAGATAGCAGCAAATCTGTTTTCTGTACTTCGCATTTGTGATGATAAGAAGGCAGATATTATTTACAGTGAGGCGATTGAAGAAACAGGTCTTGGAAGGGCAATCATGAATCGGTTGAAAAAGGCCGCCGGGGGACAGATTGTGGATGTGTAAGAACAAGGAGAAATAATTTGAAAGTAGTGAAAAGAATCATATTCGTCTGTCATAGCGGAACATGTAGAGCGCCGATGGCGATGGCAATTTTTTCAAAGATGAAGCTGGCAGTTCCGGTTGAGATTATGGCAAGAGGTCTGGTTGTATTATTTCCGGAACCTTTAAACCAGAAAGCAGAAGCCGTCATGATCAGCAATGATTTGCAGTTGGAAGATTATCAGTCTAGACAACTGACAAAGGAAGATCTTACGGAAGATACGCTGGTGTTTACCATGCAGGCAGAAGATAAACAGCAGATTATCGATAATTATGATTTTCAATTTGTGCATGTTTTGACCGAATATGTTGGAGATGAGCTGGAAATTATGGATCCATATGGTGGTTCGCTTCAATCTTATGGCTTGTGTTTTGAAACGTTGACAAAAAGTCTGCAAAAGTTAGCAGACAAGCTAAATGATCTCTATGGTTAAGGAGAAATTAGATTATGAGTGATAAAAGACAAGATTACATATCTTGGGATGAATATTTTATGGGAGTAGCCAAGCTGTCCGGTATGCGATCAAAAGATCCAAATACACAGGTTGGCTCTTGTATTGTAAGTGAAGATCATAAGATTCTTTCGATGGGATATAATGGATTTCCGAAGGGGTGTTCGGATGATGAATTTCCGTGGGCACGTGAGGGAGATCCTTTAGATAATAAATATTTTTATGTGACGCATAGCGAGCTGAACGCGATCTTGAATTATCGCGGTGGCAGCTTGGAGGGAGCTACGATTTATGTTTCGATGTTTCCTTGTAATGAGTGTGCGAAAGCGATTATTCAAAGTGGCATTAAGACGATTGTGTACGAGAATGATAAGTATATCATGGAGCCGAGCACAATCGCGTCGAAGAAGATGCTCGATGCGGCCGGGGTTAGGTATTATCAATATTCTCCGGTTGGGCGAACCATCGAAATTGAATTGTAAACAGTGAACATATTTTTAAATGTTAACAGGAAGAGACAATAGTTCTCTTTCTGTTTTTGAATTATAGGAAAAAACTTTTTACATACATGCATTTTTATCAACTAGTTCAAATATAAAAATTGAGAAGAATATTAACTTTGCAAATGCTACAATAGTAGATGTGAGAAGTTATTATTACTTGAAAAAACTGAGAGGGGAAGTTTGATGATACTAGTAGATAATATAAAACGAGAGGTAAAAACGAAAATAATTATAGAGGATATATCTTTGGAATTAAAGCAGGGGATGACCGTAATAATAGGAGATTCCGGTTCTGGTAAGAGTACACTGCTTAATTTGATTGGTGGATTGGACCGGGTAAATCAGGGAGAAATTTCACTTCTCTTAGATGGAAAAAAAATAAATATTAAGGATGTGGAACAGTATACTGGAAAATATATTGGATTTATCTTTCAGGACTACAATTTGATACCCGGTCTTACGGTTATGGAAAATTTGTTGCTGATGAAAGATTTGTCAGAAGACCAAATAACGGAAGAAGATATCTATACAGCACTAGAAAAGTTAAATGTACTTCAGTTAGCAGACGAAAAGGTTGATGTATTAAGTGGAGGGGAAAAACAACGAATTGCGTTGGTAAGAGCGTTAATTAAAAAATCACAAATCATCTTGGCGGATGAACCAACTGGAAGTTTGGATTCACATCATACAGAGATGGTATTCAAATTATTAAAAGAAATATCAAGTGAAAGAATTGTTGTGGTTGTAACGCATAATAAAGAGATGGCACAAGTATATGCAGACGAGATAGTTGAACTTTGTGATGGTAAGATAAAAAGTCATCAAAGCTTGCGCCATGATGAGAGAAAAAAAACGGAAATAAGAAAAATAAATCAAATAGGAAAGCTTTCTATTTCGAATATAAAGAGATTATCGTTAAATAATTTGACGAAATATAGAGGCAAGTTTATAGCTATGATGATTACGGTTGGATTAGCGATAGGGTTGCTGGGAATAAGTGCTTTTATGTCAAATGCTGTAAGTGTATCGGTTGATAAACTGGACAATACGTATTATGATATGGATTTGGTTACGGTATATGAACAGGACAAATTGAGTGAAGAAATAGCAACTAATCTTTCGGAGACATCAGACAAAGAAATATCAGAAGAGTTTTTGCAGGAATTAGAAGATTCCGAGATGTTTGAAGAAATTGTTCCGGTTTCAGATACTGAATTTTTTGTTGAAAATGGCGAGAAAGAAGTGTCTGTAAAACAAATAATAATAGACTCGTATTTTGAAAATCGTATCATGACAGGAAATTTGGAAGGCGATTATATTCAAGAAGATGATCAGATTATTATCGGAGAAGATTTGGCGGATGAATATTACGCAGGTAATGGAATTGGAGAGCAAATTACTCTATGTGATCAGGACTTTGAAGAATACACATATACTATTGTGGGAGTTAATCATATAAGTAATGTAGATGGAGTCTATCTAACTTATATTTCTAATAATTCTGTATTGCAAAAGCAAAAGGAATCTTCAAATGTGTATATATATAGCCAGGAATCTTTAGAGTCTGATGATAATGTTTGTACAGAAACAACAAGCGGAAAGTTGATGAAAGGGGAAGCTTCCAATATCGTGTATGGCTCACAGCCAACAGAAGAAAATGAAATTGTAATTAGCGTTGATCAGGCAAGAGAAATCTACTCATCAATGACAGGGGAATATGAATCTTTTACCCTTGATCAGTTGCTTCAAAAAGATGAAGAGGCAATGCAAATGGCGGATAAAGTGTTGAGGCAAGATTATATAATGGAATCCGGGGGTATGAACAATTGCAAGATAGTGGGTATACATGACGAAGATGATATTCGAATATATGGTTCGGAGAAAATGCAAGCAACAGTATTAAAAAATTCTGTGGTCGCAGCACAGTGTTATGCAACTGATGTTTCAAGTCTGAAGAATCTTGCAAATTCTGAAATTGGACAAAATTATTACTATGAGTCAAATTACGAAAATCGTTTTGTAGAAGTATCCAGAAGTACGCAGATTTGGAAAATGCTGTTTACAATAATCTGCGGTATATCCATTGTATTGGCCTACTCTTTAATTCATGCTTATTTAAAAATATCGATTCACGACCGTATTTATGAAATTGGTATATTAAAATCTCTTGGAGTAGGAAAAAAAGAAATAAAAAAAGTGCTACGATTTGATTGTGTAATGATAGGAGTGTCAAGCGGAATTGTGGCGATGATTGTTAACATAGTCGCATCAATTCTTCTTTATGAAAAATATGATTTGTCGATGACATCTGTACAACTAAATATATTGTTATGTGTGGGATTATTAATATTTGCAATCATCGTTTCTGTAATCAGTAGTCTTTATCAGGTATATAGGGCAGCAGAGTTAAAACCGATAGATGCACTGAAAATGTAATAGAATATAAAAACACCTCACCTTTCGGTAAAAGGGGTACTTTTGTCGAAAGGTGAGGTGTTTTTGGATGTTTGATATGTTGATGCAATTTCGAAGAAAATATTACTTTTTTCGCATAAAAGGACATTCAAAAAAGCAATGTATACCGCCTATACTTTTGATAAGGCTACGAAATAAAGGTAGCAATGAAAAAGCTAGAGGAGGTAATAATTTTATGAGGTTTAAAAAGGCAAGTCTGGTACTTGCAGCTGCATTAATTGCATCAATGGGAACATCAAGTTTTGCTTATGCAGCTGATGATACGCAGCAATCTTATACAGCGAGTGCGGCTGTGGAGCATGCATTTGGCGCAGATTCGATAGCGGCGGGCACAGTGGTATTAAAGAATCCACAGTATGGAGACAAGTACGTGGCAACGAGTGCAACGGAAAATGATTGGATAAATTCGCCATCCGCATCATCTAATATTGTTTCGGTGGATGTATACTCAGCTGATGGAACCACAAAACTAGAAACAATTGAAACGACCAATAATGGGGTCTTGACAATGGTTAAGTATGGTCAGGAAGCAAACAGTGCTGTAGATATTCTTGATTATGTTGAGAGCGGGGAACAGCTTAACGTAACTGCATTTACATTCTATGAAACTGCAGGTTCTGAAGCATATTCTGAAATGGCAAAGTTTGGAAATATGGCAGGACAGACAGCACAGTATACATATCGCTCTGCGCTTAAAGTTGACGATGGGGAAGTTGATGAAACAGAATCTATTTCAGCGCTGATCGCAGACTCACAGATAACAAGTGAGCAAGATGGAACCATAACGGTAAATGGAATCATGAATCTTGATACCGCATTCATGAACGGAATTATTGCAGATGATTCGAGTTCGGAGGATGGTACGGATACAAAGGTAGCGATTGATGATGCAACGCTGACGGCAAATGGAGATGGTGCAAATGATTTCCAGGGAGAAGCGGCAACTGTATTAGCAGCGGGATCTTCGGAAGTAGATATTACAGATAGTACAATCTTTACAGAAGGTGTTATTCGAACAGCGGCAGCTGCAAAAGAAAACGGAATTCTTAAGATTGATGACTCCGTGTTATACACGGAAGAGACAGATGATACAACGGCCGAATACAATGCTTTGGTAGTACCGATGATGAAGCGTACACCATTTGCACTTGGAATTGAAGGCGTTGTAAGAGCCACGAACATCCTCGGATCAGGACAGGGAATTTACACCGATTCTTTGATTGCATCTTCCGGATGGGGTGTATTGTCAACGGATTCTGGAACATCTTATTCACAGACAGGAACTTATGCACTTGATGTAAGCAATGTAATTGCCGGAATCGGAACCGTAGAAGCAGCGGATAATGACAAGTCGTATACTGCAACGAAAGAAGTAAATGGAACAACGTATGGTTTTACCCAGGGAGGATCCGGATATGTGGCATATGCAGACTCCGGTGTATGGGATAAATTTGACGATGTGCAATTCTACAGCGATGATTATGTACAGATTATGGCTTCTAGTACATCCTCAGCATATTATACAGATTCTATTTTGAATGCAGGAAGAATTGCTGTTATGACACAGCAAAATGCAGGTGGAACTATTAGCATAAAAGATTCTACGGTAAATGCGGGTGACACCGCGGTACAGGTAAAATCAGGTGCAGCAAATGCCGGATATACAAATGTCGTATTAGACAATGCAACTGTTAATTATACCGGAAGCAACAATTATGGTGGCACATTGGTAGAACTTGTAGAATCAGATGATGCAGGAAACCCTGGTACCACTTCTTATACAATTAATGATACCGGTGATAAAGCCACTTCCGGAGCAACTGCAATCGCAGGCGATACGAACGTAACATTAACAGGTTCTAAGGCATATACCGGAAATGTGTGGAACAACATTTACAATAATTCTGAAGCTCTCAATCTGACGATTGAGAATGGTTCAAGTCTGACGGGTACCATCTCTTCTTCTTATGGTTATCATGTAGATGAAAATGGAGATCGAGTTGCAAATGGAACCACTATCACATGTAATACAGAAGGCGACTATCGTACATCAACAACAGAAACCGGCGAGTATGAAATGATAGGTTCTTTATACAATGTAGCAAATGAACAGATTAATAATCCGGTTAATGTAACATTAGAAAGCGGATCTTCTTGGACTGTTGACTTGGCAGATGGAACTAATGGAGAAGCTAATGCATGTTATCTAAACAATGTCAGTGTTGCGGCAAATGCGTCCATCACATCGGAAAATGATGTCACCATTTACTATTATGGAACACTTGATATTGCAGATGGTGCAAACATTGGTGACAATATTACATTTGTAAAATCCACAGTAAAAGAGTCAGAGCAGGAAGATGACGGTATTGCACTGACAACACAGTTCTATGATGGAACTCCACTTGAATTTTATGTTGAAGATACAAATGGAAATCCGGTAAGTTCTGCAGTAAGCATCGAAGGACAGGCATTTACAACTTATAAGTTCAATATCACTGCAGCAGATGGATATACAATTGAAAGCATCAATGTTCCGGATGGTGTTACGATGACCGAATTAACGTCGGGCAATTATAAATATGAGCTGACGAACAGCGAGACAAGTTCTCAGACCAAACGAGTTACCGTAATTGTAAAGGCTGATTCTCAAGAAGACACCGCGTTACAAGAGCAGACGATTTCAATTGGCAATAAAGCAGCACAGGATGGCAATGTAACACTTAAGAGTGGTAAGTCTCTTTCTTTAAATGCAAGTGCTAAGGGAGCTTTGACCTATACAAGTTCTGATAATAGCGTTGCAACAGTATCAAGTAAGGGTGTTATTACCGCTAAAAAAGCCGGAACTGCAACAATTACTGTGAAGGCAGCAGCTACATCAGCTTACGCACAGGCAACGAAGACGATTAAAGTCACAGTTAAAAAAGCTACCAATACGATTACCGTAAAGAGTAAGAAAGTAACGGTTAAAGCTGGAAAAAGTGCAAAATTAAAAGTTTCCGCGATTAAGGGAAGCGTTAAGGCAACCAAGGTTAAGGGCAATAAGAAGATTAAGGTCTCTTCTAAGGGTAAGATTTCAGTAAAGAAATCTCTTAAGAAGGGAACATATACCGTGAAGGTGAAGCTGACAAGTAAAGCCTATAGTGGAACTTATACTTCTCAGTCAAAGACAATTTCAGTAAAAGTGAAGGTTAAATAAGACAAAGGAACGTTGAGGGGAGATACCTTCGGCAAATATAATCAGCGCGTCTGCAAGCAATCTTGCGGACACGCTGATTTTCTTATCTTTCGTCAAAGGCTCGTTTATCTTCAAAGAGTCGAGTTGAATTGTAACTTTTAAAGGTCAAATTAGAGGATTTTGTCACAAAACCTCTGGTTTATAGCCGCACAGTTACTGCTCAAGTCCCAAAATCGCAGCACCTAAGGCTCCGACAATCTCAGGGGATGGTGGAAGATAGATTTCTTCACCAAGCTGTTCCTTAAGCTCGAGAACAACACCCTCATTTTGAGCAACGCCGCCGGTCATCATATAGCCCGGAGCCGGATTTATACGCTTAATTAAAGAAATCGATTTAGAAGCAATGGAACGAACAACACCTCGGGCAATATCCGCGGTTTCTTTATTTTGCGCAATCAAAGAGATGACTTCTGATTCGGCGAAGACCGAGCACATACTAGAGATGGTAAGATTTTCTTTGGAAGCTAGAGAAAGACGACCAAGAGACGCCAGATCAATTTCCAATGAACGTGCCATCATCTCAAGAAAACGACCGGTGCCGGCCGCACATTTATCATTCATGACAAAATCAATGACATCGCCATTGTCATTGAGTCGAATTGCTTTAGAATCCTGGCCGCCAATGTCTAAGATGGTTCGGACAGAAGGATTTAAGAAGAAGGCGCCCTTACCATGGCAGGTGATTTCCGTTATGGTATCATCAGCAAAAGGAAGGGAGACGCGGCCATACCCCGTCGAGATAATGCGAGACAAATCCTCTTTTTTTAGATGTGCAAGCGATAAGACTTCTTTAACCGCACGAAGCGCAGAATCAGTGGCTTTAGCACCGGTACGTGTCACATAAGATGCGACTATTTGCTTTTTTTCATCTAAAATAACAGCATTAGTAGAAGTAGAACCGCTGTCAATACCAAGTACATACATAGTATCTGTTCCTTTACTCATAATTTGGATGGAAGGTTTGTGCGAAATAGACTCAAAAAAAGCTTCCATTCGCGTTCGAACCTGTCCATAAGAAAGTGTGGTGGCATCTGTTTCCATGGAGAGAACCGGTATTGCAAGGTCATCTTTCATGGCGGCATACTCATAAGAATATAAATCGCAAAATTGAATGGTATGATAGACAATACCATCAAGTTGGCCATCAAAACCTCGCACATAGTTTTGGCGGTTACTGGCATTTATCATACGCATGCAAGGCATTTGATTTAAAAGTTGATGAACGTAGGATTTTAAAACGTCCTGCCCTTTACAAGGAAACTGACGAATCAATCCGGTACAGGTAAGATCAAAGGCAATCCTGATATTTTGTTGCGCTATCATTTCACGTATTTGTGGGTGTGGACGCGCACCCATAAGTCCGATGGTGGCAGTAGGATGAGCCGGGTGGCAATCCGACGTTTCTTGTATGGATAAAATACGATGCAGAGCTTCTTCCATTTCAGAGATTGAAAAAGATGTATCGGTGAATTTACCATAAGCTTCTATCATCGCCAGAATCTCATCAAGGTATAAGGATTCCGAAAAATCATTGACTTTACGAGGAAGATCAAGCAGGTAAATGAACTTATCCGGGAAATTAGAACTTAGCGCATCATAGAGACGCCGAGTACTGTCACAACAAGAGGTTAAGATAAGACCCTCATAATCATTTTCCATGAAATCCTCTACGACGGCTTTGACAAATGAACACTGATTGGCGTGCATAAGTGTGTCGGCATGTGGAAAACTTTTCACATTCGGACAGATTTGGTGCATAGTAGCGCCAAGGGCACTTAGCACTTCAACCGGAGCATATTTACATAAATAACCAATCATAATCCGGACCTCCTATTGGATTCGACAATCTCATAAAATGCCTCAAGTCTTGTGCGGATCTGACCGGAAGATGCGCTTCTTCTGTCAAGCGCATCTCCGTCAATAATCAGCATAGGGATATCAAGTTCTTGCATACGTTTTTTAAGCAGTTGTACACCGCCACAGGATTGACGGCATCCCCAATGGCAAAAATGAATAAGAGCTTCGGACTGATAACGCATCATAAGATTTTCTATCATTTTAATTTTGGCATCAAACGGTTGATTGTAGACATTGCAAATCATTTTCTTAGACAACGCAGTTAACGGGTCTGAAACATCTAGTGGGTGCTGAGAAGAAAAATGCATTTCCGTAGTCTGAAGTAAGTAGCGATCTGAGTAATTAAACATAGAACGCATCGTTTCATCATGGAACGGAAATAGATGACCCCACATGATTCGGATGCCATCGCAATCCGGAGCCTTCTCGATTTGCTCATTGAGTTCCTGAAAGAAGGAAAGTACCTTATCAGAGCCGATACAAAGATGCGTGGCAAGTAGCATAAACATCGATAGTGTAACGGTAGTCGGATAGTATTTTCCGATTTGTTTTAATAAAAAAGAATCATATAAGGCAAACGATTGATTTTCGCGCTCTAGGATTTCGCGAAGACGATCAATGTCAAATTTTTTTCCGGATTTTCTTTCGAGAATCGAAATAAGTTCTCGAAGTTGTTCATTTAGATATAAAACGGCGCGTGGAGAATATTTGGTCGGAACATCCAGGAAGAAATGTTCAATATCATAACGCTCACACAGATAGCGAAAGGTGGCAATGTTACCGTCACAGACCATCGATGTCGTGGTGGCAAAACCTGCCGGCTTAAAGACTTCGGAGGTGATAGCACCAAGAAAAGAGCGATGATAGGAGCATAAGGTGTTGGCAATTCCAAGCTCGGCGCTCTTATCGATAAAGAAATCTTCAATCTTGAAACCGGCCATATAAGACGCCAAAAATTCAATAGAAAGACAATTGTAGTCAAAGCACTGAAACAGCTCGACCGGAGTGAACAGGTTTGTCCACGCGCAGTGAGCAGGGTCTGATAAGGCGCGAAGCGAAAGCTCCATACCCATCGTGTTTAAATGCTGATAGGCCAGAGGCATCCGTTTGTCGGCAAGGTGTTTCGTTCGGAAGGTTTCAAGCTTAAGCCCGGTATTAATCAAATGAAATGCCCTGCGAGGATGCTTTTTAGCAGCGGATTTTATGATGTCACCATATGTTTTTACAAGATCCATAATAATAAAAAATTCCTTTGACAATCAAACTATATAGTATCTCTTATTGTAGCAAAATTAAAAAAAGATGCAATCAAAAAAAGAGGAAAAAACTAATGGAAAATTAAGGAAAAAGATATATCCGATTTGAACACAAAATGATAGAATAACAAAGGAAGAAAATTTTTAAGGAGAGCATGGACAGATGAGTACTCAGGATAAATTAGAAAGAGTTTTAAGAGAGATTCATGTAATGTTTGCAAATAGCAAGCACTTAAAAGGTGATGAAAATCAGATTTTGGTTGACAAGGCGAAGACATTTCAGCTTTTAAACCAGTTAAATGTATATGTATATGAGATGATGGATGAACATGATGTGACACAGGCGAGCAAGGATAAGATTCGCAGAGAGGCCGAGCGCAAAGGTGAGCGTATGATTTTAGAGGCCGAAAAGCGAGCAGAGGATGTGTATGCAGCATCTGTTTTATACACGAACGAGTCCCTACATCATGTGCAAGAAAGTATTGACCGGGCGAATGAGGAGGTAGAAAGAATCCTGAAGCAGACACAGGATCTGCTCATGAGTCAGAAAGAAACGATTCGTGAGAACCAGTCTGAACTTACCGAACAGCTTCAGGATATGGCAGATGCAAAGACCTATTTCCGTCTGATTGAAGAGAGAAATGCACAGCTTGAAAAGAGAAAAGCGCAGGCGAGAAAAGAACGAGAGCAGATTATGGCGATGACAAGTCGTGATAAGAAGGTCAATAAGCCTGAAGTGAAGGTCAATAAAGATTACTTTGAACGTACCGGTATGTCGCTTAAGGAGACGGACAGCGGAAACGAAGAGGAAGAAGCACCAAAAGTAGAAGCAGCAGAAGTTACGGTTAATCAAAATGCAAATTATTTTAAATGGAAGAACGGTACGTTAGACGAAGATAAGAAGAAGGAAGAAGAAGAAAAAGAAAAAGCAAAAGAGGAAGAAGAAAATGAAAGCTTCGAGTGGGGCGGATTCCTAGGTCGCCGCGGCAAGAAGAAAAAGGAAAAGCATGAGGAATTGCTTGATGATTTTGATGAGGAAATACACATCAATGAGGCAGCGATTGATCACAGAAGTTATGCACAAGATCCTCTTGAAAATCTGGCGGATGAAGTAAATGAAATCATGAAAGAAGAAGCGGGCAAGGATGAAGCCTAGATGAGCGAAGACAGAGCTAAATGGTAAGAAATGACCATTTGGCTCTTTGTTTTTTCTCTAATCGGGATAAACGATTTGCTTTTGATGTCCGGGGCGTGTTTGCCACTTGAAATTTGAACATGCCCTAATTATAATAAAGCATGAGTTATGCTGTAATAAGCAGATATCATCTGAATAAACAATAAAGCGAGGAGACAAGAACATGAAATTATTCGATAAGGGAGCCTATTTGATTGGTGGAACGGAAATTATTGACGAAACCACGGATGCACAGGCAGCCATTCAGGCGAAGACGGGAAAAGCCGTATCCAAGGAAGCTGCAAAAGAGCAGACGATTGCATACGGGATTTTAAAAGACCATAATACATCCGGCAATATGGAGAATCTTCAGATTAAATTTGACAAGTTAACTTCTCATGATATTACATTTGTCGGAATTATTCAGACAGCAAGAGCATCAGGACTTGAAAAGTTCCCGATTCCATATGTACTTACCAACTGTCACAACTCACTTTGTGCAGTAGGTGGAACCATCAATGAAGATGATCATATGTTTGGACTTTCATGCGCCAAAAGATATGGCGGAATCTATGTACCACCTCATCAGGCGGTTATTCATCAGTTCGCAAGAGAAATGCTTGCAGCAGGCGGTAAGATGATTCTTGGCTCAGACTCACATACACGATACGGAGCACTTGGAACCATGGCAATGGGAGAAGGTGGACCGGAGCTGGTTAAGCAGCTTCTTAACAGAACTTATGACATCGCAATGCCGGGTGTTGTCGGTGTTTACTTAAAAGGAAAGCCACAGATCGGAGTAGGTCCACAGGACGTGGCATTGGCTTTGATTGGAGCTGTATTTGCAAATGGATATGTAAAGAACAAAGTCTTAGAATTTGTTGGACCTGGCGTTTCGAACTTAAGTGCAGATTTTAGAATTGGAATCGATGTTATGACAACCGAGACAACTTGTCTTTCTTCAATCTGGCAGACTGACAATGAAATTAAAGACTTTTATGATATTCATGGAAGAGTCGAAGATTATAAAGAATTAAATCCGGGAGAAGTTGCTTATTATGATGGCATGATTGAGATTGATCTAGGTGAAATTAAGCCAATGATTGCAATGCCATTCCACCCAAGTAATGCATATACCATCGAAGAGGTCAATGCTAATCTTATGGATATTCTTGCAGATTGTGAGAAGAAAGCACTTGTAAGTTTAGATGGAGCCGTAGACTTTAAACTAACCGATAAGGTTCGCGATGGAAAGTTATATGTAGATCAGGGAATTATTGCCGGATGTGCCGGTGGTGGATTTGAGAATATTTGCGCAGCAGCAGATATCTTAAAGGGAGCAAGTATCGGATCGGATGAATTTACGTTAAGCGTATATCCTGCAAGTATGCCAATCTATATGGAACTTGTAAAGAATGGAAGTGCAGCAACGCTTATGGAGACGGGAGCAATTCTTAAGACGGCATTTTGCGGACCATGTTTCGGAGCCGGAGATACGCCTGCCAACAACGGATTTTCTATCCGACATTCCACCAGAAACTTCCCGAACAGAGAAGGTTCTAAGCTTCAGAGCGGACAGATTGCATCGGTTGCACTGATGGATGCAAGATCAATTGCCGCAACAGCTGCGAATAAGGGATACTTAACACCGGCAACAGATCTTGATGTAAATTATGCGAATCCAAAATATTTCTTTGATAAAAAGATTTATGAAAATAGAGTATTTGACAGCAAGGGCGTAGCAGATTCTTCTGTAGAAGTAAAATTTGGTCCAAATATCAAGGATTGGCCAAAGATGAGTCCGCTTCCTGAGAATCTGGTACTGAAAGTAGTCAGTGAGATTCACGATCCGGTAACGACAACAGATGAACTGATTCCATCCGGAGAGACATCTTCATATCGTTCTAATCCGCTTGGCCTTGCAGAGTTTACACTTTCAAGAAAAGATCCTGCATATGTAGGGAAAGCAAAAGAAATTCAAAAAGCTCAAAAGGCAGTAGAAGCAGGTTCCTGTCCGCTTGAGGCTTTCGAAGAAGTAAAACCGGTTATGGAAACGATTCGAAAGACTTATCCGGATGTGGGCGAGGGTAATATCGGATTCGGTAGTACCATATTTGCAGTGAAACCAGGTGATGGTTCGGCTCGCGAGCAGGCAGCATCTTGTCAGAAAGTGCTTGGCGGCTGGGCAAATATTGCAAACGAATATGCGACAAAGCGTTATCGTTCTAATCTGATTAACTGGGGTATGCTTCCGTTTTTGATTAAGGAAGGAGATCTTCCATTTGAAAACTACGATTATCTGTTTGTACCGGGTATTCGCAAGGCGGTAGAAGACAAGACAGAAGAGATCAAAGTATATGTCATCAAGGGAGACGAGATGAACGAATTTACGGTATCTCTTGGAGATATGACAGATGATGAACGTGATATTATCCTGAAAGGATGCCTGATTAACTACTATCGAAGCAAATAGATTCAGACTGCAGGAGGAACAAGATGGAAACGGGTATTAAAGGAACACAGGAACTGGTAGTTAGCAAAGAAACGTCAGCAAAGGCTGTAGGAAGCGGCCTTTTGGACGTATTTGCAACGCCTTCAATGATTGCACTTATGGAAAAGACTGCATCAGAAAGTGTACAGTCTTATCTTGAGGAAGGTCAGGGCACGGTAGGAACCAAGATTGATATTTCTCATGTTGCGGCAACACCACTTGGCATGAAAGTTACATGCAATACTCAGCTAGTAGAAGTGGACCGCAGAAAGCTGGTCTTTAAGGTTGAAGCGTATGATCAAAAAGGCCTGATTGGGGAAGGCACGCATGAGCGGTTTATTATTGAAAGTGAGCCGTTTCAGCAAAAGGCGGATGCCAAGAACGACATGTAATAGAATGATAGGCTCTCGGAGAGTTCTTCGAGAGCTTGGTTTCGTTATAAGGGGAAGATAGATGACGAATCAAAAAAATGATTCTAAAGAAAACAGAAAAAAGTTTTGGAAAGAAAGACCGCATCTTGCTTGGGGATTGACCGTTTTTATTCTGGCAGTTTTAACAATATCTGTGTTTTTTGCATTTTACAGATACCAAGGCTTAGCAACGGTATGGTCTAAGATTCTAATGGCATTTCAGCCGATTTTGATAGGATTTGTGGTAGCTTATTTGATGAATCCAATTGAGCGACGAATCGAAAAGAAAATGCTAAAAAATCGTTTAAAGAAAGCAAAGGATGAAAAAAAAGCCAGACGCAGGGCTAGAAATTCGGCAACGGGGATTTCGATCTTAATCTTTTGTGGGATTGTAGTTGCACTTATTTTGCTGATTGTACCGCAGACCATTATGAGTATTCAACAGCTTATGGTAAGCTTGCCGGATGATATCCGATCGTTTCAAAGCTGGGTAAATGAGATGGCTGAGCAAAATGAAAGAGTTAAAGCCGTGATCAATCAGTTGAATTCGATGGCAGGACAAGAGGAAAATGGACAGTTTTCCATGCAGGCCATTATAGATTGGGTGACCAATGAATTTTTGCCTAAGTCGCAGAGTCTGCTTGAGTCCATTACGAGCGGTGTCTTTATGGTAGCCAAGACGATTGTGAATTTTGTTATTGGAATCATCATTGCCATCTATGTATTAGCGACAAAGGATAAATTAAAGGCACAGGCGAAAAAACTGATATACAGTATATTTCAGCCGATCCGGGCAAATTGGTTGGTAAATACCATAAGAGAAAGCGATCGTATCTTTGGAGGATTTATTATCGGTAAGATCATTGATTCGTTTATTATCGGTGTTATTTGTTATGTGGCAATGCTGATTATTGATTTGCCATATCCGGCGCTTGTTTCGGTTATTATCGGTGTGACAAATGTTGTGCCGTTCTTTGGTCCGTTTATCGGAGCGATTCCTTGTGTGCTGCTTATTTTCCTGATAAATCCGTTGCAGGCATTATTTTTCCTGATCCTTGTATTGTGTTTGCAGACATTTGACGGGTATATTTTATCACCGAAGATTTTGGGTGATACAACCGGACTTAATACTTTCTGGGTACTCTTTGCGATTTTGACGTTCGGCGGTGTGTTTGGGGTGCCGGGAATGGTGCTGGGCGTACCGGTCTTTGGCGTGATTTATTATATCGTCAAGGATTTCATGCGGATGTCGTTAACAAAGAAAAAGCTTCCGGTTGAGGAAGAAGCCTATCAGGATTTGCAAGAGATAAATCCACAAACGAAGGAAACCTTCTATCATTCTCCGGAAAATGATCAGGGACGTCATAGAAAGAGAAACAATTATATTTCGAAAATGAAAAAGAATAATTAAGGTTTTATTAAAGGCTTAGAACCCCTTAAAATAGCGGGTTTTAAGCCTTTTTTTGGGGCTTTGTCATTTTGACAATAAGTAGTGCCTATGGTAAAATTTGGTTTATGAAAACGATGGGAAAGTCGGCTTTTTTCAAGGAAAGTGACACGATCGTATGAATAGAAAACTTTTGAGGTGTAAGTTTTGGACAAGTATGAATATAAAGTAAAAATGCAACAGATTAAAAGTCTGATTAATGAGAATGATTATACAACGGCCGCTGAGATTGCAGACGGAATTAATTGGAAGAAAGTTAAGAATTCCAATACGCTGGCACACATTGGCAAGGTGTATGAACAAGTTGGTCGTTATGATGACAGTATAGAACTTTTATTAATGGCCTATGATCGTTCGCCGATTGGACGAAATATCGTATATGAATTAACCTGTGTTGCGATTAAGGCCGGTCAGCTGGAATCTGCAAGAAATTATTATAATGAATTTCTCGAAATTGCGCCGCAAGATCCGATGAAGTTTATATTGCGTTACCATTTGGCAAAGGCTCTTGGTGCATCTTTGCAAGAGCAGATTGGAATACTTGAAGAGTATAAAGAATTGGATTATTCGGAGGAATGGTCCTATGAATTGGCTTATCTCTACCATAAGGCAGGGATGGGTGATCAGTGTGTAGAAGAATGTGACGAACTTGAATTGTGGTTTGGTGATGGTATTTATGTTGAGAAAGCTTTAGAGCTTAAGATGCTTTATCAACCGCTCACACGACATCAGGAAGATAAGTATCGTCAGCTTAAGCAAAGTAGAAGTGGAATTGTGGAAGTGCGTCCTACGGACGATTTAGAATCCGGAGAGATTGTGAATTCTCCGGTTAAGATTCCGACTGTAAAGACGAATCCGAGCAAGTTTAATACGGTGAATCTTCAGGCAGAGCTCGCAAGATCTATGCAGGAGATTATGGATGCAAAGGAGAAGGAAGAGGTTGCGGACACCTTAAATAATGTTAAGAAGATGGCCGCAGAGATTCCGTATCTACAGGTCAATCCACAAGTGGAAGAGAAGGCACAGCGCCTTAGTGCCATGGAGGAAGAAGCTGAGATTGACGGAACACTTAAGAATGATTTTCAAGAACTTTTAGCAGAGGATTATGATGGTCAGATTAGTATGAAGGTTCCGGAGGGTAATGAGCTGGAACGGCAGATTACCGGTCAGATCAGCATTGACGATATCCTTGCAGAGTGGGAAAAGACCAAGCATGCCGCAGAAGTTGCAATGGAAAATGCGAAGATGCGCAAGCTAGCGTCTGCAAAGCAAAGAGCATTGCAGGAAACCGGCAATCTGATGGAAAAACTTCAAGATGTAATGCCTCAGATTGAAGCTTCTTATCAGGCAGAACAAGGCGAAAATGAGCCGGAGAGCTTGAAGAATAAGATTGAGCCGACACAAGAATACATTCCGGAAATAGACTCGTCAGTACCTATGCCGAATCTTTCCTTATCAAACGAGGAGCCGGCGCCGTATATTAGTACGGAAGAACCGGAGGAGACGTTTTCGCAGATGGAAGAATCGAAGGAGCCAGAGCAGTCTGTGGATGAATATCAGCCGGAACAGTCGATAGAAGATGAGGATGAGCCGATAAACTATTTTGCAGTGCCGCAGGATACACAAGAGCCGGAAACAGCATCTGACGAGATTGAATTTGACCTTGATGATTTTGAGATGGGTAGTGGTTATACGCAGCAATCGACTTATGAACCGGAAGAAGAGATGCCGGAAGCGAAGGAGCCGGAGGATTCATCTGAGCCGGAACAGGTCGAACAGATTGAAGAGGCTAAAGAGCCGGATGTTAAAGAAACGGGCCCTGCGCCGGCACAAGATGAGGATGATTCGCAAGAGGCTATGGAGAAAGCGGAAAAAGAGGCGGATGGAATTACGGATATCTTAAAGCAGGAACTGTCAGGAATATTGAGTGAAGGAATTGGACAGCTTAAGAAGGCCGGTCAGGGTATCGAAGAATTGCTAAAGAAACCGGAGAACAAACTTCCAGATCCGACGCAAAAGTTGCCATCGCTTGATCAACTTATTATTGATGAAGCGAAAAAGGAGCAGGATAAGGAACGTAAAGAAGCGCAGCTCATTGCGGACGCAATTGGAGATGACGATTATTTACGAAAAAATATTACGATGCCGGTAATTGCAGATCTTGCAGAGGAAGATGAGATGCCTCAGATTGCTGAGCCGGAAGATGATTTTGATGAATACGATCAAGAGGAATTGACGGAAGAACAAAAGAAGACATTTTCTTATTTTGTCCCTGTTAGTGGAATGGAAAGACAGATATGTCAGGTTCTTGTGGGTGCTGCCAAAAGAATGCGGGATGCGGATGGTACATCTGCCAGTGGTAATATCATCATTCAGGGTTATCCGGGAAGCGGTAAGACGCAGATGGCATCAAATCTACTAAAAGCATTGCAGCAAAAAACAGGACGCATGATTGGGCGACCGGGCAGAATCTATGCCGATTCATTGAATCAAAAAGATATTTCGAAAGTATTTGAAAAAGTTCGAGGCGGTTGTTTAATCATCGAAAAGGCCGGAGATCTTACAAGCGGAACGGCTCGTGTTCTTGCACAGCTGATGGAACAGGATACAGGAGGACTATTGGTTATCCTTGAAGATACAAGACTTGGTATAGAAGATGCTATGAGACTGGATCCGTCATTTGCCAAGAAATTTACGGAGAAGATTTCTATTCCGATTTTCACTAGTGATGAACTGGTTACTTTTGCAAGGCGTTATGCAAAGGATGAAGGATATACCATTGATGAAATGGGAATTCTTGCGTTGTATAACCGGATTGGAAATGTGCAACGAATTGATCAGGCGACAACACTGACAGAGGTAAAGGACATCTTGGATGAAGCAATTGAGAATTCAGAAAAGAGCAGTTTTCGAAAAGCATTTGGCAATGTATTTTCTAAGAATAAATCTGAGGAAGGTCTTAAGACATTAGTAGAAAAGGACTTTGAAGTGTAGGCAAAATCGGCAGCAAAGTGAGGGATTAATATGAGTGGTTTCTCAGAATACGACATGTATCTGTTTGGTAATGGCAGACATTATGAGATTTACAAAAAATTAGGTGCGCATTATGATGAACGAGACGGTGCCAGCGGAGTTCGATTCAGCGTTTGGGCGCCACATGCACATCGAGTGTGGGTGATTGGAGAATTTACGGATTGGCAGGCTCAAGATGAGTATGCTATGCAACGTTTAGAGCCACTTGGAATCTATGAGCTATTTGTCCCGGGAAGAGTTAACGGAGAGATGTACAAATACCTCATTGAAACACAGGATGGCAGAAGGATTTATAAAGCAGATCCTTATGCTTCCTATGCGGAGCTTCGACCGGGAACTTCATCTAAAATTTTCGACAGTAGTTCATACAAGTGGAAAGATACCAAGTGGATGAACAAACGAAAGAAGATAGACAGTTCTAAGGATATTCCGATGGCGATATATGAGGTACACCCGGCTTCCTGGAAGCGTCATTTTACAACGGACGAGGGGATTGAAGGGATGTATACCTATCGGGAACTTGCGCAGAGTCTGTGTGAATATATAAAAGAGATGGGATACACACATGTTGAGCTCATGGGAATCAGTGAGTATCCGTTTGACGGCTCCTGGGGCTATCAGGTAACCGGATATTATGCTCCGACCTCTCGCTATGGCACGCCGGAAGATTTTAAATATTTTGTCGACACAATGCACAAAAATAATATAGGTGTGATTTTGGACTGGGTACCTGCACATTTTCCTAAGGACGAAGCAGGTCTTCGGGAATTTGACGGGGAGCCTCTTTATGAATATCCGGATCCTCGTATGGGAGAGCATCCGGATTGGGGAACGAAGATTTTCAATTATGGTAAAAATGAAGTCTGCAATTTTTTAATCGGCAGTGCGTTAAATTGGATTGAAGAGTTTCATGTGGACGGACTTCGTGTGGATGCAGTCGCTTCGATGCTGTATCTCGATTATGGAAAAAAGGATGGTGGGTGGATAGCAAATAAATATGGTGGAAATGAAAACCTTGAAGCGGTAGAATTCTTTCGCCATTTAAATACGTTGGTTCTTGGACGTAATCCGGGTACTTTTATGATTGCGGAAGAATCAACAGCATGGCCAAAGATTACCGGTGAGGCAGCCGATGGAGGACTTAACTTCTCCTATAAATGGAATATGGGATGGATGCATGATTTTTTGGATTATATGAAGCTGGATCCGATCATGCGAAAGGGTTCTCATAATAAGATGACATTTGGAATGAGTTACAATGAATCAGAGGATTATATTCTGGTGCTTTCTCATGATGAAGTGGTTCATCTTAAGTGTTCAATGCTAAATAAGATGCCAGGATTTAAGACCGATAAGTTCCGCAATCTTAAGGCAGGGTATGCATTTATGCTTGGCCATCCCGGCAAGAAATTATTGTTTATGGGTCAGGAATTTGGCCAGGAACGTGAGTGGGCGGAAGAACGCGAGTTGGATTGGTATCTGCTTGATGATCCTGAGCATGCGGATCTTCGCTTATTTGTAAAAGGGTTACTTGGGATTTATAAAAAATATCCGTGCCTTTATACAAATGAGAGAAAATGGGATGCTTTTGAGTGGATTAACGCCAATGATGCCGATCGCAGTATTTTTAGTTTTGTAAGAAAAAGTCCTACGGGTAAAAAGAATCTGTTGTTTGTGGTGAACTTTACACCGGTTGAGCGTAATGATTATCGCGTGGGAGTCCCAAAGAAGGGAAAGTACAAGTTAATTTATACGCAGGATATGCAGCTAAATGAGTTGTTAATAGAGTCGAAAGATTATACATTTGAGGCGGAGCTTTCGGAGTGTGACGGTAGAGATTACTCGATTGCTTATCCGCTGACAGGATATGGTGTTGCGGTGTTCCATTATAATTAGGGTTTCGGCTGAGAGAGGGCGCTCCCTTCAAGGCATACTATTTTCGCCTGCACCGACCCGCCGCTATTCGCTTCTTTCCGGCGCATCTTTGATGCGCTCGCTGACGACCGTGTTCTGCTAGGATGGGGATCAAAAAACAAATAGCGGGTGTGTCTACGACACCCCTTCGGAATAATAAAAATCACGACCATGTGCAAGCGAGCTTGCAGGTCGTGATTTTGTTATTCCTAGTCTGCTTCGCAGACCAGCTATTTGTTTTATTTATGTAATCCGAGGCAGCCTCGGTTCGTCCGTAGCTCGCTAATGATGCTCGTCAAGAATCGGCGGCTCTCGATGTGCATTCGAAAATGTATCCTTTCCGGTCGCTGGAAGGTTTCCGGCCGAAAATCCACTGTGAAGCGATTTCCGCCGCAAAACAGCGACAGCGAAACAAAGCTAAATCATAGATCCCAGCGAAACCATATGTCCGACAGGAGGTTCATCCTTGTATTCATCCCAATGAGATTTTACAAATTCAATAAATGTTCTTTCCGCTTGAGAACCATAAGCCTCATTTCTGCGCAGAAGAGAAAATACATGCTCCACATCCATCGGGACAGACTTCATACCATGAGCTTCCTCGTCATCAATTGTTGGTTGGTCTCCCCAAATCGTACACCAGTGATTAAAAGCAGCAACATGAAGCAAAAGATCTGGTTGGTCAGATGTCATTCGAATATTAGGTTTCTTACCGAGCTTGTGAAAATTCTCAAGAACGAGCTGATGGAGCTGATAGTTCTCAGGGAATAACGCAAGAGGTACATCAAGAATATCTTCCCAGAAAATAAGATCCTTTGCTGCAAGCGGATGATCATCCGGCATTAACAGATAATAGCGGGATTTTAGAAGCTCGATTCTTTCAAACTGCGTCTCGGCTTGTGGAGTGCCACAAACAATGGCAATGTCGGTATTACCACTGGTGAGATTCTCACGGTAAATATTAGAAGCAAGACGCTCCACATCAAGGACAATGTCCGGATAACGCTGAACAAAGTCTGTAATCATATGATAGACATTGGTCAGACGGTTCCAAGGACCGGATACAGAGATTCGAAGTGAACCGGTAGGGTTGCCCTTAGCAGCTTCAATCTGATTCACCGCAACGGAACATTCGTGAAGAATTTTCTTGGCCTGAAGATATAAAATCTTGCCGGTATCCGTAGGGATAGTATTCTTGCCCTGGCTGTATAATAAGTCGGTACCAAGTTCATTTTCCAGTTTTTTTATGATCTTACTTAAAGCAGATTGTGTAATAAAGTTTTTTTGTGCAGCAGCGGAAAAGGTTCCACAGTCTACAATCTGTACGAAATATTCTAATTGTTTGATTTCCATAGTAATACCCTCTTAAAAATTCCTATACAGCCTAATTCTAACGCATAGAACAGCGTTTTTCAAGAAAGGAAGGGTGGATATAGTCATTTTTGGAATGACAGTCGACAAAAATTCACTTCACAAGAAGAAACTAACCGTAGTAAAATTTAAAACAACGAAAATAATAATTCGGAAACGAGGTGAGTCATATTGAATCAGGAAGTTTCGATGAAGGTGAAAGAACTGATTGGAGATAAGACGAATTTCATATTCGTAGGAGAGGCCGGAAGTGGTAAGAGCGAGGTCTGTCTTAACTTTGCAACATATTTATTAGAGGTTGCAGGGGATAAAGAAGTACATTTCTTTGATTTGGATATGACAAAGCCATTATTTCGTTCACGCGATGTATGCGAATTGATGGAGCAAAAAGGTATCCATTTTCATTTTCAAGAGCAGTTTTACGATGCACCGACTATGATAGGCGGTGTTAATCATCTGTTAAAAGATGATAGCTGCTACGTCGTTATGGATGTTGGAGGAGATTACATCGGAGCAAGAGCCCTTGGTGGGTACGCACCGAAGATTAATAAAGACAACAGCATCGTCTATTATGTGTTAAACGCATATCGCCCGTGGTCATATGATATAGAGCATATTGATGAGACACTAGGCAAGATTCTTGGTGTATCGCATATTCAGTTGGGCAAGCTTCACATGGTGAATAATCCAAATAATGGAATGACTACAACTACGAAAGAATTTGTAGAAGGGTCACAAAAGATGGAACAGATATTAGATGATATTATTGCAGTTGATTTCGCCTGTGTGCGAGAAGAACTGTATGAAGAAGTCAAAGACTTTGGCAATGTGCCAATTCTGCCGGTTCATTTGTATCTGACCTATGAATGGCTAAAGGATGAGATGCCTTCCGGGGCGCCGATGCCTGGAAGAGGCTAAGTAACAATGATCTGTACGCGAGAGCGTTATGATAAATAAATTTCAAACAGGTATATTATTTTTGAGAGGAGGATTTTAAGCGTATGGCTAAGATCGAAGTAGTAGCAGAACGTTGTAAGAGTTGCGGCTACTGTATCAAGTTTTGTCCAAAGGGCGTAATTGCAGTAGGCGACAAAGTAAACTCAAAAGGATATGAATATGTATATCCAAAGAATCCAGATGACTGTATTGGATGTGCTATCTGTGGACGTATCTGTCCGGATGGTGCAATTAATGTGTATAAGTAAGGAAGGTGAATAAAACATGGCACGAGTATTAATGAAAGGCTGCGAAGCGATTGCAGAGGCAGCAGTAAGATCCGGCTGTAGATTTTTCGCCGGATATCCAATTACACCACAGAACGAAATTCCGGAATATTTTGCAAGAAGACTTCCGGAAGTAGGCGGTAACTTTGTACAGGGTGAGTCAGAAGTAGCATCTGTTAATATTGCATATGGTGCAGCTTCAGCAGGAACAAGAGCAATGACTTCTTCTTCAAGCCCTGGAATCGCATTAAAGAGTGAAGGAATCTCTTATTGTGCAGCAGCACGTATTCCACTGGTATATGCCAACATTTCAAGAGGAGGCCCTGGAGTAGGAGCAATCCAGCCGGCACAGCAGGATTACTTCCAGGCAACAAAAGCTTCCGGTAATGGTGGATTCCAGATGAGAGTATTTGCACCATCTACTGTACAAGAAGCAGTTGATATGACATATAAGGCATTTGATTATGCAGATGAAGACAGAAACCCTGTTTTAATTCTTGCAGACGGTGTTATCGGAACAATGATGGAGCCTGTAGAGCTTCCGGAAATGCGTTCTGAAGAAGAAATCGCTAAGATCAAAGCAGAGAAGAAGTGGGCTTGTGTAGGACATGAGCTTGACTATGAGAATCGTGGATGGATTCAGCCTGGTAACTGGGATACCAACATCATGCAGCAGGTGAACGAAGATGCACAGGCATTATATGATTCATGGGTACCGGAATACGAATCATACATGACAGAAGATGCTGAAGTAATCATCGCATCTTACGGAATCTCAGCTCGTATCAGTAAATCCGTAGCTGACATCCTTCGCGCAGAAGGCATCAAGGTTGGTGTTGTTCGTGCGATTACAGTAAATCCATTCCCATACAATGCATTTGACGAAATCAACTATGATAACGTAAAGGCAATCTTAGATGTAGAGATGTCAATTCCTGCTCAGTTTGTAAAAGACGTAGAAGCAGGCGTTAAGGGACGTGCTCCAATTGAAACATGCCTGTGCTCAGGTGGTAACATCATGAGCCGTGAAGCTGTAATTGAAGCAGTAAAGAAAATTGTAGAGAAATAGGAGGTACTGAAAATGGAATTAGTTTATTCAAGAACAAAAACAATTCGGGAAGAAAAAGTTTCCGGTTTCTGTCCTGGATGTATGCACAGTACCGTAATCAAATTAATCGGTGAAGTGTTAGAAGAAATGAATCTTGTAGACAAGGCAGCATGTGTACTTGGTATCGGATGTTGTGGTCTGCATATGGAATATATGGCATATGATAACATCACAGCACCTCATGGTCGTGCATGTGCCGTAGCAACAGGTATGAAGAGATCAAATCCTGATTCTCTTGTCTTCACATACCAGGGTGATGGTGACTTCGCTTCTATCGGTCTTGCAGAGTCTGTATCTGCAGCAAACCGTGGAGAGAACATCACAGTTATCTTCATCAACAATGGTATCTATGGTATGACCGGTGGACAGATGGCTCCTACAACACTTGTAGGTATGAAGGCATCTACAGCACCTAAGGGTCGTGATCCTAAGGAACATGGATATCCAATGCATATGTGTGAGATTTTGAATCAGCTTACAGCTCCTGCATATCTTGAGAGAACAAGCTGCAACAATCCACAAAATGTCATGAAGACAAAGAATGCTATTAAGAAAGCTTTCCAGAATCAGATTGATGGAAAAGGATTCTCAATGGTTGAAATCGTAACAAGTTGTCCTACTAACTGGGGCTTAGAGCCACTCGATTCCTTAGATTACTTAGAGGAAAAGATGTTTGCAGAGTTCCCATTAGGTGTTATAAGAGATAATTAATAAGTAAGGAGGACAATGATAATGGAAACAAATTTATGTGTAGCCGGATTCGGCGGTCAGGGTGTAATGACCCTTGGTAAATTCCTTGCTTCTGCAACTTGTGATGCAACAGATAAGAATGTAACATTCTTCCCATCATACGGCGCTGAGCAGCGTGGTGGTACAGCGAACTGTTTCGTTGTAATCTCAGACGGCATGGTAGGAGCTCCACTTGGAGACGTAATGGATGACTTAATCGTAATGAACGGACCATCACTTGCCAAATTCTTACCAACCTTAAAGCAGGGAGGAACATTGTTCATTAACTCATCAATCGTTCCGGAAGATGATGTTGACAGAACAGACTGTAAAGTAGTAAAAGCTCCTGTAACAGAGATGGCTCTGGAAATGGGAAATGCAAAAGTATTAAATGTCATCATGCTTGGTGTATATGTTGGTTATACAGAAGTAGTTCCACCAGAAGTTGTATGGGCTACAATCGAGCATAAGCTTGCTAAGAAAGCAAAGCTTCTTCCTCTCAACAAGGAAGCATTTGAAAAAGGACTGGAGATCGGAAGATCACAAAAATAAATCAGTCATGATTTCAGATAAATAAGGTACATAGTTTATTAGGGAAATATAAAGACAGTTCCTTGTCATCAATGGATGGCAAGGGACTGTTTTTTTTGCTGAAAGGATGCATTCCATATGGGATAGTATGGACAAAAGGAAACGTTCCCATTTCGAGGTGTAAAGATTTCAAAAGAATTGATATCAGTAAAAATAAGAAATTGTGTCAAAAATTTTTGGTAAATTTGTGCATTTTTTGGGAGTATTGTTTGACCGGGTGGGAAAAAAGTATTATTATAAAGTTATCTGAGTAGTAAAATTGTGTGAATTATTTAACCATTACCAAATAAAGTGTCAGAAATTGCATAAACCACAAGAGATTGTTATTGCAAATCGTATAGGCATTAGATATAATTGAAAATGTATTTATTTTTGTGCAATCTACTATCAGGATGGTCAATAATAAAACAATATCGCTTATTTTGTTGCGGTATGAAATCTAGGAAAGGGGGCAAACATATTGTTAAGCAAAACCTTAAAAGCTGTCACTGAGATTGAAAAAGAAGCAAGACAGATTGTTTTAGACGCAGAGAAAAAAGCAGATCAGCTTGTGGAAGATGCGAAAGCGAAAGCAAAGCAGTCACATGCAGAGGCAGTAGCGCGGGCAAATGAAGATGCTGAAAAGTTAATCGCAGATGCAAATGCGCAGGCCGAGAAAGAAAGAGCTGCATATGCAGAGGATCTTACCGGCCGACTTGAACAAGAAAAAGAGGAAGCAATTGCTAAGACCAATCATGTTGTTGATGCAGTTGTAGCAGAGCTTGTTTAAGAAAAATAAAAAAAAGGAGGAAATGGTACATGGCGGTAGTTCAGATGAAGCGATTGAACATCGTTGCCCTTACTAAGGACAAGAACGCGATTCTGAGACGCTTGCAGGAGCTTGGAACATTAGAAATTCACATGAATGTTGATAAGCTGAAAAGTAAGAAGAAATTAAAAAATCTTACGCAGCAGGATACTTCTAACGAAAGAGCAATGTATGACAAGTACGCAAGTATATCCGAACAGGCGATTGAGATACTTGATAAGTATGTAGAAGAAAAAGCTTCTCTTTTATCATCGCTTGCAGGACAGCCACTGGTAGCTCGGTCAGAATTTATTCGAATTGAAGATAACCAGGAAAAAATCGCAAAACGTGCAGGGCAGATCGTTTCATGGGAAAAACAAATTACAGAAGCAAATGCCGAAATCCAGAAGAAGGAAACACAGCTTGAAGCGCTGGTTCCGTGGATGGGTCTCGATATACCGCTTAACACACCGGGCACAAAGCGCACCAAACTATTCTTAGGTCTTATTCCGGAGAATCTGACGCAAGATCAGATTTCACAAAGAATATTGGAAGATAATAAGACCATTACTGCGGTAGATGTGGAAGTCGTATTTACAGAACAAGACACCGTATATGTCAGTGTCGTATGTCTCAATAAAGACGCACAAGCCGTAGAGGAAGCACTCAGAAAGATGAGTTTTGCAGCACCGGCAATCTGGTCGAAGTACACACCGGAAATTAAGCAACAAAGATTGAATCGTCAGATTGCAGAGAAGAAAGAGGAAATTGACGCTGCAATAGCGAAAATTAAAGAGGCTGCAGTTGACCGGCAGGATATCAAGATGGTATCGGACTATTATAGGATGCGAGCACAGCGTTATGAAGTGCTGGGAATGCTTCCACAGACCGATAAGACGATTGCAATAAGCGGTTTTGCACCGGCGGGAATTGCAGAATCAATTGCCGGAGAGATTGAAGCAGATTATGGCGCAGCGGTTGAAGTGATTGAACCGAAAGCCAAGACAAAGACACCGGTTCTTCTAAAGAATAATGCGGTATCCGAGTCTGTAGAAGGAATCGTTGCTTCTTATGGTTTACCTAAGAAGGGCGAAATTGATCCGACAGTTGTAACGTCAATCTTCTATATCATCTTCTTTGGAATGATGTTATCCGATGCAGGATATGGTTTGTTAATGGCAATTGCACTGGGTGTAATATTAGCGAAATTTAAAGACATGAATCCGGGTATGAGAAAGAGTCTTAAGATGTTCTTCTGGGGAGGAATCTCAACAATTGTCTGGGGATTATTGTTTGGAGGCTTCTTTGGAGATGCAATTGGAGTTTTCTCAGAATGTTTCGGAAACGGACAGACGACTTTCGATGGTTTCTGGTTTAACCCGATTGGAAGTCCGATGCAGTTGTTACTGTGGTGTCTGGTATTTGGATTGATTCATATGTTTGTCGGACTTGGCATTAACGGAGCGATGATGCTTAAGCGAGGAGATGTTGTAGGATTTGTCAGTGATGTAATCGCATGGTATTTATTCTTAATTGGATTAATTGTTTTACTGATGAGTTCTAGTATTTACGCATCTATGGCAGGTACTGTACCGTTCTTTAAAGATATTGATTTGGGAACAACCGGTTTATATATCGGATTGGTACTCGCGGTTGTCGGCGGAGTCATTATTTTGTTCATGTCCGGACGAAGAAAGAGCAATGTTGGAATGAGAATATTGCTGGGTGTTTATGATATTTATGGTATCACAAGCTGGCTTTCGGATTGGTTATCCTATTCAAGACTTCTTGCTTTGGGACTTGCGACAGGAGCCATCGGACAGGTTATTAATATGATTTGTCAGATGCTTTTCTTACACAATTATCAGTATGGAGCAGGCGGAGCCAAAGGAGCCATCATTGGAGGAATCTTATTCTTCGTTGTGTTCATTGTTGGACATGTAGCCAATATGGCAATCAACCTTTTAAGTGCATATGTACATAGTAACCGTCTTGAATTCGTAGAGTTCTTCGGTAAGTTCTACAACGGAGGAGCAAAAGAATTCGAACCATATGCAACAGAAACTAAATATGTAAGATTTGCGAAGAGCAAATAAAGCGTGGGAGAACGCAAATAATAAATTCTGAAAAGATTTAGGAGGAAATTGAAATGACATTAGACGGAGCATTAATTGGTAATGTATTGGTAGTTATCGGAGCCGCATTAGCAGTTGGACTTGCAGGTGCAGGATCGGCTAGAGGATGTGGTATTGCAGGACAGGCAGCAGCCGGAGTAACAAGTGAAGATCCATCAAAGTTCGCTAAGGCTCTTATCCTTGAACTTCTTCCTGGTACACAGGGTATCTATGGACTACTTGTAGCTTTCTTAGCTCTTGCACAGGCTGGAGTATTAGGCGGAAGCGGCGGAGTAGATTCTCTTGAAAAGGGAGCTATGTATCTTGCAGCTTGTCTGCCAATTGCACTTGCAGGTTATGTATCAGGAACATTCCAGGGTAAAGCATCTGCAGCATCATGTAGTCTTTTTGCTAAGAGACCTGAAACATTTGGTAAAGCTCTTCTGTTCCCGGCAATGGTAGAGACATATGCGATTCTTGCATTGTTAGTATCTATTCTTGCATTAGTATCGATTGGATAATAAGAATTGATAATAACAGTAGGAAGGAGCTTTAGTATATGGCAGGATTAGAAAAGATCACAGATCAGATTCTTTCTGATGCAAAACAAGAGGCTGCCAAAATTGTGGCAGACGCTGAAAAGCAGGCAGCAAAGATCCTCGCCGAGGCGGATGCAAAAACACAAGAGACGGTTTCGCAGATTAAAAACAAGGCGCAAAACAGTGCCAATGTAATCAAGAGCCGTGTAGTATCTGCAAATGAACAGTTTGAACGTACAGAGAAACTTACGATCAAGCAGGAAGTAATCTCATCCGTAATTGAAAAAGCATATGAAAAGGTATGCAATCTTCCGACGGACCAGTACTTTGGACTTCTTGAAAAGTTCATTGCACAATATGCACAGCCGCAAGAAGGAACGATCTGTTTTTCAAAAGAAGATTTAGGTCGCATGCCGGCAGACTTTGAAGCAAAGGCAAAGGCCGCAGCACAAAAGGCAGGTGGAACACTTACCATCTCAAAAGAAGATAAGAACATCGAAAATGGATTTGTATTAATCTATGACGGAATCGATGAAAACTGCACAATTCGCGCTATATTTGACGCACAGCGTGCGAAGATGCAGGATAAGGTGAATGAACTCCTTTACAGAAAGGAGGACTAAACCATGATGGATAGAGATTATACCTTTGCGGTAGCTCGAACGAGAGCGTTAGAGGTATCCTTGTTTACCCAATCGGTAATTGAACAGCTCATTGCGATGAAGACGTATGATGAGGTCTTAAGAGCCATTCAGGATAAAGGATGGGGAACAGCTGAGACGGCATCAGATGCAGATGCGATTCTCGCAGCAGAGAATAATAAAATCTGGCAGACGGTTGCAGAGCTTGGTGTACCGATGGAGGTATTTGACGTACTGTCTTATCCAAATCTGTATCACAATGTGAAGACAGCAATTAAGGAAGCTTATACCAATGAACAGCATGATGAGTTCTACTTTGAGGGAACCGATCCTAGCAGAGAAGAAATCAGAGACATCATTGGGAAGAAAGAATTTTCAAAACTTCCAAAAGGTCTAGATCAGGCAGCGCAGGAAGCATTTGAAGTAATCGTGCATTCTGGAGATGGACAGATGTGTGATGTCATAATTGACCAGGCATGTTTGAAAGCAATTCAGGAAGCAGGAAAAGAATCTTCCGAGGAAATAATTAAAAAGTATGCGGAAGTTACAGTAGCAACAACGAATATCAAGATAGCGGTTAGATGTCAGCAAACCGGCAAGAGTCCGGAATTTATGCGTCGCGCAATGGTGAACTGTGCAGAGGTTGATATTGAACGACTGATTAAAGCGGCACAGACAAGCTTTGATGACATTTGCGATTATCTAAGCGGTGGATTTGCGGAAGCTGCCGAGGCACTTCGAACATCCATGTCAGCGTTTGAACGTTGGTGCGACAACTATTTGCTTGAAATGCTCAGACCTCAGAAACTGGAATTCTTTTCAGTAGGACCGATTGTTGCGTATGTATTAGCACGTCAGATTGAAATTAAGACAGTTGGCATCATCTTATCCGGTAAGAGAAATAACCTTCCGGACGAATTTATAAGAGAAAGGATTCGTGAAATGTATGTATAAGATAGCAGTATTAGGTTCATATGATAGCATCTACGGTTTTGCTGCTCTCGGACTTGATACATTTCCGGTCGAGGATGCAAAAGAAGGTGCAGAGAAATTAAAAAAACTTGCGGAAAATAATTTTGCGGTTATCTATATTACAGAAGAACTCGCAAAAGATCTTTCCCACGAGATAGACAAATTGAAAGAGAGAGTACTTCCGGCAGTAATTCTAATCCCGGGCATTTCCGGTAACACCGGAGATGGCGTACAACAGGTAAAGGATTGCGTTGAAAAGGCAGTAGGCTCAGATATCATATTTGGAGAAAATTAGGAGAGGCGGAATAAGATCACATGAGTAAAGGAACGATCAAAAAAGTTGCAGGCCCGCTGGTCATTGCTTCCGGCATGCGTGATGCTAACATGTTTGACATGGTTCGTGTAAGTAACCAGCGACTCATCGGAGAAATTATTGAAATTCATGGAGATGAGGCTTCTATCCAGGTATACGAGGAAACTTCAGGTTTAGGACCTGGCGAACCCGTAGAATCACTGGACGTGCCTATGTCCGTAGAATTAGGACCAGGACTTATCAGTAGTATTTATGATGGAATCCAAAGACCTTTGGATGATATCATGAAAGTGTCCGGTAACAGCTTAAAGAGAGGTGTTGAAGTTGCCGCTCTTAAGCGTGATAAAAAATGGCAGTTTGTTCCAACTGTAGAAGCTGGAGCAGAAGTGGAAGGTGGAGACATCATCGGTACAGTTCAAGAGACCATTGTCGTTGAACAAAAGATTATGGTACCACCGAATATGAAAGGAACAATTAAGGAAATCAAGAGTGGAGAATTTACAGTAGATGAAACAATCGCTGTTCTTTCTACCGCAGATGGTGACAAAGAGCTGACATTAGCTCAGAAATGGCCGGTCCGTGTTGGAAGACCATACAAAGAAAAATTAAATCCATCGCAGCCACTGATTACAGGACAGCGTGTAGTTGATACCTTCTTCCCGATCGCAAAAGGTGGTGTAGCAGCCGTACCTGGACCATTCGGTTCCGGTAAGACCGTTATCCAGCATCAGCTTGCGAAGTGGGCAGAGGCTGACATCGTAGTTTATATCGGTTGTGGCGAGCGTGGAAATGAGATGACAGACGTATTAAACGAGTTCCCGGAATTGAAAGACCCGAAGACAGGTCAGTCATTGATGGAAAGAACGGTCTTAATCGCCAATACATCCGACATGCCGGTAGCAGCTCGAGAGGCTTCTATCTATACCGGTATTACAATTGCTGAGTACTTCCGTGATATGGGATATTCAGTAGCACTTATGGCAGACTCTACATCACGTTGGGCTGAGGCTCTTCGAGAGATGTCAGGACGTCTGGAAGAAATGCCTGGTGAAGAAGGTTACCCTGCATACCTTGGTAGCCGTCTTGCTCAGTTCTATGAAAGAGCCGGACATGTTATTTCACTTGGTAAGGAAGGAAGAGAAGGACAGCTGTCAGTTATCGGAGCTGTATCACCTCCTGGTGGTGATATTTCCGAACCGGTATCTCAGGCAACTCTTCGTATCGTAAAGGTATTCTGGGGATTGGATAGTGCATTGGCATATAGACGTCATTTCCCTGCTATTAACTGGCTTAACAGTTATTCCTTGTACCTTGACAATATTGGACCATGGTTCACAAAGAATGTATCTCCGGAATGGCTGGAGTGTCGTCAGGAAATGATGAATCTTCTTCAGGAAGAGGCGAATCTTGATGAAATCGTTAAGATGGTAGGTATGGATGCACTTTCTGCAAGCGACCGTATTAAGATGGAAGCTGCAAGATCCATCCGTGAAGACTACTTGCATCAGAACTCTTTCCACGATATTGATACATATACATCATGCGAAAAGCAGTTGCTTATGATGAAACTTGTATGTGCATATTATGACGAAGCACAAGAAGCATTAAAAGAAGGTGCTCCATTGAACGAACTGATTAACCTGCCTGTTAGAGAGCAGATCGGTCGTTACAAGTATACAGAAGAAAAAGATATTAAGGCTGAGTACGAGAGAATCGCAACTGAGCTGACACGTCAGATTACTAATGCAAAAGGAAAGGGGGAGGACTAAATGCCAAAGGAATATAGAACCATTCAAGAAGTAGCCGGCCCTCTTATGCTTGTTAAAGGGGTTTCCAATGTATCTTATGATGAACTTGGAGAAATTGAGCTGTCTTCAGGAGAAAGAAGAAGATGTAAAGTCCTCGAAATTAACGGAGACGAAGCATTAGTACAGCTCTTTGAGAGCGCAACAGGAATTAACCTGGCATCATCCAAAGTGCGTTTCTTTGGACGAAGCCTTGAACTGGGAGTTTCAGAAGACATGCTTGGTCGTGTCTTTGACGGAATGGGTAATCCAATTGATGGAGGCCCTGAGATTCTTCCGGATATGAGAATGGACATCAATGGTTTGCCGATGAATCCGGCAGCCAGAAATTACCCTTCTGAGTTTATTCAGACAGGTGTATCTGCAATTGATGGTCTTAACACACTGGTTCGTGGACAGAAGCTTCCAATCTTCTCCGCATCCGGTCTTCCGCATGCCAACCTTGCAGCACAGATTGCTCGTCAGGCTAAGGTACGTGGAAAAGATGAAAAGTTCGCCGTTGTATTTGCTGCGATGGGTATCACATTTGAAGAATCGAACTTCTTTATTGATTCTTTCAAGGAAACAGGTGCTATCGATCGTACAGTATTATTTATCAACCTGGCAAATGACCCGGCTGTAGAGCGTATTTCAACACCTCGTATGGCGTTAACGGCAGCAGAGTATCTTGCATTTGAAAAAGACATGCATGTACTTGTAATCATGACAGATATCACAAACTACGCAGACTCACTTCGTGAGGTATCTGCCGCACGTAAGGAAGTTCCTGGACGTCGTGGATATCCTGGTTACATGTATACGGACCTTGCTACAATGTATGAACGTGCAGGTCGTCAAAGAGGCAAGGAAGGATCAATCACAATGATTCCAATCCTGACTATGCCGGAAGATGATAAGACACATCCGATTCCTGACTTAACAGGATATATCACAGAGGGTCAGATCATCTTAAGTCGTGAACTTTATCGTAAGGGTGTTCAGCCACCAATCGATGTACTTCCATCACTGTCACGTCTGAAAGACAAAGGTATCGGTGAAGGCAAGACAAGACGAGATCATGCGAATACGATGAACCAGTTGTTCTCTGCTTATGCTCGTGGTAAAGAAGCAAAAGAACTTATGGTTATCTTAGGTGAAGCAGCCCTTTCAGAGATTGATATTGTTTATGCGAAATTTGCAGATGAATTTGAAAAGACCTATGTTTCTCAGGGATATAATGCAGACAGAAGTATTGAGGAAACTCTGGACATCGGTTGGGATCTGCTTCGTATCTTACCTCGAAGTGAGCTGAAACGTATCGATGACGATATTCTTGATGAATATTATGACAAAAAATAAGAAACGAATCGATAATCAGCCAGGAAAAGTGAGGTGAGAATATGGCACAGGCTCAGGTAACTCCTACAAGAATGGAGCTCACCAGATTGAAGAAAAAGCTGGGTACAGCGGTCCGAGGACATAAGCTTTTAAAGGATAAACGAGATGAGTTAATGCGTCAGTTCCTTGATTTAATCAAGGAGAATATGGAGCTGCGACTTAAGGTGGAAGAAGGCATCAAAGCTGCCAATACCAATTTCGTTGTTGCAAAAGCTACGATGTCGGAAGAGACTATGCATACAGCGCTGATGGCACCAAAGCAGGAAGTAACACTGATTGCAGATCAGAAGAATGTTATGAGTGTTGAGATCCCTTCTTTTGAGTATAGAACCCGAACCGCGGATGCAAATGATATCTATTCCTATGGATTTGCTTATACATCCAGTGACCTTGACGGTGCGGTGAAATCTCTAGCTGATGTCTTCCCGGATATGCTAAAGCTTGCAGAGATTGAAAAGTCCTGCCAGCTCATGGCTGCAGAAATTGAGAAGACCAGAAGACGAGTAAATGCTCTTGAGCATGTCGTAATTCCGGAAACAAGGGAGAGCATTAAATACATTACCATGAAACTTGACGAAGCAGAACGTAGTACACAGATTCGTCTGATGAAGGTAAAAGATATGATGCTTGAAGAGGAACATCATTACTCAGAAAGAGAAGGTGGATTTCCGGTGGAAATCGAAACCGCAAACTAGAACAATTGTGGACAGAGGGACAGACCCTCTGTCCTTTTTTGGGATGTAGAGGATGTCAACGAGCCAAAGGAACCATGACCGTGGCATTAGGACCGTCCCCGGTGAAAAAAAGACTGTCACACAATGTGACAGTCTTTTTTGCTTAAATATAAGCTAATAAGGATTATAAATAAAGCAAGTTAAATAACTGCTTTATCGCGTTCGCCGGTTCGAATTCGGATAGCTTCGGCAACGTCATATACGAAAATCTTTCCATCACCGGCTTCTCCTGTAGGAACAGAAACTAATATTTTATCAATAAGATCTTCTGCTATTTCGTCGCTAACAACAGTCTCAACCTTAGTCTTTGTAAATATATTTTCAAAATAAGTTGTTCCGCCATAGGAGAATTCTTTTCCGCGCTGATTTCCGTATCCTGAGATACGGGTGAACATTGCACCATGTGCGCCTGATTCGTTAAGAATGGCCTTCAGCAGTTTCACTTTCTCCGGTCGGATAATAATCTCTAGTTTTTTCATATTCATGTCCTTTCTGAATCGTAGGTAGTTTTGTCGCAATAATCATTGCGGCAATGATTAAAACGATTCCAATAATGATATTAATGCCAATAGTTTCATTTAAAAAGATTGCAGCAAAAATACTTGCAAGTGGTGGTTTGGCCATAAAAATCATAGATCCTGTGCTCGTTTCTATTTTGGATAACCCGGAAAAATACATTGCGTATGCTAATCCTGTTCCAATTATAGAGATATATAGAAACTTCGGTAATACACTTAGAACATCAAACGTAAACAGATTCGTATCAGTAGCAAAACTTTGTGCGAATACAATTGGGAATAAGGTAATTGCTCCAAAAATTGATGTGAAAGTGGTAACAGATAAAGCGCCCATTCGAGATACTAAATACTTGCTGTTTAATACCGTGTAAATACAAAACATTAGCATTGATAAAATCTGGAGTAAAACGCCAAGCCCAAATGTTGATGTAATATTCCCGTCTACAAAAAAATGTAGGACACAGATAAATAATCCTGCGGAGCCAATTATTAAACCATAGCTCTTATATTTGGTTAAGGATTCTTTTAAGATTATTACGGCAAATATAGTAACAAATATCGGATTAGAACTAAATATTACGGCGCATATACTTGCGTCGGAGTAATAAATTCCGTATTGTGCAAGAGTCATAATAGCAGCAACCAGCACAAAACCAAAAAAGAATAATGCTAATACAATTTTAGGGGTAAAATGAAACTGTCTATTTTTCAAATCACGTATTGAAAAAGGTAAAAGTACTAATCCGCCAATTAAGAACCGGTAAAAAGTTAATGCAGTTCCGGATAAAACATCACCCATTGTTTTAGAGACAACCTCAAATGTACTAAAGATGATAATTGCAATAATTACCATAAGAAGAGCTTTCTTCTTGTTGTCGGTAGATGTCATAATATAGTTCGCCTTCTTTCTTTTCGTTATTCAGTTTGTTTGAGATGTGATTTATTATAATAGACTTGATGAAAAAGTCAAGGGATAAAATAGAAAATGATAAAAAAATGCAATAATACAGCGGTATATATGACAAAGAAAACCATTTAAAAGAAATATAATCTAACTGATTAGGTGAATAATAGGGAAAATAGAAAAATATAGTTGAAGAAAAAATAGAATATATTTATAATATTTAGTAGTAAGAATATAAAAGCATAAGGGGATAATATGGGTAGTAGTAATCGTAAGAGCAGGGCTCAACAAGCAGAAGAAACGAAAAAAAGAATAATAAAACAAGGGAAAAAATTAATTATTAAGAATGGTTATGAGAAAATATCGGTTGATGAGATCTCAAAAGCAGCAGATGTTACCGTAGGAACCTTTTATTATTACTTCAAATCAAAGTTTGATTTGATTATGGAGTTTTTGCCGAAGGTTGAGGATTATTTTTCTGGAAGTTATTATAAAAAACATGAAGAGGATACTTCTTATAGAAAAATAATTGATTATTTTTCCTACTTTAATACAGAAATAGAAAAAAAAACACCGGTTGAGGTGATTTCGAAAATATATACGAATCCTGAAGCGCTTGCGAATCTTGGAACGGATCGGATTATGCCAGGTGTGGAGTTAATCATAGAAGGACAGATACGAAAAGAAATAACAAAGGAATATCAGGCAATGTACATAGCACAGATACTTTTTTCGGCAAGTCGTGGTGTTTGTCAGTTGTGGTCATCAATGCCGGAATCCTTTTCTTTATCGGAAGCGACCCGAGATATCATGACAAGGCTGGTATACGGATTTTCGTTGGAAAAAAGTAAAGACTACAATAAATTTAGCAACAAATTACAATAGTATAGTTAAGAAAAGACCTCTAAACATGGAGGTCTTTTTATGTAATCAAATCAATTAGGTGAAAATGTGAAAAAATAAAGGCTGACGAAAATGTAAAACGTATAGGATGAAAAACTGGAGTTGTTGTTAATAATACACAATAAATAAGCTGTATTTAACACAAATACGCCAGAAATAGGACGATATAACCAAAAAATATAAAAAAATAAGGATTGACAACCAAAAACATTAGATATAATATAGTCACATGCCAAACGAAACTGGTCGAATTGATTAGATGGAGTTTGGGAGATTTCGCAATTTGTTTGAGATAATAACAGCTAGTAAGATAGGCAAAGGCGTCGGTAGAAATTACCGATGCCTTTTTGTTTACGAAGGCAACGGCGTCAAATACAAACGTATTTGGCGTCTTTTTGTTTTTGTAAAGGTTTTATGAAGGAAGTGAGAAGTATGGATGACAAAAGAGAAAACTTTATCAAGGATACAACATTATATCTTGAGAGGATATCAAAAACATTTGGAAGTAACAGTGCTCTTAGTGATGTCAGTATTAGCATCATGCCCGGAGAGATACATGGATTATTAGGAAAAAATGGATGCGGAAAGTCAACGCTCATAAAAATTCTCTCAGGATTTCATGCGCCGGACAAGGGTGGTGTTTTGTACGTGAATGGAGAAAAAGTGAGCTTGCCGATTCAACCCGGAGAATTTTCAAAATATGGAATGAGTTTTGTGCATCAGGATTTGGGGTTGGTAAATTCGTTGACTGTTGCAGAAAATTGGGCGCTTGGGGAAATCTCTTTATCTAATAACAAGCGACTCAACTGGAAAAAAATAAAAAATGAGGCAAAAAAGGTATTTGCTACATATGATGTTGAGATTGATCCGGATGCAACAGTGGAAAGCTTAGGACCTGTTCAAAGGGCAATGCTTGCAATTCTTAGAGCCGTGGAAGAAATACATAAAAACAAGATTGCGAGGGAAAAGAGGAGAGGTCTTCTGGTATTGGATGAGCCAACGGTATTTCTTCCAAAGACAGAGGTTGATATTTTGTTTTCGCTTGTAAAAAGAGTTACACAGGAGGGGATAAGTGTCATCTTTGTTTCGCATGATCTTGATGAAGTCATGGAACTGACAGATACATTTACCGTTTTAAGAGATGGAAGAAATGTTGGAGATGGTCATACAAACATGTTTGATAAAAATGAAGTTATCGAGATGATTTTGGGAAGTAAACTGAATCTATATCAAACAGAAAAGACAGAAGATGAAAAAGATAAAAAAACACAAGCAGAGATTCTAAAAGTAACAGATGCATGCGGAAAGATTGTAAATCACATTGATTTTTCAGTACGAAAGGGAGAAGTGCTTGGCATAACGGGGCTTGTGGGATCAGGTTTTGAAGAAGTGCCTTATCTTCTTTATGGAGACGTGCCGGTTGGAAGTGGCGAGATGCGTTTCGAACAAAAAAAGATTTCTTTGTCTAATTACAATACAACGCAGGCTGTGAAGGATAAGATGGCGCTGATTCCGGCAGATCGAAAAACAATGGGTGGTGTTATGACATTGAAGATTAGTGAGAATCTGATGATGCAGACCTATGAACATTACAAACCAAAGTGTTTAAAAAACAAGCAGATGTTAAAAAATGCAAAACAGTTGGTTGAGGATTATGAGGTGCATCCAAAAGATGTCAATTTGGATTTTGGTAATTTGTCAGGAGGAAATCAGCAGAAGGTGCTTTTGGCAAAATGGATTCAGGAAAGTCCGAAATTACTTATCTTGCATGAACCAACTCAGGGAATTGATATAGGAGCGCGTCAATCAATATATCGTTTGATTGAGGCATCGGTTCAGGAAAAAGGTATGAGTGTTATCTGCTCAAGTTCAGATTATGAACAGTTGGAGCAAATTTGTGATCGAGTTCTGGTTTTGGTAAGAGGCAGAATCGTTACGGAATTAGTTGGAAAAGATATAACAAAGGAAAGAATAACTTCTCTTTGTTATGAAACTCAATTGACGGAAAAAGGAGGTATTGCATCATGAGTTTGAAGAAAATTAATTTAGGTGGAAGTGCTCAAAAGTCAGCCGTTATTATGGCGTGGATTGCAATGTTTATTTTCTTTGCCATTCTTATGCCGGATACTTTTTTTACTTGGAATAATATCAGGACGATGTTAGCGTCTCAGGCAGTTTTGGTTATGTGTGCATTGGCAATTCTGGTTCCGATTATTGGTGGGGCTTATGATATGTCAGTGGCAGCAAATGTAACATTTGTAAATATTTTAATAGCGAAATTAAATGTTGATTTGGGTGTGCCATTGATGCCATGTGTAATTATCGGAGTACTGGCAGGTGTAGGAATCGGTGCATTAAATGGAGTGATTGTTACCAAATTTAATATTTCACCATTTATTGTCACGATGGGTATGCAAACTTTAATCGCCGGTTTGGCGCTTATGGTTAGTCAGGCGTCTATTACAGGAATGGGTCAGATGATTAAAGATCTGGTATATGCAAAGAAAATATTCAGCATTGCGCCATCTTTTTACTATGCAATTATCCTTTGTGCAATCCTGGCATATGTTTTTGCTAAGACCGCGGGAGGGAAAAGATTATTAATTGTTGGTCAAAGTGAGCAGACGGCAAGATTATCCGGAATAAATGTAGAGAGAATCAGATTTTTCAGTTTTGTGCTTTCGGGGTTAATTTCAGGATGTGCCGGAGTTGTATATACGGGAGTAACCGGTAGTGGTAACCCAACAGCAGGACTTTCCTATCTGCTTCCTGCATTCGCAGCAGTATTTTTAGGATCAACTATTTTATCACCGGGAAGATTTAATGCAGTTGGAACAGTAATAGCAGTGTATTTCCTCACAACCGGAACAAATGGTTTGGCGTTGTTGGGAGTTCAATCCTATATTCAGAATATTTTCTATGGAGCAGCTTTGATTGTTGCGGTAATCTTCGCAGCAGTGACAAAGAAATCTAAGGAAAAGAAAGAGGAAAGTGAGGCTAAAGCATTAAGGGAAAAACAATTAGAAAGTCAGACGGAATTGTATGACAACGCAAAAGTTGTTGTATAGAAACAGAAAGGAGTAAACGATATGAAGAGAATTGGCGTAGACGTAGGAGGAACATTTACAGATTTAATATATGTAGATGATGAAAAGGTAGAGGTATATAAAACATCAACCACACCGGAGGATCCATCTAAGGGAATTATGACAGGAATTGAGGCACTGTGTGAAATTACTGGGACGAAACCGGAAGAGATAGATGAAATCTTTCATGGAACAACAATTGCAACAAATATGGTTCTCGAGAAGAAGGGTTCAAGAGTTGGGTTGATTACAACGGAAGGATTTCGAGATGTTCTTCATACTGCAAGACATAAAAGAACTTATAATTTTAGCATTACACAGGAGTTGCCATGGCAGTCAACACCACTAGCGAGAAGACGTGATCGGTATGAAGTAACGGAGCGAATTGTTCCGCCAAATGGAGAGGTATATAAAGAACTTGACGAGAATCAGGTAAGAGATGTGGTAAAGAAGTTAAAAAACGACGGAGTATCAGCAATTGCAGTGTGCTTTATGTTTTCGTTTATCAATCCATCTCATGAAGAACGGGTTCGTGAAATTATAAAAGAAGAAATTCCGGATGCATATATCTCATTAAGAAGTGAGGTTGCTCCGCAGTTTAGAGAATACGAAAGTTTTACTACAACATGTTTGAATTCTTATGTTGGACCTAAGACGGCGGCATATATTGATAATTTAATTAAAACATTAAAGGATTCCGGTTTTGTTAATGCGAATCTACATCTAATGCAGTCTGCCGGTGGCGTTGCGACAGGAGAAGCGGCTGCAGAAAAGCCGGTTAATCTGTTAATGTCAGGTCCGGTAGGTGGAGTGCTTGGTGCTATTTGGACAACGAAACTGACGGGGCTGAAAAATGTAATTACATTAGATATTGGAGGAACTTCTGCTGATTTGTCTGTTTTGTCAGATTTGAAACCGGGAATGAAGCATCTGTTAGATACGCAGGTTGGCGGATTTACCGCAATGGTCCCGATGATTGATATTTCGACTATTGGTGCAGGTGGAGGATCAATTGCATTTATTGACGAAGGAGGATTCTTTAGAGTAGGACCGCAGTCGGCAGGTGCTGTGCCTGGGCCGGCATGTTACGACAGGGGAGGAGTAGAACCTACTGTAACAGATGCCAATATTCTCCTTGGCCGTTTGGGAACAGAGCTGTTAGGTGGAAGAATGACAATTCGACCGGAATTGGCAGAGAAAGCTATTGAAGAGAAATTGGGAAAGGCGTTGGATCAGTCTATTGAAGAATGTGCATTGGGAATTATTGACATTATGAACAATAATATGATTCAGGCAATTGAAAAAGATTCTGTGCGAAGAGGACTTGATCCAAGAGATTTTGCATTGTTTGCCTGTGGAGGTGCCGGTGCATTGCATGCATGTAGCGTTGCAAGAGCATTAGGAATGAAGAATGTGATTATTCCGGTGAATCCGGGCGCACTTTGTGCAGTGGGACTTGTTACAACAGATTTGCTTTATGATTATTCAAAAACAGAAATGGTAATGAGTACGGCAATGGACTATGAGCGCTTGAATCGAGATTATCAAAATCTTGAGTCTCTTGCGCTTGAAAGACTTGCAGAAGATAAGGTGGCAGATAAGGATGTTACTATTGCCAGATTTGCAGAATGTCGTTATCAAGGCCAGGGATATGAACTTCGTGTTCCGGTGCTGTCTGGAACATTGGATGAAGAGAAATTGGAAACTCTAAAAGAAGAGTTTCATAAGGCGCACGAAGCATTCTTTGGAAAGTTTTATCCGGAGACACCGGTTGAAATTGCCACGATCAGGGTTGAAGGTGTTGGTGCAATGCCTGATTTTGAAGCAACCAAAATTAAAGAGGGCACAGAGGATTCGTCTGTGGCTAAAACCGGAAGTAGAGAAACAATTTTCCGCGAAGGAGATGAAATCAAGCATTATGAAGCGGCTATTTATGATAGATCGAAACTTCTGGCAGGTAACGTTGTAAACGGACCGGCAATTATTAATCAGATGGACACAACTATTGTTGTAGAGCCGAATTGTAAGGCAACCGTTAATGAATATGGCGTTATTGTAATTGATATTGCATAGGAAGGAGATGCTTAATATGAGTGAAAAAAGATATATACTTGGAACAAATATTGAAAGAGTAGAGGTTGATCCGGTAACCTTGCAGGTTCTTGGAGGGGCATTCAGAACAATTTCAGAAGAAATGGGGTTGGTGCTTTATAGAATGTCTTATTCAAGCATTATTAGAGAATCTGAAGATTTGGGTGCCGGAATTGTTGACAGGCGGGCTAGACAGATTGCTGAAAGTGAAAATTCTCCTATGCATGCCGGAACTGTAGGTGCATGCATTAAGGGAATTTTATCCCGATGGGAAGAAAAAGATATTCATGAAGGTGATATTTTTATTCATAATCATCCATACCACGGAGCATCTCATTCGCCGGATGTCGAAATTATTATTCCAATTTTTTATAAGGAAGAGTTGATTGCATATTCGGCAATTAATGCACATGTTTCAGATGTTGGTGCTCCAAGTGCTGGTATTGCGATTAAGGCACAGGACGTAACGGCTGAGGCTAGACAGTTTTATGCATTAAAACTGTATGAAAACGGAGAGCGAAATGAACAGTTGTGGAGATGCATTTTGGATAATTGTAGAACGCCTTCTATGAATGCGAATGATTATGATGCGCTAATTGCAGCGGCTGAACATGGTAGGGTGCGATTCCTTGAACTGATTGATAAATATGGTCTTGAAATAGTATTTTCTGCAGAGGAAGAATGGTTTGATTATACAGAGCGAGTGTTAAGAGCGGAGATAAGCAAAGCAAAAGATGGCGTGTATTATTCAGAAAGTTATCTGGATGATGATGGAATTAATCTTGGGGTGCCGCTTAAAATTGCAACAACAGTGACAATTAAGGGAGATGAAATTACGGTTGATTTAACCGGATCGGCAGATGAAGTATATTCGGCTTGTAATGTTCCGTTTGAGGGAAGTACAGTACCTGCCATTAATACAATTATTCATTCTCTGTTTTTGGACGCTGATAAATTTGGCGAATATGTGCCTCAAAATGAAGGTCTTGAAAGGCCACTTCACATCATTGCGCCGAAGGGATGCTTGTTTAATCCTAATTATCCGCGTGCGTGTTATGCAAGATTTAACCAAGTAAATAGATTGGCGGATACAATTATGAATGCATTAGCAGATGCTATGCCAATGAATGTTGCTGCAGGTTGTTCGGCAGACCTTCATTACTTCGTGTACAACGGATTTGATAAAAAAGCTAAAGAATACTGGCTATACGCAGAAGTAACAGAAGGTAGTTACGGAGGACGTTATGGTAAAGATGGAATGGATACGGTAGATTGTCTCGTTGCAAATACAAGAAACATGCCAATTGAAGAAAGTGAGTGGCATTATCCATTAAGAATTGAACGTTATGGATTAAGACCACAGCCGGCTGCACCGGGAAAATGGAGAGGCGGAATAGGAGTTATTCGAGAAACGACTTATCTGTCAGATGGATTCTGTGGTTGTGAAGGTGATGGACATCTTAATAATCCAAAGGGAATCTTTGGAGGTAATACCGGAAAAGCAAGTACTCTTGTAAAGAATCCGGGAAAAGATAATGAAGAAATACTTCCTTCAAAATTTGAGTCTATTATTATGAAGGCAGGAGATTCAATTGAAGTACAATCACCTAATTCCGGTGGATATGGAAATCCACTTGAGAGAGAACCGGACATGGTTTTGAGTGATATCTTAGATGGATTTGCAACTAGGGAGCAGGCGGAAAATGATTATTGTGTCGTGATTGATTATGACAATATGACAGTTGATTATGAAGCCACCATGGAATTAAGGGCATCAAAGATGTAAGGAGATGAGGCTTGTGGGATTTGCAAAATTAGGTGTAATGGATCTATCAGAGCTTTATCGAAAAAAAGAGTTATCACCGGTTGAGTATGCGAAGGATATGGCACAGAGAATAGAAAGTGAAAACTATAATGCAATCGTTACTTTTGACAAGAATCTATGCATGAAATACGCAAAAGAATCGGAGAAGCGATATCTTGAAGGAGAACCGCTTAGCATGATGGATGGAGTGCCAATTGGCATTAAGGATATTATAGATACGAAGGAGATTAGGACAACCTATGGTTGTAACGCTTATAAAGAGCATTATCCCAAAGAAGATGCATTTGCTGTTAAGCAGCTTTTAAAGGCTGGAGCGAATGTAAGCGTAAAAACAAATACATGTCAGTTTGCAATGGGGCCAACAGGAGAAGTATCTTTTGCTGGCCCTGTAAAAAATCCATCAAATCCAAAACATGTTACCGGAGGTTCTTCGTCAGGAAGTGCTTCGGCAGTAAGAGCAAATCTTGTTCCATGTGCACTTGGAACGGATTCGGGTGGATCAATACGATTGCCATCGGCATTGACCGGAGTAATTGGTTTAAAGCCAACCTTCGGTCTGGTGAGTAACCAGGGTGTGATGCCTGTGTGTGAATCTGTGGATGTGGTTGGACCGATGACGAGAAATGTTGTGGATAACGCATTGGTGCTGAGCACGATAGCAGGATATAACGAACTTGATTGGAGAAGTGCTCCTTATCCAAAACAGGATTACACACAAAAAATTGGAGATGACGCAGTGGGGCGAATTGCGATTGGTGTTGATTTTTTGAAAGAGCCGATTGACCCTTTTGTAAAACAAGGATTTGAGATGGCGGTTCGGTTATTGCGTAAAGTCGGATATGAGACGGAGGAAAAATCGCTGGGTGATTTATCGGAGCTAAGACAGTGTCATCAGATTTTAATGATGGCGAGTGCACATTATGTTCATAAGAAAGAAATTGAGCAATATAGAAGTGATGTCTATGATCAGGTATATAGAAGACTTTGCAGCGGAGATGTCACATCAGACCGGCATATATATAATGAACTGAATAAGCACGAAATGATTCGCAGGATGAATGAAGCTATGCAGGGATTTGACTTTTTTATTCATCCGACTACTCCGCTTTTGGCGTGTAAGATTGGAGAAGGGGAAAAGGAGATAAAGATAGGTGCTTATATGGTGAATCCATTTTTGACATATGGTCAAAACACTTGGATTGCAAGTTATTGTAATTGGCCGTCAATTAACATTCCGACGGGTGAAAATGAGGACGGTCTTACAGCGGGACTTTGTATTATTGCACGACCATATAAAGAAAAGGAACTCTATCAAATCGGCGATTTGTTATTGAAGCTTGTAAAGAATAATTAAAAAAGGAGAGAATATATGATGAAAAGATGGAAGAAAATATTAGGCATAGTGGCAGTTTCAACGTTAGCAATGTCTGTTGCTGTAGGATGTGGATCAACTTCGGAAGAAGGTGGTAGTGAGTCAGTTGACTCTTCGGTAGAAACTGTAAGCGGTGATGTGGAAGAAATTATGAATGGGATTGATGAAGTGTTATCAGATTATACAGGCAACCCATCGTTTTACGCAGAAGAATTTGGCGAGACGGATGCTACTGTTCTCAAAGGGAAAAAGGTTTTCCTAATACCGGTTGATGCATCAAATGATTACGCAAATAATTATGTAGAAATGGAACAAAGGATTTTAGAGACATTAGGTGCAGAAGTGTTTATTTACAGCGCAGATGGAACAGCGGACAGCTGGATTCAGGGAATTCAAACAGCGACTAATCAGAATTATGATGTAATTGATTTAGTTGGAGGTGTTTCTTGTGATTCTTTGGAAAGTCAGATTCAGGAGGCACGAGATGCCGGGGTTTATGTTCAGGATAGTCACAATACTGATATCGACACTACCTATAATGATGATGCTACAATTGGTACTGACTTTGCTTTAAATGGGGAGCTTATGGTGCTTCAGACAATAGCGGAAATAGGTGACCCATCACAAGTAAATGCGTTAGTTATTGCAGATACCGGAGCTCCGTGTGATCCCGCAATGAAAACCGGTGTGGAAGAAACTCTTGAAAAGTATGGATGTAGCTACGATGTTAAAGAAGTGGCTGTAACAGATTGGGCAACTGGTATTCCGGATGTTACAAAAAATGCATTTATGGCAAATAGTGAATATAATGCGGTAATTGTTTATTACGATAATATGTTACTGTATGCAATACCGGCTATGCAGGAAATTGATTGTGATTTTGATTCTATTGTAGTAGGTTCTTATAATGGTAGCCCAAATATTATGACGTATATTACAGATGGAACTCTCGACTTTAATATTGGAGAAAGTGTTGGTTGGTCAGCTTGTCATTCTGTAGATTGTTTAATCAGAGGATTGAATGGTGAAGAAGTACATGCAACGGCAGGATTTGCATCATACATTATTAACAGTGAAAACGTAGAAAATTGCCTGAATCCAAGTACAGGCGAAGGGTCTTATGCATATGATGGCGTTCAGGATATTTATATTTCCGGGTATTCGGAACTTTGGGGAGTAGATATTTCAGGAGCATTTTAAGAAAGTGGGCAGAGGGGCTTCCCCTCTGTCCGTTTTTTTTTTTTCAAAAACGGATTAAAAAAAGCAAAGCGAGGCTGCGCGTGCGGTCACAATTAACAAAATCATAACACATTAGCAGACTTTTTCTGATAAAATGGGGGCAGTTAAGTATGCACGGAGGTAAATAGCATGTCAGAAAAGATTTTAGTAGTGGATGATGAGAAAGAAATTGCAGACCTTTTGGAAGTATATTTAAAAAATGAAGGATATGAAGTCTACAAATCCTATAATGCAGCGGATGCATTTGAGTGTGTTAAGAAAAATGAAATCGATCTTGCACTGTTAGATGTTATGCTGCCGGATATAAGTGGATTTGAAATATGTGAAAAGATACGAGAAAAATACAAGTTTCCCGTTATTATGTTGACGGCAAAGGTGGGAGAAGCAGATCAGATTAACGGACTTATGATAGGAGCGGATGATTATATTACAAAGCCGTTTCGCCCACTTGAAGTATTAGCTCGAGTAAAGGCGCAGCTGCGAAGATATAAGACCTATAGCATAGAGAATAAAGAAGAACAAAGCGATGAAGTAATTGCCAAATCAGATTTTGTCTTAAATGTAGATACACATATTGTTACATTGAATGGGATACCACTTAATGTGACACCGACAGAATTTTCCATATTGAGAATCCTGCTCGAACATTATGGAAAAGTAGTCAGTGCGGAGGAATTGTTCCACGAATTGTGGGAAGACGAGTATTATACGAAAAGTAATAATACAATAACCGTTCATATTCGTCATCTTCGGGAAAAGATGGGAGAGATAGTAGAAAATCCAAATTATATTAAGACCGTATGGGGAGTAGGATACAAGATTGAAGATTAACAAAACAAAGTCAAATCAGAAAATCTTAACACGTTTTTACTGGAGAACGCTTGCTATTTTGGCAATGGCAGTGGTGATTATCATTGTTTTAAGAACGGTGCTTAGAGGTAAGATGGCCAATCTTATGGTAACCTTTATGAGTAAGGTTTTGGGCATCGATTGGGAAGCCGGCAAGCATATTTACTGGGAGCGGATAGAAGGACATCTGGATCTTATCATTTTGATTGCTGTCATTTTGGTATTTTTGATTCTGTTTCGAATATCACTGGTTATGTTTAACCGGTATTTTACAGAACTTGAGCGAGGCATAGCGCAGTTAGCACAAGAGACCGAAGAGCCGATTGAACTTAGATCCGGTCTTGAGCAAATGGAAGAGACGTTAAATGATGTACGTTTGAAATTGATTGAAAACCGCGAGAAGATTCACGAAGCAGAACATAGAAGAAATGATTTGGTGTTATATTTGGCACATGATATTAAAACACCTCTTACCAGCGTTGTGGGGTATTTGAATCTGCTCGATGAATCGCGAGATATGCCTTCCCAGCAAAAAGATAAATATGTTACGATTGCCAGGGAAAAAGCGGAACGACTTGGAGAGCTGATCAATGAGTTCTTCGATATTACGCGTTATACATATCAAGCCGAACAACTGTATTTGCAGGAAGTGAACCTTGCATTTATGTTGATGCAAGTGTCAGATGAGATGTATCCGCAGCTGACAAAAAGAAAAAAGACGTTGACGATAGCCGTACCAGATGATATATACTTAAAAATGGATCCGGAAAAGATGGCACGAGTATTTCAAAATATCATCAAAAATGCGATCGCATATGGAAAAGAAGGGTGCGAAATCAAGATCTGGTCGGAAGAACAAGATGAAGATATTGTGATTCATCTGCAAAATAAGGCTGATATTCCGCCGGGAAAAGCAGAAAAGTTGTTTGAGAAGTTTTATCGTTTGGACGGAGCGCGTTCGACAGAAACGGGGGGAGCCGGTTTAGGACTGGCAATAGCAAAGGATATCGTAGTGCTTCATAATGGAGAGATTCACGCGACATCTGACTCGGAGAATATTGAATTTATTATAAGATTGCCGAGAAATCTTTGATAACAGGGGGGAGTTTTAAGTATCAAGTTCAATTAGGTAATGATTTGAAAAAGTTTAGGGTGAAAATAGGATGGGGAATGAAAAAAAGCATTCATTAAATAGTGTACTGTATAACATAATTTTTGTTGTGGTAGTATTGCTTTTCATAGTGATAGGGATTGCTGTAGTAAAAGGGAATTACATAGATCGCGTGGAGGTAGAGTCGATCGAATACAGCAACGGATGGACAACTGAAGATGGAAACGAAATGTCGATGAATGATGCATGGACGGTGTGGGAAGATGGCGCAGATACTTATACATTAAGTAAAGTACTTCCAATCAGCTATAAATCAGAGAGTGCATGCCTGAATTTTCGAAGTAAGAATTGCGATTTTAAGATTTATATAGATGGTGATGAGATTTATCAATATGAACAAAAGGGTCCTAAAATAGTCGGGAAATCCTGTGGTACGATTTTTCATAGTGTAGAATTGTACGATTCTTATAAAGGAGAGACGATAACATTTGTTGTAGATGCAAGCTATCATGATGACAGCTGTTTTATAAACTCCTTAAGTATTGAGCCGGCATTAACCTATAATATTGCTTATATGCGTAGCCATGTTATGGAATTCATTATCGGGATAGCAATTTTTATTATAGGAGTTATGTTAATTATATTATCGGTTGTAATGAAGAGGGCAAAATATGAGCCATATTTAACATTGTCATTAGGTGTTTTGGCGCTTGTTTTAGGGTTTTGGACAGCGATAGAAACCGTATTTGCACAGATGATATTTGGAAGAACAGCGCTGATGCATTATTTGGATTTTTTAATGCTAATGTTGCTTCCGATAACATCCATTGTCTTTGTAAATGCATATGTACTGACGAAAAGACCAAAACTGGTCAGCATTGTCTCATTTTCGGTGCTTGCTGAGATGGTAGGACTTACGCTTACAACCATAACCGGCATTGCGGATTATCATGAATTATTGAAGATTATTCATGCAGTTATTATTTTGGCAGCAGTGTTTATTGCATGGATGATTCTGAAAAATCATAAGGAACTTAGAGAACGACGGATTAGGACGATTGAGCATTATGGAATATACCTGGGCGTTATTATATTGGTGGGAACAGCAATTGTTGAAATTGTAAAATATAATAATTCAAATATTCAGACGAGTGACTCAGCACATATCGTAAGATGGGGAGCCTTTTTCTTTATATTAATCGTGTCGTTTTCTACAACCGCAAAAGTGATGCGGGAAATGCGACTTGCCAAAGAGGCTGAGACAATTCAGAAGATGGCATATACAGATGCTTTGACCGGAATGAAGAATCGTACCGCATATCGGCGAGATGAGGCGGAATATGAAAGACAGGTACAAAGCGGACAAATCGATCAAATCATAATAGCTATAGTGGATTTAAATAACTTAAAGACCATCAATGATACATTAGGACATCATTGGGGGGATATTGCAATTAAAAAGGCAGCCGAGATTATTGAGCATGCAGTGGAGGATAAAGGATCGGCATATCGAATCGGTGGAGATGAATTTGCAATATTTTTATACCATCCAACACAGTCGGTTGAAGAGATTTGGAAAGAATGTCAAAAGGAGATGCGCGATCAGGAAATATTATATAATGCAATTCCTGAAAAAGAATTTGAATTGTCAATGGCATATGGCGCAGTGGTTTATGATCGGGAAAGCAGCGGCTCCTTAGAACGAATGGAGCAGGTTGCAGATGATCATATGTATGAAATGAAACGAAAAATGAAAGAAAAAATCAGAACAGGAATAAACTAATGAATATATTTTCTTTGCAAAACATTACAAAATCGTATGGAGCTGGCAAGTTGTTCGAGGATACTTCTTTCTTTCTACAACAGGGGGAGAAAGTTGGGATAATCGGAATTAACGGAACCGGAAAATCAACATTGTTAAAGATGATAGCAGGGGAAGAAGAGCCGGATGCAGGAAGTCGAACGGTGGCAAATCATGTGGTTATACGGTATTTGCCGCAGAATCCCCGGTTTGAAGCCTCTATGCAGGTGTTAGAGCAGGTATTGCAGATCTTAAAAGAAGAGCATCTTGAAGATATGGAAGGTGCTGCTAAGAATATGCTTACCACTCTAGGTTTAAATCATTATGAACAACCAATCAAAGAATTGTCAGGCGGCCAGCGAAAGCGGCTTGCACTGGCAATTGTTCTTTTGGTGCCTTGCGATCTATTAATCTTGGACGAGCCGACGAATCATCTGGATCATTTTATGGCGGATTGGCTGGAAGAATATTTACGAAATCGTCAAGGTGCGCTAGTTATGGTAACGCATGATCGGTATTTTTTGGATGCGGTTTCGAATAGAATTGTCGAAATCGATCACGGAAAAATATATAACTACAATGCCAATTACTCCGGTTATCTTGAGCGAAAAGCGCAGCGGGAAGAAATGCAGGAGGCAAGTGAGAGAAAGAGACAAGCCATCTTAAGGAATGAGTTAAAATGGGTGATGCGAGGAGCACTGGCGCGCTCTACAAAGCAAAAGGCAAGATTGGAAAGATATGAAAATCTAAAGAATCAACCGGGGATAAGTGAAGACGATAAGCTTAAGATGAGCAGTGTTTCTACAAGAATGGGAAAAACAACGATAGAGATTGAACATTTATGTAAAGCATATGGCAATCGAGTGTTGATTTCAGATTTTACTTATTATTTCCTAAAGCATGACCGCATTGGATTTGTTGGGACAAATGGATGTGGAAAAACGACTTTAATGAGAATGCTGATAGGAGAAGAGCCTTATGATAGTGGAACAATTAAAATAGGGCAGACGATCAAGATTGGATATTATTCGCAAGAAATCGTAACAGATCCAAAAGGTGGCATAGCCTATATGGATCCGAAGATAAGGGTGATTGATTATATTAAAAATACGGCAGAGTTTGTAAGAACAAGTGATGGACTCATTTCTGCATCAAAGATGGCGGAGAGATTTTTGTTTAGCGGAGAGGAACAGTATAGTTTGATTGAGAAACTTTCAGGTGGTGAAAGACGCCGATTGAATCTTCTTCGTGTACTGATGGAAGCGCCAAATGTGCTAATCTTGGACGAGCCGACGAATGATTTGGATATTGCAACCCTGACGGTATTAGAGGATTATCTGGATCATTTTGAGGGAATTGTAATTACCGTATCGCATGACCGGTATTTTTTGGACCGAACAGTAAGAAGAATCTTTGCTTTTGAGGAAGGCGGCGTTCTTCGGCAGTACGAGGGCGGTTACACCGATTATCTAAATCGCTTGAAAGCAGAAGGCCGACAGCCGGAACAATTGCAAAATATAAAACAGCCGTCGGGAAAAAAGACGACGACTGTAGTAGACGAAGACGGCCACGTTTTGACGGGAAAAGCAGCTTATAAAGCATCAAAGGTCAAGGTGTTAAAGTTTACCTATCAGGAGCAAAAGGATTATGACATGATAGAATCTGAAATAGAAAAGCTTGAGGATGAACTTGAGGTGCTGGAAAAAGAAATGCTTGCGGCAGGCAGCGATTACGGAAAACTTAGAGAATTATCGGAAAAGAAGGATGAATGCGAAAAGCAGCTGGAGCTTAAGATGGAGCGCTGGGAATATCTGGAAGAAAAAGCACAAAAGATACAAGATAGAAGCTAAGAACGAACGAGAGATATCCTTGATTTGCAGGTGGAACTTCCTGCTTTTTTCAGTAAATCCGGTAGAGAAAAATACTATTTACAGTGCAGCGTAGGTATGCTACGTTTTATTTGGATAAAGGAGGCGTGTAAGATGGCACAATTGGATCTTCGGGTGATTAAAACAAGAGAATTAATCGAACATGCCTTTTTAGAATGTTTGAAAGAGATGTCCTTTCAGAACATGACCGTAAAAGATGTAACACAAAAGGCACGGGTGAATCGTTCAACATTTTATAAGCATTATCAAGATAAATATGATTTAAAGGATTGTGTGGTAGACCGCGTATTAGAAGAGTTTACACAGGGGCTTGATGTAACATTTATAGAAAAAAAGTTCTTAGGAGATGAAGAGTATTATGTGCTCCTTCGAAAGAGCCTTGAAAGAATATATGAAAATAAAGATCTCTATCAGCTTTTGTGGAATTGTTATCTGCCGCAAAGGGATGTGTTTCAGGAGATGATAGAGGGTGGATGTAAGCGGCTGGAACAGGAGATTCGTCGCAATCGTGATATTTTGGATAATCGTAAGGAAATAGCAGGTTTGTATTCTCATTTGTTTGTGGGAACCATGATGATTTCCGTGCGTTGGTGGTTCTCAGATGGAAAAGATATGGACGTAGATACTTTTACCAGAATTATGCTTTTGCATATGGATGAGGGAATTATCCAGACACTTAGGGGGCATTTTGCTTACTAGTTGGCAATTAAGGGAGATGAAGATGGCAAGCGCAAAGAAGAAACGACGTCGAAAAAGACGGATTCGTATACAGATTATATTGATTATTCTGGTGCTTTTAGGACTGGCATATTACTATCTGGGGGGATACGCAGAAGAAATTTCACAGATTAAAGAGGAAGCTACGCGTTATGTAAATGGATCAAACACCGATACATTTAAGACCGATCAGACAACTACCATAGTGGATATCAATGGGAAAGAGCTCGCATCGATGAATGCCGGAGATGAATCTTATTATTTGACTTATGAGGAGATTCCGCAGGTATTTGAACAGGCCATTATCAGTATAGAAGATAAGAAATTCTATAGTCACAACGGAGTGGATTATAAGGCAATCTTGAGAGCGATAATTGCAGCTGTTCGGCGAGGAGAGGTAACGCAAGGCGGAAGTACGATTACACAGCAATTGGCAAAAAATATATTTTTGACGCAGGATCGTAATTGGGAGCGTAAAGTAGAAGAAATATTTATTGCAATCAAACTGGAAGAAAAATATTCCAAGCAGCAGATTATGGAATATTATTTAAACAATATATATTTTGCAAATCGATTATATGGCATCCAGGCGGCTAGTCGGGGATATTTTAATCGTGATGCCAAATACCTGACGTTGTCAGAAGTAGCATTTTTGTGTGCGATACCAAATAATCCCAGTTTATATGATCCGCTTACCAATATGGATGCAACGCTGGAGCGGCGAGATCTTATACTGCAGAATATGTATGAAGATGGAAAGATTTCGGCTAGTGAATATAAAAGCGCAATAGCCGAAGAGATTGTGCTTGATGTTCCTGAGGATGAAACGAATGATTACGAAGAAACCTATATAACGAATTGCGCGATTCGGGCGCTGATGGCGGCAGATGGATTTGAATTTGAAGTAGCATTTGATTCGGACGAAGAAGAGGATAAGTATGATATAGCCTATGCGGAAGAATATGCGAAATGTCAGGAAGATTTATTGACGGGAGGTTATACGGTATATACGTCAATCGATCCAAAGATTCAAAAACAGTTGCAAAAGGCGGTAAATCAGGAATTAAAAAGTTTTAAGGCAAAAAATGATGAGGGTATCTATAAGTTGCAGGGGGCAGCAGTCTGTATTAATAATGCAACCGGTTATGTAAGTGCGATTGTGGGAGGCCGAAGTCAGCAGCATGATGGTTATACACTTAATCGAGCTTATCAAAGCTTTCGACAGCCTGGAAGTTCTATAAAGCCACTGCTTGTTTATACGCCTTGCCTAGAACTGGGATATACACCGGATACCATCGTTGAGGATAAAAAAATTGAGGATGGACCGAAGAATTCGTCTGGCACCTATTCCGGTAAAATAACGCTTCGGACAGCCGTGGCACAGTCGAAAAATACGGTTGCATGGCAGTTGTTTGAAGAACTGACACCGGTAATAGGTTTTCAATATCTGTTGGATATGAATTATTCTCATATTGAAGACGACGATTACAGATTGGCCAGTGCATTAGGAGGATTTACAACCGGTGTATCCGCATTGGAGATGGCGGCCGGGTATGCCACATTGGAAAATGATGGAGTATATCGGGCACCGACTTGTGTCATGGAAATTGTAGATAGCGAAGGGAATCAAGTTGAATTTGAACGAGAGACAAAGCAGATCTATAAAAAGAATGCTTCACGTATGATGACGAGTATGCTTGAGACCGTTATGCAAAGTGGGACAGGGCAAGGACTGGCACTTGAAGATATGAGCTGCGCCGGAAAAACGGGAACAACCAATGAAAATAAGGATGGATGGTTTGTTGGATACACACCGTATTATACAACGAGTGTTTGGGTTGGTTATGATCTTCCAAAAGAACTGACAGATCTTCAAGGAAGCTCCTATCCCGGAAAAATCTGGAATACTTTTATGGAAAAAATTCATGAAAACCTGGAGAATCAGGAATTTGCATCATATACAAAAGAGTTGTCAAACGAGGAAGAGACGCAGTAGGGTTTTGCAAATGAAATGTTCAACTCATGGCCGGTAAACTGGCAAATAGATGATATAGATTAGGATTTGTAATAAGTGGATAAGTAGGATAAAATAATGTTAATTGGTGCATAACATCATACACAAAGCGGGGTAAAGCATAAATGCGAGGAGGTAAAGTATGACAGGTGGTCAGATTCGATTAGCAAATAAGTTGCTTATCATTGTTATGATTATCACAATGGGATTTAATATTTTGGGTATGGCTTTGTTATATAAAAATGCAGAGTTTGCCGGCGTGAGTACATCATTGGTAGTAGCAACTTTGGTTATGTTTATTGTGGGGCTTATAATCTTTTTGGTATTGTTTGTGATGAAGCCGGATACGCTTCATTTGCTGTATGCGAGCAGTATTATATATACGGGATTATATTGTTTTTCCATGATTTCTCAAAAGGATAGTTCGACCTTTGCGTATATTCTGCCTATTTTGATTTTGCTGATTGTCTATGGAAATCAGTTCTGCATTAGATTCGTAGGAATTGTGGAGCTGGCAGTGAATCTTTATATGGCAGTTTCTGTCATGTCTGCGGCACAAGATAAACAGGCGATGATTCAAAGCGTATCGTTAGAAGTGATTGTAGCAGTGCTTGCATTTGTTGCATTGTTTTTGGGCAATAAATTGCTTCGGAACTTTATGGAAGAGTCACGAGAAATGATAGAAAGTGAATCGCAGCACAATCGCGAACTCAAAGACGAAATAGTAGCGGATGCGGACGACATTTTAAAAAATGTAATTTCTACCAAGGAATACATGGATAGTATTATGGATCATACCAACGTGGTAAATGATGCGCTTGGACATATTGGAACCAGTACGGAATCAACGGTGCAGGCGGTAGAAGAACAGCTCGAAATGACCGGGAATATTCAGGGAATTATTCAGGAGACGAATGAAAAGACGGAGAATATTGTTGAGATTACGGCGCAGACACAGGCAGCAGTTTTAGAAGGCGCCGGACTCGTAAAAGAGTTAAATAAAGAAGCACAAAATGCATTAACAGCCGGAACGGATATGAAGCAGGCAGCACAGCAGCTTATGGAAAAATCGGTTGAGGTACGAAGTATTACCGATATTATTTTAAATATATCCGGACAGACGAATCTTTTGGCATTAAATGCTTCCATTGAAGCAGCCAGAGCGGGAGAAGCCGGAAAAGGATTTGCCGTTGTTGCGGATGAGATTCGGGAACTTGCGGATCAGACACGAGAAGCAACAGAGAATATTACATCCATTCTTGATATGTTGGTACATGAAGCAGAAAGTGTAACACAAAAGGTGGATGATACGGTTGATACAACGATGCGAGAGGGAGAGCTGATTTCTAAAACAAATGAGAGGTTTGAAAGCATTCTTAGTGATGTTACGAATCTAGACCAGGAGATTCAAAACGTGGCGGAGATGATGGATAACATTCGCGTGGCGAATGAGCGGATTGTAGATAGCGTTGAGACACTTTCTGCGACCAGCGAGGAAGTTACGGCGAGTACACAAGATGCAATCGGACTTAGTGAGGACTGTGTAGAGCTGGTGAATTCCTTTGATGCGAAGATGCAGACCATTGAGGTTGCAGCTAGAGAGTTAGGAGAAAGCAGAGCGCAGTAGAGAGCATAATAAATCGGGTGCCTAAATGAGCACTCGATTTTTTTATAAAAATAAAAAAATAAGGGGGAAGTATGTGATATACTAACTACACGAAAAATCATGAGAGGGGTTTATTATGAATATAAGAACATGGGCAAGTGTCGTAGTGCTGCCGACATTGGTAATCGGACTATGTATAATAGGCGGTATAAAGGTGCAGGCTTCACAGACTGTAGTGAAGGAACAAAGTGTAAGTGCCGGCAGTTCAAATCTTACTTATAAGTGGGAATATGACTTAGAAGAAGGTGCAACGCTTGATGATTATGAGCTGGAGATGTCGACAGATGCTTCTTTTGCGGAAGATGACACGATAGAATTTGATTCAGACAATGCAACTTTTACAAAAGTATCAACTTCTAAGTTTCAGATTAAGATTCCATTTGATAAATTGGGTAACGGAGGAGCTTATTATATTCGCGTTAAGTTAGCATATACGGATGCGTCGGGGCAAGAGTATAAGATGTATTCGTCTGTAACACAATATACAGTTGTGAAGATTAATAAAAGTAATTTTCCGGGCATGTATAAGCTTTTAAAAAAAGGTGTTTATGGAAAGAAGAAGCGCTATGATGCTGATAAAGACGGATATCTGACAACGCAGGAGCTGCAACAGATTACGGAACTCAATAATCATGTTATAGTCAAAAAGAACAAGAAATATACGAATAGCGAGAACGTGCAATATAAAGTCACGAGTTTTAAGGGAATCGAGTATCTGACCAATCTAAAGACGGTGGACATCGGAAAGTATGCGAAGAAAATAGCGGACCTTAGAGCGTGTACGGCGAAGAAGGCTTATTTTGATTATGTTCTATCAAGTAATATAAAGGTGAATGCACCAAATGCAACGAGTGTATATGTATTTGCAGATGAATATGCTGCTTCAACAAAGTCTGTAAATGTTTCAAGCTGCAAAAAAGCAGTAGAATTGGTCGTCTATGGAAGTTTTAATAAGTATTTGACGGTTAAAATGCCAAAGAAGAACTCTCATCTTAGAATTGTTTCGCTTTCTTATGTAACGAATAAAAGTATAGATGGTAATAAATACAAGAATTTAAACCAGCTGTATCTATATGCAGCCAATACATCATCCGTAAAGCTTACAAAGTGTAAGAATCTGCATTATGCTTATTTTTATTTTGATCTGAATTTAAAAAAGATCGATTTAACAAAGAATAAGAAGTTACGTGCAGTAGATGCCTTTCAGTGCTTTAACTTAAAAAAGGCAAATATCAAGACATCCTCCGGAAAGAAGACCATTGACCATGGAAAGTGGTGGTATAAGACGAAGGCCTACAAAAAAGAAGTAAAAAAGATCAATCAATATAAAAGCTGCTAAATATGGAGCAGATAGTCCCATAATTTAAAACTTAATTCATAAAGAAATAGAAGATGCGAATCGGAAATGGAGATATCGAGGAGCTCTTCTATTTTTTTTATGCGATAAAAGAACGTACTTCGGTGAATATGAAGCGCTTTGGCCGCATTTGCCATATTACGGTCATTTTGCAGATAAGCTCTTAGCGTTTTGACAAATTCGGTGTGATAGATGGCATCATAATCCTGCAAATGATACAGGTGATAATGAATACCGGCTTCAAGGGCGGTATTATCGGTATTGGAAAAAAGCACATAAGGGAGTGCGTCAACGCTGTATCCGACATGGTGATTTCCGGGTGCTTGTTCGCATAGCTGAAGCGTAGTATGCGCCTGTCGGAAAAAAATATGAGTTTTAAGTAAATCGGCAAATGGCTGGCTGAAGGCAACTCTTAAAGAGTTTCGGGAGGCATATTCTATAACCGGTGAAGTAAAATCATGATCCAAAAAGATTGGTTGTTTTGTGTGAATAAACAGCACAATAATATCCTGATAAGCAATGGACATACTTCCTGGAAAGAGGTTACGAAGACGACGAAGCTGTTGCTTATTGAAAAAGTCACTTCCCGAAGGGGAAAGGCGGTCAAATAAAGCCAGACAATAGTAAGAGCCAAGCTGTTGATTCAGTAATTTTAAACGTGCATGAATTCGTTGCAGGTTACCAAAGCGACCATCTAATAGATCGGTTAGAAACGTTTCATATTGTAATCCGGTTTGCTCGGAGAAGAAGTCGTGCTTTTGCATTTCGATGCTGCAGATTTGTGAAAGTGCTGTAGTTAGGCGAAGTTCGCGTGAAGTTGCGTTGGCAGTTGATGGAAGACAGACTGCAACATAACCACTCATGACATGATGGATGCGGATGGCGCTAAAGATCCAATTGGTCTCAGGATGGTCTTCCGTATTGACAAAAAAGGCTTCTGTAAAGGTGTAGATCTTCTCTTCAATCTGCAAACGTCTAAGGCTTTGGATTTCCTCAATGCTAAGAAATAAGCCATCCGAAGAATCGTCAAGGCCAAAAGAAAGCTTTCGCATGCCAGAAGAGGCTGCGATGATGGCATAGCTTGTATCCAGGATAGAGATGGGATGTCCTAGAATCTGTTCTGCGTAGTCGGTTAAAGAATCAAGTCCATCTCCTTTTAACATCAAAGCATACATAGATTGTATCTCCGATTGAATTGTGGTTTCCAAAGAAAGCACATCATTTAATATCTGATAGATATGAGAAGTGTCCACATCATTCGAAAGACAGATTGCCGGAAATGGCAGAGAGCGGTGATGAGCAAGATCCAGAATCATAAGTGGCTTATCAGCATCTGCCAACATCTGTTGCAGCGATTTGGAAAGTCTATGAGAGGAGAGCAAAAATAGAGTATGTGAATCCGGAAGGGAGTTTTCGGTTAAGTGGCTAATTTGGTAGACTGGTCGCTGTTTGTCATAAGGCTGATGAAAATAAGAAATATGGTGTTCATTAAGTGCGTTTAATAATACGTTTAAAGTTGTCATAGTTTTACCTCGCTGACTTTGATTCAACAAATGTTGAAAAATATGATATATATAAGCGGAATTTCCGACATGCGTTCGAAGTTGATTTTACTTAATTATGCTATAATCCAGACAAGAAGTCAAAACGCGGACAATTTTTGAGATGAAACGATTAGATAATTGTTGAACATAAAAAGGAGTAGGTAATATGGCAACCATTACAATTGATGGAATCACGTTAGAAGTGGAAGAAAAGGAAAATGTGTTAGAAGCAGCACTGGAAAATGGAATCTACATTCCGCATCTTTGTCATCATCCGGATCTTCCGGATAATGGATCATGTCGTATGTGTATTGTAGAGGTAGAGGGGATGGATGAGGTTACGCCGTCTTGTACATTAAAGCCGAGGGACGGTATGGTGATTCATACCACAACGGAGAGAGTAAACAAGCTTCGAACGCTTGCACTAGAACTGTTATTGGCAGGTCATCCGGAGGATTGTTCTACCTGTCCGAAGTACGGCAACTGTGAACTGCAGACATTAATCCAGTATATTGGAGCCAACAATGCCAGAATGCGGACACGCACAAAGGGAATAAAGGCGAACGAAGATAATCCTTTGCTTATCCACGATATGAACCGCTGTGTATTATGCGGAAGATGTGTCAGAGCCTGTAACAAGCTTCGCGGCGTAGGGGTTCTTGATTTTCGAAAAAAAGATCTTGAGACATATGTGGGAACGCTTCATGATCAGTTGCTTGCGGATGTGGATTGCCGGTTTTGTACAGCCTGCGCCGAGGTCTGTCCGACTGGAAGTATTCGGGATAAGATGCAACTGATAAATACGGATCTTAAGAGAGAAGAAGCACTCGTACCTTGCAAGGGAGAATGTCCGGCGCATACGGATATTCCAAGATATATTCGTTATGTAAAAGAAGGTGACTGTGATGCGGCAGCAGCAGTTATCCGTGAGAAGGTTCCGTTTCCACATGCGCTTGGCATGATCTGCACACAGGCTTGTGCAAAGCAGTGTAAGAGGAAGGAAGTATCCGAGGCGATGTCAATTCGCGAGATTAAGCGTTATGCAGCAGAGCATGATACAGGAAAGTATTGGAAGGGCAAGGGAAAACAACTTGCCGATACCGGTAAGAAGGTCTGCGTAGTTGGCGGTGGACCGGCCGGTCTGACAGCCGCTTACTATTTAAGAAAACAAGGTCATGATGTGACTGTGAAAGAAGCACTTCCGACGGTCGGTGGTATGATGGCATATGGAATACCTGCCTATCGTCTTCCACGAGACATCATCGCAAAAGAAGCCGCGGTTATTACAGACCAGGGCGTGAAGGTTGAGACAAATGCAAAAGTTACAGATATATTGGCATTAAAAACACAATATGACGTAGTATTGATGGCAATCGGCAATCATGTCGGCGTTCGTCTTCCGATGGAAGGAAATGACAAGGAAGGCGTATTGCTTAACATCGATTTTTTAAGGAAAGCATCGCTTGGCGAAGAGACCGGTATGGGCAAGAGCATCATCGTGCTTGGCGGAGGTAACGTTGCATTTGACTGTGCCAGGACGGCTAAGCGTCTTGGTGCAAAGGAGATTCATCTGGCGTGTCTGGAGGCTAGGGATAAGATGACCGCAGATGAAGAAGAAATTGTGCAGGCTATGGAAGAAGGCATTCAGGTACATCCGGCGCAGACGTTTGAACGAATCACCGGAGACGGTAAGGTAACCGGCGTCGACTTTATGAATGTGAAGGACTTTTACTTTGACGAGAATCGCAAGGCAATCATCGAGAAAGAAGAAGGTTCTGAGCATCATATCGATGCAGACACTGTTATCTTCGCAACCGGTCAGTGGGCTGAGCTTTCACCACAGCAGGGTCTTGAGCTTGGTAAGGGAAACAGCATTAAGGTAGCGGACAATAGCCTGGCATCATCGGTAGAAGGTATCTTTGCAGCGGGAGATGTTGTATACGGAACGAAATCTGTAATCCAGGCGATTGCATCCGGAAGGGATGCCGCCTGTGAAATCGACCGCTTCTTAGGTGGAGACGGAGACATCACAGAGCAACTTGCACCGGTAGAAATTCCAGATCCATGCATTGGCAAGGAAGAAGGGTTTGCACATCTTAAGGCAGCAGATCAAAAGATTCTTAGCGCAGCCGAAAGAGAGAACAATTTTGATTTGTTTGATTTTGGAATCTGCGAGAGCGATATCTGCGGGGAGTCTTCAAGATGTTTGCAATGTGACCTAAGATTACAGATTCACGAGCCGAGACTTTGGACACAGTATTCGGATCAAAAGGAGGCGTAAGAAGATGAGAGATAGGATAAATCAGATGAGCGCCGACGAGATTCGCGGCAAAGTAAAACAAGCAGCGCTAACAGAATATGGGGATTTAAAAAGTTTGGTAATCGAGAAATGGGACGAAGGCGCTGAAGGCATTGTGGCAGCACTTAATAACTCGGACATTGAAAAGCCACTGCTTGGGTTATGGAAAGAACATACAGATCAGATATTTGCCGGTATGGAAGCTGCGGCAAAGGCAGTCGAAACAGACCATAAGGTCTTATATCTGCCGGAAGGGGAAGATGAATTGGCGGACTCGCTTAAAGATAAAGCTGATCAGGCAGGCATCGAGATTCGCGTAGCATTTTTAAATAAGCGTGCGAATCAGGGATGCATCTTCCATCATATTGAAACGATGTATGAACTGGCAAATGTCCTTGCCGGTGACTATGAACCGGGCTATCACATCGCCGTTCAAACAGACGGTAAGATTGGAGAACTCAAAAAGTATCCATATGGAACGAAGCTTTCTGAGATTGCCGGGGCTAAGGATGTGAAAGCGGTTCGCCTTGGAACAATGCTCTATGGGCCGGAGATTCTTGAGACTGAATTGGATGCGGACACGAAGGTGGGAAATGGACTTCTTACCATCTTCTCATCCAAGAGTTGTATCATCGATGAGTGCGAGAAGATTCTTTTGGCAGAGCGCAGACACAGCTGCGGGAAATGTAATTTCTGTCGTGAAGGTCTTATCCAGCTTCACACGATGATGAAGGAAATTACGCAAGGACGGGGAAAGAAAGAATTTGTCGATATGCTCGATGAAATATCTGAGGCGATGACATTTTCCACACCATGCTCCATGGGCCAGACAGCTTCTGATGTGGTAAGGGGATCGCTTAAATACTTTTCATCGGAATACGAGGATCATATAAAGAAGAAAAAATGTGCAGCCAATGTCTGTAAATCGTTTATGACGATTTACATCGATCCGAACACCTGCGAGGGTTGTGAGGAATGTGCAGATGTCTGTCCGGTGGATGCGATTGAAGGAAAGGCCGGCTTTATTCACATGATTGATGAATTTGAGTGCACAAAGTGTGGCAAATGTATCGAGGTCTGTGAAGAAGACGCCATCATTCAGACAACCGGACGAGTTCCAAAACTGCCTACCCGCTTAACCAAGGTAGGTAAATTCAAGAAACGTCATTAAGATTAGATGCTTATGAGGAGGAAGATAGCATGAAAACAATGGAAACAGATGTAATTGTAGTAGCAGCCGGTCCTGCCGGTCTTGCAGCAGCTGTAACGGTTGGGGAAGCCGGTCTTGATTCAATTGTATTTGAAAAAGCGAATACAACCGGTGGAGCAGCCAACATGGGTATGGGACCACTTGGCCTGGAAACCAAGATTCAAAAAAGACAGTTTGATTCTATCACGAAAGATGAAGCTTATGATATTCACATGAAGTATACACATTATCAGGTTGATGCCGATCTGGTGCAGACTTATTTTGACAAGTCTTCGGATACCATTGAGTGGCTCGAGGACCTGGGCGTAGAGTTCGCCGGCGCTTTCCGTTACTTTGCAGAATCTGCAGCTACCTGGCATATCGTGAAGCCGGAAAATGGTGTAATCGGACCTCGCGCAGCCGGTCCTATGGTTCGGATTTTAACCGACAAGGCAAAAGAACTTGGTAGCGAAATCTTCTTAGAGACTCCGGTTAAGGAACTCATTATGGAAGATGGCAAATGTGTGGGTGTTAAGGCTGTGGATAAAGACGGCGAAGAGATTGAAGCACGTGCAAAAGCGGTCATCGTCGCAACCGGTGGATTTGGTACGAATGCTGAGATGCTGAAAGAAAACTTTGGATACAATCTCTGGGAGGATTTCTTCCCATTCAACGTGCCGGGCACAAGTGGTGACGGTTTGAACATGATGTGGAACGTCGGCGCTATGAAGTATGGGGCCAATGTCGAGAAGATCTACCAGCTCAAAGACAACATGAACTATTTCTTGCTGGATGCGGTTCTTCGTCAGCCGAACCTGCTGATTAACCAGCGCGGCGATCGTTTTATGAATGAGGACCGTATGGGTAATACGACATTTACCGGTAATGCCATCGACATCCAGCCGGGTAACTATGCTTACTGTATCATGGATGACGGTATCTTAAAGTATTATAAGAAAAATGGTCCGGATATCTTCGATATTGTACATCCGGAAGAGGCATTTATGCAGGTGGAGCCGGAGTTTGAGCGTGCAGTGGAGGAAGGATATGATGGTTACTTTGAAGCGGAATCCATCGAAGAGCTTGCTGAAAAGCTCGGCATTGATCCGGAAAAACTAGAAGAGACCATCGAAGATTACAACGATATGTGTGATTGTGGTTATGACTCACAGTTTAATAAGAATCCAAAGTTCCTGCATCCAATCACTGGTAAAGGCAAATACAGAGTCGGCAAATTCTATGTGGCTGCTTATGGAACTATCGGCGGCGTAAGAGTCAACAAGTACTGCGAAGTATTCGATAACAACGAGCAGATTATTCCGGGACTTTACAGTGCTGGTAATGATGCTAATACCCTCTACGGAGACAGCTACAACTTTACCCTTCCTGGAAATTCCATGGGATGGGCTGTAAATTCTGGTCGTATGGCAGGAGAGTCAGCTGCGGATTATATTGATGAGTTAGACGATTAAGTAAGAGTTTTAACTCAGTCGGAGAACAAGCTCCGACTGAGTTAAACGCTCCGCGAGGATGCGCACGGATTCGGACAGGAATTTGTCTGCTGAAGCAGACCCGAATCCGGCGCGCAAGACTCGCGAGCGAGTCTTGACATGTACACCGGCAGATATGCGAAAATCTAAACCCGAGTACAAACGTTATTGTACCCGGGCTTAATATTTGTTTTATGCTCTTATGTTGGTCTCGCCAGCCATGACATTACACGTAATATACATATTCTGACGAATTATTTCAATGTAAATTCACGGATAAACTCTTCTCCCTGTACAAAAAGCGGCTCAATAATATTACATTTATATGATAATCTTTTAGACCAAAATTGGAAAGATAAATTGTTTATTATTATGATGAAAGAGCTATCTTCTATATGTACATAGGTTGGAATACTTGAGGTTGGACAAAATATGGAAGAGTTTTTGCTATATGAATAGTGAACGAGATGAAGGGACATGACCACTTAGATAAAATTTTTCCTTGACAGTGCATCAAAAAAGAATTAATATAATCGAGTGACTAAATAACGATGCGTGGCTCAGTTTGGTATCGCCAGAGCACTAAGATGGTGGCGAGCGAAGCGAAGACAGCATCATAGGTGCGAGGCATGCAAAACACTTGATGAATCAAGACCGAAGGTCGCAGATGAATCTAGTGAAATTGCAGAGCGCTGTGTAGCAGCGAAAAAATTAATAGCGATGCGTGGCTCAGTTTGGTAGAGCGCTGCGTTCGGGACGCAGAGGTCGCAGGTTCAAATCCTGTCGCATCGACTCAGTAAAATCAATGGTTTCGGATTTCCGAAGCCTTTTGATTTTGCTCTCAGTTCTAACTTTGTTCTAACTTTTATCATTTATTTTCGTTTTAATCCCTATTTTAGAAGACTTCCCATGCTGTTGTTAATAGGTTACTCGTTGCTATAATTCTTAATCTGTATGATATTCGTCATAGCATCGGATATCTCTTTCTTTGCATCTTTTTCTTTTACCTTAGCGTAGATCCTAAGGGTTGTGTTAATGTCTGCATGACCTACCCACTTCTGAATGCTCTTTACATCGTTGCCCTGATGGACGAGAATAGAGACACATGAACTTATGACTTTCTTGTTAGGGGCTCCTGAGCTTCGTTATATTCCCCCAGATAATTCAGGAGTTTTGTCTTTGTGATTTTGTACCTCTTACCGACTTTCACAGCGGGGATGCTGTCGTTCTTAATGAGTTTTCGGATTGTATTTGGCGCAACGCCGAGTATTTCAGCGACCTCATTAATGTTAAGAATCGGTGGGTATTCGTTTAATAAATCATTCATTTTTTGCCTCTAAACCAAAAGTTAATCAAAACAATAATTCTGTTACTATCTGTATAATAAAGCATAAAAACGTTAATGGCAACAACAGAAATGTTACTTTTGTGATTTCCAACAACAAAATTGTGCTTTTTCATATCTTTATTGTTGTTTCTGTGGTAGAATGAGCAAAGTAGGTCTTAATTAAAAGTAGTAGGTAAAAGGAGATGAACCTTATGTATATGTACAATCCATTTGGAACCGCACCAGAGGACTTCGACCGAGAAACAGCCGGAAGCCGTATTGGGCGAAGAATACGTGCAATACGACAGGAAGAAGATATGTCACAAAGCGAACTTGGGAAAAAGGTCGGTCTGAACGCAAATAGAATACAACAGTATGAAAATGGAGCGCGAAACCCAAAATTCGATTTATGTAAACAGATAGCGGAAGCCTTAGAAGTCGAAGCAAGCGCCTTACAGGATCCCCAGGTAACAAGCTACCTCGGTGCTATGTTTGCGTTTTTTGAAATGGAAACACTTTATGATCTCCGTTTAAAAGAGGTTGACGGCCAAATGTGTATTTGCTTTGGTGAGAGCCAGCATGACATCAACGTCAGCACAATGAATAAAAACCTTAAGATGTGGTATGACCGTAGGAAACAGATGGAATCTGATATTTTAGGGGCATCATCAGAAGAAGAAAAGAAAAGGATAATCCACGAGTATCATATGTGGGAATGGAACTTTCCTTATTCTACAGATGCAGATGCTCCGTCTAAATCAGAAAGAGCTGCGAAGGAAAGTGCAGCACATGAACTCGAAAAAATAATGAAAGCCGAAAAATAAAGGAGGAACAATTTTTGCAGACATTATCTGCAAAATTGGAGGATTAAATGGATTTACAGGAAAACAAGCCGGAATTAGTGGGAACCAAGGATGTCACTCTGGATGGCGAATACGTAAATTGGATACATGAAATAAAACAGCGATTTCGTAATGCTCAGATAAAAGCCGCTGTTAAGGTGAATTCCGAACAGCTTCTTTTCAACTGGCAGCTCGGAAGAGATCTTGTCATCCGTAAAGCTGAGGAAAAATGGGGAACCGGAATCGTTAATCAGGTCAGCCTTGATTTGCAGGCAGAGTTTCCTAATGCTAAAGGATTTTCTGCGCGTAATCTTTGGTTTATGAAGCAGTGGTATACCTTCTATACTGAAAATGCAGAGGCGGCAACGCTGATTTCGGATATGGAAGCGCATCTGGATATGGGCAGCCCTAAACTGAAACAAGTTGCTTCAGATATTACAGAGGAAAAACTGAACCAGCTTGGTTCAGAAATTCATAAACCAAAACTGAACCAGCTTGATTCAGAATTATCATTTCCATCGTCATTCGCTTTTGTGCCTTGGAAGCATCATGTGTTAATAATACAAAAATCTCATAGTATCGATGAAGCACTGTTTTACATTGAAAAAACAATAGTGGGAAATCTCAGTCGTAGTGCTCTGGATAATATCATCCGGGCTGACCAATATCATACCACTGGGAGAGCAGTCACTAATTTTGATGGGAAGCTCCCTGCTATTCAAGGTAAACTAGCAAAGGAAATATTAAAGAGCAATTATGACCTGGGGTTTGTGAGCCTACCGGAAGAATATGATGAAAATGCATTGGAGGATGTATTGGAACAGCGTATGACGCGCTTTCTGCTTGAACTTGGTGATGGCTGGGCTTTTGTGGGAAGGCAGAAGGAAATCATAATAGCCGGTAAAACCAGAAAGATTGATCTGCTGTTTTATCACATATATCTCAGATGCTATGTAGTAATAGAACTAAAGGTTAAGCCGTTTGATCCGGAATTTACAGGAAAGTTGAATTTCTATGTAAATGCGGTTAATGAGTTCGTTAAACATGACAGTGACAATCCTACTATCGGGCTTTTGATATGCAGGGATATGAATCACACAGAGGTACAGCTTGCATTTCAGGGCATTACCACGCCTATGGGAGTTGCTACGTATGACAATGTCAAGATTAAGGAAATACAAGAATACTTACCTACCGCAGAGCAAATACAGAGGCAAATTGATCTTGCTGAAGAAGAATACAAAATGAATTTGCAGGGAGAACCTTTTAATTAACGCGTGTGTGTGACGGATTAGACGCTGATTTATGAGTGCTGGATATGACTTTTTGAGGGGTTGCTATGTATCCTGGAGCTTGGATAGGCAAAAAGGCAAATGAAAACGGAATATTGATTCTCGGAGAATCCCATTATGGAGAGACTGAAACCACAAGAGGCGTTATTGAGTTCTATCTGAGTGAAAATCACAAAGGTAGCAGAGACGAATGGATGCGGTTTTTCGATAGGATATCTAAATCCTTTGGGTATTATGAAATGAGCGAAGAATTCTGGGATAAGGTGTTTTATGGCAATTATATAGAGATGCCTTGCGGGGTTGGGGATAATAAGGCTGATGAAGCAATTTCCGAAAACCGAAGGGATTATAATAATAGTCTGTTTTCTTTTGTTAATGAGAACGATATAAATTGTATAGTGTGTTTTAGCCAGAAGGTGTATTATGCCATGCCGGATTTGGTTGGTGATGAATTCTGTGAAGAAGATATAGAAATTGGGAAATCTTCTGGCGGCCGGAGAAATATTGCCAGAATCTGTTATTATTTGGCAACGGATGAAAAGAGGAAACATTGCGAAGTGTCGTTGGAAAAGCCACTTACAGTATATCAGGTAAAACATCCGTCACGGGGGTTTGATATCGGTCAAGCTAAGGAGTTCTTTTATAAAAATAAAGAGCTTATGTCAATATGCAAATAATGTATTATAATGTGGAAAGTGTAAATATTGTTTTGGAGGAGGTAGTGTATGAAAAAGGTTTTAAAAGTATTTTCTCTTATTCTTGTGCTTACTATGGTGCTGTCATGTGTACCATGTGATATGACTTTTGCAGGAAGCAAGACTTGGACCACGACATCTGTAAAAAAAGAACTGAAATCAACGAAGAAACAGCTTAAGAAGTATCAGAAGCTTTATAAGAAAGACCAGAAAAGGGTTAAAAAGGTCAACAAGGGAAAGATATATATAAATACAGCATCTTCGGATTACTCGGATGCATTTTATATGGCAGGATATTTCGTTATCAAGGATATGGATAGCGGAAATCTCTATGCAGTCGGTTCGGGCAAAAGCAAACTGACGGTAGTTATAAATTGGGATGGATCCTATTATGTGGACGGCTGTGTAAAAAAGACCGGAAAGACAAAGACAGTGAATGGTTCTAAACTATACTTTGTAAAAGGCGTTTCATACACAAAAAACAAATATGCTTCTAAACTCGGAAAACTAAGGAGCAAAAAGAACGGGCTTAAAAAAGCTCTTAAACTGACTTATACAATCAATGATATTCCTGAGTGCTATGTGGGTACAAATTATGATTGAACAAAATCGCTGCGCGATGGCCTGCCTAGGCTGTGTGCAGTGATTTTCTTTTTATCAAAAAGGCAGTAGAAAGTAAGTCCTAATAGTAGTATTGTTATAGTCGCGAAACTTAACAATCAAACAGGATCATTACTAACACTGCCATGAAAAGAATACCATTCGCTTGTGCAAAGTACAAGCATCATTTTGATGTACATGCACCTCCAAAGTTTTAGTTGTTCCTATCAATGACTATACTTTCGGAGGTTTTACTATGTATGATGAATATTTGAAAAAACTTGATGAAGCAGGAAAAATACGCAATCTTAAGGAACGTTCTATATCCTGCTATCATAACTATGTTGCTTATTTTTTAAACTATGTCGGAAAAGATCCTAAGGAACTTACCTGCCAGGATGTACGAGATTTTCTTCTACGCAAAAAAGATGAGGGATTAAAGGCCACTACCTTGAATCTCTATAACTCATCTATTCGCTTTTTTTATAAGTTTGTTCTCGGCATACTTTGGGATGAGATTTTAGTCCCACGCATGATAAAAGATCAACCTTTGCCGGTTGTTCTTACATTGGATGAAGTTAATCTCTTTCTCGATAACGTTGAGGATATAAAATATAAGGCAATGTTTGCAACCATGTATTCTTCTGGAATGCGTGTATCAGAAGTCATACACTTGCATTATGATGATATTTCCAGATCAAACATGCAGATTCATGTACGGAATACTAAAAACCGCATGGATCGTTATACAATTCTCTCAAAGAAAAATCTTGATATACTCACCCGCTATTGGTTTGAGAGAAATCGCCCCACCGGCATTCTTTTCCCCAACAGATTCACAGGAGAATATCTTACAGTAAGTACTCTGGAACAGGTCATGCGCAGAGCCATTAAAGAATCAGGTATTACTGCTAAAGCAACACCTCATAGTCTTAGACACAGCTTTGCAACACATCTCATGGAGCAGGGGGTTGATCAAAAGTATATACAAACTCTTCTCGGACATAGAGATCCTAAATCCACTGAGGTATATTTACACAGAAGCAATAAGACTATTATGGGGATTCAGAGTCCTTTTGACAGAGAGGACCTAAAAAATGAATAAACCTACTGTCCAAGATATATTTTTGAAATTTTATTCTGAATATCTTGAGAAATATACACCATCAGCGGAACAGTCCAAAGTTTCAAATGCCATTATGAATTGTAAGACTTCACGCATGGGGGCAAATGTACAGGTATGCGAAGACTGTGGTTGTATTTCAATCCACTATAATTCCTGCAGAAACAGGTGTTGTCCTATGTGTCAGACTCTTCCTAAAGAAAAGTGGATGGATATGCGAAAGGAAGATGTTTTAGATGCTCCATATTTCCATCTGGTATTTACTGTTCCAGCTGAGTTGAATCCTGTTATCTACAGCAATCAAAAACTTCTTTATGATACGTTGTACCATGCTGCTTCAGCCACTATCAACGATCTCTCTGTTCAGGATAAATACCTTGGTGCAAATGTTGGATATATCTGCATACTGCACACATGGGGATCAGAGATGAATTATCACCCTCATATACACACAATACTTTTGGGTGGAGGTCTTGATAAAAACAAACATTGGAAAGATAAGGGTGATAAGTTTTTTCTACCGGTACAGGTGATCTCCAAAGTTTTTCGCGGAAAATACATGGAAGAATTAAAAAGTCTGTGGGAAGATGGAAAGCTAAAGTTTTATGGTTCATCAGAAAAATATCAGAATAGATATGAGTTTAAATCCTTAATTGATACCTGCTATTCTAAGGAATGGATTCCTCATTGCAAGAAAACATTCAATGGTGCTCAATCAGTAATTAAATACCTTGGCAAATATACTCATAGGATAGCCATAAGCAACTACAGAATCATTCGCATCAATGGTGAAAATGTCACATTTTCCGTTAAAGACTACCGTAATGAAGGCAAATGGAAGGAACTTACTATAAGTGGAGTTGAATTTATAAGGCGATTTCTTATGCATGTTCCGCCAAAGCGCTTTGTAAGAATAAGGCATTATGGATTGCTTTGCAGCCGCATGAAGAACAGTAATCTTACTTTATGCAGGAATCAACTTGGTTGTAAGAAGTATATATCCGAGCTCAGGAATATGACATCTGCTCAGATATTGGATCATCTATGGGGATTTAAGGTCGGTATATGCAAGCACTGTGGCGGAAAAGTGATTGATCATCATAGACAAAAACCGTTACTTTGTTGATATACAGGAATAATATTTGCAAAAACCTCGCATATGGGAGGTTTATTTCTGATACCCTAAAATACAAAAAACAAAAGACATAATGTATGCTATTATCTAATTAGGCAGTAAAACTGGTAAGCTCCATGAATTGAAACTCCATATGTATCGGCTCCACGGACGCTTACTTTGTTCAATTAGGTTAAATCGCAATAAGATCAAACGAAAGGGCAGTTATTGTTATAATTCAAGCTGCTTTTTCGTTTGACCTTACAGCGATTCTAACCTAAAGAATTTG
>NZ_FMXR01000017.1 GCF_900104415.1 Eubacterium oxidoreducens | reverse complement strand
GCGATACCACCATCAGAGATCAGTGGCTATATCTGCCCAGCTTCCGGTGAAAGACTGGCCTTCGGTTTTCAAGGATCCAACCATCGCAGATGCGGTCTTAGATCGAATCGTGCGAAATGCATATCGCTTCAACCTAAAAGGCCCATCTAGGCGACCTACGGTCGAACATATGCCGGCTTACGCAGATGACAGCGCAAGCGAAAAAGAGTATATTGAACAGTAGAAGTCATCTTGTCTACTTGATACAGGAATCTTGTCCGGATGTTATAAGAACTAACGTCCGAATAATGCAGGAACCAATGTCCGGATGTTACAGGATGCTTGTACCAAATAGGCAAGAATAATCACTCCGCGAGGATGCGCACGGATTCGGACAGGAATTTGTCTGCTGAAGCAGACCCGAATCCGGCGCGCAAGACTCGCGAGCGAGTCTTGACTTAATGTGAAGGATTTCTAAAAAGGAGTCTCTCCACAACCTCTGGACTAATACTCTTCGCCACGAATCACCGCCGGTATTGTCATCAGTATGATCTTAATATCAAGAAGTAGCGAATAGTCTTCGATATAAGTAAGATCCCATTTTAGCTTCTCTAGGAACTGCGTGTAATAATCACCACGCACCTGCGCATAGCCGGTAAGTCCGGCCTTGACATTATTGCGCAAGATAAATTCAGGCACCTCCATCCCAATCTGCTCGATGAGCTCTGGGCGTTCCGGACGAGGTCCGACAAATGACATCTCCCCGCGCAAGATATTGATTAGCTGCGGGATTTCATCAAGACGTGTGCGGCGCATCTTACGACCAATCTTCGTAATACGAGGATCATCCTCCTCGGCGATCTGCGCACCATTCTCCTCCTCTGCATCCACAATCATGCTGCGGAACTTGAGAATCTCAAACGTCTTCATATTAATCGTACAACGAATCTGGCGATAAAAGACCGGACCACCATCTTCTTTGCGAATTAGAATCACAAGAACCAGGATGACCGGAGAAAGAATTCCCAGGCAAATACAAGAAAGCACAATATCCATCAGGCGTTTGAAGAATGCGTTGACCTTGCCGATTCCATATTTGCCACAATAGTAGACAAGCGCATCTCGATCAAGCGCCTGATGCGCCGAACGCACAATCATATCCGACAATTTGCTCGTGAAAAAGACCGGCTTATGAAGACGGAAGCATTCCTTTAAGACATCATTACGTTTCTCTGCAGAAATGTCATAGAGATAGACCGCTTCACATTCCGTCAGCGCGCGCGTAATAATCTGTATATCCTCATCCACCTGCAAGATGATTGAGGCTTTTTCTTCTAAGCGCTGCGAGTGATTATGCTCATACAGCAGCAATATCTTGTGCTTCCCATCGCGCACCATGTGCCCGTGAAATATCATACAAACCAGAATAATCGATATCGTCTGCACGATTGTCAGCACAATCATTCCCTCAATCAATCTGGCAAATGACCATCGCATCGGCCCAAGCATAAAAATGGAAATGATGATATTTGAAAACATCATCTTAATCAAAAATGCCAATCCCTGCTCTAGATGTAAATGTGTATGACGGATATAGCCGCCATTGTAAAGAAGTCCTCCCAGAATCAGGGCATAGCCAATTATCACCGCCGCTCCGCCGATGTGAAACATCACTCTTCCTACAAAGATATATTCAATTACCAATACGATCCACGCAAGAATCGGTGATATACTACGGCCTTTCATGCCTGCATTCTCTCCTTATGCTCTCTACAATGCAATTTATATTCAACGCAGCATTTTTATCATTCTTTATGTTTCTTTATATTGTATTATGATTTTTATCTTTCATCAACACGACGCCCATTCCTTAGTTCACATTAATCTCCAGATCAAAGCGCTTTTCTATCATCTTGAGATACCGCTCATTATGACTCGCTGCCACCAGCATTGGCGCATACGCATCACGCCCGCTGATTCGCAGCATGTACGGAATATCTGCAAAATGTTTCTTGTAGTGAGAAGCAAAATCAAGGATGCCTTGCTGGATCAGGCGAATGCCATCTAAATTGTAATCATATTTGCCAAATACAAGCGATATATCAAGATCCCTTAGGTATTTATTCTTATCTTGATTCAAATTGCATGCTCCCTCATAAAATCCAGCAAATTGCGGCGTAGGAGAGGATAACAACAGTTCCCAATAGACATTGTAATCCTTATTCGGGTTATGCTTCTTCATAAGTTCTCTGTTATGACTTTGCGAGTATAGATAAGCCACAAGTTTTCCGCTCTGTAAAAATGGCTCCGATGCATCCGGCTCCGCATTGTGAAGCGTATTCGTTCCGGCAATCAATCCGGTTAACTCGCAATCCATCTTCCATACATCCGAAATCAGATGTGATAAAGCAAGCGCACCACTGCCGGCCCAGCCGATATCCACTGCTGCTACTTTCTGACAACCTGCTAAGACCTTCGCATAATACTTTCTAGCAGCCGTCATCTGCCCCTCATAGATTGCAATCACTTCATCCCATTTTGCCTCAATAAACCTTTGCAGCGTCTTCGCATTATTTGAAGTAAGCTTCTCCTCAAATTCTAATGATGCACCAAGTTCTTCAAGTTCCATAGAGCTTAGGATTTCAGCAAATGTAATTCCCTGATTCACTTTATGATGAATAAATCGTCTAAAATAATCAAACCGATCTTCATCCGCCATCAGTTTTAGCGCGGCCTTACGCGACCAGTACACATACTCTACAGATTCGTCCGGATAAAGCATCTGATACACCTGCATCAAAATATCTCCGTCACGCGACAAGAATAATACCTTATCCAAATTATGTGTTTTCGCATATTCATGAATAAATGCACAATATCCAACTACAAATAACCCACCATAGACATATCCATATTCGTATTCCACTTCATAAGAATCCCGTCCATTAAACAGCTGTGCATTAACCAATCCGCGATACGCGCTTCCTATCATATATGACAGATCCATTGCGCGGTAAAGCTGCGTCTTATTGTTAACATTCGGATATGGTTTCGTTGCAATTCCGTGGCGTCTTGCCATCTCGTCATCACTGTGTGGATTATCTCCCACATGTATGATGGAACCTGTCACCTCTTGTTTTATCAGCTCATAAAGATTACCGCCGGCCTTATTCTTCTGGTACTCATTAGACAGATACAGCTTCTCATATCCCTTATAACCGGCATCTTCTAGAATCTTCTCGATACAAGACTTTGGCAAATACATATCGGATACAATAATGATTTTCTTCCCCATAGCAGCAAGTCTTGTAAATACTTCTTTCATAAATGGATTCGCATAGCAAAATATCTGTTCATACTTCTGTTCCAGCTCGCAGCCCTTTTGCACTGTGCAATTTATTTTTTCCGAAAGAATCTTCCAAATGTCAGCAAGATTAATTTCTGTATGTCCGTATTCTTCCTTACTGCGATCACGAGCTTCCCCCTCTGACCACATCCTTAGATTCTTAAAATTGGCATATCCAAGTTCTTCTCCTATGAAATAAAAGACATCGGTCGGCAATGCCAGTGAACGAAAAATCAATGTGTCAAATATATCAAATGACACTACATCATAATCCTTTAACACCTCCACAAAAGAATCTACGGATAGATTCGTCTGCTGCAAATGTTCCTTGGATTCACTTGTCTCAATCACGAGACATTTTTGTTCGTAGATTTCCATAGATGGCATGCATCCAAGGCGACGCTGAAAAAGAATATAATATGCAAAGTTTAACCAAAACAAGTACACCCAAGAAGAAATCTTGCGTGCACCTGTAGAACCATCATGCATCTTGTGGTAACGATATGAAATTCCAGATTGTTTGTTGACTAATAGGTTGTAAATTTTTTGTCGCATGGTTTCACTTATCAGCTTTCATCGTTTTTCTATTTTTTGCTATTTCCTTTATATATTTCTTTTCAGACACAGAAAACCTATGGTTTGTATATATCCTTTCGTATGCATCAAGTACTACATTTTCTACAATATATTCTTTTTCTTCTTCTGTTAACTCAAATAAAACATTATTCGAATATTGTTGCTTATTTTCATCCTCCAGCAAAATCATGCATATAGATGAAGTAATAGGAAATATGACTTCCGCATACTCGTCCGCAGAGGAATCTTTAAGAATAACCGATGCACCTTTATCTGAGGTTATAATTTTTTTTTCGAAATCAACCCCAACACAAAATCTCATCTTACACATAGGCTCCATAACCATTCTTAATATTTGCACTTCTTTAGAAGTTGGATCTATTTTCTCCCAAAAAGGAAGGCTCATCATCCTCACAACATTCTTTATTGTTCCATCAGAAACAGTCGAATTTATATGCCCTTTTATTTCTTTTTCTGCCTCTTCTAAAAAATATTTATTTCTAAGCAAATGAATCGCTATATAAGTAATCCAAAAAATCTTTTCCTTACGTGTAAGGAAATTTGAAGCATCTATATTGTCACGTAATGTTTTCTTCTCCAAATCAGTTCGATAATGTCCGAACATTTTTTCCAATTCGGCAAAAAAATTTTCTAGATGATTCTCCAAAACAAATTTTCCATCTTCCCTGCATACTTCATACAAATCGTTCTCATAACAAATTGATGATATCGGAACCGCATTTGGTGAATCATATTTCTGTTTGATTAAATTATATGTGAAAATCATCGACTTTTTGGAGTCTTGTTTCTTTTCTCGCGGTTCATATTCAAGCGAAAATCCTCGTAGATATACTTGTGGAACATAATGTTGTTTTCTTTTATGGATATTCTTTTGATTCATAATCCTATAGTATATTTTTAAAAGTTATATTTTCATCATTAATAATCTTAGTATCTTTATAGAACTATACCCGTTTTAATAATTTGTTGCCATGTAATTGTCCCTTGTAACTTTCCAGCCTTATCAACAACTATTAAATTATTTATATCATAATCTTTTATGAGTTTTAATGCTTTTGCCGCTAAGATCTCTGGTAAACATGTTTTGGGATTTTTTGTCATTACCTCGTTTACTTTAACGGTATATAAATCTATTTTATTCTTTATGAAACGTCTTAAATCCCCATCCGTGATTATACCCAACAAAAAAGAATCCGCATCTACAATAGCAACGGAACCAAGACCTTTTCTTGACATTTCTTCTATTGCATCTACTAACGTACTTCCACTCTCCACAGATGGTACCTCATTTCCTTTAGCCATGACATCTGCCACACGCATAACAAGCCTTTTTCCTAATGCACCCGCCGGATGATATTTCCCAAAATCCTCTTTTTTAAATTCACTTAGCCCACTAGCAACTACTGCTAGCGCATCTCCATAACATAAGACCGAAGTCGTACTTGAGGTTGGTGCTAATCCCAAATAACAAGCCTCATCAAATTTAGGAAGAATTTGCGCAATATCTGCATATTTACACAATGTCGAATTTGCATTACCTGATATTGCAATTAAAAAAGCTCCTATCATTTTGATATTAGGTAGGATTTTTACTATTTCATCACTTTCTCCACTGTAACTGATTGCTATAATAACATCTTTTTCATCTATCATCCCCAAATCCCCATGCATTGCTTCCGCGGGATGTAAATAAAAAGCAGGTGTTCCCAAACTCGAAAATGTTGCTGCTAATTTTTTGGCAATATGTCCCGGTTTTCCAATTCCAGTTAGTACAACTTTTCCCTCACACATTTTTATTTTTTTTAAAATCGTCACAAAGGTCTCATCTAACGCTGCTTTTGTCTTATTCAATGCAGCAATTTCAACATCAAAAACTCTTTTTCCCTCACTTAAAATATCCATAGCTTTTCCTTTATTCATTAATTATTTTATAAACTTTGATAACACGTTCTAAAAGATTAGAAAACTCACTTAGTTTTATCATATTCGGTCCATCCGAAAGCGCTTGGTCCGGATTTGGATGAACCTCAAAAAACAACGCATCTGCACCAGCCGCAACAGCAGCCTTTGCCAATGGTTCAATATACTCTCGATTACCTCCAGTAGAAGTTCCCTTTCCTCCTGGTTTTTGAACACTATGAGTTGCATCAAACACAATGGGATATCCAAATTTCTTCATTTCATAGATTCCTGTCATGTCAACTACCAACGTATTGTATCCAAAAGCGGTTCCTCTTTCGCATAGCAATATATTAGAGTTTCCAGATTCCTCAATTTTCTTCACAACATTTTTCATATCCCAAGGTGCTAAAAACTGTGCCTTTTTTACGTTAATTATTTTCTTCGTTTTCGCTGCTGCTACAAGCAAATCCGTTTGACGACATAAAAAAGCCGGAATTTGAATTATGTCAGCAACTTCAGACACTTTCTCCGCCTGCCATGGTTCATGAATATCAGTTACAATTCGCAGATTTAGCTTTTCTTTTATATCTTTTAATATCCTTATGCCTTCCTCAATACCAGGTCCTCTATAGGATGATATTGATGTTCGATTTGCTTTATCAAATGATGCTTTAAAATAAAAATCTACATCAAATTTCTTCATTATGTTTTTTAATTCTTTTGCTATATTATATGTTATTTCTTGTCCTTCTATTGCACAAGGTCCTGCTATAACTAACAAATTATTCATTAATCGATTCCACCTTTATCATTGAACATGCTCTGTCATAATCACTTTTTTCATCTATATCAACAGCCTCAATACCTGATACCTCTTGAATATATGGTGTAAATCCAATTCTTCTATTATGCTCTGTAAATATTTCCTTTTTGAATATATAAAATGCGCTTGTTTCAACCCAAATAGCTTCCATATCTTGAGTTCTAGGCACATCATTTAAATCATAATTAATTGGTTTACCTTTATACCATGCGAATGTTTGCACTCTTTCTGCCGAAAATGCCGAGTCATTCTCCCCACTAATCACATGCATTAAAGCATTTTCAATTGATTCGCTCTTTATAAATGGAGACGTAGTATGCGCTAGTATATATATATCAGCATCTATCTGTTTAATAAATTCTCTATAAATATCGAATCCTTTAACCAAATCACCGTCTAACCATTTCGGCCGTTGTAAAACGGAAACGCCATCTGGCAAATAGCGCTTTACTTCCATATCACTGCAATAAACATATATCTGATCAATCTCTTCTACATCTGCCAAGGTATTACAAATATGCCAACATAACGGATGTCCTGCAATTGGTAATACATTTTTTTTGGGTAATCGTTGTGAATTCAATTTTATTGGCACTAACGCAACTACTCTCATCTCCATATACCTCCATCAAATTGATTGCCACGAGCCCAATTTATTTTTCTTTTTACAATTTTAGCTGGACTTCCTGCAAGTATACAATTTGTTTCTTCAAAATGTTTTGTAATAATACTTTTCATTCCAACAACACAATCATCTGCGATATAACTTCCCTTTAAAAGCAATGCATCCATCCCTATCCAAACATGATTACCAATGAAGATGTCTTTAGCAATGTTTATGCGTTCTAGACTACTTATATCGTATATTGTATGAGCATCCGAAGTCCTCAGGTTTACCCCTCCAGCAAATAGACAATCGTTTCCAATATTAATACTTTTTCCTTCATATGTATTCAAATAAACATTCCCATTAAAGAAAGTTCCATCTGATATTTTTATTTCCGCTCCATTACATCTAATATTTGGAACATTTAAAAATCTGCACCAAACTTTAGTTTTTATTTTTATATTTCCAATTATAAGCTTATTATTATCTCCTCGGAAAACAATCTCAAGATTTCCTATTTTCATTACCTGATTAACAGTTAAGGAAGTTTCTATAACATTATTATTTCCTTCATCACTAACCGAGATATTCGGAAATTTTTCTTGACAGTATGGTATTTTACCATCTTTAGTACTAATTATCATTCCACCTACCAATTATACCTTTCTGGATGTTCCAAGCTTTCAATTACCCAAGGAGCAACATGTTCCCTATAATTATTAAAAAATTTGAAACCTAATTTTTCCTTATGTTCTATGCATGATAGTAATTCCATTGCCGAAGAAGCTATGACAACTCCCTTTTTGATTTTAATTTTCTTATTAAAATCAAGTATTTCCGAAGGGAATGCTCTATCTATAATTAAACAATCTTGAAACTGCTTATTATAAATAATCTTATCTCGTGGATGCGGCTTAATCACCACAAAATACCCTTCTTTTTTTAATTCATTTACAATATCTCGATATATTTTAATTTGCGTAGCTTCAGAATCAACCCATCCATCATTTACCAAAACTGAAGTAAACACTATGGCTAAGTCATTTTTGGTGTTTTCTAATTGTTTCATCTCACTCAAAAACACATCATAAATCACCTTCTTCTGCGTATCACTTAATCGTTTTATCATTTCAGATCGAGGATTCTCAACAACATTTGGATGTGTCAATGCTAAATCCTTATTTTCGTTTACTTCTAACGATATACAATCCGGATTTTGTCCACAACACAAATACATGTATCCTCTTTGATATCCTAGTAAATTCTGCTTATTAAGTACTGGTATTTCTTGTGCACTTGGTGTCGCATATATATGTTGAAAATGATTCATTCCATCCTCAATCAGATGATACTTTATATGTTTTTCCTGAAGATATAACCCGATATGATGCCCATCATAATATACATAGATATCCTTATACCGCTCTAATTGAACCTGTAGTTTTCGTTCTACTTTTATCATATGTAATTTGTGATATTCTAATAATACTCCTGCACGTTTTTCTTCTTTATGAAAACGTGGCGGCAATCCTTCTTTTGAGAATATAACTATATTCTTAAATAGTTTTGTCTTCTTTAAACTTTCTCGCAGTTTTGGGCAGTTTGGTATGTCATCATACAGCAAAATATCTACATTTGTAATTTTTTCACTAAAAACTTTTACCAGTGTAATAAAAACCTGACTGTATGTACTACAAATAAAAATATTATCGCTTTCATCTTTATATTGATAATATTTACCATACTCTTTCTCTGTAGCACAATTCGTTGATACCATAAATGCAAAGAAAGATTTCATTTTAGATTCTTTTACAAAACCAGATTCTGCTGAAGCCTCATCCATTATTTCTCCCCACACTGGGATTACATAACCTTTTTCCTTTAATGCCTTATTAATAGGTGTATTTGCAGACAATCCTGTTATTTGATATTCTTCTCCCCATCCCTTTATTCTTGCTCTATATTCTTCACAGAAATCTATTATTCCTTGTTGTATATCTTTAACTATTTCACTATTAGGATTTTCTCTTGCATAAATAAATTTTTCTTTTGTTGTATATTCTAACAAAGAACTCTTAGCCGATGTAAATGTAGCTTCAAACAAATGCCCCCTAAAAGCCTCAAAATTTGCATTTTTAGGAACACCCGCTGTAAAATTCATATCCTCTCTTCTCATATACGTATGGATTAAACCCATATCACAGATTGATTTAGCATATGAATTACCTGACACACTCACAATTGCACCATGAACATCAGCTTTAATCCCCCATTTTTCAAATAAGGCTTTCAAATAAACAACAGCTGTTCCTTTCCATCCCAGATCTAAAATGCATACATTTTTCGAATCTCCAACCAAATCCTTATAATACGCTCTTGCTCCTGCCATTGCATCTGAAAAATGTTCTTTAATCTTATCTCTATATTTCAGCATCAATTTTTTTAATAGCAAATAATTATCTTCATCTAATTTTTCATCACCATTTAAATTAAACTCCTTTAATTCTTTTTCAAATTTTGGCAAATCATAAATCGAAAGAACTTCATTTATAGTATTTTTTTTAATACGCGTCTCTATTGTATATTCAAAATATTCTCCCGGAAACAAATCGAAAATAAGTTGCTGAGAGGCAAATCTTGAAAACTCCACATACCTATTATCAATACTATTATCTAGCTTATTATATACCTTATAAAAAACCTCCATATCTCTGGCTAAAAAAAGGAATTTATCATAATTATGTTTTAATGCTAATTGATTAATCCATCTACAGAATCCTAAAACTATATATCCACCATAAGTATAACCATGTTCATAAAAACAATTTCCATTAAACGTTCCATTATGAAGTTTATTATTTACTATACCGCGATAAATTTTTCCAGCAATAGAATTATCTACATTACTTCGATATCTGTCTCCTATATCTAAACAATTTTTATACCAGTAAGCATCCATCCCAACTTCCTTAGATTTTATAAAGTCAGATTGATAATTATCTCCGACAAAGATATAAGACAAGCTTTCTCCGCATTTTGTCATCACATATCTTTGCAATTCACCTGTTTGTTTATTCCGTCCATAATCTGCCGAAGAAAACACCTCTATATTTGAATATCCTGCTTCTTCTAATATCTCCAATATTTCTTTTGAATTAAAATACATATCAGAAACAGCTATTATTTTTTTCTCCAATAATTGTAATTTTTTAACCACCTCTAACATATACGGATTAGCATATGTTATCTTTTTTTCTAACTCCAACTCCTCTTTAGGGACTACACGTTTTCCATAATAACTATAAATTTCTTCATATATTTCATTTAAACAGACATCAAATTTTCCTGTCAGCTTCCGTGCATTTTCAATTGCGTTTTTTCGTACAATTTTAAAATTTTGTAAGCCCTTTTTTGCTCCCAAAATTTCAAATACATCTTCTGCTTTATTAACCGCTCTAAATATCAATGTATCAAAAACATCTACACAAATAACGTCATATTGAGCTAGTTTCTCAACCATCAAATCCATAGATTCTCGTTTTTCAACCTGTGATTCTGGATAAAACCTAGTACTCCTGTCAAATCCTAATTTTGTATCATCTATTTGATTCATTGGTGCATCCCAATATAAATACGGAGTTTCTCCTTTTTTCACTCTATAAAACCAATTTAATTTTAAAAGTAGTAGTATATGTCCTACCTTATTTGTTTTATGTTCCTCCAAATGTTCTCTTACATATCTTTCATATTCATACCAAACTCGGCCATTCTTTCTTACAAAATAATTATATAAGGCATCTTTTATCCTACTCATTCTCTCACTCCTCTATTTCATATAAGTCTTTAAGACTTTCTCATTTTTCAAAACTCATCCACGCTACTCTTCCATGCGTTAAGATGTCACTGTTTTCCTTTCCCTTTTCTTCCATACCCCACATACATTCCTAAAAACATCGTATACACAATATACGTCAATGGATATGGTCCATAAATCAATCCCTGGCCGATAAATCCGGTAAGTGCCGCCAGGATAGCAGCTCTTTCTACTTGATATTCAGTTTCTTTGCGGAACATAAAGTATGGGAGCGCAAGCATCAAGATTTTGAGCGCAGCTCCTATAATTCCCATCGTAACTAGATACTCAATCACATCATTATGAGCCGTCTCGTAGAAATAATCCCATACAACCTCAATGCCGGCAGCCTTATCGATATCGATCTGGGCAAGTGTTACATTGTCAAGAAGACCAGGGCCAACACCAATAAGCTTGTCTTTTACGCTGCCATCTGCGAAGCCACGCACGGCATAATACCAGATTGAGCCGCGGTAGTTGAATAGCTCCAGTGAATAATGCGTTGCAACATAGTAGATGGCTGCCACAACGCCGGCTGCAACGAGGATAAGCCAGACTTTGGTAAGCACCTTTTCCACGACAAAGGCAACGCGCCTTTGTCCCTTTTCCGAAAAACCATGGTAGATAAATAATAGAGCCAGAATTATCACACCAACGACTCCCGGAACTGCCACAAGCTTCGTGTCCAAAAGAAGCTTCGAGATGCTATCGACATCCATCTGTCTGCGACAAAGATCCGGATTGAGATACCATACGCGCGCGATTGCGCCTGCTATAGTAAATAAGATTCCGTTAATCGCAAGATTATAAAAACGCTCCACCTTCTTGAGCGTAAAGTACATAATAAAGGTACCGGCAATCGCTATGCTCATGTACGTTCCGTTGACAAGTGTGCAAAAGAATCCAAAGTAGGAAGCCAATAAAAACAGATACACAATGCCTTTTGCCGCCTTATTTTTTATAAATAAAGGAGCCAGCATAAAGAACGGAACCAGCATCGCAAGAAATGCCGCCCAGAAGTTCACATTTCCAATCGTGGAAATGAAGATGTTGTATTGGAGCGGAATCTCATCATGAAGCTCTAAAAAATCATAGCCCATACGATCGAGATTGCCGATTATAACAACGGCAAATGCGCCAAAAAGCACATACGCCCATATATCCTTTTTACAATAAAAAAATCTTGAAACAATAAAATAGAGCACCGTTCCCAAGATGATCAATCCGCTTCCCACATACCAGGCAATTCCGCCGGTAAAGGATGCATGACGATTCTCAGATAACAGTGTAGAGATAATTGCCAAAACAGCAAATACGAAAACGACCACGTCTAACAACCTGATCGATTTGATTTCTGATTTTACATTTTCTAATAATGTTTTATGCTTGATATTTAGAATAAAACTGATGATAAAGGTAACTATAATAATTACTGTTATGATGCTTCCAACCAAAAGAATCATCCGCACCTTATCGCGCATAATATCATAGTAACCAAAGTATGAATCATATGAATAATAAAGCGGTATCAATGTGAACATCAAGGCAATTAAGATCTTCACAAACTCGCTTTGCACTTTCTTTAACATATTTCCCTCTTACCAGGACTTAGGTCCAAGAACAAATGCCGGACAATCCCCCAAGTCCTATTACATTTATGACTCGCTTGCGCCTCTTTCTCATCCTCGCAAAGCGTTTGACGCAGCCTAATCTTATATCCCGACTGTATCAAAAAAATCCGAGACTAAGGCCACTCGCCTTAGCCTCGGATGTAACTCACATTTATCACTTAAGATATAACTAGTTCCTATTATTTTGTCTTTTTTGTCTTTACAGTTGTCCACTTAGAATAAACTTTCTTTCCGTCTACTTTCTTGTATGAACGAACCTGTACATAATATTTCTTCTTAGATTTTAATTTCTTAATTGTTACAGTAGTCTTTGATGTCGTAACCGTCTTAGCGCCCTTCATAGACTTCTTTGTTGCATATCTTACCTGATATCCCTTAACTCCGGCTACTTTCTTAATTGTAACCTTGATTGCTTTCTTCTTAGCAGTTAAAGTAACTTTAGCAGGCTTCTTAACAGTTACTTCCTGAGTAGCAGTTGTCTCTGTTGCTGATGTTGTTGCAGCAATTGCTGGTGTACATCCTAATACCATTGCGGCTGCCATTGCTGCAGCTACATACTTTTTCATTTTCATTTAATAATATTCTCCTCTCGTTTACCCTGTATAGGTTTGTCTTTCATACGCGTATGAAAAATGTGAGTTTATATAAAAATTCCTTGCGGAACTTTTATCGATTACTAGATGTGAATCATCACATCATTTTGCCGACGGCGAAATACCGTAATTCCAATGGCAAATACTACGATGCTCCATACTATCATCTTGATCCAGATAATCGGATCCGGAACCTCGTATTCCATAATGGCACTTCTTGCGAAGTCAATAAAGATATAGATGGGATTCACTCCCAATACCGATTGCATCCATCCCGGCAGACTATCTACCGGATAAAAGATGGCCGACAGATACATCAGCATCGTAAGAAATACTCCGTATAGATGCTTCACATCTGCAAAAAATACATATAATATCGATAACAATGCGCCCATTCCAATCGACAATATCAGGATGAAAGCCATATCCACAAAGAATAACAGCCAGGTGATATCCGGTGTCAATTGAAATATTGCGATGATAAAGACATAGGCAATGCATGAAAATGCAAAGTTCACAAGCGCAGTATAACATCTTGATAAGACGAATACAATTCTTGGAATCTTGGTCTTAATCAGCAGATTCTTATTATCCACCAATACGGTAAGCGAAGATCTGGTTGCTTCACTAAACAGCTGCCAGATGATCCATCCTGTCAGATAATAGACCGGATAGTTTTCGATGGAGCGTTTGAACATCGTCGAAAAGATCGCCGATAGTACAATCATGGTAAGGAGCGGGTTTAGGACGCTCCAGATAATACCCAGATAGCTTCTCGCATACTTACGCTTGATTTCCCGACCGGTCAGCTCTCGAATGACATACCAATATTGTTTTCTTGAATTTCCTTGACTTGCTTGTTCTATTACTTGTGTGTTATCCATATTATTCGTTAAATTGATTTCGATATGCTGCGCATACCGTCTTCGGGTCCCCCACCATTCTCATATTTCCCTGTTCAATCCACACAACCTTTGTGCAGTTATCAAGGATGGTTCCCATGCCATGAGATACCATAAGTACAGTAGAGCCGCCATGAATCAGCTCCTTAATTCTTGCCAGTGATTTCTTGCGGAAGAATTCATCTCCTACTGACAATACTTCGTCTAGAATCAAGATCTCTGCTGCACCTGCAACTGTAGCAATTGCAAATCCCAGTCTTGATACCATTCCGGATGAGAAGTTCTTGACTTTCTCTTCCATGAAACCATCAAGTTCTGCGAACTCAACGATTTCATCATAGTGCTGATCTATAAATGATTTGGAGTAACCAATGATTGCTCCATTGAGATAGACATTCTCTCTTGCCGTAAGTTCGAAGTCAAATCCGGTACCCAACGTAAGAAGTTGTACCTTCTTCTTGTCTACAAGGACTTCTCCCTCCGTCGGAGTCAGTGCTCCGGATACAATCTTAAGAAGCGTCGACTTGCCGGAACCATTGGTTCCAATCACGCCTACAATCTCTCCCTTAAAGACATTAAAGCTTATGTTATTTAAAGCAAATAATTCCTTATAGGTCATCTGCTTTTTCACTTTCTGAATCATGTAATCCTTAAGGCCGGATGCGTTGCTGGTCGCAACCTTAAATCGCATGGTCAAATCTCTTACCTGTATGACCGGCTCATCTTCATGTTGCTCTAACTCCTTAAGCAGATAAGGCGCAATCTCTTTCCTGTAATCGCTCGCCTCTTGCTCTTTCACTTCCCTAAATGCAAGATTCTCCTTGGTGTAATCAGGAAGTTCTCTATGATCATCAAACTTTTGATAGGCAAGCTGTAAGATACATGCTCCTACAACAGCCACGCCTACTGCTTCAAACATCTTAACCCTCTTTTATGATTACCGACGACTCTTCATGCTTTGCCGAAGATGCGTCAGATATTTCGCTCTTTTCGCTCCTCTAAGGTTCCTTCTCACCTTACCTCCCGCGATTACGATGCTGCCTTCGATCCATGCACTTTCATGCAATACTTTATCCGACAGACCAAGCATAATCTTAAGTTTCGATAGAACTCTTAGATCCTTAATCTCCTGCTGCGTCAGCTTATTCGCTGCCGTATACATATGACTGTCTACCACGTCATCAGAGAACAATAGCTGTCCATAGTAGGCAGCCTCCCATTCATCCGGTCGCGACATCAGTCTCGTATAGGTCTTATCGGCAACTTTTCCTCTATCCAACAGCTTATTTAAGTATATCATATTTTTTTCAGTATTGTATAGACAATCGTACTTTTTACCTATAATTTTTTTTGATACTTCAGTTAGGATAGCCGTATTTGTATGAATTATGTCAGAATTTGGATTGTTAACAGTTGAAAAAACCGGCTCATAACCACCATCCCTTTTCTCGTATCCTTCTACCATCGGACTATCTTCTGAATACATCACCTCATACAGGCAATTACTAAACCGGCTCTTCTTGCCAATCTCTCCTGTAGGCATGAAATAATACGCCTTATAGATACAGCCTTGTTGATCCCTTGGAAGTTCATATAAACCGAAATAATAGCCTCGAACGATAAGTTCGTCCTTGCGTGTGCGTAGCAGATGATACAGACTCTTTTGAATCGTGCCGACCCATCCGCTGTCCACCACGCCCCACCTTACATCCTCTAACAGTCCTTCTTGTGTTAGATACCCCATTGCCTGCTTGTAAGCCGCTTTAGATTTATCATAAATTAAGTCCAACAAATCGCACTCACCCTGGCGACATTTTTCTCTGACGCATTCCTTCAGCTCTAGAATCTCCCGCCGATTCAAGATCTGCTCTAGATTCTTCTCAGATCCTATCTGCTTAGCCACTCTTACCATCTCATCTTCACTAAGATTCGCTCTAAGAAGAATCTGCTTGAGCGTGACATTAATTCCGGATAGAAAGATGCGCTCAAGACATGCTTCTCCTACCAGATGATACTCCGGCATGCGAAGCGCATAGCGGGACACTCGCAGATAACGACATTCGATTGGAAGCTTAAGGCCTTTGGTAATTTCCTGTGCTGCAAGGTACATAGGATAGGCATCTCTTGCGAGAAAATACAGTCTCTCAATCCCATCTTCTAGTGCTTCTTTCAATACCCAAAGTACATACTCGATGAGCGGCGGCGCCCATGCCACAAGGTACATCTGATCTTGCGCCTTCGTAAACCTGGTTAGCAGCTCCGCTACCGGCTCCTCATATATTGTATTTTCTAAATTCTTAAGATAACTATTTAGATCTGGATTGTTCATAAATCTAGCCTCATCCTTTTTTCATTTTATCTACTATACACGCGCACCGTCCGATAACGATTCCCTTTTCTTTTACAGCTCTGCTGCTCGCGCCTTTCTTAAGACGATTAGTTTTGTTGGCACCATTTTGCTGATCAGAGGTCTTAATACATATAGCCATCCTTTTGGCCACAGTACACCTAGCCTTCGAAATCCTTCAAACCGGATCTGCGCTTCATACCAATAATATCGAAAAGCTCTCGTGTGATAGGCAACCTTACTTACCCGGTAATCCAGGAGTGGTTTTTGTATGTTGTATCCTCGATAGCCCATATCATACAATCTCATAAAGAGTTCATAATCTTCACATCTGGCTGTCTTCTTGCCTTCATCATAGCCGGTCACACTCTCAAACAGCTCCGTCCGGTACATCACGCTTGGATGAATATACGGCGAATACTTAAGATAGTCCTGCGTTTGTGGATTCTTTGGTCTTGTGCCTTCGCCCCAGATTCCTTGTTCGTCAAACAGCCTGCAATTACTGCCACACCACATATACTCCGGATGCTCCTTAAGAAACGCAACTTGCCTCTCAAACCGGTCCGGATGCGAGATATCATCTGCATCCATTCGTGCAAGATACGTTCCTTTCGCCCTCTCGATACATCGGTTAAGCGCGTATCCCAATCCGTGATTTTCTCCGGCATTGATTACTTTGATTCTCGAATCCTTTGCTTCTAGCTTACTTATATAGGCATTTACCTCAGGGATTGAAGAGCCATCATTATAGATGAGATATTCCAAATCTCCCATCGTCTGCTGCAAGATGGAGTCCACTGCCTGCGTAAACTGCTCTAGGTTGCTCTGGTTATAGACCCCCATAATCACAGACACCAAAGGTCCGTTTATCGTCTTTCTTTCCTCGGCCCCCTGTCCGCCCGGTATCCTGCCATAGATGTCTCGCATCTTTTCTTCATTTCTTTGCAGCGTAAAACGCTCTACGGTCTTAAGCCCCTGCTTTGCAAATTCCGTTCGAAGCTTCTCATCTTCATACAGGCGCTTGATTGCCCTTGCAAATTCTTCTGCTTTCTGCGGCGCGCAGACAATTCCATTGCTTTCTTGTGACAGATACTCTCTGCTTCCCCGATTGTCCGCCGCAATCATTGCCACCCCACATGCCATCGCCTCTAGAGCTGCCATTCCCAGCCCTTCTCGATAGGAGGGAAAGACAAATGCATCTGCCGACCATAGCACCTTGTCAATCTGTGTACAGTAGCCTCTTAAAAAGACCTGCTTTTGTAAGCCTTTTGCCTCGATTAGCTTTTCTAGCTTTTCTCTCACAGGTCCCTCTCCGCAGATGCTGTAATAGATATCTTTAAGACCAAGCCGTGCAATTGCTTCGATTACAACCCGGTGATTCTTATTTTCATTTAGTTCTCCGACTGACACAAGGTGAAACGCTCCCTTGGGAATCTCTAGCTGCTCTCTTGCCTGACATCGCTGCGTTTTCGTCGGCGGATAGAATCTTGCTGTATCCACTCCAACACCCGGAATCTGTCTAGGACCGCCTCCTGCCTTATAGGTAAATGATTTTGCCAGATTATAATCCTCTTGATTAATTGTAATCAGGACATCGGTATATCTTGCCAGATACTTCTCCACCGGATAATAAAAAAGCCAGTTCTTCCAAGGCGCACCCTTAAAAAAATGGAACCCATGTGCTGTGTATAGCACATATGGATTCCGCTTGCTCTTTTTTGCCGCCAGCCTTGCAAGCACGCCTCCGTTCGGGTTGTGACAATGCACCACATCAATGTGTTCTCGAAATATGATGCGCACCAGTTCCTTATATGCCCACATATTCTTTCTTATGCGAAATGGATTCTTCTCGATACTTATAGGATGGAGCACCACTCCCATACGACTCAAGGTTTCGTCCCTCGACTCATAGATTGGCACGCCAAAGTTGGTTGCATAATGAACCTGATATCCTGCTTCTTGCAATAGTCGTACATTATTCAGTTCAAATTGTGGCATAAACCCACTAGTTGTCGTTACCACTAAGGCTCTTTTCATAATCGTCGATTCCGTCCCATCTCTCATCTTTTTCACTTAGGATTAGTGGCGTCCCATCTTCTAAGTGATAGCCTTCTGCTTTCGCATCGCCTTGATAGATGCCGTATAGCCCCGGCCAATTGATTCCGATCTTCGGATCATTCCAGGCAATTCCGCCTTCGTCCCCCGGATGATAAAAGTCTGTGCATTTATAGCTAAATTCCGCTTCCTTGGACAATACCAAAAATCCATGTGCAAATCCCTCCGGAATATATAGCTGCTTAAAGTTGCTTTCCGACAATTCAATTCCATACCATTTACCATAGCTTTCGCTATCTGCGCGAAGGTCCACTGCCACATCATAGACCACTCCCTTTGTGACACGTACCAGCTTCCCTTGTGGATGATGGATTTGAAAATGTAAGCCGCGAAGCACTCCTTTGACCGATTTGGACTGATTATCCTGCACAAATTCCATCATTAGTCCATGGTCTTGCAGATCCTTTTTATTATAAGTCTCTACAAAATATCCTCTGGAATCCCCATATACCTTGGGTGTAATGACACTCAGCCCTTTGATTCCTCCCACGTCTTTTTCTACTTGAATCTCTCCCATGTTCTACCTCTTGCCTGTCTATCTTGACAATATTTCTTTTAAATAGCGTGACAGCGCATCCTTCCAATCCGGAAGCGGTGCATATCCTTGCTTTGATAGTTTACTCTTATCGAGCCGGCTGTTATATGGCCTTGCTGCTTTGGATTGTCCGTATTCTTTCGTGGTAACCGGCTCTACGCTTAAGGAAGTCTCCTTGCACTCTTCCAGCCCCATCGCTGCGGCCTGCTTAAAGATTTCTAAGGCGAATTCATACCAGCTGATATATCCGCCTTCATTTGTCGCATGATAATATCCATAGCGGTCTGTCTCTATCATATCCACCAGCAGTCTTGCCAGATCTTTCGTGTATGTCGGTGTTCCGATCTGATCATTTACGACGGTGATTTTGTCATGATTTTGCGCAATGCGAAGCATCGTTTTTACAAAGTTATTTCCATGTGCTCCAAACACCCATGCAATCCTGACTATAAAAAACTTGCTTAGCTGTTCTGCCACCGCAAGTTCTCCTTCCAGCTTCGTCCTGCCATATACATTGAGCGGTGCATACTTCTTACAATCCGGCTCCCAAGGCTTGGTTCCTTGTCCATCAAAGACATAATCCGTACTGATGTACATCATCGGAATATCCAGCTTCTTGCATGCCTTGGCCAGATATCTTGTCCCATCCGCATTAATGCTTCGTACCTTACCCCGGCATTCATCCTCTTCTGCCGCATCAACGGCTGTCCATGCTGCGCAGTGAATAACTGCCTGTGGGCGAATCTCCTCTAGCAGCTGCAAGACCTTATCTTGCCGGGTTATATCCAGCTTGCAAAACTCTGCCTTGCCCTCATAGGCATCCCCGGACAGATCGCTTGCCACCGGAATATGCCCTCTTGAGGTAAGTTCTTTTAGTACATCATATCCCAGCTGTCCACAAGCTCCTGTTACGAACACTTTCATAAACCTTTTCCTCTGTTGGCATACATTTTCTCATAGTATTTTCGATATTCGCCGGAGATAATCGTCTCCCACCATTGTCTATGCTCGATATACCATGCTATTGTTTTTTCAATTCCTTCTTCTAATTTCGTTGTTGGCTGCCAGCCAAGCTGCGCATGAATCTTTGCCGGATCGATTGCATAACGTTTATCATGTCCTTTCCGATCTTCTACGTAAGTAATCAGGCTCTCCGGCTTCTTAAGATGTCTTAATATCATCTTGACTATCTCTATATTGGACATCTCATTATGCCCACCGACATTATAGACTTCGCCTACTTTGCCTTCGCGAATGATCGCATCGATGGCTCTGCAGTGATCTTCTACATACAGCCAATCTCTTACGTTATCTCCTTTTCCATATACCGGCAATGGCTCATCTTTCATTGCATTTGCTATCATAAGCGGAATCAATTTCTCCGGAAACTGATATGGGCCGTAATTATTCGAACATCGGCTGATGGTCACCGGCAGACCATAGGTTCTGTGATATGCCTGCACGAGGAGATCTGCTGATGCTTTTGATGCGCTGTATGGACTACTGGTATGTACGGGCGTTTCTTCTGTGAAGAACAAATCCGGTCTGTCAAGTGGAAGATCTCCATACACTTCATCTGTTGACACCTGATGATAGCGCTTTATTCCATATTTTCGGCATGCGTCCATAAGCACTGCCGTCCCGATTATATTGGTCTGTAGAAAGATGCCGGGATCTTCTATCGAGCGGTCTACGTGACTTTCTGCTGCGAAGTTCACCACCACATCCGGTGTTTCTTCTTCAAAGAGCTTGTCCACCGCCTTGCGATCGGTTATGTCTCCTTTTACAAATCGAAATCTTTCATTGTCCATCACCGGCATTAGTGTTGACAGATTTCCTGCATATGTCAGGCTGTCTAGACATACAATCCGTTCTTGTGGATGTTCTTGTAACATGTAATATATATAATTACTTCCGATAAATCCGGCCCCGCCGGTTACGATTATGGTCATATAACCTTCTCCCTAATACAGATTCTCTTGGTATTTGCCATCTATTACATCTTGTAGATATTGACCGTATTCATTTCCTTTATATTTTTCACATACGCGTTCCACATCTTCTCTGGCTATCCATCCATTCAGATATGCGATTTCTTCTAGGCAGCCTATCTTACGATGCTGGTGCTGTTCTACTGTCTTTACAAAATTCGTGGCATCCACCAGGCTTTCATGTGTTCCGGTATCGAGCCAGGTAAATCCCTGCCCCAATAGTTCGACATTGAGGCGTCCTGCTTCTAGATAAATGCGGTTAAGATCTGTTATTTCCAGCTCGCCTCTTTTCGATGGTGTTAGGCTCTTGGCATACTCAACGACTTGATTATCATAAAAATACAATCCTGTCACGCAATAATTGCTCTTTGGTCTTGCCGGCTTTTCTTCTATAGATATTGCCTTCCCGTGCTCATCGAATTCTACGATACCAAATCTTTCCGGATCGTCTACATAATAACCAAACACCGTTGCCCCTTTATCTTGTTCGGCGCGTTGCACTGCGGCTTTCAAACGTTCATTAAATCCGTGTCCCGAAAAGATATTATCTCCTAATACCATTGCTACGGTATCTTCTTTGATAAATTCTTCTCCTATCACAAATGCCTGCGCTAGTCCATCCGGACTTGGCTGTACTTGATAGGAAAGCTCTACGCCAAACTGGTGCCCGTCTCCTAGCAGTGCTTCAAAGCGCGGTGTATCTTGTGGTGTCGATATTATGAGGATCTGCCGTATCCCTGCATTCATCAGAACCGACATCGGATAATAGATCATTGGTTTATCAAATATCGGCAATAATTGTTTACTCGTTACTGCCGTCAGCGGATACAGTCTGGTTCCGGATCCTCCTGCTAGTATTATTCCTTTCATAATCCTATTCCTCTATCTATGTTTCCTGGTACTTTTTTCGTTCTTTTTTCTTATTTCTATGATACCACACTTGTTTGCCTTTTTTTCTATTTCTTTATCGGTTTTACATAGCCTCTCGCTTAGAGGTGGGGGATTTCTCCGACTGAGTTAAAGAGTTTGTCTTTTTTTCATTTCACTTTGGTGAAATTATGTTATTCTTATTATTATGGAAAATATTTTATACAAAGGTGGCGTTGGTGAAATCACGGAAAAGAAATCCCGCTTTATTGCCACCGTTCTTAAAGTAACTTCAGAAAGTGAGGCGCAAGCTGAGATCAATCGTCTCAAGAAGCAGTATTGGGATGCGCGGCACAACTGCTATGCCTATGTCATTGGAAATGCCGGCGAGATCACTCGCTGCAGTGATGACGGCGAGCCTTCCGGCACTGCGGGTCGTCCAATCCTTGATATTATTACGCGCGCCAATGTCCAGGACTGTCTTGTTGTTGTCACTCGTTATTTCGGTGGCACGCTTCTTGGCACCGGTGGTCTTGTTCGTGCCTACTCGCAGGCCACGCAGGCCGGTCTTGCTGCTAGCGTTATTTGCTCAAAGAGTCATGGTGTTTTTCTTGATATTTCTTGCGATTATTCTAGCATCGGCAAGATTCAGTACATCACTTCTCAGATGGACATCCCTGTCCTTGACACGGTCTATGGCGAATGTGTCATCACCAAACTTATTGTCCCACTTGATGCTAAGGATGCTTTCGTCAAAAAGGTGAACAATGAAACGGCCGCCAGTGCTCTTATGGATTTTCATGATGAGGCGGATTATATTATTGTCGATGGGCAGGCCTTGACTTTCTAGTCTTGACTTTGGATGCTAAGTTATGACATCCCGTCTAGATAAGCGAGGATGCGCACGGATTCGGACAGGAATTTGTCTGCTGAAGCAGACCCGAATCCGGCGCGCAAGACTCGCGAGCGAGTCTTGACTATTATTATGTTGTGGCTTGCTAAGGACTCGTAAAAATAATTTTTGTTTTTTTCAAAAAAACTACTTGCATTATCTATTTGCCTCATGTATAATATCACTTGTCGCTAAGACATTGGCCCATCGCCAAATGGTAAGGCAACGGACTCTGACTCCGTCATTTCAAGGTTCGAATCCTTGTGGGCCAGCTTTATGGATCGTTTTATTGCGATCCTTTTTTTATGCAAAAAGAAGCCACATAATGTGGCAATGAGATCTATACATTTGTTAATTTTTGTGTCTTTTGCTGCTTGTTTTTTCCGGCTTTTTAAGTGCATAATGTCTATAATTATGGTAGGATATATACATGAATATAAATAATTTATTTAAGGATTTTGAGGAGGCCGTTGATACTGAAACTCTTGTTTTCACAAAGAACGGCAGTCCTAAGAAAAAAAAGAATACAATTGCGACGGAACATTTTGTAGATGTCTATATCAATGATGTTCTTTCCATGAAACTTGTCTGCTCTCCATCTTATTTGGCCGAGCTTGTGCTAGGGCGCTTATATACGGAAGGTTTTATTGATAGTCTTCATGAAATCAGACAATTATCTGTGTGCGAGCACGGACTTCGTGTTAAGGTCTTTCTTAATAAGAAAGCGAATTGCGAAAGTTCTGATTTTGTCGAAACTACTTCCCCTTGTTGCACCGGCAATCACATCTTAACGGATGTATTTCGTAATCAAAATCGACTTCCGAAACCGGTTGAACCGATTGAATGGCATAGCCAGGCTATCTTTGATATGGCGACGCGCTTTTATGAAAGTACTCCGCTATTTGATGCGACACGCAGTGTGCACAGCTGCTACTTATATCAAAATGACCAATTGATTGTGCGCTGCGAGGATTTAGGTCGGCACAATGCGGTCGACAAGGTTGTTGGCTACGCCCTCACTCATGATATCGACTTGACTAAATGTACGTTGTTTTCTAGCGGACGCATTCCAACCGATATGATTTCTAAAGTTGTAAATGCTCGTATTCCGATTCTTGTAACAAAGACAACAGTCACAGATGAAGCGATTTCTCTTGCCAGAGATTTCCATATTACATTGATCATCTATGCAAAAGAAGATTCTTTTGAGCTTGTTCCAATGGAAATAAATAACGATTAATCCTTGTGAATTGTCCCCGGGCGCCAGCGCCCGGGGTTTGCTTTTAACGAAAGTTTGGTATCTTGACTGGCTCCCCAAGCAACAACAATTCTTGGGGGCTTGACCTCGCTTTTCTTGACTGGCTCCCCAAACAACGGCAATTCTTGGGGGCGCGTCCATGCTTTCTGGGCTGGTGCCCCAAGCTCCGGCAATTCTTGGGGGCGCGTCCTCGCTTTTCTGACCTGGCTCCCCAACCTAGATCAATTCTTGGGGGCGCGTCCCTGGTTTTCTTGACTGGCTCCCCAACCTAGATCAATTCTTGGGGGCTTGACCACGCTTTTCTTGCCTGGCTCCCCAAGCAATGACAATTCTTGGGGGTGCGTCCACGCTTTTCTGACCTGGCTCCCCAACCTAGATCAATTCTTGGGGGCGCGACCCTGTTTTTCCTGCCCAGCTCCCCAACCTAGATCAAATCTTGGGGGCAGCGGCTTACTTTTCAAAATAAATCCCCCAAAGAATTAATTTTTCATAAATACTTATATTTATATTTCCCAAATTCCAATTTCCATGCTAAAATTTTCAAAAAAGAAAGAAGGAGACATTTAATGTACAGTAATTTTTTCAGCTCCATGCTACCTCTTCTGAACAAGAAGATTTCTGCACTTGAGCAACAAATTAACTCTTACCCGGATGGATATCTTTCATTGGAAAGAAACGGTCCATATGTAAAATGGTTTCACAGAACGTCTAAAAAACGCACTTATATTCCAAAGAAAAATTATCAATTCGCGCAGCAACTCATTTTAAAGAATCATCTAATGGCAAAACTTGAGGACTTAAAAGAAGAAGTAAATGCCATTCACTCTTATTTGCAATACCACAACAAGCCATCTAAACAAGAACAATTTTTTTCTAATTCATTGTACAGGGATTTATACTTAAAAACAGAAAAATCACTTTCAGACCATCTGCAAGAATGGTCCGCAGCACCGTACAATTCCAATCCTAGACATCCTGAAAATAAAACCATCAAAACCATTTCTGGAAATCTTGTCCGATCAAAATCCGAAGCATTAATTGAACAGAGTCTTATTACAAACGGAATCCCTTATCGATATGAGTGCCTACTCGAAGTTGAAAATCTAAAGCTTTATCCTGATTTTACAACTCGCCATCGTTTGACTGGCAAAGTGATTATTTGGGAACATCTGGGGATGATGGATAATCCTCAATATGTTCATACATCATTTAATAAAATCGAGCATCTTATCCGCGCCGGATTTATTCCCGGTGAAAATCTCATTCTTACTTTTGAATCTAAAAACAATCCACTTACCCCTTTAATAATTGAAGAAACCATTGCGCGCTACTACTAAATGGTGCTAGATAACATTAATTCTTTTTAATGTGTTACGCTTTAGCCGTCAATTCTTGGGAGCGCGACCCTGGTTTTCTTGCCTAGCTCCCCAAACCAAAACAATTCTTGGGGCTGCGACCTCGCTTTTCTGCCAAGCTCCCCAAACCAAAACAATTCTTGGGGCTGCGACCTCGCTTTTCTTACCTAGCTCCCCAAGCCAAAACAATTCTTGGGAGCGCGACCACGCTTTTCTTACCTAGCTCCCCAAACAACGACAATTCTTGGGGCTGCGACCACGCTTTTCCTGCCCAGCTCCCCAAGCCAAAACAATTCTTGGGGGCTGCGCCCCTGCTTTTCTGCCCAGCTCCCCAACACAGATCAATTCTTTGGGGCGCGTCCACGCTTTTCTTACCTAACTTCCCAATACAGATCAATTCTTGGGGGCGCGTCCACGCTTTTCTTACCTGGCTCCCCAAACAACGACAATTCTTGGGGGCTTGACCTCGCTTTTCTGGCCTGGCTCCCCAACCTAAAACAATTCTTGGGGCCGCGACCACGCTTTTCTTACCTAGCTCCCCAACACAGATCAATTCCTGGGGGCGCGCACCCGCTTTTCCTGCCCAGCTCCCCAACACAGATCATTTCTTGGGGGCGCGACCACGTTTTTCTTACCCAGCTCCCCAAACAACGACAATTCTTGGGGGCGCGCCCTCGCTTTTCTTACCCAGCTCCCCAACCTCCGGCAATTCTTGGGGGCGCGACCACGCTTTTCCTGCCTAGCTCCCCAAGCCAAAACAATTCTTGGGGGCGCGACCCTGCTTTTCTTGCCCAGCTCCCCAATCAACGACAAGTCTTGGGGGCTGCGCCCCTGCTTTCCTGCCCGGCTCCCCAAGCTCCGACAATTCTTGGGGGCGCGTCCACGCTTTTCCTGCCCAGCTCCCCAAATCAAAACAATTCTTTATTTCCACACAAAAAATGGACAGAGGGTCTTATCCCTCTGTCCATTCGATATTACAATTGAATCATTATGCTTTTTTGATTGTTACTGCGCATACCTTATATTCAGGTGCTTTTGCAATACTATCGAGAGCAGCAATTGTCAGCCAGTTTGAATTACCATCCTGGAAGTGGAATGGCATCCATACTTCGCCAACGCCGGTCTTCGAAGAAACGCGGGCAGTAGATTCAATTTCACCACGACGTGATGCTACTTTTACTCTGTCGCCATCTGCAATGCCAAGTCTTTGGGCATCTTGATCGTTAATCTCAATGAATGAGCTGTTTGCGATTTCATTGATACCTTCCGTCTTGTCTGTCATAGCGCAGGCATTGTAGTGATACAAGATACGTCCTGTCATCATGATAAATGGATATTCATCATCCGGCATTTCAACCGATTCCTTGTACTCAGCGATGCTGTAGTCACCTTCTCCTCTGGAGAATTTGCCAACATGCATAATCGGAGTACCCGGATGATCCGGTGATGTACATGGCCACTGAAGTCCCATTCCACCAACTTCTTCGCTATCAAGTCTCTCATGTGAGATACCAGCGAAAGATGGCGTAACAGAAGCAATCTCATGCATAATTTCCTTAGGCGTAAGATGTGGCTGATTGTAACCCATACGCTGCATGATTTCCGTAAAGATCCAAGTGTCCGGTTTCGTATTGCCGGCAACTTCGATAGCTTTACGAACACGCTGTACGCGACGTTCTGTATTCGAGAATGTACCCTCCTTCTCGGCATAACTGCGACCAGGAAGGATAACATCAGCATATTTTGCTGTTTCTGTCATAAAGAGTTCATCTACAACAAGGAAGTCGAGACTTTCAAGAGCCTTTTGAACATGATGCGTATCCGGATCGGTTCTCATAGGATCTTCACCAAAGATGAACAGACCTTTGATTTCGCCTTCAATCATCTTAGGGAAGCACTCCGTTGCTTTGATACCAACCTTAGGATTCAGCTTCGTGTTCCATGCCTTTTCGAACTTCGCAATAACATCAGGATTAGCAACCTTTTGATATCCAGTGAAATCAGTTGGCATTGCGCCCATGTCGCAGGCACCCTGTACGTTGTTCTGTCCACGGATCGGGTTCACACCACAGCCTTCGCGACCGAGTTTACCACAAACCATGGCAATGTTACTTAAAGACATAACGCCTTGTGTTCCTGTAGAATGCTCGGTAACACCAAGACAATAAATGATTGGCGCACGGTCTGCTTTCGCATACATATGAGCGGCTTCTACGAGGCGATCTTCCTCGATATGACAGATCTTAGCAACACGCTCAGGTGTATAAGATTCTACCATTTTCTTTAATTCTTCAAACTTCGTACCATCTGTACGATTCTTGATGAATTCTTCATCTACCAGGCCGTCGCGAATCATGATATGAATCATACCATTTGAAAAGGCAACGTTCGTACCCGGTTTTAATTTAAGATGTACATCAGCTTTCTTAGTAAGACCGATGTCACGTGGATCAACCACGATTAATCTAGTTCCGTGTTCTACTGCTCTACGGATATGCATACCCAGTACCGGGTGTGCTTCTTCAGGATTCGACCCAACCAGAAGAATTACGTCAGACTTAGATGTAATGTCCTCGATTGTATTTGTCATGGCTCCTGAGCCAAGTGTGGTTGCCAGACCGGCAACTGTAGGAGCGTGTCAGACTCGCGCACAGTTATCGGTATTGTTTGTGCCGAAGGCTGTGCGGGCCATTTTCTGAAGTAAATAAATATCTTCGTTCGTAGAACGTGAGCAGGCAAATGCAGCAAGAGAATCTGCGCCATGCTTTTCTTTGATTTCGGTAAATTTGCTTGCAACAAGGTCAAGAGCTTCATCCCAGGTTGCCTTTTCAAATTCACCGGTTTCCTTATTCTTGATTAAAGGATCGCGAAGTCTTTCCTTAGAATCGATAAAGTCGAAACTTGCAGAACGACCTTTCACGCACAGAAGCGACTTATTAGTCGGTCCAGGTGCAGCTTCTGTATCCACAATCTTGTTGTCTTTTACAACAAGATAATACTGACATCCAACTGCACAGTGAGGACAGGTTGTAAGAACCTTCTTCACTTCCCAATCGCGATAATTCTTTCTTCTCTTCTCCGTCAATGCTCCTGTCGGACAAGCCTGAGCGCAGTTACCGCAAGATTCGCAGGTGGTTGCTTTCCAGCCTTCTCCAAATGGAGCCATGATTGCTGTCTTTACACCCTTTTTCGCTGTGCGAAGTGTATGATTGCCGGCAGCTTCGTTACAAGCACCAATGCATCGCTGACACTGAATACACAGATTCGGGTCATAGGTTAAGAATGGATTGCTGTCAAGAACCGGTTCGTGTGTCTTTTCCACAGTAAACATCGGTTCATCAATTTCATATTCACGGCAAAGTGCCTGAAGCTCACAGGCGCCATTTTTTGCACATGTAAAGCAATGCTGTGTAGAATCAAGTCCGTGATTTGCCAGAACAAGATTCAAGTTCATCTTACGGGCAGCAATTACTTTTTCAGAATTTGTCAGGATGCTCATGCCTTCCTGAACTTTCGTATTACAAGAAGCAACCAGGTTATCTTGTCCTTCTACTTCCACGACACAGACACGACAAGAACCAATTTCGTTGCGCTCTTTTAGATAGCATAATGTAGGAATCGAAATACCGGCATTTTTTGCGGCCTCAAGAATCGTAAGATTCTCATCGCATGCCATGCTGATTCCATCAATTGTAATATTAATCATAGTTGAGTCTTCCTCCTTCTAAAGCCCCACATCCATAATGATCACATCTAAGGCATCGTCCACATTCTTGAACTGCCTCTTCACGACTCATTTCGTTTTCCACACCAAGGAAATCGTTCTTACGGATACGAGCTTCTCTTTCGGTAATGTTCACTCGACCTTTTGGCGTACGATCGTTTTGTTTTGGCTCTGGAACTTCCACTCCACAGTCTAATTTATGATGATAGCCTAAGAATTCATCGATGTTTCTAGCTGCGACTCTACCTGCACCAATTGCTTTGATAACGGTTGCAGGACCTGTCTGGCAGTCTCCACCAACGAAAATATTCTTATAACCATCCGCTTCAAGGTATTCATTTGCAACAAATCGACCACGATCTGTCTTCATTCCAAATTCTTCAAATGGCTGACAGACAATGTCCTGACCTACTGCGATCAAGATAACATCTGCTTCTACAAATCCTTCCGGCTTGTCAGCTGTTACAGGTGCAGGACGGCCTCCCTTAACAGGTCCAATCATCTGCGGCTGTACCTTAATACCCTTGCAATTACCGTTATCATCTACAACGATATCTCCAGGAGCCTGTAATGTCAGCATCTCAACGCCTTCGGCGATTGCACTTTCCACCTCGGATGGAAGCGCTGTCATGTCTTCCTGACGACGACGGTAGATAACCGTTACTTCGTCAGCGCCTGCACGAACGGAAGTACGTGCACAGTCCATGGCTACGTTACCACCACCGACTACAGCTACCTTCTTGCCGTGGAAATCCGGATAACGATTGTATCCGATCTCGCGAAGCATATCTACGGCAGAGCTTACGCCCTTGGCATCGGTATTGGCAAGTCTTAAAGTCTTACCGGTATGAGCACCGATTGCAACATAGACTGCATCATATTCTTCTGCAATCTTCTTCATAGCTTCGGCATCTACATATGTTTCGTATTTTACTTCGATATTTCCAACGCCTAAGATTGCACGAATATCTTCGTCAAGTCTCTCACGTGGAAAACGATATGCAGGAATACCATAGCGAAGCATTCCGCCAAGTTCCTTCTTGTCTTCAAATACTACTACTTTGTGTCCCATAAGAGCCAGGAAGTAAGCAGCGGTAAGTCCGGATGGGCCTCCTCCGACTACAGCAATCTTCTTGCCTGTGTCAACATTACGAGGCGGTGTCTGAACCTTGTCTGCATGCAGCTGATCAACTGCAAATTTCTTGATTCCACGGATATTGATTGGTGCATCAATCAAAGTACGGCGGCATCTATCTTCACATGGATGCTCACAGATTAAAGCACATGCTGTCGGGAATGGATTGTCACGACGAATCATGTTGATTGCGCCTGCGTAATCTCCCTCTCCTGCGAGTGCGATATATGCCGGTACGTTAACGTGTGCCGGACACATAGCTTCACATGGTACTTTCTGTTCCACATCTTCTGTGCAAAGCTTTTCATTTACATGGCTTGCATATTCTGCGGCAAATGTTTCCATACCACTTAGTACAATATTTGCTGCTTCATAACCGATTGCACAGTCTGCTGAATCACGCACGATAGTTGCAAGTGCTTTTAAGTTCTCTAAAGTCTCAGGTGTAGCCTCACACTTTACGATCTTCTCAAGCATTGCAGTCATCTGAGGAATACCGTCACGGCATGGTACACACTTTCCACATGTCTGAACTTCACTTGATTTCAGTAAAGACAAATGAAATGCTACCGGACACATTCCAGGTGGTGTTGCTTCGATTCTTCGCGCAAAACGAGCCATATCATCTTTTAACTTGGCACTTGAATGATGAATGCCAGTTATTGTCAGTTTGCTCATTACATTTCCTCCACTTCTGCTAAATATTTTCTCTATATATCGAGACCATGGGCATTAAACCACAATCTCACCATAAAGAATATATATAAATTTTCAATAATTGTCAAACCGCATAAACACTGCATTTGTGCGGTTTCAAAAGGGTAACCGGTAGCATTTTGCATACTTATTTCTTCAAATCAATGCACAATTCACAACAATTTATCAATTCACACCAAAAAAGCGGTAAAAAACAGGGATAGTTACCAATTTCTTACCGCATTTTTTACCGAAAAAGCCCTTTACTTTTTTAGCAATTATGATTGCTAATTCTTTTTATATATTTTCTCTATAAGAGCATTTTCGAAACTTCTTTAATTTCAATGTCACATTCCTTGATTAACTCTTCTAATCGCCGGCGTTCTTCAAGTGGTGCCTTAAAGGCGAATCCGCACCCGGCCGAAACTGCCGGCGGAAGTGGAATCAACCTGCCCGCTACGCCTTGTTGACCCGCCACTTTCTCAAGTTTCATTGCCTGCGTAGTCGCTTCAAAGGTGATGAGCAGACTTAATTTCTTCTCTCTCATGGCGCTCCTCGTTTTAAGAAGGCTTTATAATATGATCTGCATTCATCATAGTCTCTACGATTGCATACATATTCGTAATCTCACCAATCTGAAGCTTGTCGGTTAGGCCATAATAATTGAGGCACGCTCCGCAGCTCATAATCTTAACGCCCTGTGCTTCTAATGACTGCAGATCTTCAATTGACACCGAGCCTTGTGTGGTCACTTTTACGCCGCCATTGTAAAAGAGCATAGTCGTCGGCAGATTGTCCTGTTCGGAAAGCGCATAGATAAAGCTCTTCATCAAAGATGCTCCAAGCTCATCATCGCCCTGTCCCATAACATCAGAGGAAATTACCACAACGGTATTCTTCTTTCCGCTTCTTACGTCGCAAGCTTCAAATTGCGATTCGTCTACATCCTCCGCATCACCGGATTCTTCGCCGATTGTCATAATTACCTGGTACTTACCTTCTTCCACCTTCTTTGACTTAATACCATATTTCTTCTGGTTCGCCATCTTGGTTAAATTCTGTACCGCAACTTCGTTATCTACAAGGATTTCCACCTCGCCCTCGCCGCCAAGTTCTTTGATGGCTTTCTTTGTTTTTACTACCGGAATCGGGCAGGTATCGCCCATTGCATTGACTGTTTTTTTCATGTTGTCTTACCTCTCTTTATTTAACTATAATTTCGATATCTTCCTTTTGCGTAATGGTTCCCACGATTTGTGCCGCAAGTCCCGCCGATTGCATCTTTTGAACGATTTCCTTTGCCTGATTCTTATCGACTGCTGCCAATAGTCCTCCTGACGTCTGCGGATCGTACAAAATCTCTTCCATGGCAAATGGAACATCTTCAAATCTTACATATTGTTCCATATGATTTCGATTTCTCTGGGCTGCTGCCGTGAGCAAAAACTCATCTGCATGATGCACTGCTTCTGCAATATGCGGTATATGCGCCAGATCAATCTGCGCCGCATATCCTTTTCCTAACATCTCATGCAAATGTCCCAAAAATCCAAATCCCGTCACATCCGTACAAGCGTGGACTTCATAGTCTTTTAAAATCTCAGCTGCATATTTATTAAGTGTTGTCATGGATGTAATGGCTTCTTCCATCGCTTCTTTCGAGGCAGCCCCTACGCGATTGGCCGCTGCCATAATTCCAACACCCAGCTTCTTGGTGAGAATCAAGCTGTCACCAATCTGACCGCCATCATTAGGGTACATCTTCTTAGGATTCACGACTCCCATAACCGACAGACCATACTTGACATCGGTATCTGAGATGGAATGCCCTCCGGCCAAGGTGCCTCCTGCCTCAATGACTTTCTCTGCGCCACCACGCATGATTTCTCCTAATATGTTAAGATCCCACTCTTGCGGGAAGCATACGATATTCAGCGCCGTCTTTACCTCCCCGCCCATCGCATAGATATCGCTCAGGGCATTTGTTGCGGCGATCTTGCCAAATGTATAAGGATCTTCTACCATTGGCGGAAAAAAGTCCAGTGTCTGTACGATTGCAAGATCTTCACTTACCTGATAGACGGCCGCATCATCATGGCTATCATAGCCGATCAGCAATTTCTCATCCCGATCTGCTTTGGGAAGTTTTTCCAGTACGCGGTTTAAGGCACCCGGTCCAAGCTTTGCCGTGCAGCCACCGCTCTTACAAAATACTATCGGTTCACTCATCGCATTTCCTCATTTCTTATTGCCTTAGTGCATGCGCATCGCCTATTCTTCTTGTAACCTGAGTGCGGTCCCAATATTCTAAGTATACCTGCGCAAATTTTCTTGAGAATTCCATCGCATCCTTAAACTCTGCCAGCTTAATTTCCTTTTGCGTTTTTGACATTTCTTTAAAGGTACTTAGTGCTTTGTCATACGCTTCATGCCAGACACAATATTTCGAATCGAGGGCAATCAATTTGCCATCTTTTCTCATGCGCTCAAATACTCTTTCGAATGCTTTCATATCCTTTGCTGCAAATGTCTGCGCTCTTACTTCATCATTGGATGGGAAGCGCACATCTGCTTTTACATAATACGCTTCTATCTCCTTCATAAGATCGTCATAGCCTTCTAATATGGTCGGTTCAAAGGTTGATAGCGCTACGCTTTCTTTTTCAAATCGCAATTTCCCCTGCTCTTCAAAATAGGATAAGACAACTTCCTTTTTCGGAACCTGTCCATTGTATATCCGGCTTCTTAGTTCTGCAATATTCATGCCGTTTCTTAATGGATTTGCCTTATGATATTCGCCTAAAATCTCTTCGATTTCCTGCCAGATAATCTGAAGTTCTCTTACTGCATAATAATATTTCTCTATCAGCACTACGCTTTTGGCATCCAAAAGTTTTCTGACCGTCTGCTTTACCACGGCCTTGGATTCATTTTCCCGTACTATAAGATCTTCTGCCGTTGTTGGCCATATGCCGCGTTCCGCAATAACCTGATCTAAACGCTCTGCATAGTCTTCGCTCGCGAGCCTGTCAAATACCGCCAAGGTCTCTGCATGACAGCGCTTATGATTTCGCGCTGACACATCTAGAATCATACCTCCTCCTACGGTGATCATCGGGGAAAAGAATCGGATGACGAAACGGTCTTTATTCCTTGCTGCCAAAGGTTCTTTGAATCTTAGCTGCGCATAGGTGGTCTCTCCTGCTTTCACTTCATCGCCTTCTAACAGTCTAATCTTACAGGTCATCTCTCTTGTTCCATGATAGAAATGTAACTGCGATGCATTCTTGATCACGTATTCACAGTCTTTTGTTATCGTCAGCTTGACATCTATCTTTGTTGTCAAGATAACGGTTCCCGGCTCTGCAACTACATCTCCTCGCTTTAACTCGCTCTTGTCAAAATCCGGAAGATTCATCGCTACGCGCATTCCCGCTGTTACTTTATTCGCCTGCGCATTATGGTTTTGCATTTCCCTAACTCTTGATAACTTTTGCTGTGGATAGACTTCTATCTGTGCATCATTTTTGATGGTTCCATCTAGCGACGTTCCGGTCACAACAGTTCCATGTCCTTTTATGGTAAAGACCCTGTCTATGGGAAGTCTAAAATAACGGTCGTGATTCTTCTCTTGTGCATCCTGCAAAAGTTGCACCAGACTTTCTTTCAACTCGTCGATACCTTCCTTGTTATATGCGCTGACTGCTATCATCGGTGCATCTTCCAGGAAACTTCCCGCAACCGCATCTTGCACATCTTCTTTTACCAACTCTAGCATCTCATCATCCACAAGATCTTTCTTGGTCAATACGACGACACCAACTTCGATGTCTAGCAGTTGTAATATATCCAGATGCTCTCTCGTCTGCGGCATCACACCTTCATCTGCTGCTACAATCAACATAACTGCATCGATTCCGGTTGCTCCGGCAATCATATTTTTTACAAATTTTTCATGCCCCGGCACATCAATAATGCTGGCTGTCTGCCCATTTGGAAGCACCAGATTGGCGTAGCCATTTTCAATTGTGATTCCACGCTTTTGTTCTTCTTTTAGTCGATCCGTATCGACTCCGGTAAGCGCCTTGGTAAGGCAGGTCTTTCCATGATCTATATGACCGGCCGTTCCTATGATTACATGCTTCATGTATTTCTCCTATATCTGCGTGATGACTGCAACGTTAGATTCTACCTTGTTCGCTTGCAGATAACGTTATGCCTCGATGGCCTTTAACGCTTCTTTTATAACCTTGTCATCTTTTTCCTGTAGGGTTCTCACTGACAAAAGAAGTCTATCTTTATAGATTCTTGCAATAATCGGAATCTTATAACCGCGAAGTTGCTTTTCAAGGTCTTCTACTTTCCATCCTTCTTTGCTGATTACTACCGCATATCCATCTAAGTAGACATTTGGCAAAGAGCCGCCACCCGGTTCATCCTTGCACGAAACCACTTGAGCGTTTAATGTTTCATCTGCCTGCTTTAGTTCTTGTGCCAGTTTCCCCGCACGTTCTTTTAGTGTTTCTTGACTGGCCTCAAGCATCTTCATTACCGGAATATGAGAAATTGCCTCGCGCTCATCCTGATAATAAAGCAAAGTCTGCTCTAATACCGATAATGTCAGTTTATCTACGCGGAGCATTCTAGTCAGATGATTTTTCTTCATACGTTCGATATATTCTTTCTTTCCAAGGATAATTCCGGTCTGCGCCGATCCTAATAATTTATCTCCGGAAAAACATACCACATCAGCGCCGTCTTTGATTGCCTTTTGTACAAGGCTGCCGGCGTGAAGTCCCAACCGCTCCGGCTGCATCATAAAGGCCGATCCCAAATCATACAGCAGCATTTTTCCATGTGCTTTTGCAATTTGTGACAATTCTTCGATTTCAACACTTTCAGAAAATCCGGTTATTTCAAAATTGCTGCTATGTACTTTTAACAGGACTTTCGCCTCTTGTTCTTCGATTGCCTTTATATAATCGGATGCATGTGTCTTATTGGTCGTTCCCACTTCAATTAGCTGTGTACCGGCCTGTTCCATAATCTCCGGTATGCGAAAAGAGCCGCCTATTTCTACAAGTTCTCCTCTTGATATGACGGTGGACTCTCCCTTAGCCAATGTATTTAACATCAAAAAGACAGCAGCGGCATTGTTATTCACAACCAATGCGGCTTGCGCACCGGTCAATCTGCATAATAGCTTTTCGACGTGTACATAGCGGCTTCCCCGCTTTCCTTCTTTAATATCATATTCCAGATTACAATATCCTTGTGCAACATCTTGCAAGCGCTTTGTAATCTCTCTTCCTAGCGGTGCGCGTCCCAGATTCGTATGAAGTACCACTCCGGTTGCATTAATCACCGGTTTTAATGTATACTGCGTATCCGTTTCCATCTTCTTGGCAACTGCTTCTATAATTTCCATTGACCCCGGAACAGCGTCTAGCTCGCCGTTTGCGATTTTTCTTCGAAGCATCTCTAGATATTGCTGAATGGATTCTTTTAGATAGGTATGTGAATATTCCTTCTCTAAAGCTACGGCCTGTGGCAGTTCTAAGAGTACATCCATCTTCGGGATATTACGAAACATTTCCTGATTCATGCGTCTCCTCCGTCATTTTTTAGTCAAAAAATGGCGACGAAATACATCGTCACCATGTATATCAAAACAGCCTGCGCTGTCATAATTGTTGGCGAGAGCAGGTGGGAATCGAACCCACCCGAGAAGTATTAGCTCCTCACACCGGTGTTGAAGACCGGGGGGCACACCAGACACCCTTCTACTCCCATAATTAGCCACTTACATGGCACTAGTGTTCTTATTCTAGATAACTTATCTAATGTTGTCAACCGTATTTAGGTTCTATGGGGCATTTCATCCCTTTCCTCCTAGCCAGTCGCCGGCTAGAGCAATTCTTTTATGGCCTTTATGGCTGCATCCACTTCCTGCTGCGTATTATAATGGGAAAAACTAAACCGTACCGCTCCTTGCTCTACCGTTCCAAGTGCCTCATGCATCAAAGGTGCGCAATGACCGCCCGGTCTTGTTGCGATTCCATAATCCATATACAGCGCATCGCTAACTTCGCCGGATGAATAGTCTCCTAGATTCAAAGATACAATTGCCGCCCGGTTCATGTCTGAAAAGTCTCCATAGACTTTCACCTGCTTTAGTTCACGGATTGCTTCATAAAATCGCTTCATAAGCAATTGCTCTTTTGCGCGAATTTCCTCCATCCCGACATCTTCAATATAGGAAATTGCAGCTCCAAGTCCGGCAATGCCATGCGCATTTAAGGTACCGGCCTCAAGCGCCGTCGGCATCACCTGCGGATGTTCCTTGTGATACGTCATAATCCCACTTCCGCCACTGATCAGCGGCCGCACGGTAATTCCCTTTTGTACACAGATTCCACCTGTCCCCTGCGGGCCTAATAAACTCTTATGGCCGGTGAAACATAATACGGAAATATGCATCTTGTCCATATCAATATCAAAAACACCTGCCGTCTGAGAAGCATCCACAATAAACAACAATCCATGACGCTGTGCAATCTTCCCGACCTTTTCTAAATCAATCAGATTGCCGGTAAGATTCGAAGCATGCGTGCAGACAATTGCACGCGTATTGTCCTTAATTTCCTGCTCCATATCTGCAAGGTCGATGCACCCCTTCGCATCCGCTTTTATAATAGAAAGCTCAATGCCTTTTTTCTCCATCTCATAGAGCGGTCTCAGTACGCTGTTATGTTCCAGCATCGTCGTAATAACATGCTCACCGGGATTTAACAATCCCTTGATGGCGATGTTGAGTGCCTCTGTAGAATTGGCGGTAAATGCCACCTGCGCCGGATCGCCTACGCCAAACAACGTTGCAATCTGACAGCGTACGTCAAATACCCCTCTTGACGTTGCAAGAGCTGCATCATGTGTCCCACGCTCAGCGTTGCCCGAATGATTCATTGCATAAACGACCGCATCTATTACCTGCTGTGGCTTTCTTCTGGTTGTTGCTGCATTATCTAAATAAATCAACGTTCTTACCTTCTTTAAAGTTCTAAAAATTCCATCTGTGCCTTTACTTCCTCCGGAATCTCAAGCCCCTTACTATTTAGCTTCTTAATCACCAGATCGACCGGATGCAACTTCTGCTTCTTATGATTTTCAAAAATCCGGATAAGATCGGTATACTGAGGATTGGCTCCAATCCGCTCTCGAACTTCTGCCGAAAACGGGCAATACTTAAAGAGCATTGCTCTTGCGACCTTGTTCATTGTCGGCGATCCGCCACTCTCTGTCTGAATATATTTAACATAGTCCGTTACAAATGCACGGCGCAGATTATTCCCGACTTTCTTAAGTGTCTTCTTGATTCGTTCTTTATGTTCGGGCGAAAGCTGCGAATTCTTCTTATAGCATTGAATATAATCATTGTACTCAGACGTCAAAGACGGCTCTCGAATATCACTCCAACGAATTCCCTGAATAGACTTGCACATCTCCCATCTAAACTCGCCGCAGATCTGCACGATATTCTTACCAACATCCTCAATCATCAAAATCGGCATGACAAATCGAGCTGGCGTTCCTCTGTCTCTACCTTCAATTTCCTGCCACATTCCCATACGGCTTCCGACATTTGGCATCATAATCATATACGGCAAAATCTCTCGCTGCACGCTAAAATGCACCAGTTCAAGTTCCGGATTCGAATAATTTCTTTCCCGATAGAATAACGAATAATCAATTGCCTTAACCCGGTTAAGCTCTGTATGCAGCGTCTCTGCTGTCATATAACATCTTTCAATCGGCATAATCAGATTCTGCGCATCAAAGATTGGAACATATGCCGTCACTCTTCCAAAGGTCATTCTGCTCGCAGATGCACACATATTGGTAAGCTCAAACTTCATCTTATTCTTGTTATCAACAAGCAATTCCTTGTATTTTTCTTCCGTCATCTTGCCGGCATTTTTATCTTCCCGAAGCTGTGCCTCGTAATCATTGTCAAATTCATTTCTTGATGGTGGCACTTCCCCTTTATATACCTTGGTCAGCCACTCATACATAGTCACAACTAAGCCTTCTCTATCTGCTTTGTAATCGCGGACATATTTATAAATCATCTCCGTATTATGTTCCCCGGCAAGTTCTTCATCGACAAAGCCAAAGTTCAAGAACATGCGCACTTCCATCGGTATGCTCTGTTGTGATTTCATGCTCTCCAAAAATACTGCGTAATAAATCTCGTTGAATTTGCCCGTAATCTTTCTACGCAGCATTCGAAGTTCATCCGTTGTTGACGAGCGGTCATTGTACCCTTTATAGGTCATGATCAGGTTCTTAAATTCATCCACCTGTTCCGCCGAAACTGCAGCATATGCCAAGATGGTATCTAGAGCATTTTTTATCTCCGGAACTTCGTCTCCTTCGATTCCTTGTGCACTTCGAACTGCATTGACTTTCGCTTCGATCAGAACATATTTCTGCCGAAAAGCCTGCGATTTTGTATGAATCTCCTCACGATATTTGCGGAACACTTCGCATTCTTCTACAAAACTTGTCACAAATAAAGATGTGGTAAATACGATACCGGCCGAAATATCAACATCTGTACCATACAGCACCTTTCCAAGGGCTGCGTCATGCTCGATTATGGCATCCAAAAATGGAATCTGCCAATCCGGTACATACATATCTTCCGGTGGCGGTCCAATCCTTAACATTTCTGAAAATATTTCCGGCGTCTCACCTACTTCGATACACAGCGCCGGATATTTCTCAAACTGATTCATCAAGGTATGATAATCCTTATGTGCAAGCGCCACTTGTTGCGCGCACATATCATACGTATCCTTTACCGATGAGACAATTTTGGATGTGATCATCTGCATCAGCTTTGGATTCGCACTGAGCACTTTTCGAATGTCTTCTATTTCATTATATTCATAAGAATATACCGCACTGTCTTCTTTTGCATAATAAGAAAATGCATATTCTTGATCCGGCGTTTCAAATACACCAACCAAAGAACCGCTTGGCAGTTCCAGCTCCCCATCGCCATCTGATACGACAATTGTTCCTTTTACGACAATTTCAAGAGTTTTGACGATATCTCCTGCGTTATGAAGTATTGCATCTTGTTCTAAATTCGTTAATCCCATAATGCCTCCTGCGAATTTATTGCATAGATTAAGACTCCTTTGAGTCCCCCCGCGCCGGACAAATGCCTAATTCATATGCACATCTGTGCGCAGCAAATGCGGAGCACTTACTTAATTTCATTTCTGCCCCGACAAAGTTATCTGTATTATAACACAAAAACGCCAAAAAGTTCCCACTGCGGGAACCCTTTGGCGATTTATACTAACTAAGGGGATTAGATAGTACCAACAATAATCCTTGATCTTATACTTCGAAGATCAAATCTCCATATGACGGCATTGGCCATCTTTCCTTATCAATCAGCATTTCCATTTTATCAACCGGTGCTCTTAATGCAGCCATTGTTGTAACAACTTCATCTCTATAGTAAACAGCTTTTTCGCGGCCATCCTCCATAGCAGCTGCCTTTTCTGTCACCTCAATCAATGTGGTAAGCGCTGTCTTGGTCTCAACAAGAAGATCTGAAACTTCTTCTAAGGTCTCTGTCTGTGTTGAAACATTGGCTCCGCATGCTTCCTTTACCTTGATGATAGAATCTGCGATTTCAATTGTCGCCTTTACAACTGCCGGAATAATCTGCTTGCTGGCAATATCAATCATGGCACGAGCCTCAATATTAATTGCTTTTGAATATGCTTCGTATTCAATTTCCACACGTGATTCAAGCTCAGCTTTTGTAAATACTCCAAATTTTTCAAATAATTTGACTGCCTTTTCGGTTGCAAGAGCCGGTACAGCATCTACCATATTTTTGATGTTTGGAAGTCCACGTTTTTCCGCTTCTTCAACCCATTCATCAGAATATCCATTACCGTTAAAGATGATTCTTTGATGCTCCGTTGCGTACTTTTTAATCAAATCATGTACTGCAAGATTAAAGTCATCTGCCTGCTCTAAGATGGTGCAGGCTTCGTCAAATGCTTCTGCTACGATTGTATTGAGTACCGTATTTGGCATTGCAACGGAATCTGCCGAACCGCACATTCTAAACTCAAACTTGTTACCGGTAAATGCAAATGGTGACGTTCTGTTACGATCGGTTGCATCCTTCATAAAGTCCGGAATCGTCTTAACTCCGGTCTCTAATTTCGATCCCTTTAAGGAATGTGTTGCCGAACCGGTATCAATCAGCTGTTCAATTACATCACCAAGCTGCTCTCCAAGGAATACGGAAAGGATTGCCGGTGGTGCTTCATTTGCTCCAAGACGATGATCGTTTCCAACGTCAGCTGCGGACTCACGAAGAATATCCGCATGTGTATCAACTGCTTTCAAAATACATGTCAGTACCAAAAGGAACTGCATATTGTCATGTGGTGATTTGCCCGGCTCTAACATATTGATTCCATCATCTGTTGTAATGGACCAGTTGTCATGCTTTCCGGATCCGTTCACTCCTGCAAATGGCTTCTCGTGAAGCAGGCACATAAGGCCATGACGTCCAGCTACTTTTTTAAGTGTCTCCATAATCAGCTGGTTGTGATCAACTGCCACATTGGCCTCTTCGTAAATCGGTGCAAGCTCATGCTGCGCCGGTGCCACTTCGTTATGCTGTGTCTTAGCCGGTACACCAAGCTTCCACAATTCTTCATTTACATCTTTCATATAAGCGGCAATTCTTTCACGAATCGCACCAAAGTAATGATCTTCCAATTCCTGTCCCTTTGGTGGCATTGCACCGAACAAGGTACGTCCTGTGAAAATCAAATCCTTTCTTTGCAGATACTTCTCGCGGTCTACAATAAAATATTCCTGCTCTGCTCCAACGGATGCTCTTGCTTCCTTTGAAGTTGTATTTCCGAATAAGCGAAGAAGACGAATCGTCTGCTTGCTTAAAGCTTCCATAGAACGAAGAAGCGGTGTCTTTTGGTCGAGCGCCTCTCCTGTATAAGAACAAAATGCGGTCGGGATGCACAGCGTTGCACCTGCTGCATCATGTCTTACAAATGCCGGTGATGTGCAGTCCCAAGCTGTATATCCTCTTGCTTCAAACGTTGCACGAAGACCACCTGATGGGAATGAGGAAGCATCCGGCTCACCCTTAATCAACTCTTTACCGGAAAAGCTCATCAAAACCTTTCCATTCTTCATCGGTGATGTAATAAAGGAATCATGCTTTTCTGCCGTTACTCCTGTCAGCGGCTGGAACCAATGTGTAAAGTGCGTTGCGCCTTGTTCAATTGCCCATTCTTTCATCTCATGAGCAATAACATCTGCGGTTGCAAGATCTAGATCTTTTCCCTCAGAAAGTGTTTCATGTAATTTCTGATACACTTTCTTTGGAAGACGTTCCTGCATGACCGTATCGTTAAAGACATTTTCTCCGAATATTTCATTTACTTTGATTTTGTCACTCATTTGTTTTCTTCCTTTCCCACTAAACAAATCTATAAAAATGTCGCAAAGCCATTTCCATTTGTAAAAAAAAAGGCGCTCCCACTAACTGGAACGCCTTTGTTCTTGCTATACAATACATCAATTCTCTCAAAATTGCAAGAGAGGATTTCCATTTTTCTCAAATCTGACAATTATTTCTCAGCCGGATTCTTTTATTTATGCGATTTTCACAGTGTTTCGTCCTCTGCCTTTCCTTGTGGCATCGGCTCAATCTCCTCCGGTGTTCGACACATCCGCACCGTTGGATTTTGTCCCGGACGCAGTCTATATACCGGATTATAATCCTCCTTGACTTTTAGTGCAATTGCTTTGTTACATACTTCGATTTCCACTTGCGTATGTTCTCCGCCAAATTCACCATCTAAAGTCCAGGATACCGGCTCCTCGCAATAAAACTTCACATGAGATGCCTGAATAATCAAAATCAGCTCCTCTTCTTCTGTCAGGCTTAGCATTCCCGACAAAATACGATTGAGTTGCACCGGATTCGTCGGCTTCTTAATTAACACGATTTCAAACTTTCCATCATCAAGTTCGACTTCATTGCAATAGGTAATACGCATGCCCGCAACATAAGCCGAATTACCAACCATACCATAACAAAAGTCATCCTCAATTACTTTTCCGTCAAAATCAATCTTCATATGAATGCTGTCAAGACCATGAAAACGCTTGAATCCTTCCACGACATATGCCGCATGTCCTAACACATTCTTAAGTTCCTGGTTCGTTGCGTAAGAAACGTCCGTCAACACGCCAAATGCTGCAACATACACGAAATTCTTACCATTGAACGAACCGACATCACACGGGAACTGTTTCCCTTCTACTGCTACTTTCGCCGCCTTCAGTGTGCGCTTAGGAAGTTGCAGAGAATTTGCAAAATCATTTGTACTACCTGCCGGAATATAGCCAAGCGGTGTTTTATGTTCTCCTCGCATGATTCCGCGTACGACTTCATCAAGTGTCCCATCTCCGCCGCCACAGACAATCAGATCGTAATTGCCACCGGTCTCATGTACCACATGGTAAGCATCCTTTCGCGCCTGCGTCGGATGAATCACAACTTCATAATCGTTTTTCACCATGATGTCTACAATTTCATATACTTTATTTTTGATAACTCCTTTTCCTGACAAAGGATTAAATATAAATAATGCTTTCTTACTCACGTCAGTTGTCCCCTCTAAGATTTTGTGCCATCTCGGAAATCTTGCGTAATCTATGGTTTACACCGCTTTTTCCCACCGGTGGGTTCAGCATCTGCCCTAGTTCTAGCAACGAACTTTGGGGGTGCTCTAGTCTAAGCTGTGCGATTTCCTGCAAATTCTTTGGAAGAGCACTTAACCCAATCTGCTCTTCCACATATTTGATATCCTCTAGCTGTCGCAGCGCTGCATTTACTGTCTTATTGATATTGGCTGTCTCACAATTGACCTGACGGTTTACGTTGTTGCGCATATTCTTAACGATGCGAACATTTTCCAGATCCATCAGTGCCTTATGTGCTTCCATGACATTAAGAAGATCCACAATCTGCGCTCCTTCTTTGAGATATACGACATAATGATTCTTACGCTGTACAATCTTAGCGTCCATCTCAAAGCCATTAATCAATTCCATAAGCTGCTGTGCTTTTTGTCGCGTTGCCACCACAATTTCCAGATGATAGGCTCTCTCCGGATTACTCATAGACCCGGCTGCGAGAAAAGCGCCGCGGATAAATGCACGTTTGCAGCAAGTCTGCTGAACCAAAAGTCCTTCAACCAGTTGCGATGTGTTTCTCATCTGCCCCTTATCATCTAGTTTCTTAATGGCCTTTAATACCATCTGTGTGCGTTCTTTTCCTTCAATGGTTACCCGATAGCTTCTGCTTTTCACCTGCGAGCCCGTTATAACTTTGAGCTGCACTTCATAAGAAAAAAGCTGCTTTATCAGGGTGATAAACTTCCTGGCAACCCCTGTATTCTCTGTTGTAAGAACAATTCTTTCTTCCCCGTCATCTACGCAAATCTTTCCTAGAAATTCCACAACCGCAGCCAGCTCAGCAATCTGACAGTGTCGACTCTTCGCTGTCTGGCGCACAAGCTCCTCTTTTACATTTCCCGAAAATGACATCTTTGATTCCTACCTTGCTTTTCCTTTTTCGATATCCCTGTGACCGAGATGGTACCCAAATCCGCCCAGTTCTTCTTCATTAAAATGTTCATACAAAAGATTGGCTATTGTTACCGAGCGATGCTTTCCGCCTGTGCATCCAACGGCGATGATTACCTGATTCTTTCCTTCTGCACAGTACTTCGGCAAAAGAAATGCCAGCATATCCTGTAATTTATTTACAAATACTTCGCTCTCCGGATCATTCATGACGTAATCTCTTACCTCTAAATCGTTACCGGTCTTATCCTTTAGTTCCTCTACATAATATGGATTTGGCAAAAAACGCACATCAAATACCAGATCTGCATCGGATGGAATCCCGTATTTATAGCCAAATGACACGATATTTACCATCATATTTCCAAATTGTTTCTTATCTACAAAAACATTTTGCAGATCTTTCCTCAAATCTCTAATCAGAAGATGTGAGGTGTCAAAGATATAATCTGCTTGTTTACGCAAAAACTGCAGTCGTTCCCGCTCCTTTTGTATGCCTTCTTGAATCCTTCCGTCTTCCGAAAGCGGGTGGCGTCTTCGCGTTTCTTTATATCGCTTTATGAGAATCTCATCTGACGCATCCAAAAAAACAATCTTGTATCCGATTCCCATCTGCCTTAGATGCTGTAAGATCTGTTCCATCTGATCTAAGTCATCACCGCTTCGCGCATCGAGTCCTAATGCAACGTTTTCTGCTCGCGGATGATTCACTGTCAGTTCGGCAAACTTTTCTACCAGTTCAATTGGCAGATTGTCCACACAAAAATATCCAAAATCTTCAAACATCTTAAGTGTTGCCGTCTTACCGGCTCCGGATAATCCGGTTATAATTGCAAATTCCATATACACCTCTTAAACCCTACTACTATTTACGAAATGTACCTACTATCTTTACTTCTGGTTCCAGTTCTACTCCAAACTGCTCTTTTACCTTTGCCTGTACCGTTTGAATCAGTTCTAAAATATCTTGCGCAGTTGCATCTCCGGTATTGATAACGAATCCGCTGTGTTTTTGAGAGACCTGTGCGCCGCCAATTGTATAGCCCTTTAGCCCGGCATCCTCAATCAGTTTTCCTGCAAAATATCCTTCCGGTCGTTTAAAGGTGCTTCCTGCACTTGGATACTCAAGTGGTTGCTTTGTCGTTCTTTGTACTTTCAGCTCTTCCATGCGTTCCTTGATGTTTGATGGATTTCCCTTGTCTAATACAAGCGTTCCGCCTAGCACGATGTATTCACGCTCCGGCACAATGCTGTGACGATAGGAAAGCTCAAGTTCCTTCGCCGTTAATTCCAAAACTTCTCCTTCTTTGGTCAAAATCTTGGCTGTCTTAAGTACATCCTTGATTTCTCCGCCGTATGCACCGGCATTCATAACCACTGCTCCGCCAAATGTACCGGGTATTCCGGCTGCAAATTCAAATCCCTTAGCACTCTCTTCAAGTGCACGGTTTGCAATCTTAGACAATAAGCATCCGGCCTGCACATTCAAAACAATCTTGTCATCTATATGTGCGCAGGTAATATTCGCTGCTTTCGTGCTTAGTTCTATGACTACGCCATCAATGCCCTCATCACCTACAAGAAGGTTGCTGCCGTTTCCTTTTACCAGATATCCGATCCCTTCTTTGTGAAGCAGTCGGATAAGCGAAGGCATCTGCTCAATCGTCGGAGTAAGCATAAGCTTTGCCTTTCCTCCCACGCGAAATGATGTATGTTTTGCCATCGCCTCATCCGGTAAAATCTGTTCCTTTGAAAGCACGTTTTGAATTGTTTTTATCATCTGCTCTTTTTCCATCTATACTTCCTTCAAAAATGCAACATAGCCTTTATATGCTTCATACAAATCTGCCTTGCTGATAATTTCCCATGGTGCATGCATATTCAATACCGCAACGCCGCTATCAATTACCTGCATGCCATAATTCGCCAAAATATAAGCGATCGTTCCACCGCCGCCTTGATCTACTTTGCCAAGTTCTGCTGTCTGGAAAGACACCTCATTTCGATCCATCACATCTCGCAGGATTGCAATATATTCCGGATTCGCATCGTTAGAGCCACTCTTTCCTCGTGATCCTGTAAATTTATTAAATACCAGTCCTCTTCCAAAATAGGCCGCATTTTTCTTTTCCATAACAGATGGATAGTTTGGATCAAATGCTGCACTGACATCTGAGGATAACACAAAAGAATTGGCCATTGCCCTTCTTACTGACAGGTCGCTGTTAAAACCACACAGTGCAAGAATCTCTGCAACACAATTTTCAAAAAATCTAGAATGCATTCCGGTTGCTCCTACGCTGCCGATTTCTTCTTTGTCTACAAGCAGGCACACGCTGGTATGCTTTGGCACATCCATTTCAAGCATTGCACAAAACGATGGATATGCGCAGACTCTGTCATCATGTCCATATCCCATAATCATACTGCGGTCAAGACCGTAGTCTCTTGCCGTACCTGCCGGCACCACCTCAATCTCTGCAGACAGGAAATCTTCTTCTTCAATATCCATCTTGTCTTTTAAGATCTGCAAGATATTCGCCTTTACTGCTTCTTTGGTCTCTTCATCATCTTCTGCCTCCGAAAGCGGCATACTTCCAATCAGGACATTTAAGTTCTCACCTTCTACCACTTTAGAGGCTTTTTTGTCCATCTGATCTGCCGACAGGTGAATGAGCAGATCGCTTACACCAAATACCGGATCATCTTCTGCTTCTCCAATCGCAAAATCTATCTGCGTCAGGTCTTTTTTTATAATAGTTCCATGAAGTGCCAGCGGCAATGTCACCCACTGGTATTTCTTGATTCCACCATAATAATGAGTGTCCAAAAATGCCATCTGTGTATCTTCATACAATGGATTTTGCTTAACATCCATTCTCGGAGAGTCAATATGCGCTCCAAGTATATTCATACCGTCTTCTAAATCTTCTTCTCCGATGACAAACATCGCAAGTGCTTTTCCCATATTACCGGCTACGATTCGATCACCGGCCTTGAGCGGTTTTCCTTCTTCTATCACTTCATCAAGATCGCGAAATCCTGCTGCCTGTGCGCGCAACATAAATTCTTGTGCGCATTCTCTTTCCGTCTTACAATTTGACAAAAACACTCTATATTCTTCTGCAAATTGAAATACCTTGTCCTTATCTTCCTGCGAATATTTTTTCCATGCGTTTTCTCGTTCCATTTTATTTTGCCTCCTATATCATCATATTACGACCAGTCATTTCTCATATTATTTTGAACGCGATTGTAGAGCTCATGCGCAGCATTATAACCCATCTTCTTGGTTCGGTGATTGACCGCTGCCGCTTCTACAATCACAGCCAGATTTCGTCCCGGTCTGATTGGAATCGACTGGCTGACTACCTGGTTTCCTAAAATGTCAGTGTATTCTTCTTTAAGTCCCAATCTGTCATACTCACAGTCTTTCTTCCACTCTTCCATCTTGATTACAAAGTCAATGTTTTGTCGTTCTTTTACACTTTCTACTCCGAACATCGTCTTTACATCTATAATTCCAATTCCTCGAAGTTCAATAAAGTAACGCGTCACTTCCGGCGACGTTCCTACCAGCGTCTTATCATTTACCTTTCGAATCTCCACAACGTCATCCGTTACCAATCTGTGACCACGTCGAATCAGTTCCAGTGCCGCCTCACTCTTTCCGATTCCGCTTTCTCCGGTAATCATGACACCTTCACCATATACGTCTACCAATACACCGTGAAGCGATATCATTGGGGCAAGCTCCCAAGATAACGTCAAGATTAGTTCTGCCATAAATTCCGATGTCTCCAGGTCTGTTCCAAGAAGTGGTATTCCATTTTCCACTGCCAGACGATAGAATGCGTCAATCGGTTCAAATCCACGACAAAAGATAATACATGGCATAGAATAAGACAAAAAGTCATGAAAGATCTGATCTTTACGAATCGGATCCATATGTTGCAGGAAGGTATATTCTACGGTTCCGATAATCTGCACCCGATCTTCCTGAAAATGTTCAAAATAACCGTTTAGCTGCAACGCCGGACGATTGACATCTCTTTGCCGAATCATCTTCTTATCCAAATCGATTTCTTTTGTAAATACTCTAAGCCCCATCTTTTTTACGATCTTGCTTACACTTACTTCCTGCATATACTCTCTCCGTTTCTAATCTGTTTGATTTTTCGTTGTCTATACTATACAACTATACCTGGCTTCCCGACAAGGTTAGGAGTGGAAAAATCGATATACAGACCCTGCCGCCTGCCGATTCATCCCCGGAACCTGCATCAGTTCTTCTTCGGTTGCGTTTTTGATCTGTTCAATTCCCCTATAATGCTTCATAAGAGCCTTGCGTCTTGCCGGACCGATTCCTTCAATATCATCAAGCACCGAATGCACCTGATTTTTTCCCCTAAGTGAACGATGAAATTCTATTGCAAATCGATGTGCCTCGTCTTGTATTCTGGTAATCAGATGAAATCCTTCACTATGAATATCAATCGGTATTTCTTCATTTTGGAAATAAAGTCCTCTCGTACGATGATGATCATCCTTTACCATTCCGCAGACCGGTATATGAAGTCCCAGTTGTTCTAACACTTCGAGTGCGATATTGACCTGGCCTTTTCCGCCATCCATCATAATAAGATCCGGAAATTTGGTAAAACTTCCCATCTCTTTGGCCAGACCTCTTTCTTCTAGATCCTTTGCTTCTTCTTGTCCGTGCGTAAATCTTCTCGTCAGCACTTCCCGCATCGACGCATAATCATCCGGTCCGATTACCGTCTTTAACTTGAACTTTCGATAATCACTTCGCTGCGGCTTTCCTTTTTCAAATACGACCATAGAACCGACACTTTGATATCCGCTTGTGTTAGATATATCATAAGCCTCCATCCGCTCTATTTTCTCAAGTCCAAGCCAAGAAGCGATTTCTTTTACCGCACCTATCGTGCGGCCTTCTTCTCGTTTGATGCGCTGCGCATCTTGTTCTAATACCATCTTCGCATTCTTCGCAGCCAGTTCAACCAGTTTTTCCTTCGCACCCTTTTGCGGCACCCGTACATAGACTTTGCGCCCCTTCTTATCACTTAACCAGGTTTCTAAAAGCTGCGCATCTTCCACTTCTTCTTGTAACATCAGTTCTTTGGGAATGTAAGGTGTTCCTGCATAAAACTGTTTGACAAAGCTGTTTAAGATCTTACCATTGTCATCTTCTGCGGGAATCTTCATATAGAAATGCTCCCGTCCAATCATACGTCCGCCGCGGACAAAGAATACCTGAATCACGGCATCTTCTCTTTCTTTTGCCATGGCAATGATATCTTGATCTTCACCGTCTGCATGTGTAATCTTTTGTTTTTGCGCAATCTGTTGTACGCTTTTTAGAAGTTCACGATACTCTGCCGCTTTTTCAAAATCTAATTCCTGCGCTGCTTCATACATCGTATCTTCCAGCATCTTCAATATCTTGCTGTAATCTCCATTTAGAAAACGCAAAACTTCATCGATATTTTTTTTATATTCTTCTTCCGATATATTTCCCTGGCATGGAGCGAGACATCGCTTGATATGATAATTCAGACACGGTCTGCCCTTCCCGATATCTCGCGGCAAGACGCGACTGCAGCTTCTGATTTTGTATAGTTTGGTCAGAAGTTCTATCGTTTCTCTTACCGCTTCGGAACTGGTATAAGGACCGAAATATTTGGACTTATCCTTTTTCATCTGGCGTGAAAAGAGGACTCTGGGAAATTGCTCTCCCAGAGTCACTTTTATATACGGATAACTCTTATCATCCGTTAACATCGTATTATATTTGGGGCGGTGCTCTTTTATAAGATTACACTCGAGCACCAATGCTTCTAGTTCAGAGTCTGTAATGATGTACTCAAAATGATCAATCAGCGATACCATCTTCTCAATCTTCGCCGTCTTATTCCTCGATGATTGAAAATACTGACGCACGCGGTTTTTTAAGCTGATTGCCTTTCCCACGTAAATGATTGCATCATTCTTATCATGCATTAGATAGACCCCCGGCTTGTCCGGTAGTTTTTTTAGTTCTTCCGGAATATCAAACATTACGATCCCTCTATTCTCCACGAAGTAATTTTTCTAGTCGCTCCTCTTCTTCTTTCTCTTTGAGAAGAGCTTCGACATCTGCATCCATCTTAGTTGCTTGTGGCTGCGGCTCCTCTTGTTCAGCCGGCTCTTGTTGTATCTTAGGTTCTTCGTCTGACTTATTTTCCATTGTCCATGTCGGCTCTTCGTCCACTTCCTCGCTTGGATCTACAATATCTTCCGGTGCAATCTCTACTGCGTTTTCTTCCCCCCGCATCTGCTCCTCTTTTTCATCCTGCGCAAGCAAGTCAATCTTAATCTCTTGTGCTGGTAGCACCGGCTTCATATGAACGCGCGGCTTCGACTTTTTCGCTTTTAATTTTTCTTCTTCCGTCTCCTCTTCTTCCGGCTCCGGAATATTCTTTAACTTACGAAAGATCTTCATAAACTGCTTACCGGTAATGGTTTCATGTTCAAAGAGATAATCCGCAATTTCATCAAGGATGGATCTGTTCTCGGCAAGCAATTCTTTTGCCTTTTCATAAGCATCCTTTAGAATCTTCATGACTTCATCATCAATCATGGCTGCCGTCTGCTCACCGCAGTTTAAGACTGCGCGGCCATCCAGATAGCGATTCTCAACAGATTCCAATCCCATCAAGCCAAACTTCTTAGACATACCATATTGCGTTACCATGGCGCGTGCCATCTTCGTTGCTTTTTCTATATCATTTGAAGCGCCTGTCGTTACCGAATCAAACACAATTTCTTCTGCTGCACGTCCGGCCATAAATGTTACAATCTCTGTGCGAAGTTCTCTCTCCGTCATGAGATATTTCTCTTCTTCCGGAACCTGCATTACATAGCCAAGTGCTCCCATGGTACGCGGTACAATCGTAATCTTTTGCACCGGCTCGGAGCCTTTTTGCAATGCCGCGGCAAGCGCATGTCCCACTTCGTGATAAGCCACAATTCGCTTTTCATCTTCTCCAAGAATTCTGTCTTTTTTCTCTTTTCCTGCGATTACAAGCTCTACGGACTCGAAGAGATCTTGCTGATTTACAAATCTTCTGCCATGCTTTACTGCATTAATAGCGGCTTCGTTAATCATATTGGCAAGATCGGAACCGACTGCTCCACTTGTCGCAAGTGCAATTTCATTTAAATCTACAGAATCGTCCATAAGAACGTTTTTGGCATGTACTTTCAAAGTCTCATATCGACCTTTGAGATCCGGCTTTTCTACAATGATTCTCCGGTCAAATCGTCCCGGACGAAGAAGTGCCTTGTCTAATACCTCCGGACGGTTTGTAGCTGCAAGAATCATAACACCCTTTGAACTGTCGAATCCGTCCATCTCTGCAAGCAGCTGATTGAGCGTCTGCTCACGTTCATCGTTTCCGCCGCCATAATGAGAATCACGGCTCTTACCGATGGCATCAATCTCATCGATGAATATGATACAAGGTGCCTGCTTTTGTGCTTCTTTAAAAAGATCTCGCACGCGCGATGCACCTACTCCGACAAACATCTCAACAAAAGCCGAACCTGCCATAGAGAAAAATGGCACCTTCGCTTCTCCGGCAACTGCTTTTGCAAGCAAGGTCTTACCTGTTCCCGGAGGGCCTACCAACAATGCACCCTTTGGCAGCTTAGCTCCAATATCGGTATATTTCTGCGGATTATGTAGAAAATCAACTGCTTCTTGCAGCGACTCCTTCGCTTCATCCTGACCTGCCACATCGGCAAATGTAACACCGGTTTCTTTTTCAACATATACCTTAGCATTGCTTTTTCCAACGCCCATCAAACCACCGGAGCCACCACCCATTCTACGCATGGCAAATCCAAGTAATATCCAGATTAAAGCAATCGGTATCAAAATGCTTAAGATGTTGTATATAATGGTTGATCTGGTATCCGGAATCGTTCCGCGAATGGTAACGTCATGCTCCTTTAACAAAGAAAGCAGATCTTCATCCGCAATTCGCGCTGTATAATACGTTGTTGTCACATCACTTCCAAGTGCTGATGTGATCTGATTAGTTGTAGAATCTGTTGTCGTATTACTTGTGCTTGAACTATCAGAGCTGCTGTCGCTCTTTGGCGTTATATTAATCTGATATGTCGCTATCTCAACTTCTTCTACCTTATCTTCTTCCACCATTTTCAAAAACTCGGTATAGGAGATTTCCTGATTCGACATAGAAGTGATCCGATTTGACAAAAAGCTCATAATCAACAAAACAAACAATGCCGCAAAGATAAACACCAGCATCGTCGGTCCTCGACCATTATTGCCGTTATTACCGCCGCCTCCGCTATTGTTATTATTATTGTTGTTATTATTGCCCCCGTTATTGTTGTAATTATTGTTGTAATTGTTATATTTATTATCCATGTATTTCCTCCGGGCTTTATAATTCGTCCATTACCCTGAATTATTTTCCAAACTATCTTTTTATTATATGTGTTTACTTTTGTAAAATCAACATTCGTCCTGTGAAGATTTTATGTTTCAATTCTAAAATTTTCATCAACAATTTCCCGGCGCTATGAAGCTTTCCATCCAACACGCCAAAAGGTCTGTCGCTTTTTCGCGGCAGACCTTTTTTCACTGCTGACTATCTATCAACGATTGCAAATATTCTATGTATTCTTCCCGAATATCTTTTGGGCTTTCAATTCGAATTCCTTTTCCCAGCGAGGAAATCCATCCATAGAACTGATTACTTACTGCAACATCCGCATGGAACCGGATCCTCTCATCACCTTCCGGTCGGATGCTGGTATCTAGTCCAAACCGATCATATACGACCGATACCATCTCCTTAGGCATCGTAAGCGTAATCGTTCTTTCTTCGCCGTCATACATTCCAAATGTCTTTCGGGCAAATCTGGCCATATCCATCTTCTCAAATACTTTTCGGCCATCACGAATTTCTTCCAACGTAGATATGTGCTGCATCTTATCGACCCGGTAGTACTTCACCTTCTTGTCCTTATCATCAAAAGCAATCAGGTAATAATTCTCATCGTCCCAGGTAAGTTTCCATGGGCTTACCCGATACAATTCTCCGCCATGACGCAGATGCTTCGTTCCATCTATATTCCAGTTATAATACTCAAAAGTAATCTTCTTGTTATCGGCTATCGCATGATGCAATTCATCAATGTTATAGTAAATATTTTCATTGTCGGTCTTCACGCGATTCGCTACTACAACTTCTCGTTGCAATTCCTTTGCCTGTGTATGCGATACCAGACTTTCCAGTTTTTTGATGAGTGCATTGGATTTCTTTTCGGTGATGAATTTTGATGTCTGCACCAGATCTACCAGCATCTTGACCTCTGCCAGTTCAAACTCTCTTGATGCCAGATAAAATCCGGATGGTTTCGACCTTCTGTTTTCAATATCCATCCCCCAGGCTGTCAGCACCTTAATATCATCATAAATACTTTTTCGCTCTGCTTTGATATCATATGCATCTAATTTTTCTATTATTTTCGGAACACTGATAGGGTGATTTTCATCCGTCTCTTCCATTAAGATTTTTTGCAAATACAATAGCTTTTGCTTTTGATTTTCTGATTTTGGCATTTACAACTTCCTTTTCTTTCGCCGTCTGCGTTTTTTCTTTTTCATCCTGCGATGCTGCTGCCATCCCAGGATAATGGCTAATACTACTGCTATGATATATCCCGCAGTTCCAATCACCGGAATCCCAAACAATTTCGGTCTCATGTCGGTTACACAAATAATACTAGAACCTATGAGCAATCCCATTACAATCAGTCCCATTACAATATCCCGTACCAATCGTGTCAAAAGTTTGCTCAAATCCTCCGTTGCGTGAAGATCCAGATTCAGCCGCGTCTGTCCTCTCATAAACATCCGGAGCAAGTCAGAGGTTGTTGCGGGTATCTCGATTGCCTTTTTAAACGAATTATAAATCAGCCTTCCGTTTCGTTTGAGTTCCTTTGGGATATCCAGATTATCGAGATACATCTGATTCATCCTGCTTTTTGCAATGGTTAAAATATCAATCTGCGGTGCCAGATTAGCCACGACCCCCTCAATGGTTGCAAGGCCTCTGACCAGCATCGTGTATGTTCCCGGAATGCGAATCTTATTTTCCGCCATTGCACTGAAAAATGCATCTATAATTTCTGACAGATTAATACTTCCCAGATTGGCCGTCGCATAGCGCGTTACAATCTCATCAAGACTGACAAACAATTTGTGATGGTCTATGCGATCTGTCGGTTCTCCAATTGCAAGCAGCCCATCCTTAATCCGATTGATATCCTGCGTTGCAATTCCGGCTATAATATCATCCAGCAAACTGCGCGCCCGCGGTGTCAGACGACCCATCATTCCCATATCAATCCATACAATCTTTCCATCCCGAATCCTAAGATTGCCCGGATGCGGATCTGCATGAAAGAAGCCATCTTCTAATATCTGCTTTAGATAATTGTCGACCATCTTACGACACACTTCTTCAAGATTATATCCGTTTGCAAGCAGCTTGTCCCTCTCATCAACTCCGCATCCATCAATGAGCTCCATAATCAGAACCTGCGGCGTTGTATATTTCCGATAAAGTACCGGACAGGTAACAAATGCCACTTCCTCATTTAGACGTGCAAACTCTTCGATATTAGACGCCTCGATCAGGAAGTTCATTTCTTCTTGCGCTACTGCCCACATTTCATCCAAAATTTCATCAAAATCTACGGCATCAAAATAACTACGGTATCGAAACAATTTCATACCGCGATGAAGCAGTGCCATATCACGTGACATCTTTTCGTACACACCTTCTCGCTGTACTTTCATGACCACGCGCTCTCCGGTCTTTAAAGTAGCCGCATGGACCTGCGCAATCGATGCAGATCCAAGCGGTTCTTTATCAATCTTTGCAAAGATATCACCTACCGGTTGTCCATATGCCTCCTGTAATACATTTACGACTTCTTCATAAGGCATTGGCTTTACATCTGACCGAAGTTTTTCAAGCTCCTGACAATATTCTTTTGGCAATATTTCTGAATGCATTGACATAATCTGACCCAACTTGACAAATGTCGGACCTAGATCTTCAATGATCAGCCTTACTTTCTCCGGACTTAGCCCTTTCATAATCTCGTGTTTATGAAGTACACCGATAATTTCCTTGAAACGACCGCCCTGAGTAATTGTCGTTTTTTCTGCCATAGAACCTTATTCTTCCTCTTCTCCGTCTTCTTCCATTTCTGCCAGTTTTGCTTTTAATGCTTCAAGTTCTTCTTCCGATAACTTGCCTACAATATGATCTGCTCGTTCTTCCGGAGTCGGATTAACACGGCTTGTCACTTTATGCTTGAGTTCCTCGTTCATAGCCTTGCCCTGTTCCACCGTAAGTTCTCCTTTTTCCACCAGATCATTGATTATCTCCTGTGATTTTTCCGCAGTTGTCGCTACCGCTCCTACTCCTGCCAGGAAAAATTTTCTGATTCCTTCGCTAAACTTATCCATCGTAGTGCCTCCTTCTCCTTCTTTATACAAGTACAAAAGTCCTATCTTTTACATTTCTATTATGCCTATAAATCGGTATATTGTCAATCAAAGACGCATGCGAAAAGGGAGCTACAAAAAGCAATAATGCTTTCCATAGCTCCCCTTTCTTGGGTTTGAGGGTTATATAAACGAAAATATTAGAAATAGACGATATCCTGTCACTCAGACAGACTCCGAAATCTTCGTATATCGAAGTTCATGCAACTCTTTTGCAACTTTCTGCGGCGTTAAAGGTTTTGTAATATACCCACTCGCATATAATTGAAAAGCTGCATTGGCAAATGAGGTACTCTCTGCGGTAAATATCACATTCACTTCCGGATTCAGTTCCATTATTTCTTTCGCAAATTCAAGTCCACTCGCATCCTGCAAAATCACATCTACAAATAAGACATCACATCCTACTCTCTCGATGCATTCTCTTGCACTCTTAGTCTGAGAAAATCCCCAAACTTCTGCTTGTGGTGATTCTGCTTCAATCATCTGTATCAACCGTTCTAATTCCGGCAACTTATCTGCTAATGCAATGATGGTCATACACTCACCTGCTCTCTGTCTTTATGACTTAGTCATTATAGCATTTAAAAGGACACAAAACGGATACTGCCTCTCTATCTAGAAAAGTAACCCGTGAGTCAATTCGCTCCAGCTATACTGTGACATATATTCCCCTCGATATGCGTCCATATTTTCGCCATTTAAATAATCAAAATAATCACACGCTATCTTACCCGGAAGAATCCCCATCTTGCCTCGCTGTCGCACCAATACATCTTCATGACCAACCGCTGCGAGCGTTTCCACAAGATCCTTTCGGATATTCTTAAGATACGAGCTGTGATCGTTTTCTAGATCATCATCTTCCCACAAAGTCACGAGCAATTCCTGGTTCGATACCATAGCCCCATTTCTGTCGACAAGATAGGCAAGCAATTCCTTTGCCTTCGTATATTGAAACTTCAGCGGCTGTCCCCCGGCAAACACTTCAAAATTGCCAAATGCCTTTACCTGAAGTTTCTTCTCGCTATCTTCATACGGATGGCGAAGATTCTTAAGTTCCGTTGCAATCTTCTCCTCTGTTACCGGCTTCATCACATAGCCGCTTGCATGAATTCCAAAGGCATCTCCTGCATATTCCCCGTATCCTGTGGTAAATATAATATTAATCTTGGGATATATTTCTTTTAAAGATGCTGCAATATCAAGTCCACTTTCTCCCCGAAGCTCAATATCCAAAAACGCAATGTCACACTTATGTTCAAGTGCATACGTAATGGCATCCGCCCCCAGACGAAATCCGTGCACCGTCGCCTTTGGCGATGCTTTTTCAATAGACTGCACCAAACTTTCCAATGCTAATTTTTCATCATCAACCGCAATAATTTCCATTGTTGTTTCCCTACTTTCTCAAACCCTTGGGATAGTGATTTTTTATCTGCGTACCGGTTCCTTTCCCCCAACCGATACTCACCCCATCCACCGTCATCAGCATCCAGCCTTTTGATGTCGATGTATGAATGACTTCCCCGTGTAAATAATCAGCTGCCTTGTCTCCCAGTTCACAGCTGTTTGTGACTTCCTTGTCCGTCAATGCCATTGCCAGTGCATGTGCCGGTGTGAACCTGCCTTTTGTCTCCTCGCCAAATTCAAGCCCTGCTCTTTGCACCTTCAAACCGTCTAGCGGTATCATTTGCTCAGGAACAAGATATATTCGGTTTCCAAATACTTCATACCGTCCCTCAATCGTAAAATCCAGATATTCTTTTGCAAATTCTTCATATGCTGTTATCACCTGCAAAACTGCCGGCGATTTCTTCTTAGCTTTTGACTTCTTTCCATTCGAATTTGTCACCGGCTCTTTTGTCCGTGTATTTTCAAAAACCGCTGCAAAATGTCCTTCGCCGCGCAGCTTGTGAGGCCATAGCCTTGCAGCACGTTTCACATCTTGTGTTTCGTGCCTGCTCCACTGCACCCTGGCATCCTCCATGCCTCCCACCTTGTTCATCGGTAAAATGGTAAGATCGGAATAGGTTTCCAATAACCATTCTACAATATATTCATCTTCTTGTGGCGAAAAGGTGCATGTGGAATATACCAGACGTCCTCCCGGCGCGAGCATGCGTACAGCGCACGCAAGAATTTCCTTTTGCCTCTCCTCGCAGATTGTAACATTATCAAGGCTCCACTGCTGCCGCGCAATCTCTTCCTTTCGAAACATTCCTTCTCCCGAACAGGGCGCGTCCACCAGTATTTTATCAAAAAAACCTTCAAATACCTGCGCAAGATGTTGCGGCGTTTCATTTAACACAACACAGTTTCGAACTCCCATCCGCTCCACGTTTTGGGAAAGCACTTTCGCCCTTGATGACACATATTCGTTAGCAACAAGAAGACCTTCACCTTTCATCTCCCCCGCAAGCTGCGTTGTCTTTCCTCCCGGCGCCGCGCACAAATCCAAAACCTTCTCTCCACGCTTAACGTCAAGCAACGGCGCGATTGCCATTGCACTCGGCTCTTGTATATAATATGCTCCCGCTTCATGAAGCGGATGTATTCCCGGTCTTTGCTCCTGTCTGTAGTAATACCCTGTATTGCACCATGCAACCGGTTCTAATTGCAAGTGCTTTAACGAAGCCGGCTTTAAAGGATTGCTTCTTAGTCCATAACTTCGCGGCTCCTCATAACTGCTTATGAACTGTGCATATTCTTCTTGATTCATCAGTTGGCGCATCCGCTCGCAAAACTTTTCCGGTAATTCCATCTTCTTATCCTCGCTGTTTTCTTGTTTTTCATTATAGCATCATTTACCTGTTTTACACAAACAAAGAAGGCTGCAATCTTTTAAATTACAGCCTTCCTTCTGATTCATTATTTCTTAATCGTATAATTTCTTTAAAATATAGAATCCATCATCAAAACATGTGACATAGATATAGCCTCTATCATCTACACAGCAATCCTCTGTCATGGCATTACGTGGACCCGGTAATCCAGGGAAGAAAGATTCTTCCGGTTTCTTCACCGGATTTGGCGGGATGAAATATGCCTTTTCTTTAATATAATACGGATCAGATACATCAAATACTCGAAGTCCTGCCGCAAAATAGCAATTATAAACTACATTTCCATCCTGCTCAAGCCATGGCTTATTGCTCATCGGCTCATGCACGTTATGCGGTCCAAACGGTCCTTGGCATCCAAGATTCATAACATTGAAGTTTGGATACGGGAAATCTTCCGGAACTTCCGGATATGGGAACTGCGCAATCATCGTCGGATTAGTCGGATCTGACACATCAATCATGTGCAAGTTATTCATTGCCTGCGCTTCCTTGATAGATCCCGGCGGGAAGAACTGGAAACGTTCTCCTTCATTTGTTACCACACACAAATCACGTCCCGGAAGCGGAAGTGCTGTATGTGTACGAGCTCCTGCAAGATGAGAAGAAAATGCCGGCATGAACTTAAGCTGTCCGAGAAGTTTTGGTCTTGTTACATCCTTCGTATCAAGCACATACAAACCATCTCCGCCATAACCACAGAACATAATTCCGTCATCACGTCTAAATGGCGGTCCGTGCATCCATCCTTTATCCATGAAAGATGGAACATGTCCCGCATGATGATCCACTTCTCTTCCCGGATATCCATCTACGAACTGATGAGGTGCCCACCAGTTACCAACTTCATGTGGATTCTTAGGATCGGAAATATCCACGATTCTCATGATCATTCCTTCAAATCTCATAGATTCACAAGAAAGATATACATAAGGACCACCGTTATACATAAAACGATGAACACCAATAGAATGTGGAACTCCACAATCCCAATATCCAAGATATTCCGGATTCTCAGGGTCATTTGCCAGTGACCAGATTTGAATTCCTGCCTGACACTTCATATTCTGAAGTTCGCTCTGATCTACAAGTGCACCAGGGCCTGAACCTGCTGTCATTGCAACAATCAATTTATCCTCTGCAATCTGAATCTTTGGAGAAGATGTTGTTGGATATTCTTCCGGATCAAGACATACCAATCTCTTTACAAATCTTGGATGCTTAGGATCGGTTACTTCTGCAATTACAACGCTTGAACCATGAAATCCGCCAAATCCGGATCCATAGATGTAGTATTTGCCTTCTTTGGTCTTATAAAGCTGCATCTGAAATGCGCCGCTTAGACCGTCCCAATCGCAAAAAGAAAGAACTTCAAGGTTCTTAATATAACCATTGTTTCCCGGACTTTTTGCGTAAAACTTATCCGCCATATTAATACCTCCTTTTTATTTTTCTGAAATATTATAATGTAATTCCTTTTTAGGTTACCTTTTTTATTATAACAAATTTTTTTCCTCTTAACAGTCATATCAACCCACTTTCCAAATCTTCATAGGATGCGCCAATACGGAAAATTCAATTTGCTATACCTTTCTTTTTCGCTTATAATTTTAACAACTAAGACTATCATAAAGGGGGGTATGGCAAATGACTACTGAAGAACGAAGATGCGGAATCATGAATCTACTACTTTCTTCCGACCGACCTCTTTCCGGCGACTTTATTGCCCGCAAAATGAATGTCAGCCGACAGGTAATTGTGCAAGACATTGCTTTGTTACGGGCGAACGGCTCTCAGATTCTATCCACCACCCGTGGTTATCTGATTCAAAAATCTTCCCATATCAGCCGGGTATTTAAGGTTATTCATACCGACGAACAGGTTGCTGATGAGCTGTCTTGCATCATCAGTCTAGGCGGCCGTGTAAAAGATGTCTTTGTCAATCACAAAATCTATGGCGTCATTCGCGGAGAGCTAAACCTCCGTTCTCAACTAGATGTAGACAATTACTTAATGGAGATGTCCAAGGGCAAATCTTCTCTACTCAAAAATGTCACTTCAGGATATCATTATCACACGGTAGAAGCGGACAGCGAAGAGCTCCTTGATCTGATTCAGGCTGAGCTTAAGAAAAAAGGATATCTGGCGAAGCTACAAACCTATGAACCTGTAGACTTTACCTCTCCCGGGGAAATCCCCCATTTCTAATCTATCATTCAGGCAGGAGTTATCATCATGGATAAATTTAAAGAATTTTTAAAAAGAAAAAATATTGAAATTTCAGCAAAACGATATGCTGTTGATGCACTAGGCGCCATGGCGCAAGGTCTTTTTTGCACACTGTTAATCGGCACGATTCTAAACACGATAGGCTTACAGGCCGGCATTGATTACCTGGTAACGATTGGCGGCTTTGCAACTGCAATGTCCGGACCTGCTATGGCAGTTGCAATCGGCTATGCATTGCAAGCACCTCCTCTTGTATTATTTTCATTATTGGCTGTTGGAAGCGCCGCGAATACTTTAGGAGAAGCCGGAGGACCATTTGCCGTCCTGATTATTTCCGTCATTGCTGCCGAGTTTGGTAAAGCCGTATCGAAAGAGACGAAAATCGACATCATTGTCACTCCGGGCGTCACTATTATAATTGGCGTCGTTCTTTCCTCGTTGATAGCGCCGCATATCGGAACCCTGGCGAATTGGCTTGGTAACCTGATTATGGTATCGACCACGCTTCGACCATTTATGATGGGTATTATTGTAGCCGTTTTAGTCGGCATTGCCCTTACTCTTCCGATTTCTTCGGCTGCAATCTGTGCCGGACTTGGCCTTGTCGGACTTGCCGGTGGTGCTGCTGTTGCCGGATGCTGCGCACAGATGGTTGGATTTGCGGTTATGTCCTTTTATGAAAATAAATGGGGCGGTCTTATCTCGCAGGGCATCGGTACCTCTATGTTACAGATGGGAAATATCGTCAAAAATCCTCGCATCTGGATTCCGCCGATTATCTGCAGTGCAATCACAGGTCCGATTGCCACTTGCATCTTTCATCTGGAAATGAACGGCTCACCGGTTTCTTCCGGCATGGGAACCTGCGGACTTGTTGGACAAATCGGCATCTATTCCGGATGGGTCGCAGATGGCAAAACGGTTACCGGATTTGACTGGCTTGGTATGATTTTAATTTGCTTCATCCTACCGGCCGTCATCTGCAGTGTTATTTGTACCATTGAACGTAAGATAGGCTGGATTAAACCAGGTGATTTGAAATTAGGTTAAGACGTGGTTTTATGCCATGAGAAAGAAGGAAATTATGAGTACTCTCAATTTAACATTACTTACGGACCTATATGAACTTACTATGATGCAGGGATATTTCAAAACAGGCAATCATGACGTTGCCGTGTTTGATGCTTTTTATCGCAACAATCCGAGCGGCGGAGCCTATGCCATCTGTGCCGGTCTAGAACAGGTCATTGATTACATTGAACATCTATCTTTCCAAAAGGAAGATATTGATTATCTGAGAAGTCTTGGCATTTTTAACGAAGACTTTTTGGAATATCTGTCTACCTTTAAATTTTCCGGTGATATCTATGCCATTGCAGAGGGCACTGTTATCTTTCCACGTGAACCGCTTGTAAAGGTTGTTGCCCCGATTATGGAAGCCCAGCTTATTGAAACAGCTCTTCTTAATATTATTAATCATCAAAGCCTTATTGCTACCAAAGCTGCCAGGGTATGTTATGCTGCCAATGGTGACGGCGTTATGGAATTCGGTCTTCGCCGCGCTCAAGGTCCGGACAGCGGTACCTATGGTGCACGTGCTGCAATTATCGGTGGCTGTAAAGGAACCTCTAATGTGCTTACCGGTCAGATGTTTGATGTTCCGGTTTTAGGTACTCATGCACACAGTTGGATTATGAGTTTTCCGGATGAATATACTGCTTTTAAGACTTACGCACAGCTTTATCCGGATGCCTGTACCTTGCTTGTAGATACTTATGATACTTTAAACTCCGGTATTCCTAATGCCATCCGGGTCTTTACTGAAATGCGCGATGCCGGCATTACTTCTAAAAGTTATGGCATTCGTATGGACAGCGGTGATCTTGCCTATCTTTCTAAGAAAGCTCGCAAGATGCTTGATGACGCCGGATTTGAGGATGCTATTATCTCTGCATCAAATGATTTGGATGAATATTTGATTCAAAGTCTTAAGATTCAAGGTTCTCAAATTACTTCCTGGGGTGTTGGAACCAATTTAATCACCTCTAAAGACAATCCTTCTTTTGGCGGCGTATACAAATTGGCTGCAATCCAAAAGGATGGTGGTGATTTTGTTCCTAAGATCAAGCTTTCTGAAAACTCCGAAAAAGTAACGAATCCTGGTAACAAAACCATCTATCGCATTTACGATAAAGAAACCGGAAAGATTCGAGGTGATTTGATTTGCCTGGTTGATGAATCTTATGATACTTCTCAAGATCTTAAATTATTTGATCCAAATGAACCTTGGAAGAAAACCATCCTCCCCGGTGGCAGCTATACTATGAAAGAGCTTTTGATTCCGGTTATCAAAAACGGCAAAGCCATCTACCACTCTCCAAAGGTTATGGATATTCAGAAATTCTGTAACAAAGAAAAAGAGACTTTATGGGATGAATCCAAGCGATTTGTTAACCCACAAAAAATCCATGTTGATTTGTCTCAAAAACTATATGATATTCGAAACCAGTTATTAAATCAGGCCTAATGTCTGTCGGCGCGTTATCATGCGACAATCAAAAACACACCCCCTAACCGTAATAGGCATCCTAAATTCCAGGTACCCATCACCGCCAGGGGGTGTGTGTTATTTCGGTCAAGACTCGCTCGCGAGTCTTGCGCGCCGGATTCGGATCTGCTTCAGCAGACAAATTCCTGTCCGAATCCGTGCGCATCCTCGCGGAGCGTTTAACTCAGTCGGAGCTTGTTCTCCGACTGAGTTAAGACTCTCTTACAATATCCATCAGTCGCTGCAAAGGTTCTGAAAAAACCTTGTCCTTATGATAGACAATATTGAGATTTCTCTTAAGAGAAACATCTGTAATAGCAAGCTCAACCAAAGAACCGTTTTCCACATATTCCTTGACCAGCAAGTAAGGAAGGACCGCAATTCCATATCCCTCCTGCGCAGCCTTCACAAGCGCTTTCGTTGACGTACTCTCCCAAAGAATGTCCACAGCCATATCATTCAGCCGCATCAGCTGTTCGAATTTTTCCCGAACGCCTGCTCCTCTTTCTCTAAGAAGAAATGGCTGATTTTCAAGGTCTTTGAGTACCAGATTCTCTCTTGCTACCAACGGATGATCTTTTGAGGCAACCACTACAATCTTATCTTTATAGTATGGTTCCTGAACCAAATAATCAGCCTTTTGAACCAGGTCTTCCCAAATCGCAAAATCAAGCTCCTGTTCTTTAAGCCATTTCTCCAATACAGAAGATCTCGATACCTTCACACGAACTTTTATCTGCGGATACTCCTCGTGGAATCGATTAATATAAGTTCGTACCAGTTCTGTCCCAGCAGATATGTTGACCCCAACTGTAATCTCCCGGACTCCCTGTACATTACACATCTCCGTATTCATTTCCTCAAATAAAGTAAATATACGCTTCGCATAAAAATACATCGTCTCTCCGGACCTTGTAACGTACAATTTCGATCCTACTCTCTCAAATAAGGTCACTCCATAGTACGCTTCAATCTCACGGATTGCCTGCGACACTGCCGGTTGTGTCATAAATAACTTCTTGCCGGCATTCGTCATACTCTTTTCTTCATAAACGGTCACAAATACTTCCAATTGTCGATTACTAATCATTCTTGGTCTCCCATCTCGGTCGCATTTGTAAACATCCAATTAATGTTCCCCTTAGGTTGCTTACGCTTTTGACAGCTTTTTATTCTTACTCACTTTAAATCATTTCTCTTCGAAAGCAAATTTACTTAAATTGACCAACTCCTGCTTAACTTCTTAAGCATTCATTCTAAACATCAACTCTAAGCAAAATTAGTCGTTTCGAATGAGTTAATTTTAACACATTTTTGTCATGTTTTCTAGCATCAGGATTGAAAGTTAAGTACGGTTTATAACCCACGACTTTTGATTCCGATAAAGTGATGAACCAGAAACATCGACATATCCGACATATGTTCATTCAATACATCAATCAGTTTTAAATTGCGTTTCTCATGCGGAAGTGCCTGATTATATCTGCGAAGCCTCCGGCTAAGGAGATAGGAGCGAACCAAAAGCTGATCTCGCTCATGACGAAGCTCCTCCGGACTTTCCCCTTTATACACCCTGATTCTTTGCATCTGTTCCCGAAGCATATTTAATCTCGACAGCAGATAATCCGCCTCCGGCTGAATCCGTATCGGGAAGATAAAGCGGCAACCAAGCAGTGTCAGTCCCGCTCCGCCAAAGGTATAAATCAGGCGTTCTAATAAGGTAAATCCAATATTGTCCGGTGTGATATTCAGCGCTAACACTGCACAGGTCAAATATGCCACCGTTGTCGCATAGTTTTTAGAACTGTTAATCAGGAAATTAAAGATGATTAAGATGACAACATGTGCCGGCTGACTCGGAAAAACAGTAAAAAGCAAAAAGCATAGTATCACACCTGCTATCGTTCCAAGCAATCGACCTTTGATCTTACCTGTTATATTTTCATACAAAGGCACCATCATAAAATAAACCGACACCGCAAGCCAAAATCCATTTCCCCAAGGACAGATATAGCCATAAATCATACAAGCGGTCATAACAATAAGCATCCGCAATGCGAAGCGAAGCGTGAACGAATGAATATCCGGCTTTTCTTTCTTAAATACCAGTTTTTTACTAAAGTCATTTGCCTTGTCTGCCTCATATAATGCCTTAAAATTGACAAGCATGTTCCGCATCTGCTCTGACTTTTCTTCGACATCTTCATGCTCTGCCAAAACCGTAAGCACCTGAAACAGCGCCACAAATCGACAATACCAATTCACCTTGTTTTCTTTACGAAATCCTGCATAATTATACAGATAAATTTCATCGCAGATCTGCTCATTTAGAAGATGCAGCAATTGCTGCTTTTGTTCAATTGCCACCTTATCGCGCGCTACGTAAGCCTCACACAACTGATTTCCGATCTCAAATCCCTGACCAACCAGTTTGCGCACATCATTTTTATTATGACGTGACGGCAAAAGAAGAAGTACCAAAAATGCGATTGCAAAGGATAAAATCAATGCTATAAGACGCATAGATAATCCATGCATGCCGCTTACCGGTGAAAGCTGAAATAGGATAAAGGCCATCCCCGGCGTATAATAATTATCCGGATGATATTCATCTATTAGATGATAGACAATCCAGAAAAATACTGCTGCATTCACTACAATTGCAAAGGGAAGCGAAAGGCCTGCCACATATGCCGCAACGGCAAGCACCATGTAGATTAAAAATGTCTTTACCATACTTGCATAATGATTGCTAAGGCCTGCAAAATACAGATATGACAAGGTTACACATGGACCGATAATCGTATTCTCAATCCCAAAGAAATAATAGATTACGAAGAAGATTCCCGTCACTACAATGGTTGGCGCAATTGCCCCCGTCAGGTCAACATTTTTTCGAATATATAATTTTAGTCTTTCATGCATTGTCAGATCCTGCTCCTCCTTACTCTAATCAAGACTCACTTGGAAGTTCTTCTAATATGATCACCTTTGCATTATTTGTTATAACATCTCTGTTCTCATAATCGAACAAAACCCACTTTTTATCACCGCACTTCGGGAAAGGTTTTCCGCGTTCAATCTCCCAGACAGGAATGGTAAATGGTTGCAGGTCGCAATACTTTTGCTCATAACCCAGCAATCGAAGTGCGCGAGCAATTTCCTTTTTTTGTCCGGAAATATCCGGTGCCCACTTTGGTCGTTTCTTTGCTTTCTCCCGCAGATAATAATCGTATAAGAGCGTCTCTTTTACCAGATCAAACAGCTCAGGCGCCGTGTTCTTTACAAGCTGCAATACAATTACATATTTGTGAAGACGACTGACTTTCTTATCCATCCAGCCTACACTTGCATAGAATGCACCCAGGTGCAGATAAAACTCAAATGCCGTATCATACATCGTCTCCACAACCGGAAGCGTAGCCCGAAACTGTCCGGTGTTGTAATACGTCTCCACCATCTCTTCTACCAGTTTCAGATTGAGCATCTGTCCGTAGGTCACCCACTTAGACTGCAGCACTTCGTATGGCGGCTTATCGGTATAGACCAGACCATATTCTTGTGCATGCTCATACATATACGATCCTCGCAGCACTTTCAAAAAACCAAGCTGGAGCTGATCTGGTTCAAGCCGGTACACATCCTCAAATGAATTTTGAAACGATTCATAATCTTCATACGGAAGCCCCGCAATAAGATCCAAATGCTGATGAATGTTGTTCATCTTATGAATTGCCATCACCGCTTCTTCCACTCGTCCAACGCTCATTGTTCGATGTATTTCCCGAATGGTTTCAAAGTTGGTTGTCTGGATTCCGATTTCAAGCTGCACAAGTCCTGGACGCATTTTGGAAAGGACTCGCATATGATCTGCCTTTAGCAAATCTGCTGCAATTTCAAACTGAAAATTGGTAACTCCGTTATCATGTTCTAGAATATAACGCCAGATTGCAAGCGCATGAGCTCCGTTGCAATTAAAGGTTCGATCAATAAATTTCACCTGGGTAACCTTATGATCCAAAAAGAACTGTAATTCCTCAAAGACCTTATCCAAAGAACGAAATCTTAGATGCCTATCTATGGAAGATATGCAATACGTGCAAGAAAACGGACATCCTCTGCTTGATTCATAATAAATGATCTTATGGTCAAGCCCATCTAGACTCGGATAGCAAAATGGAATCTCATCAAGCGCCAGCGGCATCGCCGGTGCCTGCACCTCAACACGGCCATTTTCTGTTACCCACACAAGCCCCGGTATCTTATCATAATCGCCGATTCGGTCATAGAACTGACAAATCTTTGTAAACGGGACTTCTCCTTCTCCTACCATAACTCCTGCAATCTCCGGATGTTCCTGCACATATTCTTCCGCACGAAAAGCTACTTCAGGGCCTCCAAGATAGATGGGTATTGACGGATTTATCTTATGAAATTCTTTTGTCAGCTCCTGCACCAGTTCCATATTCCAGATGTAACAAGAAAAAAACAAAACATCCGGATTGTGACGAAATAAATCTGCCAGAATCTGCTGCATTGGTTGATTAATCGTATATTCTGCAATCTGTGCATGCTGTCCTTTTGATGCCGCATAGCTTTTCAATGACAGGCAGGCAAGATTTGAATGAATATATTTTGCATTAATTGCTACGAGTACATTGTTCATTACAACATAAGCTCCTATCCTCTTCATTTTACTTCCTGATTTTACCATAATCTTTAAGGAAAATACTTAGATTTTCTTAATTCTTTACGTAATCCTTGCCATCATCATTTCCAATCACTATAATAATATCAGTTTGTTTTCATAGCCGAAATAAGTTATGAAAATCTTCCGAAAGGAAATATCCAAAAGAGGTGAATGATTACTATGAAACATATGAAAAAGCTTTGTGCTCTTGGCCTTGTGTTCGTGCTTGCGGCCGGCCTATGTGCATGTTCCTCCAAGTCAAGCTCCCAAACCAATGATGCCGACGACGAGGGTGCCGAAGAAGAAATTCCGGTCAAGATTCAGACCATGGTCTCTAATGCGGTCATAACATTGGATGCGCAAGCTGCAACGGATGAAACTTCCATGGAAATGATTGCGAACTTTACGGATGGTCTAAAGCAGCAAGCGGACGATGGAACAATTGTAAATGCTCTGTGCACTGACGAGAGCTTATCTAAGGACAAACGGGTCTATACCTTTACCCTTCGCGAAGATGCGGTATGGTCAAATGGCGATCCGGTTACCGCTTATGACTTCGTCTACGGATGGCAAAGAGCCGTCGATCCGAATAACGAAAACCCTAATGGCTATCTGTTAAGTGATGTTGCGCAGATTGAAAATGCATCCGACATTCTTTCCGGAAAGAAAGATGTCTCTTCTCTCGGCGTAAAGGCAATTGATGATTATACGTTAGAAGTGACCTTAAATTGTCCGGTCAACAATTTTGATGAACTTTTATGTCTACCTGTTTTTTATCCGGCTAACCAATCTTATATTGAATCCTGCGGCGAGGATTATGCCACCGATGCAGATCACATCCTCTCCAATGGTGCTTTTTTGTTAACCGACTACGAGTCTTCCGACACCTGGATTCAATTTGAAAAGAACGAAGATTATTATGATGCCTCAAGCATCTCGGTGAATGAACTCAATTACAAAATTGTTCAAGACTCCCAAACTGCCATCTTAGATATGGAAGATGAAAATCTTGATGTCATTAATATTTCCGGCGATCTTGCCGGGGAAGATATGGAGGAGACTTCTTACGAATCGGTTTCTACCGGTTGTGAATGGTATCTCATCCCTAACACCGAAGATTACAAAGTCCTTGCCAATAAAAATCTGCGAAAAGCTCTTACCTACGCAATCGACCGCGATCATCTGACAAATGATGTGTTGGCAGATGGCTGTGTGGCTTCCTATGCCATTGTCCCAACCGGAATCTCTATAAATCCTTCGGACAAATCCGATTTCACAAGTGCTGATACTTACAGCAATGAAATCGGCTATGATGTGAAAACCGCCCAGAAATATCTAGGTAAGGCCAAAAAACAACTTAAGCAAACAAGCTTTCAGCTTGAACTTTTGATTGATGATGATGAAACTTCCTTGGCTGTTGGTAATGCTATCAAATCTCAGATTGAACAGAACTTAGAAGGTGTTACCATCACGCTTCGCGTAGAACCAAAAGCACAGCGTCTTGCCGATGAACAATCCGGTAATTACTGTCTTTCCCTTACAAGTCTTGGTGGTACTTATGCAGATGCATCTGCATATTTAGAAGCATTTGCCACTGCCAGCGACAACACCTGGCATACCTATGTATGGACCAATTCGAAATACACCAACCTAGTATTGTCTACGTTAAACGGCTCTGTCACTTCTGCCAAAAAGCGTTACAGCACATTAAAGAAAGCCGAATCCATCTTGATGAAACAGGCTGCTGTCATACCGCTTTATGAAGAATCAAATATGATATATACAAAGGATTCGGTATCCGGCGTTGTCTATCATGATACGGGAATTACAAGAAGCTTCAAGCATGCAACCAAAGACATGACTTCGGAAGAAGACAGCGATAACGAATAAAACGAAAAGCTGCAAAAAGAACGAGTTTCGTATCTTTTTGCAGCTTTTATTAGGCTTTAATTCTACAATTTCTTTCCTGTCAACAGCTCATAAACTTCCAGATATTTTCCAATTGTCTGATTGGCCACATCCTCCGGAAGTGTCCAGTTGTGATCCGAATTGGCTTTCAACCAGTCTCTTGCAATCTGTTTATCAAAAGAAGGCTGGGAATGTCCGGCTTCATAAGTATCTGCCGGCCAAAATCTTGAAGAATCCGGTGTCAGCATCTCATCAGCAAGGACGATATTACCGTCTTCATCCAATCCAAATTCAAACTTTGTATCTGCGATAATAATTCCTTTTGTTCGAGCATATTCTGCGCACTTCTTGTACAGCTTAATGGTGTAATCTTTAAGCTTCGAAGCATACTCTTCTCCCCTGCCCGGATATGCTTTTTCAAGATGCTCAATACTCTGTTCATAAGAAATATTCTCATCATGATCACCAATCTCCGCCTTTGTAGACGGTGTATAGATCGGTTCCGGCAACTGATCGGATTCTTTTAATCCTTCCGGAAGCTTGATTCCGCAGACTGTGCCATCCTTCTGATAACTTGCCCATCCACTTCCGGTAATATATCCACGCACGATACACTCTACCGGAAGCATCTCAAGCTTCTTACACATCATGCTATTACCATCAAATCTTTCCTGTCTGAAAAATTCCGGCATATCCTTAACATCTACAGAAATCATGTGATTAGGAATCACATCCTTTGTCATATCAAACCAGAACTTGGAAATCTGTGTCAAAACCGTTCCTTTCTTGGAGATGACATTGTTAAGAATAACATCAAAGCAGCTGATTCGGTCTGTTGCCACCATAATCAAACTGTCATTGTTATCATAAATCTCTCTTACTTTTCCTTCTTTAATCGGTTTTAATTCTGTTGCCATCTTGTACCTCTTTCATATTTGTCAGTTTTCTTATAACATAGTTGATTTTCCTTCAAAAATCAATAGGAAACAATCCCCTGTTCATCTGTATACAGAATTGCTCCGTATTTTTCCGCTATCGGTTTAACCGCTTTCACAGCATTCAGATCTGTCATAACAACAGCCCTTCCCTGATAAGGACGAAGCGCCGCCTCAATCACATCCGCATCATTACTTCGAAAAATAAATGGTGTATTAGACATTGACTGCACTTTTTTTACAACCTCTTTCATCAGCACCACTTCATCCGGCGCTCCTGTCACATCACAAAAGATAAATTCCTCGCCCTTATCTTCCATTTTCATCAAACACTCGGCAACCTCTTCAACTTCTCCTGTTTTTACGGTTTTTATATAATCCTCATCCGGCTCAATCAAAGACTCTTTGAGCAGCGTTTCATCAACCTCTGTCATACTCGTTGCGAGGCCGGCCAAAATCATATCCCGCTTTGCACCGTGCTTCACAAATGCCTTCTTTGCCTGTTTTTTGATCTCTTCAATGTATGACGGCTGCGTTCCGCAACATCCGCCTATAATTCGGATTCCAAGTGCAGCATACTCCTTCATATATTTGCCAAATTCCTCTGCTGCGATGGAATAAGTTCCCTTCACCGGATCCGGCAGCCCTGCATTTGCCTTTACAATTATCGGAGTATCCGTAATCTGCACCAGCTTTTGCGCAAGCGGCAAAATTTCCATCGGCCCCTTAGAACAGTTAATGCCAAGCGCATCCACTCCAAGTCCATCCATCACTGCAACCATCGCTTCTAGCGAACAACCGGTATAAGTTCGTTCACTTTTTTCAAATGTCATCGTCGCAAAGATCGGGAGATTTGAATTCTCCTTTGCCGCAATGACGCCGGCTCTTAATTCATTTAAATCTGACATGGTCTCAAATACCACCAGATCACATCCTGCTTTTACACCGGCCTCAACGATTTCCTTAAAGATATCCACAGCATCTTCAAACCTTAGCTCTCCTGTCGGTTCTACCAACAATCCAATCGGACCGATATCCAGCGCTATTTTTGTGTCCGTTGCCGCAACTGCCGTCTTTGCTGCGCTAACTGCAGCGAAGATAACTTCTTCCACCGTGTATGCACTGTCTTTTAATCTATGGCGATTCACCTGAAATGTATTCGCATAGACAATATCACTTCCGGCGGCAACATACTGCGCCGTAATCTCACTTACCACATCAGCATGCTTCATATTAATCTCTTCCGGTCTTTGATACACATCGAGACCGGCGCGTTCAAGCATGGTTCCCATTGCTCCGTCCAGAACAATGACTCGATTGGGATCTTGTAACATTTCTCTTAAATTGCACATATCCATCTCCATACAAGAAGCGAAAATGACGTTCGCTTTTACGTAAAAATGCACCGGTATTATCCCCGGCGCATTTATTATACACTTTTTATCTGATTCGGAGAAGACATCTCCTCTTAGGATTAGTCGAGCAAGTTCTTCATGCTGTTCATACCGATAATCAAGGTTGACGCATTATGAAGAAGTGCCGATGTTGTTGGCGCAATCAGCCCTAAAACACCAAGACCGATCAAGCTTCCGTTAAATCCCATAATCGCACGATAATTATTCTGAATTCTCTTCATAAGTGCATCACTTAAATCCTTCAGCGTCAACAATTCGTAAAGATTTTCCGCTCCTATGGTAATATCCGCAATTTCTCTTGCAATCTCTGCTCCATCACTGATCGCAATGCCACAATCGGAAGCCGAAAGTGCCGGTGAATCATTGATTCCATCACCAACCATAATAACTTTACGACCCATCTGCTTTTCTTTCTCTACAAAAGCAGCCTTATCCTCCGGAAGTACTTCCGAATAATATTCATCTACACCAATCTTCTTGGCAATCGCTGCTGCCGTCTTCTCAGAATCACCGGTCATCATAACAATCTTGGTAAGCCCCTTCTTGCGAAGCTGTGAAATCACACAAGCGGCTTCTTCTCTAACCGGATCTTCAATACAGATTACGGCTGCCAGTTTATTTTCAATTGCCAGATACAAATGAGAATATTCTTCCGGCAGTTCGCTAAACAAAGTCTTCTTTCCGCGCGGAATCGTACACTTCTCATCTTCAAATACAAAGTGATAACTTCCGATGATGGCCTTCTTACCGTCAATCGTCGTAGAGATTCCATGTGCTACCACATAATCAACCTTGGTGTGCATCTCTTCATGATCGAGTCCTTTTGCTGTAGCTGCGTCAATAACCGCTTTTGCCATAGAATGTGGGAAATGTTCTTCCATACAAGCCGCAACACGAAGCATCTCATCCTCGGATTCCTTACAAAAGGTTACTACTTTTGCCACTGTTGGTGTCGCCTTTGTCAGCGTTCCGGTCTTATCAAAAATAATCGTATCCGCTTCTGCAACAGACTCTAGGAACTTACCGCCTTTTACCGTAATCTTATGCTGACTGGCTTCGCGAATTGCAGATAATACCGAAATCGGCATCGCAAGCTTTAATGCGCAAGAAAAATCAACCATTAGGATGGAAAGCGCCTTTGTCGCATTTCTTGTTAAGACATAGGTTAATGCTGTTCCACCAAGTGAATACGGAACCAAACGATCTGCAAGATGTTCTGCCTTACTTTCGGCACCTGCCTTTAGCTTTTCAGAATCCTCTATCATATGCACAATCTTCTCATAACGACTTGAGCATCCTATCTCCTTTACCTTAATGGTAAGTTCGCCTTCTTCTAATACCGTTCCGGCAAAGACATAATCACCGCCGGATTTTTGTACCGGAACACCTTCGCCGGTCATCGATGCCTGATTGACCATACCGTCTCCGCAAGATACCTCTCCATCAAAAGGAATTACATTGCCCATATGTACTACAATCTCATCTTCGACCTTAATCTCACTCGCCGGAACAAGCACCTGCTGTCCATCACTCATCAGCCATACTTTACTGATGTTCAGCGACATTGTTCTTGCTAAATCATCTACTGATTTTTTCTGTGTCCATTCTTCTAAAAGCTCACCGATTCCAAGAAGGAACATGACAGAGCTTGCAGTCTTAAAGTCTGCTCTTAAAAGGGATACTGCAATGGATGTGGCATCTAAGACCGCCACTTCAATCTTGCCTTTTGCAAGGCAGCGAATTCCCTTTATAATATATCGAATTCCTTTAAGGGTTGTCCAAATAATCCGAATTGGCAGTGGAATAATCCATCTTCTTGCGTAATGCCACGTAATCGTCATCACCAGTTTTTCCTGGTATTTGGCATTTAATTCTCTGGATGAATTTTCAATCAATCCTGCCGGCACTTCCACATCCCGATAATGAAACTCATTGATATATGCAATAACTTCTTCTCTCGGAATCGAGAATTCAAAAATTGCATTGGCAGTTCTTTCATGAATCTTAACACAATCGATTCCTTTTTTTGATTGCAGATAATACTCAAGAATATCAGCCTGTGCATAGCTCATCTTCGGCTGACACATATGAATACGCATACGTCTTTTAGACTCATGTAAAATCTGAAACTTCATAAACCTGCTCCTTACAAATGAATCCGGTCCGTGTTACCACAGCCCGGATCCTTCTCTCATAAACTTTATTTCTCGTCTTTTTCTTCTTTTTCAGCTGCTGCTTGCGCCTCTGCCAATGCTTCCTGAGCTTCTGCAAGTTTTGCCTTTGCTTTCTCAATTTCCTGAGCATGTCTTTCATCTGCCCACTTCTCATTGAGTTCCTTCGCGTCTTCATAAACGTCTCCGGCATTCTCCTGTACCTTAGTTACGGTTCTCATAACACAATCCTTGCTTGCAAGTCCCGCTGCGGTAACGCCTGTATAAAATTTCTTAGCTCCCTTGCTGGATAATGCCTTAATTCCAAGTGTTCCAAATGCAACGCCTGCTGCAAAAAGTCCAACTGTTCCTAAACATTTTTTACGATTTACCATAATTAAATGCCTCCTTACGATGTCTTATCATATTCCTTTTGTTCATGTAAATGTTTTTGTTTATTGTGAATTATACTGCGCGTTTTGGTAAAAATCAATACCTTTTAGTCAATTTGTTGATTTATTTTCGTCTTTATTGCACATTGTGACTAACCAAAATTTGTGCACCTCGACAAATTTTAGTTAGTTTTTAACAATATTAGGCGCGGTGCGTTTTGCACTTTTAACAATGGTTAGATTTTCTCGCGGTTAGTTCCTATGTATCTAACATTAGAAAAGCCATTCCCTAGTCGGAATGGCTCTTACTATCAGTTTCGGCTCGCTCACAAAGCCTAAACGAAGACGATATTATATTTCTTTACCTTCTTCAATCAGTTTTCCTCGAAGTGAATTCGCTATATTAATGGCATGATCTCCGCATCGCTCGATATCTGTCACAATATCTGAAAATACTACTCCGGCTGTCGGATCACAGCTTGAGTGCATTAATCGTTCTACATGATTCGAAATCAAGTCATTTTCAAATTGATCCACCTGATCTTCTAATTCATACAACTGCGGAATCTTACTGTAATCTTCATTTTCAAATATTTCCAATGCAATCTCCAAAGATTCAAGCATGGTATCGGACATCTCTCGCAATTCCGCTCTTGCCACCTCGGACATCTTCGCACGACGCGCCGTAAGCAGTTCATTATATTCCACAATATTCTCTGCATGGTCGGATACTCGTTCAATATCCGTACTTGCAATGGTCATTAAAGATACCCTCTCAAGGTCTTTATCCGTAAGTCCAAGACTTCGAAGCATGACCATCTTTTTTCCGATTTCCTGATTTAGGATATCCACGGTCTCTTCGCGTTCTTTTACTTTAGCTGCCAGTTCAGAATCTCCGCTAAAGAAGCATTCTACCGCATTTTGGAGATTCTTATATGCAATGCGCCCCATTCTGGCAATCTCCATATGAGCCTGCCCAAGAGCAACCGCCGTTGGCATATTGGCTGCCACATTCATATATTTTAGTTCACGGTCCTCAAGCTTTTGCGTCTCTTCCGGAAGAACCGGCACAATTCGCCTCGTAAGCTTGATAATCAATCCGGCAAATGGTGCCTCAATCAGCACTGCCACAATCGCAAAGATAGTATGCGTATTGGCAATCTGTCGTCCAATATCTCCCGGTGACAGACTCTGAATAAGCTCTAACACGCCCGGTGCTATATTAATAATTGCAATCAAAATTCCCGCACGAATCAGGTTAAAAAGCAAATTGAGCAAGGCCGTTCGCTTACCGTTACGATTCGCGGTCAAAGATGCCAAAAGGTTCGGCGTTACAGAACCTATCGCAGCACCAATAATCAAATAGATGGCAATATCATAAGTTAATATTCCTTCCACAGCAAATGCCTGAAAGATTACAATCGATGATGACGAACTTTGCAACAGTGCCGTAAATGCAACTCCAAACAAAAGCGCAAGTACAGGATTGGAAAGCGTCGTCATAAAGTCGGCAAATCCCTGTGTTTGCGAGAGCGGCGCAATCGCAGCCTTCATAATAATGATACCCTGAAACAGCATACCGAATCCCATAATAATCGATCCAACATGCTTGATAAAGCTATGCTTTACAAATACGTATAGTACTACACCGCCAAACAACAAAAGTGGTGTAAAATTACTTAAGCTAAATGCCGTAATCTGTGCCGTGATAGTGGTACCGATATTCGCACCCATAATAATTCCGATGGCCTGTGCAAGCGTCATCATTCCGGAATTAACAAATCCAATTACCATTACATCCGTTGCGGATGATGATTGAATCAGCATTGTTACCCCGACACCAACTAGTATTGCAAGAAATCTATTCTTCGTTGCTTTTTCCAGAATTCCCTGTAAGTTACTTCCACATGCATTACGCAGTCCTGTTGACATCATAGTCATACCAAACAAAAACAGGCCTACGCCTCCTAGCAGCGAAAATATCGTAAATATTGACATGATTTATCCTCCGATAGGTGATCGCCCAAATTGACTCTTAGTCGGCGATTACCATTCCGACTGAGATTTACACACACGATTTCATTTTAACAAGTATTTTTCCCTTTGTCTTTACTCGTTAGTTATGAATTTAGGATTCTGCAAAATCCTTTTTTTGTAAATTTTTCACAAAATAATTATAACGCTCGAAAGCTTTCCGGTCGATATCCATTTTCCTTTCTTACCTTCTTTAGCAAGTCAATCAGGCTCTTCTTATCGGCATTTAAAGTTCCCTTAAGCGGCACATAATTTGACGCGTGATTTGCCCGAAATACCGTGCCATCACTATCTACCTCATTTAAAAACAGCAGCATCTCTTCCACAACATCATCCGGTTTAAGAAGTTTAAGCGTTCCCTCTCGAATCGACTTCATGATGGGCGCCGCATCATCCAGCATTAAGGTTAAAAATCCCAAATAATCCGGCTTAATTTTTGTTACTAACTTCGCCGAACAGATGGCATGTTCCTTCCGTCTTTCGCGGCCTCCCAAACCGGAAATCAGAGTCAATGATAATTGAAATCCTGCTTCCTTAAGTAATTGTCCTGCTCTTACAATCTCGTTTGCCGTTACCCCTTTACAGATTCTTCTTAACACTTCATCATCTCCGGACTCAGCTCCCATATAAATCATGGATAATCCAGCATCCGCAATCGCTTTTAGCTCCTGAGGCGTCTTATTGAGCACATCTTTTGGTGCCCCATAGGAAGTGATTCTTGCATGAGGAAAGCGTTCTTTTATAAAGGCTAGTATCTCGAGCATATCTTCTGTTGGAATCGTCAAAGCGTCCCCATCTGCCAGAAAGATTCGATCAATCGCACCTTTATATCGCTCATATGCTTCTTCAAAGTCTGCCAGAATTTCCTCCTTCGGTCGTATATAAAATTTTTTATCTTTGTACATCGTGCAAAACGTACATGCATTATGCGCACAACCAACCGTCACTTGCACAATCAGACTTCTTGCTTCACTCGGCGGTCTGTATATCATTCCATCATATCTCATCTTCATCAAACTCCATAATTACATAATACCCGCGCGGGGTTTCTTTAATATCTTTTACAACACCTTCTAACGACTTTAAACGCTCTGCGTTCTTATAGTTAGCGGACATCGCATATGCATGCTCCAACGTATAGAAATAAGAAGTCGGTAACTTTCCTTCTGTTACTTTCAGGTGGTCCCCAACCTTACAAAGGCCCGGTCTTTCCATCTTAAATTCCATCTGTCTCACGTTCACCTCTCCCCTCCGATTGCTCTTCTTTATCCATCACAAAATGTGAATTCCTTTACCATTTACAGAAAAAAAGCTGCCGCTCTATGCGACAGCTTCATACTCTTTATTAACAAACAGCCAAGAAACTCTCCAAAGCATCCACTGCTTCTTCTTCGTCGGAACCATTCGCTACGATGTTGATTGTCATCCCACTCGTTGGATTAAAGGCCATGATTCCCATAATACTCTTCGCATTGATCTTACGGTTATCACTTTCGAGTGTAATCTCACTATCAAACTGGCATGCAACCTGAACCAACTCTGCAATCGGATTCTTATGTGCCTTCACAATATCCGCCACAACTACTTCTTTTGTGCTCATAGGATCGTCTCTCTCTTTCTATTTTTATTAAATCTGTGATTATGCCATTACAGCATATGTCTCAATAATCTAATTTCTATTTGGTAATATAGCTTAATTTTCTTTTTTTTTCAAGATATACGAAAAAAAATCGGTAAATCTTACAACATTTAAATCATTTTTGTTCTCACTTTGTTCATTTTCCCCTATTAATTATCGGAAAGATAGAATACCGATTCCACTCGTCCTTCATCATCAAACAAAGCATTGTACTGAATCTTTTCGTAATCTTCCAGTAAGTCCGTATACTCCGTCTCGTCATTATAGGTATAGTAATTTCCATCCTTATCAATATAACCTACACTATCAATTACCGGAATCTGCTCAGAAAGTTCCAGTAAATATTTATTAAATTCCGTCATCTCAAGTCCGGCCGTCTTAAGCAGAAGTGAGGATAGATAGTTCGCACTTAGCTGGTCATATTGCGCTTCTTCTATATCATAGTTTGCCCAGATAATAAACGGCGTCATATAACGGCACTGCAACTGCTCTGTTGTAAGCGAATTCACGGAAGTACCAAACAGTTCTTCGAAGAAAGCTGTCTCTACAAATGGCTGATGATCTCCGAACATTACCACGATTGTCGGTTCGTCAACATTTTCATAATATTCAATCAATTCTTGAAATGCCTCATCAGAAACTTTAATCAGTGACAGATATTGATTGGCAAGATTATAGATTTTGGACATGCTTGTTATTTCTACCTCTTCATCGAAGTTATAATAATTTGTTGCATACCCTCCATGATTTTGCATGGTTACGTTAAATTCAAACACCGGACCATCATCGGTCTTTTCCTCATATACTTCCTCAAGCTGCTCATAATTATAAGAATCACTGATATAACGGCGCACCAACATATTCTCTGCTTCTTCGCCGTATTCTTGTTTTAAAAGACTCTCATACAGATAGACATTGTTATCGCTGTCGATATACTGGTCTATAATATCCTGATCGATCATATCTTCGATACTGATAAAATCGTCAAAACCCAAAAGCGGATATACCGTTGATCGGTTCCATCCTGATTCATAATACGGATGAACGGCGGTCTTAGAATAACCAAGATCTCCCAAAGTTGATACTAACGATGGAATCTCACTATCGATATAAGAGTTATAAACATTACTTCCGGATGGCAAAAAGCTAAGCGAAAGACCTGTCAAAAACTCAAACTCGGAATTGGATGTTCCAGCTCCGTTTACCGGCATAAAGAGATTGCCCTTAATTGCATTTTCACTTAGGGAATCATAAAATTCCATGTAATCAACATTGGTCTCAAATTCCCCATCTACCGTAAGGTCTGAATAAGACTCATTCATAACTGCAATAATATTTGGCATATCTTCTGTGTCTGTTATGGTCGGTTCATAATCCGATTGACTTGCCAATGACTCTACCAGTTCTTCAATTTCATCCGCGTCATATCCGTCCGGCTCGCTGACATGAATATATTTCGTATTCAGCATAAAGTTCAAAAAGCTTCCGCTCTTATTATATCCTCTTAGCTGATTCCAAAAATCAGGCTTGATACCGGCATTTGGCACAACATCGGTTCCGTAGAACAACGCACATACGCAGACCACGCAGGCGGCGGATACCAGTCTTGCGAAGAGTTTATACTTTCTGGCTTTGATTCTTACTCCGCGAATCTTAAAGCTCGTAATCACGATGAAAATCATAATAAATGTTCCCATCGCAATTCCAAAATCAATATAGCGGTCATAATTGGCTGCCACGTTCGCTGCCGTACCGATACTTAAAAAGTCCGTCGGTACAAATGGGGTTCCTCGAAATGTTGTCACAATATTATTGCATAATGCAAATCCGTAGAAGAAACAGTTTGGAAACAAAATCGCCCTTCCGATATGTCCCGTTATTGCAAATACCAACAGCATAAAAAGCATATAACATATATAATTGGCAAGAAAATAAACCGGTGCCAAATCATAGATAAATATTGCCGAAAACGCTTCTACCATGGTAATCGAAATAATTGGTGCAAGAAAAAACCAAATCATGGTTGCAATCATTCCCAACCGTTTATCCTTAAATTCCAATTTAAATACAATGGTTGCTCCGCATAATACACAAGACAAGATTGCCAGGAAAAACAATAATTTTCCACTTTCTAGATCTTCATCTGCCAAAAATGCTCCGCGATTAATAATTAAAAATATCATCATAGCGATAAACACCACAATGCCGAGAATCCCTGTTCTCTTTGACCAACTGATTTTCATATTGCCTCCTAATTTCACCTTTTCACACAATGCCTATATTACTATATATTTTTTTTTATTTCATGGCTTTCTAAAAAAATTCTTTTTTTTTTCACTTTTTTCATCATACTACCATTTCATATTTCTTCTATTAATATTCCATAAATTTTTTATTGCACGTTAACGTATTGAAGTGTAAAATGTAAACTGATTTATACATAACGTATGGTCTAATTTATTTTAAAAGGAGAACAATAACATGAGCTATGTTGATGAAGTACTCGAAAGAGTAAAGAAACAGAATGCAGCTGAACCGGAATTTCTTCAGGCCGTTGAAGAAGTTCTTGAAACAATCAGACCTGTTGTAGATGCACACGAAGCCGAATATCGCAAGGAAGCACTTCTTGAAAGAATCTGCGAACCAGACCGTCAGATCAAATTCCGTGTACCTTGGGTAGACGATAACGGTAACGTACAGGTGAACACCGGATACCGTATTGAATTTAACAATGCGATTGGACCTTACAAGGGAGGTCTTCGTCTTCACCCATCTGTATACACCGGAATTATCAAGTTCCTTGGTTTTGAACAGATCTTTAAGAATTCCTTAACCGGTCTTCCAATCGGTGGCGGTAAAGGTGGTTCCGACTTCGATCCTAAGGGTAAATCCGATCGCGAAGTTATGGCATTCTGCCAAAGCTTCATGAGCGAACTTTACAAATATATCGGAGCTGACAGAGACGTTCCTGCCGGAGACATCGGAACCGGTGCTCGTGAGATTGGATATATGTTTGGATATTACAAGAAATTAACAGATTCTTTTGAAGGTGTTTTGACTGGTAAGGGACTTAGCTATGGCGGTTCTCTTGCTCGTACAGAAGCTACCGGATATGGCCTGTTATATTTAACAGAAGAAATGCTTAAATGCAACGGACATGATATCAAGGGCAAGACTTGTCTTGTATCCGGTTCCGGTAATGTTGCAATCTACGCTATCCAGAAAGCTCAGCAGCTTGGTGCCAAGGTTGTTACCTGCTCTGATTCTACAGGATGGATTTATGATCCGGAAGGTATCGATGTTGATCTTCTTAAGGAAATCAAAGAAGTTAAGCGTGCCCGTCTTACAGAATATGCTGCTCAAAGATCTTCTGCTGAGTATCATGATAAGGCAAAAGAAGGAACAAATCAGTGGCAGATTAAGGCTGACATCGCACTTCCTTGCGCAACACAAAATGAGTTAAATCTTGAAGATGCCAAGAAGCTTGTTGCTAATGGTGTCATTGCTGTTGCTGAGGGTGCTAACATGCCTACTACTGCAGATGCTACAATCTACTTACAGCAAAATAAGGTCCTCTTCTCCCCAGGTAAAGCATCTAACGCAGGTGGTGTTGCTACTTCCGCTCTTGAAATGAGCCAGAACTCAGAAAGACTTAGCTGGACTTTCGAAGAAGTTGATTCTAAGCTTAAGGGAATCATGGTAAATATCTTCCACAATATCGACGATGCTGCTAAGCGTTACGGTAAGGAAGGTGACTATGTTGCCGGTGCTAACATCGCTGGTTTTGAAAAAGTTGCGGATGCTATGCTTGCACATGGTGTTTGCTAATTTCTACATTTTAATCGAGTAGGAGGGAGTGACTAGCTCCCGTCCTCTCATAACACCGTACGTACCGTTCGGTATACGGCGTTTTCAATAGTTGACGTGCACAGACTGATAGGCTGTGGCTAAATCATAGAAGCCACTGTTTATCAGTCTATCTTTTGTCATCGCCATGTTGACTGCGACTGTATGTGTGGTAAACCAATATCCACGCCGACTGTTGCCAGCCATATGTGCCAAGTCCTTAGGCACACCCATCTTAATCAGATTTCGCACCTTTGTCTTGGGCTTCTTCCATTGTTTCCATATACACATACGTATTCTGTGATAGAGCCATCCATTGATTTCGTC
>NZ_FMXR01000033.1 GCF_900104415.1 Eubacterium oxidoreducens | reverse complement strand
TTGTCTATGTCGCCGGAGCGAATTAATGAACTTATTTATCCTGATTCTTTCGGCCGCAAACAGGTAAAAGAAGAACCTGATTGGGAGACAATTCATAAGCGCCTCCTATCTAGTCGAAGAATTAATCTTCAGTATATTTGGCAAGAAGAATACCGACTAGATAATCCGGATGGATATAGTTATAGTCGATTTTGCGCTAAATATAACGAGTGGAAGAAATCTTCCGGTAAAAATGTAATTCTTCCTCAAGAAAGAGAACCTGGAAAAGAACTCTTTATTGATTGGATAGGTGATACTTTACCATGTGTCATGGACTATGGAACTGGAGAAATACATGATGCGCATTTCTTCGTAACCACGTTAGGTGATAGTTCCTATCCGTTTGTAGAGGCATTCCCTGATGAAACTCAAATGAGTTGGAATCAGGCTCATATCGATGCATTCGAATGGTATGGTGGGCTGCCGCGCATACTTGTGCCAGACAACTGCAAAACAGCGGTTATACATACAAACCTTTATGATCCTCAAATCAATCATTCTTATCGTGATTTAGCGAGGCATTATCAAGTTGCAATTATACCTGCGCGTGTTCGTAAACCGAAGGATAAACCTTCGGTAGAATCCGGTGTGGGTTGGTTAGAAACTTGGCTTTTGGAATGGTTGAAGCAAAGAATCTATTATAGTTTTGAAGCATTAAACCATGACATTAAAGAACGCCTGTATGAATTAGTCGAGCGTGATTTTAAGCATCGTACCGGTTCAAGAAAAAGTAACTTTATTGCTTTGGATAAACCTATGCTCCGTCCTTTGCCTAAGGAACCGTTTGTATTCTATGACACGGTTCGAATTAATAAGGTGCCAAACAACTATCATGTGCCCTATGACGGATTTTATTATTCAGTCCCGTACAGTTTCTATCATCGTTCAGTATGTATTCATGCTTATGCTAAAAAGATTGAAATATACGATGAAATAGGTAATCGTATTGCCATTCACGAAAGACGCCGTTCTGGAAAGCGCTATGTTACTTCTATAGACCATATGCCTGAAAACCATAAGGCTGTCGTTGAATTTAATAATTACAATGGCCATTATTATCGCCAGCGTGCTGCAAAGATTGGAAATGACACATTCATTTTTGTCAAGACCTTGTTAGAGTCCGTAGACTTCGAGGAGCAGGCTTACAAATCATGCATGGCAGTTATAAACTTCAGCCGTACCTATGGTAATAACAGGGTAAACAAGGCCTGTAAAAAGGCATTGGAATTACACTCTGTTAATTATACAACCCTGAAAAACATTCTCAAGAATGGTCAGGATAAGCAACCCGCAAACAACACAGCCGATGCGGATACTCCAACTCCATATCATGAAAATCTCCGTATCGGAGAATGGATGTAAAGGAGGTATCCATCATGAACTATCAAACAGTAGAGCAACTAACAGAAATGAAGTTGCATGCAATGAAACTTGAATACGCAAGGCAAGAAGAACTACCGGCTTCATCAGAGCTTTCCTTTGATGATCGACTAGCAATGATTGTCACTGCTCAGTATGATGCACGAGTTCGAGCAAAAACGAATCGGTTAATCAAAAAAGCGGAGCTAAGAGAGCCAACAGCAAGCCTGTCTGATATCGATTATGATTCGGCACGAAAGCTTAAAAAAACAGATGTTGTTCGATTGGCGGATTGCCAATGGATTAAAAGCGGTAACAATCTCATCATCACAGGTGCAACTGGTGTTGGGAAGACATATCTTCTTTCTGCTTATGGCAGGCAAGCTTGTATGCAAGGATATTCCGTGAAGTGTTATCGAACTACACGTTTGCTAACCAACCTTACGATTGGAAAAGGGGATGGTTCATATAACAAGCTTATGAAAGACTTGGTGCGTCCTGATTTACTGATTCTAGATGACTTTGGTATGAAACAACTCGATTTAGGGATGACCCAAGATTTCTTAGAAATCATAGAAGAGCGATACCACCATCAGAGATCAGTGGCTATATCTGCCCAGCTTCCGGTGAAAGACTGGCCTTCGGTTTTCAAGGATCCAACCATCGCAGATGCGGTCTTAGATCGAATCGTGCGAAATGCATATCGCTTCAACCTAAAAGGCCCATCTAGGCGACCTACGGTCGAACATATGCCGGCTTACGCAGATGACAGCGCAAGCGAAAAAGAGTATATTGAACAGTAGAAGTCATCTTGTCTACTTGATACAGGAATCTTGTCCGGATGTTATAAGAACTAACGTCCGAATAATGCAGGAACCAATGTCCGGATGTTACAGGATGCTTGTACCAAATAGGCAAGAATAATCA
>NZ_FMXR01000014.1 GCF_900104415.1 Eubacterium oxidoreducens | reverse complement strand
TGATAATCAAGCAGAAATCAGCAACAAAGTGCAGATTTCTGCCCAATATAACAAGTAAATAGTGCTGACGGTATCTGGGAGGAGCCAATATGACAAGACGGTTCGAGCCAACTGCGTTCTCCCTATGTGCGCACGGGAAACCGTGATCCACGATAATAGATAGCAGGGCTCTCGGCGGACCATTAGCCTGTTGGTAACCAATCCACGAATAACAGAGTGGCTACATGCCGGAGACTGTTAAACTGGCTCTTTCCAGATGCTGTCAGACAATAACAAATGTGACAATTATCAGGTGGAAAGTTTGTTGAGGCTTTCCTGCTTGACAAAGGTCACTTCATAACAGGGATAAATAGGTTGAACACTGCTTAAAAAATCGGGGCTATATTGATGATTAAACAAAGCACAAAGATGCCAAGAATTGGTATTCTTTGCTTTTTTGTTTATAAGAGATTTAGAAAATAAAAAAAGATCTCTAGGATGAGATCTTAAATGCACACACTGTGCAGCTGGAAATGGTATATGATGTTCCATAGTTTCGGCATTTTATTTTCCATAAATCAATCCATTGAGGATATACTGATTCTCGGAGGTGAATAGAAAGGGGCAAGATTGGATGATTTACGAAAAATAAGTTCCAAGGCGGATTAATCTTAATAAGTATCAGGTAGGTCGTTGTGGTGGGATTTCTTTTATCTCATGTAGGTATAGATACTTTTTAAAAGTTTATAGATTTCATGGATTATCAGGATATGATATTAGATGAAGAAAGAAAACAAAAGCAAATGGATTACATTGGATGAAATGTGTAATGCATGATTTATGCTACAATAAAAAGGCACTATTAGTTCTAAAGGAGGGAGCATTTTTAATGAAAAGTAGTAAAGTCGCCAGATATTTTTGGTGTGTAGTTGTAATCATTATAGTAATCGTTGTCGGAATAGTTGCGTTTAAAATATATTCTAATTCACATAACAAAACTGTTTCAGAAGTGTATATTTCTGATCTCATAAAGATAGAGAGACTTTACATGATGGATATTCCGATTTCCGGTGTTGTAACTGTTACAAAGGAGAAGAAAGATGGCAAGAAAGAGGATGCGGAATATATCCATTATCAGAATGCAGTTGTATCGGCTTATATTGATGTAGAAGACATTGAAGTAAAGGTAGATAAGGAAAATCAAGAGATAGATGTAACAATGCCAAAGGCGGAATTTACTAATGCGAGTATTGAGTATGAGAGTAAAGAAATATTAAAGAGAATCAGAACATTCAATGATGAAGATGTGGATATTGATCATCTTATAGTAGAAGATGCGAAGGAAAAGGCTTCTAAGTTCAGGGATACAGTAGAAGATACTGCGCAAGATACGATATATGAATTGATTGATACCTTGGTAAATGATGAGGAAACGCAGTATACAATTAAAGTTTCGGTTGATGGGGAGGCTGAAGATGATGAAAAATAGATGTATGATTATGGCAGCAATTGTACTGTCTATGTTTTCTTTGAGCAGTTGCTCTTCGGATAATAGTGTAAGTACAGTACAGTTACAAAAAGTTTGTGAACTGGCAACTATCCAAACGGAGGTAACCGCAGTTGCAGTTACGGAAAAAGGAAAGTCCAATATTCTGCAAGCAAATCGAACTTATTGGGAAGAGTTTGAAATGAATGTGGATTTGGCGTATGAAATAGAACCAGAAGACATAACGGTTAAAGGAAATACGGTGACGGTAATATTTCCATCACAACCGACTTTGAAATTCTCTCAGGCGGATACTGGAAGCAAGAGTTATTATTCGAAGAATTCGATTATAAAAAATAATATAACGATGTCAGATCGAGACGCGGCAAAAGCGGATGCTGTGGAAAAAGCCGAGAAAGAAATTTTGGAAAATGAAACGATTTGTGAAATGGCTGAAGAGCGTACAAAGGCTATAATAACATCATATATTGAGTCTTTGGGATCAACAATCAACAAAAATTATAAGGTTGAATTTAAGGATGAAGATTAAAACAAAAATATTCAAGTCCCGCAAGGGGGACTTGAATATTTTTGTTGATTGGTAGCAAATGAAAACGATTATGTCCAAAATTATGGAAGGGGAAAAAAACAACGAATAAAGAGTAAGAAGAATATCAAGATAGCTGATGGATTAAAGTTTTAAAAGAATGTCGCAACGACATTCTTTTTTTTTTTTTACATAATTTACTTGTAAGGATAAAAGAATTGTTTGAGTTTGGAGAGCCAGGTAAGAAAAGTGCAGCGCAGCCCCCAGGAATTGTCAGAGGTTGGGGAGCCGGGCAAGAAAAGCGAAGCGTCACCCCCAAGAAATGCCAGAGGTTGGGGAGCCAGGCAAGAAAAACGTAGCGCAGCCCCCAGGAATTGTCAGAGCTTGGGGAGCCAGGTAAGAAAAACGAAGCGTCAGCCCCAAGAATTGCCGGAGGTTGGGGGGCTAGGCAAGAAAAGCGAAGCGTCAGCCCCAGGAATTGCCGGAGGTTGGGGAGCCAGGCAAGAAAAGTGCAGCGTCACCTCCAAGAATTGTCAGAGGTTGGGGAGCCGGGCAAGAAAAACGTAGCATCACCCCCAAGAATTGTCAGAGCTTGGGGAGCCGGGTAAGAAAAGCGAAGCGTCACCCCCAAGAATTGTTTGAGGTTGGGGAGCCAGGTAAGAAAAGTGCAGCGTCGACCCCAAGAATTGCCGGAGCTTGGGGAGCTGGGCAAGAAAAGCGAAGCGTCACCCCCAAGAAATGACAGAGCTTGGGGAGCCAGGCAAGAAAAGCGAAGCGTCACCCCCAAGAAATGACAGAGCTTGGGGAGCCAGGCAAGAAAAACGTAGCGCAGCCCCCAGGAATTGCCGGAGCTTGGGGAGCCAGGTAAGAAAAGCGAAGCGTCATCCCCAAGAATTGTTATGGCTTGGGGAGCCGGGTAAGAAAAACGTAGCGCAGCCCCCAGGAATTGCCGGAGCTTGGGGAGCCAGGTAAGAAAAGCGAAGCGTCACCCCCAAGAATTGTCAGAGCTTGGGGAGCCAGGCAAGAAAAACGTGGCGCAGCCCCCAGGAATTGTCGGAGTTTGGGGAGCCGGGCAAGAAAAGCGCAGCGTCGCCCCCAAGAATTGCCGGAGCTTGGGGGCACCAGCCCAGAAACCAGGGACGCGCTCCCAAGAATCGCCCCAATGACATTTTTTGTATTAAAAAAAAAAATAATTTACTAATACTACCTAGAAACACTACCAGTTCGGCGTTTCCTCTGGTAGATAGGTTAAAAATAAAAAATAGTACTATTGACACACGAATGGTAAGATGGTACCATATGGTTAACTCGTTGGTAATAAAGTACCAAGAATGTGGGCGAAATTTAGAAACGTCTTTCGGATAGATGTAATAGTGTGAATTTAGGAGAAAGTGAGGATAAGGACATGAAGACAAAAGAAGGAAGATTTAAGAAAATGTTAGCCGGCATGTTATCGATAACAATGGCTTTTACGCTATGTTGTATCAATATGCAGGTTGCAAATGCAAGTGAAACAACGATTCCTAGTTGGCTTACAGCAAGACAAAGCGATGAGGATATTATATTGTCAGTAACAGACAATGCAACATATTCTATATCAGGCATTGCATCAGCACTTGGAGCACAAGCAGATACAAGTGGTTCGAATACGTCAATTAAGACAACGAACATTAATGTTACAGATTTAAGTAACTGGTATGTATATGACAGATATGATACATCTGTATATGCGGACCAGGCAGCTTATCTGGCAGGAACCGGCTATAATGAAGCATTAAGACCATATTTTGGTGATTCCGATAGTTCGGTGGAAACAGCTTGGCCAAGCAGCTTAGGAACACAAGGCGAGGCTGATTATGTAGATCTTACGGATAAGAATAATTGGACGATTGTAAATGCAAAAAGAGCGAATGAAGTACAATCAACTTATGGCGTGGCAGCCAGACATCTGAAAGAGCATATTTCAGCAGGTGTAGATAGCACCGGCGCTGCTAATATCTATTGGTATGGTTATTCGCAGACACAAGGAACTGACTGGGCGTTTTATCCGGCAGCAGCTGGTGGAAAAAAGACAGTTGATTATAAAGTAGATGCCAGCAAGATTTATTTCCATACCGTACCGCAGTCAGCAGGAACCGGATTTTTGATTAATACAAAGATTGTAGATGGAAAACTTTACGGATATGCAGTTATGACAAACTATACATCTTCAGGTAGCTATCCGTCAGGTATTTCAGGATTTACGATTTACAAATATGAAGGTGTAGACCTTACACAAGCACATAATTCATCGCTTACTTCCAAGGCGACAAGTATTATACAAAGTTCGGCAAATTTTTCAGCTTGTACAACGGCAAATGGATATGATCAAATTCAGATGCATATGGAAATTACAGATACGCATCTTTATATGACCATAACACCGATTGGCACTAGTGCAGCTCAAAATGCAACACCGGTAGTAGCTTTTGATGAGGATCTTAACGATTTATCAGCAGGTGGATTTGGACCGATTGTATCATACAGCTCACATGCATGTGGAACAACTTCCGCAGTTGATTTTACAGACCTTAAGATGAAACTATCAGAGTCAGATTCAACATTAAACGGATATGCCAATGCAGATTATACACAGTTTGATGATAACGGTGATTTATCAAAGAAATATTATGTACTTTTAGGAAATAATACCAATACCGCAGAGTCCGGTTATGTAGATTTCTTCGATCTCACCGGCGATAGAGCATTCTTAGAATTACTGAAGAAGGAAAATGTTGTATTAGTTACTAATCTAGAGACAGCACCGGTTAATGTGGAAGAAGGAAAGAATGGTACAAGATGTAATCTGGCAGATTATTTAGGTGAAGATAATGTCGTACAGGTAGATCTTAGTACTGCAACAACAGATGAAGAAATAGCCGAAATTATATATAATGCAATCAATAATGCACATTATAATACAACATCTTCACAAGCAGCTACAAATGCATTAGATAATCAAGCAACACCTACAGGAACCAATGTATATGTAGTAGAGAAAAATACCGGTGTACAGGTAGATACGATTAGCACGGGAAATTCTACATTTACAGAAGCATATCTGGAAGTAAATACAGATTTGTCAACCGATAACGCAGAAGGTATCGTAGTTACAGTATTAGATCCGGAAGGAAATGCACTAGAAGCACCGGATGAGAATAATACCAATAAGGCAACTTATGATCCGGATACCAAGACGATTCGTGTGCCGGTAACAGCGCTGCCGGGAACCTATAATATCTCGGTTAAAGACACTTTGACAGATACGGTAACACAGACAGTTGCATCCGCAACATCCTTTAGTGTAACAAAGAATATTGGTGTAACATTTAATGGAGTAACAAGTCAGAGCGGTCTTGCGATGGATGGTTGTTCCACAACAAATTCATTAGGCGCAGGAATCTTAGATACTTCATTAGGAGATTACACATTTGTTGTAAATCTGGATGGTGACCAGACAGCATTGTCAATGTATTCTGTTACTTGGGGACCAAATGGAACAGAAAATACACTGACCGAAGGAAGCGATTATAACGTAACAAAGATTGGAAATAAATACACATTTACCATTGATGCAGGAGCATTGGCAAGTATTCAAGATAACATCAATATAAATGCAGTATGCAGCAACGTATTTGATGAGATGGACAATGCGGAAATTGAAGATGCGTCTGGCTTAGGAAATGGAAATGTAATTACAACCTGCTCATCAGGCGAAGATTTTGTTGGTTATGTTAATGTAAATACGAATTATTATAAGAACTTAACAGCAGATCAGCTCGAAGTTTATTCCGATGATACATTGTTAGAGTATCAGACAGATTACTCTTATAATGAAACAACCGGCAAGGTTAAGATATTTGGAGATGTAATCGGAAGTTCCTTGACATTTAGAGGCGAGCCAACACCGGTTAACCTGAGCGTAACATTTAAGGAAGCACTTAATATTGAATATAGTGGCGAAGCAATTGCAGATTTTGATCATGATTATACGGCACAGATTACACCGGCTCATCACTATTATGTGAAGGAAATTATTGTAAAATCTGATTGTGCCGGACATGAAACACTGGTTTCACCGGATGATTATACCTTTGACGGAACAACACTTACGATTAAGAAGAACCATGTATGGGGAAATATCGTAGTAAGAGCGATTGCAGATACAACATATTACACAGTAACAAATAATGTAAGTCATCTTACTGTAGAAAGAAATAATGTACAGGTAACAGAACCACAGGATGTGAAGTATTCTACTGTATATACAGAAACTTTGGTTGCACCAAGCGGTTATTATTTACCGGAAAGCATTACACTTACTCGTGGTGAGGATACTCTGGTATTAGGCACGGATTATAGCTATGATCCACAGACCGGAGAAATTACGATTGAAGCAGAAGCAATTTCAGCTGATATCGTAGTAAATGCACAGGCAATACCAGATCTTAGTGTTACCACACAGCTGACAGGATTGACATTTGATGGTGAAGCAACAGTGAAACAGCAGACCGAGTATACCGGAACATTTGCACTGGCAGGCGATTATTACCGTTTGCCGACAGCAATCGAAGTATTTGCAGGAGATCAATTACTTGTAGCTAATGAAGATTATACTTACAATGCAACAACCGGAGCATTGGTAGTAAATGCAGATGCGGTAACAGATAACCTGAATATCATCGCAAGCGGTGATGACAGCAATATCATTGATGCAATGGATCACAGTGTGCTTACGAAAACGGATAAGACAACATTAGCACATGTGTACCAGGAAGATACAACAACTTATCTGTATGTGGTAGCAGACGAAAACTATAATTTACCAACACAAGAGCAGTTGAAAGTATATTATGACGGTGTATTATTATCTGCATTGGCGGACGAATACAGTTATAATCCTAACACAGGAAAGCTTAGCATTTGGAGTGACACATTAACAGATAAATCCAAGATGCTTACCGTTACAGCGGAACAGAATGCAGCTTCATTTGATGTCACATTTAATGGCACACATGTAACCAGTGATGGTGCAGCAACCGCAACATTTAATACAGATTATACAGCAACGCTAACCGCACAGGATGGTTATCGCCTGACAGATAGTATCACAGTAAAGGTTGGAAATGATACCCTGACAGCTGCAGATGAGTATACCTATAACGCATCTACAGGCGAAATCGTGATAAATGGTGCTGAGATTACGGATGATGTTACAATTACCGCAACCGCAACACTTAAAACATATAATGTCACATTAGATGCAGAAAATGTAACAATTACAGGAAGCGATGAGGCAACTCATGGACAGGCCTATACCGCAACACTCGAAGCAGCAGATGGTTATTCTTTACCGGAGACGATTGAAGTGAAGGTAGGCGAAAGTGTATTAGCAGCTGAAGATTATACCTATAACAAAGAAACCGGAGAAGTTGAGATTCTGGCAAATAAGGTAACCGGTAATATCACAATTACAGCAGCAGCGGACATTAATGTGTATGATGTAACCTTTGATGCAGAAAATGTAACAATTACAGGAAGCGATGAAGCAACTCATGGACAGGACTACACTGCAACACTTGAAGCAGCAGATGGTTATCTCTTACCGGAGACGATTGAAGTGAAGGTAGGCGAAAATGTATTAGCAGCTGAAGATTATACTTATGACAAAGAAACCGGAGAAGTTGTAATCGATGGAGCACAGGTAACTAATGATATCACCATTACGGTAAATGGAACAATCAAACAGTATAATGTTACATTGGATGAAAACAACATTACAATTGCCGGAAATGAAATTGTGAATCATGGTCAGGAATATGTAGCAACAATCGAAGCAGATGAGGGCTATTCTTTACCTGATAAAGTGAAAGTAAAAGTAGGCAATACGACATTAAGCGATCAAGATTACACCTACAATAAAGAAACCGGAGAAATTACGATTCACGCAGACAAAGTAGTAGGCGATATCACAATTACGAAGGTTGAGACAACACAAGAATCTACAGACACTAGCGAGACAACGCCAACCATTTCTACAGAAAATCAGACAGAAAATGAATTCGCACTGAACTCCGGATTAAAGGTTTCACAAAGTGGCTCAGTCATTAATGTGAAATGGGGTAAAGTAAGTAATGCAGATGGTTATGATGTCTATGCAGCATATTGCGGAACCAACTTTAAAGGACTTACCAAGACGGTTGCTAAGAAGTCTCAGGCAACAAAGATCAAAAAGCTGAATGGAAAGAAATTGAATCTTAAGAAGAATTACAAGATTTATGTAGTTGCATTCCAGAAAGTGAATGGTAAGAAGGTGATTCTTGGCAAGACTATTATGGCACATATTGTAGGTAAGAAGAATACCACTTATACCAACGTGAAGGAGATTAAGGTCAATAAGACCAGCTATCAATTGAAAGTTGGTAAGAGTGCTACAATTAAGGCAAAGACAGTTCTTGTAGATAAGACGAAGAAGCAATTATCAGACGCACATGCAAAACAGTTTAGATATGCTTCTACCAATAAGTCAGTTGCAACAGTATCTGCAAAGGGTAAGATTACAGCAAAAGCAAAAGGATCATGTAGCATTTATGTATATGCTAGAAATGGATATGCTAAGAAACTCAAAGTAACTGTAAAGTAAATAAGATTGCATACGCAATAGTAATAGCGCCGGCAAGCAGCCGGCGCTATTTTTTGACAAAAATTTAGGTGAACTTAATTCTTTTCATTTTTTATTAGATTCGAAATAGGCATCTGTGCAGTTATGATAATCATTTAAAAGAGTAGTAATGTCACAGGGTTTATGAAACAGGTAGCCTTGCACCAGCTCGCAATCTATATCCTGTAAAAATTGCAGCTGCTCTTGTGTTTCAACACCTTCTGCAAGTGTATGAATACCAAGCTCTTTGCATAAGTTTACAATGAGGCGAAGGATTCTGCGATTGGCTTGATTATGTTCATCAAGATTGTGGATTAGTTTCATATCAAATTTAATCCGGTCAAAGGTAAATTGACTAAACACGCTTAAGGAAGAGTAGTCACTTCCAAAATCATCTAACCAAAGCTCATAGCCTTCTTCCCGAAGCATTTCAAGCTGCATATGAAAATGGTCTGTTGCCCGGGCAATATCCTGCTCTGTAATCTCCACGATAATGAAGTCTTTGGGAATATTGTATCGTTGAAGAATCGTATTCAATTCATAAACAACATCTGCATGATCGAAATCTTGTGCAGAAAAATTAATGCTGATTTGAGAAAGTGGAAATCTTGCCTGATGAGCCAAGTGTAAGTCACGGCAGATATGTTCTACCATATAAAAGTCCAATTCATGAAGCAGATGAAAATGAGATAAAATCGGGATAAATTCGGCCGGTGAAATGGTTCCATATACCGGATCAATCCATCTTGCCAATGATTCAAAAATTGCAAATTTGTGAGTCGTAGTTCTTACGATACCATGATAAAAAGGTTGGATCCAATCCTGTTCCATTGCTTCATTAAAATGTTCAAGAATATAGCGTCTTTTTTTATATTGTTCATCTTGCTTTTGAGAGTAAAAATTACAAATCGTGCTTAAATCATCGCCAATATTCTTAAGAGCGATTCGGGCATAATCAACAGCTTTTGCAGCCGTCATATTCGGACGGACTATGCAAATGCCGACACGGATTCCAAGTGGTTTTCCATATGCCGTCTTTTGTACATGGTGATTTATGGTTTTGATGTTATCTAGAATGAGAGTTTTGGTTGAAAATTCATCAATGAGAACAAATTGATCATCTACAGCTCGTGCAATCATCGCATCCGGAAAGTATTCTTTGATTAAGGATGCATAAAGACGCAATAAATCATCTCCCCTAGAATATCCATATTGGGAATTATAATCATGTAAAGAATTGATATTGATATAGATAAGAACAGGCTGTTTTTCACAGGAAAGAAGAAGCTGTAGTCGTTCATCTGCGAATTGACGAAAGTACATAACATTGTGTAGGCCCGTTAAAGTGTCGCGAAATAAGGCATTATCCTCTTCGTCAACGGTATTGGAAAAGAGTTTGCCAAGCTTTCCTGCCGGATCCATCATGTCATAGTAAGTAAAGCAGACCATTTCAGAACCATCATTCATAGGCTGCCATTTTCCAATCAAATGAACCATTCGATAGCCTTCGCCGTTATGGATTTTATTGCGATATACAACATCTAAGTCATTCATTTTGGAAAGGAAGTTTGCGATATCATGCTTTAGCCAGAGCTTATCAGCCGGATGAACCTGGTGATACAAATCATGATTTAACTGATTTAAAAATGTCTCTCTGTCTTTGGTTCCGACATTACATAAGCCATCGGATATCAATTCGGCATGAAGCTTACCCTTTGATTGGTCAAATAAAACAAGTGGAAGTTGTAGGTTCTCATAAAAGATTCTTTCATTTTTTGATATCATAGGCTGCCTCCAATACAAGTTACATTTCATAGTGGCATAGTATAATTGTACTATTTGTTGTATCTATTTACAATGATGTGATTCATAGAAGAGGGGCAAATGGGTCGTGCTCCGCTTTGGGGGGGTGATAAGGTAATTTGATTGCGGGTAATAGATTCAATCGAATATTCAAAGGAAAACCGATATGCTAATATAAACCTACAAAGTTGGTAGGAAATAAAAGACCGACAAAAGAAAGGAGCAACAACAGGATGAATTTTTTAAGAATAAACCCAACTAGCAAATGTATGTGTAGCTGCTGTCTGATGGATGAGTTCCGGGAAGACGGTTTTAGCTATGCGCGAAGACGAGGCTGTTTGGGCATGGATAAGACCTGATGTTATGATGGCAAATGAAGCTATATGTAACGATTCCGGAAGCATGTTAGAATGCTTCTTTTTTTTATGTCAGAATTCATTATGATTTTCGACTGGGAGAAAAGGATTCACTTTTGATATGCAGAGATTTGTATCGGAAAGATATCAAAAAAAGGGATGCAAGTTCCGCATCCAATATCACGAAGCAAGAAATGAAAAATAAGAAAGGTGAAAAATATGAGTTTAAAAATTGATTCGCAACTAATACATGGAGGCGTGGATGGAGATTCTACGACAGGCGCAGTGAATATACCGGTATATCAGACTTCTACTTATCGACAGGATGGGTTGGGTAGAACGAGAGGATGGGAGTATTCAAGGACGGGAAATCCAACAAGAGATGCACTTGAACAATTAATCGCACAGCTTGAGAGGGGAAAGTATGGATTGGCATTTGCTTCGGGGCTGGCAGCGATTAATACCGTGCTTTCCTTGTTTCAGTCAAAAGATAAATTGATTGTCTCAGATAATATTTATGGTGGAACATTTCGGATTCTTGATAGCGTATTTAAGAATTTTGGCATTACCTATGAGATTGTAGATTCTTCGAATGTAGAAGAAGTAGAAGCAGCGATAGATGATGATGTTAAGGCAATTTACATAGAAAGTCCTGCCAATCCACTTTTAACAGTAACGGATATTGAGGCGATTGCTAAGGTGGCACATAAGAAAGGAGTGCTACTGATTGTAGATAATACATTTCTGACACCATATTTGCAAAGACCGCTTACCTTGGGGGCGGATATTGTTGTGCACAGTGGAACGAAATATTTAGGTGGCCACTCTGATACAGTCGCAGGACTGGTTGCGGTAAATGATGAGAAGCTGGCAGAGCGCTTATATTATCTGCAAAATTCCATTGGTGGAGTGCTTGCACCGTGGGATAGTTTCTTGATTATCAGAGGCATTAAAACACTTGGTGTACGCATGGAAAAGCATCAGCATAATGCGCGAATCATTGCAAAATGGTTGGGAGAATCCGGATATGCTACGAAGGTATATTATCCGGGGATTGAACAAGATAAAGGGTATGCAATTCAAAAAAAGCAGGCAGATGGTCCGGGAGCCATGATTTCCTTTGTGCTTGATGAACAATATGACTATCAGATTTTTCTAGAGAATTTGAAACTAGTTACGCTTGCGGAAAGTCTTGGAGGAGTAGAGTCTTTGGTATGCCATCCGGCCAGCATGACGCATGCTGCAATTCCGGCGGATATTCGAAAAGAAGTGGGAATTGTAGATGAGTTAATCCGATTATCTGTCGGTATAGAAGATGTGGATGATTTGATAGACGATTTAGAACAAGCAATAAAAATTGCCAAAAGGGGGTGACAAATAGTGGATGTTCATATGAGTGTTCAGGAACTGATAGGACATACTCCCATGCTGAGGCTAAATCATTTGGGGATGAAAGAAGAAACGAAAGTGTTTGCAAAATTGGAGCTGATGAATCCGGCAGGAAGTTTAAAAGATCGTGTTGGAGCTTATATGGTAAAAGATGCACAAGAGCGGGGAATTCTAAAAAAGGGCGGTACGATTGTGGAGGCTACAGCAGGAAATACGGGAATTGGGATTGCACTTGCTGCGCTGAATAAAGGATATCGGGTGATCTTCACGGTGCCGGAAAAATTCTCCATAGAAAAGCAAAAGGTGATGCAGGCATTAGGGGCACAGATTGTGCATACGCCAAGAGATGAGGGGATGCTTGGGGCAGAAAAAAGAGCACAAGAAATTATGGAACAGATTCCAGGCGCAGTGTCGATGCGGCAGTTTCATAATCCGGCTAATCCGTTGGCGCATTATGAAACCACAGGTCCGGAGATTTATGAGCAGATGGAGGGAAAGATTGATTATCTGGTTGCAGGAGCCGGAAGTGGAGGGTCTTTTTCCGGGATTATGAGATATCTAAAAGAAAAAAATCCGAATATTGAGGGCGTATTGGCGGATCCATATGGCTCAGTTATAGGTGGTGGTGAACACGGTGATTACGATATTGAAGGAATCGGAAATGACTTTATTGCAGACACTATGGATATAAAACTGGTGGACCGTGTGATAAAAATTACGGATGATGAGGCTTTTGAGGCAGCACGTATGTTAGCCAAAAAAGAAGGTATATTGGCTGGAACTTCATCGGGCGCTGCACTTGCTGCCGCACAAAAATTGGCAGATAAGATAGAAAAAGGCAATATCGTGGTAGTATTACCGGACAGAGGAGATAGATATCTTAGTAAGGGCTTGTATGATACAAAAAATTGATTGCGCATTATAAAAGTTAAGAATTATTCAAGAATAAGAAACAATGCTATCATGGCAACTAGTTTTGAACTCAGTCGGAGTACAAGCTCCGACTGAGTTAAACGCTCCGCGAGGATGCACACGGATTCGGACAGGAATTTGTCTGCTGAAGCAGACCCGAATCCGGCGCGCAAGACTCGCGAGCGAGTCTTGAATAGAGAAAAATAAAAATGATATAGAAACGTTGTTATGGTGAAAGGATAAAGGAGATATGTATGAGTATAGAAAAAAAATCAACGATTAATCTATCGCTACCGGCTGTAGAGATCCGAGAAGTAAGAACCAATTCTATAACAGGATATGATGGTAAGGCGAAAGATCTGGTAGAACAATCGCACAGCGGAGGCTTAAAAGATATAAAACGCTCCTTTCAACAATGCGCCGGATGTTCAATTGAGAAGGCTGCATGTATGACCGTTTTGATTCAGGACGCAGCGGTGATAGAACATGGTCCGATTGGATGTTCTACCTGCTTTCATGAATATAATTTTACATATAGTGTAAATGCGGATTTGAGAGGCGTTGCCCATCCAACGCAAAGAAAGGTGTTCTCAACCAATCTTCAGGAAAAGGATACCGTTTATGGAGGGGTTCAAAAACTGGCGAATACCATTCGGGATGTATATAAAAGAACCCATGCTTCTGTAATCTTTGTGCTATCAACCTGTGCGGCTGCAATTATCGGAGATGATATCGAAAGTACCTGTGATGAGGCAGAAGATGAGCTGGGGATTCCAATTGTTCCGATTGTTTGCGAAGGATTTCGTTCAAGGGTATGGACAACCGGATTTGATGCGGCATATCACGGGATAGCCAGAAAATTGATTGATAAGCCGGCTAAGAGACGAAATGATGTGATTAATGTCATTAACTTTTGGGGAAGCGATCGATTTTCAGACTGGTTTGCTCCATTTGGATGTAAGCCAAATTATATCACGCCGTACGCAACGGTAAATACACTAAGAAAATCCGGAGAGGCTGCGGCAACGGTGCAGGCATGTTCGACGCTAGGCAGTTATTTAGCAGCAGTACTCGAAAAAGAATTTGGAGTGCCGGAGATTGAGACGGCGCCGCCATATGGAATCGCGCAGACAGATCGCTGGTTTAGAGCGTTAGGCAAGATACTTCACAAAGAAGATGTAGCAGAAGAGATTATTGCACAAAAGAAAGAAAAGTATCTACCTAAAATTGAAGCCCTTAGAGAAAAATTAAAAGGCAAGACGGCTTATGTTACAGGAGGAGCAGCGCATGGACAGGCACTTCTTGCGGTATTAGGGGAACTTGGAGTGAATGCAGTCGGGGCATCTATTTTCCATCATGATGCAATCTATGATTCGGGTAGACAAGAGGATGATCAGCTTAAGAAAGCCGTAGAAGATTATGGAGATATATCCAATTATAGAGTCTGCTCAAAACAAGAATATGAGCTGGCGAATTCACTTGGAAAACTAAGACCGGATGTACTTCTTGCAAGACATGGAGGAATGACCCTTTGGGGGGCAAAGTATGGAATACCGAGTCTGTTGGTAGGGGATGAACACTTGAGTATGGGATATGAAGGCATCATAGATTATGGAGAGCGTATCTTAGATACGATTGAAAATGATGAATTTGTAAGAAATCTGCAAAAACATGCCATTAATCCATATACGAAATGGTGGTTGATGCAAAGACCGGATTATTTCTTTGAAAAGTAGGACAGATGAAAGGAGCAAAAAAATGGCTAATAATAATGGCATAATAGAGCAACCACGTTTTTCTTGTGCAATAGGTGCATTACAGAGTGTGGTCGCGATAAAAAGAGCAATGCCGATTTTGCATTCAGGCCCGGGATGTGGAGATATGGTACAGGGATTTTTTGAAAGAAGTAGAGGATATGCCGGAGGAGATACTTCACCATGTACTAATTTTTCAGAGAAGGATGTGGTATTTGGAGGAGAGGAAAAACTTCGAAAAATTATTGAGAATTCTTATAAAGTACTGGACACCGATTTGCAGGTAGTAATGACCGGGTGTACGGGGGGAATTGTAGGAGATGATATAGAAGGTGTTGTACAGGAATTTCAGGAAAGCAAAAAGCCGATTGTGGCACTCGATACACCGGGATTTAAGTGCAACAATTATGTATCGCATTCACATGTCGTAAATGCGATTATCGATCAATATGTATCAGTATATGAAGAAGACAATCCGGCTCGTAGTGATAAGAAACTGGTTAATTTATTTGCCAGTATTCCGTATCAAGATCCGTTTTGGAAGGGAAATTTAAGAGAATATAAAAGACTCTTAGAGGGACTTGGCTTACGAGTGAATGTGCTTTTTGGACCGGATTCAGACGGAGTAAAGGAATGGCAGACAATCCCAAAGGCGAATTTTAATATTCTGGTATCTCCATGGTATGGCAAAACAATTGTAGATCATCTAAAAGTTCGCTATGGACAGGATTATACCTGGTTTCATTCGGTGCCAATTGGAGCAAACGAGACAGAGAAGTTCTTAAGACAGGTTCTTTCTTATGCAATTGAAAAAAAGAGTGGGATTGATGTAAAAGCAGCAGAAGAATTTATCGATCGGGAAAGAGATGGATACTATGAAGAAATCGATAATCTTGCGACATTCCTGCTGGAGTTTCGGTATGGATTACCTGGATTTGCTCATATCCTTCATGATTCCGGCTATGTAGTCGGAATGGCAAAATTTTTGCTTCATGAGACGGGAATTGTGCCGAAGGAATTATTTGCGATAGAAAATACGCCTGAAAAATATCGGGAAGCAATTTATGAAGACTTAAAAAGTACTAGTACAAAAAGGACGATTCCTTTGTACTTTGAGCAAGATGCCGGATACGCACAGGACATCATTAGAAATACGGAACATAAAGGACGTGGAATTATATTGGGCTCCGGCTGGGATAAAGGCCTGGCAAGAGAAAAGAATTATGAATTTTTGTCGGTAGCGGTTCCAAGTTCTGTAAGACTGGTTCTTACTACGAATTATGTTGGATTTTCAGGTGGTCTTCGATTGATTGAAGATATATATCAAACGGCATTGAATGGATATGACTAAGAAGAATAAGACGGAGGCATAACATATGAGAGTGGGATTTGCCAGTACAGATGGAATTGTAATAAATGAGCATTTTGGACATGCAAAATACTGGGAGATATATGACATAGGTACGGAACTTTCGCTGGTTGAGACGAGAATGGTGAGGGCGGGGTGCAACTGTCACGATCCATCACTTTTTGAGGAAATGCTTAACGTTTTGTCGGATTGTAAAGCCCTTTTTGTGTCGAAAATCGGTAAGGAAGCTGCTCAATTTGTAGCACAAAAAGGAATTCGGATATTTGAAGCAGCAGGTGATATTGAAGAGATTGGGAGAGTCATTATAGAACAAGAGATATTAGATGAGGTAACGTAGATGAGTGTATCATTTGAAGAATTAAAATCCAGGCATCCGTGCTTTGCTCTTGGAGAAAAAAGCAACAATGGACGCATACATCTTCCGGTGAGTCCGGGATGTAATATCGGATGTCATTTTTGTAAACGCGATTATAACATAACAGAAGAAAGGCCTGGCGTAGCATCCGGAATCATATCTCCACAAGAGGCGCTCGAAACCGTAAAAAGAGCAGTAAAAATCATGCCACAGATACAGGTTGTAGGGGTGGCAGGACCAGGAGATACGCTCGCAACACCGTATGCACTAGATACATTTGAGTTAATCAAAAAAGAGTTTCCGGATATGATAAAATGCATGAGCACGAATGGTCTTATGTTAAAGGAACTTGCCGATCGTGTGATTGAGGTTGGAATTGATTCTTTGACCGTTACCGTCAATGCGGTTGATCCGAAAATACAAGCAAGGATTAATGAGTATATTATTTGGCATGGTAAGCGCTATGAGGGCGAAGAAGCAGCCAAAATTCTGATTGAAAATCAGTTAGAAGGAATACGCAAAGTGACGGAGTCTAATGTGACGGTGAAGGTAAATACAGTGCTTATTCCCCAAATTAATAAAGATCATATAGAGACGATTGCCAAGACCGTTTCACAGCATGGTGCATCAATCTATAATATCATTCCGCTAATACCACAGCATCATCTGGATTGGTGTACAGAGCCGGGATGTGAAGAATTATATGAAGCGAGAAGGGAGGCTGAAAAATATATCAAGGTATTTCGGCATTGTCAAAGGTGCAGAGCCGATGCAGTCGGAGTGCCTGGAGGTAAGGATATTTCAAAACAGATTTATCTTAAGGAAATTAAAGTAAAACAGACATTTTCACATGGATAATGGTAGGAGGATAACGAAGAATGAGTGGGAAAATCAGACAGATAGCAATATATGGAAAAGGAGGAATTGGTAAGTCTACAACGACACAAAATCTGACAGCAGGATTAGCTGAAAAAGGAAAAAATGTTATGGTAGTAGGCTGCGATCCAAAAGCAGATTCCACAAGACTTTTGCTTGGAACGTTAGCACAAAAGACCGTGCTTGATACGATTCGGGAAGAGGGGGATGAAGTAGAATTATCTAGTATTTTAAAGGAAGGTTTTCAGGGAATCCGTTGCGTAGAATCAGGTGGACCAGAGCCGGGAGTAGGATGTGCAGGAAGAGGAATTATCACTTCCATAGGATTGTTAGAACAACAAGGCGCATATACAGATGATTTGGATTATGTCTTTTATGATGTACTAGGAGATGTGGTCTGTGGCGGATTTGCAATGCCTATGCGAGAAGGAAAAGCACAGGAAATTTATATAGTAGCATCCGGAGAAATGATGGCATTGTATGCGGCTAACAATATTTCAAAAGGAATTGCAAAGTACGCCAAAAAAAGTGGGGTTCGTTTAGGTGGTATTATTTGCAACAGTAGAAATGTAGACCGTGAAAAGGATTTGCTTACCGCCTTTGCCAAGGAGCTTGGGACACAGCTCATCTATTTCGTTCCAAGAAATAATGTCGTACAACGGGCAGAAATTAACCGAAAGACCGTCATCGAATACGAGCCAAAATCAGTACAGGCGGATGAGTACAGAAACCTGGCAACGGCGATTGATCAAAATGAAATGTTTACGATTCCAACCCCAATGACGCAGGAGAGATTGGAGGAAATATTGTTGGAATATGGTCTTATGGATTCACTGAAGGATAATTATGTTATTTAACTCAGTCGGAGTACAAGCTCCGACTAAGTTAAACGCTCCGCGAGGATGCACACGGATTCGGACAGGAATTTGTCTGCTGAAGCAGACCCGAATCCGGCGCGCAAGACTCGCGAGCGAGTCTTGACCTATATGATGGAGGGAATATATGAAGAAGAAAATAAGAATAAAAAGAGGGGTAATTGCATTGGCAATCACCGGAATTATAGCGCTGAGTGGATGTTCGGCCAATACATCTGCTACAAGTGACAGTGAGGCATCATCTGAAGATACGGAGTATAAATATGGTGAAGTACAGATACCTGCATTAGATGGAGCACTTTGTGGAGCACCGATTTATATTGCTTATGAAAATGGTTATTTCGCAGAAGAAGGACTGGATGTAAAGCTGATTTCTGCAGATGCCGAGACTAGAAAAATCGGGTTAAACGATGGAACCATTCCTATCACAAATGGTGATTATATGTATTTTCAATCTATTGAACAGGATGTGGATGTAACCGTTGTGGACGGACTTCACAATGGATGTATCAAAATTCTGGTACCGAAAGGTTCAGACATCGATTCGGCAGAAGATTTGATTGGTGCGAAGATTGGTGTAGATGAAATTGGAGGAACACCATATCAGGTATCAAGTCTTTGGCTTGAGAATAATGGAGTAAAAGCAAATGGTAATGATGCGCAGGTAACGTTCCTGCCATATAGTGATGGTAATTTGCAGTTAGAAGCATTGTATAGTGGAGAAATTGACGCTGCGGCAATCTGGGATCCGGTAGGGGCAAAAGCGATTGCATCAGGAAAGGCAGAGGCACTTTTGGATATTGGGACGGATGATATATTTGCAGACAAATATTGCTGCTTTATCTATGCTTCTAATAAGGTCTTAGATGAGAATCCAGAAGAGATAGCAGCTCTTTTAAGGGCGCTTCATAAGGCATCGCAATATATTAATGATGATCCTGAAAGCAGTGCGAAAATCATTTCAGAGGGGGGATATTCTGAAATAGATGATATTGATATGGCGGTGGAATTACTTCAATCCTATCAGTATCCAACGTTAGAGGAGTTTGAGTCCGGTGAAAGAGATGTCAAAGAACAAGTACAATTTTTTGCAGAACAATTGTATGACATTGGATATCTTAGTACTCCGGCAGACGAACTCATTGATCGTCTCTATACAAAGGTGGATTATTAAATCCGCCGGAAAAAGATTTAAAAAGGAATGGAGGAATATCGTTGAAAGGATTAATTAAATCGGTTGCCGGTCTAGTTGCAGCATTACTGATTCAAATATTTGTGCCCTATGTGGATGGGGAAAATCTTACAGAATATCCACTCGGTCCGATTAGATTAAGTGGAAACGATTTATACAAAATACTTTTAATTGGCCTGGCAATATTTTGGGTGATTCTGTGGATGGTTTCCCAAAAAAATAAAACGAAGAAGAAGATATACCAAAAGAAATCTTCTCGCAGATTGGCGCTAGGGTTGGCACTTGCAGCATGGGATATTGCCGGAAGCAAATTTCAGCTCCTGCCGCAACCGTTTTTCCCGGGACCGGCAGGAATTGCACAGGCCTTTTTGGAAGATGGAAGTGCCATATGGGAGAACACATTGTATTCGGTAAGACTATTTGCATGGGGATTTATTTTAGGGGCCGTGATTGGAATCGTTACAGGTGTACTCATTGGTTATTATGCAAAAGCAGCGTATTGGGTTGAACCCGTGCTTAATATATGCGGGGTGTTGCCGGCTGTTGTATGGATGCCATTTGCACTGATCCTGTTTCCAACTTCATTTCAGGCAGCGGTATTCCTACTTGTAATATGTGTATGGTTTCCGGTGACATCTCTTAGTGCACTTGGAATCATGTCAACACCCAAGGTGCAGTATGAGGCAGCACAGATGCTGGGCGCGAGCAAACTTCGACAGATATTTACCGTTGCCATACCGCATGCTTTGCCACAGATTTTTACCGGAATTATAACGGCAGAAGCGTTCTCATTTACCAATCTGGTTATGGCAGAAATGATGGGACAGCCCGGAGGTCTGGGATATTACATCAATGCATCTAAGGCATGGAGTGCGTACTACAAAGTGTTTGCAGCAATTGTAGTAATGGCTATCATGTTCAGCCTGATTAAATGGGGAACAGATAAATTACAAAACTCATTATTGCGATGGCAGAAAGGGGTGGTTAAGTGAAGAATGCCATTTTAGAGGTTGAGAATGTGGAACGCATTTACAAGGACGAGGATAAGGAGACGTTGGCACTAAAAAATGTTAATTTCAAAATTGAAGAGGGAGAATTCGTCTCAATTATTGGAGCCTCTGGTTGTGGTAAGACAACTCTTCTTCGAATGATTGCGGGTCTAGATCAAATTGAGAAAGGAAATATCCGTCTAAGGGGGGAGGCGGTTGGTAAGAATAACCAGCAGATTGGATACGTATTTCAACAGGGAAGTTTGTTTGAATGGCTTACTGTAGAACAAAACATTGCATATGGATTAAAGGCATCCGGACAATATAAACAAAAGAACCAATTGGTAAAAGAGTATATAACACTTACCGGACTAACGGGATTTGAGGATGTCTATCCGCATCAGATCAGCGGTGGTATGGCACAGCGAGTGGCGATTGCAAGAGCGTTGGTAAACAGTCCGGACATATTGCTTTTAGATGAGCCGATGGGAGCTTTGGATTCTTTTACAAGAGCGAATTTACAAGACAAATTGTTGGAAATAAAACACAAAAATAAGATTACGATGCTATTGGTTACACATGATATTGATGAGGCAATTTATTTGTCGGACAAGATTATTATTATGACACCTCGACCGGGTAAAATCAGTGAGATTATGAATATAAAAATTGCACATCCGCGAAATAGAAGTGGTAGTGAATTTGTAACGATAAGAAATAAATTAATGGAAAAATTTGCACTGGCCAGTGAAGACGCCTTGCCGGAATATGTGATTTAGGAGGTATATATGGAAGCACAAAGATTTGATACAGCAAAGATTCATGCCGGATATAATCCGGCAGAACATAATTGGGCAATTTCGGTACCAATCTATCAGACAGTTGCATTTGAACTAGATAATATAAATCGAGGTTTGGAACTGTTTTCATTTAACAGCTCGGATTCGTTGTACACAAGGGTAACGAATCCGACTACTGAAATATTAGAAAAACGTATTGTTAAGATGCATCCGGGTGCGACGGGTGCGGTGGCTGTAGCGAGTGGAATGGCAGCAGTTTCGTATTCACTTTTAAACGTGACAGGAGGTAGTGGCAGAATTTTGGCATCGCCAAGACTGTACGGTGGATCTTTTGATAGCTTTGAACAGATTTTTAAGGAATATGGAGTACAGGTAGATTTAGTGCCAGATCCGGATGATATCAAGGCTTATGAAGAAGCAATTAAGGAAGATACAAAATGTATTTATATCGAGTCTGTATCCAATCCGAATGCAACGGTTTTGGATATTGAGAAAATAGCACAGGTTGCCCATCAGTATGGTATTCCTCTGATTGTAGATAATACATTGGCGACACCATATCTGATCAATCCATTTGAGTTTGGGGCGGACGTAGTTGTATATTCTGCCACAAAAGGACTTACGGGACATGGCAATGTGATGGCAGGTATTGTAGTTGAAAATGGTAAGTTTAATTGGAATAAGGATAAGTATCCGCAGTTTTTTAAGACACCTTATTTTCTAAATGATCTTGATGGAACACCGAGAAGTTTTCTTGATTTGTTTGTGGATATTCCATTTACAGGGCGTATTCGAGCTGTTTATTTAAATTATATGGGAGCTGCGTTAAGTCCGTTTAATGCATATCTGGCACTGATTGGCATTGAGACATTGTCTGAACGCTTAAATAAGCAGCTGGATAACACGAAAAAAATCATCTCTTTTTTGGAATCAAGAGATGAGGTGGCATGGGTGAAGCATCCATGGGCACAAGGTAGCCCTTATAAAAAGCTGGCGGAAAAGTATGCACCTAAAGGAGCGGCGGCAATTCTTTCTTTTGGATTAAAGGGAGATCTTGACACCGTGCATCGATTACTTGATTCGGTGAAAATATTCAGTCTTCAGGCCAATATTGGAGATGCAAGGTCCTTAATAATTAATCCGGCGCAAACGACACATGGTGAACTTACACCGGAAGACTTACAGGCAGCAGATATTGACACACAGACAATACGACTTTCCATTGGACTTGAGGATGTAAAAGACCTCATCGAGGATTTGAAACAGGCATTTGAGCAGTTATAGACAGAAAGAAAGGAAATGTTATAAAGATATGAAGAAATTATTGGGAATTATTGTTATCATTGCAGGAATTTTTTTGGTAGTGGCACCGCAAACTTTTTTTGCACCATGTGATATGGATGGAGCAGCCTGCACGTACATGGCAAAAGCAGTGCAAGTAATAGGAGTTTTTGTTGTATTAAATGGACTTACAGGGTTTGTGATAAAGGAAAATAAAGCCTATATATGGTTAGGCATTGTAACGACCATAACCGGAATCATCGGAGAATTAGTTCCGCAATATTTTGGTTACTGTGATATGAAGACCATGGCATGCGTTGTGGGTACGGTGCCGGCAACGCAAATTGCATCAGCAATTGTTATCGTGGTAGGAGTTTTGTATATTCTTGCCAGTATTATTTCAAGTAGGAGAAATCATGACTAGTATTAAGATGGCTCTTAAGGATTTAAGAACACAAAGATTTACAGCGGCGATTTTGTTTTTGCTGTTTTTATGTACAACTTTTGTAATAGTGGGCGGCGCCTTGGTGACAAATGGTTCTTTGCAAGGAGTACAAGAAACACAAAACCGTCTGGGGGCTGATGTGATTGTGGTTCCGTCTTCGTATAGCACAGATATGCAAAACGCATTATTTGAAGGAGAGGCAGCTACCGTTGATATGGATCGAACCTGGCTTGAAACTCTTGCACAGATGGATGGAATCTCCAAAATCAGCGCCCAGCGATATATTGCCACACTTTCGGCGGACTGTTGCTCGGCCGGAGGAATACAGATGATAGCATACGATCCGGATACGGACTTTACAATTGGTAAATGGCTTAGCAAGCAAGAGATTGCGACCCCAAAGAAGAATGAAATTATAATGGGAAGTGCTACGGGCTTTTCAAAAGGAGAGACAGTGCAATTCTTTGGGGTGGAATTTACCGTGATAGGAATTCTTGAAGAGACCGGCATGGGCTATGATACCGGTGCATTTATTTCATTTGAAGCGGCGCAGGAGATTGCTTCGCAGGAGGGATACAGTATCGTATATCCGACTAGGAATGGTGTGGAGCAAATATCTATGATTTTAATCGAAGTGGAAGATGGATATGAGCCGGAGAAAATTAAGCAAAGTATTCTGAATTATTATGAAGATGATGGTATTCATGCATATAGCAAAGCAACGATGGTATCGACGCTGTTTCAAAAGATTGAGAGTATGAGTAAGATGATGAATATATTTCAATTGGCACTCGTACTAGTCTCAGCAATCGGTGTCTTTGCGGTGATTACGATTTATATGAGTTTTCGAAAGCCTCATATTGGCTATCTATTGTCAAATGGTGTAGCTGCATGGAAAGTCTGGCTCTTTTTTGCGGGGGAATATCTGCTGGTTCTTGTGTTGGCGCATGTGATTGCTGATACTTTGGTAATCTTTTTGATATACGCGTTTGAAATGATGCTTAAGTTGAATCTGGAAATGCCTTTTGTAATACCGGGAGTTTGGGAAATGGTGAAAATCATAATCAAGAGCTTCCTTGTGAATCTGGCAGTGCTTTTTGTGGCAGCAGTGTATTCGCTAATTCGGATGATACGATTAGATATATCTCTGATTGTAAAGGAGGATATAAGGTGAGATTGGTTGCAGATCATATAAGTAAGAGATATGAAAGCGGTGGAATAGAAGATCTTTCTTTTCTGATAGAACCGGAGAGTTTCACTCTGGTAAAAGGGGAGTCAGGGGTTGGAAAGACGACCTTATTAAATGTGATTACAGGATGTTTGCATCCGGATTGCGGAGCAGTTTATATCGATGGACGTGAAATCTATACACAGATGAAACGCCATGAGAGAACTGCACTGTTACAGCATAAAATCGGTTATATGATGCAGGGGATAAGTCTGATTCCATCGATGAGTGTGTATGACAATATTCTATATCCTTATAAGCTAAATAATACTGCTTGCAAGGATATAACAGACAGGATTGATGAAATCTTTGAAGAGCTTGGAATTGCTAACATTAAGCAATCTACACCGGCTAGGATATCCGCAGGAGAATATAGAAGAGTTCTTTTGGCCGGAGTATTATGCAAAAGGCCACAAGTGTTGATAGCGGATGAGCCGACATCGAATCTAGATGAGAAGACAGCAGATCTGGTAAGACAGACACTTTATGATTATGTATCGGCGAACAACAGTGTTATTGTAGCAACACATGATTATAAATTTGCCGATGCAGACCGTATCATTCATTTGTCAAATCAAAAAGACGATGTCAAGGGTGTCTATTGACACAAAAGTGTGGAGATGCTAATATTCCTATAAAGTTGGTGGGAATATGAATTTCTGCCGCATAGAAATGAGGATAACTATATGAATATATCACAAATGAAATATATATTAGAAGTTGCAGGGGCATCTTCTATTAGAGAAGCAGCAACAAAGCTTTTCATATCTCAGCCGGCATTGTCGGCAAGCATTAAAGAGGTTGAGGAAGAACTTGGAATCTTGATATTTGAAAGATCCAATAAAGGAATTTCTATAACGGAGGAAGGTAGAGAGTTTGTTACATATGCCAAGAAGGTGATTGGGCAATATGCCATCTTAGAGGATCGATATTTTTCGAAGGATTTGGATAAAGAGCGGTTTTCTGTATCTACACAGCATTTTAACTTTTCCATCAAAGCCTTTACCAATGTGCTTCAAAAATACGACCCGGAGAAGTTCGTGTTTTCCATTCATGAAACAAAGACCAGAGAAGTTCTTGAGGATGTGCGTTCCATGAAAAGCGAAGTGGGAATCATATCATTTACAAGTTCGAATGAAGCTGTTTTAAAAAAACTGATTCGAGAATATGGTTTAATCTTCACACCTCTTATGGTATGTGAGACTTATATCTACGTATGGGAAGATCATGAGTTTGCCCAAAGAGAGGAAATTTCTATAGAGGAGCTTTCGGATTATCCATGTGTTTCGTTTGATCAAAGTGATGATACGAACTTTTATCTTACGGAAGAAGCGATGGCAGATTACGATTTTAAGAAGCTGATTAAATCAGATGATAGAGCAACAACGATGGAGCTGATAGCAGATCTTCATGGATATTCGATCGGTTCGGGAATGCTTTCAGGAGACCATGTGGTGTTAAAAGGACTAGTATCCATCAAGTTAAAAGAGCAAGATCCTTTAACCATTGGATATATCTTAAGAGATAAAGAACATATCTCTTCTTATGGAAAACAGTATATTGATGAAATCCTCAAATTCAAAGAAATATAATAGGATGAACAGGTAATTTAACTCAGTCGGAGTACAAGCTCCGACTGAGTTAAACGCTCCGCGAGGATGCACACGGATTCGGACAGGAATTTGTCTGCTGAAGCAGACCCGAATCCGGCGCGCAAGACTCGCGAGCGAGTCTTGACTTACCGGGAGAAGAATGCCAGGTGGCATTCTTTTTTTTTTGACATTTGCTTTAACTGCCGGTTTTAGCTGGTGAGTTGCCGTGATAAGTAAAATTTATCACATACGATAAAAGTTAAGGATTATCCAAAATCATACTAAAATGATAGGATATAAACATCAAAAAATTCAACAACATACATCAAAAAAATAAGAAATGAAAAGGAGAATGAAATATGAGCAATTACAGATTTGAAACATTACAGTTACACGTTGGACAAGAACAGGCAGACCCGGCAACAGATTCAAGAGCAGTTCCAATCTACCAGACAACATCTTATGTATTCCATAACAGTCAGCATGCTGCAGATAGATTCGGACTAGCAGATGCAGGCAATATATATGGAAGACTTACCAATTCGACGCAGGATGTTTTAGAGAAAAGACTTGCTGCTTTAGAAGGCGGAAGCGCAGCCTTGGCACTTGCTTCCGGATCGGCGGCTATTACTTATACGATTCAGGCACTTGCGGCAAATGGCGGACACATTGTTGCACAAAAAACCATTTACGGAGGTAGCTATAATTTATTGGAACATACACTTCCGCAATATGGAATTCGAACAACATTTGTAGATGCGCATAATCTTAAGGAAATTGAAGACGCAATTGAGGAAGATACAAGAGCTATTTATTTAGAAACACTTGGTAATCCGAATAGTGATATTCCGGATATTGATGCAATTGCACAACTGGCACACCAAAAGGGACTTCCGGTTGTAGTGGATAACACATTTGGAACACCGTATTGGATTCGTCCGTTTGAACATGGAGCTGACATTGTTGTTCATTCTGCAACAAAGTTTATTGGAGGACATGGGACAACACTTGGCGGAGTTATTGTAGAGTCCGGTAAGTTTAATTGGAAAGAAAGCGGCAAGTATGCAAATATTGCCGATCCTAATCCAAGTTACCATGGAATTTCCTTTTATGACGCAGTTGGCCCGGCTGCATTTGTTACCTATATAAGAGCAATTTTATTAAGAGATACCGGAGCAACCATCTCTCCATTTAATGCATTTTTATTACTTCAGGGCGTGGAGACACTGTCACTTCGTTTAGACAGACATGCAGAAAATACGAAGAAAGTAGTTTCTTATTTACAGAATCATCCGCTGGTGGAAAAGGTGAATCATCCATCGCTTGCAGACCATCCAGATCATGCTGTCTATGAGAGATATTTCCCGAATGGAGGAGCGTCTATCTTTACCTTTGAAATCAAGGGAGGAAAGGAAGAAGCATGGAAGTTCATTGACAATTTAAAGATTTTCTCACTTCTTGCCAATGTTGCAGATGTTAAGAGTCTTGTGATTCATCCGGCATCTACGACACATTCACAGCTTTCTAAGGAAGAATTATTAGATCAGGGAATTAAGGATAATACAATCCGTTTATCTATTGGAACAGAACATATTGAGGATATTATTGCAGATCTTGAAAATGGATTTGCTGCATTATAGGAGGAAGGTTATTATGTCAAATATTTATAAGGGAACTTTAGGATTAATTGGAAATACTCCACTTGTGGAAGTGGTTAATATTGAAAAGGAACTTGGACTAGAAGCAACCATACTTGTGAAGCTGGAATATCTTAATCCGGCCGGAAGTGTGAAAGATCGTATTGCGAAAGCAATGATTGAAGATGCAGAGCAAAAAGGACTATTAAAGGAAGACTCGGTGATTATTGAACCGACTTCCGGTAATACGGGAATTGGTCTGGCTGCAATTGCAGCTGCCAAAGGATATCGGCTGATTCTTACCATGCCTGAGACCATGAGCGTGGAGAGAAGAAATATAATTAAAGCTTATGGTGCAGAGATTGTCCTTACAGAAGGAAGTAAGGGAATGAAAGGCGCCATTGCAAAAGCAGAAGAACTTGCAAAGGAGATTCCAAACAGTTTCATACCGGCGCAATTTGAGAATCCGGCCAATCCGGCAATACATAAGGCTACAACAGGTCCGGAGATTTGGAAGGATACAGATGGAAATGTTGACATCTTTATTGCAGGAGTTGGTACCGGTGGAACGGTAACAGGAACCGGAGAGTTTTTAAAAGAACAAAATCCGGCAATTAAAGTAGTAGCATTAGAACCAAAAGACTCTCCGGTACTGTCAGAAGGAACTGCCGGTGCGCATAAGATACAGGGAATCGGAGCAGGATTTGTTCCGGATGTATTAAATACGAATGTTTATGATGAGGTTTTAAAAGCGCCAAATCAGGATGCCTTTGATACTGCAAAATTGTTAGCGAAAAAAGAAGGAATTTCAGTTGGAATCTCGTCCGGTGCAGCGCTTTATGGAGCAATTGAATTAGCAAAAAGACCGGAAAACAAGGGAAAGGTAATTGTTGCGTTGCTTCCGGATAGTGGAGATCGTTATTATTCGACTGCATTATTTACGGAATAGATATCATATTGGACAAAGAGGCTGCAAGATGACTCTTTGTCCAATTTTAGAAAGAGAGAGTATAAAGATATGAAAAGATAGGAGTATTACTAATCATCTCAAGCATGATCTTCGCATGATTCATGGTTCGAAAAATGTAATTGAGTTTTTAACTCAGTCGGAGCTTGTGCTCCGACTGCGTCAAAAATGAATTTCAATCATGTTACAGGTATACGCTTCGATTCCAAGCTGAAGCTTTAGACATACCTCGGAATCATTTAGAGAGACATCTAGAAGCTTTTCGATTCGCTCCATGTGATACAATACGGTATTTCGATGCATGTGGAGCTTTTCACTTGTGTCGGTTGCCTTACGATTGCATTTTAAATAGGTTTCTAAAAGTTTTAGCAGATTACTATTATGCTTCCGGTCATAATCAAGAAGCAAGCGGATCGCACAAAACATAAAACTGTTTTGAAAAATGTTAGGCGAGGAATGAAAACTTTTAGCAACAAGAAGCGTTAAAAAACTTTCTTCAAAGGTATAATAAGAGACCGGTGTATAGTCGGTTTCTTTGATTTGTCTTACATGAGCGCCATGTTCTATGGCGCAATTTGCCTGATCATAGGCAGCTTTTATTTCCCACAGATTATGAAAGATATTACTAGTACCGACAAGGCAGGGATATTTTTGCAGAGCCTGATTCAGCACGCTATGAACGGTGATTAGGTGATCGGTCTGATTACTTTGGTTATGTAAAATGACTATTTTGCGATTGTATTGTAAAACATAGGAAAATGGCAAAGCGTCCTGAATACGCTGCGTAAGATTGTCCCAAGGAATATTAAAGACATCATCAAATCCAATCTGATGCAGGATGTATTGTTGCTGGAATGGCAGGCCGGCATTGGAGGAACGCGTGATGGCTTCATCTTGTGTGCGAATATTGTTTTCTAAAAGATCTAAGATATATTGCTTGGATGCAGCAGAGGAAAAGCGATGAAAACGATCGGTTTTGGCATAATATTCAACATAATGTAAAAATATATCAAAGATGTCGAGACGGTAAGCATCCGGTTTGTAGCGATTACATTGCATAATGACATAGATAGACGGATGTCCGCCTACATGAAAGATTTTCTTTACCGTCTCGTATTGGGTCATCAGATAATCATCAGAAAGAATCAGGCCTGTCTGCGTGGCGAATTGCTCAAGACGTCTGTATTTGCGGAATTTTTCAATCGTTTCTTCATTATGATAGCCGTGTTCAATCAGGGATTGTGTTGTAGGATCATCAGAAACTAGATGTTTGGTATAGGCAAGCAACTTGAAAGTGGAATCTAAAATATCTACATGATTGTCAAGAATGTGCTCGCTGATGTCCATTAGGTCTTGGAGACCTTTTTCGCGAGAAACAGAAAGAGCCATTGCCGTTTGCCAGGAACGATGGCGGTCAAAGATAACCGAGACCTTGTTGATAATATCAGCCAGTCCTGCATTGGTCTTTAGAATGAGTACGTGACTTGCAAGTTCATCCGGTTCGTGTTCGTCATGATAGCGGTCGCGAATACATAGAAAGAAAATATCCGGATTGCTTTTGGCGATTGGAAGAATATCCGTTAATGCACCTAATACAATTTTATCAGAGGATAAAACTATTGTAGAAGTGTACAAGGTGAAACCGACAAAAGAAGGGGTCTCGCGATCGGGAATTTCATTCTCAAGTGAAATATCAAGTTCAGATAGAAGAATTTGTAAGGTGATAGAAAAGTTATTTTTCATAATTTCGCTCCAAATTAAAAAAAATTGTTGTTTCATATAAAGATTATAAGATGTTACAAGTAAGAATGACAACATAGAGGCTTTAAAAAGAGGAAAAATTGTAGAAGTATATAAAAAAACAGAGAAACTATTGGAGGAAATTACAAAAAAGAAGGAGCAGGATAAGTTATAGCGAACAATAGATCTATATCTGTAATTGAAAATCCTGGAATTTTATACAAGAAAGTGTCTTATGTGGGGAAAACATAATCATACGATAGCGGTAGGAATAAAAATATAATTGCCGGGAAAAAGAGATGTTGATATATTCTAACTTTTGTTTTATACAGAATGCACAAGTATAGGGAGATAAAATTGGGATGGTTCCTGATGAAATGAGAATCCTTTTGATGGTATGGTGTGATTAGAACAAAACAACGACGCGATCATACGCGTCCCAAACTATGATCTTAAGGGGGTCACATTTTATGATTACAAGAGGACTTGATGTAAAGCTCAACGTAAAGCCGATTTTCTTAGGCTTACAGCACCAGTATTACTATGAAGGACCATGCCGTTTTGCGAAAGGGGAAGCATTAACACCTGAATATGAAGGTATTTTGGCACAGGAACTGCAAAAGGATTTCTTCAAATTAGTAGAAGAGAATATGCCAAAGGAAGCTGTGAATCTGTTAGAGCCACTGTTTCTTCCTTGTCATGATGACTGGAAGATTCCGGAAGCTGCCTTCGATGCAATGACTACAGACAAGGAAGAAATTGATGTCTTTATGATGTCAGGAGGAATCGCACGAAGTGGTTTGATTATTGAATTGGCACAAAGAACAAAGAAGCCGATATTCCAAGATCCGGCTACTTGCTGTGACCTTACAGCGGTTACAGCGGTTATTCGAAACATGGGTCTTGAATGCTACGCACCGCTCACCTGGGAAGGTGTTGCACAGCAGATGAGAGTACTTCGCGTAAGAAAGGCATTAAAGAAGGCGAACGTTCTTTTAGCAGTTCGTTTTGATTCTAACGTATCAAAGAGTGCCAATGACACCTTCCTTTCCTTAGAAAGAGCAACCACAAAATTTGGCACCAACTTCCGTTTCCTCAATTTGCATGAACTGTTTGATTACATGATGCCACTTCCGGAAGGTGGTAATTATACGACACCGGGTCGTATGAATACGCCAAATGTAACAGATGAAGATATCAAGGAAGCGGAAAAACTTGCAGACGATCTGCTTGCCGGTGCGGATGAAGCAGGAATTGAACGTCAGGAAATGATTCGCTCATGTCTGGCTTATGTGGAAGTAAAGAAGCTCTTAGATTTGCATGATTGCTGTGGATTTACAGCGCCATGTCCGGATGCATGTTCAACAAGAAGATTAAATGAGCAAAGATTTACCTTCTGTTTGACACATTCATTGTTAAACGAACAGGGTATTCCTTCTGCTTGTGAATATGATGTGGATGGCGTATTAACAATGCTTATCTTGTCAACGATTTCGAATCACGCACCATTTATGGGAAATACCAATCCGTTAGTTTATCTGCCTGAAGAAAATACGATTCGCCCGATGAGACGTTTCCATATAGAAGATCTTGCAGGCGTTGAGGATTTAACCAATCTTTATCATACAGCACATTCAACACCGAATCGTAAATTACATGGAATTGATGAAAAAAATCAGCCGTATGCAGTTCGTCATTTCGCATATGATCAAGGATTTGGAGCAGTATTTCGTTATGATTGGAATCGTGACAAAGGAAAAAATATCACAATCTGTCGTATTTCTCCTGATTGTACCAAGCTTTTCGTGGGCAAAGGTGAAATCGTAGCCGGTGGTGATTATGATCTTGATAACTGTAATGGATATGTGGTATATCGAGTGGCAGATCAGGAGAAGTTCTACCAGGCTCAGTTGAATTTCGGAAATCATCTTCCGTTTGTATACGGGGATTATACCAAAGAACTTGAACTATTAGGGGAAGCATTAGGACTTGAAGTTTACAGTGTTTAACTCAGTCGGAGTACAAGCTCCGACTGAGTTAAACGCTCCGCGAGGATGCGCACGGATTCGGACAGGAATTTGTCTGCTGAAGCAGACCCGAATCCGGCGCGCAAGACTCGCGAGCGAGTCTTGACATCGGAGAAATCCCCCACCTCTAAGCGTTAGCGCAGGTGGGGATTCGAAATAATACTCTCTCTTGGTAGGAGTACATCTTTTGTGCTCCTACCCCTTTTGGCAAGGTAGGAACAGGCGGTGAGAATATGGCTAGAATGACAATTGCAAAAGACGAAAATACCTTCATTGAAGATCTTAATATGTTAGAAGACTGGTTTTTGCAATATGAATACTTATTGCAGATTTCCTGTGAGATGCCTAAAATTCCATCAGAAGAAAAGCGAGATGACAATAAGGTGCCGGGGTGTCAATCCGGAGTGTGGCTCAAGCTTTCTTATAAGGATGGTAAGGTAATGGTGCTTGCAGACAGTGATGCACTGATTATTCGGGGGATTATTTCGATTATAGTGTCCTTACTTAATAATCGAACTCCACAGGAAATAATAGAATATGAACCTCGTTTTATTTCGGAAACGAATATTGCCAGACAGATTTCGACAGATCGATTTAAGGGACTTCATGCGGTTGTCAACTCGATACAAGAATATGCAAAAAAATGTCTGTAGAGGAGAGCAATCATGGATGCGAAACAAAGAAGACAATTAGTTATAAATATATTGAATAAAGCAAAGGAAGCAACCTCAAAGGAAGCCGAACAGATTAAGGCAAATAAGAATCCAACGCGGGAATTTATTGAGGAACATGTAAGACGTTATGTATTATCCAAATACCTTCTTGCACCGGATGTTAAGGAGGATGATATTAAAGCGCTTGCTTCTTTGAGTCTTGCAAGAACAATGAAGCTTGATGTAAAATTGATTCATGAGCTCGATACAGCAACGCCGTGTGATCATGCGACATCGGAGTCGACGAAGAAGGTATTGCTTTTATATGCTGTACAAAAAGATCTAGAGCTCCCACCAAATCCCGAGAAGTTATCGAATGTGACAACGGTAACGGAATTGGTTGATTACATATATGAGATACTAGGAGGAGAAGATGTATCATCAATGGAGAGCTGATTTTCCTATTTTAGACAGAAAGGTTCATAATCACACACTTGTTTATTTGGACAATGCGGCAACTTCTCAGATGCCTAGGCAAGTGATAGAGAGCATTGCAAAACATCATATGCAAGACCATGCGAATATTCATAGAGGCATTCACCAGCTGAGTGAGATTTCTACAAAGAAAGTAGAAGATGCACGAGAATTGATTGCACAATTTGTCGGTTGCCGGGAGGGGAGCATAATCTTTACTGCCGGGACAACGGATGCAATTAACATCGTAGCCGCAGGCTATCGGGAGATGCTAACGAAACAGGACGCGATTATGGTTACGCAGCTTGAGCATCATTCGAATTATGTTCCGTGGCAGCAGGCATGCTTTCGTAGTGGAGCAGAGTTTTTGGTATGTCCGGCTAAGGATGGGGAATTAGATCTTGATTATATGGAAGAGATGCTAAAGACTCGACAGGTTCGTCTTGTGGCAGTTGCACATGTGACCAATTTGACAGGAACAGTTAATCCGATTAAAGAAATTGTTGCACTTGCGCATCGATACAAGGCCAAGGTATTGATCGATGGGGCACAGGGAATCTTGCATCAAGGCATTGATGTACATGATCTTGATTGTGAGTATTATTGTTTCTCCGGACATAAGATGCTAGGTCCTACAGGAATTGGTGTTTTGTATGGAAAAACAGAGTGTTTAAATAATCTCAAGAAAGTTCGATTTGGTGGAGGCATGGTGGATCTGGTTACGGAAAAAGAAACAACCTGGGGCCCGATTCCGCACTGCTTTGAAGCGGGAACTCCCAATATAACCGGTGCCATTGGTCTTGCAGAGGCGGTGCGTTATATAAATGAACATGATTTTCTTGCGATACGAAATTGGGAAGAAGAATTATTAGCTTATACAGTTGAACGGTTAGAAAAGATAGAAGGTGTACGAATATTTGGTCATCCAAAGATTCGAGCAGGCGCAGTGTCGTTTGAAATAGAGGGCGTCCATCCGTACGATTTGGCCAGCATGATAGACAAGATGGGGATTGCAGTTCGATCGGGCAACCTATGCGCACAACCGGCGTTGGCCTCACTTGGTGCGGATAAGGCGGTTCGCATTTCACCGGCATTTTACAACACAAAGCAAGACATTGATAGCGCTTTAGAAGCGATGCAACGAGTCATTAAAGTGTTGCTTCAATATAAAGTCTAGGCAAGAAACAGGCACGAAGGCATTAAAAGAGATACCTTCGTGCCTGTTTTTTGCTGAGTTAAACGCTCCGCGAGGATTGAAAAAAATTATTTTTGTTGTTGACAAAGAAGGAAATGCATAGTAATATAACGATATAAAGATTGAACACAATTGAATAGCACACAATATAAAAGAAAAGGAGACATAATTATGAGTATTTATGATTACACAGTAAAAGATCAAAAAGGTTTGGATGTATCGTTAGAAGAGTATAAGGGTAAGGTTTTATTAATTGTGAATACAGCAACCGGTTGTGGCTTTACACCGCAGTTCGATGGATTACAGGATTTATATGATAAGTATCAAGAACAGGGCTTTGAGATTTTGGATTTTCCTTGTAATCAATTTGCCAATCAGGCTCCGGGGTCAGATGAGGAGATTGCAACATTTTGTACCGGACGATTTGGGATTACGTTTAAGCAGTTCCATAAGATAGACGTAAATGGTGCGAATGAAGAGCCTTTATTTACGTATCTCAAATCACAAAAGAAGGGCAAGTTAGGAAGCAAGATTAAATGGAACTTTACAAAGTTTTTGGTTGATCGTGATGGAAATGTGGTTGCGAGATTTGCGCCAAATAAAAAGCCGGAAGATATTGACTCAGATATAGCTGCTTTATTATAATGAGTGAAATGATTGGAAAGGAAGAGGTTAATATGCATTACGAATATGATTGTACGATGACTTGTGCAGCGAAGATAGTGCTTGATATTGAAGATCAGGTAGTAAGCAATGTACGGTTTATTGGAGGGTGTGATGGCAATCAGAAGGGAATCTGTTCGTTGGTGGATGGAATGAACGTTGATGAGATTGAGGAGCGTTTAACCGGAATCACCTGCGGAAGGAAGCCGACGTCATGTCCGGATCAACTTGCGAAAGCGGTTCGCGCAGCATATGAAGCAAGTAAATCATGAAATCATATTTTTCACTCAGTCTGAGAAATCCCCCGTTTCTATGTATTTGGCATAGACGGGGGATTTTTCCGGTTTTGGGGAAGACTTATTCGACTTATCACTTAGCAAAGGAATCTGTCTGAAATTTAAGTTAGAGGTATATAATTATGATTAGATATATATTGACAACGACACTGGGATAGAGTACAATTACTGATGTTAGAAGTATCTAATAAAGGAGAAGTCATGAGTCGTGAAGCTTTAGAAATTGTACAAAAATTGAATTCCGGCAAATTGGGAATGCAGCTAATCCTACAGTGTGCACCACTGATTGCGCAACTTAAAGTTTCGAATTTGCTTAGGATTCACAAAAGAGAAGTGCCAAAACTAGTTCGCTTGCTTAAGATGGTGAATGTTTCTTATTATCTGTTATTAGATGACGGTGAGAGGGTTACCTTTTTGGTGTTTCGAAAGGAAGCTTTAGTGGCCTATCTGAATGAAAAGTGGAATCGTAGTTATCTTGAAAGTCTCGGTTATTGTGATCAGAATTTGACTAGTCTATTACTTCGATTTCGTGAAAGATATCGCGCGCATATCCTTACGAAGACAGATTTTCCGCATGAGATGGGATTGTTTTTGGGCTATCCGATTGAAGATGTTGTGGGTTTTGTCAGAAAGCAGGGAACGCAATTTTTGTTTTCGGGATATTGGAAAGTATATAAGGATGCGGCAGTAAAGCGTGCTTTGTTTGAGGAATATGATCAGGCACGTGAATGTATGCTTGTGATGTATGCAGAAGGCATGACGATTGAACAGATCCTAAAATATTATCAGAATGTGGCAATGAAATCGATTGCCGTATAGGAGGAACCATGGATAAGATTTATGTAGTTTATTGGACAGGAACAGGAAATACTCTTGAAATGGCTAACGCAATCGGAGAAGGCGTTAAGAAGGCAGGAAAGGAAGCTGAAGTTGTAAATGTATCGGATATCACAGTGGATCAGGTAAAAGGCGCAACAAAGCTTGCTCTTGGATGCCCATCAATGGGAGTTGAAGTGTTAGAGGAAGGCGAGATGGAGCCATGGGTAGCTGAGTTTGAGTCAGCTGCTGCAGGCAAGACACTTGCTTTATTTGGCTCTTATGGCTGGGGCGATGGTGAATGGATGCGAGACTGGGTTGATCGTATGAACGGTGCAGGTGCATCGGTATTAAATGGTGAAGGTCTCATCTGCCAGGAAGCTCCGGATGATGCTGCAAAAGCAGAATGTGTTGCACTTGGCGAGCAGCTTGCATATGCTTAACTCAGTCGGAGTACAAGCTCCGACTGAGTTAAACGCTCCGCGAGGATGCGCACGGATTCGGACAGGAATTTGTCTGCTGAAGCAGATCCGAATCCGGCGCGCAAGACTCGCGAGCGAGTCTTGACCTCAAATCATTACATAAAAAATGCCGCTTGGAAAATACTTCCAAAGCGGTATTTTTTTCATTTGTTTTGTCGTAGGTATATGCGATTAGTCTTCTAAGAACTTATCCTTTAATTCTGCAACCTTAGCTTCGTATACAGAATTTTGTTTTCCTTCAACGATAGCCTGGCGAATCTGTTCTTCCACTTCTTCATAAGTAGCAACAGAGGCATCTTTGCGATTCTCAATAAAAATCAGGTGGTAACCAAATTGTGTTTTAACAGGTCCAAGAACTTCGTTCAAATTACCGGTAAAGGTTACTTCATCAAATTCAGGAACCATCTGACCACGCTCAAAAGTACCTAAATCACCGCCGTTTTCTTTGGATGGACAGCTGGAATATTTCTTAGCGGCATCCGCAAAAGTGATATCTCCTTTGGCAATCTCATCCTTGATTTCCTTACACTTAGCTTCCTCATCAACAAGAATATGACGTGCACTGGCAACGGCTCCTTTCTTGAAGTCGTCTTTGTGTTTTTCATAATATTCTTTCATCTCAGCTTCAGAAGATTCAATGTCTTTGAATAGATTGGTGATTGCAATACGACCAATCAGATTCTTGCGGAAAGCTTCCATGGTTTCTTTGTAGTCTGGTGTATCTTCAACACCATCTTCGATTCCAAGATTGTAGAATAATTCGCGTTCTACTAATTGCTGGCTGCAATGTGTACGAAAATTTGGATCAGCTGCATAGATACGCTGCTGCTGGGATAAAGATGCAATAAATTTGTCTACATCATCACTTGTGATGGTAGTTCCGTTAACTTTAGCTATAATATCGCTCATAGAATAATACCTCTCTTTTTTGTCAAATAGTTATAATCTTCTATATTATGAGTGAAGAAAGGGCGTTTGTAAAGTAAAATTTTACTTATGAAATAATAAAAAACGTGTTATAATACTAACTGGGCGACGTGATGATTTACAATAATTAGGATAAAAGAACTAGATGCTTGTTTGGGGCGACATAATCAGTAGATTTTAAGAGAAAAGAGGCGAAGAGGGAAGATGTATCATGTAGGCGAATGTATTGTATATGGAGCACAAGGGGCATGCATTGTGAATAACATTGGAGAAAGTACATTTTCAAAAGAACAGGATGGAGCTTTATACTACACGCTCGTTCCATTTGGAGAAAACGAGGTGTCAATTACAACACCTGTTGATTCTAAAAAGGTGCATTCAAGATCTGTGATGAATCTTGAAGAGATGGAGACACTGCTGTTGAGTGTAGATAACCTTGAATCCATCAAGGTGCGAGATGCAAGGAAAAAGGATGAAGAGTATAGAGAAATATTAAAGTCGGCAGATGCCGGTAAAGTACTTCGTTTGATAAAAACACTGTATGAGCACAAGGTGACAAGAGAGCATATTGGAAAGAAGATTACCAGTAGTGATGAGAGTTTTCTAAAAAAATCAGTTAAGATTCTTTGTAGTGAGATGGCATATCTTCGTCATGAAGATGTTAAGAGTGCGCATCGAAAACTTGTCGAATTGTTAGAGCATAAGGTACAGGCATAATTGTATAAGTAACAAAGACAGAGCGAGTCTTTAACTCAGTCGGAGAACAAGCTCCGACTGAGTTAAACGCTCCGCGAGGATGCACACGGATTCGGACAGGAATTTGTCTGCTGAAGCAGACCCGAATCCGGCGCGCAAGACTCGCGTGCGAGTCTTGACAAAAACCTGCCGCTAAAGCACGGCAGGTTTTTCTTTGGAGTTATGGGATGTGGCAGCTTGGAAAAGCACCGCATCCTGTTTTATTATTCACTTACAGATTCTTCTGATTCAGAAGGTGTGTAAATCAATTCATTCGAGCTTCTAAAGATTGTTTCTTTAGAACCAACCTGATTGACAACAATGGAGGCAACATCATCGATTGAGACATCCGTTGCGTAGAGGTATTTATTTGATACATACGTGGTGGAAAGTTTCTCATCATTGAGATAAATCTTACTCCATTGTGTGAAGTTGCTACCATAGACACGAAGTGTTTGGCTTTCTTCGTCATAGTAGACATTGTTGAGTTCTACGTCATCAATGCCGATTACAATATCGCTGGCAACAGGGGCATTTTCTGAGCCGTCATATACATAATTATTGCCATATAAAATATCATATTGTAATAGCTCTAAGTTGTTTTTGTATTCTTTATAATCCTCATCAGACGAATCATAAACATTATTTTCCTGTTCGTAAGTAAAGATGGTTCCTTCATGAATATCTAATAAATCCGTAATATAAGAAGTCAGCTGATAGGTTGTAACATCTTTATCTTGTTGTTCAAGACCAAAATTGTTCCAGGTTACATACTGGGTATCATATAAAGAACCGGTGGTCATATCGTCTTCTGTCAGTCCCATAGTTGGAAGATGATCGCCATATAATACCAACATCGTGTCTTCATCTCGTTCGGATAGCATCTCTACTAATTCGCCGATAAAGGTATCAACTTCGTGGATTTCATTGATGAAGTATTCCCATTGATAATTTTCTTCTTCTGTCTCAGCTCCGGTGACTTCGATTTCAGGGTCTTCAAATACCTGATAAGAAGGATAGCTTCCGTGAGACTGAACCGTAATTGTGTAGACGTAATCGGCTTGATCTTCACTTGAGTCAAGGCATTTTTCGATTTCACCGGTCAGGATATCATCGGTTGCCCAGGTTCCAAGTTCGTTATAAGTACGGATATCCATAACTTCTTTACAAGTATAGGTATCATAACCAAGATTAGAAAATACATTGGCACGACCATAGAAATTACCGCCATTGTTATGAACGGCATGTGTGCTGTATCCAATTGCTGATAAATCAGAGGCAATACTTTCGCAGACCTGTGATTTTAATACTGTCTTATATGGATATTCGCCAAGTCCAAAGTATTCAATACTCATACCGGTCATGACTTCGAATTCGGTATTGGCTGTTCCGGCACCTACAACAGGAACCTGAAGATAGCCGGATGTGTAATTCTCCATCAATTTATGGAAATTCGGTGTAGGATCTTCTGAGTAATTTAAGAACTTCACCGTATATGGGTCAATAAAACTTTCAAGCTGTACAAAGATGATATTTGGTTGATCACTTGTGGAAGTCTGTTCTTCTACCTGCTCCGTAATAGACTCGATTGCTTCTTCGCTATAATCACTAGGCTGATTCATTCCACGATCAATTACACTTGCTGAGAAGCTGTAAATAAAACCGTAGTCTTTGTATCCTTGTGCGAGATTACCAAAGTAATCCGCAAGAACATCTGTAGCAACAGCAGCATTCGTAACAGAAGGTACACATACTAAGCTGACAAGCAGTCCACAGATGGCAATGCCGCGTCTTGGACGAGCTTTGAACTTAGGACTTTTAATTGCGAACATAATCATATATACAACCAAGAACACAATAAAGGCGCAGATGGCAATAATCTGCGGGATTGAAATGTAGTTATTGGTCATAGCAAATAAATCGCTAATCATCTTAAAATCGGTAAAGTTAAACGGCGTAACACGGTTCGCAAGAATAATTCCGTTGATAGAACCGAGAATCAGCCAGGCTACCGTGACAAAGGTTCGGATAAACATGCGGCAGCGAAACGGGTATGCAAGAAGAAGACATACAAAAACAATCATGACATTATATAAGAAACGAACCGGTGTATCCGTAACGAATCCTAAGGCATCAATCATGGAATGTCTGGAAATACTTTCAATTGCATAGACCGTCAGTGAAGCCAAAATAAAATGCATAATCAAGGAGTATTTGTTCATGAATCTAACAGCCTTGATGACACGAGGATTACTCTCAATCTTGTTACGAAGCCGATTGTCTAGGGCATTCATTTTGCTGCGAAATGCTCTTACATGTTTTGAAAAAAATTCAAAAACCATATAAAGGGTGGAAGGAATAATTAGAATTCCTGTAAGGATTTTTTTTAATAATTTAATAATCTTTCCCATATAATTAAACAAGCAAAGCTTGCCCTCCTTTTATTAAAGATACCCTGATTCACAGAGCGTATTTAGAACTTGCTCTAAGAGCCTTGACGCAGAAGCGGCGTTCAGGCAGTTAACTTATTTCCTATGCGAATACATTGTATAAATAAAAATATTCTAACCATAAGATGTGAATAAAATGTGAATATTGTAAATTATTTTTTACTCCAATCTCTTTTCGGATTATAGAAATTTTATATCTCGTTGTCAATAAAGAATTTATTAAGAATGAATGAGAATAGAAAAAATTTTTCTTCCTCTTATTACCCTTGCACATACGGTAGTGAGGGAATGGTATCTGCTTGAAATAAAAAGGAGATTTCGCTATAATTGTGAATGCGTGATGCGTATTCATTTTAACGATAATATGGGAAAAGAAAAGAAAGGGGTCATCATGGGTGATTTAAAAAGTACGGATATGGAAATAGCGAATGCTATTCAGGCGGAATATGACCGTCAAAGTAGTCACATTGAGTTGATTGCATCGGAGAACTGGGTGAGTAGCGCAGTGATGGAAGCAATGGGAAGTGTGCTGACGAATAAATATGCGGAAGGATATTCCGGTAAGAGATATTACGGAGGCTGTGAATGTGTTGATGTTGTTGAGACACTTGCTATTGAGCGGGCGAAGAAACTGTTTGGCTGTGAATATGTAAATGTTCAGCCGCATTCGGGCGCACAGGCTAATATGGCAGTGCAGTTTGCAATCCTACAGCCGAATGATACTGTGATGGGAATGAATCTGGATCATGGTGGACATTTGACACATGGAAGTCCGGTGAATTTTTCCGGTTCATATTTTAATATTGTGCCTTATGGGGTTAATGATGAAGGATTCATTGATTATGATGAAGTACTTAAAATTGCCAAAGAATGTAAGCCTAAGATGATAATTGCAGGTGCCAGTGCATATGCAAGAATCATTGATTTTAAGAAATTTAGAGAAATTGCAGATGAAGTAGGGGCTGTTTTGTTTGTTGATATGGCGCATATTGCCGGTCTTGTAGCTGCCGGACTACATCCAAGTCCAATTCCATATGCAGATGTTGTTACAACAACAACGCATAAGACGCTTCGAGGACCAAGAGGTGGGATGATTCTTTCAAGTGAAGAGGTTGCTAAGAAATATAATTTCAACAAGGCAGTATTCCCGGGAATTCAAGGCGGTCCACTGATGCATGTGATTGCCGGTAAAGCAGTATGTTTTAAGGAAGCATTAGATCCGGCATTTAAAGAATATCAGCAGCAGGTCATCAATAATGCACAGGCATTGGCAAAAGGACTAATGAGCCGCGGCGTTGATATCGTCAGCGGTGGAACGGATAACCATCTGATGCTTGTGGATCTTAGAAAAGATGAGATGACAGGAAAAGAACTTGAGAAGATGCTTGATGAAGCACATATTACGGCGAATAAGAACACGGTTCCAAATGATCCAAAGTCGCCGTTTGTTACAAGTGGTGTTCGTCTTGGAACACCTGCAGCAACTACGAGAGGCTTGAAAGAGCCACAGATGGATCGCATTGCACAGGCAATTGCGATGATTGTAAAGGAAAGACAAGAAGCAATTCCAAAGGCAAGAAAGATTGTGGAGGAATTGACCAAAGAATTTACACTTACAAAATAAAAAGCACTAAAAAAGAATGTCGCCGAGGTGACATTCTTTTGTTTAGTTACTTTTTTTGTCGGTTACAGGTGGTTTGGGTAATTTCATATATATAGTATCGATACGGTTCTTATCCATTTTTTCGATACGGAAGAATAACCCATCATCTGTAATTAGACTGTCTTTCTCATTTGGCAGATGATCGAGTTTTTCTAACAGATATCCGCCGATAGAATCATAGTCTTCGCTCGAAAGCGGAATGCCGATTTCCTTGCCTAAATCTTCAAGATTCATAACTCCTTGAATGAGATATTCGCCTTCACCGATTTGTTCTAAATCATCCTTTTCATCTCCGTCGTATTCGTCTCGGATTTCTCCGACAATTTCTTCAAGAAGATCTTCAAGTGTAATCATTCCGGCTGTTGCGCCATATTCATCCAAAACAATTGCAATATAAGCAGATTCTTTTCGCATTTGTGCAAATAGGTCATCAAGGGTCTGATGCTCGAACGTAAAGAATGCTTCACGAATGTAATCACGAATGGAAAAGTGATTGGTGTCTTCGATTAACAGTAGATCTTTTATATTTAGGATGCCGATTACGTTATCGGTGGAGTCTTCGTAAATTGGAAGACGGGTATGCATGTTTTTTCGATAAATTTCAATGACTTCTTCATATGTATCATTGAGTTTTACAAAGTCCATATCAGGACGGGGAACCATGATTTCTTTTGCCTGTGCATCATCAAAATCAAACACGTTATAAATCATCTGTCGTTCTTCCGGTTCAATCATTCCATTTTCATGAGAATCATCTACAATCGTTTTGAGTTCTTCTTCTGTCATGACATCATCAATGGAAGCGGTATCGGCACGAAACAGCTTTAAAAATCCCATGGCAATTGCTGTAATTATGAAGATAATCGGTCTTAATACTGTGGAATAGGCAGTAAAAAAACCACTGTATTTCATAGCAATCTTCTCGGAATTGCGAGTTGCATAATTCTTAGGTGCAATTTCGCCAAAGATTAAAACAATAATTGTCAGCGCGCCGGTTGCAATACCTGCACCAATACTTCCAAAAAGATGGATTCCCAATGTGGTTGCTAAAGATGAAGCGGATAGATTTACAACATTATTTCCGATTAAGATTGCACTTAATAGTCGCTCAATATTGTTGCAAAGATCTAAGGCCTTTTGGGCTTTTGGGTTTCCGTCTGCAGCCAAAGTACGTAGTCTTATGTTACTGGCTGTTGTAAAAGCGGTCTCTGAAGAAGAGAAAAAAGCCGATAAAAAAATTAATAAAATTACTATAATTAGTCGGATCGCGTCATAGGGGTCCAAAGAAATTCCACCTTCCTTAAAATGATAAAATTTTTTCTCATTATATAGTATGTGTGAAAGAATGACAAGTTAGGAAAGAAGGAATTGAAGTGTTATGCCTTGTCATTCAAAAGGCGGTATGTTATACTAGACAAAATTAAATGCTTAGTATAAAGGAGAGTGTGCTTTATGAAACATGTAAAGACATTAAATACAAAGAGATTACAAAATACAGTTAAAAAAGGCGGATGTGGCGAGTGCCAGACTTCTTGTCAGTCAGCTTGCAAGACTTCTTGTACAGTAGGAAATCAAAGCTGCGAGCATAGCAAGTAAGGATTTTGAAGAAACAAAAAAGAATGTTAAGACAGGCCGTATGGTTTCATACGGTCTGTTATTGCGTTATTTAACGCAGTCGGGGTATACGCTTAGGCGGTGGTAAAAGTTCCGCGAGGATGTGTATAAGACCCGCTTTTTCAGAAAGGTAATTTTAAGAGATGATACATCAATTTAAAAACAATGGTTTTAACATTGTTCTAGACGTGAACAGTGGTGCAATTCATGTGGTGGATGATGTTGTATATGATGTGCTTGAGATTTATGAAGAAAATTCTACGGAGCAAATAATACAAAAATTATCCGAGCATTATGACGAAGAAGAGTTAAAAGAAGCACTTGAAGAGATTCAAGAACTGATTGATCAGGAAATGCTCTTTACCAAAGACGAATATGAAGATTATATTTTTGACTTTTCCAAAAGACCGACAGTTGTAAAAGCATTATGTCTTCATATTGCTCATGATTGTAACTTGTCCTGCAAGTATTGCTTTGCAGAAGAAGGGGAATATCATGGTCAAAAAAGAGAACTTATGAGCTATGAAGTTGGCAAAGCGGCACTTGATTTTTTGATTGCCAATTCGGGTAGCAGAAGGAATCTGGAAGTGGATTTCTTTGGCGGAGAACCACTGATGAATTTTGATGTGGTAAAAAGGCTGGTTGCTTATGGAAGAGAGCAAGAGAAATTACATGGTAAGAATTTTCGTTTTACACTTACCACAAATGGTACGCTGGTAAACGAGGATGTCATGGAATTTGCCAATCGGGAAATGAGCAATGTGGTTATGAGTATTGATGGGCGTAAGGAAGTCAATGACCGCATGCGACCGTTCCCAAAAGGCGCCGGCAGTTATGATATTATCGTTCCTAAATTCAAAGAATTTGCCAAGAGCAGAAATCAGGAAAATTATTATGTGCGTGGGACATTTACCCATCACAACTTAGACTTTGCTAAGGATGTGCTTCATTTGGCAGATCTTGGGTTTGAGCAGATCTCGGTAGAGCCGGTAGTAGCGCAGCCGGAGGATGATTATGCAATTACGCAGGAAGATCTTCCGAAATTATTTGATGAGTATGATCGTCTGGCAGCAGAAATGCGAAAGAGAAATCAGTTAGGAAAGACTTTTAATTTTTTCCATTTTATGATAGATTTAGAAGGTGGCCCGTGTGTGGCAAAACGCTTGTCAGGATGCGGATCTGGGACAGAGTATCTGGCAGTTACACCAACAGGAGAGCTCTATCCATGTCACCAATTCGTGGGAAATGAAGATTTCTTGATGGGAACGGTATTTACCGGAATTGAAAATAAAGATCTTCAGACAGAGTTTAAGAGTTGTAACGTATATTCGAAGGAAAAGTGCAGAAAATGTTTTGCAAAGTTTTATTGTAGCGGCGGTTGTGCAGCGAATTCCTTTAATTTTCATGGAAGTATCCATGATGCCTATGACGTAGGGTGCGAGTTACAAAAAAAACGAATTGAATGTGCGATTATGTTAGAAGCAGCAAAAGCGCAGGAATTATAACTAGGAAGGAAGAAGGAAAACAATGAAAAAGTCAAAGAGCATAGTTGCGATTATCATCATTGTAGCGATTATCGCAGCACTTGGATATTATGCTTTCGGAGTTTTGTCAGCAACCAAGGATAAGGAAGATGCCGGAATCAAGCTTGGATTGGATCTGGCAGGTGGCGTTAGTATTACTTATGAAGCAGTAGACGGAGCTCCATCATCGGAAGATATGGCAGATACGATCTACAAGCTGCAACGAAGAGCTGAAAGTTACAGTACTGAGGCTAGCGTATATCAGCAGGGGGATGACAGAATTACCATTGAGATTCCGGGTGTCAGCGATGCAAATGAGGTGCTAGAAGAACTTGGAACACCTGGTTCATTGGAATTTCAAACACCGGACGGAGAGGCGTTCTTAGATGGTGATGATATTGCCGATGCACAGGCAGCATCTACCGGAAGTGATGTCAATGACAGTGGTTATGTTGTAGAGCTGACCTTGACAGATGAGGCGGCTGAAACATTTGCAGAAATTACCGGTGAATATGTGGGACAGCAGCTCCCGATCGTATATGATGGAGAGACGATTTCTTCACCGACAGTACAAAGTCAGATTACAGGCGGAACAGCGCAGATTACAGGTATGGACAGCTATGAAGAAGCGGAAGAACTTGCATCTATGATTCGTATCGGTTCTTTGTCTGTAGAGCTTGAAGAAGTACAGTCAGAAGTAGTAAGTGCACAGCTTGGTTCAGATGCGATTAGTACGTCTTTAAAAGCAGCAGCAATTGGTCTTGCGATTGTAATGATCTTACTGATTATATTTTATGCTGTTCCGGGTGTGGTTGCAGCAATTGCACTTGCACTTTATACCGCATTGGTGGTAAGTGTTATTAATGTCTTTGATGTAACGCTTACGCTTCCGGGTATTGCCGGTATCATCTTGTCGATTGGTATGGCAGTAGATGCAAATGTTATTATATTTGCTCGTATCAGAGAGGAGCTTGCAGCTGACCACAGCGTGCTTGTTTCAATAAAAAGCGGATTTAAGAAGGGACTTTCGGCAATTGTAGATGGTAATATTACAACATTAATTGCTGCAGCTGTGTTAGGAGCAAGAGGTTCTGGTTCCGTGCGAGGATTTGCTGCAACACTTGCGATTGGTATTGTTCTTTCTATGTTTACAGCACTGGTTATTTCTAGAATTTTGATGTTATCATTCTATGGCCTTGGGGTTAAGAATGAGCGTGCTTATCGGAAAGCGAAAGCAAGAAAGACCATTAATTTTATTGGAAAAAGAAGAATCTATTTCCTTGTTTCGATTGTGATTATCGTAATCGGATTCGGTTATATGGGTTACCAAAGCAATCAGGGCAATGGTGCACTTAATTATTCCCTTGAATTTGTTGGCGGTACCTCTACAACAGTTGAGATGGATAAGGACTATACAGTAGAAGAGTTAGAGTCTGAGGTTGTACCGGTTGTCAGTGAAGTAACCAATGACAGTGCGATTCAGACGCAAAATGTTAGCGATTCGAATGCGATTGTGATTAAGACTAGAACGCTTGACTTAGAAGAGCGTGAGGAATTGAGCACAGCGCTTCAGGAGAACTTTGGAGTAGCAGAGGAAGATATTCAATATACAAATATCAGTTCTACCATCAGTTCGGAAATGAGAAGCGATGCATTATGGGCGGTTATTATAGCTGCAATCTTAATGCTGATTTATATCTGGTTTAGATTTAAGGATATTCGATATGCTTCTTCAGCAGTACTTGCTTTGGTACATGATATTTTGATTGTACTTACCTGTTATGCGCTGACGAGAATTTCAGTCGGAAGTACATTTATTGCATGTATGTTGACGCTGATTGGTTATTCCATCAATGATACCATCGTAATCTTTGACCGATTCAGAGAGAACCTGACAAATGCAAGAGAGAAAAAGGATGCGGATGCCGTAATGGAAATTGGTAATAAGAGTATTACGCAGACGATTACGCGTTCGATTATGACTTCTTTGACTACATTTGTTATGGTATTTGTATTATATCTTCTTGGAGTGGCAACGATTAAGGATTTTGCATTGCCATTAATCGTAGGTATTATCAGTGGTACGTATTCTTCAATCGCAATTGCATCGGGACTTTGGTTCTCGTTTAAGTTGCATATCGGTAAGGAAAAGCTGGTAAGAATACCAAAAGCTGTGAAGCAACCGAAAGAGGAACAAAAAACAGAAAAAGAAGAAACGGAGCCAAAGAAAGAGCTTGTTTCTCAAAAACGTAAGAAAAAGAAAAGAAGATAAAAACGGTATGTGAGTCTTATATGCCCAATCAGGTTATCATGCAATCTGATTGGGCTTTTCTTTTAAAACACGCTGCGTAGCATGCATACTTGCGCGAAAAGAAATTGCAACAATATTAAGCCGCAAGAGACGTTCTGTTTTGGTTGAGATATTTTCAGGAAGTGTTATAATTAATAAAAAAACATGGGAAAATAGTATTAGTATTATGCATGTAAAACATGCCAGCGGAGACGACATGGATTCTATGCTGAGTTGTGCGGGATGAGACAGGAATATTTGGAGGAGATGAAGGGGTTTTTATGGACGGGTTCGTATTAAAATTGAAAAATTATGGGGCAGATGTAGAAGGTACATTGGAACGTTTTCTTGGGGATGTTGATTTGTATAAGAAATGTCTGGATGATTTTTTGGAGGATCAAACGATGTGCAAGTTAAAAGAAGCAGTTGAGGCAGGAGATACACATACTGCTTTTTTACATTCACATGCGCTAAAAGGAGTTGCCGGAAATCTCGGGCTTACGCCGCTCTATGAAAGACTGATTGAAGAAGTAGAACCGCTTAGAACAGAGAATGCTGAAGATATGATGCGATTGTATCTAGAAGTTGAGAAAGAATACGAGCGATTGAGACAGGAGGTATTGTGACATGGTGATTGTAAATGAATTTTATGATGGAATGATAGAGGAAATGCCGGCAGAAGTGCTGCATGATTTTTTTGTAAGTGAAATACGCGAATTTCTCGAGGATAAAATCAGCAGTGTTTTGGGAAAATTACTTAGTAATGATCCGGTTTCGGCTGAAGAAGTGATGACGCTTCTAGATCGCAGTTTTGATGATACGGATTTTATGAAAACATTTGTGCTGACCAGGCTACGTGATTTTTCGGCATCTTGTAAGACGAAGAATGCCTCGAATCAATGGGTGCTTGATTACTTCTATTTATGTGGTCTAAAGGAGCTGTTGCAACTAAAAAAAGTGGAAAAGGTAACGAAGACGCCGGAACTTGCAGACCGAATTAATGTAACAGTGTCGCAGATTGACACTTGGATTTCAAAACTTGAGGTACCGTCATCGGGATTATTTAAAAAGAAGACAGATACAATGGTTGAAAATATCGATGCGGATGAATTGTATAATACGATGACCAATCTTACGGCAAATGTGTTTCAGGTATATCATTCTTTGATTGCGGGAAAGGAAAAAGAACGCAATGATGTGAATTATGCGTATAAACTTTCGATTGATGAAGTGGATTTTGATGATGTTGATTTGGATGATATCAAAGACGCCGTCAAAGCGGCGAAAATCCAAAAAGGAAGTATGGCCTTAAATGTATTCGAGAATATGCTTGCATTGTTTTATATAAGGCAGTGTAGATAGTACCAGATATTGGGAGCAAAGTACATCTTGTGTGCTATATCTATGCGTAGTATAATGACCATCAAGTGAGTAGTTAATTCATTTGAAAGGAGCCATAATTGTGAACAGATGGAAGATCCGACTTGGTGCACCAGGTGATGTTGAAGAGTTTGTTGGTGCAGCCGGCAAGTGTGATTTTGATATTGACGCAGGATTTGGTCATATTATCATTGACGCGAAGTCGATTTTAGGGATGATGGGATTAGGCTATTCAAGAGTACTTGATGTGACATGCAGAGGTCAGAATGAGGAATTTGAGAAAGTTCTGAAGAAGTTTGCTGTTATGTCATAATAGAAAGCATGTTAAGGAGAATCATGGATGATTCTCCTTTTTTTATAATAGAAAGTTAGAAAGAAGTTTTCGTTCTTTGTGAGGCGGTTATGGAGAAGATTAGAATATCGGTTCGAAATTTCCTTGAGTTTTTGATGAGAAGCGGAGATATTGACCAAAGAATATCAAAATCAGGGCAGACACAGGCAATGCTTGAAGGGGCTAAGTTGCACAGAAGAATCCAAAAAAGTATGGGTTCGACCTATGAAGCAGAGGTGCCACTTAAGATAGAAGTGTGTAGAGAGGAATATATTCTTTCCTTAGAAGGAAGAGCCGACGGAATAATAAAAGAAGACCCGGTGATAATCGATGAAATTAAGGGAATGTTTTGCGATGTTATGAAAATGGAAGAACCGGTGGCAATCCACCTAGCTCAGGCAAAATGTTACGCGTATATGTATGTGAGATTATTTGACCAGGAATGCATCAAGGTGCAGATGACATATGCAAGTTTAGGAAGAGACGAAGAAGAAATTAAGTATTTTACATATACTTATTCGGCAGAGGAATTAGAATCGTGGTTTATGAATCTGGTTCTGGAATATGACCGCTGGGCAGTAGAACAGATGCACCAAAAAGAACAAAGAAGAGCATCAATCGAGAAACTGCAATTTCCGTTCCCTTATCGAGAGGGACAAAAGCAGCTTGCGGCGGCGGTTTACAGAACGCTTGAAGAGGGCGCGCAGCTATTTGTTGAGGCGCCTACCGGAGCAGGAAAGACAATGGCATGTGTTTTTCCGGCGGTAAAGGCTGTGGGAGAAGGCTATGGGGATAAGATCTTTTATTTGACAGCCAAAACGATTACAAAAAGTGTGGCAAAAGAAGCATTTTACGTATTAAAAGACCATGGATACGCAGGAAAGCTGCTTGAGATAACGGCCAAGGAGAAAATCTGTCCGATGGACGATATGCTCTGCAATCCTCAGGCGTGTATGTACGCAAAAGGTCACTTTGATCGGGTGAATGATGCCCTTTTTCATGTGTGGACAACGAAGGACGTCTTTCTTCGTAAGCAGATACAAAAGGCAGCAGAAGAATATAAAGTATGTCCTTATGAATTTCAATTAGATCTTGCGCAGTGGGCGGATGATATCGTATGCGATTATAATTATGCATTTGATCCTAATGCACATTTGAAACGATTTTTTTCAGAAGGTAGTAAGGGCGATCATCTGTTTTTGGTCGACGAAGCACACAATTTGGTGAATCGCGCCAGGGAAATGTACAGCGCGACGTTGATAAAAGAAGATTTTTTGCGTGTCAAGAAGATCTTGAATTCTCATAACAAGAAAATCACAAAGCAGTTAGAAGCTTGTAATAAGGTGCTTTTAGAATGGAAACGACAGTGTGATGGTTATATGGTACATGAGCAGATTAACGAGCTTATATTCAAGTTGCTTCGTCTTGCAAGTACGATGGATGAATTTTTAAGAGAAAGTGATGAATTTGCAGGAAAAGAAGAAGTGGTAGAATTTTATATGACACTTCGTGGGTTTATGATGATTTATGACCTTTTGGATGAAAACTACGTGATTTATTCGGAAATCACACCGGAGGATGAATTTGCATTGCATCTTTTTTGTGTAGATACAGCAAGCAATCTAAAATCCTACTTAGATCGAGGAAGAGGCGTGATATTTTTCTCGGCAACTTTTCTGCCAATTCAATATTACAAGCATCTGCTTAGCACATATGAAAATCCCTATGCAATCTATGCAAGGAGCACATTTTCAAAAGAACAAAGCTGCGTTTTGGTCGGAGCAGATGTGAGTAGTTTGTATTCACGCCGGACGAGGGAAGAGTTCGAACACTTCGCAGAATATCTAAAAGGAATGGCGCTTTCTAAACAAGGAAATTATATTGCATTTTTCCCATCTTATAAGATGATGCGTCAGGTTTACGAAGTGTTTATGAACCTTGAAGAAGCAAAGCAGGTAGAAGTGGTTGTGCAGGAGCGGCGCATGTTAGAAGCGGACAGGGAAGAGTTTTTGGAAGCGTTTGAGAAGAAAAGAAATCAATCTTTGCTTGCATTTTGTGTTTTGGGCGGAATATTTTCGGAAGGAATTGATCTAAAAGGAAGCCGTCTGATTGGAGCCGCAATTATCGGAACGGCGTTGCCTATGGTATGCAATGAACGAGATATTTTGAAAAATTATTACAGCGAACAAGGAAAAAACGGATTTGATTATGCATATACCTATGAGGGGATGACAAAGGTGCTGCAGGCGGCCGGCAGGGTGATTCGCACAAAGGAAGATTATGGGGTTATTTTGCTTTTGGATGAACGGTTTATGAGAAATGATATGCAAGGGTTATTCCCGATGGAGTGGTCGCACAGGCAGGTATGCAATCTAACAAATTTTAAAGGAAAATTAGAGAATTTTTGGAAGACTTCGTTATTGCGAATTGAAGACGAAGAAGGTATGATATAAGTAATGTGTCTTAAGACGATTAAGGAGGATAAACGAATGGGTAACGTCAGACGTATCTATGTGGAAAAGAAAACAGCCTTTGCAGTAAAGGCAAGAGAGTTGAAGGCTGAGATTCGTAATTATCTTGGAATTGAAGAAGTTACAAAGGTTCGCGAACTGATTCGTTATGATATTGAAAATGTATCGGATGAAACATATCAAAAGGCATTGGTAACGGTATTTTCTGAGCCACCGCTGGATCATGTATATGAGGAGACCTTTGATGCTGCAGGCGGCAAGGTCTTTAGTGTGGAGTATTTGCCGGGACAGTTTGATCAAAGAGCGGATTCTGCACAGCAATGTGTAAAACTGTTGGCAGAAGACGAAGAACCGGTTATTCATACAGCAACTACCTACGTGATAAAAGGGGATTTGACGGAGGAACAATTAGAGGCAATTAAGGATCATTGCATTAATCCGGTTGACTCAAGATGTGCACTCGAGGAAAAGCCGGATACTTTGGTAGTAGATTATGAAGAACCTGCGGATGTGCTGGTTTTTGATGGATTTATAAAAATGTCAGATGCGGAGCTTAAGAAGCTTTATGAGAGTCTTGGACTGGCAATGACCTTCGAAGATTTTAAGCATATTCATAATTATTTTGCCAATGATGAAAAGCGAAATCCGTCTATGACAGAGATTCGTGTGCTAGATACCTATTGGTCAGATCATTGTCGTCATACAACATTTTCAACAGAACTTTCGAGCGTGAAGTTTGGAAATGGCTATTACAAGAAACCAATTGAAGAAACCTATCAGGATTATCTGAATACCCATAAAGAATTATATAAAGGCAGAGATGATAAATTTGTCTGCCTTATGGACATCGCACTTTTGGCGATGAAGAAATTAAAAGCGGAAGGCAAAATGACCGATCAGGAAGAATCGGATGAAATTAATGCCTGCAGTATTGTAGTTCCGATTGAAGTAGATGGTAAGGAAGAAGAGTGGCTTGTAAACTTTAAGAATGAAACACATAATCATCCAACAGAAATCGAGCCGTTTGGTGGAGCTGCAACTTGTCTTGGCGGGGCAATCAGAGATCCGCTTTCCGGACGTACTTATGTCTATCAGGCGATGCGCGTTACGGGCGCAGCAGATCCGACACTTCCGGTTGAGGATACTATGAGCGGTAAGTTGCCACAAAGAAAAATCGTGACAGAAGCAGCCAGAGGATACAGTTCATATGGTAACCAGATTGGACTGGCAACCGGTTATGTTAAGGAAGTATACCATCCGGATTATGTTGCAAAGAGAATGGAAATCGGTGCTGTAATGGGCGCTGCTCCAAGACGTGCAGTGCAGCGACTGAATTCGGATCCGGGTGATATCATCATTCTTCTTGGTGGAAGAACAGGACGCGATGGTTGCGGTGGCGCAACCGGATCTTCTAAAGCGCATACGTCAGAATCGCTTGATACATGCGGTGCAGAAGTTCAAAAGGGTAATGCGCCGACAGAACGTAAGATTCAAAGATTGTTTAGACGTGAAGAAGTCAGCTTTTTGATAAAGAAATGTAATGACTTTGGCGCAGGTGGTGTTTCGGTAGCGATTGGGGAACTTGCAGATGGACTGAAGGTTAATCTGGATAAGGTTCCAAAGAAGTATGCCGGTCTTGATGGAACCGAACTTGCGATTTCTGAGTCTCAAGAGCGTATGGCGGTTGTGATTGATCCAAAAGACGTAGAGCAATTTTTGGCATATGCCAAGGAAGAGAATCTTGAGGCGACTGAGGTTGCAGTGGTAACAAAAGAACCTAGACTGATCTTGACCTGGCGTGGCAAGGAAATCGTGAATTTGAAAAGAAGTTTTCTAGATACAAATGGAGCTCATCAAGAGACCAGTGTGGAAGTTGAAATTCCAAAACAAGAAGAGAATTTCTTAAATAAGATTGCCATTAAAGAAGTTGAAGAGTCTTTAGAGGATGATGAATTCTACAGTGCCTGGATGAATACTTTGGTGGACTTAAATGTCTGCTCGCAAAAGGGACTTGTAGAACAGTTTGATGCATCAATTGGAGCCGGCAGTGTGCTTATGCCATATGGTGGTAAATATCAGATGACAGAAACACAGAGTATGGTGGCAAAAATTCCTGTTCAAAACGGTACCACAGATGCTGTTTCGATGATGGCTTATGGATTTGAACCTAAACTGTCTTCGTGGAGTCCATATCACGGCTCAGTATATGCGGTATTAGAATCTGTAGCAAGAATTGTGGCAACCGGTGGCGATTATAAGAAAATTCATTTTACCTTCCAGGAATATTTCAAACGCATGACAGAAGATCCTAAGCGTTGGAGTCAGCCATTTAGTGCACTCCTGGGTGCATATAAGGCACAGATTGGTCTTGGCCTTGCTTCTATCGGCGGTAAGGATTCCATGTCCGGAAGCTTTAATGAGATTGACGTTCCGCCTACACTTGTTTCTTTCAGTGTGGATGTTGCAAATGGCAGTGACATTATTACACCGGAACTTAAGAGAATGGATTCGGCCATTGTCTTATTTGAAATTAAGAAAGATGAATATGATCTTCCTGATTTTGAGCAGGTTAAGGATTTATATGAAACTTTTACACAGCTTGTTCGAGAAGGTGCCATTACTTCTGCTTATGCGGTTGATGCTTATGGTATTGCAGCAGCTCTTGCGAAGATGTCCTTTGGTAATAAGATTGGACTTACATTTGAGTCTGATTTGGATGCCAAGAAAACCTTTATGCCTGGATTTGGTAATCTTGTAGCAGAAGTTCCGGCAGCAAAGGTGGCCGGTCTTAAGGATGTGATTCGCCGTGCTAATTTAGAAAAATATGTTAGTGTAATTGCTCATACGAATTTTGAAAAGAATATTAAATATAAAGCAGAAGTGATTGAGCTTGAAGATGCGATAGAAGTTTGGACTTCGAGACTTGAAGGAGTTTATCCGACAAGAGAGTCACAAGTGCGCAAGCAGCTTGGAGATCCACATTTTGAAGCAGAGAAGATTTATGTATGTAAACATAAAGTGGCGAAGCCAACGGTATTTATACCGGTATTTCCTGGAACAAATTGCGAGTATGATTCTGCAAGAGCATTCAAAGAGGCCGGTGCAGATGTTATCGTTAAGGTGTTTAAGAATTTAAATGCGCAGGACATCAGAGATTCTGTTGAGGAATTTACAAAGGCAATTCGCCAGTCACAGATTTTGATGTTCCCTGGTGGATTTTCTGCCGGTGATGAACCGGAAGGTTCTGCGAAGTTCTTTGCTACAGCATTTCGTAATGAGAAGATGAAAGAAGCTGTAATGAAGCTTTTGAATGAAAGAGATGGATTGGCACTTGGAATCTGTAATGGATTCCAGGCTCTGATTAAGCTGGGGCTGGTTCCTTATGGTGAAATTCGTGCGCAGGATGAGAACTCTCCGACTTTGACTTATAATACGGTAGGTCGTCATATTTCTAAGATGGTATATACGCAGGTTGTTTCGAATAAGTCGCCATGGCTTATGAAAGCACCGCTAGGTCATACATTTGTGAATCCTGCCTCTCATGGAGAAGGTCGATTTGTTGCACCGCAAGAAGTATTGCAAAAGCTTTTTGATGAAGGTCAGATTGCTACAAGATATGTGGATGCATTCGGAAAACCGACGACAGACGAGGAATGGAATGTGAATGGTTCTTATCTGGCTGTTGAAGGAATTACTTCTCCGGATGGTAGAGTGCTTGGAAAGATGGCGCACTCAGAACGACGAGGAAAAAATGTTGCCATTAATATTTATGGAAAACAGAATATGGAATTGTTTGAGTCAGGAGTAGAATATTTCAAATAAAAACTTATTTACAGATATGATATGTGGATGCCGCTTTGTATTGTACAGGCGGCGTCTTTTTATTTATTATTATTATTATTTTTTTTTTTTTTTTTTTTGATAAAATAATAGTATCAAGTGGAAAATGATAAATAGCCTGCAAATAAAAGGGGAGGTGGGGGCACGAATCCATTTGATATTTTATAGAAAGCGGAGGAGATTAATTATGAAAAAACAAAAAACAAAGTTAGGAATTGTGTATGCCATTATTTATGTGGTGATTATTATTGCGCTAGTATATACAGATATAACGAATGCGCTGACAGAACTATTTACGTTATATGATTTTGCATTGATTCTAATTGTGACTTTTGTTGCTTTATTTGTGGGAGGCAATTTTATATCGTTTTGGAAAAGTTTTGTGCTTTTAGGGGATGCATCTGCGAGCAAAAAACAGCTGCAAGAAAGCATTGATGCAATCAGCTTTTCGATAAAGGCAGTATTGGCTTCAGGAGCATTTTTTTCAGCAGCATTTTTCTTCCTCATCTGCAATGAGGATTTTGATAATACAATTACAAGAATTGTAAATTATGGAGGCTGCGGTCGGACACTGGTTCATTCTTTTTTCCTTGTATTATTATTGCTCCCTTTGCTGTATCGATTAAAAAAACAAATGATACGAAAAGAAGAATAGTTCCTTTGAGAGGTGGCACAAATTGGAATAAAGCGTCAAGAAATGATTGCGAAAAGTTGGATGATAAAAAAGCTGTTGCACGGGTATGTGCAGCAGCTTTTTGTTAGATGTGAACAGGTCCGTTTTGGGCAACGTAATGATACTTACCATCATCGCCCATGTAGCATTCGAGATTACATGGGACATTTTGAGAAGGATCCGGATGATTTTTCCAAAGTTCATAAAGCGTTGGAAGAAAGATCGGCCATTGGCTTGCTTCGTAATCCTCATGATCAGTTGCCCAGTTGGGAGTTGGTTTAAAGTCCGGATTCTCTTTTAACATATCGAGGATGAATCCTGGTGGCATGGTGCAGCGGCTGTTGGTAACCGTTGCAGTAATATGAACGCATCCGCCCGGTACATCTTCCCACATATGAATTGTGGAATCTACAAGTTCCCCGATATCATTAAATACACCTTCGCAAATGACATGTTTTAAACAGGTCTTAAGCGGGAAAAAATCCGTAAGATGTAGTCGATGGATTTCTACTCCTTCGCCGCCAAATACCGGAATCCCCTTGCCGACAGTTTCGGCAATCATATGAACCGAATCTTCAAATCCGTATTCTTGGGGAGATTTAATCCAGGTGAATTTTTTATGAGAGCCGGGTGCCCATAAGTAATACCCTTTTTCCATATTGGCCCAAAACCAGTCAAGCATCTTTGAAGTTATACCCGGGAGAAAATGCTGCTTTTGAGAAGGGAGTTCGTAGCCCTTTGCAATAGCTTCATCGGTTAATTCGACCTTGGATAAAAGTGGATTAGGTTTGGCAGGCGGAACAAATGGTACAAGGTCAATGTTAATATTGTCTTTGGCAGGCAAATGAGTCTGCCCTGCATTAGGAATATAATTAGTATTTGTCTTCATACATCACTCTTCTTTCTTTTGATACCTAAAGTATATCGAAAGAGATGGTGCGAGGCAAGAAGGGAAAAAGTATTGGTAATATAGATACATAATCCGTATAATGTTAAGTAGGAGTATTTGGGAGGTGAATTATGACATCAAAGCAAATGGAAATCTATCTGGAAGTGGCCAGAACGGAAAGCTTTACGATTACGGCAGAACGGTTGTTTATGTCCCAGCCGACGGTGTCGAGGCAAATGGCTCTTTTGGAGGAAGAGACAGGATGTTCTTTGTTCGTTAGGGGCAGTAATTTTGTGAAACTTACTCCGGAGGGAGAAGTCTTAAGAAAGAGTTTTGAGAAAGTGCAACGGATTATGGAACGCGGCTACAAAGAGATTGCATCAATTAGGGAAGGAAATCAAGGACATTTGGTATTGGGATTCATATCAGATATAGGAGTTCCGGATAGTCTCCTAAGCGTAATAGATGTATTTGGAAAACGTTATCCGAAAGTAGATATCACTTATGTGGGAAAACCTTTTACGGATTTTGCAAATGATTTAGAGGACGGTGCAATTGATGTGCTGCTATCACATGAGATGGAATTGGTTCGAACGGAAAAGTTAAACTCCATGTACGTAGGAGAAGCTTCTTCGTTTTTGTATTACGGTATACGAAATCCATTGGCTAGAAAAAAAGATCTTAAGGTGGAAGATTTTTTTGACAATCAGATTCATTGGGCACCGGTTGCGGCAAATACGGAAAGTCAGAGAAAACATTTGAAATCAATTACATCCTATTATCAGCGAGATGAAATTGATACGCGTTATGTGGATTCCACAAATACCACACTGTTTCATATTCGAATGGGAGATGGATATGGAATTATGGATCCTTTCGTATTACCGGTTGTGCCAAAAGATGTGCTGATGATTCCTTTTGAAGAGGGGGTTGTAAAAGCAGTGCAGAAACTGTTTTGGGGTGCAAATAATACGAATCCATGCATAAAACAATTCTGCGATTGCGTAAAAGAGTATTTTCCGGCGTATGTATGATAAAAGTATAGTCGCTTATGCAATTATTAAATCCAGATAAGTTAAGGAAATCGGTATAATAATTGTGGAGGTGTATTATTATGACAATGGAAAAAATGGTGATATTTCATAATTTGCTGGATGAAAATGCGAGACCGGCGATGGAACGATGGTTTCGAAGATCTCATGTGCCGGATGTGTTAACACAATATCCGTGGACCAATCGATATCTGCTTTATCGACCGGTTCCGGCACCGAAGGAGGCAATCGATGCGGGTTTATATACGTATCGGATTCATGAAAACTGGGCATATGACTTTCATGAAAGACGTGGCTCTAAAGGCTTGATTGGAATGACGCCGGAGCCGTGTGACAATGTAATAAAGGCAGACATCGTACACATTCCGGCTGAACCAACGGAAGATTTTCTTGGAAGCGACTGGTCTTACGAGCAGCATCCGATTCTTAGATGGGTAATTGCCTATCGCTATCCGATTGGCGCTGATAAAGAGGAGTGTGATCGTTTTTTTCTTGAAACACAGGCAAAAGAAATAATGAAAATGCCGGGGCTGATTCGTTTCTTTTCTCATAAGGCGATTGAATTTGAAGGAAGTCCTCTTCCAATTACAACGGAAGATAATAAAGAAGAAGGCGGAAAAAAGCTTGCGAACTTTATGAGACATTGGGATCGATTGAGTGAACTTTGGTTTGAATGTAATGATGATTGGACAAATGCACTGATTAAGAATCCGCCGGCATTTACCAAACCAAAATGGGCTTCGTCGGATAGATTTCCGTTTCTAAAGCCGGGAGATGATTTTATTCATACCTTTATTTTGGAATCGCCGGATAATGATTTTACGAAGACATTTAGCCCGCTATATTACTAAGGAGTAAAAAATGGCAAAAAAAGATAGTAATGGAATGGAAGTTCTGATTGCGGTTTATACAACGCAGGCAGCAGATTCGTTATCTGCGGAATTGGCAGCGCAAAGAGTCCATTACCTAAGGAGAAAGATTGGATCGGGAGAACATGGTAATTTTTTGATGTCCATGCGAAACTTTGGAGAAGAGATTTTGGTAGATCGACAAGATCTTGAGACTGCAAAAGCAATTCGAGAGGAATGGATCAAGAACGTAGATCGCTTTTCTAATACCTGGGACGGTCCAAAAGAGGTAGCCTCTGTACCGGGGAAGTTTGATAAAAGAACCTTGTATGCAAGAATTGGAGCAGCGGTGGTACTTGTGATTATGGTGGTTTGGTATATAGCCACCAGAAGTTGAACTCAGTCGGGGTACAAGCTCCGACTGAGTTCAACGCTCCGCGAGGATGCGCACGGATTCGGACAGGAATTTGTCTGCTGAAGCAGACCCGAATCCGGCGCACAAGACTCGCGAGCGAGTCTTGACTTTAAAAAATGAATGCAGGTATGCGAGAAGTAAATGCAGATCTACAGAAAGTGTAAAAAAAGTATAAAGTGAATGTAAAAACAATATAAATTATTGTGAAAAAATATCAAAGAGCGTGTAAAACCGAATGAGCACATGCAATAAGTGAATCCGGTTTTGGCGCTCTTTTTTGTATAATAATTTTGGATAGTAAAAGTAAGAGGAGGTATGATTATGGCTATCGGAATTATTGGTATTATTGTTGCACTTGCAATCTTTTTGTATGGTGCATACAAAAACGTATCGGTACTGTATCTTGCACCGCTTTGTGGTGTAATCGTTGCAGTAACAAACGGACTGAATGCAACAGAGGCTTTTACCAGTTTGTTTGTAGGTGCCGTAGAAGAAAACCAGGCAACCGGTGTATGGGAAATCGGTGGATTGTGTGGAATGATTACGGCAGTATTTCCAACTGTTTTTCTAGGAGGTATCTTTGGAAAGGTATTAGGAGACAGTGGAGCGGCGCAATCCATTGCAAAGACACTCGTTAACAAGTTTGTTATGAAACAGGAAGATAAGATTAAGCAGGCGAGAAGAGCGGTTTTGATTATGCTTATCATTGAATGTATCCTAACATACGGTGGCGTAGATGGATTCGTTGCAATCTTCGCAACGTTCCCAATCGCAATGTATATGGCTCACAGAATTGATATTCCAAGACGTTATGTACCGGCAATGCTGGCGCTTAGCTGTGGTGCAAACTCAGCACCGTTCGTGCTTAGTATTAACAATATCATTTGTATGAGTATTCTTGAGACTAGCCCGGGAGCAGCACCGATTCCTGGATTTATCAGTTTTATAGTCATCGAAGTTGGAATTTACTTCATTTGCTCATCATTTGTTGTAAGAGCAATTAAGAAGGGTGAAAAATTTGAGTGGGGAACTTGTCAGCCGCTTCCGGAAGACGATAAGGTGAAACTTCCAAACTTTTGGCTGTCACTTCTTCCGCTTGTGATTGTATTCTTGCTGTTTGCAATCGTGCAGAATGCATCATTAGCACTTGTTTGTGGTATTGCCTCAGCGGTTTTGCTTCATGCACCATATTTCAAAGATCATGAAAGAAAGGGATTCTTTGGCTGGTCAGGTAAAGTGTTAGGATCACTGAATATTGGAGCGACAAATGGTGCAACTGCAATTATGACTCTTTGTTCAGCGGCGGGATTTGCAGCTGTTGTACAGCACACGGATGCATTTAACGGACTTGTTGGTACACTCTTTGGAACTGGCATGGCGCCGCTTGTTATGGGAATTGTCCTTTGTATTATCGTCGTAGCATTTACATCATCACCGCCGGCAGCACTTGGAATTGCGCTTCCGATGGTGGCAGCTGCTTATATATGGGTTGAGGTGCCGGCCGTAAATCCGGCGGCATTGGCTCGTGTGTCCGCAATCGCAGTATCGACATTTGAGACGCTTCCTGTTAACGGATTGATTCTTCTTACGACAGGGCTGGCGCAGGTTAAAATCAAGGATGCATATGGTCCTATGTTCTTGCAGACGGTTATTATGACTTTGGTTGGTACTGTTCTTTGTGCAATTGTTCTTACGGTTGCACCTGGATTGGCATAGGGAATTATTGGAATATTGGAATAGGAAATCGGAATCGGGCGCTGCTTTGTGTGGCGCTCGAAATCCATGATAATAGCTGTTTAGGTGTTGGCAATATTGAGGATCATTTATTGCTCTAAGGAATCTATCATATATGTGCTTTGAACAAGTAAAATAACAAAAAATAAAAAATATGAAAAAAGTGCTTGACTTAGGACGGACGGAATAGTATACTAACGAAGTCGGTCAAAACGAGCGGCACGGCACATGGGATCTTAGCTCAGCTGGGAGAGCATCTGCCTTACAAGCAGAGGGTCACAGGTTCGAGCCCTGTAGGTCCCATTTAGATATCTTATTTAGATATTTAATTTCATAAATATGGCGAGATAGCTCAGCTGGCTAGAGCACACGGTTCATACCCGTGGTGTCGAGGGTTCGAGTCCCCCTCTCGCTACTTGGAAAGTCTGAAAGAGTATATCGATTTCAGACTTTTTCTTTTTTGGTTATTCCTTGTACAATGTGAATGAAAAGTAGTATAATACCTCTGTATAGATAATAATAGGGAGATTATGTGATTAACCTTTTTTGCAGCCTTTACGAGGAGGAAATGTCATGAAAAAATTCACAAGAGGAATTTGCGTGATTGCAGCAATTGCAGTTCTTGGATATTTAGCTTATAAGTTATTTGAACATTTTTCGGATGGGACTTGTTTTATTGACTACGATGGTGAGGAAAATCAGACAAAAGAGTCCGTTGGCAAGAAAGTAAAAGGCACAATTTCGAAAGTGAAAGAAAGCCTTACGAAGTAATATGGACAGGAGTAAGCCGCAAGGCGATTGGATATGGAGTATTTAAATCAGTATAAGCAACGCAATGAACAAGCATTTGAGCGTTATGAACTGATCAAAGAACGGATAATACAAATTAAGGATGAACGTCATGCGACGGCATCGGATTTTTTTGCATTTAATGCAGCATTTATTGAGCGGATTTTGGAGCTGTATGAAGAAATTGAAACGGGAAAGTATTTTGATAAGAGCATAGAGGAACTTGAGAAGGATAATCATGAACTTTATGAAGATATTTTGCCGGAGAATTACGAGCGCAGTTATGCCAATCCTACATATGCGGTATCGAAGTTTGGGGCCCAGATGGGAAGCTTATTGAGCTTTTTGCAAGCGCAGCTTCGATGCATGATTTCGTATGCCTTTGAACGAAAAAAAGCGTATCTTACGATTTATGCAGAATTATTTGTGGAAATCTATAATTTGTTTGAAGAACAAGAAGTGGATTTAAAGGAAGTGCGGATGAGCATTTACTGGTTTTTCCATGATTATATTGAGTGGTTCGTAACCGATGCGGTTGTGTCGAATATTGATGCTCGTCAGGATTTCTTTACGGAAATAATTATGACAAAAGACCTTAAAGATCTTTCTTATCTTTACTATTATGGATCGTATATCAGTGAGAATGAAAGACAGATGGCTGCTTATATGAATACACTTTCGCAAGATGAAATCCAGCAGATGGCAGATACGTTTACAGAAGGGTACCGAATTGGCTTTGAAGTGACAGGAAAAGATTTGTCCAAGAAGAAAACAACCATGATTTATTATCCGATTGGCTTTGAGAGAATGGTTAAAAAAGCGGTGGATAATTTGGAAAAATTGAATCTAAAGCCGACGGTGTTTCGAGAACGTATTTCTTCACACGAGGGAATTCGGATTTCTAAAAATGGTTGTTATTCAAGCAGTCCAAATCCGCAGTATGATTATGACCATCAATTTGATATGGGACTGTATTTTGATAAATCCTTTGCAAAAAGGCGTCTTGAAGTGATGAAGACGGCTTATGAAAATCATAAGGAACTGGCAGAAAAGATGGCTGGCCCGGCTGTCATTGAGGTTTTTGGAGAAGAACCTTTTACGCCAAAGGAGACACCGCAGAGAATTACATTTTCAAAAGAACAGCTTGATGAGCATGTGACATATCAAAGTGCAGCGAGTCAATTAGTGAATCAGTATATAATTGGAAGCGAGAGAAGTTATACAATTATTGCTTTTCCAATTCCGAAGATCGGTAAGGATTTTGACAAAATATTTAAGGAAACAATCAAAATCAACACACTGGATTATGAGACTTATTTGACGATTCAGCAAAAGATGATTGATGTGCTGAATCAGGCGAAAGAGGTGCAGATAACCGGAAAAGATGCGAATGAAACTTCTCTTACAGTAGCAATCTATCCACTAGAAGATTGCGAGAAGCAGACCGCATTTGAAAATTGTGTAGCGGACGTCAATATTCCGGTAGGCGAGGTGTTTACATCGCCGGTGCTTAAGGGAACAAATGGAATTTTGCATGTTAGTGAGGTCTTTTTAAATGGCCTTCGATATGAGAATTTAAAGGTGAACTTTGAAGATGGAATGACAACGAGTCTTGATTGTGATAACTTTGAGGATGAACAAGTAAATCAAAAGTTTTTGAAAGAAAATCTGTTGTTTGGACATGAAGCATTGCCGATGGGAGAATTCGCAATCGGTACCAATACGATTGCATACCAAATGGGGAAAAAGTTCGGAATCTTTGATAGATTACCGATTTTGATTGCGGAAAAGACAGGTCCGCATTTTGCAATTGGCGATACCTGTTATTCTTATGCGGAGGATATACGCGTCTATAATGCAGATGGCAAGGAGATTGTCGCTAAGGAAAATGAAGTATCCGCAAGGAGAAAACAAGACCCTTGTGCGGCATATTTTAACTGTCATACCGATATTACGATTCCATTTGATGAACTTGAATCGATTACAGTTATCAGACGGGATGGAACTAAAGAGGATATTATTCGGGACGGGTTATTTGTTGTACCCGGAACAGAATTGTTAAATGAACCACTAGGAGGATAAAAGAATGGCTAAAGTAGGAATTGTTATGGGATCTGATTCGGATATGCCGATTATGGCAAAGGCTGCAGATATTTTAGAACAGCTTGGGATTGAGTATGAAATGACAATTATTTCTGCACATAGAGAGCCGGATGTGTTTTTTGAGTATGCGAAAACAGCGGAAGAAAAAGGCTTTAAGGTGATTATTGCAGGCGCAGGAATGGCAGCTCACTTGCCGGGAATGTGTGCAGCAATCTTTCCGATGCCGGTAATCGGAATACCGATGCATACGACATCGCTCGGAGGAAGAGATTCGCTTTATTCCATTGTGCAGATGCCATCCGGAATTCCGGTTGCGACAGTTGCAATTAACGGAGGCGCCAATGCAGGACTTTTGGCAGCGAAGATACTAGCGACATCTGATGCAGCGCTTCTTGATAAATTAAAGAAATATTCCAAGGATCTGAAAGAACAGGTGCAGGCAAAGGATGCACGTCTTCAGGAAATTGGTTACAAAAAATACCTTGATAAATAAAACGGAGGATATATTAATGGATTACAAGAATGCAGGAGTAGATATTGAAGCCGGTTATAAGTCGGTGGAACTGATGAAGAAACATGTTCAGGAGACCATGCGCCCTGAGGTTTTGACAAACCTTGGTGGGTTCTCAGGCGCTTTTTCCATGAGTCAGTTTAAAGATATGGAAAAACCGACATTGGTATCCGGAACTGATGGTGTGGGAACAAAACTGAAACTCGCGTTCTTATTGGATAAGCATGATACCGTTGGTATTGATTGCGTTGCAATGTGTGTAAATGATATTGCATGTGCAGGCGGAGAACCGTTATTCTTTCTGGATTATATTGCATGCGGTAAGAATTATCCGGAAAAAATTGCGACAATCGTAAGTGGTGTAGCGGAAGGTTGTAAGCAGTCTAATGCAGCTTTAATTGGTGGAGAAACAGCAGAAATGCCGGGATTTTATCCGGAAGATGAGTATGATCTTGCAGGATTTGCGGTCGGTGTGGTTGATGAAAAGAATATCATCACAGGCAAGTCGCTAAAGGAAGATGATGTGCTCATTGGTATGGCGTCTTCCGGCGTTCATTCCAACGGATTTTCACTTGTGCGTAAAGTGTTTAGAATGGATCAGGAAACATTAAATACGTATCATGATTCTCTTGGAAAGACATTAGGAGAAGCATTGATTGAACCTACTAAAATATATGTAAAGGCACTGAGAAGTGTTCGCGAGGCAGGCGTAACGATCAAAGCTTGCAGTCATATTACGGGAGGCGGATTCTATGAAAATATTCCGCGTATGCTTCCGGAAGGAATTCGTGCTGTAGTGAAAAAGGATTCTTATCCAATTCCTCCGATTTTTGATCTGATTGCATCAGAAGGAAAGATTGAAGAGCAGATGATGTACAATACATACAATATGGGACTTGGTATGATTTTGGCAGTGGATAAAGCAGATGTAGATCGTACGATGGAAGCAATTAAAGCTGCCGGAGAGACCCCTTATATTGTTGGACATATTGAAAATGGAGAAAAAGGAGTTACTTTATGTTAAGAGTGGCTGTGCTGGTATCCGGCGGCGGAACGAATCTGCAGGCAATTATAGATGCAGTAGAAGAAAAGAAAATTACAAACACACAGATTGCCTGCGTCATCAGTAACAATAAGAATGCATATGCGCTCGAACGCGCCAAAAAACATGGAATTACAGCAAAATGTATTTCTCCGAAGGATTATGATCAGCGCTGTGAGTTTGAAGATGCATTATTGCAGGAATTGTTGGATTTGGAGATTGATTTGGTTGTGCTGGCAGGCTTTTTGGTTGTCATACCGCCAAAGATGATAGAAGCATTTCGAAGTCGCATTATTAATGTGCATCCATCACTGATTCCGGCATTTTGCGGAACTGGATTTTACGGACTCAAAGTGCATGAAGGCGCGCTGGAAAGAGGCGTAAAGCTGACAGGAGCAACGGTTCATTTTGTAAATGAAGAAACAGACGGAGGACCGATTATCCTGCAAAAAGCCGTTGAGGTACAAGAAGATGATACGCCGGAAACATTACAAAGACGTGTCATGGAACAGGCGGAGTGGAAGTTGCTTCCGCAGGCAATTGATTTGATTGCGAATGATAAGGTAACAGTTAATGGTAACAAGGTAAATATTTCGAAATAAAAGGGGACATCATGAAAGTATTAATCGTAGGAAGCGGTGGAAGAGAACATGCAATTGCAACTAGTGTTGCGAAGAGTGACCGTGTGGAGAAGATTTATTGTGCTCCGGGAAATGCTGGAATAGCGCAACTGGCGGAGTGTGCACCGATTGGCGCTATGGAATTTGATAAGTTGATTGCATTTGCACAAGAAAAGGAAGTGGATCTGACAATTATCGGAATGGATGATCCGCTGGTTGGCGGAATTGTAGATGCGTTTGAGGAGGCTGGACTTCGTGTATTTGGGCCGAATAAGGCGGCAGCAATTCTAGAAGGAAGTAAGGCTTTTTCAAAAGATCTTATGAAAAAATATAATATCCCGACAGCAGCATATGAGAATTTTGATGATGCGGAGAAAGCAATAGCATATCTAGAGACAGCTAAGATGCCAATCGTGTTAAAGGCGGATGGACTGGCGCTTGGAAAAGGTGTTCTTATTTGCAACACGAAGGAAGAAGCAATCGAGGGTGTTAAGACCATCATGCAGGATAAAAAATTTGGTGAAGCCGGTAATACCATGGTAGTAGAAGAGTTTATGACCGGACGAGAGGTGTCTGTCTTATCTTTTGTTGATGGAGACCATATTAAGATTATGACCTCTGCACAAGATCACAAGAGAGCTTTAGATGGCGACCAGGGGTTAAATACAGGCGGAATGGGAACCTTTTCACCAAGTCCGTTTTATACAGATGAAGTGGATGCATTTTGCAAAAAATATATTTATCAGGCAACAGTGGATGCCATGAAAGCAGAGGGACGTCCGTTTAAGGGAATTATTTTCTTTGGCCTTATGTTGACAGCAGATGGACCTAGAGTCCTTGAGTATAATGCCAGATTTGGTGATCCTGAGGCGCAGGTTGTCTTGCCTCGTATGAAAAATGATATCATTGAAGTAATGGATGCATGTATCGATGGAACGTTAGATCAGATTGATTTGCAATTTGAGGATAATGCGGCAGTATGTGTAGTGCTGGCATCTGACGGATATCCGGTTAAATACGAAAAAGGACATATTATAACCGGCTTTGAGAATTTTGAAAATAAGAAAGGTTATTATTGTTTTCATGCTGGAACGAAGTTTTCGGATAATGGTGCAATCGTAACAAATGGGGGACGCGTCCTTGGCGTAACAGCAAAAGGTGCAAGCCTGAAAGAAGCTAGAAAGAATGCCTATACAGCGACTGAGTGGATTGAATTTGCGAATAAATATATGAGGCATGATATTGGAAAAGCAATTGATGAGGCATAATCTGTATTAAAAAGAGTATAAAAAGAAAGACAGCTAGGGGAAATAATTGGAAGGAGTAGTATCATGGAAAACCAATTTTTGACACCGGTTGAAGTGGCACAAATGCTTCAGCTAAAGAAAAATACTGTATATGACATGATTAAGCGGGGGGATTTGAAAGCCACAAAAATGGGAAAGCAATTTCGCATTACTCTGAAAGATGTCTATGAGTACATGGGGGCGGATATGCCGGGAGAACAAGAGACGGATCTTGTATTATGCGGACAGGATGCGATTTTGGATATTTTGAGTGCAATGTACAATCAAGGGCTGAAAAAAGATGCGAAGCGTTTGCTACGCTCGCCAATGGGAAGCTATAATGGTTTGTTTGAAATGTACCAAAATGAGGGATATATCGCGACGGCTCATTTATGGGATGGCGAGACAGATTCGTATAACATTCCATATATGAAAAAGATGCTTCCGGGAGAGCAGATTGCAGTATTTCATTTGGTTGATCGAATGCAGGGACTTTATGTGGCAAAAGGCAATCCTTTGGGAATCTGTAATATTGAGGATATCAAAGCAAGCAATGCAACTTTGGTTAATCGGGAAAAGGGAAGCGGAATTAGAGTATATTTGGATGAGAAGTTGAAACAACTTGGAATCATGCCAACGGAAATTAATGGGTATTATACACATGTGGCGACTTCGCATATGCAGGCAGCTGCGATGGTGTCTCGTGGAAATGGAGATGTATCCATGGGAAGTCAGCGAGTTGCGATTCAGGTTCCGGAGATCGATTTTATACCGCAGAAAAGAGAAAGCTATGATATTGTGTTTAGAGAAGCGGATTTGAAAAAAGAAAGCGGTAGAAGAATTCTGGATATCCTAAAATCTGATGAGTTTAAATGTCAGTTAAATGCATTTGAGGGATATTATACAGATGGGATTGGAGAAAGAATTTTTTAACGAAGTTATAGTGCGAACGGAAACGTTTATTGAATCATAATGAAAAAGACTTCTATCATTTGAGATAGAAGTCTTTTTCATTATGATATTTTATTTACCGGTACTTGAATTTCACAAAAATCCAATTCTTCTTTTCCACCATAGAAGATTGCATCAAGCAGGCATTCGTCATAGATGTCACCACATACTTCATAATGGTTATCGGTAATCCATTGCATCAACCGGAAGAGATGTTTTTCGTCATATGGCATTCCGAACTTTGGCATGCAGACATATTCACCGGCCGGAAGAGTGATAAGCTGAGCTTTTTTGTCAAAGACAGGAAGTGTAATCTGTTTTGGAAGTACACAGCATCCTCCTGCATGACGGAATGGATCGCCGCTTTTTAGGTCATTCTGAAAAATAAGTGCACCCCAGTGGCGACTTGGAAGAAAGCCGGCGCCCTCTGTAAGGTTCCAGATTTTCATCAAGGTAAGATGCAGTTCCTGGCGTGTATATACGCCATCTTGCCAAGGATAAAAAATCAAATAACGCTCCGGAAATTCCTGAATATGCGGTTTTAAGTCTTCGTTTTCATAATCACTTGCCCTACGGTAAACGGTAACGCGTTGCTCAATCAGTTCTTGCTGCCTTTTCAAAGTGGCAATTTTTTCTTTAATCTTTTTGTCTTGTGCCTCTAAAAGCTCAATCGAACTAAGAAGATTATTCTGTGTATTGTGTGTTCTGATTGCATCGAGTGGCATTCCGATTGATTTTAAAAAACAGATTTCTCTAAGTAGAGGAATCTGAAGTGTGCTGTAATAGCGATAACCGGTTTCTTCGTCGACAAAAGCCGGTTCAAACAGACCAATCTTATCGTAGTAAATAAGAGTTTGGCGTGAGATGTCATGAATCTGTGCCATCTCGGAAATCGATAATCTGCGATTAATTGATTCCATGTATTTATACCCCTTTTGTTACAATTTTATAATAAAAACTGTATAATCATCCTTCATAATTATACAATAAATGACTTTAAAGCACAACGAACAAAATGGCTTAAAAAAAGCTGGAGGATATGATATAATACTACGCATATGGCATTGGTAGAGGTGTGCTGAATGAGAAAAATCAAGAAGGGAACTTTATTATGAGTGAAACTAATTTGAAACCTGTAAAGGTTCATTGGGAAGCAATTGAAAGATATGTTGTGTTTTCAGTTTTTCGTTTTGCAATTAAAGATGGGGAAGAAGAGATTGGCTACTATCGTATTTTTTCTGAGCCAAACAGTGACAATGTGGCGTATTATGGAAAAGAAAAAGAGGATAGAAGAGGCATTCTTCCGCCGGAGCAATACAAAGCACATGAGAATAATCGAAAGATGATTCGATTGATTGAAAAAGATTTAGAAGAACATGGTTATTATATTCCGGATGGTCATAAGAAGATTACGGATATGATGCTGATTGGAAAAGAAAAGTGGCCGCTTGATTGGGAAGTGCTGTATTAAGGAGGCAAAGTGCGTGGGAGAACTAACACATGTTAATGGACAAGGACGAGCCAAGATGGTGGACGTTTCGGACAAAGCAATTACCGATCGAATTGCGGTGGCTCGTGGGCATATAAGTATGTTACCGGAGACCTTTGATAGAATTAAAGATGGCGGCATCAAGAAAGGGGATGTGCTTGCGGTTGCGCAGGTTGCAGGTGTGATGGCTGCTAAGAGAACGTTTGAGATGATACCGATGTGTCATCCGCTGCTTCTTACAGGCGTGGATATCGCATTTTATCCAGATGAGCAAACACATGAGATCGAGGCTGTGGCAACTGTAAAAACCACAGGACAGACCGGTGTTGAGATGGAAGCACTTCATGCGGTATCGCAGGCATTGTTAACTATTTATGATATGTGTAAAGCGATTGATAGAGGGATGAGTATCCATAATATTTGTTTGCTGGAAAAAGATGGAGGAAAGTCTGGGCATTATATCAGACAGTAGCCTGACTTGGAAAGAGGGAAAGAATGGAGATTTCGAAAATTATCTTTGTCATTGTTATGGCTGGGATTATGGCGTTGGCAGGCTGGTTGTCTACCATGCGGTATAAAAAGATGAGAGAGGAAGTAGAATCTGAGAAAGAAGGGCTGATGCTTGATAGGCTCAGCTGCTATCAGACCGTGTTTGTTGTAATGGTTATTTATCTGTTTTTGAATTGGATATTTGCCCTTACTACAGGTTTGAACTGGGCGGATTTGTATACGCTTTGCTTTATTGGATTTTTGCTTATGATGTATTTGTTTATCACGCTTGCAATGAAGAGAAAAGCGTATGGTGTTTTAAATGAGAATCTTAGACCAAGACCGTTATTTATAGCCATTGGATTTGTTGGAGCGATTTATTTGGGTCTGGCACTTGTAAATATTATTTATAATGTCAATTATAAAGTTGTTTACGATGGGACGCTTACCTACCTTTCGGCGAATCTTGAACTTGGAATTATGCTTTTGGTTTTGGCTGTGACACTGCTGGTCATTTTACATCAGCAAAAAATCGAAAAAAAGAATATTGCGTCATAGGATGAGCGAATATCCGATGACGGAAAGAAATAAAATAAGAAGCCGTGTGGCTTCTTATTTTTATTCCTTGATATCCAGTTTCGTTGTGCCTTCCATCGTAGCTTTCAGTTTGGCAAATTTAAAGAAATCGTCCAAAAACTTGTTGGTGTTGTTGGATTTCTTGGTCAGCTCCATAGGAAGGTATTTTTGCGGAAATTCCTCTTCAATCGGAATGAATCTTAGATTTAAGTTGGAGGTGATTTCTGTTTCTTCGTAAATCAAAGAAACTCCAACACCTGTTTCAATCGCAAATAAGAAATCTTCAAAGTCTTCATATTCTTCAACAATATGAGGTTCAAAGCCAAAATTTTTGCAAATAAGATATAAATAATCACTTTTCAGTGGGATTTCAGTTGGCTTATATCGGATAAAAGCCATATCAGCAAAATCACTAAGTGAAACGTCTTTCTTTCGGAACAATGGATGATTACGGTGAATTGCAATTCCGACACGAGAATAAAACAAAGCCTGTGTCGTTATACCACTAAGCCATCGTACATCATGATCGGCTATCAGGATAGCATCATAATAATCCCCATTTAATCCTTCAATGAGCTGCTTTTGCGTATTTCGTTCTTTGATGATTTGAATCTCAGGACGTTGTTCATGAAATTCGGCAAGAAATCTTGAAAGATAACTATTGGTCTTTGCATGGAGCGTACATCCGATACGGATAGAACCGGCAAATTTTTTTGCAGAATTTCGTGCTCTAATTAAAGCCTGGTTCCATTCCTGCGAAAGATTGGTGAGCGTTTCGGCAAGAATCTCGCCTTCGTGCGTTAGCCGAACCCCCTTTGTATTACGCGTAAACAAACTAAGCCCCAGTTCTTCTTCAAAGGCAGAAACCTGCCTGCTGATGTTGGACTGGGAAATAAATAAAGCCTTTGCTGCGTTGGTAAAGTTAAGATGTTCAGCAACTTCCAAAAAGCAGCGAACTTGTAAGTCAGTCATAATCGACCCTCCAAATATTATTTCACACTATAAATATTATATGACAACTAGGTGGGGGATAGTCAAGATGAAATCTGGATAATTCGGTTGTAAAGATGTTATTTTGTCCTCGTAAAGCACGCATTGCAGCTTAAACGAATAAAAAATATGGGAGATGATTTGTGTATTTGTGTAAAACAGGTATACATCAAAAGGGAAAAAACGAATTATAGGTAGAAGCAGTTTGCATAAAAAAACATATAAAAATCTGGTTGTATTGTGCAAAAGAAATAATGAACAAAAATAATTAATAAAAATTGTATTAAATTTACAAAAAAAATATTAATTATTGACTGTATACCACGAATATATAACACAATAATTTTCGAGTAGAGGAACTTATAATTTTTAATTCGATTACGTTCCTGGTAATCGAGATCTAAACTAATCAAATCGTATTATTTAGAGGGAGGTTTTTTAGGATGGCTTTAGTTATCGCACTCGTGTATTTTGCGGCATTAATTATCGTGGCTTCATTATATGCGAAGAAAAAAGTAAAATCTGCAGAAGATTTTGCAAATGCAGGCGGAGGAATGGGCTGGATTATGGTAACATTTTCTTTCGTACTTGCACCTTTAGGATCCGGACATACCATGTCGCTTTGGGAGAAAGCAGCTGGTGGCGGATTTACAGATTGGGCAGACTTCACAGGTATCGGAGCAGGTGCCATGTGGTGGGCAATCGGAGCCGGTGGTGTTTTCTTACCAATCGCAATGTTGTGGATGGGACCTTTGTATAAGAGAATCGGTGAGCCGACAGCTCCGGCAGCACTTGCAAGAATTTTCGGTAGAAAACTTGGTTGGTTCCATGCCGGATTCCAGACAATGACTTGGACAGGTATCGGATGCTCAGAACTTGTTGCAACTGGTACAGCTATTTATACACTTTGTAATGCGAGTGGAATCCCGCTTAACATTTATCAGTCAATCATTCTTGGTTTTGTTTTGATTGTATGTTATGTATTCTTTGGTGGAATGTTACAGATGGCTTGGCTGAACTGTATTAATGCCATTGTTATGTTGATTGCTTCATATTCAGCAATTGCAATAATTGGAGTGAATTATCTTGCACAGTTCGGCGGATGGTCAGGAGTTATGAAAGTATATCAGGAGGCTGGTTATAGTTCATTCCTTACGCAGACCGGAACAATTGGACTTTTCCCTGTATGGGTTGGCGTTATCATTCCGGTAATCGTTCTTCATACTACTGCAGGTGCGGTATCGCAGACAATGATGCAGCCGTTCTTCGCAGCAAAAGATGAGCATGCTTGCCGTAAGGGTGTATTCCTTGGATGCTCCTTGAATATTATGTCATCATTACCTTGGATTTTCCTTGGTATTGCGGCAATGTCAATTCCGTCTATTGCATCTCAGGTTACACCGAATGGATTAACTGCTGTTCCGACAATCGCACAGCAAGGTCTGCCGGTTCCTGCAATTGGTTTGTTGATGGTGGCATTGCTTTCAGCTACACTTTCAACAGGTGGCGGTGTAGTACTTGCTAATTCAAATGTTATTGCCAATGACATTGTAATTCATTGCTGTATGCCGGATGCAGATGAGAAGAAGAAGATTCGTGTCAACAGAATCTGCGTAATTGTTGCAGCAGCACTTCTCCTTCCTGGAGCATTGATCATGGCAAATGAATTTGTATTTAACTTATTCTTATGGGTATTCTCGTTTGGTATGCCGGTATTTATTGTATTCATAATCGGATATAACTTTAAGGTAAGTAGAACAGCAGCATGGCTGACAATTATTCTGTCATATATTGTTGACTGTATCTGGACCTTCTGTCCGATGAGCAAATTGCTTGGTGAAGGAAGTATCTGGGCAATGAACTTGTATGCAACAATTGTAGCATCTCTTGTATTCGGTATTATCTTGCATTTGGTAATTCCTGGAGAACCTGGATGGAAGAAGACTCATAAGCGAGTGATTGAAAAGAATCTTGCAGATATGGCTGCCAAGGCAGCACAATAAAGGAGGGGTAAATATGTGGATATTACAGGACATTATAACCCAGTATGTGATTGGTATTGTGTTATGCGCAATTATCTTTGGAGTTTGGAAAGCAAATCATAAAAACGAGAAATTATAAGGGGGTTCACTTATGGCAATAACAATCGTAAGTATTTATCTTCTTGCATTGGCAATTGTTCTTGTGGCAATTTGCTTTATCGGTGGAAAAAAGAATAATCTTCAGGATATGCATGAAGAAGATCAGGATTAAGATTTGAAATGTTAAGATAACATGAGAGTGTTTTAACCCAGTCGGAGTACAAGCTCCGACTGAGTTAAACGCTCCGCGAGGATGCACACGGATTAGGACAGGAATTTGTCTGCTGAAGCAGACCCGAATCCGGCGCGCAAGACTCGCGAGCGAGTCTTGACCAAATTAATAATTAAGAAAAAGTTCGGTGCTTTTTGGAGTGCCGGACTTTTTCGCTTTTAATAGGAAGAGTTGCCTTAGCAGGACGTAAAATGATTAAGAAACAGAAGGTATACCAAAGGAATCTGTATAGTAGCCATACAGAAAACCGGGTGAAAAATGAAAAGAAATTGTATAGATACAACAAAGTGTGTTATGCGCAACTAACACAATGTTGTAATAGTTGCACAAAGAGAAATGCTGTTTGTTGTGGAAAAATAACAATGATATGCACCAAAATCAAAAAAATAGAGCAAAATCTGGAAGGAAGAAAAAAATGGCTTTTATTTTTTTGACAAAAATTTTAAAAAGAACAAAATTTTTTATAAAATTTTACAAAGAATTTAACTTTGACTGTATAAAAACTATACAGTTTAGACTTTTTTTAGAAAGCAGTTGTGTGCTTTTTTGATACGTAATATACAGCAGACGCAACCTCTACTCACTATTGTCTGCTGAATTAAAAGGTACAAATTAACATTGCTTTTTCAACTTATTTCATTAATTTAAGGAGGTCTTATAATGGAAGGCGAAATTCGTATGACTAACTCCAGTACCGGTGGTCCTGTTTTCGTATACGTAAAAGATGGTAAAATCGTACGTATGACACCAATGGACTTTGACGAAACAGATCCGGAAGGCTGGACAATTCACGCTAGAGGCAAAGAATTCAAAGCACCTAGAAAAACAACTATTGCACCGTTTACGGCTGGCTTCAAATCCATGATTTACACAGACAGACGTAATCTTTACCCAATGAAACGTGTGGACTTTGATCCTAACGGAGAAAGACATCCGGAGAACCGTGGTATTTCCGGATATGAAAGAATTTCATGGGATGAAGCTACAGACATCGTTGTAAACGAAATTAACCGTATAAAGAGAGAAAGTGGCCCGGCATCTATCATGTCAACACCATCTTCTCACCACTTATGGGGTAACGTAGGATATCGTCATTCTACATATTTCCGTTTCATGAACCTTATGGGATTCACTTATGCAGACCATAACCCGGATTCTTGGGAAGGTTGGCATTGGGGCGGAATGCATATGTGGGGATTCTCTTGGAGACTTGGTTGCCCAGAGCAGTATGATCTTCTCGAGGATGGTCTTAAATATGCAGAGATGATTGTATTTTGGTCATCTGACCCTGAAGTAAACTCAGGTATTTATGCAGCATATGAATCACATATTCGTCGTCGTTGGTTATTAGACTTAGGCGTAGATATGGTATTCGTAGATCCGTTCTTCAACCACTCAGCTAATATGTGGGGAATTAAATGGTGGTCACCAAAGGTTGGTACAGACCATGCACTTTCTTTCGCTATTGCTAACGTTTGGATTAAAGAAGATCTGTATGATAAAGAGTATGTAAAGACTCATGCATATGGATTTGAAGAATGGGCTGATTATGTAATTGGTAAAGGCGATGACGGAGTAGATAAGACTCCTGAATGGGCTGAAAAAGAATCTGGAGTACCAGCTGTAGAAATCAGAGCTCTTGCACGTCAGTGGGCTAAGAAGAATACTTACCTTGCTGCCGGTGGTATGGGCGGCTGGGGCGGTGCCTGCCGTGCTACTCATGGTATTGAGTGGACTCGTGGTATGATCGCTCTTGCAACAATGCAGGGTCTTGGAAAACCAGGATCTAACATCTGGTCTACAACACAGGGTGTTCCAACTGACTATGAATTCTTCTTCCCAGGATACGCTGAAGGTGGTATCTCAGGTGACTGCGACAACTCAGCAGCAGGATTCAAGTTTGCTTGGAGAATGTTCGATGGTAAGACAACATTCCCGGCACCGGTTAAAGTTAATAATGCACAGGGTCAGCATATTCCTCGTCTGAAGATTCCTGAATGTATCATGGATAAGAAGTTCGAGTGGTATGGTAAAGGATTCTGTGGTGGCGCAATTGAGTATCAGTTACAGCCATATCATTATCCGGCAAATGGTTACGGAAGAATCAAGATGTACTGGAAGTACGGCGGACCACATATCGGTACTATGACCGCTACTAACAGATACGCTAAGATGTATACAGATCCAGGACTTGAGTTCGTTGTATCTCAGTCAATCTGGAACGAAGGTGAAGTTCAGTTCGCTGACGTTATCCTTCCTGCTTGTACGAACTTTGAACGTTGGGATATTTCCGAATTTGCTAACTGCTCAGGTTACATTCCTGACAACTTCCAGATGGCAAATAACCGTGTAATCTCACTTCAGTGCAAGTGTATCGAGCCTCTTGGAGAATCTAAATCTGACTATGAGATTTATGCAATGCTTTCTAAGAAGCTTGGAATTTATGATATCTTTACAGAAGGTAAAGACGAACTTGATTGGGTTAAGCAGTATTACAATGCAACGGATTGTCCGAAGGTTATGCCTTGGGAAGAGTTCTTCAAGAAGGGTTATATGGTAGTACCTGATAATCCAGATAGAAAGAGAACTCCTGCACTTCGTTGGTTCGCTGAGGATCGCGTACGTGATACACCTGACTGGGGTCCTGCTCCTAACCAAACAGTTGGACTTAAGGGTCTTCAGACAACAACAGGTAAAATCGAGTTCATTTCAACTTCTCTTTCAAGATTTGAAGAGCAAGGATATATTGACGAGTATCGTCCTGCAATGCATAAGTATGTACCTGCTTGGGAAAGCTGGCATGCAGAAGTAGCTAAGAAGTACCCACTGGGAATGTTATCACCTCATCCAAGATTCTCTATGCATACAATGGGTGATGGAAAAGATTCCTTCATGAATGATATCAAGGATCATCGTGTGGAAGTTGATGGCTGGAAGTATTGGATTATCCGTATGAACAGTGTAGATGCTGAAGCAAGAGGAATCAAAGATGGTGACCTCGTTCGTGCTTTCAATGACAGAGGATCAGTTATCCTTTGTGCACAGGTTGGAGAGCGTGTACAGCCAGGTACAGTTCATTCATATGAATCTTGTGCTGAGTATGCACCACTTGGAAAACCTGGATGCTCTGCAGACAGAGGTGGATGCGTAAACATCCTTACACCAGACCGTTACATGTCTAAGTATGCTTGCGGTATGGCACCAAACAGTGCTCAGATTGAAGTAGAAAAATGGGATGGAGAAAGTATTTACGAAATTTACTAATCCGTAAATACTCCACGAAAGGAGAATAAAATGAAACAGTGGTATTTAGTTCAAGATGTCAGATGGTGTCATGACTGTAACAACTGCTTAATGTCTTGTAAAGACGAGTTCGTTGGAAACGACTGGCCAGGATATACAAAACCACAGCCACGTCATGGACATCGCTGGGTAAACGTTCTTAGAAGAGAACGTGGTAGATATGCGCGTAATGATTATATTTATCTTGCTACAACTTGTCAGCATTGCGAGGATGCTCCTTGTGAAGCTGCAGGTAAGGGAGCAGTTTATCGTCGTGAAGATGGTATCGTAATGATCGATCAGGAAAAAGCTAAGGGAAATAAAGACTTAGTAGATTCTTGCCCATACGGCGCAATTTATTATAACGAAGAAGAGGATGTAGCTCAGAAGTGTACAATGTGCTCTCATCTGTTAGACGATCCTGATTGGACACCGGGTGTGCCAAGATGTGTACATTCTTGCCCAACAGAGTCTTTGAAAGCATTTTACATTGAGCCGGAAGAAATGGAAGCTATGATTGAGTCTGAAAATCTTGAAGTATTCCATCCGGAATATGGCACAAAGCCTCATGTGTTCTATAAGAACTTATTCATGTTCACAAAGAACTTCGTTGCAGGTGGCGTAACAAAGAATAAGAATGGTGTTGACGACTGTGTTGAAAATGCTACAGCTATTCTGAAAGACGCTAAGGGAAATATTGTTGAAGTACAAAAGACAAACTTCTTTGGAGACTTCAAGTTTGATGGTCTTGATGACGGAGATTATGTTCTTGAGCTGAATGTAGAAGGCGAAGAGAAGAAAATCGACGTTAAGATCGAAGGCAAATCTCTCAACCTTGACTATATTGCTTTCTAATAGTCAGGTGATTTGTGAACGCAGTTGAAACTGTGTTTTATACCCACCCTACGAAAGGGTCACTGCAGAGGTTTTTCCTCTGCAGTGAAACTTTCAATTTTTATACTAAGTGATTTTTAAGAGAAAGGATGCTGACATTATGAAAAAAATTGTGATTTATAATGGAAGTCCGCGTAAGGATGGGAACACGACAACAATTTTGGATATGATTGCAAGAGGCGCAAGAGAGCATGGTGCTGAGGTTGAATATAAGATTTTATTTAAAATGAAATTTATGGCCTGTCAGGGATGTTTTAATTGCCGCATACACGAAAATTGTGCAATCAATGATGAGCTGACAGCAACTTTGAATAAATTAAAGGATGCTGATGCCGTTGTAATCGGATCGCCGGTTTATTTTATGCAGATGACCGGACCGGTTAAAAACTTATATGACCGTTTATTCCCGCTTATGGGAGAGGATGGAACTCCAAGATATAGTCAAAAGCAAATCGCAACTGTTTATACACAAGAGTTTGATGATCCGCACATGTTTGATGATTATTTCAATTATGTGGCAGGAACATTTCCTTCATTCGGCTTCGTGAACGAACGAAGACTGGTCTGTACGGGTGGTAATAATCCTGAATCTGCTGAAAAGAATCAGGAAATAATGCAGAAAGCATACGAATTAGGAAGAATTTTAGCTCAGTAGGTAATGCAAATTACCGCGATTTGAAATAAATTACGTGTTTAAACCGGAAGGGGACAAAATAATTCCCTAGCCAAATAATATACCTTCTATCTGAAAAATAGAAATGTCCCCTTTTGGTTTAAATTTTTAAATTGAAGACTCAAGCTTGTTTTTTTTAAGTCTTTTTTTAGAATAAGGTTTAAAAAAAGCAAGTTTTTTTTTATAATTTACTATGGGATTTTTTATCAGAGTCGGGGGACGAGACTTGAATGTAAAGGAGATGCAAATCATGTTAGAACCGGAAAAGAAATATAAAATGATTAATCAATCATCGGATACAAAAGAAACTTATGTTTATGAAAAAATCAAAGAAGGAATTATAAAAAATGAATTTCCACCTGGTACCGTAATGGTAGAACGTAAATTATGTGAACTGTATAATGTTTCGCGTTCGCCGATTCGAAATGCACTTCGGCAGTTGTCCACGGAAGGGCTTTTGGATGTGGAACAGGGAATAGGAATTGTAGTTCCAATCTATACACTTGAGGACATTTTGGAAGTATATGATTTGCTGGAAGTTTTGCAGGTTTATGCAATCTCCACTTCGCTCAAAAATTATGATGATATTGCGATTGGTATGTTAGAAACAATTATAGAAAATACCAAGCTGCAATTGACAGACGGCGATTTAAATCAACGAATGGATTGGGATGTAAAATTTCATGAATATATTATACATCGTGTTGGAAATAAACGATTGGATATGATTTTTGAATTGTTGTTGAATCAAAAGAGACGATTTGATATTACTTCTTTGAATGATGTTGATCATGCGACTGATGCGACGGGGCAGCATGAAGCAATTTTGGAAGCAATCAAAAGCGGAGATGTAGAAGAAAGCTGTAAAGCAATAAAAGAACATCTGTCATATATAAAGAAGTATTATATTAATAAACTTGTGACAGGAAAATATAATATCTAAGGAGATAGAACAGTGGTTGAAGAAAAAGAGTTATTGGGACATGCAAAATATGATAAGGGTGTCATTCTCGATTTTTATGTATATCGCCATAAAAAGGATGGAAGAAACTGCGTTAGCTTGTCCTATATAGAAGAAGGAAAAGAAGAAGTATGGTTTCGGGATTTCTTTTATGATGATGCGGCTTGTGCCTATCAAAATGAGTATTTAAGCTGGTACAATCTTATATTTTGCAGTAACAATTACGGACCGATTCCGGTTGTGAAATACATGAATCATGCAGTGCAGGATGGAAAGAAAATTGCAGCCACGGTATATCCGGTGGATTCGAATGAATATATGACAATTATGAGGGAGACATTCGAAGATTATTACTGTTTTCCGTATAATGTTGAAGAATATTCATTGATGCTTTATGTTTCAAGGAAGGGAACATTAAATGATTATTTTGATAAAGATGCGATTATGAAGGTTTATAAGGATTGCGATATAGATCTCGACAAGGAGCGCATGGACGAGTTGTTTTCTTTGGAACTGAAGGATTTTGCCAAAAAAGAGACTTGTGGATTTATGCTCCATGAATGTTATGGTAGTGAGAATCTAGCTGTCTTGGGATTACTGTTTGGTTATCCAATCGAAAGTACAATTGCATTATTAAAAGATGATATTACAATGCTTGATATTTAGGTTGGAAAGAGGATTCTAACTCAGTCGGAGAAATCCCCCACCTCACTAAGCGTAGGTGGGGGTTATGACAAACTATACTCAGTCGGGGTACAAGCTCCGACTGAGTTAAACGCTTCGCGAGGATGCGCACGGATTCGGACAGGAATTTGTCTGCTGAAGCAGACCCGAATCCGGCGCGCAAGACTCGCGAGCGAGTCTTGACAAATTTTTTTAACTAAAGATTTGAACGGTAAAAGCCGCTGTATCATAGGATGCAGCGGCTTTTGTGTGAATAATAATATTTAGAGATTAAGCATAAAATCCATGGTTAGGATCTGCTTTAATCGCTTTTTGACCAACAATCAATGCGTTCAAAGCTGCCTGTCCAGCTTCGCTTTGATCTACTGTTAAATGATCTGTGATAGATACAAAACTGATTTTTCTGTCATTAAGAATCTTAAGAGTATCAACAAGATCTGTAAGTCCTGATGCAAAACGAGAAACGCTGTATGCGTATAAAGTATCGCCTTCTTTTAACGTTTCCATTAATTCTTTGAAGTTTGGACGATAGCTTAAGTGATCAACGATTACTTTTTCGGCTTTCTTTTTTACTTCAGCTACTTCAGTATCTAAATCCTCCTCGATGTTTGAAATGAAATAGTTCACATACCCATAGTTCATAATAAAAATCTCCTTTTTTAAGTGTTTTATAGTACATGTTCAGTATAAAAGAAGATAGACCATATAGTTATGCATTATAGGTGTCAAGTCATTCGAGTTATGCATAACTAAAAGATAAAAAAAGGAACAATAGTAAAAATATGTTAGATACGACTTGCTAAAAGGAGAGTTTTTACAATAAAAATAATGATATTTTCGTTTGTTGTGAAAAATTCATAGAAATAGTAACAGTGATTATGATATAGTTGTACAAAAGACATGACATACTTGTGGTATACAATGATTATGATTTGGAATAGTTGCTAAAATTGTTTGCATAACTACTACAATAGTTTTGAATTATAATAAAATTATCAAAAAACAATAATATGTAATTGGAGGGAAACTAATATGAAAAAGAATGTTTCAAGAACTTTAGCAGCAATTTGTGCTGGTGCTATGGCTGTTTCACTTGCAGCATGCGGCAACACATCACAGGAAGGAACAGCGTCTTCCTCAAGCAATGAAAGCACAACAAAGTCTGATATGAAAATCGGTATTGTAGTTAAGACAGCTACCAATGCTCATTTCCAGGACATCTCTTACGGTGCAATGATTGCAGGAGAAGAAAATGGTGTAGAAGTAATTGTACAAAATACAACAACAGAGTCTGATATTGATGGACAGATTCAAAAGTGTGAAGACCTTGTATCTCAGGGTGTAGATGCGTTAATTCTTACAGCAAACGATTCTGATGGTGTATCAGCAGCTGTTCAGAACGCACATGACAATGATGTTAAGTTCGTTACAGTCGATACCGAAATTACAAATGACTGGGGCGATGATGTTGCAGAATATATGCCGGTATACATCGGTGTTGACCATCAGGCAATGGCAAAAGAAATGGCAGAAAAAATCTTCGAAGCAATGGGCGGAGAAGGTAAGATTGTAATTCTTCGTGGAGTAGATGCTGCTTCTTCATCTCAGGAAAGAACAGCTGGATTTAAGGAAGCTCTTGAAGAGTATCCAAACATTGAAGTAGTTGCTGAGCAGAGTGCTTCTTACGATCAGGATACTGCTACTCAGAAGATGTCTGATATTCTTCAGAAAGAATCTGATATTGATGCAGTTCTTTGCTGTAACGATTTGATGGCAGCAGGAGCAATTACAGCTCTGAAAGAACAGGGTATTGAAGTAGGTGGAGATGAAGGTGTTAAGGTTGCCGGTATTGATGGTAACGTAATTGCACTTGAGTCTATCGAGGCTGGTGAAATGTATTGTACAGCATATGACTGGTCAATCCTTCAGGGATATTATGCAGTAGAGCAGGCAATCAATCTTGTAAACGGTGGAGAAGTTGAAGATGATACTATGATGACACCGGATACAATTATTACAGCAGATAATATTGATGAATATTTACAGCATGGTGAAGAGTTATCAAAGTGGTCAATGGGCGATGCTGTTGGACAGCTTTCTGATTATATGACAAACTTTATCCAGATGGGTAAGGATCTTGGCGTTGAATAATTAACTGCCGGGATAACTTATAAAATGAAATAATGATGAATTGTGCCCGGTCAGATATGGCCGGGCTCATTCAAAAAACTCGGAAAGAGGAAACTTTATGGATAGTGGTAAGACAATGAGTCACGATATGAAAAAAGAAGAGAAGAGACTTGCAAAGCTTGGAGAAACCATTCTTAGAATGGAACATATTGATAAAGGCTTTGGTGGAGCTCCGGTATTGCAGGATGTACATTTCGATTTGAAAGCGGGAGAAGTACATGCACTTATGGGAGCGAATGGAGCCGGCAAGTCAACTCTTATGAAAGTTTTGTGTGGTGTTTATCTTCCGGACAAAGGAACGATAGAACATAATGGCCGCGTGGTTCCCTTGAAAGGTACTGTTGCTGATGCACAGGCTGATGGAATCGCAATGGTATTTCAGGAATTGAATATTTTGCCGCATCTTAGCGTGCTTGAAAATATATTTATTGCAAATGAAATCGTCAAAAAAAGTGGTATTTACGATTGGAAAGCCATGCGCAAACGTGCGAAAGAAGTTATGGCAGAGGTCGGGATTGATTTGGATCTTGATGTAAGAGCCGGAGAACTGCCGGTAGCAATGCAACAAATGGTCGAAATCACAAGAGCTTTGAATCTCGAATCTAATGTATTGGTTTTGGATGAACCGACATCGTCACTCACGATGCAGGAGACAGAGCAGCTGTTCGATTTGATAGCGAGATTGAGAAAACGTGGTGTGGGAATGATTTATATTACACACCGAATGTCAGAAGTATATCAGATTTCGGATCGTATTACACTTCTTAGAGATGGCAAGAATGTCTTTACAGACGAAATTGCAAATGTTACAAATCAAAGATTGCTTGAAGGAATTGTTGGTTCAAAACAGACGAATCAGTTTCCGGAGAAAAACAGGGAAATCGGAGATGTTATCTTTGAAGCAAAGAATGTGACGGTTCCGGGACTTTATGAAGATGTAAGCTTTCATTTGCGAAAAGGTGAAATCCTTGGATTTGCAGGATTGGCAGGAGCAGGAAGAACGGAAATTGCCAAAACAATTTTTGGCGTATATCACCAAACTAACGGCGAATTTATTTATAATGGTAAAGTGCTTAAAGTGCACAGTCCGGTAGATGCAGTGCGACAGGGAATCGGATATGTTAGTGAAGATCGAAAAGCCGAGGGTATCTTGGCGGTTCGTCCGATTCGTGAAAATATGTCTGTTGCCAATATGCATCATCTTACCGGTAAGATAGGAATAAAAAAGGCACAGGAAAAGAAGGAAACCCAAGAAGAAATCGATGGTTTGAAAATCAAATGTGCCGGTATGGAACAAACGATTGAAAGATTAAGCGGTGGTAACCAGCAGAAAGTATGTCTTGGAAAATGGCTGATGTCGAAACCGAAATTATTATTACTCGACGAGCCGACCAGAGGTGTTGACGTTGGAGCAAGAGCGGATTTTTACAGGATTATTCAAAATCTTGTAAAAGAGGATATCGGAGTAATCGTTATATCTTCAGAGGAAGATGAGCTGATTGGTCTTTGCAACAGAATAATCGTTATGCGTGAAGGCAAGAAGGTTGGCGAATTTGATGATACTGAGACTGATCTAAAGCAAAAGATGCTGAAACTTATGCTTGATATCTAGTTAATGTGTGAAGAAAAGGGAGGACTTTTTTATGACAACGTCAAGAGGAAAACAATTTTATAACAAATGGGGTACTTATATTATCCTGATTGCACTGATTGTATTCTTTTCAGTAGCAGGAAATGGATTTTTTAGTGTTTCGAATCTTACTAATATTTTGAGAACAGCTGCTGTTTATATTATATTTGGATGTGGAATGACATTCGTTATGATTTCCGGTCGTATTGACCTTTCGGTAGCGTCTATTGCAGCTTTGTCGGGATGTTCTAGTGCCATTATGATTGAAAATGGAATGCACCCGCTTATGGCGGCAATTATGGGATTGATTATCGGTATTATATGTGGTTTCGTAAATGGACTTTGTATTGCGAAATTAAAAGTACCGTTTTTCATAATGACAGCAGGTATGATGTATGCAGCGAATGGTCTGGCACTTGTTATTACAAAAGAAACATCAATTGGTATTCATGTAGATAGAGAAAAGTTCAATATTGGATTTGATTTTTGGGGATCTAAGACCTTTGGGATTATCCCATCGCAGTTTATTGTGGCGATTATCTTCTTTTTGATTTGTTTCTTCTTAATCAAAAATACAAAGATGGGTCGTTACACTTATGCGATTGGTAGTAATGAGAAGACGGCAAGACTGTCAGGTGTAAATGTTGATTTATATACGATTATTATCTTTACCTTAAATGGACTTGCTTCCGCACTTGCTGGTATGGTACTTGCTTCAAGACTTCGTACGGGTTCACCGAATATTGCAGATGGTGGTTATAACATTCTTGCTATCGCAGCTGCTGCGATTGGTGGTACTTCCTTAAATGGTGGTGAAGGAAAGCTTGGCAAGACTTTGGTCGGAGCATTTGTTATCTGTGTAATCAGTACAGGACTTAATATTATGGGTATTTCTTCATCAAATCAGAAGATTGTTATTGGAGCAGTGCTTGTAATTGTAGTTGCGGTAGATATGATTGATAAACATGGAGATAACTAAACAATTACATAGTTAGAAGACTTTTAGGCTGGTGCCTTGGATGCGTAATCATCCAGGCACAGCTTTTTTGGTGAGCGGGGACAAGAAAAGCGCCGCTCATTTTTATTTGGCGGCGCAAGAGGTAATGAGAATATCTGCGGGGTTATTTGGCAACAATCTGGTTTCGTCCCCCTTCTTTGGCTTCGTAAAGATTGGCATCGGCAATCTGTAGAAGTTCATCAATGTCGGAATCTTTGAAAGCCTGAGTAAGACCAAAACTCATCGTAACTTTTATTTGGTCGAATTGATGTTCCACAGTGTGATTTCGAATCTGCATAAGGGTTTCTTCCAACTTTTGCTTAGAGGAGGCAAGATTCATGCCTTCGAAGACAAAAAGAAATTCTTCGCCGCCCCAACGAGCAACAAAAGATTTTCCAATCATGTTGCGTTTAAGGATTGCAGCAACATCGCGCAAAACTGCATCGCCGGCATCGTGACCATAAGTATCGTTGACTTTTTTGAAAAAATCGATATCGCCGATTCCAACACAGAAATCATTAGCACCCTGTCCGGAATTAGAATAGACATTTTTGAGGTGGATGCTTCCGTAACGCCGGTTAGGAATTCGAGTCAGAGTGTCATAGTTGACAAGCTGTTCAAGCGCGTATCGCATCTGATCGCCGCTTTTGGCGAGTAAACTTATTTCATCTTCGGAGTTAAGAATCGTTTCCGGAAGCTGGGCTTCTAGATGTCCGTTGGAAATTTGATTCATGAATCGTTCGATGAATTTGATTTTTTTGACGATTTTTTGTGAAAAATAAATACTGTAAAATGCAATCAAAACCGTTATAATTGCAAAAACAATCAGCATTGGAAGTACGGCGGTTAAGACCTTTTGGTTAATATCTTCTAAAGAGCGGTAGATGGCGACCATGCCAAATACGGAATTGTCAGAGGAATGGATCGGAACAAAAAGAGCGATGCATTCTTCGTCATTCATGGTGAGATTTTTGTAAAAAGCAGTTTTGTTGCCTTTGAAAACATCTGCGTAAGCATTTTTTGGAGACTCGGTAAGAAGCCAGCGCTCTCCGGATTCATCCTTCATAGTGGTTTTTACGCAGATATTACCGCGGAAGATGGAATACTCATTTTCATAGGAAGACTTCATATTATCAATGAGAGTGTTATCCTCTGTGATATCGTATTCACCTTTGTAAAGTTTGTAAGTGGTGTCATTTAAGATTTCAACCTTAAAATTTCCGGGGTAAACTTCGTTTAGTTCAGCCATCATATAGATGCATTGTTGGCGCATGTCGGATTCGAATTCGTCGATAAGAGTGTTTTTCATTTGAATGAATGCGGCAATCATAACAGCAATGCCTAAAATGATAATTGGTACAACCGTAGATAAGAGCATCTTACCTCGGAGAGAGTTTTTTAATGTTGGTTTCATAGCTCACCTCTGATGTGATAATTTGTATGTATTTTTAGCGCAGGCTGTGGTAAACATTTCCTTTTTTTAAGTTATAGCCTCGATATTGAGCGAGTTCGCTGACGGTAACTAGCTGATACCCCTTCTTTACCAGACGCGGAACCATTAAAAGAACAGCATCTTTGGTCGGCTTATGAATATCATGCATTAAGATGATATCGCCGTCCTTGGCATTGTTCATAACGCAGTTTAGTGTTTGGGAGGTGCTTCGTGTCTTCCAATCCAATGTATCAACGGACCAAAGGATAATCGGTTTACCGACGGAGGATTTGACTGTTGAGTTGAAAGCACCATAAGGTGTTCGCATTAGGGTTGTTTTGTGCCCTGTTGCACTTTTTACAATACTGTCGGTTTTGCTCATTTGTGCTTTCACACCTGCTGCGCTAAGATGGGACAGATATGGATGAGAGTAGGTATGATTGCCGATTTCGCATCCTATAGAATCTGCCTTTTTCAAAATGCTTTTATAATTTTTGGCATTGGAACCAACGACAAAGAATGTTGCTCGTGCATCATATTTTTTTAGGCAGTTTAAGATCGCGTTTGTATAAGGACCAGGGCCGTCATCAAATGTCAAAGCAATCATTTTGCCGTTTGGATCAATCTTGTTGCAGCGAAGCTTTGTAATATTGCTAGAATCGCTTTTGATTTTTTTGCCATCGGCTTTGTAGATGGCGATAACCTTGTATTTATAGATTTTGCCAACATCGACATGTTTGTCGGTATAGGATAGTTTTTTGCTCTTTTTAATCAGTTTGTACTTAGAACCGGCGACTTTTCTATAGATAAAATATTTTTGTGCGCCGCTGACTTTGGTCCAGCTTAGATAGATTTTACTGTTGCGTGAAGAAGCAGATACAGTTGTTGCGGCCGGTTTTTGGTAAGCAGCTGCAACTTTCGAGTAGGCGCTTTTGGCCCAGGAAGCGGATGTTTTCTTTGCAACAACTTTATAATAAAAAGCCTTGCCGGCGGTTGTGGATTTATCGATACAAGAAGTTTTGGTAGTTGTTTTCAGTTTTTTGTAAGTGCCGGATTTGGAAGTGCTTTTATAGACGACGTATTGATCGGCGCCTGTAACAGCCTTCCAGCTAATCTTTACTTTTTTTGTGGATTTGATTTGGGTTTTGACGGAAGTTGGCGCAGACAGAACAATCTTAACGCAAATTGGCTCAGAGCTTACTGCGATGGTATCGTCGATAATCTGATCAATGCGATAGTAGTAGATGTTGCCTTCGCTGATTGATTTGTCAATATAAGAAACGTCTCCTTCTAAAGAAGTGAGCTTTTGAATCTCCAGGTAATCCCCGTTTTTGGAGTAGGACCTTTTGATGGAATAGCAGTTGTCTGAAGAACTTGCAGAAAAAGAAATGGTAACACCGGTGCTGGCCGTGTACTTAGCCGTTGCGGTAATGGATTCCTCTTCGACAATGTCTGCTGCTACATGAAAATTCATTGTAAACAGTAATAAAAAGGCAAAAAATATTCCCATTAATAAGAAACGGATTTTGCCTCCTAAAAGCAAAGAACGTACAAGTTTCATAATCTTATTCCCCCTTGTCAGAATCTAAAATAAGTATAGCATACTTGCGGTCGTTAGTCTTTACTTTAACGCACAAAAGTGATAAAGTTAAGAACGTGAATGCGCCTGTTTGGCGCGAAAAGTTAGGAAAGAAGGAAATGAAAATGCTGTCGAAACAAATTCAGGAAGATGTGGCAAATAGTTCTGCGATTCGTGCAATGTTTACAGAAGGAATGGAACTTGCCAAAAGGGTGGGAAGTGAAAATGTATATGATTTTTCACTTGGCAATCCGGTTACACCGGTTCCGGAAGCATTTACACAGGCAATGCTTGATATTATTGAAGAAGAAAAAGACACCACAAAGTTACATGGATATATGGATAATGCCGGATATCCTGAGGTGCGTAGTGCAATTGCTAAGCATCTGAACAAGCGATTTGGGGTTTCTTTGAATCAGCGAAATATAATTATGACAGTAGGTGCAGCCGGAGCAATCAATGTGATTTTGAAGACGATTATCGATCCTGGCGATGAGATGGCAGTATTTGCACCGTATTTTACGGAATATAGAAATTATATCGGTAACTGGCGAGGCAATCTTGTGACGATTGATCCGGATTATGAAACCTTTCAACCGGATTTTGAGGATCTGAAAAGAAAAATCTCTCCAAAGACGAAAGCGCTTATTATCAATAATCCGGTAAATCCAACGGGTGTAGTGTATTCGGAAGAGACGATTAAGAAGATTGCAGCAATTCTGGAAGAAAAACAAAGAGAATATGGTCATGAGATTTATATAATTTCTGATGAACCGTATCGGGAATTGATTTATGATGGACTTTCTACTGTGTTTTTGACGAAGTATTATGCAAATACGTTTGTGACATATTCGTTTAGCAAGTCCTTGTCTTTGCCGGGAGAGAGAATCGGATATATGGTGATTCCGGATGAAATGGCGGATTTTGATGCGATGATTGCGGCGCTTACGATTGCAAACAGAATATGTGGATTTATCAATGCACCATCTTTGATGCAAAAGGCAGTTGCGCGTTGCCTGGATGAAAAGACGGATGTTGAATTCTATAACCGTAATCGGAAAGCCTTATATGAAATGCTGACAGAGCTTGGATTTGAGTGTGTGTATCCGCAAGGGACATTTTATTTGTTTGTAAAGTCACCAACTAGAGATGAAAAAGCTTTTGTGGAAGCAGGAAAGAGACATCATATTATGATGGTGAATGGAACAACATTTCACTGTCCGGGATATGTAAGACTTGCATATTGTGTACAACCGGAAGTGATTGAACATGCCAAAGATGCATTTGCTGCGTTAGCCAAAGAGTACAATTTGAAAGGAAAAAAATCATGAGTGGATATGAAAGGTTTGTTCGCAGGGTAGTGCCGTATACGCCGGGAGAACAGCCACAAATCAAAGATAAAATTAAATTAAATACAAATGAGAATCCTTATCCGCCTTCTCCAAAAGTGGAGCAGGCTTTAAAACAGATGGAAATGGATTCGATGCGGATGTATCCGGATCCGGCTGCAAGCGATTTGGTTGAAGCTATTGCGGATTATTATCACGTAAAGCCGTCACAGGTATTTGTTGGCGTTGGATCGGATGATGTGCTTGCAATGTCATTTTTGACTTTTTTTAACAGTGACAAGCCAATTATCTTTCCGGATATTACATATTCATTTTACGATGTATGGGCAGATGTGTTTCGGATTCCTTATGAGACGAAGCCGCTTACACAGGATTTTGAAATTGATATTGAGGATTACAAGACGGAAAATGGAGGAATTATCTTCCCGAATCCAAATGCACCGACGGGAGCACAGCTGCCAATCGCCGGTATTGAAGAAATTGTCGCTGCGAACCCGGATGTTGCAGTGATTGTGGATGAAGCATATGTCGATTTTGGCGCTGAAAGTGCGTTGTCACTTGTTGGAAAATATGATAACCTTTTGGTTGTGCAGACAATGTCAAAGTCACGGTCTATGGCAGGAATGAGGATTGGCTGGGCAATCGGCAATGAGAAGATGATAGGATATCTTAATGATGTGAAGTATTCTTTTAATTCTTATACGATGAATCGAACTTCTATTGTGATGGGCGTAGAAGCCATAAAAGATGATGTGTATTTTGAACAGACCAGAAAGAAAATTATTGCAACCAGAGAAAGGACGAAGGAGCAACTGCGCGAATTGGGCTTTGTCTTTCCGGATTCTAAGAGCAATTTTATTTTCGCATCACATCCGAAATATGAAGCGAAGAAGCTGTTTGAGGCGTTAAAAGAGAAGCATATCTTCGTTCGTTATTTTGATAAACCGAGAATTGATAATTATCTTCGAATTACGATTGGAACAGATGAAGAGATGGAGAGGTTGTTTGAATTTTTGAAAAATTATATGAGATAGGAGAATTATAGTGGAGAGCTTAGTAACATGGTTTACCATGCATTGGGGGCAGTACATATCAAAGGAAGTTTTATGTTTTATCATTTCGATGTTTCCGATTGTGGAATTGCGAGGCGGAATCCTGGCATCTACGTTATTGCAGATTCCGATGGCGAAAGCGATTCCAATCTGTATTGCTGGTAATATTGTTCCGCTTCCGTTTGTTTTGTTGTTTATTAAGCGAATAATTAAGGCAATGAAAAATTCGCGACTTCGTTTTTTTGCAAAAGTAGGAAACTGGATAGAAGATAAGGCTGTTAAGAATAAGCATAAGATTGAGAAATATGAATTTTTGGGGCTGTTTTTGTTTGTCGGGATTCCGATTCCGGGAACCGGCGGATGGACAGGTTCGCTTTTGGCAGCAGTTTTTGAAGTGAATACGAAAAAAGCAGTTCTTGCAATTTTGCTTGGATTATGCATGGCGACCGCTATCATGTGTATCGTATCTTACGGTGTGATTGGTAATGTGGTTTCGTAAATAAAAAAATCCTCTCGAAATGTAGTGATTGTACTGACCAAAAAGTTAGACTTTTTGGGGGCTCACATTACATTCGAGAGGATTTTTTATTCTTCTGTATCTGTACCGTATAAGTAGTCTGTCAAGGCATCCAGATTCACATAAGTTTTAGTGACTTCTGTGTTGGATTCGATGTAGCTTTTTATAGAAAATACTGCCCAGACAACAATTGCAGCAAGAATTAAAAGAAAAATCAGTTTTCCGAAAAAACTCTGCCTTTTTTGCTTTGCCATAATCTGCTTGCGATTTGCTTTTTCTTGTTTATAACGGTCTACCTTAGCCTGACTCATAGGAATTCTCCTTTAATAGTTGAAATAATGAACATCGTAAAAATGTTCATGAAATATTATACACAATATTGTTCAAAACGCAAAGTCTTTTCCTGAAATACAGGAAAAAACTGTTGATATTCCCAATCCCTTATGCCTTGCAGGAAGTAGGGCTTAGAGTGTATAATATAGAGGATTGTATTTAGAAAAGTGGGTTGAAATAGTTATGCGAAAGGTTAGGTTATGATGAAGCTAAAAACAAAATGTATAGCAGGGTTATTAATGGTAACATTATTGGTTGCTACAATAGGAGCAGGTTTAATAACCGGAACAACGGTAAGTGCAATAGAGACACCGGACTCAGGAGACATTGTATCAACAATCACCGGGAACACACTTGAACTTGATTATGATGTAAGTGGTGTGCTGAAATTTGATGTTGATCTTAGTGAAGTGCTAACATCCGATGGCAGTCAAAAGTATGCAAACTATGATTCGAATTCTAGTGTCTACGTAACCGGGTATACCGTGAATAAAGAATCTGTGATGACAGTAGACAATCAGGGAAAGTATACCACGCTTAGCGAGGGCGTAACGAATCTTACGGTTGAAGGATACTATTATTATTGGGAGAATAGCAGTTGGGAAACGGAAACATTCAGCTATTCGGTAACGGTTGCGGTATTTAAAGATTTGAGTACGCTGGCTCTTAGTTCCACAACCTTGAATGTTTATAGCGATAAGAATAGTTCTTCGACGGTAAAGGGAAGCGTATCTTTGGTCGGCACGCATTATACATTTTCAAAATCGGACATTACTTTGACCGAGTCAGCTTCTACTTCAAAAATTTCATCCTGGACGATAGCAGATAATAAGATTACATTTGTCTTTAAAAAGACCGGTAGCGAGACTATAACGTTAAGTTTTTATAACAGGGCGGATAATTCTTATGTGAAATTAAAGCTTAAAGTCAAGATTTCAAAATGTTATATTTCCAGCACATCGGTTCTTATGTATACGGGTCAGAAAGTGACACTTAAGATGAAGTCGACGGACAGTAGTTCGAATACGGTGGACAATAGCGCGATTACATGGACATCTTCGAATACGAAGGTGGCAACCATCAATAGTAGCGGTAAGATTACCGCCAAAAAGGCCGGGACGGCAATTATTACAGCCGTGGTTAACGGAAAGAAATACGGAAGTGCCGTTAATGTAACGTCAAAGAAGAAATATAAGGCAATTAAGAAAGCGAAGAGTATATACAGTTCCAGCTCATATTCACAGGCAAAACGAATGAGTAAAGGTTATTATGATTGTTCTTCGCTGGTATGGAGAGCATATGCACCGCAGGGAATCTATTTTGGTGTGAAAAAAGGTTGGGCACCGGTTGCGGCAAGTATTGCAAAGTATTTAAGTAAGCATGGTAAGCTGAAAGGAAAGATTACGATATCGAAGATTAAGAAATATGCTTTACAGGCGGGCGATGTAATTTTTAAGACCGGCGAAAGTAATGGACGATATAAAGGAATCTATCACATTGAGATGTTTACCGGATATCGTTTCACATCATTTAACAGCGATGGAAGTGCCAATGTAACGACAACATGGGTTGCCAGATATGATGGTTATCTGGAGTATTCTATTGCGACGGAATCAAGAACACCAATCTATGGTCGGCCATAGTTTATAGGAACAGGGAAAAGGAGTAGGGAAATAATGAGCGCAGCAGATCAGATTTTTGTTGATATGTGCAAGGATATTTTGGAAAATGGATGCAGCACAGAAGGTGAAAAAGTACGTCCGGTCTGGCCGGATGGGACAAGTGCTTATACGATTAAGCAGTTTGGGGTTGTCAATCGTTATGATTTATCGAAGGAATTTCCGGCGATAACGCTCAGAAAGACAGCAATTAAGAGTGCGACAGATGAGATGCTTTGGATTTGGCAAAAGAAGTCTAATAATATTCAAGATCTTAATTCTCATGTCTGGGATGAATGGGCAGATGAGTCTGGATCAATTGGAAAGGCCTATGGATACCAGATGGGAGTAAAGCATCAATATAAAGAAGGCATGTTCGATCAGGTGGATCGAGTGTTATATGATTTAAAACACAATCCGTTTTCAAGACGAATCATGACAAATATTTATGTGCATCAGGATTTGCATGAAATGCATCTTTATCCTTGTGCATATAGCATGACATTTAACGTCACGCAGAAAAAAGGAGACGACAAGCTTACCTTAAATGGAATTTTGAATCAAAGATCACAGGATATTCTGGCTGCGAATAATTGGAATGTGTGTCAATATGCGATGTTGCTCCATATGCTGGCACAGGTAAATGATATGCGGGTCGGAGAGTTTGTGCATGTGATTGCGGATGCGCATATCTATGACCGTCATATTCCGCTTGTGAAAGAATTGATTACACGGGAGCAGTATCCGGCTCCAAAGGTAACCTTGAATCCGGACATAAAAGATTTTTATCAGTTTACGACAAAGGATATTACAGTGGAAGATTATGTAACCGGACCACAGATTACAGATATTCCAATTGCAATCTAAGGAGAAAGAATCATGAATTTAATTGCAGCAGTAGATAAGAATTGGGCAATCGGGTTGGATAATAAACTTTTGGTCAGTATACCGGAGGATATGAAGTTCTTTCGGGAGCATACAACCGGTAAAGTGATTGTGATGGGGAGAAAGACGCTAGAGTCATTTCCGGGTGGTAAACCACTTCCAAAACGAGTCAATATCGTGCTCACACGTCAGAAAGATTATCAGCCTAAGGACGTAACGGTAGTTCATTCGCAAGAAGAACTAAAGGAAGTATTGGCGGCATATCCGTCTGAGGATGTTTATATAATCGGCGGAGAGACCATCTACAAACAATTGGTGGACTGGTGTGAGGTAGCACATATTACAAAGATTAATTATACTTATCAGGCAGATGCATATTTTCCGAATCTTGATGAAAGCAAAGACTGGGAAGTGGCCGAGTATAGTGATGAGAATACATACTTTGATTTGGAATATACATTTGTAAAGTATGTACGAAAATAACAGAAAGATTTAGGAAGTGTAAGTTCATGGAGAATCTGCTTTTTAGTTTAAACACGACAATACCAATCTTTCTGGTAATGGTTCTGGGATATTTTTTGCGAAGAATCAACCTTTTGAATGATAATTTTGTTACGATTGTTAATAAATTTAATTTCAAAGTTACATTACCGGTGTTATTGTTTCGCGACTTATCAACCGTTGATATCAGAGCCGTGTTTGACATAAAGTATGTATTGTTTTGTGCGATTGCAACGTCACTATGTTTTTGGGTGATATATGCAGTCGCAAAATTTGTGATGAAGGATAAAACGATGGTTGGTGCATTCGTGCAAGCTTCTTTTCGAAGTAGTGCAGCGGTGATGGGACTGGCCTTTATCCAAAATATATATGGAAGTTCGGCAATGGGACCGTTAATGATTATTGGAGCCGTTCCGCTTTATAATATCTATTCCGTGCTTGTGCTGACTTTAGAAGCAAATGATTCGAATGGAGAGTTGGACAGAGCAAAGCGATTAAAAAGTGCGGGAATTAATATTTTGAAGAATCCGATTATTATTGCAATTGTCATTGGTATAGTGGTGGCATTGCTTAGGATTGACTTTCCAAAGATGATTGATACATCAGTTAATTCCGTAGCGGCAATGGCAACTCCGTTGGCACTTGTTGGATTAGGAGCCGGATTTGAGGGCAGAAAGGCGATTAAAAAGATTAAGCCGACGCTTGTAGCAGCGGCGATTAAGCTTGTGATTCAGGCGGCAATATTTTTACCGCTGGCAATCTGGATGGGCTTTAATGGCGAGAAGATGATTGCTCTTGTCGTGATGCTTGCGGCACCGGCAACGCCAAGCTGCTATATTATGGCGAAAAACATGAAAAATGACGGAACGCTTACGGCAAGTATTGTCGTGGCGACAACACTTTTAGGGGCATTTACTTTAACAATGTGGATCTTTATCTTAAGAACACTTGGGTTATTGTAAAGCCCATTTTGTAAAGGGGATCATATAAATGGATATTACAGGAAGAAAGCTTTTTGTAAAAGCATTACAGGAAGAAAAAGTTGATACAATATTCGGCTATCCGGGAGGAACCGTAACGGACCTTTTTGATGAGCTGAAAAAGCAAGATCAGATTCACGTAGTCCTTGCGCGACATGAACAAGGGCTTGTTCATGAGGCGGAAGGATATGCGCGTGCAAGTGGAAAACCGGGAGTATGTCTGGTTACGAGCGGACCGGGAGCAACGAATACCGTGACAGCCATCACAGACGCATTTTATGACAGTATTCCGCTTGTTGTCTTTACCGGTCAGGTACCATTGAATCTAATCGGGAATGATGCTTTTCAGGAAGTAGATATTATGGGAATGGTAAAAGGAATCACGAAGTATGCAGTGACAGTACGTTCTAGGGAAGAACTTGGACCGATTATAAAAAAGGCATTTCATATTGCAACAACCGGGAAGCCGGGACCTGTGGTAATCGATTTGCCAAAAGATATACAGGTAGCCAAAGGACCGGCAGAGTATCCGGAGAATATTCAGATTCGTGGATATAAGATTAATGAAAATGTTCATGTTGGGCAACTGAAAAAGGCATTCAAATTGCTGCAAGGCGCAAAAAGGCCAATCATTCTTGCCGGAGGCGGAGTGCGAATTGCAAAAGCAGGAAAACAGCTTGAAAAGTTTGTGAATGCAACAAAGATTCCTTTGGTAACTACGGTTATGGGAAAAGGAATTATTTCAGAAGAAAATTATTATTATATTGGAAATTGCGGTATGCACGGCCGGTATGCGGCAAATAAGGCGGTAGGAGAATGCGATTTGTTATTCTCAATCGGAACAAGATTTAACGATCGTATCACCGGTGATTTGAATGAGTTTTGTCCAAAGGCAAAAATTGTACATATTGATATTGATACGGCATCAATTTCGAGAAATGTCGTAGTGGATGTTCCGATTGTGGCAGATGCAAAAAAAGCACTTGATAAGCTTGCGGAATGGGCAGAGCCTTTAGACACCGGAAGCTGGATGAATGAGATTTATCATTGGGAAGAAGAATATCCATTGGAAATGTCAAGAGACAAGGGAATGTCTCCGCAGATGATTATGGAAGGCTTAAATGCAGCATTTGATAAAGCAATCTATGTTACGGATGTGGGGCAGCATCAGATGTGGGCCAGTCAATATCTTCGTTTGGAAGGTAAGAAAAGCTTCATCACATCGGGCGGACTTGGAACAATGGGATTTGGCTTTCCGGCAGCAGTCGGTGCAAAGATTGCACAGCCTGGCACGCCGGTTATTTGTATTACCGGCGACGGTGGATTTCAGATGAATATGCAGGAGATGGCTACGGCAGTGATAGAAGGTGCGCCGGTAATCGTATGTATTTTAAATAATTCGTATCTTGGAATGGTACGCCAGATGCAACAGCTGTTTTATGGAAAACGCTATGAAGCAACTAGCCTCACTTGCAAGGTGGACAATAATACAAAGAATAAAAAGGGCAGAGACCATGAAACGGATGATGCAGCGTCTAAGCTTCCATATATTCCTGATTTTATGACTTGGGCACAAAGCTATGGTGCAATGGGAATTCGTGTTGAAAAACAAGAAGAGATTGCACCTGCCATTGAGAAAGCAAAAAAGAATCAAAAGACTCCAACCGTTATAGAATTTATGATTGATTGGCATGAGATTGTACTTCCTATGGTACCGGGAGGTAGTCCGATGAGCGAAATGATTTTAAATTAGGAGGGAATTGATGATGGAAATGAAACTAAGATGGATTGCTTTATATGTGGAAAATACTGTCGGAGTTCTCTCGAAAGTTTCAGGCTTGTTTTCCGGTAAGTCTTATAATTTGGGCAGTCTTACGGTTGGTGTTACGGAAGATGAGACGGTTTCTAGAATGACAATTTCGGTAGAAAGTGATGATGTGACTTTTGAACAGATCAAAAAGCAGCTGAATCGTATGGTAGAAGTCATTAAGGTGATTGATATTACGGATGTGCCGATGCATTTAAAGGAGATTTTATTTGCAAAGGTAAAAAAATGCACGCCGGAAGATAAAGCAGAGGTATTTCGTGTTGCACAGACTTTTCGGGTAAAAGTAGTGGATATGGGAGAAGACAGCGTGCTTTTGGAATGCTTGCTACCGGTTCGCAGAAATAATGAGTTGATTGTTTATTTAAAGAGCCATTTCAAAGCAGTTGAAATAATAAGAGGTGGAGCTGTTGCGGCAGAATCCATCAGTACTTCATGCCGTTAATGCGTTAATGCTTGACACTTACAGACAAAGGTTTATAATAAAAAACATGAGTGCGCTGCGCGGGGACAATGGTGTCTTGACGGGGGCGCATTTTGTGTGGAGGAAAATATCATGGATATCAAATTTGTTAAAAGAGACGTATTAAAAGAAAAGCCGGATCAGAAGAATCTTGGATTTGGAAAATATATGACCGACTATATGTTTGAAATTGATTGGATCAGAGGAGAAGGATGGGTGAACCCACGAATTGTTCCTTATGGACCAATCGAGATGGATCCTGCAGCAGTAGTTCTTCACTATGCACAGGAAACATTTGAAGGATTAAAAGCATATCGTACTAAGGATGGCACGATTCAGTTGTTTAGACCAGAGATGAATGCGCGTAGAATGCAGCGTTCAAATGAAAGACTTTGTATGCCGTCACTAGACGAAGAAACATTTGTAGAAGCAATAAAAGCATTGGTCAATGTTGAGAAAGACTGGGTGCCATCAGAAGAGGGTACATCACTTTACATTCGACCGGTTGTATTTGCAAATGAATCTGCACTTGGTGTTCATATGGCGAATGAATTTAAGTTTGTTATCATGTGTTGCCCGGTAGGCGCTTATTATCCGGAAGGAATCAATCCAATCAAGATTCTCGTAGAGGATGAACTTGTTCGTGCCGTGAAGGGTGGAACCGGATTTACAAAATGCGGAGGTAACTATGCAGCATCTATCTTAGGACAGGTAAAGGCTGAGAAGATGGGATGTACTCAGGTTCTTTGGCTTGATGGTGTAGAACGTAAATACGTTGAAGAAGTTGGAACCATGAATATTATGTTCAAGATTGACGGAGAGATTTATACTGCTCCAATCGATGGTACAGTACTTCCGGGTGTTACCCGTGATTCTATGCTTCAGATTCTGAAAGAATGGGGTTATAAGATTCATGAGGAACATGTAGCAATTGATGATATTATGAAAGCCGGCCATGAAGGAAGACTTGAAGAAGTATTCGGAACCGGAACAGCGGCGGTAATTTCTCCGGTTGGTGAACTGGTATATAAAGATGATTCTGTTACAATCAATGATTTCAAAATTGGTGAATTAACACAGAAATTGTATGATGAGTTGACCGGAATTCAGTGGGGCAAATTAGAGGATCGATTTGGTTGGACACAGACGATTTAACCTTTCGCTTAGTTGGATTTTAACTCAGTCGGGGTACAAGCTCCGACTGAGTTAAACGCTCCGCGAGGATGCGCACGGATTCGGACAGGAATTTGTCTGCTGAAGCAGACCCGAATCCGGCGCGCAAGACTCGCGAGCGAGTCTTGACAGATTGATTAATAACATCTTAAGAAATTAATCACATTACGTTAACGAAATAATCACCTCCGGATGATAAGATTTCATCAAGAACTTGTCATTAGGAGGTGATTTTATGTTTGAGCAGGATGAACTTGGATATCTTGTAAAACCGAGAAGAATAGGCAACGTACTGATTCTTCTTGTTGTTTTGGCAGCAATTATTCTAGGTGGTTGTGCTGTGGCGAAAAAGATGGCGGCTAGAACCAACCAGCAGCTTGTATTTGAAACGCAGGCAGTGGAGTCGGATATAGGAGAAGCATAAAATGAAAGTGGACAAGACCTGGATAGGGCAGATGAAGAGAGCTGATTTTACGGCGATAGCAAAACGATTTGGTATTGATCCGGTAACGGCGCGCATAATAAGAAACAAGGACATTGTGACGGATGAAGAGATTGATAGATACTTGAATGCAAGTAAGGAGGACTTATATCATCCGGCGTTAATGAAAGACATCGGCCTTGCAGCAGGAATCTTGCAATGTAATATAAAGGAACAAAAGCATATTCGTATCATAGGAGATTATGATGCAGATGGAATTAATGCAACATATATTTTATACAAAGCCTTATCTGATTTGGGCGCACAGGTATCCTGGGATATTCCACATCGAATCCATGATGGTTACGGAATCAACGTTCGCATGGTGGAAAAAGCAGACAAGGATGGGGCAGATACGATTATCACCTGTGATAACGGGATTGCGGCAAGAGAGGCAATCACTAGAGCAAAAGAATTAGGTATGACAATCATTGTTACCGATCATCATGAACCACCGCTTGATGAGGATGGACAACAGATAATATATGAAGCGGATGCGCTCATAGATCCAAAGCAGGATGCGTGTAACTATCCCTATAAAGATTTATGCGGGGCGGCAGTGGCCTATAAATTGATGTGCTATCTTTATGAACAGATGGGACGAGACGCAGAGCAGATGGATGATTTGCTGGAAAATGTTGGAATCGCTACCATAACAGACGTGATGCCTTTAACCGGTGAAAATCGTATTTTGGTAAAAGAAGGTCTTAAACGACTGGCACATCCTCGTAATCCCGGAATAAAGGCACTGATGTATCAGCTTGGGATTGAACCGGAAGGAATTCGTCCCTATCATATTGGCTTTGAAATCGGCCCTTGTCTAAATGCAACCGGAAGAATTGACAGTGCATCTAGAGCTATGCAGCTGCTTTTGACACAGGAAGCGAATGTGGCGGGAACGATTGCAGCAGAACTTGTTGATTTGAATACCCAGCGAAAAGAAATGACAAGACAAGGAGAGTTACAGGCGATAGAGTATGTAGAAGAACACTTTGATGAGCATACACAGGTGTTTATCATATATCTTCCGCAATGTCATGAAAGCATAGCCGGAATTATTGCCGGACATGTGAAAGAGCGTTATCATAGACCGACAATTGTTCTTACAGATGCGAAGGCATGTATAAAAGGTTCGGGGCGTTCCATTGAAGAGTATAATATGTTCGAAGGCATTAATGAATGTAAGGAGACGTTACTTAAGTTTGGAGGACATCCTTTGGCAGCGGGTATTTCGCTTGCACCGGAGCAGCTTGCAGAATTTACAAAAAGAATAAATGAGAAGGCACAGCTCACAAAAGAGGATTTAAAAAAGAAATACTACATTGATGTGCCGATGCCGTTTTCTTATGTGACGCTTAATCTGGTTCGGGAGTTTTCGGTATTAGAACCTTTTGGAAAGGATAATGAAAGACCGTTATTTATGCAAAAGGATGCGCAGATTGTCAGCGCGCGCGTATTTGGCGAAAAGAAAAATGTTTTAAAACTTATGGCGGTTACACCGGAAGGAAACGGACGCTATGAGCTCATTGCATTTGCCGATCAGGCGAAGCGCTTTATGGAATATATGGATGAAAAATTTGGCGAAAATACATTTGAAAACATGTTGAAAGGACAGTGCATGCAGGTGGTTTCTTTTGTATATAGACCAAAGATTAATACCTATCGAGGCAGGGATTCCATACAGTTTGAGATTGTCGATTTTTTGTAGAATCCGATTTTACAATATGTTATTATTAAACTAGTGTCTAATAGCATATAGAATGTAGAAAATGAGGATTTAACATGTTTGGAAAGAAAGACCGCAAGAGAGAAATTGACAATGAAAAACAGCTGGTCCGTGAAGAATATGAGGCCAAATCAAAAAAAGCGTTTGGAGTAGCAGAGCAGATAAAAGGAAACTGCATAGTAGCCCAAGATAATCAAAAGCTTTTGGATCAGAATCTGACACAGATTGTGGATAATATTAAAGTCATGCACAATAAAGCCCGGTCGCAGGCAGATACGAATGCGAGATTGAGTGAAATTGCGGCGCAGATGTCCCGTGAAGCTCGAGAAGATATTGCAGGGCAGATGGAAATTATAGAACTTTTCGAAAAAGAAAAGGATGCATTATATAAAGTTGTGGATGCAAATAAGCATTTTACAACACCGGCAAAAGCTTTAAGTCAGTTTGGCTCACAACTAGATACACAGATGCGTCAACTTCGCAATTTGCATGAAAAGGCAGCGCAATTTTCAAAAGAGATGAGTGTGACCGCTTTGAATGCAGCAATAGAAGCCGGCAGATTAGGTAATGTTGGACAGCAGTTTATGATTGCGGCACAAGATGTTCGTGATCTGGCTGAAAATTATGAAAATATCACAAAGGGAATAAATGCTGCGATAAAGCAGATCGAAGAAGAAAAGGTGGAATACGAAAAACAGCTTTCTCATCTCAACAATTTACTAAAGGAAAATAATATTCAGATGGGAAAGAATGCAACTTCTTTCGAACAACTAGAGCAGAAGGTAAATACTTTGGAGTTAAATCCAATCGGACAGCTTGCACAGCAATTGGATGAACAAAGTGAAGCGCAACATGAATCAACTGCAGAGATTAATAAAGCAGCACAAGATTCTCTAAATAAGATTGAACAAACCGGAAGAGTATTTATTGAACAGATGGAAAGTCTGCAAGGGATGCAGCAACAGTCCGTGGAATTAATGGAAATGTTGGATGTTCCATCAGAAAGAGAGGAAGAGCATGAGTAATCTCAGATGCAATTTGATATTTAAGAAGATGGCAGCTGTTACTTTGACAGCGGCCATGTGTGCAGGAGCCGCAATGCCGGCAATGGCATCTTCGACAGATGAGGATACATCTTCAGAAGAAACAACGGATGAAGATACGGTAGTAGTGGAGGAAGATGATGAGCCGTATCTGGCACTAGGAGAGGATCTTACTTCTTCTCAAAAGTCGACCGTATTAGAACTTATGGGAATTGAAGAAGAGGATTTAGACGAGTACAATATTTCTTATGTGTCAAATGAAGAGGAATATGAATATCTCTCGTCCTATATTGATTCATCGAAGATTGGATCGAATGCTTTATCATCGGTAGTTGTGATGCAAGGCGATGATGGTGATGGCATTAATGTTACAACAAAGAATATTTCTTACTGTACAGAAGGTATGTATCAGAACGCACTTGCTACAGCAGGAATTGAAAATGCAGATGTAATAGTTGTAGGTCCGACATCGATTTCCGGAACAGCCGCTTTGGTAGGAATCTTTAAGGCTTATGAAGCTATGACAGGGGAAGAGATTGACGAGGATAGTGTTGATACGGCAATCAATGAGATGGTTATTACCGGAGAACTTGAAGATTCTGTTTCCGATGACGATGTGGATTCGGATACGGTAGAAGGGTTAATTGCTTATGTGAAGCAAAAAGTTGCCAGTGGTGAATTAGACACAGACGAGGAAGTGGATGCTGCAATTGATGAAGCTTGTGAAAAGTTCGATGTTACCTTAACAGATGATGAAAAGCAGCAGATTAAAGATTTGATGGAGAAAATTAATGCACTCAATCTTGACCCGGATCAGCTGTCGTCTGCTGTATCGGGAATTATGGATAATATCTCGGATATAATTGGGGAAACGGATTTATCATCGTCTGAAGCTAAGAATATTTTTACAAAGATTATTTCAGGAATTTCAGAATTCTTTTCTAATCTTTTTTCATAATCCGGGATAATGAAATGGCATGAAAGTTGTATGGAAATGTAAAGGAATGTCGCAGGTGGCATTCCTTTTTTGCGATGTGCGCCTTGCGGCGCACGTTTCTAACGGGTTCAAGTCCCGAATCCGCCCGGTAGTGGGAAGGATATAGCCGAAGGCAAGGGTGTCCGCCGCGAGGTGGAATCTGAAGGAAGCTGGATGTGGGGAACACACTAACCCACGGGCAAATCTCTGGTCTGACGAACAGAAATCTCATACGAGGTTATGCATGAGGGTAAGGCTGCAATCCAAGTCGAAGCCCAATAACTACACGGAATCATGCATGATAAATGAGGCAGATGGATGGAGAGGAAGAAACGTGTGGTACCTAGGGAGGTCTGTGTGAAATGCTCTGAAAGG
>NZ_FMXR01000013.1:69051-124220 GCF_900104415.1 Eubacterium oxidoreducens | reverse complement strand
AAATCAGCAACAAAGTGCAGATTTCTGCCCAATATAACAAGTAAATAGTGCTGACGGTATCTGGGAGGAGCCAATATGACAAGACGGTTCGAGCCAACTGCGTTCTCCCTATGTGCGCACGGGAAACCGTGATCCACGATAATAGATAGCAGGGCTCTCGGCGGACCATTAGCCTGTTGGTAACCAATCCACGAATAACAGAGTGGCTACATGCCGGAGACTGTTAAACTGGCTCTTTCCAGATGCTGTCAGACAATAACAAATGTGACAATTATCAGGTGGAAAGTTTGTTGAGGCTTTCCTGCTTGACAAAGGTCACTTCATAACAGGGAAGAAGATTCTCTGAGGCAATAATCATATTGCATTCAATACTGTCCATGTCCTCATATTCCATTGCATTTTCATCGGAACTATCCGATGGGCAATAATTAAATATCTCATCATCGTCAAAATTTTCCATAAAGGCATTCATTTCATTTTGTTCCTCAAGACTAAGCGCCGCATGCTGTGTGCAAATATACCAATTATTCGCCTCTATCATTTCCGCGCATTTGACGCCGTCCTTTAATCTTAAAGCGTTATCGATCAATTGGGTTGATATAACAAATGCAACTACTGTCAAAATCACTTTAAACAATATAGTTGCAGAAAATATGAGCTTATTATTCTTTTTATTTTTTATAGAATCTATATATCCCGCATTTTTAATAAAAACAACCGCTACCGCTGCAACGCAAACATACACAAGATTCAACATCAGGAACAAAAAAACAGCATGGTCAAATAAGACGGTATTTTACTGATATCCCTAAATATTATGTATAAAACAAATACGATTGCTCCCGGAACAAATCCATATGCGGTATTCTTCAAAATATTTAAATACAACCGCACAGAAATCCTTTGTTCCGACCAGCCATTTAATTTTAATATTCCAATTTCTTTTAATCTGGAAATGTAATATACTACGGTACAAAACAAACTCAGACAAAATATTGACACAAAAAACCCTATATTAAGAGGACTCACCAACATGCTGGGCTTAAACACAATCGGTTCCAGATAAAGGACCCACGGCTCATATCCATTTTCTTCTAATAGGCTTCCTAATGCCTTGATTTTGTTGACATCATGATCTTGTACTATAAAATATCTAACTGTTCTTCCTTCCTTTTTTTCATTTGGCACAATTTCTATATGCTTATTGGGAAATAAGTCCTTCTTCGTCCCATATTGAATATCTTCCGTAGGATTAATAATCTCAATTTTACACTGAACATTCCCTAAGGAATACTCATTAATGGTTCTGATTTGAATCGACACTTCACTTTCTTTCGCAAATTTTTCAAGGCTGTCCAATCCAATTTGCTTTTCAAGGGAAAAATCAGCCTCCTCTTCATTGCTCATATAATCGGATTTATCCGCTACAAGCAACATAAAATATGCCGAAAAAACTACAAGTATTACACCAATTAGCCAAAAGATCTTTTTCATACGTCTCCCTACTTACTCCTCTTATATTTTATATTTAAAGAACCTTGATGTCTCCTTTCGTACAATTTTTATTGTACAGTACATTTTTATTGTTATCAACTGCAATAAATACTAAATATACGCCAAACCATTGTCCGTCATACTATATATAGAAAAGCCACCAGTATCTCTACTAGTGGCTTTCAAACTTTTTCATTTATTCTTTTTCCGCGTGACAATAAAACGACAATACATTTTGCAACCATTTTGCGACCACGCGTTTCTGAAATGTCCTATTTACAAGAGCCAGAAGGAATAGTAGTCTACTCCATCTCCACAGTTTCAAATCTGTTTCTCGTGTGAAATACCGATAAATTCTGCGTTTCTATTTTTTTATATTCCATGAAGCACCTTGTATTTCCTGTGCTTTTTGAAAAAATAGAATCATTTTAGAATCATTCATATGATTCTGTTATTCTATTTTTCCCCACCTTTGTGTGGTTCAGACAAATATTTTTTACAATAATTCATCCAGTCATTTTCTGACATTTCTTCAAATGCAGCTGTCACATCAGCGAAATCAATTGTTTTAACATAATCCTTAGCAATGTCAAAACTATTCTCAAGTGTTATTGCTCTTCCGTTCAAGAACTCCAAGTATTCGCTGTACATCGCCGGATCAGCTGATCCTATATCTGCCCACACAAAAGGATTCATATCGCTTAAAACAGTACTAATAAATGAATCCTCAATATCTTTTTCAAAATAAGCATCCAATACAAAATATATCATTGTGAATAGTTCATATTCGTTCATATTCGTCACCTACGCTTCACTATATTTTTGCTTAACCCAGTAAACTCATCCCAAAGTTTCGGTGGTCTATAAATGATATTTCAATCATATCACAATCACTCGTCCAACAGTATTTTTCCTTTTTTTGCCTTTGCTTTAAGCCTTGCCATCTGTTCCTGCTCAATCTGTTGAATGCTTTTCTCAGGTGTAGGTAAATCTTCCGGCATAGTGCCACCGATTTTCTTTATGGCTGTTCTTACTTCCTTTCCAACATTATAATGAATGCTTGTAGCATTCTCAGCTCCCTCAACTCTATCCTTGCGTAGCTTTTCTTCTGTTTGCGATATTCTGAATAAATTGGCAATCAATTCAGTACTGCCCATATAATCAAGAATCTTCTGTCCTACTTCAAGTTTTTTTCGCTTATGAATATCATCAACATCAAGGCCACCATACAACCCCATATATCCCGCATTTTGAAAAATTGCAAACTCCTCATTTGATATAACTCCTGCATCATATGCCGTCTCTGCAAGTAGCTGATTCCACTGCTTTATATCTCCTCGCACAACTAATCGTCGTCTATCCTCGTCAAGTTGATTAAAATGGTCCGCCACCTCTTGACGATAAGTCTGTATTGCAAAGTATGTCTGTCCCAATGCGATGACTTCTTTACGCGGATCACCATTTTGAACGATTAAATAACACGCGTAACGTGACAGCTCATAGTCTTTTACTGGCTTAGATGTTGCACCTGCATCAACGATTTTGCTGACCTCAGCAAAATCGTCCAAAACACTGTGTCCACTATTCTCACAGGCAATCATAGCCCTTCCTATTACTTTAGAAAAATTCCTCCATTGAGCATACTCCAATATCGGCGCAAGTTCTCTGGCGCTCCAATACTCGGTCCCATCATTTCTTACATGTTTAATATCCTCAAATCTCTTATACTCACTTGCTTTCAGTTCCATCATAACATCTCCACATCTTTATTCCCCACCAATTCCTCATATTTCAGCTGATATGCTATAAGTCTTGGTATGTACTCCGGAGGTGTACGACGACCAGCCTCCCAATCCTCAAGTGTCCTAACCGGAATCCCAGTGTGCTCTGAGAATTCTTTTCGATTCATTTTCACACCCTCACGTAATTCTTTAATCACCTTTGCAATATCCATTTCATTCTCCTCGCATTGCGTTTTTCTTGATTATATCACATCTGTCCTTTACACGCAATGTGTGGTTTGAGAAAGCGATTTATAGAATCAATTTAGAATCACTATTAGAATCATTACAAAAAAGAGCTGGGAGCAAATGCTCTCAGCCCTTGATCTTACTGGTTTTCAATGTTTTTTCGGATATATTTATTTGATTTATATTATTCCTCTGTATATCTTATTCTCCAATTCTGTCATAAAAATCCACATCTATAATTCCTCGTTTTAAAGTATATCCTGGACACAAACATTTATGATACTTTGTCTGATTTCAATGTGGAGATGATTAATTCTGATATATTGGGAGAAGCATTCGAGCCTGAAGAGAGATTCGAAAATCCGGACGTAAGTGATATTGCGTTTGATAGGGACTATTTTGGAAATACAAGAGGGTTTGATAATATTCCGAGACCTTTTGCGACTGCTAATAATATGATCAGCTTATAGGATACTAGTTAGGAAGTTTAACTCAGTCGGGGTACAAGGTCCGACTGAGTTAAACGCTCCGCGAGGATGCGCACGGATTCGGACAGGAATTTGTCTGCTGAAGCAGACCCGAATCCGGCGCGCAAGACTCGCGAGCGAGTCTTGACTAAAAATCAATTCAAGGTATATATATACTAATCGATAATCATGGCAGAAATGCCGGGATTATTGATATTTGCACCCATAAAATCTACCATAGCCTGATAAAATTCATCCAGGGATTCTTTACATTCATTTCTAAACCATTCCATAATTCCATTAAGAGTAGCGCCGGAGGCAAAGTAAAGATTATATCTCTTTATTGAATTATATGGTATTTCTCCTCCAAGTTCTATATTAGCCTCATTGAACATGGTTTGTACCATTCCAAGATAGCCTGTATTATCTAATAGCAGAAATTGTGCGCGATATTTTTTCATAATTGTTAGAAATACATAGCCATATTCTTTTGACCAAAATCCGCATTCTTCTGGTAAAGATTCTTTAATTTCATAAAAAACAGACTCAAGAAAATACAAAATAATATCGTTTTTGCAATTAAAGTTTCTATAATAAGCCATCCTTGAAACTTTAGATTGCTGTGAAATCATAGTGATAGAAATGTCATCAACGTTATATGACTTCAACAATTCAAAAAATCCTTCAACTATTGCATTTTTTACCCGTAAATTTTCTATGATTCTTTTATCCATTTTCTCGACCTTCTAAATAATATTTTATGATAATAGTAAGCTTATATATCTGTTACAAAAATGGGCTAATTGCTACGTGTTGTTATATTGATATATTCAGAATGGCTGATATGATATTAATATAACCCGTTACAAATTGTAACATATTATAAAGCGATATAAAAGTAGATTCTATAAGGAGGTCTAATATGAAATCCAAATTAGTACTATCAGCTGAGGAGGCCAGGTTAGAGCCTACGGCTATTATGGGCAATGAATCCGGTATTTATTTTACATTTAAGAGTGATTTAGCAGTAATAGCGGATATATTACCAGAACCTTTGGAACCGGCATTTCCACTTGTTTCAGGATATGTTGTGGAGATAAATAACCCTTCTTTTGGCGAACCCTATAAAGAAGCGATGCTAGGAGTGTATGTGAAAGTAAATGGAGTGGTTGGAATGTATCCGGTATCCTTTCTGTTAAGTGGCCCCGGGGCTGAGATGGCTACATATCTAGGAAGAGAAAAAACAGGACTTTCTAAGAAAATTTGTGATAAAGAAGATGACATTAAACTGGAACAAAAAGGAGATGTCCTTAGAGGTACTGTAAAAAGAAAGGGAGAATTGCTTTTAGATGTTTCCCTTAAACTTGGAGAATATAATGATCCTTCTGTAGGAAATATTTATAATAATCCGGCGCCGGAGAAAAAATGTAGTGGAACTAGCTTTTACTTTCATACATTTCTAGAACCGGATGAGAATGGAAAAGCAACATATAAAAAGGTAAATCTTATCTCTAATGAAGCGGAATATACCTATAAAGTGTGGAAACCGGGAAAGGTTTCAGTAAGACTGTATTCCAGTCTAAATGATCCATGGGGAATTTTCCCTGTGTTTGCAAACATGGGTGGAGCCTATAGTGAAAATGATCTAGAAATGAAAGATTTGTTTATTATAGGAAATCCTTCGCCTGAAAAAGTAATGCCAAAGTTAATGAGTGTGCGTTTTGATAAAGCAGCGTTGGTGAAAGGGGATAAGAAATATGGGTATAGAAACACAAGGCAAAATAGGAAATTTAACGATAAAAAATAGATTCATAATGACTGCTATGGGCGTCGGCTTAGGAGAACACGAGGGTCGCGCAACAGATGATTTTATAGCCTTTTACGGCAGAAGAGCTAAGGGAGGTTGTGGACTTGTCATAACAGAAATCACAAGAATCTGTGAGGGAAATGGAATAGGTGAATATGACCAGCTGTCATTATCCTCTGATGATAATATAGAATCATTTAGAAAACTTGCTGATGAGATTCATAAATATGGTTCAAAAATATTTGTACAGCTGCAACATCCAGGGCGTGAAACTTATCTTAAGCTAACAGGTACAGATATGCTGGTTTCATCATCGAGCATACCATCGGTGGTATCAAATGAGCCTACACGAGCACTTACTGTATCTGAAATTAAAGAGTTGGAAAATCAGTTTGGTGATGCTGCCTTCAGAGCTAAGAAAGCAGGTATTGATGGAGTAGAAATTCATGGTGCCCATGGATATTTGATACAGCAATTTTTCAGTGCAAATGATAACAAAAGAGATGATGAATATGGTGGAAGTCGCGAAAATCGAAGAAGATTTTTGATGGAGATAATAGAGAATATTCAAAATAAGTGTGGGAAAGATTATCCAATATCTGTGCGTCTTTCTAGCACTGAATTCCTGGATAAAGTAGGTATTAAATCGGGCATTACCGTCGAGGAAACTATAGAAACAGCAAAAGCACTTGAAAAGGCAGGAGTTGCGCTTTTAAATATTTCAGCCGGTACGCATTTTACGGGGTCAACAATTGTTGAGCCTACATCGTATGACCAGGGGTGGAAAATACCTTTTGCGGAAGAAATTAGAAGACATGTATCGATTCCGGTGGCAGCTACAGGTGTCATTAGAGAGGCGTCTTATGCCAGGGATTTGATTGACAGCGATAAAATTGATTTTGTTGCATTAGGTAGACCATGGTTATGCGACCCGGATTTTGGTAATAAGGCTATAGCGGGAAATGATGATGATATACGAAAATGTATGAGTTGTGTATATTGTTTTGATACTGCTGGTGAAAGCTTGGTTTCGGGAGGAGAGCATGCTAAATGCGCTGTGAATCCTGAAATGGGAAATGAAACGGTATATACAGAATTAAAAAAAGATGGAGAAAGAAAAAAAGTTGTTGTAGTAGGTGCGGGTCCTGGTGGACTAGAGGCTGCAATAACTTTGGCAGAAAGAGATTTTGAGGTAGTCTTATTTGAGAAAAATGAATATCTCGGAGGTCAGCTATATCTTGCATCTTTACCGCCACACAAGCAGAAGATGAGATATTTTATAGACTATGCTACAAAAAAATTAAAAGATGCTAATGTTGATATTAGATTAAATACAGAAGTATCTGCCGAAGAAATAAAAGCATTAAATCCTTATGCGGTGATTATAGCTACGGGCTCTTCGCCGGTTAAGCCTTCACGGATACCGGGAATCCATAATAAAAATGTATATACACCGGTAGAGATACTAAGAAAAGATGTAGAACTAAAGAATCAGAGAGTGGCAGTAATTGGCTCTGGATTAACAGGCATGGAAACAGCGATTACTTTGCAAACAGCTGAAAATGATGTTGTTATTGTGGAAATGATGGATGTATGTGGCACTGGTGGAGGACAAACAGTCATTATGGATGAGAGGAGCACCTTGGCAAAAATTGGTGTGAACACTATGCCTGGCCATCGTTTAATAGAAATAAAAGAGCACTCTATAGTGGTAACCGACAATGCAGATATTGAAATTGAGATAGCGTGTGACAGTGTTGTGGTATCACTTGGTGTGAAATCAGAGAATCCATATGTAGATACTTTAAAAGATATGGATAATGTATATGTTATTGGCGAAGCACAGGCAGCAGGGAGAAGAATCGGTGATGCTGTACATGCTGCCTATCAACTTGCCTATAGACTGTAGGATGATTCGAAGTTAAGAAAGGAAGTGCTAAGATGCGATATGAAGGAAATATTTATAGGCCACCAAGTGAATGGCAGAGTTATATACTACAGGTGACAATAGGATGCTCCCATAATGCCTGTACTTTTTGCGGAATGTTTAAGGATAAGAAATATCGTGTTCGTCAACTATCAGAAGTACTTGAAGATATCGATATGGCAAAGTCATATTATGGTTCGGTAGATCAGATTTTTTTATGTGATGGAGATGCAATATCCCTTGATACAAAAGATTTGCTGAAAATATTACATAAGATAAAACGAGTTTTTCCGGATATAAAAGAAATAGCTACATATGCAAGTCCTAAGGGAACCTTGAAAAAAAGCAAAGAGGAATTGGAACTTTTAAGGGAAGCCGGCCTGACTAAAGCATATCTTGGTGTAGAAAGTGGCGACGATCGCGTATTAAAGGCCACTCACAAAGGTGTAAATGTTGCACAGATGACAGAGGCTGGTAGAGTCTTAGTTGATGCAAATATAGAATTATATGCGATTATTTTGGTGGGACTAGCCGGTAAGGAAGGCTCAAAGGAGAATGCCAGGTTGACTGCTAAAATAATAAATGATATAAAACCCCAGCATTTGGCAGCTATGACTTATATGCCTGTTCCTGACACACCTATGTACAAGGATTTACAGGAAGGAAAATTTACAGTTCTAACAGAAAAGGAATGTCTCCAAGAAACAAAATGGTTAGTAGAAGGTTTAGATAGATTTCATATGCATTTTAACAGTTCTCATGCATCCAATTATCTACCAATTGATGGAGATATTTATAGTGAAAAAGATAAAATTATAAATATACTAAATGAAGCCTTACAACATGACATAACGAATCTAAACAAATCATATAGAGCTTTATAAGTGATTGAATTGCAAAGAATTTTACTAAATTTCTTTGTGACATCAACAATTACCGGATTTTGAGGTAACCCCAAAAAGCCTAACTTTTTGGGGTTACCTCATTTTCATTGCAAACTGCTTTTCCCCTTGTTCGAACTTAAGATACCATCATTAGAAAAACATTGGCGGCGGTTTGACCGGATAATCATCGATCGGTACGTCCTCTGTCGAGAACTTCATCTCGCCATTGTCGTTTTCTACAACGATCCACTTCAGCCAGTTTTCATTGTCCATACGCGGGAAGTCTTCTCTTAAGAACCAGCCGCGGGACTCTTTTCTCATGGACGCTGCCCTGAAATGCATCTCTGCTGAGAATACCATCGCCTCTGCTTCATGACAGGTCAGAAGGTAGTGGAAATCATCCGCCTTCATCTGATCCACCATGGCCTTTACCTTTTCGAGCTTGCGTAGGCAGACATCAATCCGGTGCTGACTCATGTATACGGAGTTCTCTACCGGGCACATGATGTCCTGTACCTTATCAATGACTTCTTTCGGATGGATGCCTTCTTCTCTGAACAATGGTGCATATACTGCTTCTTTGAGCTCTGCGACCTTTGCCTCATCGATTGGCTGCTGCAGGACGTCTGCAGCGGTTTTTGCTGCTTCCTGTCCGCTGACGATACCTGCAAATACCGCATTCAGGATACCTGATCCTCTGTTTCGTCCCGGAGGTGCCGGTACGGCGCCAGCTGCACAGGATCCGTCATAGCAGACATCTCCTGCTGCATACATGCCTTCGATCGTCGTCTGCATATCTTCATCAACTCTGACCGGAGACTGCTCGCCAACCAGACCCGGAACGACTTCAAGCGCACCATTGTACTCTTTGTCAACCAGCTGGTCTTTCTCAAAATCCACTTCCCAGAAACGCAGACCGTACGGACGCTCCCATGCATGGAACATCATCGTCTCATTATCGGTCATCGGGCTCTCATGCGGATGGATAAAGATCGGGCCTTTGCCTGCAGCCATCTGATTGTACCACTCTGCAATCGCACTCGAACTGATGTCTGCTTCCAGGAAACGGCGGAAATTCTTCGTGATGTTCTGTCCGTAATTGTCATACATAACGTTCTCGCAGAACACACACTCTCTGTTGGAGTTCACACGGAACAGCTGCATGAAGTTGCCGAATTCCGGATTCCGCATTTTCGCACCCGCACGGAATGCTGCATGGTATCCGTCACCGCGTCCGTTGCTCCACATCGATGCCACGCGATAGTTCTGGCTGCCGGTGCAAAGGATTACTTTCTTTCCTTCAAACACATAGAATGTACCGTCGATGATGCTGTAACCGACAGCGCCAGCGATCTTTCCGTCATTGGTTAAAAGATCGGAGATGGTTGTCTTATCAATAAAGCGTACGCCCAGCTTTGTTGCTTTCTGACGCATTTTTAATGTAATATCCAGATCCAGTCCGATCATATAGGTCATCGGGCCTGTCGGGATACGTTTCTTCGGAACATTCACGCCCCACTCTTCGAGCTTGTCAAGCATCTCGTTGTTCATTCTGACATATTTCATCAAAAGATTCTGATTTGCCAGATAACCGCCGACTGCGTTGGCATGATACTCGTTAAACATTTCCGGCGTTACTTTTTCCAGATCAAAATACTGCAGAACGCCGCCGCCTTTGTTGGCCTTTCCGGAATAACCGGATGTCTGCTTCTCAACAATCAGGACATCTGCATCCGGGTTCACTTCCTTAGCTCTGATCGCTGCGGTCAGGCCGGCAATTCCGCCGCCGATGATCAGGATATCTGCGGACATTCTCTTTGTTTCAAATTCCTGTTTCTGCATCGTTTTTCTCCCTTCCTAGCGAATGATCAGCTCTTTGTTGTTCTTTGAGTAAATGTCAAAGGTCTGGCGGAAGCTCTGGCTTGCAAAATCAGGAATGACTTTGATGCAGCCCTTCGGACATTTCACTTCACAATAGTTGCAGTGCTCACAGTCTTCCACATATTTGAAGACCGGTTTTTTCTTTTCGGCATCCCAGCGGATGACATCTACAAAGCAGGCTTTATAGCAGATCTGGCATCCGACACATTTGCTCTCATCAAATTCGATTTTATGATTGGTGTAGATCATCTTTTTACTCCTCCACGATTATTCCCAGTTGTCCTTTTCTTCTGCATAAAGGCTCGGCAGGATCGCTGCCAGATTGGTAAACTCTTTTACATTGTGGATCGCCAGTCCCATCACTGCAAAATCCGGATATCGGTCGCCATCCTCGATTTTCTTGACGTTGCGGCCATTTTCATAGTTCCATCCCATCCAGAAGCGGGAACGCAGCTCAATACCGCCCTCGATCTCACGTACAAAATGCGTCATGAATGTATTCGGTACCGCAAACGGAAGCTGACCATGACCGTAGCCCTTTCCGCATACAATCGTAGAGCAGGCTTCTGTGCCAAGCTTGGAAGCATCAAATCCGACATCGCCAGGATACTTGAAGTTGATTGCAAAACGGTCAGGACCCGCACCAGTATCTTCGAGGATCTCATGTGTCGTATCCCAGAGTTTCTCTTTATAAGTCAGATCCGGATCCAAAGCCTTAATACGGTTCTGTGTCACTGCTTCATAATGCTCCTGCGGATTCCAGATCTTGTAGCGCAGATTGTTGAGACCATGCCATGCAAAATACCAGTCAAACATATCTGTAGTGACGCCAGGCATCTTTGTCAGGTTTGCAATATAACCTGTTCCGTCAGGCATTACACACCATCCGGTCTCCACATCATGATAGCCCGGCTCAAACAGGCGGTTTCTCTCCGAAAATTTAAGTGCTTTATCCGGGGAGATCGGGCCTTTTAACATCATCCCGATGTGTTCCGGCGCAACCGGTGCCATCTCCTGCTCAAAATATTTATAATAGCTAAGCTTTTTCTCTTCTTCTGTTACCGGGACAAGATTCTTTTTTTCCATCGTAACCTCCTTTTTTTGTATCCCCACTGACGGATCTTTAGAACTCGAAGCCGCTGATTTTTGCCAGCACTTCTTTTGCTTCTGCGATCACGCCATCGATAATCTCTGCAACCGTTTTCTGCTCTGTAATGAGCGCTGCGATCTGACCAGCCATAACGGCACCGTTTTCCATGTCGCCTTCTGCCATCGCTTTACGAAGGGAGCTCATGGAGATTTCCTGAACCTTCGGTCCGGATACGGCTCTGACATTTTCTGCTTCAATCTTCAACAGCTCATCGGAAAGCTTGTTCTTAATCTGTCTGCATGGCTCACCTGTGCACATTCCGGTGATAACGGTATCCATATCACCACAGTCAAGTACTGCCTGTTTAACATTCGGATGAACCGGTGCGTCTGTCGCTGCCATGAAGATCGTACCCATTTCCACGCCTTCTGCGCCAAGTGCGATCGCTGCCGCTGCACCTCTGCCGTCAGCAATACCGCCGGATGCGATGACCGGTACGGAAACTGCATCTGCTGCCTGCGGCACAAGAACGGTTGTCGCTTCATAGGAAACATGTCCGCCGCCTTCCCAGCCTTTGAGCATAATCGCATCTGCGCCGGCTTCTTCTGCTGTAATAGCATCTGCTACGGTTGAAGCCTTTACGACAACCTTGCAGCCGAGATCATGCCAGTTCTTGAAATATTTCATCGCCAGATCTTTTTTCTCACAAAGATTGATATAGGTATCTGCGTAAATGACCGGCGGACGGAGATCTTTGATGATTCTTGTTGTCATCTCCAGATCACCGACATACATATCGACATTCATACCGAACGGTTTGTCTGTCAGCTCTTTTGTCGCAGCAACCTGCTCACGGATGAACGGTTCCGGTGCAAATGCAACACCCAGCACACCGAGTCCGCCTGCAATTGATGCTGCTGCTACAAGTGGTGCTGTAGAGATCCATGCCATCGGTCCCTGAATGATTGGTTTTTCGATTCCTAATACTTCACATACACGGTTCATAAGATATCTCCTTGTTTTGATCACTTTTTCGTTGGTTTTATGTTATCATCGATCTCTCTGATTCGTTCTTCCAACAAAAAGAAATTGCAACACCCAATCAGGTGTTGCGAGTTATCTTGTTCTTTATTATTAGATTTCTTACGATCCCTAGAGTTCCTTACTCCCCATCATTTGCGCAATATTCTTTGCCTTTACGGTATATTTGGGATCCTTCCATGCGACCACGACCTCTGCCCCTTCCATATCCGGATCTTCCAGCGGATAAAAGGCGAGCTTATCCTCCATGCCGTCGAGCACACGCTCATACATGACCCCGATACATTTTCCAGTCGCCAGAGCGATCTGCAGATTGTAAAACGAGTTAAACTCTCTGAGATCCAACGGATGTATGATATCATGTCGCAAAAACCAGTCCTGGATCCGATTTTTATGATCCCCTGATAACCCTTGGCCCAAAACCGCGATCGGTTCATTTTGAATTTGCTCGATCGTAATCTTTTTTCTCCTGCAAAGCGGATGTTTTTTACTCAGTATGATCCCTACCCGAAACGCCGTATCATTCACGGGCTGAACCGATAGCTCAGATTCATGCAGAAGCTCTGCACCGTAAGTAATGATCATGTGCAGGCGATCCTGTTCCAATGCCTCCCGCATCCGCGGGTAGGTGTCGATTTCATATTCCACATTCAGATCCGGGAATCTTTCATTGAACAAGAGAAGGGTACGTGCAACCTGCGATACAAGGTTCCCGATATCGGACACCCCAATCCTGACATTCTTTTGTTGTCCATAAAACAGGTCAGATGCCTGATCAACAGAACTTCGATATTCCGCCAGAATGTTTTCCCAACTGTGATAAAGAATACTACCCGCAGGCGTCAGCCGAACACCGACGTTTTTTCGTTCAAAGACCGGAAATCCCAGTTCTTTTTCCAGCGCCTTAATCTGACGGCTCATCGTCTGCTGACTGATATAAAGATGATCGGCGGCTTTCGTTAAATTCAGCCATTTTGCCGCTTCTACAAAACACTCCATCTGTATAATTGTCATGCCATACCTCTTTTTCTGCAGCGTAATTTCAATAGCCGCTACTAACTATTGTATCAAATCAACAGCAATAGTGAAAGAATTCCGGCCTCCTTATTAGAAAATCTGCTTGTAGTATAACAGAAGTTTGTGAAAAAACTGTCCACAAATCTTATTCTTTGTATATTACTGATTGATCTATTTGAGAAAGTGCTTTATCTATCTCTTCCAAATACTGAACACCTATTTTACTCATGACAGAGTTTTTCTTTGTGATATATCCAATCTCCATTATACTGTTTGGATTTTCTTCGTCCTCTTTATATGGCACAACGATGTAGCCATCACCGTTTAAATCACCCCACACAATTCCAGAGCAAAGAGTATATCCATTCATGCCTCTTACTAAGTTGAGCATGGTTGATCTGTCTGTTACACGAAGTGTTTGCGGATAAATATTTTCACTAAGAATTTCTTCTGCGAGAAACTCACTGTTTTCCCCCTGCTCAAAAGAAACACAAGGATAATCTTTCAAATCATCAAAACTGATTGATTCCATTTTGGCAAGTGGATGTTCTTTCCAAAGGTATACAAAAGCACTGCATTTAATAAGTGGGTGAAATTCCACAGAATGCTCGTTAAAAAGCTTAGTCATTGCTTTTCTGTTATGCTCACTTATGTATAAAACACCTATTTCGCTTTTTAAAGTGCTAACGTCATGAATAATATTTTGAGTAGTAGTTTCTCTTAAGGCAAAGTCAAACTGATTCATGTCGTATTCCTTTGCCATGTCCACAAAGGCCCGAACTGCAAATGTATAGTGCTGTGTAGATACACCAAATTTTCTTTTATAGGTGCCCTCATCTCTGTACTTTTGCATTACAATATCATACTGGCGATAAAATCCTCTGATATCCTCTAGAAACTCTGCCCCCTCCGGGGTAACAATTACGCCCTTGTTGGTTCGCATGAAAATAGTGATACCAATTTCGTTTTCAAGTTCCTGAATAGCACTAGTAAGTGTAGGCTGAACAATATAGAGCTTCTCAGCTGCCTTATTCATTGAACCATATTCTTCAATCGTTAGAGCATATAGTACCTGTTGGATTGTCATGTTTGCCTTCTTTCTAACGGGTGAATCCGTTTGTTAAGTCTTTTATCACTTCACTGGCAAGTACAAGTCCTGCCACCGCTGGTGTGAACGCTATGGAACCGGGAATATCTCTTCTTTCTGTACATTTGTGCTCTGCTCCCGGAGGGCAAATGCAGTTTGTTCTGCAACTGATTGCCATGTCCTCAATTGGGCGAGTAGGCTTTTCATCTGAGAATACTACCTTAAGGTGTTTAACACCTTTTTTTTCATCTCTCGACGCATGACCTTGGCAAGCGGACACATTGTTGTCTTATATATGTCTGCAACCTTGAATCTGCTAGGATCCAGCTTATTCCCCGCACCCATACAACTGATAACAGGCACATCCTCTGCCTTGCATCGCATAATGATTTCTATTTTAGCTGTTACAGTATCAACAGCATCAACAACATAGTCATATGACTTGAAATCAAAATCAGCAGCGTTTTCTGGCAAAAAGAAACATTTATGAATGGTAATATCCGCATCAGGATTAATTTCCAACATCCTTTCCTTCATTACCTGAACTTTATCTTTGCCAACTGTCTTTCTGGTAGCAATTATTTGACGATTAATATTTGTCAGGCATACCTGATCATCATCCACTAAATCAAAATGCCCCACCCCTGTTCTCACAAGTGCTTCGCATACATAACCACCAACACCACCTATACCAAATATAGCCACTCTTTTATTTTTTAAATCCTCCATGGCCTTTTCGCCAAGGAGAAGCTGTGTTCTTGAAAATTGATTTAACATAATAACCTCAACAAAAAAAGAAATACCCACTAACTTAGTAGGTATTCCTATGATATTTTTTTATATTAGATTTGTCAATCGTTTATATTCAACATTTAAAAAAGTGTCCTTTACGTTACTTAGACTTAGTCAAGACTCGCTCGCGAGTCTTGCGCGCCGGATTCGGGTCTGCTTCAGCAGACAAATTCCTGTCCGAATCCGTGCGCATCCTCGCGGAGCGTTTAACTCAGTCGGAGCTTGTACCCCGACTGAGTATAGTTTGTCATAACCCCCACCTACGCTAACGCTTAGTGAGGTGGGGGATTTCTCCGACTGAGTTAAATATTGATGTATCCAAATCTTTTTTTGCATATAGCAATACTACAATACCTACATCATTAAGCTCCACAGTAATAGCTCTCTGACCCTTCCAATTGCTTCTGGCTTCTCTGTCAATTACAGTAGCGGCTACTCCTGCCTCATCCTTATAAACCTGATTAACTACACCGCAGGCAGATGTCATATTGGTAATTCTATCAATGAGGATCAGCTCACCAAGTGTTTTGTGCTTTGCAAAGGTATCTACTACAATGCTATCAGCCAGCTGTAATTCACATACAGCTATTTCATTTTTTTCTAGAGAAGTAGCTTCCTTCTTCTCACCTGTATTTACATCGATTGTGATGCCCTGCTCTCGTTCTGCCATAAGTCCATCTAAAAGTAGGGAATAATCAATAGCACCGCCTCTACTACCTTCCTTTGAATCAAGCTCCAGTGCCTTTTCCTTATCTGCATAAAGAAGCTTTCTACTACAAGGATTAATAAACAAAAGAACAGACCTTGGAAAGACAGTTTAGTGATTTTTCAAGGTCTGTTACTATTGTTTTATTATATTCTTTCAGGATAAGACAGTTTACCTCTTGGAGGATAATCTGCTTTGCCATAACATCCTTTTCCTCTGGATTAGATTCTGCAATCATAAGTGTAAATTGTATAAGCTCATCATCTCTCTCCTTTTATCGTAGAATAGCAAACACCATGTCAGCCAAGTATATCAAGAGCATAATCGCCCCTTCTCGTTTTCCTATGGTTCTTTTTGTACAGGAAAAAATATATACAATTACACTTACTATGACCAGAATTATCAAATCCCACAATGATGCCATATTTACATCAATTGGATGAATCAGTGAGGAAATCCCCAGAATAAACATCATATTAAAGATGTTTGATCCAACAACATTTCCGACAGCCATTCCAGTCTCACCTTTTTTAGCTGCAACAATAGATGTAACCAATTCAGGGAGTGATGTTCCTACCGCAACTATCGTAAGTCCAATTAAAGTCTCAGTCATCCCAAAGGTTCTCGCAATTGCCTTTGCAGCATATACAACAGCCTGCCCCCCACCTATAATCAACATAATCCCAATGATTATCAATACAACACTTTTCCATAAAGGCTGTACATCTTATCACAAAATCTCCCACGTGTGAATTGCTTAGCATCACGAAATCCCCTTTATATCATCCTTCTTTTGTAACCTAAAAAGGCAATCCGCAGAGAAACGCGAACTGCCTTGGGATTCGTATTACCTGCAAACCACTGGGAACAACTCTACTCCATCTCAAGGATTTCATCCTTGTCACTGGTTGCTTGTCATTGCAAAATCGTTTATTTTTGGGGATTTTCCCCGTGTCTTTCTATTTAATTTTCGTGAGTTTCAAGAGAAAAGGTATCAAAATTCTAATCTTGTGATACCTGCTGAACCTTTCCTATTCCTCAGGTAAGTATATATTATTATACCAATTATTGCTCAGTTATTCTATATTTTTACAGTCTGGGACTTTTAATCAGCAAATCACCACTCCTGCATTTCTTTGTCAGATCCAAATGTTATCTCCAAAAGTTCTTCGGCTATTTCTCTGCTACAAACCCTCATAAGATTATCATCTGCATCTTCCTTTGATAGTAAATTCATACTTCCATACCAGACAATTTCATCGTCTATTACCGCATAATGCTCACATGAATCCTCAACAAGCCTGATTTCAAATCCTGCCTTACGAAGTCTCTCCATAAGCTCCATCCGGGTATCATCTCTGCCATATTTGTATGAGTCAGGATGCCATGTAACAACTGTCGCCTTGATGCCCAGTTCCAGTCGTTTTCCGAGCACTTTAATGATATGATTAACTTTTTGATTATTTAGCGTCGGGCTGGATACAATAATGGAAAACTTAGCCTCCTCGAGATCTCGCCAATAGACTTCTGCATAGTTTTCAATATCATAGATTGCGTTTACCTTTTGCTTTTCGCCATCCATGTTAACACAAAGTTCATATCCGATCTTTTTATACGCCTTCATCCGTGAAGCATACATTTTATCGAACTTAGGAATGTGGCTGTCCACATAATCATAAACAATTACATTTTCCTTGCCTTCATAATCCCTGTTAAGTCGACCGACATACTGCTCCACTACATTTTCTCCAGAAACCGGAGTCGCCATGAAGAGAGTATCAAGGCGCGGATAGTCAAAACCTTCCCCCAGCAGAGATCCTGTTCCAACAATAATAAGGCTTTCCGCATCATCAACATTATTCAATTTCTCAACCTGCGCTCTGCGTACTTTGGTACCGTTTGCACCCGTCAGAAGGATCAATCTGTCTGCATATTCCTTAAGCCTCGCGGAGAGTTTCTTTGCATGATCAACATATTTTGTAAGAATAACAGGAGTTCTTCCTGCCTGTACACACTCAACTACATCCCTGATGATTTGCTCATCTCGAACATCGTTATTCCTTATCAATTCAAAGGCCTCATTGCCATATGGTGTTTTTGACAGATGATGCGGCTTTACAGTCTTTGTAAAACGTGGATATACCAGATGATCTATATTCTGCTCCTCGGCTCTATCCTTTGCCGTAAATCTATATCTTATAGGGCCAAGCAGAAATTCATTTATCTTTTCCTTGCCATCACCACGTTTCGGAGTCGCCGTTACCCCATACACATATTTTGCATTTATCTCCTGAAGTACCTCTATTGCACTATTTGAGGCAGCGTGATGACATTCATCAAAGTATACCTGTGAATACTCCTTCAGCATAGGGTGGAACCCATCTTTTTTCTTTATAGATCGTATCATCGCCACATCAACTATTCCCGTCAGTGTATCGTGCGCCCCCTGAAGATTTCCGATCAATGTTTTTCTTTTTCTTGTGCGTCCGGACTTTGTCTGATATTCCGGCAAATCCTCATCGATATCAAGGAACTCATCCAAACGCTTAAGCCATTGATTCATCAGATCCGCTCTGTCTACAAGTATCAGAGTACTAACACTCCTTCTTGCGATCATATCGCAACAGACTACTGTCTTACCAAATGCCGTTGCCGCATGAAGTATACCCGTTTCATTTTTAAGCATCGTTTCCACAGCGGGAATCTGCGAGTCCCGCAAATTTCCTTTGAAAGAAATATTGAGTTTCCGCCCTACAGTTCGCTTATCTTCTACCTCATATCTAACTCTCGCATCATCAAGCTTCTTCAGAATTTCCTCTCGAAGTCCGCGAGGCAAAACAATATATTTTCCTGCATCCCTTCTAAGATAGATAAATCTGGACGCATCGTAGTTTGGAATATCCATAGCCTGGTTTTGGAAATACTGCTTATTTGCGAAAGTCGCCATACGTCGAAGCTGTCTCTTCGTTTTATTAGTCATTCCCGAAGAATCTATGTATATGCTATCAGAAAGAACGATGTGAACCACACCATCTACACCACCGGATTCAATTTCAGTACTCTTATCCCAAGGCGTATCGTTTCCATCATCTTTACTGGCAGACCCTGCACTATACCATAATGAAAGATAATCTTCGATTTCTTGCCTTGTCAGGCGTCTTGTACCGGCAAGCACTTTCAACTGATCCTCATACGCGTTCCAATTATCATCTACAAAAGCGCTGTTTCCGGATTTTAATGCCAAGCCCTGCAATGGAAGGGCAATCACATTTCCAAGTCCGCCATCTGGAAGAACGTCCTGAGTTGGTATCATCCGATCATAATACCTGAACGATTTAAGATTCACAGATTCTGCCCCTTTTTCAAGAAGTGCAAACCCAAATCTTCTCGCAAGTCTGGCAGGAATCATTTCTTTGAAGAAAATCCATAGATGCGCCCCTCGCCCCGATCTTGAACGTTCAACTACCGCATCTACATCCAGATTCTTACAAATACGTCGCAGAGCATTTATTTCTTCTTTCCAACTATCATCAATATTCGCATGGTCATCCTGCTCTGCCCCTTTTGCATGATTATCAAAATCAAACACAAGTAGCTGACAAAGATTATTCTCAAGCATCGGATAGATTGCTACCACATCATTTCCATTAGGATCCGTTCCCGTCATATGCGCTTTTATTAACGGCAATGTAATCGGCTTATATGCCCTCAGTTCACAATCTTTGCACCGAACGCCATCTCTTTTTTGAATATGGCAATCTCTATCCCACCTATTAAAACATTGCGTATAGTATCCATTTTTTCCTGTCTTGGGATTCGTATAACGAAGGTCATATACATCCTTCCTGCCGCGACAAAACATCACAAAAAAATCTCGTGCAACTTTATCTGTAATCTCAAATCTTTTAATACGTGCCCCCTGATTCTGATCATACGATTCCGCCACTACTTTATCATTATCTGATACTATATCCGCATAAGAAACACCGGCTTCATCCATACGTTCTTTCAAAAGCCGGTTCTCCATTTCCAGTTCAGATATTTTATTTCTTAATTCTATAATCTGCGTTTCTGAATAATCCATCATACTTCCAGCAACCTATATGGGTTACCTGCCAGTTCCTCCTTGAGTATATCAAGTACTACCTCGCGAGATTCCAAATAAAGCTCCGTTCCTTCATCCATCAAAGCTTCATATACGGTTGTCTTTATCAAAAATTCGACAGCCTCATCTCTTGAAAAGCCCTTGTTATTCATAATATATTCCACCAGGAATGTTGCTATATTTCGCATGGCTTTTTTCTGATCTGCGCCTGTAATCATTATCCAATCACCTGCCTTTTTATCCTATCAAAACTTAAGGTCTTTACTGCCTCCTGCGTTCTGAAGTAATACTGTTTGGGCAGATTTTTCGGCCGAAACATCGATCTCATCAAACTCGTAGATTGTCCCATGATATAACGGCTTCAATTAACTCTACATCCCTGCATTTCTATATAATCTTTAAGATCATCAATGATCCCCTGATTGCCTGTTGAATTATAATTCTCATAACAAACATCAATATAGCTTAATACGTCATATTTCTTAAAAATATCTGATAACTCTGAATACGTTTTCTTCCAGGCATCAGCCAAAATTGGTATTAGAACTAACTGCATATCAAGTACTTCTTTTTCTCTCATACTCATACTGAAGCCCTCCTTAATACTGAACGGTTACTACATATACAACCTTTCTGTTTTCATTAATTCTGAAAATAGCAATGTAGTTATCTATAACAAGCTGCTTGTATCCTTTTCCTGCGTATCTTCCAACTAGCCTATCCTGATGCGACTGCAGAAGTTCAGCTAATCCAAGAATTGCTTTTCTAATTCGGCTAACCTGTCCTTTTGCATTTTCAGGAGCTAGCTTTTCATGTGCAATATAAGCATATATATCTTCAATATCTCTATATGCTCTTTTCATCAATTTAACTTGATACTTATCCAAAATACTTTTTCTCCAATTCCGAAAAAGCCACTTCGGCATCAACAGCTTCTCCTGTTTCTGCAAATTCCTGTTCTGCCTCAAAAATCGCCTGGTCAATACGATTTTCTCTAGCAAATCGCTCAAAGTACTCTGCACTCATAACAACCAAATCACTATAACCATTCTTTGTTATAAAAATAGGTTCCTGTTTTTTATGCGCAAGTTCTGAAAGAGCACTTGTATTTCTCATGTCTCTAATAGGCATAATTGTTGGCATAAAAACACCTCCTTTATACAAATACAGTGTAGCATAATTATGCTACACCGTAAACAGAGTTTTATTTCGTATCTGTCATTGAAGAATCATCTTGTTTTTCTTGCATTTCGTCTTTATCATCTTTTTTTGCCCCGATTCCATACTCAAAACAAAATGCTAAAACGCCCATAGCAACTACTGCTACCGTACATATTATTACTACCCAATCTATATTCATAATACAGCGCCTTTCTATTCAAATTATTAATAGCCTGATATTGTATTATGATTTTTCCTTCCATCCTTTGCGTGCATGTAGTTTAGAATCCTACGCCTAAACGTAATGTAATCATCATGAACCACATCTTGATAAAACAGCCAAAACATTACTATCGGTAGAAACTTCAACATCCAAAACACGGCGTTCACAAAGAACATTAATAAAGGGCTCACTTGGTGAGATTCCAGTTCTAATTCCTGGCCAACTCGTATAGGTTCATCCTGCATATCAATGTTTATACTTGCTACAGAGATGATTCTTTGCGTACTATCTTCTCTTTTATCAAATGAAGAATCCGGAGTTCTCCCTATTTCATAGCTATAAGACACACCCACAATGATTAAAAGGAACACAATAAAAATAAAGCGTATTTTTTCATCGTTTTTCCTCTAATAAGCATAATTAACAATCTAGATCAATGACTCTGCTATATTTTGACTATGCTCTGTTATACGCCTTAGTCCTGAAAGATAATCTGAAATATAATTGTATAAGCTCATCATCTCTCCTTTTATCGTAGAATAGCAAATACCATGTCAGCCAAGTATATCAAGAGCATAATCGCCCCTTCTCGTTTTCCTATGTTTCTTTTTGTACCGGAAAAAACATATACAATTACACTTACTATGACCAGTATTATCAAATCCCACAATGATGCCATATTTACATCAATTGGATGAATCAATGAGGAAAGCCCCAGAATAAACATCATATTAAAGATGTTTGATCCAACAACATTTCCGACAGCCATTCCAGTCTCACCTTTTTTAGCTGCAACAATAGATGTAACCAATTCAGGGAGTGATGTTCCTACCGCAACTATCGTAAGTCCAATTAAAGCCTCAGTCATTCCAAAGGTTCTCGCAATTGCCTTTGCAGCATATACAACAGCCTGACCCCCGCCTATAATCAACATAATCTTGCAAAGTAATGCAATCATTGAAATAAGTTATAATAATCACTAGATGATACTTGAATAATCCGAAAATATATGTCTCAATTCTACCTTTCCTGACTGTATCTGATACAAGCACTTATAATTTTCTGTCACTCTTCCACTATTTACTAGTTCAAAATCACCATACATATGTTCATTGGAATCAGCATTTTGTATTCCTTCGATCAACTTAGCATTAGCGGAAATATCAATCTTTTTTACTACAAATGCAAGCATTATATTTCTTCCATAATACGAAGAATATTTTTCTGTAACAAATCTTGCCACACCCTCCTTCACGTACTTTTTATTCAAGTCAGATGACCCATCAATTCTCTTACATTCTACAATGTAGTATGCATCATCTTTTTCAAAATCGCTCTTTAACAAAATACGAATATCAACTCTTCCTATATGTTGTCCACCTCCAACATAATTCTCTGGCACTTCAGGTTCGAATTTATACCCTGACATGCCATGAACATCCTTATACTTATTCATATATTCTTCGAGCATAATACTTCTTATTTTATTTTCATCATTTGGTAACTTTAACTGCTTTTTTTCGTAATCTTCTACAATCAAGTCACATATATCGAGAATATAGGTTATAATTTTCTCGAAATTTGCACGATATAATGCCCTCAAAATGCTTCTGCTTAACATGCCACTCATATGCAGTCCTCCTTTCCTAGAAGTACTGCATTTAAAACCTTATGACTATCTTTAATAGCCATTGCGGGATGCCAATTCTTAGCCTCTATAGGTTTTACAATCACAAATGAATCTTCCGAAAACTCTACAATATTTTTCGTTTGATAAAAACTATCATTTAATTGATAAATCATAAAGTTGGTAAGCATGCTAACATCTTCATCTACATTATCAACAACACAAATATCCTCCATCTGATTTTCAAAAGAAAGTTTCACCTGTACTGCTGCAAACTTACCTTTTATATCTGGGTAAATAGTTATCGAATAATGCACATCGCTTTCCCCAAAATGTTCATCCCACATCCTAGATAATATTGATGTATACTCTTTAATCATTTTCACATCACATTTCGTCTCTCGATAGGTTCCACAAAGTAGCGGGATTTGAACCGATAAAACATAATCAACAAAATAATTATCTTGTAAATCGTACATCTTCATAACAGATTTGTTTAATTTGTCCTGTAATTCATTGCTATTTTCATTACAATCTTCTTGTTGAATTTTCTGAACTAATTCAACAAGCTCATCACTATACGCATATGGATAATAGGCTAACTCTTCCAAGAACACTTGTTCTCTTTCTATTCCCGCCGAAGATCCCAGCATTAAATTGAAATAAGAAAATAGCGTAGAATTAAGTAAACCACATAAATTTAACAAAATCTTTTTATCTGTTTTTTTACCTTTTATGCAGTTTATCGTCTCTCTATAAAGGAAATCTTTTTCCGTATACACTGCCCTTATAGAATAATTTGAGCAATCTAATCCTTTTTTAAAAAGAACATAAGGTCCGTTATATATCTCAGGTGTTCTAGGGCGATGTATTTTATTTTTGTTAAAAATTGAATATGCATTATCATTAAAGAAGAAATGATCAACCGCCCCATCCGAATCCAAAATTTTTCTTCCAACCAAATGAGATGAGTCTTTTTTATCACCATCATTATCCTGGAGCCCTTTTTTCATTATCAAATTATGTTCCGATGCAATATCCTTAATAGTTCTAAACTTTTCACGAATACTGTTAAGTATTTCGAAATCCCAATAACCACCATAAACCAGTATCTTCCACAAATCATCGTTTTCCAAAAATAATGTCTGTTTCACATACTTGATGTCATCCGATTCTATCATTATTACACCAAATAACTTCAAATATTTATTGGGCTTCAGACTTATATATTCCACTTTATGGTTCAGTGCACATTTTTTGCATAGAAACGAAAGCACTGCTGCCGGAGCCACAGCACCTTTAAAAATCTGTTTTCTTACAGCTGAAATTTCCAACACTTGTTCTAATTGCGTATCAGTCAATAATCTTTTTCTCAGGGCTACCGAAGGACTCTTTCCCTTATACAATATTTTTGATGGAATTACCAAACTACATTCTGTATTTGGATTCCCAATCTCCTGAACCTTCAACAAAAATGCAACACTGATTTCTCTGTCTTGAGCAATAACATTTCTATCATCACAATACTTCTTATAATTCTGCTGATTAACGATTCCCCATGGCGGATTTCCCAAAATAAATTTAAAGTCTATTTTTTCAATTGGTTTCATTTTTTCTTCATCAAAAAAATCTCCACAGAGAATATTCTCATTCTTTAATAAAGGCAATCTAAAATCTTCTAAGCTTTTGGGATCTTGATAATCAAACAGCGTGACATAAAGAGAAAAAACAGTAACATCTACAGCTTCCTCATTATAATCTACACCATATATATTCTCTTTAATTAATGTATTAATTTTATCTTTATCTTGCAAAAAACCATTCGTTTCTGCATTACGTTCTAATATTTTTTGAAGCGATTTAACCAAAAAAATGCCCGATCCACAGGAAGGATCTAATACTTTACACCCATTTTCCTTAATAAGATACTTTCCCACAGTCCGATCCACAATATAATCTACTAAATATTCTGGCGTATAAAAAGCCTTATCTTTGTTCTGCTTTTCTTTACCTAACAATATCTCATAAATATTACTTATCAATTCGATTGGAATAATATTAAAATCATAAAAAGGAAACAGGCACAACTGTCCTGTTTTCATTTCTTCTCTAGCCGTCAAAAAATCATGTAACACAGCAAGAGATTCTTGCGTTATTTCATTCTTTTCTTTCTGTTCATCTATTTCAAACAGATTTCCATTAAATCTTCCTTTCAAATATTTGACTAATTTCAAAAATTCATCTTTATCTTGAATAATGTTTAGAAATGTTTCCTGCGACTTTTTTACATTATCGTCAAGTCCCATATATCCGATATTAACACCACGATCAATCAAATAACGGATAAACAGTACCCTTAACATTAACTTGTTTGAAAAGGAAATATTATATTCATCCTTCAACCTTTTAGTAATGAATCTAAGATTGTCAATCAAAAAATCGTTTAAATTCTTTGTCCCCATACTTTTTTCGTAATGGTCTAGTGACAAACTATTAGTCACATTCCAATACGAAAATTCGGTTTTGTCGTCACATTGGCTCAAGTCGTATGAAACAATATCTCTCAGTCTGATTTTTTTATCAACACTTAAGTCCATGCTTTTTCCATTATAAATTTTTATAAAGTTACCTTCATCAGAAATCACAACCGGTATCTGTGCATTCCATATCTTTCCATGAAGATCTACACCCTCCCTATTGTTCAAATCATCAAAAAAAACTGTAAGCACACTACCATCTACAACATAAGTAGCATACGGAGCCAATTCACGCAAAACCCTTCTATCATGCCATGACAAATCGGTGCACTTATCAATTTCAGATAAATAGAATAGTTTTTCTGATTTATCATATCCTAATCTCTGAATGACAGTTTCGATAGTCCTCATTTATCCGCCTCCTTGAAATCTTTGGAATGTGTTTATATTCGTATCATTAATCTACCAAATATTGTGTACTATAAGGCGCTCTTATTTATTCAACAAATATCCCTGCTTTATGCCCCAATACTCCTAATATATTATAACACATATATCTTGCAAAATATATATTTACATGGTTTGAAACTTTGACTCAAGAATTCAAACTGTCATAGTAATCAACAAATTCCGCACTCCGATCAAACTCTTCCATTTCTTCCTTCGTTACATTTCCTATTCCATCATATCTGTAAAATCTGCCGGACTCTGCCTGGAATTCAATGATACAATAGTCTTCATCCTCCACGCCCTGCGGATAATACTGTTCATCTCCATCTTTCCAACACATCATTTTATATTCCTTGTCAAAATGAACCTTCACTTTTCCCGTAAAGCAAATCCTCTCAAAAGTCTTGCTATTATCAAAATAAAAGCTTGCAGATGGATTTTTCAAGAGCGCCTGAACATGCATGGAGGATGTGTTCGTGGAAATCAGATGCGTTCCCACGCCTTTATGCCATGTACAGAACACTTTTCTGATTCCGGGATTACCGTCCGCATCAATGAAACCGATATTTGCAAACATAGAATCGTTAATCAGTTTGCTTATCTCTTCTAAAGTCATACTTGAATCCCCCTTGCTTTTTCGTATTAAAGTTGAACCTTACCTTTTCTATATCTTCCAAAGAAAATGCCATCATCAACATACTTGGCTGTTTTAGACACCCACATAGGGAATTCACCCTTTTCCATTATAGTCTGTCCATTCAAAACACCTGCATGAAAAGAGAGATGCCTAAATTGTCTTAAAATCAATTCCATTCTTGTATATCTGCAGATCTCCAGTTTTACACAAAGCATTTCATCCGTCAGCGAATCCTGATATCCCCAATTATGCTCCTCTCATTTCCATGGTCTTTTCTTCCCACACCAGCCTTTTTATTTCCAATAGTCTACATCTCTTTTATTAAATCCATTTTTTGCATTAAATGCATTATAAAGAAGAATCCTTTTGTCTTAATTCCCGGTTTTGCTTTGCCATTTCTTTTTACTATTTTTCTCGCAAGTACAGTTGTTGCTTTATCTATGGACTGCTTGTTCCTTTCGTTCACCCCTCTCCAGTCAACTGCTGCTACACCTTTTCCATATTTATACATCCTTGCAATGCCCCCAAAAAACAGACTATCCGCCATATCTTTATTTGCAGATTTCATGCCTGCTCCTGCCGCAGTGCTTATGCACACTCCCTGTTTTGCAAACATACTTTCTTCCGGTCTATGATTCATCCAACGATATCCATAATAATCCAGAAACGCCTTCATCGCCCCTGTAGCGTGAAATACATAGACAGGGCTGGCCAATATAATAACATTCGACTTGTCTATTGTTTCAGTAATGTATTGAAGTTTTGCATAGTGAGGGTACTTCTCCTCTCCATCAATAAAACATGTTACACATCCAACACAGAATTCTCCGAAATCCTTTGGCAAGTAAAATTCTGTTATTTCTCCACCTATTTTCTCAGCTAAACTTTGTGCGATATGATATGTAGACCCCTTATGGATTTGTCCATGAATAATCACTGTTCTCATTATTTAACATCTCCCCCAAAAATGAATGGGCTTGCCACAAAATCTTTTTGTTCATCGTTCACGGACAGTTTCAAAATATCCCAAACGTTTGCTCCATTTACTTTTTCAAGTCGTAACATCTTTATTCCCCACCAATTCCTCATATTTCAGCTGATACGCAATAAGTCTCGGTATATACTCCGGAGGGGTGCGTCGTCCTGCTTCCCAATCCTCAAGTGTCCTAATTGGAATCCCAGTGTGCTCTGAGAATTCTTTTCGATTCATTTTCACACCCTCACGTAATTCTTTAATCACCTTTGCAATATCCATTTCATCCTCCTCGCATTGCGTTTTCTTGATTATATCGCATCCATCCTATGCACGCAATGTGTGGTTCAAGAAAGCTATTTATAGAATCAATTTAGAATCACTATTAGAATCATTACAAAAAAGAGCTGGGAGCAAATGCTCTCAGCCCTTGATATTACTGGTTTTCTATGCACTTGCAAACCACTTGGTATCCCTGGGCACATTACTTTATCCTCCCAAGGGCAAAGCAGCTTATCCTCCACCCATAGATAAAGAGTACCCATAATACTTATTAATGGTTATCTGTAAAAGATACTCAAATAAGAGTAATAAATCCCATCAACGCCTTATACTACAAGGATTAATAAACAAAAGAACAGACCTTGGAAAGGGGTCTCGTTGGTCCTTTTCAAGGTCTGTTACTATTGTTTTATTTTATTCTTTCAGGATAAGACAGTTTACCTCTGGGAGGATAATCTGCTTTGCCCTATGACAGCGGGTCTACTCCATCTCTAGTCACGATACTTTATATAGACTCTATATCGTACTATCGTGTCTAGATATTGTGGTGAAATTCCACTCATTCTACGTAATTTTGCTTTTTCTAAAAGTTTTTGCAACCAAATTGCAACCACTGACTTATGCTTCCGTATGTCTATCTTGCAATCTTTTATGCAGATCAGATGCACCATACAGCACATCGGTCACTGTTACTACACCCGGATCAATAACGTAACATACGATATAGTTATCAACCACCATTTTATGTACTCCCATAGAATGCTCCGGTTCGCATTCAAACAAACCAAACCTATCCGGAAAAGAATCTAATGTCAGTATTGCATCCGCAATACGATTGTACTGCCCCATCGCATTCTCCGGTGCCTTTAGTTTTACTACGATATGCTGATAAAGAGCTTCCATATCCGCGAGAGCTTCATCTGTAATGTCAACAACATACTTTTCCATCAACTATGACTCTCCCTGAATTTTTCAAATGCGGCAGCTGCATTCTGTGTTCTTCCAGCCTTATATGATTCATAACCTCTTTGTATTCTTGCATGAATCTGTTCATCCGTCATTCTTGTTGTGTCTATACCTTCCGGCGCATTAGGAAGTGTAACAGAAAATGGAATTCCACCTACTAATACGATTTGATTAAGGAACATATCCACCGCTGTGGACATCGGAATGCCCAATCGTCCTAATACTGATTCTGCATCCCGTTTCAATGCAGGATTCACTCTCAAATTCAATGTTGCTGATTTTTCCATGACAGCACCTCCATTCACTTATATTGTAACGACATTGTTGTTACTTGTCAATGCATTATTTACGCCTTACATGCATCAGTTACAACATAAATGTACCTTTTATGCTTTATTTTATCCATTCTGAATCTGTCTATTCCTTATATGAACTATAACCATCCCTATCAATCAAGGAAATGATTTAATCCAGTTCGGGTCCTCTGATTTTTTAGGTGTATCTTCATAAAGACACGAAAAGAGAGCCGCTGTTAAACGACTCTCCAACGAACTCTTGTTATCTTCAAAAATACTTATTTCTCTTTTACCGGAATCCAAACTTCTGCATAGTAGTTTGAATCCTGCATACCCTTTTCAAAATCTTCCGGATTGCTGTAATACTCGATATTATATCCTTCAGCAATCTCATAATTGCTTGCTGGAAGCCACTCGGAAAAGATTTTACGGTTAACTTCCTGAAGAGGAAGCGGCATTGCACCCAGGCACGGAAATACAGCCCATGTATGTTCCTTGATTTCATGCACATCCAGCTTCTTCGCCGTCCAGAACCTCGTTAAGGAAAAACAGCGATTCATCAATGTCCTGTTCAAGAAGTATTCCACGATGACGCAGGAGAAGGTATTTAGCGATACCTTCAGCACTACCGCCTTGGCTGTCTACGAAGAGTTTGAATCCGCAGAAGCCTTAGCTTCGATGGACTTACAAGAACTTACGGACTTCATTATGGAAAAAGGAAAGAACCGCTTCCCTGATCCGGATGCCGTAGCCTAAGCCATCCAGAAAGCTGCCAGGAGCTCTTACCGCTTACCCAAGACGGTAAATGACTCCGTTAATCAGGTGCTTTCTATATCCATAACCTCAATAACGGCATTGGATGCTCAAATCAAGGAGTTTGACAAGGCTATAAAAGCCCAGATGGAACTCCTTCCAAACGTATTGACCTCCATTCCCGGTATTGGTCCGGTATACTCCGCAGGTATTATCGCAGAGATTGGAGATATCAACCGTTTCCCGTCTCAGGCACAGCTCGGTAAATATGCTGGTCTTGCCTGGACTCAGAATCAATCCGGTGACTTTGAAGCTGAAAACACAAAGCTCATAAAATCCGGAAACCGATTCCTAAAATATTACCTGTGTGAAGGTGCCTTGTCCCTCGTGAGATGCGACACGGAGTACAGCAACTTCTATCACTTCAAGTATAAAGAAGTGAACAGGCATCAACACAAACGTGCACTCGCATTAACTGCCCGTAAATTTGTGCGGTTAGTCTTTCGACTGCTGAAAGACAATCGCCTATATCGAGCAGCGGAATAGATAACTATTCCTGCTGATGAATACCCTGCTTCAAAAAAAGCAGATTTCGCAGGGCTTATTAAGGTTACCCATTTTCCGGCAAATGGTATGAAAGCAGTTCAAAAATAGTTTCAATTTACTCTTGACATATCACCGCTGGACTTTATATAAACACAGCGTAGCACAACTATGCCACGCCGTAAACCCAAAAGAAAATAGACTACCCTCATCCACCTAGAGATCATCTAAGAATCTCATCAATCGTTGACACTGTGCAAAACGAACCTTTATTTCTTGCTATTATTTCTTTCATCTTCTGTAATTCAAAATAATTAATGTAGCAAATTAAGGTCTTGTTTTCGCCAGCAATAACACCATACGAGTCCATAATTGTACATGTTTTATTTAATTCCGTTTTAATCTCTTCTACGATATTCTCCGGATTCTTTGTAATAATAGTCACTTGTTTTATTGCCTCAAAATGATCTGTAACATTATCAATCACGAATGTAGCTACAACATATACCAAAAGACTCATTAATGCAGCATTTGTATTTATCAATAAAAAGACTGCCATATACACGCATGCATTAAAAATCAGTAGGATAGATGTCATCCCATAATTTTTCCCAGTACGTTTTGTCATCTCAGAAATTATTATATTAGCAAAAATCTCTGATCCATCAATACAACCGCCAAACTTTAATATTAATGCAAGACCTGCGCCAAGAATAGCTCCACCAAAAGCAACTGCCAAAAAATGTTCTGTATTTAATTCGAATGGAACTCTCTCGAAAAAATAAAGTCCAAGAGAATAACTGACCAATCCTATTAAAGCACGTATTCCAAAATCTTTACCAAGAATCTTTATTCCCATTAGCCAGAATGGCAAAAAAACGATTGCCACACATATCGACAGATTCCATCCCGATAGCTTGCTGATAATAATCGCTATTCCTGCGGTGCCATAATCAATTGCATCATTCGGAATCAAAATACAAATAACAGAAAAGCTTGCTACAAGTGCACCTATGATTATCATCAGATATGATATGATTCGTTTCATTCCCCTATTCATCCGCCCTCCTTTTCACAGTTGCCACCAATCTCCTCTTATTACTAATTATTGGTAAAATTATCGGCATATAATGCTTCCTATATCCAAGTACAGCGTAGCATAATTGTGCTACGCCGTATACAAAATCTTATTTCTTACTAACCATTGAAGAATCATCTTCTATTTTTTGTGTTTCATCTTTCTTATCTTTTTCTACTCCAATCCCATACTCAAGACAAAATGCTAAAATGCCCATAGCAACTACTGCTATCGTGCATACTACCACTACCCAATCAATATTCATAATCCAACACCTTTCTATTCTAATTATTAATAGCCCAGTATTGAATTAAGAGTTTTCTTTCCATCCTTTACATGCATATAGTGTAGGATATTGTTTACTTCTTTTTACTTCCTGTTCGTTCATATATTATTCCTCATCCGCCAACTCACACAGTCCTGTAAAGAAACCCTCTGTATTTTTCGTATTTAAATAATTAAAAACAACATATCCCTCATCATAACGAATCAGAATATACTTTTTTGATGATGGATAAAGATAATATTTCACATCACCATAGTTCTCACTATATGCATTTCCGTATATATAGCCGTCTCCCTCAATTTCTTCAGTAGATTGATAATCGAATTCATCTAACAATTGAATTTGTGTAATTCCCGGAATATATATACTCAGTTCTTCATCATTTTCAGGAGAAAAAACAAGTTCATTTGCTTCTGTCACCGATATGATATTAACGGAATGCTTTGATAATCCTATTACAACAGCCAAAGTAAGAATCAGTACAAACAATAATAGCGACATTTTTTGATATGTCTTCATGATCTTTTTATTTTCACTTTCTCCATCGTAAATTGGATGTCTCATATTCTTATGTTTTCTCCTTTTGTCATAATAATAAATTATAGCAAATTAGCGTCATACACCAATGTAACCTGTCCCGACTTGTGTTCCATCATTTTCTTTCCTTGTGCAGCTTTCCTTTTTGCAAACGGCGAGTTGCTTTCCTTATCGTTTTCCAACTGCCCTTCAAGCACTTCATTTAAAGCCTTTAGCATATCCGTTGCCACAGAATAAGGAAGTGGTTCCCTGGAATGTCCATACCAAAAAACTGTTTTTTCTGTTGTATTTCTTAAAAAGTTCTCTAATCCATCCCGATACAATTCCATGCCAACACGTTTTTCTTGCGGCAAATTGACAAGAGCTGTTCTTACGCCAACTGCATCACTGATTAAAGCATAATCTTTTTTTCTGTTTAATAAAGCAATGGATCCCTGTGTGTGTCCGGGTATTTCAAACACTTCAAAAATATCATCATCCAATTCAATGATCTCTCCCATCCCGATATGTTTCCACTTGAAAGTTTTTCCTCCGGGATCTACTATATGTTCCTTTGCGTATTCGAATAATTCTGAATCCACCTCACCTCGGCCAAACACATCTTCCATTCTACGTTCATACGAAAGTGATACCGGCAAAAGCATTTCATCTTTTCGATTCATGTACACATCATCAAACAGTGGCGCACCTCCCACGTGATCCGGATGCCCATGTCCAACTACACATGTGATTGGCATATCAGTGATTGTTTCAATTTCTTTTTTTAATGTATCTACAACACCAAATCCGGAATCAAATAGCAGCGCCCTATTCTTCCCCACAACAAGAAACATGTTCACACCGGGCCCCCCAGCCTCAGTGCATTCTGTTATCATATAAACATTTTCCGCGACCTGTTTTTTTTCATAAATATTTCTCACAAAAACCTCCTTCTCCGCGCTCTTTAAGCATTTATCTCCTTTTTTTGTACTTTGATTATAGAATTTGACTTTTTTCTTTTCAATTCCGTGTCTCCTCCTTATATTCCATTTTGGAAAACAATAAAAAACCAGGACTTAGCACTTCGCTATACCCTGGTTTTATATAATTCTGATTTCTAATAATCCCTCACAAATTTCGACAACTCCAGCGATCTATAAAGCCACCCGATTCTCCTCGTGCCCTATAACTGTATCATCTACAGGCCCTTCGAATTTACCAGTGCCTCCAATCTTTTAAGGTCGCTCTCCAGCCTCATCAGTTCCTCCGGGGAGAACTCCTCCGCTACCACATCGTTGATATGCTTTAATTCTTTCTTGACTAATTGATATGTTTTTAATCCATCTTCTGTAGGAAAAACCCGATTGATTCTCCGATCGGTTTCATCCTTTTGGCGGGAGATAAATCCGTTGCCCTCTAAGGATTTTATAACCCTTGTCACAAATCCCTTATCAACAAAACTTACCTCTGCAATTTTATCCTGAGAAATCCCGGGGTTGGCGCAGATTGCCATAAATATAGGCTGCTCCCCCGCCGACAAATTGTATTTTGCCAGTTTTCTGGTGAGATTTCCCTGGTGCCTTCTCATTAGTATTGAAACATCTCTCAGAATCTTTATATCTTCAGCCACAAATTAAACCTCCATTCGCCTAAATTCTCTTACTACGAATAATGCTGAAACTACTGCTGCAGCGAAATCTGCAATTGGCCCTGCCAACATCAAACCATTGATTCCCCAAAAGATTGGGAAAATAACAAGCAATGGAAGAAGGAAAATAATCTGTCTTGCCAGTGACAAGAATCCACCAATCTTTGCCTTTCCAAGGGCTGTCATGAAATTAGCTGTGATCGGTTGCAGGAAATTTACCATTGTAAAGAAGAGATAAATTCTAAAATATTTTGCAGCAAACTCGTAGTACATCTGGCTTGATCCTTTTCCAAAAATAGAAATAATCTGATTTGGGAAAAAGAAGAACATGCCCCATGCAACAATTGCCATTATAGCACCTATTGTAATCGTTTTGTAATAGGCCTCCTTTACTCTTGAATAGGAACGCGCGCCGTAATTAAAACTGGCAATCGGCTGTAGTCCCTGGGCCATACCAATGATAAATGACATAAATACCTGATTTACTTTGCTGGCAATTCCCACAACTGCAATCGCAGTCTCTGCACCGTAAGCAGACATTGCTCCATAGTACTTAAGAGAATTGTTCATCACAATCTGTACAATCATCATGGCCATCTGGTTAATGGATGGTGCGATTCCAAGGGACATGATTTTTGCTGCAGTTTTTCTTTCCGGAATAAGGCTTGCTTTATCTAATTGAATTGTCTTGCCATGGGCCAAATAATAAATCGACATAAGCACAGCGACAAACTGACCAAGTACTGTCGCAATGGCTGCACCAGTCATTCCCCATCCCAAAACAAACACAAAAATTGCATCTAAAATCGTATTCACAATCGCCCCCACCAGGTTGCAGATCATACTGGCCCGTGGTCTTGCATCTGCACGAATAAGGTGAGCAGCCGATGTTGAGAATATCACCATCGGGAATCCAATTGCTGTGATTCTTGTATATTCTGTGGCATATGGCAAAATAGCCTCTGATGCCCCAAATAATCTAAGGGATGGCTGCAAAAAGATTTCTGCAATCACGAAAATGACCAGTCCGAAAATCAGACTTAAGCTAATGGCATTTCCCATATATTTTTTAGCATCTCTCGATTTTCCTTCACCCATCGCAAGATTAAAGGTAGAGGCTCCACCAATTCCAAATAAAAGTGCAACTGCCAGGCAAAACATGCTGTATGGAAAGGCGATATTTGTCGCCGCATTTCCTAACTCTCCCACCTTTTGTCCTATAAAAAACTGATCCACGATATTGTAAAGGGATCCTACCAGAAGCGAGATGATGCTAGGCAAAGCATAGTATCTGATTAATTTATTAACCGGCTCAACCGCCAGCGGGTTTTGATTTGTGTTTACATTACTCATTTCTTAATTCCTCTATTATTTTATCATTCCTTTTAGTTGACTTGTCAACAAATACTATATGCTCATTTCGTTGACTTGTCAACTATTATTTTAAAAAATTATTTTCCCTCCATCCCGTCTGCCTCCAAAAGCTTCTTCTGAGCCCGGGGATTGCGGTTAATATCCCCTAAATTGCTCTACTGCCTTATTGTTCCCTCTTCAATATTTATTACTCTATCAAAACATTTGACCTGCTCATCATTAAGGGAATGTGAAGCAACAACGATTATCTTTCCTTTTTCCTTTTCTTCTTTCATTTGCTCTAACGCAACTTTAAAATTATTTTCATCTAAAGCATTAAACGGTTCATCTAATAATATTACATCCGGATTTTCCATAAATGCCTGAACCAGTCCTAGTCGCTGTTTCATCCCAAGCGAGTACTTTTTGACCTTGATTTTTTTGCATCACTCAAATTAAATTTATCCAGCATTACTTCTATTTCTTTAGTAGTAATAATATTATTAATTCTTGCTAAATACTTCAAATTATATAAACCGGTCTCATCTTCCATAAAACTGGGATATATACTCATATAGCATCTATGTCAATAGCTTCATCACTCACCTCTTCCCTTCTTTCATTGTTATTGAACTCACAATCAACTCCCTACTACAATTTGAGCGAGAGTGAGTCGTGAGTCAATAACGCCTGCAAAATGTTTACACTTTATATTTTTCTTTCTTGGTCCAACCTCTCTGAGATTTCCTTCTGCACTCCCGGAAATAAATGAGCATAGTAATAGGTTATCCGCTCACTCTTATGTCCAACACGCTTTCCAATAGCAACCGCACAGGGTAACGCTTCTTTAGAGGGTGCAGAGTTCGTCTGGAAGTATTATGACGGTTATTACACAAAAGATAATCTTCCATAGTAGTATAAGAAAAGCGTGCATTTCTCTTATACGAGATTTGCACGCGCCTTATTAGGTGAATTTTTTAATATTTCTGGTAAAGATGAGCGGAAAATAATAGAAAGATATTCTACAATTTGTTCTTTATATTGATTTTGTGGATTTTTAAACCATTCTATTAAAATACCAGCTAACGATTCTGTATAAAGATTACATAAAAAATGTTTAAACTCTTTGTCAATACATAGACCTAATTCCTTTTCCACATTATCAATGATTGTTTCAATGACACTTATAAAATCCTGATATAAAAAACGTCTCATTTCTTCTCTGCCTAGAGTATCATAAGCACAGGCTAAAATATGGGCGTTATTCTCAACATAGTTTATAACAAATAAAATAGCTTCTTTGTAATCAACCATTAAATCATACTTTTTAACTACTTCAACTGCTTCTTGTTCTAAAATCCATTTTAGTAAATCATAAATATCTTGAAAGTGATAATAAAATGTTTTTCGGTTCACGCTACAGTCTTTAATAATATCTGTAACCGTAATTTTATTCAAACTTTTAGACATCATAAATTTTTTCAATGATGTAGCCAGTTTTTTCTTTGTTTGTAGTGATATTTCATTATGTGTCATAAAAAATCATCCTCCTGCCTATTTATTATACACTTGACCATCAAATTTACAACCTGTAATTGACCATCAAATTAGTATCATTTGTCCGTATTTGCTCAAAGGCAGTACAATTGTCCGTTGTTCTCTACATTATGTTTCAATATACTTAATCCTCGTACGAAGGAGAATTAAATTGGGAAATATACATACCGTATCAGTGGAGAGCGAAAGATGACAGAATTATTGTATGAAATACAAATGCACACTTTGATTGGAATAAAATATGGTTCTATGTATGCAAAAATATTAGATGATGAAGTAAAAGGAATTATGAATTTGATGAAACAATCCACGTCATTTTATGGAAAGATAAATAAAAATGGTGATTGTGAAATACAGGGTCAAATAATCTCTTTGACAAAAACCATACCATATCAAGCGATAGGAAAAATAAAAAAAGAAACAGTCGAACTTGATATGCATACAAATCAGGGCGAATTTCACATAGCTGGAAAGGGGACGCAAAATGAGAAAATTCTACAATTATATTGTTAATCATCCAAAGTTGATTTTGATGTTTTTTTCAATAATATTTATCATTTGTTTGATTTCAAAACCATTTATTTCTGTAAATTACGATATGAATGATTATCTTCCATCAACAAGTTCTTCTACGGTTGCACTTGATGTTATGGAACAAGAATATGATGGTGGAATACCAAATGCCCGTGTTATGTTGGAAAATGTTTCAATACCAGAAGCTTTAAAGTATAAAAATAGCATTCAATCAGTAGAAGGTGTTAGTGATGTTACGTGGCTTGATGACGTTGTTGATATTACAGAGCCATTAGAAACTATGGATATAAGCACTGTCGAAACATACTACAAAGATGAAAATGCATTACTTTCAGTCACGATTGACGAAGATAAACGTATTCAGGCAGTAGAAGATATCAGGGAAATAATTGGTGACGAAAATTCTATGATGGGAAGTGCAGTTTCAACCGCTGTCGCTACATCTAGTACAGTAAATGAAATCAAAAAAATCACAGTGATTGCCATTATTCTTGTGTTAGCAATTCTTCTTTTGACAACAACTTCATGGGCGGAACCATTTATTGTTTTAGTTGGATTAGGGGTTGCTATTATCATAAATGCAGGAAGTAATCTTATTTTTGGTGAAATCTCTTTTGTTACAAATGCGGCAGGAAATATTTTGCAATTAGCTGTTTCTTTGGATTATTCTGTGTTTTTGATCCACCGCTTTGAAGAATGTCGCAAAGAGGAAAAGAATGTAAAAAGCGCAATGGTAAATGCACTTTGTATGTCAACAACCTCTATCCTTTCCAGTGGTTTAACAACGGTTATCGGATTTCTGGCACTTTGCCTGATGAGGTTTCAAATCGGTCCAGATTTAGGTTTGGCTTTAGCAAAAGGAATTTTGATAAGTCTGATTACAGTATTTGTATTCATGCCGGTTCTTATTCTTTATACTTATAAATTTATTGATAAATTTGCTCACCGTTCCTTTATGCCATCTTTCAAAGGTTTTGGAAAGGTTGTCTTTCGTGTCATGATTCCAATACTATGTGTATTTGTGATTTTAATAGTACCATGCTATTTAGCCTCTAATTCAAATGATTTTTATTATGGTTCATCACATATATTTGGCACAAAAACAAAGTTAGGTACAGACATACAAAAAATAGATTCTATATTTGGAGAGAATGATACGTATGTTCTACTTGTTCCAAAGGAAAGCACAGCAACGCAGAAAGACTTATCCAATGAGTTGAAAAATTTAACTCAAGTTACCAGCATAATCTCTTATGTTGATACAGTTGGTGCAGAAATACCAGAATCATATCTTGATTCAGAAACACTATCAAAATTAAATTCAGATAATTATACCCGAATGGTAATATCTGTTGAAACGGGTTATGAAGGAGATGAAACTTTTGAATTAGTAGAAAATATTCGAGCTATTGCAGAAAAGTATTATGAAGGAAACTGGTACCTTGCAGGAGAAGGAGTATCTACTTATGATTTGATGAATACGGTCACTTCTGATATGACAAAAGTCAACCTGCTAGCTATCGCAGCAGTGTTTCTTGTACTTTTATTAACAACAAAGTCTATTGCATTGCCGATTATTTTAGTATTAGCAATTGAAACAGCAATTTGGATCAACTTGTCTATTCCATATTTTATGAATAACGCAATTTTCTACATTGCTTACCTGATTATCAGTTCTATCCAGTTAGGAGCAACGGTAGACTATGCCATATTATTTTCTGCCAGATATAAAGAAGAACGAGAAGCAAATAGCAAAAAACAGGCTGTAATTAGAACGATTTCCTCCGTTATGGTTTCTATTCTGACTTCCGGAGGCGTTCTTACAATTATTGGATTTTTACTTGGAAACATATCTACGCATGGATTGCTTTCACAGCTTGGATTCTTTCTTGGAAAAGGAACGCTTTGTTCTCTTACCATTGTGCTTTTTGTTCTTCCAGCTCTGTTATATATTTTTGACGGACTAATTATGAAAAAACACAAAAAAACATAAGGAGGTATTACAAAATGAAAACATATAAAAAAGGGATAGCTTTATCTCTTGCTATTTTAATAGCAGCAAGTACATCAGTGCCTGCATTTGCTGCGGAAAACACTTCTGCTAAAGAAGAAGTTATTTATATAATGACGCAGGCTGACGGTACAGTAGATAATATCAATGTCGTTAATCTCTTTTGCGGTGGTAATATTACAGATTATGGTGATTATTCATCCGTTAAAATGTTGACTACAACGGATGAAATCAATCAAACGGGCGATACCATTACGTTCTCGTCTTCTGCTGAAAAAGTATATTATCAGGGAACATTAAAAGAAAAAGAAATACCATGGAATATTTCAATTCAATATTTTTTAGATAATAAAGAATATACCGCAGAAGAAATCGCAGGTAAAAGCGGTTCGCTAGAAATAAAGATTTCGATTACTGAAAATAGCGATTGTAAAGGTTCTTACTTTAACGATTACGCCTTACAATCAACCTTTGTACTAGATACAGACATTTGCAGCAACATACAGGCAGATGGAGCAACCGTTGCGAATGTTGGTTCAGATAAACAGTTACTATATACAGTACTTCCAGGAAAAGGATTGGAAGCTTCAATTTATGCAGACGTTAAAAATTTTGAAATGGATTCTGTATCTATAAACGGAATAAAACTGAATTTGAATGTTGAAATTGATGATGAAGAATTAACAGAGAAAGTTGAAGAACTAATGGAAGCAACGCAAAAATTGAATGACGGTGCAACAGAAATTTATGATGGAACAGAAGATTTAAAAACAGGAAGCAGTTCCCTTGATACAGGTATTTCTTCACTAAACAGTGGAGTAAGTGATTTGGATTCTGGTATTGCAACACTTCAAAACGGAATGAAATCTATGCAGACAGGACTTAATACTTTGAACGGTCAATCATCTACTTTGACAAAAAGTTCAACGCAAATAAAAACTGCTTTAGAAACAATACAAAATAATTTAAGTGCAGTTTCTATTTCAGCAGACCAGCTTCAGCAACTTACTTCTGCTTCCAGTAAAATAAAAAGTGGTATCAGCAATTTGTCTGAAGGTATCTCATCTTTAAAAAACAATTTGGGATATGCACAATATAAAGCAGTGATGTCACAAAATGGTTTAGATATTGATTCGTTGAAAAATAATAATCAACAAGCCATAACAAATTGTTCTAATCAGATAGAATCATTAAACCAAACGATTGCTACTTTGGAAAATCAGACAGGATATGAAAGTCAAGTTACACAATTAAGAGAACAGGTTTCAAATTTAGAAAACATTATACAGCTACTATCTGCAAACAACGTAGCAATAGGTGGTACTGAAAGCTATTTAAACAGCGTTTCACAAGGAGTTGATGACTTATATAATGGAGTAGCCACATTACAAAATGAATATGATAAATTTGATACAGCAATATCTGAACTCGCAGATAGCCTTAGTGGCATGGTCACAAAAATGTCAGAATTAACGACGGGAATCAATCAACTTGTTACCAATTATAAAGAATTTGACAACGGACTGAATACATATACAGACGGAGTCGCTACGATTGTTTCTGGCTACAATCAAATGGTTAGCGGAATTTCTTCTTTAGCTTCTGGAAGTAAAGAATTATTAAACGGTTCAGACAAACTTTCATCTGGTTCGTCAGAATTGTATGATGGAATCGCAGCTCTTTGTGATGGTGCAAAAGAGTTAAATGATGGTACAAGTGAGTTAAATTCTGAAACTTCAAAAATGGACACAGAAATACTGGATAAAATTGATGAAATACTTTCTTCCATAGAGGGAGAAAAAACAGAAACCAAATCCTTTGTTTCAGAGAAAAACAAAAATGTTGATAACGTACAATTTGTTATCAAAACTTCTGCCATTGAAAAAGAAGAACCAGAGGTTGAAAAAAAAGAACAATCAGAAACTAAATCCTTATGGCAGAAATTTATTCAATTATTTGGATTTTAAATTAAGAAGTGGGGGAAAAACTACTCCTCCACTTCTTTTGTATTCGTCAACCGAAAAATCAATCTCTACATATCTTGCATACTATAAAAGCATTGGAAATACACCAATGCTTTTATACACATATTAACCCACTCCGTTTTCCTTCATAAATTTTTCCATCTTGTCAAATGGAATTACATCAAGGTTATCATATAAATCTATATGCACTGCTCCTGGAATGGTAAGTAATTCCTTGTTTTCAGTATACTTACTATCCTTAACTATAGCTTCATAAGCATCCTTACCAAAGTAGTAGCTGTGAGCCTTATCTCCATGAATAATTAAAACTGCACTTCTAATCTCATTACTATACTTAAGAATTGGCTGGTTCATAAAGGACTGGCATCCAAGACTGTTCCATCCTTCATTGGAATTAAGACTTCTTGAGTGATAGCATCTTCCCTTATAGTATTCACTGTAATCCTTAACAAAGAAAGGTGCATCCTCTGGAACTGGAAGCGATAAACATCCACCGGCTCTAGAATACTCTCCTTTAATATATTCCTCTGTTCTAAGAGCATTCATAGCCTTCTTCTTCTCATACCTCTGTTCCTCAGTATTCTCAGAATCAAAATATCCATTTGCATTTACTCTTGCCATGTCATACATTGTAGATACGATTGTTACCTTGATTCTAATATCAAGAGCTGCTGTATTAAGAGCCATTCCGCCCCATCCACAGATTCCGATAATACCAATTTTCTCTGTATCAACATTCTCCTGAACTGTTAAAAAGTCAACTGCAGCCATAAAATCTTCTGTATTAATATCTGGGGACGCCATATATCTAGGCTGTCCACCACTTTCTCCTGTAAAGGATGGATCAAATGCAATCGTTAAATAACCTTTCTCCGCCATTATCTGTGCATAGAGCCCTGAACACTGCTCCTTTACAGCACCAAAAGGTCCACAAACTGCAATTGCTGGAAGCTTATCCTCTGCGCTCTTTGGAATATACATATCAGCGGCAAGAGTTATGCCGTATCTATTTACAAAAGTAACCTTCTTGTGGTCCACCTTATCACTCTTAGGAAATGTCTTATCCCACTCTGTAACTAAATTTAACTCTTCTGTCTTTAACATTTATTTTTACCTCCACTTAACAAAATTTTCTTGATAAAACACTGGCCATGTTTTAAGATATTATAAGAATACGACCTAAACCTAACTTTAGGTCAAGCACTTTTTTATTTTTTTGAAAGCAGGTAATACTATGTACACAATTGGACAGGTTTCTGAGATGTTTAATCTCCCAATTTCAACGCTAAGATATTATGACAAGGAGGGATTCTTCCCAAATCTCGAAAGAAAAGGTAATATCCGTTACTTCAGCGATAGTGATATCGAGGCTATTCATGTTATCGAATGCCTTAAAAAATCTGGTCTTGAAATAAAGGATATCAAACAGTTCTTTAAGTTGGTTGTTGAAGGTCCTTCCAGCTATCCGGACAGAAAAAAACTTTTTGAAACACGAAAAGAAGCTGTTCTGTCTGAAATAAAGCATCTTGAAAAAACATTAGCCATGCTGGAATTCAAATGCTGGTATTATGACAAAGCTATTGCTGATGGCAATGAAGATTCCATTTATGCTATGCTCCCTGACAAACTTCCAAAAGATATTCAAAAACTATACAATAAAGCTCACAAGTAACAACAATGCCAGGTCACTTGTCTGGCATTAACTGTATCCTCTATTCAACGGAAAATTAGAATTTAGCAGAGCAAACCACTCTCGGTTCACCTACCGGCCATACTAAATATGCCAAAAGAATTTGATGAAGAAAATAGTGCGTCTTCGTGTTCAGGAAGGAAGAACTCTCAGGAGCCTTTATGATGAATATGGTGTTCCCAAATCTACCATCAATATCTTGCGAAATTGACTTTCTATTACGACATTTATTATGTCATCTATTATGACATTTTGCAAGTCCTATTTTATGACGTAATGACCAAATCGATTTGATCCTACATGTTCTATCTTGCCTTCGTCCATCAGACGCTTCAAGGCTCTCTGAACAGTTCTTTGAGAAGAACCTACTATCTCAGCAAGCCCAGCAGCTGATTGGTTGCCATTCTCCTTCAACAGATCCAGCAATTTTTCATCTAACGTTTTTGCTTTGTTCATTACGCCATTATGAGACAATTCTTTTAGAAGATCTCTAATTAATTCCAACATAAACTGAACAAATATCGTTGACTCCCCGTCCATATTAGATGCATTTAGCACCTTATAATAGTCATTTTGCCGCTCATGAATAATAGTCTCAATCGGAATCCATAAGAAAAACTCCTGCCACTTTGCAAGAATCAAAGTATGCCAAAGTCTTCCTGTCCTTCCATTTCCATCTGCAAAAGGATGAATGAACTCAAATTCATAATGGAAAATACACCCCTTTACTAATGGATGCAACTTTGATTTTTTCAACCAATCGAAGAGTTGTCCTATCAAATCCGGCACATAATTAGCAGGTGTTCCAGCATGTATCAACTGATCTCCGCCATAAACGCCTACGCCTTTGCTTCTAAATACTCCAGCTTCCTTCACCAAGTCATCCATCATAATCTTATGTGCTTTTAATAGATCTTTGACTGAATAAGGATTCAACTTCGTCATAATCTCATATGCTTCATAAGCATTCTGAACCTCTCTGATATCCTGAGGTGGTCCAAGGACACGCTTTCCATCTATTACGTCACTCACCTGTTCTTCGGTCAATGTATTTTGCTCAATCGCCAAAGATGAATGGATAGACTTAATACGGTTCTCGCGCCTCAGCTTAGGGTTCTTAGAAAGCTGTTCTGACACCGTCATTGCTCCAGTAAGCTCTGCTATCTCAATTACGAGATTCGTAATCTCGTCTGTCATTGTAAATGGTGGGATATATGCATCCAACATAAGCCTCCTCCTTGGTTATTTCAATATAAAATATTATAAGTTAAACCTCGAATATCATCAATTGTACTGACGTAAAAAATGTCGTAAATAGATTTAATTAATTTAGTGTGGTTTATTTTGATTTTAAAACCATGCTGTTTATGCTAATCTAAATATAGTTCAAAGAAGTAATTAGTCTTGTCATCAAACAACGAATCATCCTTGCACACATCGATAGTATGAGCAATCGAGCCACAACAAATGTTCTCCATCATAGAAAAGATACCGTTAACAAATATATTAACGAGGATAATGAAAAGTGAGAAGAATTACTTCGCATGCATCCGGATATGGATATATCAGGAATCCTACAGGAATCGTATGAGAACTTATTTATACGATGAAAAGATTAACAAAGAACAATATTTAGATTGGAAGTTCAACTGGTTCGAAAGGAAGTGCGAACCTACCAGTCAGATCAAATATCCTACGGAAGAATTATTCCCCGATTAGAGCAGACAGTACTGCAACAGTACTTTGAGAAAAAGCAAAAGCCGTGAACCCCCTATATTTCAAAGGTCTCACGGCTTATTACGTTACTACTCCAGTTCAATCGTTCCAGGTGGCTTACTCGTCAGATCATACATTACTCTGTTCACCCCGCGTACTTCATTGATGATTCTACTCATAACCTTCTGAAGCACTTCCCACGGAATATTGGCAGCTTCCGCTGTCATAAAATCGATAGTGTTAACCGCACGAAGAGCAATCGCATAATCGTAAGTTCTTTCATCACCCATAACACCAACCGACTGCATGTTCGTAAGAGCTGCAAAATACTGGCCGATGGTTTTGTCCAGGCCGGCTCTTGCGATTTCCTCGCGATAGATTGCATCAGCATCCTGCACGATACGAACCTTATCGGCCGTCACTTCACCGATAATACGAATACCAAGTCCCGGTCCCGGGAATGGCTGACGATATACGAGATGATTCGGAAGCCCCAGTTCAAGACCGGCCTTACGCACCTCATCTTTAAATAAGTCGCGAAGCGGCTCAATAATTTCCTTAAAGTCAACAAAGTCAGGAAGACCACCGACATTGTGGTGAGACTTAATCACAGCAGATTCACCGCCAAGTCCCGACTCAACCACATCCGGGTAAATGGTTCCCTGCGCAAGGAATTCCACATGACCAATTTTCTTAGCCTCTTCCTCAAAGACACGGATGAATTCCTCCCCGATGATCTTACGCTTGCTCTCCGGTTCTGTTACACCTGCAAGCTTGGCGTAATAACGCTCCTGCGCATTGACACGAACGAAATTAAGGTCGAAATTACCCTTAGAGCCAAATACGCCTTCGACCTCATCACCTTCATTCTTACGAAGAAGACCATGATCAACGAACACACAGGTAAGCTGCTTTCCGATTGCCCTTGCAAGCAAGGCAGCAAGAACAGACGAATCCACGCCACCGGACAGGGCCAAAAGGACCTTACCATCGCCAACCTTCTCACGAATATTGGCAATTGATTCTTCCACAAAAGAATCCATCTTCCAGTCACCTGCGCAGCCGCAGATATTTAACACAAAGTTAGAGAGCATTGTCTTACCATGCTCTGTATGAAGCACTTCCGGATGGAATTGAATCAGATACAGATTCTGATTGGTATTTTGCGCTGCCGCATAAGGACAATCGGCAGTATGTGCGCTTCCTTCAAATCCCGGAGCAAGCTTCGAGATGTAATCAAAATGGCTCATCCAGCAAATGCTTTCATAAGGTACATTTTCAAAGAGCTTACATCTAGGATCCACCGTCACCTTCGTCTTACCATACTCACGAACGGCAGCGCGTTCTACAGTTCCGCCAAGCACATGTGTCATAAGCTGCGCACCGTAGCACAGTCCCAGGACAGGAATTCCCAGTTCAAAGAGCTCCTTGCCACAAGTCGGAGAATCCGCTTCATAGCAGCTGTTTGGACCACCGGTTAAGATGATTCCCATCGGATCCATCTCTTTAATCTTCTCAATATCTGTTTTATACGAATAGATTTCGCAGTACACACCGCATTCACGAACACGGCGAGCAACCAATTGGTTATACTGACCACCAAAATCAATTACAATCACTCGTTGTCTTTTCACTATCATTTCCTCCATCGTGAAGACTTTTAAACATCAGGCCTTATTATACCGCGTATAAAGTTCTATGACAAGTCCGTGCTATCGCATTCCTTGCTTTTTGAGTCTCGACCGGCAAGCCCCTGCGCAGACTATGTGACAGTATATCCAACCAAATTCCTGCGCACTAAAAATAAATCATTTCTCTTAGGCAAAGACACTTCATCCGCCTAAGATAAATTCGGCCAATTTATCACTTGGCATCGGCTTCGAATACATATATCCCTGTAAATAATCGGCATGGGCATTTCTGCAGATCTGCTCTTGATCATCCGTTTCAATCCCTTCAAATAAGATCTTATAATCAAGCTGTTCAAACGCCTCCGCAAAATGATGCAGGATAAATGAATTATTCTTATCTTCCTTTACCGACAAAAGCAACGTCCTGTCGAATTTTACAATATCAAGATTCATGCGAAGCACTCGTTCAAAATTCGTGTATCCAGTTCCAAAATCATCCAGATAAAATACAATACCATACTCTCGAAGCTGATCAATACGATCCATTGTGACTTCAAAGTCCATTGCAGTCTGAGACTCTGTAATTTCAATTGCAATCTTGTCAAATGGAACGTGATTTTGTGCAATAATCCCAATCACTTCCTCAACAAAATGTTCCTTTTGCAGATCTCGCATCGTAAAATTAATAGAAACCCGTTCCATCTTGATTTTCTTTTCCTCAAGCTCCCGAATCAATCTGCACACTTTATTAAGCATAATCAATCCAAGCGAATGAATGTAGCCATATTGCTCCGCCAGCGGTATAAACCGGTCTGGATAAATCATTCCAATCCCGGGTAGCTTCAATCTCATAAGAGCTTCCGCCGTATCGAACTCACCCGTAACGACATTTTTTACAGGCTGCACATAACACAAAACACGTTCATCATTCAAATCCAGATTATTGTGAATCATACGAAGTTGATTGATAATCACATTAACATTTCTAAGTTTTATCATCATTTCGTCGTCACAAATAAGCGTTTTATTTCTAGCTACTTTAGTTTCAAAATATGCAATGACCCCCTCAAGCTCATTCGTTCCTTGAATAAAATCCTTACATTCCATCAACATAATCCGATACGGGATCTGAAAGCGCGCATATTGTTTTGGAAATTGCTGCTCAATCAATTCCCGCACACACTCCATCGTATCCCTTTTTGGAGCTTCATCCGGCACTCCTAAAATGTAGGTATTTCTTCCAAGTCTAAACAACGATGCCCTATTCAACGATCCACGATAGAACGTATACATAACATGCCCAAGTTCTTGTGGAATCTTTTCATCATTCTCCATATATAATTTTAAAACCAAAAGCATGGTTTTTTTCCCTCTATGATTTGTTTTGGCAAGATAATGATTTAAAGCAAGACCATATCTTGCGCCTGTTTCCAGTTCATATGGCAAACTGTGAATCATAATCAAAAGCGCAAGCATTGGGAAGAAAAATGTAATAGTTGTAAATGTTCCACGATAAAAACTATTCGGAACCATCATTATAAACATGCAAAGCCCTTCAACAAGACATAGACATAGTCTTACCTGCGCAATCAAACGAGTTTTAAAATAGATCAGCGCCACTGCAAGTAGCACGATAAAAAACACATATGTCACCACAAATGGACTTAATTTCAGAGTTTCATACCACATGCCATTATCTGCCTTATATAATCCCCAATGCGTAATCGGTGAAATCAAATTAAGAACACTTCCACCAATCGTCGCCACCCATGAAATCCAGCAGATCTTCCTATCTTTTTCTTTTGTCAAAGCAAGCAAACGTCTCACATAATTCGCAAAAATCAAAAAGACAAAATTCAACAAAATATGATATAGCTCTCGCGACAGATAAATTCCAACTCCATAATCGGGAGCGAATTTTACCAATTGCGAATAGATAATGTTAAAATAAGATGCCAAAAAAACAAGGATAATGGCCCGCTTGTGCAGTTTCAATCCATAATCCTCAGAAAACGAAAGATTCGAATATATAATTATCATTAAGACAACACTAATAAGCATTGCCGTAATGTCTCCCACAATCGAGTAACGTGCAACACATTCTTGTATCAACATAACCCTAACATCCTTTCATTCTCCCATTATATATCCTTCTTCCCATTTTATCAATCATAAGTACTATTTCTTTTTCTACATGCATTGCCCTTTTCCCCATCCTGCTATACAATGGGCTCATGAATAAAATTAATTATCAAAAAATATTAGACCAGACAATTGAACAAATCAAAGACTCCGGGCAACTTCCCTCATTACTTTTACACAGTTGCTGCGCCCCATGTAGTTCCTATGTCATCGAATATCTGTCACACTACTTTGAAATTACGGTTTTTTACTATAATCCCAATCTTTATCCGGATGAAGAATACACCAAAAGAGCTGCCGAACAACAAAGGCTGATTGCGTCTATGCCAACGGCCCATCCGGTTCACTTTGTTTTGGGTGATTTTGATAAAAACGCTTTTCACGAAGCCATCCGTGGCTGCGAAAAGATTCCGGAGGGTGGCGAGCGCTGTTTTCGTTGCTATCGTCTTCGACTTGAAAAAACAGCTAAGCTTGCACAAGAAATGCAAATGGATTACTTTACCACCACGCTTTCCATCAGCCCTCTTAAAAATGCCCAAAAATTAAATGAAATTGGCTGTGAACTAGCCGAAAAATACACTTCCAAATATCTAATTTCTGATTTCAAAAAACGTGATGGCTACAAACGCTCTGTTGAGCTTTCCAAAGAGTATGATATGTATCGACAGGACTACTGTGGCTGCGTCTATTCCAAACAAGAGCGCGAAAGCAGTCGCAGTTAGTACCTGATCGAATGACTACCTTTCTGCAAAAACAAATCCCTTTGTAACACTTTGTTTACAAAGGGATTGCTTCGTTATCGTTCTATTTTTTTCTTTCCTTCTTCTGTAATGGAAAGTGTGGCTTTTGGTCTTTCACCATCTTTATCCACTGCAATCGTAATCAAGCCTTCCTTTTCAAGCACTTCACAAGTATGCTCAAACATCGGTCTTGGAATACCCAGTAATTTGCCCGCCTTTGGCTTTGCAACTTCGTCCACAAGAGAAAGAAGTTCCAAAGTACGTCTACGATCCAATTCCGGATTAAGCTCAACTCCCATCTTTGGCGGTCCACCCTGCGGACCTCCCTGTGGCGGCATCGGTGGCATTGGAGGCATTGGCTGTCCCATTGGCATACACACCGGCATCATTACCGGCATATACATCATCTGCATCGGCGGCATTGGCGGAATCGCAGGTCCTCCTTGCGGTCCACCCGGTTTTTTCTCTCCTTGCGGGCCGCGTCCATAGCCTCCAGCCCCATGATTATTTCCGGCTCCGTATCCTCCGGCTCCATATCCTCCGGCTCCATAGTTTCCCCCCTGATGCTCCGGTTTTGGCGGCATCGGTGGCATTCCATTTCTACTTGTTCTTTCTTCCATCAATATAGCTCCTCCTATTTTAATCTCTATCATGAAAATAATCTACAATCTCATTCACCACATCGTCCACTGACGGCATTCTGCATGGATTTGTAGAATCATGATTATCAATAAAATAATATCCATCTACAGCCAATTGCTGCACATTTCTTTGCACCGCTGCGTTTCGATAAAGCATCGGGCTCATATTCATTGCAATCAATTTCGGTCCTTCAAAAGAAAGAACATTGGTTGAAAGCAAATCATCTGCAATACCATTTGCAAGTTTCCCTAGCATATCAGCCGACGCCGGTGCAATCAACAGTAAATCTCCATCCAGCGTCCAGGATTGGTATGTCCGATCCCAAATCACCGGCGAGTCAAATTGGTCTATCTGAATCGGATTGGCACTCGCTCTTTGTAACATTAATGGCGTTACAAAGTTGAGCGCATTCTTCGTCGGGATGATTTTAACTTCAGCACCCAAACTACGAAGACTTGTTGCAATATCAACTGCTCGTCCAGCCGGTGTACATCCGCATACTCCAAGTAATATCGTTTTATTTTCTAACATAGTTCCTCCTTATCTACCATAACGCGCCTCTGGATAATAACAAGACAGGCCTTCTCGACAATAGTCACTTTCATTTTCCGGTCGAATCATTTGATGCAAATATTGCTCCTGACAGGTACATTTTTTTGCAATTTCAATATTATCTCTCGTCAGCTTTACATCGCGCATCACATCGGTCATCTGATCTAATCGTCCAACAATTTTCACAGCATGAACCCCCATCTCATTAAGTGCATAAATCGCACACTGACCACAGGCATATTCATGATAATAGCGCCCGATCATTGCATTTGTCTGCAATACCTTTACCGCATTTTCATAAACATCCGGAGTATAATAGCCATAATAACGGGCTGCCTGACTTCGAATTGTTGCACAGATAGCGCCACATTCGCCTCCATGAATGCCCAGACAATTTGCATCCATATAGCGGCAGCCATTTCGCATCAAAAATGCTTCATACTGCACATAAGGTACCTTTGTCATAATGCTCTCAATTTCCTGCAACGATAATTCTCTTGGCAATATCAATCGCTGCACTCCACGTTCTGCATAAATTCCGGCTATTTCCGAATTGACAACGCCACACATGGTGCTGGCAACCGGTTGTAGATGATGCTTTAACACAAGCGGTATCAAATCCGGCGTGCTTATAATTATGCCATCCACACCATATTCGGATAATTTCTCCAAAAATGCTTCAAGATACCTTTCTTGTTCTCTTAAATACCCCGGCGCATTAAGTGTTATGTAGATAGCGGCTTTCAATGCATGTACTTTTTTTGTAATTTTCTCAATATCCTGCAAGGTATAGCGGTTCGCAACGTCTTTAAACAAGGTCAAACGATTAATATCACTATAAGATCCAAATTGTTCTTGCCAACTCTTGCCGTAAAAGCCCATATAAAACTCTTCCGCTCCGCTGCGATGCATATCCTCTATCGCTTCTAGCCGGTTACAAGGTGTTAAGATCTTCATGGGACTGCCACCATATCCTCTCCCATAATGCATATTAATCCCAGCACATAATCGACCGGCCAGTACCAATAGCGATCTGCTTTTTTGCTCATCCACGTAATCGGTGCCGCTTGAATATACACACCTCTCCCCACCAGATACATCGGAAAATGTTCTTCTAATTTCAGATATCCAGCCATACAGGTTGTTTTACAACGTTGATTCTGTTGGAAATACAAGTTCTTTGGATTAGCAGCTGCAGCATAGCTGCATGCACCACTGCACGTCTGATACGTGTACGGATAATGCATAACAACCTCGACCCCCGATGGAATCTCAGTCAGATTCATTCTCTGTGCGACATATTCTAATTCTACCGCGTCCACTTTTCCCTCTAAATATACCGGGAAAAATACCTTTACCTCCGAATCTGTATATTGCTCATATCTGGCATCTCTAAAATTCTTAATCAGCAACCGCCCGGCTGTAATCTTCCCTCTATACAAGCCTTCTGATTTCCAGGCAGAAACCTTTGCAAGCATCGCAATATCATTTACTACAATTTCTGAAACAAAGAAAAGACAGCTCATCAGCTGTCTTTCAATCCGCGAAAGCATACCCTCTCCCAGCTGTGGAACAACCAATGTCAACTTACAGGATAAAGAATCCAGAATCCTTTCCCATCCTTCTTCTAACATCCGGAGTGTTTTTGCAAAATATATATCACAAAAATTGGATCCCATCGCAAGTTGTGTCACTCTTAGTTCTTTTAAATATTGCTCCAGCATCGGGGCTTGATGCCAATATTTTAAATTAAGATCTGCCAGATTCAATCCGACTTCTTCCAAATCACCTTGTTCGCAAAACATAACAATAGTCCTCTATCCGTTGTAACTTATTGTTATTTTATCATATCGCAAAGCGTGTTATCAATGTTTATTTTTGTTTTATGCTGTTTTGTCTTATTTCTGTCACGTTTTAAGCATCGTTTTAGGAAGCCTTTTTTTCATATCCCATCAGATATTCGCTCATTTGCAACGGCTTTATTTTCTTGGTTTTAAATAAGCTTGCCAGCCAAAACGGGCAAAATCCTTTTCTGCTGACAGTCATAAATACTTGACCATTCGTTAGCATTAATTTGCCGGCACTTCCCATTTCAAAATCAAAATCCTCAAATCGATGGCGCAGATTCTGTTTCATGCTTACTACAAGTTCTTCCTTTCCTCCTACATGAAACTGCACTTCATCCCATGCAAGATACATAGTCGGAACCAGATTCTCCTTTTGCTCTTTTGAAAGTACTATACGATTCTCCTGCTCGTAAACCAGCTTGGTATGACCAGGATCTTTCTTTTCATGCTTTAGAATTTCATGCTGAGCCGTGTCATAATAAATCCTCGCACAGATTCCACCTTTATGCATGCGAATTGCCCTTCTTGAAAATTCCTTCAATAAACAACGATATTGTTCTGCCGTGATGATATAATTTATTTCCTTTTTTTTCATATACGTCACCTTTTTCTCTGCCTTTTCAATTATCACTGTAACCGAAGTATAAAAAGTTAATTTGAAGACCGATTGTTTCCTAAGTGAAGATTATATGAAAAAAAAGAGTTGATTCATATCCTGAATCAACTCTCTATATACAAGAGCGGGTGATGGGAATCGAACCCACGTATCTAGCTTGGAAGGCTAGTGTTCTACCATTGAACTACACCCGCAGATGCCCAGTTCCGGAATCGAACCAGAGACACGAGGATTTTCAGTCCTCTGCTCTACCAACTGAGCTAACTGGGCTCACAGCAAGTATTATCTTACACGAATGAGCCCATAAAGTCAACAATTTCTATTCATTTTCTATTAATTTTTTTACAAGTTTTAAAATCGTATCGCATTCCGCTTGATTTCGCCCCTCGACATTAAGTACAAGCACCGGATCGTGAAGAGAAGCTCGAAGAAGTGCCCATCCTTTTACCCCTTCTTGATCTACGGAAATTCGGACTCCTTCATAGCTTTCCACAAGCGCGACCCCTTCCTTTTGTGCATTTGTTTTAAACTTCTCTAACATCTGCCGGCCATATTCCTTGTAATCTTCTTCTTCAATCTTAATACGCTGTTCGACATCCGCAAATGCAAAGGACATCTTCTCGGTCAACGACTCAATACTCTTTCCTTCCTGTCGCCTCTTTGCAAGTGCAATCAAAAGTTTCACTGCCTGGTAAGCGCCATCATCCAAATAATAATTCTCTTTCATAGCGCCATGTCCAGAAGTCTCGATTGCAAGCGGACTTTCGATTCCTTGTTCATTCAGCTCTTTACATTTATTGATAACATTTTTGTAACCACGTTTAAAGCACAGATGTTTCAATCCCAATTCAAGTTCCAGAAAATCCTTCAGACGATCTGAGGTCACCGAATCCGTTACGATTGTCGATCCCGGATAATCCGGTGCCAGAATCGCTGCCATCATCGCAATCAAGCCATCTCTGTTAATTGGTGTACCATCTGCCAAAACCGCTGACATACGATCCACATCCGTATCAAAAATCAAACCAAGATCTGCTTTGTTTTCCACCGTTGCCTTTACAACTGCTGCCATTGCTTCTTTATCTTCAGGATTTGGCACATGATTTGGGAACATACCATCAGGCTCAAGGAACTGGCTTCCTGTGATATCTGCACCAAGCGGCTCCAAAATCTTTGTTGCAAAGAATCCGCCTTCTCCATTACCTGCATCCACAATAATCTTAAGATTACAAAGAGGATGCTCATAATCCTTCGCCTGTACACCTGCTTTGATCTTCTCACGCAAATCTGCCGCATACAATTCAATCAGATTGAATCGGTCAAAATTCTTTGCTTGCTCTTCGTTTGGGAATAGATCGTCTTTTGTCGCAGCATTTTTTAAAATTGCTGTGATATCACCTTTATCAAGACCTCCGTCTTTCGTAAAGAATTTCATCCCGTTTCGATTGTACGGAAGATGAGACGCCGTAATCATAATCGAAGCATCAAATTGTGTTTCCGGATACAAAATCGACATAAACATACTTGGCGTTGTTGCATGTCCACAATCCACCACATATGCCCCCGTGCTCAAAATCCCATCGCAGATGGCACCGCACAGTTCTTCTCCACTGATTCTTGAATCACGTCCAATTCCAATCTTAATCTCACTTGCCGGCTTGCCAAGCTTTTCGCTTACCCAGTCCACATAAGACTGTCCGATATTGTTAGCTGCGCCAAGTGTAAGGTTAATCGGTGCCTCACCCGGAACGCTCACTGCGACACCTCTGATGTCACTACCATTTTGCAATTTTAAAAAATAAGCTTCATTCATGATGATTAAAATCTCCTGTCCTAATTTATTTGCTGTCAAGACTCGCTCGCGAGTCTTGACAGCCGGATTCGGGTCTGCTTCAGCAGACAAATTCCTGTCCGAATCCGTGCGCATCCTCGCGGAGCGTTTAACTCAGTCGGAGCTTGTACCCCGACT
>NZ_FMXR01000013.1:0-68646 GCF_900104415.1 Eubacterium oxidoreducens | reverse complement strand
CAGCAGACAAATTCCTGTCCGAATCCGTGCGCATCCTCGCGGAGCGTTTAACTCAGTCGGAGCTTGTACCCCGACTGAGTATAGTTTGTCATAACTCCCACCTACGCTAACGCTTAGAGGTAGGGGATTTCTCCGACTGAGTTATAACTGATTGTTCGTCCGTTACTGCCGCTAACATCATAACTATATCTTTAAGTATAAAATATTTTTTTCTCACTCTCAATCACAATATATAGTAAGAAGAGCATCGGCCATGCCGATGCTCTGTAGTGCATAATAATGCCTATTTGAATACTTTGTAACTAATTTTTTCATTGTAATTACTATCATAAGAGATATGACCGCTTAGATACATCTGCGGAAGTGTATACTCCTCGAGATTTGAACGACTGTTGAGAACCGTAATCTTGATTTTCCCCTTTTCCGTCATCTTCATAATGCTGACAGACTCACCTCCCATATGTGCCTGCGAAACAATCATACCCTTATGATTAGGATACGCATGGAAGGTACAGTGTCCACATGCGATTGTCTCTTTATTAACCTTCACGGCCTTTCCTTTTTTATAAGTAAAGACATCCATTCTTGCATCCGCTTCACAGCTACCATAGGAAATCACAAGTTCCGTCTTACCATCATTGTTAAGATCGCTTAAATAATAGCCCCATACATACTCAGAACTTGAATCAACATCAAACATGCCGTATTTTTTCACGTAAGACTTTACCTTAGCCTTATATGCCTTTTTCATTTTCTTAGACATCTTCTTGGTAGCCGGCTCCACTACCGTTGATTTCATTTTACTGCTTAACTTCTTAGCCTTGGAAAACTTACCTGCCTTATACGCCGTAACGTACTGCTTCATCAGCTTTCCGCTTGAACTACCTGCTGCCATCGTTGCCTGCGGTGCAACACAAAGCACCATTACTGCTGCAAGTGCCATTGCAGCAAATCTTTTTGTCATTCTCATAACATCATCCTCCATTTATTTATCTAATTTTAGTATAGCACTTTCATATCTATACCTCAATTATAAAAGAAGAGCATCGGCCCACCGATGCTCTTCCAATAAGCTTTCATAATTATTCTCTCTCGTTTTTTCTTCAAACTACAGTAAGATTGCACCAAAGATAATTAATACTACTACTGAAAGTATTACGAATACCAAGTTACTCTTAAGTGTATCCTTCATGTTCAGATAGCCTTCACCGAAGAACAGTGGAGAAGGAACTGATGCAGAAGGTGTGATAGAAGCCATTGATGCTGCTAATGAGATGATAATCGTAAACATTCCCATATTCATCTGATCTACTGAAATAAGTGCAATACCAATATTGAAGAACAATACCATCGTTACAGTATTTGACAAGAAGTTTGTCATAATAACTGCGATAATCATCAATACAATAACAATTGCAAATGGAGCCATGTTAGCTACTGCAGGCTGTAATAAATCTGATAACCATACTTTGATACCTGTATTTGCATTTGAAATAGGATTAGCGAAGCATGATACTGTACCAGCGAAGATAATAGCCGGCATAGGAAGCTGCTTAAGTCCTGAAGGTACGTTAAGTACTGGTTCACCTTTCATCTTAACGATAGCAAGGCAAGCGATTGCAAGTAATGCAGGAACTACAGTTCCAACTGTCTTCCAGTATGTCCAGAATGCACCAAATGATCCGCCTGAATTTGCAAGAAGTGAAGGAAGAATTACCATTGCAATAACGATGATAAATACAATTGCTGCAAATTTTCCTCTTCCATCAAGTGGTGGATATTTTTTCTTTAATGCTTCTGGATCGAAGTTCTTAAACTGAGTTGTATCCGGGTTCATAAGACGAACTGCAAGAAGTACTACGAAGTACATAACTACTGCAAATGGGATACCTACTGCTAACCAGTCTGTATAAGTAATTTCGATACCTAACTGCTGAGCTGCACTACCCATAATGATGTTTGGAAGCGCATGCGCGATAGGTGAAGCGATTGAATAAATAACGTTTGTTAATAATACGCCAAGGAACATTGTTGTATAGAACTTGTCACCTTTCTTGATACCAATCTCTTCGCAAAGAGTATTTGCGATACCAATGAAGATGATAGCAAGTGACATGTTATCCATGAACATACCGATAATCAGTGATGCTGCGAAGAACATTGCCATAAATGCATACGGTTTTCCTTGACAGAACTTTCGAGTTACAAAGAATATCGCTATCTTATTAATAACACCTGTATCTCGAAGTGCTACATTTAACATGTAGTAAGAAATAATCGTAATAACTACGAAGTGACCCATTGATCCAGCCCAAACTTCATTCGCTGTCATAGCTTCTGTCATAACAAGCATTGCAAGTGCTAATAATGAAGTCCAGTGTGAATTAGTAGTCAACCATAAATACAATGTTGGAACTAAAATTGCAATAACTCTAACACCGAGTACTGTAAGACCGCCGGTAGTTACATCTGCCTCTGCGTCATATACGCCGTTAGCAGGAAGTGCGACAAACAAAATAATACCTATAATAAGCGCGATCAAATAATGTATATACTCTTTATTCTTAGCCATTATTAAGAACCCTCCTTAAAATTTTAATAAACCGATTAGGATTGGGTTTCGCCCCCAGGTCGAAACCCTTTCCATATCTTATGAAAGCTTATGATGTTAATTTTTATTTAAACATATCCGGAAGCCAATGTGCCGGATCAACATCCATAAATTGAGATCTTTCAAAATGCTTCTTCAATGAGAATGGCATTGTGCAGTCAAAAATAGTCTTGCATGAAAGTCCCTTATCTGCCTCGTCACGAATCATTGGATTGTATGACTTTTCCTGTGTATGATCAAGCGGATGACATCTAACTCCAGGAATGAAGATAGTATCAAGATCTCCCTGATAACGTGTATTCATAGCCCAAAGCACATCACTTGAATCAAACGGATCTACGTCTTCATCCACAAGGATAACATGCTTAAGTTCGTTAAATGCAGAGAATGCTAACAATGCAGCTTGACGCTGGCGACCTTCATCCGAAGGAGCACTCTTCTTAAACTGAAGAATTGCCATGTATTTTCCGCCACCTGCCGGATGTGCATATACATTAAGCAAACGTCCCGGCATAGCTGTTTCTACCATATTAAGGATAGATGCTTCCGTAGGAAGTCCTGCCATATGAACATGTTCTCCGGATGGTCCGATTGTGGATTCCATAATCGGATCTTTTCTTGTTGTAACTGCAGTAACCTTGATCAATGGAACCATTGGTGCCGGACCTGTCTGTCCAGGGAATTCAGGCATTGACTTTCCTGTATGAGAGAACTGATCTTCCGGAACTCTTTCCTTTGGCATCAGGTAACCTTCGATTACATACTCAGCATTTGCTACACAAGTTTCAGGAATTGTAAGACACTTAGCAAGTTCTACCGGTTCCTGACGAAGTGCTCCGGCTGCTGCCAACTCATTGTATCCCAATGGTGTTGTTGGTGGCTCAAAACCTGAAGCAAGATAAATTGCTGGATCAAGTCCGATACTGATTGAAATCGGCATTGGCTTATCCATTGCTTCATATTTTTCATAGAAGGCACCGATATGTCTTGCACCCGGTGTAATCCACATAGACATCTGATCCTTACCCTGCAGACAGAAACGATGAATCGTAACATCTGTACAGTCCGGATCATCCGGATCAGTAGCTTTTGCAAGTCCCATTGTTACATAAGGACCTGCATCCTCTAATGTATTAGTAGGAGCCGGTACAATCTTTCTGATGTCGAAATCAGGATCATCTGCTTTATAAACAACTTCCTGACACGCCGGATTCGCATCCTTAGTCATAACAGGTTCAATCGGATTTTGCACCGCATCTTTCATAAACCATCCAAGATTCTCCGGTGTAGTTCCAAGTAAGTGCGCAACTCTTGCACGACTACATACAACACCGATTACACATCTTGCTCCAGGATGTCCTTTCAAATTATTAAACATCATCGCCGGTCCGTCCGGATTTGTTGGACGCATTACTGTTCCACCGGCACCAACATGGCGATAAACACCGGAAAGTTCACCCTTTGGATCAACTTCCACATCAGTCTCTACATACTGTCCTGGAATAGACTTCAGTAATTCGAGAGCTGAACGCAAATCATTGACTTTGCTCATTTGTTTTTTACCCCCTTTGGATTAAATTGAAAAAAGTTAACCACGACCCTCTACTCGTCTTTATATGGTTGAAACGGATTCGCGTCATAACCAATCACTTTACCGATTCCCCAAACCCATATTCTATTGATAATACCATATGCCGCAGTTTCCCTTCGGTAATTACTTACAAATTCATTTTATTATGTATACCTGATATAATGTCAATCCAACTTTTAATAAATACTTTACAAATTTTTTATACTTTTTTGTATATTTTTCACCACAGTCCACTCCTTGTCATCTATGTTTTTGTCCATTTCCCACTAACTGCCTCCTCACTATTTATCCTCAGAGCGTATCAGTGTATACCTGTCGTATTTCTTTGGACTATCATTTGTGCCCGCAAATGCCCTTGTTTCAAGGCTTTGCACATTTTTGTTCATTTTGTGTATTATTTTTAGTTAATAATCACCTTCTGTATATCTTGACTATATTCTAGCTATACAAACTATATTTTTTGTGTAATTTGAAAAGGGGTTATACATTATGAATAAAGATGATACTTGGCTTTCTATCAGTGAGATGTCTAACATCTGCCGCATCAGCCGTCAGACGTTAATTTATTACGATAAGCATGATGTCTTTAAACCTGCTTATACCGATCAAAAAGGGTACCGTTTCTATTCTATTTATCAGGTTCCATATTTGCGCGAGATATGCGCTCTTAAGGACAACGATTTTTCTTTAAAGGAAATTGTAGACAATTTTCAAAACAGAACGGTTCACAACATACAAGATCTGCTGGTAGAGAAAAAGCAAAAGATTGAAAAGGAAATTGAAACTTTACAAAAGAAGCTTCAAAGCATTGATGACCGGTTAAATTACTACAAAGAGACCGAGAAAGAGATTCAACATATTGAGCAGCCTTATATCAAGCAATTTCCAGAGCGTAAGATTTTATTTGCGCCTTGGCAACCCGGCAATAAGCCGATGGATCGAAGCATTATGCATTATACACATATGAAGCTTCGCAATCGACTCAATGATATCAATCTGCATCCGGACACCGGATGGGGCGCCATGCTATTGCAGGAACAGTTAGAATCTTCCCATCAGCTTAAAGGCGCCGGTGGTTATGTTAATCTTCCGGATGATTTTACCGGAGATGCCAGTGGCGATGATATTATTATGATTACGGTTCCCGGTGGGTTTTATGCCTGTATGAGTAAATATGGCATGCCTTATGAAACGCAGTATGTGGACAAATTAAATAAATGGATCCACGACAATGGTTACAAAGCCATCGGTAATCTATATGATGAGTGTCTTCTTGACACAACCTTCTATACAGAAGATAATAAACGTGACTTTTGTCAGCTGCGACTTCCGATTCAGCTGCCGGGTGTTACATTTTAAGGAGTACTAATTTATGAAACGAATCGTTGTAGGCGTCAGCGGTGCCAGTGGAATCCCGATTGCTATCCGAGTTCTAGAAGGACTCAAGGCTGCTACGGATGTATATTCCTGTCTTGTTATGACGAAAGGCGCTGAGATGACCCTTGAGTCAGAGTCTGATATGACACTAGAAGAATTTACTGCACTTGCAGACGAAACTTTTGATTTAGATAACATCGGTGCATCTATTGCAAGCGGCACTTATAAAACTGCCGGCATGATTGTAGTTCCATGTAGCATGAAAACACTCGCCGGTATCCATAGCGGTTTTTCTCAAAACCTGTTACTTCGTGCTGCCGATGTCACTTTAAAGGAACGGCGCAAGCTTGTTTTGGTTGCTCGTGAAACACCACTTAGTGCCATTCACTTAAGAAATATGGCTGAATTATCACAAGATGGAGCTATCATTCTTCCACCTATGATGACATATTACCAACAGCCAAAAACACTTGACGATATGACCAAACATATCGCCGGCAAGATTTTAGATATTTTCGATATCGATATGCCGGACTTTAATCGATGGACATAAAAAAAGAAGCTTCAAGTTATGAAGCTTCTTTTTTAATGGATGGAGGTGGATTCGAACCACCGAAGCAATTTGCAGCAGATTTACAGTCTGTCCCCTTTGGCCACTCGGGAATCCATCCATTTACAACGAATGTATTATAGCATAGTCACCTTCTAAACGCAAATGATTTTCTATTACTCTTCGCCCATTCCTTTTAATACCACCGCAGAATATCTTTGCATCTGAATGTCAAATCTTCCATTTTGCATTTTATATTCTACCGGAGCCGTTGAATATCCATCTTCATTACTGAAAATCAGCTGCTTCAAACAGCCTTCCTGCGGCAGGCCAAGTTCCCATGCAGAAATCGTAATTTCCTCCGGTTTATTAGCAATATTAATAATAACGACATATTGCTCTGCTCTTGTAAACCTTCCATATGCAAGAATATTCTCGTCGTCTTTTACTATTTTCAAAGATCCATTCTTGAACACAGGGCTGCTTTTATGCAACGCTATCAATTCTTTGTGATAGCGGATTAACTCCTTGTCTTCATTTCCCCACGGATAAGTGCGTCGGTTATCCGGATCTGTGAATCCGCAAACACCTGCCTCATCTCCATAATAAATCGTCGGAGCGCCGGGCCATGTCATCTGTAACATTACAGCAGCTCGAAATACGCCCTTATTAACATCTTCTTCTGCCGCCTTTGCCCCCAAATATTGCACGCGACCCGTCTTATGATTCGTTCTGGTAAGGAATCTGGAATGATCGTGATTGGACAATTCGTTCATGGAACACTGCAACGACTGAATCGGAAAATCAGCCATAAAATAATGCATCGTATCCAAAAACTGCTGCAGATTTCCTTCTGCCTCAGGTTGATAACTTTCACTGTGCTTATCTACGCCCGTCATAAACCAGCTTACAGGATCCATAAATGCATCATAATTCATTACCGTATCCCACTCATCGCCTTTCAGCCATGCCGCCGGATTCCCATAATGCTCTGCAAGAATAAGCGCATCCGGATTCGTTTCCTTTACCACTTTTCGAAACTTCTTCCAGAATTTGTGATTATACTCTTGACTCATTCCCAAATCAGCTGCAACGTCAAGTCTCCAACCATCAATGTTATACGGCTCACTCAACCATTTCTTCGCAATCCCAAGAATATATTCTTCCAATTCCGGCGACTGTTCATATTGTAATTTGGGCAAAGTCTCATGCCCCCACCATCCATTGTAGACTCCGTTATACGGCCAGTTTCCTTCCGGTTCAAATTTGAAATAATCGTGATATGGACTGTCTTTTGCTATATATGCACCGGTCTTATATTCTTCTTTATTTTCATAAATCCGCTCCCGATCCATCCATTTATTAAAAGAACCACAATGGTTAAAGACGCCATCCAAAATAATCTTCATACCACGTTCATGAATTTCTTTTGTCAGCTGTGCAAACAACTCATTACTGGCTTCAAGGTTTCGCTTATCCGTCACACGACTGATATATTTTGTTGCAAAAATATTATCTTCATCGTATCGTTCTAGAACCTCACCTTCATCTACAACAATTTTTCCAAAATGAGGATCCACATAATCATAATCCTGAATATCATATTTGTGATTAGAAGGCGAAACAAAGATTGGATTCAGGTATATCACATCCACTCCTAAATCCTGTAAATAATCCAGCTTCTGCCTTACGCCTTCAAGATCACCCCCGTAAAATTGCGCTACATTATATGGATCAGGGCATTTATTCCAATTCGGTGACTTTCCCGCATGAAAACACAGATACTGATACTCGTCTTCCACAATATCATTGGTCTTATCCCCATTATAGAATCGATCCACAAAAATCTGGTACATGACTGCACCCTTCGACCACTCCGGAACATGAAAACCGGGATAAATGTAAAAAAAGTGCTTCGCACATCCCTCATCTACCGCTCCGCTTCGATCATATTCGCACACCAATCTTCCGGTAACAATTCGAAAATAGTAAACGATTCTTTTTGTTCCCACTTTGATTTTTGTCTCAAAAAAATCAAACTGTTCATCTTGCTCTACCACTTCCATCTTAATCTGTTTGTCACCATAGCATAACCATACGCCATCAACATTATTCTTTGCTGTCCGAAACCGAATTCGAATCTCGTCTCCCGGTTCCGGTTCCGATGGAATGCGATAATCATTCGTTCCATCGCTAAACAATGCGCTTTTTTCAAGAAACGGGCGCATGCCCATCATATATTCAAGTATACGTCTGTAATCATAAAAAGAATTTTGATTCATAGAATTCCTTCTTTTCTGTCTTAATCTCTTTATCCGGTATTATCTAAAAAAAAAACAGCAGCTGTCAGCTGCTGTTTAGGAGAAGGTATTTTTACTATGGGGTGTAGCAAAAACTATAAAATGTATTGGGGGTTTTTACAGTTATTATAATAGCACCCATCCACAGATAAGTGTGCACAAAGTTAACAAAAGTTACAAACTGTTTTTGTGCATTTTTCTACCTTCTTTTTCTTGTCATTTCCTCATTGATGTAAATATAGACAAAAAATTGTTATTTTTCGTCATTTTCCGGTTCCTTATCTGTTACATTTTCCTCATTAAATAATGCTTCAAACTCTTCTCGACTGATTTTTTCTTTTTCAAGGAGAAGATTCGCTGACGCATGAAGCACCTCCATATTTTCCGAAATCATCTGTTTTGCCTTCGCATAACATTCATCAATGATTCGTTTAATTTCCTGATCAATACGGCTGGCCACAGTCTCTCCATATCCGCGTTTGTGTGCCAAATCACGACCGATAAAGACCTCGCCTTCCTCATTATCATAATTAATCAGTCCTATCGAATCCGACATACCGTATTTTGTAACCATTGCTTTTGCAATTCCCGTTGCCTGCTTAATATCTTGCGATGCTCCTGTTGTAATATCATCGAAAATCAGTTCTTCTGCGATACGTCCACCAAGGTCTACCATGATTTCTTGAAGCATCTTGCCTTTTGTATGAAACATTTCATCCCGTTCCGGAAGAGGCATCGTATAACCTGCTGCCCCCATCCCTGTCGGAATAATTGATACCGAATATACCGGTCCTACATCCGGAAGCAGATGGAACAATATCGCATGTCCGGATTCGTGATACGCAGTAATCTTCTTTTCCTTATCTGATATAACTTTACTTTTCTTTTCGGCGCCAATTCCAACCTTGACAAAGGCTTTCTTAATATCATCCAATATAAGATACGCACGATTTTCTTTTGCTGCATTGATTGCCGACTCATTCATAAGATTCTCAAGATCTGCTCCTGTAAATCCTGCCGTCGTCTGCGCGATCTGATGAATATCCACATCATCTCCAAGAGGTTTATTCTTGGCATGTACTTTCAATATTTCTTCACGTCCTGCAACATCCGGTCTTCCCACTCCGATTTTCCTATCGAAACGTCCCGGTCTCATAATCGCCGGATCTAAGATATCTACACGGTTCGTCGCAGCAAGAACAATGATCCCTTCATTGATGCCAAATCCATCCATCTCAACCAACATCTGGTTTAAGGTCTGCTCACGCTCATCATGACCTCCGCCCATACCGGTTCCTCTTCGGCGGGCAACTGCATCAATCTCATCAATAAATACGATGCAAGGCGCATTCTTCTTAGCTTCAGCAAATAAATCTCTAACTCTTGATGCACCAACACCAACAAACATTTCCACAAAATCAGAGCCCGAAATACTAAAGAACGGAACTCCGGCTTCTCCGGCAATTGCTTTCGCCATCAAGGTCTTACCTGTTCCCGGAGGGCCGACAAGCAAAACTCCCTTTGGAATTCTTGCTCCTAAATCTGTATATTTCTTTGGATCTTTCAAAAAGTCCACAAGTTCTTCAAGATCTTCTTTTTCTTCTTTCAGCCCTGCAACATCATCAAACTTTACAGTCTGTTGTTCCGAGGTTGTCATCTTGGCACGGCTCTTACCAAAATTCATCATTTTAGAACCACCGGAAGACCCTGCCTGTCTGCCATTCATCGCAACCATCAAGATAAAGATTACCGCAATTATAATCAAAAGCGGAATCAAATCCGAAAACCAGCTTTCTCCCGGCACATCCTTAACAACAAAAGAAACATCATTTTCTTCTAATAATTCTTCTGCTTCATTGACATCCGATGTTGCAATTGTTTTTGTCGAACCATCATTAAATACCAATACCAGCTGTCCCGTCGGCACTTCATTATTCTGCTCGACGGTAACGGTTACAATTTCATTATTCAGTACTGCCTCTTTAAAATTGGCATATGTATACGATGTATCGACTCCTTTCCCGGATGTCACCGCATACCATGCAATAATCACGATTGCGATTAAGATTAGATATAATCCCAACCCACTAGCTCTATTCTTCTTCAAAATTTCCTCCTAGCCACGAAATTTACTTGAATTCCAAAGTTCCAATAAACGGTAAATTTCTGTATTTTTGTGCATAATCAAGACCATACCCTACAATAAACTCATCCGGAACAACGAATCCAACATAATCCACATCCACCTGAGCAATACGTCTATCCGGTTTATCAAGCAATGTACAAAGCTTGATCGACTTAGGATTGCGCTTTTTCAACAGCTCAAGCAAATAGCTAAGTGTACGTCCTGTATCGATAATGTCTTCCACAACAATTACATTCTTGCCTGCAAGACTTTCATCCAAATCACGTGTGATTTTAACCACACCACTTGATTTTGTATCAGCACCATAACTAGATGCTGCCATAAAGTCCAAAATCACCGGAACTTCTATTCTCTTAGTCAGTTCCGTTGCAAAATAAATTGCACCCTTCATAATTGTGATTACATAAAGTTCTTCTCCTTCGTAGTCCTTTGTAATCTGTGCTCCGATTTCCCGAATTCTCTCATTCACCTTTTCCTCTGATATAAATTCGTGAATAATCTCTGCCATTTTTAGTTGCCTCCGTCTATTACTATTTCCAAAATTTTACTTGTTGTCTCTGTGATTCGATACCCTTCACTTCCTCGGTATCCAATCACCCACAGGATATGATTTCCTTCTGCAACAAGTGGAATCAGTTGTCTTTGACCGGCCGGAATCTTCTGATTCACAAAATAATCCTGCAATCGTTTTTTATGCCCTTTCGAATCTATCACAAGGTAATCGGATTCCTGTCGATTTCGTACAACTAATCTATTCTTAATTTTATCATAATCATACCATTTCGTATACCGATTTTTCGGAATTTCCATGGTCGAGGCATCGTAGTCAAACTTTCTCCACCTTAGAATTGTCCCATCTTGAAGCGTATAGCTGCCGTCTTTTGAAACTTCTAGTAAAGCCGGCTCTATCTGCTGTACCTTCTGCGGATCCCTTTCAAAAATCAAGCTTTCATACTCTTTTGTAATCATGAGTCCTCGATAGATTGATATCCTTTTTCCGCTCTGCGCCTCAGCCAAAGCCATCGCATTTTGGACATGTGTTTTTGTTAAATCTTTGTTATGCCCTGTCATATCTGCAATGATCTGATACATCACGAAAGAAGCAATATACGGATGCAGTTTTTTAAACCGCCTAAGATCGACCACCCCTTTTTGCTCTTCTACTTGTCTAAAGCATTGCTTCATTGCCTCCTCTACACTCAGTGCAAGATAGCTTTCTGCTTCCCTCATCGTCGCTGCCGCCTGCGTTATATGGTGCACCGCCTGTTCATTAATCTGCTCAAGTTGAGGTATCACATGCAGCCGGATTCGGTTTCTTGCATACGCATCCGAGCTATTGGTTGCATCTACGCGATAGGATTGTTTCTCATTTGCAAGATATTCCTCTATCTCCTGCCGCGTACTTTCTAGAAGCGGGCGAATAAGGTTGCTGCGCTTTGGCAACATTCCACGTAATCCACGGATATCACTTCCGCGCACCAAATGAAACAATATGGTTTCTGCCTGGTCTCCCGCATGATGCGCCAGCGCAATTTTATCTGCCTTACAACTGCATGCCGTCTCTTTTAGCGATTGATACCGCAAAATTCTTGCAGCTTCTTCTAGTCCTAGTTTTTCCTTTGTTGCAAATGCAGGTGCATCAACCGTCACAATATGAAACGGAATGTTTCGACTTCTACATAGTTTTCTTACAAACTCGGCATCCTGAAGGCTTTGTGCTCCGCGAATCCCATGCTCTACATGTATTACCTCCAAATCAAAATCGAGTTCTTCTTGTAATTCATGTAAAAGCAGCATGAGACACACAGAGTCTGCTCCTCCCGATACAGCCGCTAGAACTTTTTCTTTTGGTCTGATTAAATTTTCCCGTTTAATAAATGCTTTTACGTTCTCTTTCATCATTTCCACAATCAAATAAAACCACACTCGCAAGTGTGATTTTATTATTCCTGTTCTTTAAATACAATTTCATTATCATATACAAGTCCAAGCTTGGCTCTTGCCATCTTCTCGATGTATTCTGCCGTCTTTACATAATCAGCATAATCATCAAGTTCCTCCGCGCGCTGCTCTTCATCCTCAATCTGGCTTTGCAACTCACTTGCTTTCGCTTCATAACGGGTTTTATCCTGGTATAAGGCGACAATTCGAACAGACATAACACCGACCAACATACAGACGATTGCTATGACGCATACTTTCCCTGTATTCTTTTTTTTCCTTTTTCCACGTCGTCTTGCCATATATTCATCTTCCCCGATATATATATTATCTTTATTTTACCCCAAAATACCAAAATTTCAAATGTTTTCGGGTTCTTTCACATATTTTTCTGTCAAGACTCGCTCGCGAGTCTTGCGCGAGATATATATTTGCGCATAATCTACCACTGTAGTTTATATCGGACAATAGTCCCAATTTCTTTATAATATTTCAAACAATTCTTTCGCTTCTTCTTTTTTTGTTGTTTCTTGCAAATCAAGCACTCTAGCGCGCAGCGTTTTGGTTCCAAACTGGATTTCAATAATGTCTCCAACTTTAACCTTTGTCGAAGCTTTTGCCACTTTATCATTTACCAACACACGTCCCGCATCACAAGCTTCATTTGCAACGGTTCTTCTCTTAATCAATCTTGATACTTTTAAAAACTTATCCAATCTCATGAAATCATTCTCCTACCATTATTAGAGTATTTGCAAAAAGAAAGAGCGGAACAAGTGGTTCCACTCTTTAAGCATTTTAATTTCTTAGTTATTTACAGCATCCTTTAAAGCCTTACCAGCTTTGAACTTTGGTGCTTTAGAAGCTGGAATCTTAATTTCCTGCTTTGTCTGAGGATTTCTTCCTGTTCTTGCAGCTCTCTTTGATACTTCAAATGTACCAAATCCTACTAACTGAATCTTGTTGTCTTTCTTCAGCTCTTCTGTAACAACCTCTGTGAAAGCTTTTACAGTTGCTTCTACATCTTTCTTAGATAACTCTGTCTTGTCAGCGATTGCTGCAACTAATTCTGTTTTGTTCATTAAAATACTCCTCCTATAATTATCTTTCAGGTTTTGATTTCACCTATATCATTAGTTATACTTTGTTTTGCCCTGTTTGTCAAGGAAAAATGGGCATTTTCAGGCATTTCTAGGCATTTTTATAGCTCTATAGTCCTATAAATAGTGCTCCACAATTTCGTTCAGACTTTTTTCTAAGAAAGCGCCCTGTTTTTCAGCATCTTCAAAGTTTTTCCCTTTCACGCCGTAATATAATTTTAATTTTGGTTCGGTTCCGGATGGTCTCACACATACCCATGCTCCGTCACTAAGTTCGTAATACAAAACGTTAGAAATCGGCAGATTCGTTGGCGTCACTTCCCCGGTCAGAGCGCACACACTTTTTCCGGTCCTGTAATTGCGCACTTTCTCTACCTGATAGGCTCCAATCTGTGTCGGAGAATTCTTCTCTAATTCCTCAATAATAAATTGAATTTTCTCAATTCCTTCTTTTCCTGCAAGCGTGATGGAGGTTACGCTATCCTTGTAATAACCGTAACGCTCATACATCATCAGCATAACGTCCCACAAAGTCTTACCTTGCGTCTGATAGTACGCAGCCGCTTCACACAAGACCATCGTTGCCGCCACTGCATCTTTATCTCTGGCATAGTCGCCCGGAAGACATCCATAACTTTCCTCAAGTCCAAACAGATAGCTTCCGTTTTTCTTGGTTTCAAATTCAAGAATCTGCCGTCCGATATATTTAAAGCCGGTTAACACCTCAATCAAACGTACATTGTAATATTTTGCAACCTCATCCACCATATTGGTCGTAACTATGGATTTTATAATTGCGGCTCCATCCTCAATCAATCCTCGTTTTGCTTTTTCACTGATTAAATATTGTGCAATCAAAGTTCCTGACATATTTCCTGTCAGCACATGATATTCTCCGTCTTTGTCCTTTACATATACACCTAACCGGTCTGCATCCGGATCGGTTGCCAAAATCAAATCTGCATCTACTTCTTTTGCAAGTTTTTCGCCCAAAACAAATGCTTCTTTTGATTCCGGATTTGGATAACTTACGGTCGGGAAATTTCCATCCGGCATTTCCTGTTCCTTCACAACATAAACATTTTCAAAACCTAATTCTTTTAACACACGTCGAACCGGCAGATTCCCCGTTCCATGCAGCGGCGAATATACAATCTTGATTTCCTTTTGCATTCGACGAATCGCATCCTGATTGAGCACCAGTTTCTTAAGTTCCTCATTATAGGCATCATCAATCTTTTTACCGATAACTTCATAGAGACCTGCCTGTTTTGCTTCGTAATATGGCATCGTTTTGGCAGCTGCATAATCGGTTATCTTTTTTACTTCCTCCATAATCCCCTGATCATGAGGCGGCGTAATCTGGGCACCATCTTCCCAATACACTTTGTATCCGTTATATTCCGGTGGATTATGACTTGCCGTAATATTAATACCGGCCGCACATCCCAGATAACGAACAGCAAATGACAATTCCGGAGTCGGACGAAGAGCATCAAATACATATGCCTTAATTCCATTTGCTGCCAAGGTTCTTGCAGACTCATCCGCAAATTCAGGCGACATGTGTCTAGAATCAAATGCAATTGCAACGCCCTTACTTTGCTTATTTTGGGAAATGATATAATTTGCCAGCCCCTGTGTTGCCTTTCGAACCGTATATACATTCATACGATTGGTACCGGCGCCAAGAATACCTCTAAGTCCCGCCGTTCCAAATTCAAGATCTTTATAAAACCGTTCTTCAATTTCCTTGTCGTCTGCGGCAATCTCCTTCAGCTGTGCTTTTGTCTGTGCATCAAAGTATGGATCTTCCAGCCATATCTGATAGTTTTCCTTATAACCCATTAACATTTCCTCCTTCTATTTTTAATCATCGTCATCATCACTGCTTCCTGTCAAATTGCTGATAAGATTAGACAGTGTTGACAATGTATCGTCCGATACGCTACTAGTAGATGAAGAACTCGTTGTGGAACCTGTTGATGTCGTACTCGAACTGCTGCTTGCAGTTCCGGCTGTACTACCCGCCAATGAGCCCGCCAGCGAACCCGCTGTTGCAGACGAATCCGTGCTTGACTGCGTCGAGCTCGAATCATCTGTAGACGTTTCCGATTCGGTGTCTGACTGCGCACTTAATACCACCCCAATTGTGGCTGTTTCAGACGCTACCATCAAAGTCCGACTCCAAGTTTCATACTCCTTAGCTACCACCTGCAAGGAATATGCTCCGTATTGCAACGTGATTTCCTTGCTATAATCCGTTTCTTTTCCGTTAATATATAATTTTGCTCCATCATAAGGTATGGAAAATTTGATCTTGCAATACTGCGGACCGTCGCCTTTTAGCTTACTACAATCCACCAGCGTCACTTCATTTTCCTTAACTTCTACTTGTGTATGATCTCCATAACCGTTATTGGCAACTGCAACTGTATATGTTCCGGCTGATACGTCAAACTCCATATCCTTTTCCACTTCTTTCGAAACAACCGTACCAACCGTTAGCCATCCGCCTTCAAACAAATCGGTATTGGTCAAACGTATCGTTCCATGTCCACTTGTTACCACCAAAGAAATAATCTTTCTTGCCGTCCCGATTACGCTCAACACATCTTCCTGTGATATATCCTCATACGTGATACGTTCATTATTCTGATAAACTCTAGCATCATCACTCAACTTATAATCCGTTGAACCAATTGTCAGCACGCCTTCTTGTTCATCAATTGAAAAATTGCTGATATCCTCCTGAATCCAAAGTGCATTTGATTCCGTTACGCTTTTTAGCAACTCGCTGCTTTCATTTACTTCAAAGGTTACCGGCATACCGCAATATAATGAATCAACCGTTGTACTGATTTCATTTTTATCGTAAATATAGGTGCTTCCGTTATAAGTGTATCGCTCCAATTGTCCGTTCGACAGATTTTCAAAGCGTATCATCTGTTCAACCGTATCAATTTCATCGATTCGATAAACATCCTCTTCCATCTGAGTTTCCTCAGAACTTGTCTGCGTACTTTCCGTCGCAGTTCCACCAACACGGCTTCCTTTAACCAATCCACCCGAACGCGATGTGGTCCCACAACCTCCTGCAACAGTCAAAACTGCCACAACCAGCACGATACAACCTATTAATCTTAAATGTTTTTTCATCGTATCACCCTTTTACAATCATCGAAAGCAAGTTTTCCTTTGTATTCATCCGAGGATCATCTAATACTTTTTCCAGCATCATGGAAAGATTTTCTCCAATCATTTTTCCCTGAGGAACTCCGGCTTCTATCAGATCTTTTCCGTTTACTGCCAAATCTGCAATCTTAAGACATTGATTTTTTTGCAAAATTTCCCGATACATTTCACCACAGGACTGTAGATATGCAAGTTTTTCATCCTTACGATAATCACTCTGGCCCATGGCATCTGCTACTTGAACTTCCAAAAGATATGGATACATCTCTGCTGACACCTTACTAATCACTCTTCGAAGATTTTTTTCTCGAAGTGTCGGTCTCACATCATGATAGCGAACCAATCGGCAGACCTTACTTATGGTATCATTATCGAATTTTAGACGTTTTAATATCCCCTTTGTTATCTGTTCACTTTCCACCGGATGATAATAGAAATGATCGATTCCTTTTTCATCAGTGAACCTGCACTTCGGCTTTCCAATATCATGAAAAAACATAGAAAGCCTTAAGACTTTATCTGCCCGAATTGCGTTTACCGCTTCCATCGTATGCATCCCAACATTGTATTTATGATAAGGATGATTCTGCGGCGTCTCCATCATCACATCAAACTCCGGCAAAACAACCGCTGTAATCCCGGTCTTATACAAAACCAAAAACTTCTTTGGATGAGCCGAAATCAAAAGCTTTACCAGCTCACTTTGTATCCGTTCTGCCGAAATAAGCTTCATATTCTCTGCAAGTTCTTTCATCGCCTGCAGCGTTTCTTCTTCTATTTCGAACCCGAGCTGCGCCGCAAACCGAGCTGCTCGCATCATTCGCAAAGCATCTTCCGAAAATCTCTTACGTGCATCTCCCACACAACGAATCACCCGCTGTTTAAGATCCCTTTGTCCATCAAACAAATCAACTATTCCACGGCTCTCATTGTACGCCATTGCATTAATGGTAAAGTCTCGTCGTTTTAGATCTTCTTCTAGAGATCTTGTATAGATAACTTCACTTGGATGTCGGCCATCTTCATACTTACCGTCTATTCGGTATGTTGTTACTTCATAGCCTTCTTTTTCCATCATAACTGTCACGGTTCCATGTTGGATTCCGGTATCAATGGTACGTGAAAACAACTCTTTTACCTGCTTAGGACTGGCTGATGTTGTGATATCCCAATCCTTTGGCTTCTTGCCTAGCAAACTGTCTCGAACGCAGCCGCCAACAGCATACGCTTCGTATCCGGCTTTTTCCAGAGTTCGTATAATCTCTCTTACATGTTCCGGCATCACCAGTTGCATTGGCAGCTCCTCCTTTCACAATCTGCTACGATTTTAATATGCTTTTCCCCAATAAATCAGTTTCTTTGCCGGTTTTCCACAGCATACACATACATCTGAAATTTTCTCCTGATCTTTAAATGGCATACAACGCGATGTTGCCGTCGTATCTTCTTTTATTTTATCTTCGCATGCCTGCTCTCCACACCACATTCCTCGTATGAATCCCGGCTTTTCTTCTACAATATTCTTAAATTCCATATAATCGTGTGCATCATAGATGTGAGCATCACGATGTGCCTTAGCCTTTTCAAACAGGTTCTTTTGCACTGCTTCTAACAGTTGCGGAATCAGCCCTGCAATTTCATCTAATTTCACAATCTGCTTTTCGCCATTATCTCGTCTTACCACAACGCACTGGCCGGCCTCTATATCCTTAGGCCCAATTTCCACACGAAGCGGAATTCCGCGCATTTCCTGCTCTGCGTACTTATAGCCCGGTTTTTTATCTGAATCATCTATCTTCACGCGGCATACCTTAGCCAGCTCCTCTTGCAGCGCTTTCGCACGGTCCAAGACACCTTCTTTATTCTGCATAATCGGCACTACCATAACCTGCGTCGGTGCAATTCTTGGCGGAAGTACCAATCCGGAATTGTCTCCGTGCACCATAATTACCGCACCGATTAATCTTGTTGTCATGCCCCAGGATGTCTGATGCACATACTGCAGTTTGTTATTCTTATCGGTATATTGAATGTCAAATGCTTTTGCAAATCCGTCTCCAAAATTATGGCTGGTTCCGGACTGCAATGCCTTTCCATCATGCATCAGCGCCTCGATCGTATAAGTTGCCTTAGCACCAGCAAATTTTTCTTTTTCCGTCTTTTGTCCGCGCACAACCGGAATAGCAAGAACTTCTTCGCAAAAATCTGCATACAGATTCAGCATCTGCACAGTTCTTTCCTCTGCCTCTTCGGCAGTTGCATGTGCAGTATGTCCTTCTTGCCATAAAAACTCTCTTGAACGCAGGAACGGACGCGTCTCTTTTTCCCATCTTACGACAGAGCACCACTGGTTATAAACCTTAGGCAGATCCCTGTAGGACTGAATATCGTCTTTATAAAAATCGCAAAACAGCGTCTCTGACGTTGGTCTTACACACATTCTTTCTTGCAACTTATTCAAACCACCATGTGTCACCCAGGCAACCTCCGGTGCAAATCCTTCTACGTGATCTTTTTCTTTTTGCAAAAGACTTTCCGGAATAAACATCGGCATATACACATTCTCTACACCTGTCTCTTTAAATCTTGCATCTAACTCTTTTTGGATATTCTCCCAGATCGCATATCCTGCCGGTTTAAAAATCGTACATCCTTTTACGCTCGAATATGATACCAGGTCTGCTTTCTTTACTACGTCTGTATACCATTGTGCAAAATCATCTTCCATTGATGTGATTGCTTCTACCATTTTCTTATCGTTTGCCATTGTCTTATTTCCTCATTTCTTCTATTTTCAAAAACGCCTCTTGTTTGGGCGCAATCGTATATTCCATACTCTTTTTGGTTGTCGGATGTTCGAATTCAAGCCGAATTGCACAAAGCGCAAGTGGCATCTTCTCCCATCCTTGCACAGATACGCTGCCATACTTTCGGTCACCCACAAGAGGATGTCCATCATGTGCGAACTGTGCACGAATCTGATGATAGCGTCCCGTCTCAAGTGTAATCTCCACAAGCGACACCTCGCCATTTGTATATAACCTTTTATAGGAGAGTCTTGCATGTTTTGACTGCCCAGAAGGTTGCGCTAAAACCAGTGCTTTATTTGCCTTACTATCTTTTACCAGTTCATCTTCAAGCACACCCTTATCGGGCACTTCCCCGCATACAACTGCACGATAGATCTTAACAATCTGTCTTTCGCGCACCTGCTTGCTTAGATCTGCTGCTGCCTTTTGATTCTTTGCAAAGACTAGGATTCCCTCTACGGGTTGATCCAATCTATGAATCACACCGACATAAGAATCTCCATTTTCTTTTGATAAATGATTTCGTAATTCGCTAACCAGATCCTTTTGTGTAATCTGTCTGGTCTGAGTTGGCAATCCTGCCGGTTTATAGCAGACGATGAGCTCGTCATCTTCATATAGAATATCTGTTTTCATAACCTTTAGTATAGCATAATTGTGGTATCTATGGGGAGTTTAATTCAAGAACGCCTAATAAGAACCTTTTTGAGTAAAAAAACGACCTGACAAAACTCAGGTCGCTTTTTCATCTTCCTAGTCAAGACTCGCTCGCGAGTCTTGCGCGCCGGATTCGGGTCTGCTTCAGCAGACAAATTCCTGTCCGAATCCGTGCGCATCCTCGCGGAGCGTTTAACTCAGTCGGAGCTTGTACTCCGACTGAGTTAAATCTTAAATCTGTAGCCAACACCCCAGATTGTTTCAATATACTGAGGCTTAGCAGTATTCACCTCTATCTTCTCACGAATCTTTTTGATATGCACCGTTACGGTAGCGATGTCTCCGACCGATTCCATATCCCAAATTTCCCGAAACAAATCTTCTTTGGTATATACATGATTCGGGTGTTCTGCAAGAAACGTCAACAGATCAAACTCCTTGGTTGTAAACTGTTTTTCCTCCTCATTAATCCAAACGCGACGTGCGGTTTTATCAATCTTGATTCCTCGTATTTCCACAATATCATTTTGCTGATTTGTACTACCAATCAAGCGATCATATCTTGCAAGATGAGCCTTAACGCGCGCAACCAATTCGCTCGGCGAGAACGGCTTGGTAATATAATCATCTGCGCCAAGTCCCAATCCGCGAATCTTATCGATATCGTCCTTCTTAGCCGAAACCATAAGAATCGGTGTGTTCTTTGTATTTCGAATCTGCTTGCAGATTTCAAATCCATCTACGTTTGGAAGCATCAAGTCCAGGATAAACAAATCAAATTCTTCTTCAAGTGCACGTTTCAAACCAACTTCACCATCATTGACTACTTCCACTTCAAAACCGCTAAGTTCTAGATAGTCTCTTTCCAAATCTGCAATTGCTTCTTCATCCTCTACGATTAATATCTTACTCATTAGGCACCTCCTGATATTTTCGTACGACAAAATACATAACCGTTCCGACAGTTTCTGTACTGGTTGCCCAGATTTTACCTCCGTGGTCTTCTATGATCTTGCGTACTATTGACAAACCGATTCCACTACCTCCCGTGGCAGAATTACGTGATGAATCGGCTCGATAAAAACGGTCAAAGACATAAGGCAAATCCTGCCCTCCAATTCCTTTCCCGTTATCTTCAATTTCAACCTGAACAAAATCCCCAACATCTTTCACTCGTATATTGACAAATCCTTGTTCCTTCGTCTTATCCATATATTTAATCGAATTACCTACAATATTGTAGACAACACGCCGAAGCTGCTCAGGGTCTGCAATAATCATTACGTCCGATGCAACCTCATTAACATATGATAAATTAATGCCTTTTGATTCCAGATCCATCCCAACTTCTTCCACACAATCCGCAAAATAATCATTTACCTGAATTCGATTAAAATTGTACGGAATACGATTGGTATCAATATTTAAATAGAGCGTAAGTTCATTGATTAAGATGTTCATTTCATTAGCCTTATTATACACTGTACGAATATATTTATCCATCTTTTCCGGTGTATCTGCAACACCGTCCATGATGCCTTCCATATATCCCTTAATTGCCGTAATCGGAGTTTTTAAATCATGCGAAATATTACTAATCAGCTCCCGGTTGTCTCGTTCACTTCGCAGTTTATCCTCTGCATTAATCTTCAAACGTTGTCGCATTTCTTCGAAGGTCTGAAGCACTTCCCCGATTTCATCATCACGTTCAATGGAAATCTCATAATCAAAATCACCTTCTTTGATTTTCTGTGCGCTATATTGCAGTTTTTTGATAGGATTGAGAATCCCCTGGTAAATCCATACTACCAAAATCAAAGCTGTCATAAACAAAACCACAAGCGCTCCTACTGCCAAATCAATAATCATTGTCTGCATCTGCGGAATAGCATCATAGATATCCGTCACAATATACACCTGCGACAGGCGTCCGCTTGCCGGAAGATAATTAATCTGTCTTACCATAAGCTGATTTCCACCGTCTATAAATATCCCGACACATCCAAGCTCTGTCTTTTCAGATAACTCATCAAGATTGGTCGGCTCTTTTTCATCCTCGTCATTTCCTTCAAAAATCAGTTCATCATCCTCGCGAATCAGCAAATACGAATTATCCTTTTCAAGTTCCTGATTCATCGTCTCCAAATACTCTTCGTTATGCAACCGCTTTGGCTCGGATAATGCAATTTGCTCAAGTTCATCCTCCTGAGCCTGCGTAAGTTGTACCAGCAGTTGCATACTGCTCGCCAGATAAAAAACGGTATCTCCTTGAACTCCATAAGCTTTTTCAAGTTCGTTCATCTGAATCCCATTCAATCCCAAAAACACGACTCCCACCAGAATCAGCGGGACAAAAATAATAAACAAAAAAGCGGTAATTAATCTAGACTTTAGTTTCATAAGATTCTCCTACTCAAGAAAAAAGATGCCGCAAGGCTTATCCCTTGCGGCATCCAATCTGCATTCAGCCGCAGCTTTATGCAGTCATTATATCATTTACAGATATTTCTTTAAAGCATCAACCTTGTTAAGAGCTTCCCATGGAAGATTCAAATCATTACGTCCAAAATGACCGTAAGCTGCGGTCGGACGATAAATTGGTCTTCTAAGATCAAGCATCTTAATAATTCCTGCCGGACGAAGATCGAAGTTCTCACGAACAATCTCAACAAGTTTCTCATCAGATACCTTTCCGGTACCGAAAGAATCTACCATGATAGATGTTGGCTGTGCAACACCAATTGCATAGGAAAGCTGAATCTCACACTTGTCAGCAAGACCTGCAGCAACCAGGTTCTTAGCAACATAACGTGCTGCATAAGCTCCGGAACGGTCTACCTTCGTACAGTCCTTTCCTGAGAATGCTCCGCCGCCATGACGAGCATATCCACCGTAAGTATCAACTATAATCTTACGTCCTGTCAGACCTGCATCACCATGAGGTCCACCAATTACAAATCTTCCTGTAGGATTAATGAAGTACTTTGTTCCATCGTCCAATAACTCCTTAGGAAGGATTGGATCAAATACATATTTCTTAATATCTTCATGAATCTGTTCCTGTGTAACCTCTTCATCATGCTGTGTAGAAAGAACAACAGCCTCTAATCTCTTAGGCTTACCAGCTTCATCATATTCAACAGAAACCTGTGTCTTACCATCGGCTCTTAAATATGGAAGTGTGCCATCCTTACGAACCTTTGTAAGTTGAAGTGCAAGTCTATGAGCAAGCGAAATCGGATATGGCATATATTCATCGGTTTCATTTGTCGCATAACCAAACATCATACCCTGATCTCCGGCACCAATTGCCTCAATCTGCTCATCGGTCATATTGCTTTCGCGAGCTTCTAATGCTTTGTCAACACCCATGGCAATATCCGGTGACTGCTTATCAAGTGCTACCATTACTGCACAAGTGTTTCCATCAAATCCTTTCTTACCATCGTCATAACCAATTTCATTAACGGTCTTACGAACGATAGCCGGTACATCAAGATTTGCCTTTGTTGTAATCTCACCTGTTACGAGAACAAATCCTGTACAAGTTGCAGCTTCACAAGCTACACGACTCATCGGATCTTCTGCAAGGCAAGCATCTAAGATTGCATCTGAAATAGCATCGCAGATTTTATCCGGATGTCCTTCTGTAACGGACTCAGATGTAAATAATAATTTTTCCATTTTTTCCTCCTCGAAAAAAATAATCCGCTGCATATCATGAGCGGATTCGACACATTCTCATCAAATCCTCTTATTGTTCGATTGCTCGCTCAGGTTGGCACCTTCCTCAAAGGGGGTTGCCGTGGCTTCCACGATCCTATGTATCTCTGCCACTCTTAATAAGAGAACTTATATAGTTACCATGTGTTAGGTTACACTTTTTTTCCTTTTCTGTCAAGAAAAATGTAACCCGGTCATTTATTTAATTGAATACGCTAAGACATTCCTTCTATCTGTAACGCTTTCCTTAAGAAACTTTAATCATAAATTTTTGAACATCTTTTTCAGACGTAACGAGCTCCATGACGGCGCCCAATCCACGCATCTTTTCTTCGAATCTTTCATATCCGCGTTGAATAAAATGAATATCATCAATTGTGGTAATTCCTTCCGCTGCAAGTCCGGCAATCACAAGCGCTGCACCTGCCCGAAGATCCGGAGCACTGACTCTAGCACCGGTATATCCTGCCACACCTGTAATGATGGCAATATTACTTTCCACCTTAATATCTGCACCCATCCGGGTCAACTCATCTACATATTTAAAACGGTTCTCAAAAATAGACTCCGTTACCACACTTGTTCCTTCTGAAATTCCAAGAACAACCGCTATCTGCGGCTGCATATCTGTCGGGTATCCCGGATACGGAAGTGTTGTTACCGAGGTATGATGAAGTCCTTTTGACGCGACAACACGTACCGCATCATCAAATTCCTCAACTTCACAACCGATTTCAAGTAACTTCGCAGTTGTTGCCTCAAGATGCTTCGGAATAACATTCTTAACCGTTACATCGCCCTTTGTTGCAGCTGCTGCGAACATAAATGTTCCGGCTTCAATCTGATCGGGAATAACTGCATAGGTTGTCTTATGAAGTTTCGCAACGCCGTTTACACGAATCATATCTGTACCGGCTCCACGAATCTGTGCACCCATACTATTCAAAAAATTCGCAACGTCAACTACATGTGGCTCTTTCGCCGCATTTTCAATTACCGTTTTTCCTTCTGCCATAGCGGCTGCCATCATAATATTGATTGTAGCGCCCACAGAAACTTTATCCATATAAATATGACTTCCGACAAGTTTCTTGGCATTCGCGGATACCAATCCATAGGAAATGTCTACTTCAGCGCCAAGTGCCTTAAGACCTTTGATATGTAAATCAATCGGACGGCTTCCGATTGCGCATCCACCCGGAAGTGCCACCTCAGCCTTTTTATATTTTCCAACCAAAGCTCCTAGTAAGTAATAAGAAGCTCTGATTTTCTTAATTGCATCATAATCTACTCTAAGAGTATCTATCGTTGCACCGGTAATTCGAACCGTATGCGCATCAATTCTTTCAACGATTGCACCAATTCCACTAAGTGCTTCCAAAAGTACATTCGTGTCCCGTACATCCGGAAGATTTTCAATTGTAACTGTTTCGTCTGTCATGATTGCAGCTGCCAAAATTGCCAATGCAGCATTCTTAGCGCCACCGATTTCAACCTCTCCCACCAGAGGGTTTCCACCCTTAATCACGTACTGATTCATAAAGCACCTCTATATCTCAATCTATTACTTATATTCTATGATCACCAATTTACCTCTCAACCACATTATATGTGACCATAGTCCTATAATTACACATTATATCGTTGTTATTATAGCACATAGATACGTTTTGTAAATCCCTAAAATCATTACAATTTTGTTTCATTTTTTTTACATTCTTTACTCTTTCCCTAGATAAACCCGTTTTCTTTGAGTGTCTTTACAACCAAATCCAATGTCTGTTCCGTATTAAGTCCATCTTCTGATACTACTACATCCGCATATTTTTCATAAAGCCGACTTCTTTCTGCATACAAGTCGCCAAGCGTCTGTCCTTCTTTTAATACGACTCCGCGTCCTCGGATATTATGCAGTCTTCTTCTAATCTGTCTGTAGGAAACTTTCAAATATACGACATGGCCGATCTCTTTTAAGTGTTCCATCGCCTCTTTTCCATACACCACACTTCCTCCTGTCGCAATAACACTGTGCGATGTTTCGATTGCGGCATTCACTTCATTTTCAACTTGAATAAATCCATCTGTTCCACGTTCTGAGATAATCTCATGCAGCAATTTATTTTCCCGCTCTTGAATCAATAAATCCGCATCCATAAAATGATATCCAATTACTTTTGCCAATATGACACCAATTGTACTTTTACCGACTCCCGGCATTCCTATTAAAACGATATTTTCTTTTTTCATCCTATCTACTCTTTATTCCTTCTGATTTATTTTGCGCAAATCTTATATTCGCATAATCGTTTGCATAACGTCAAGACTCGCTCTATATCTTCCTTACTCCTTGCCGGCTACCGCTGCATCAAACTGACTTTCATACAACTTACGGTAAAATCCGTCCTTTTTCAAAAGCTGCTCATGCGTTCCTCGCTCTACAATCTTTCCATCATTCATAACCAAAATACAATCTGCATTCATTATAGTAGAAAGTCGATGTGCAACAACAAAACTTGTCCTTCCCTTCATCAATTTATGAAATGCTTTTTGAATCTTTTGTTCCGTCAATGTATCGACAGAAGATGTCGCCTCATCCAAAATCATGATTGCCGGCGAATGAAGCATCGCTCTTGCTATACAAAGCAGCTGCTTTTGTCCCTGCGAAAGGGTATCCGCCTCAAAATCCAATACCGTATCATAACCTTGCGGAAGCTGCATAATAAACTCATCTGCATATGCTGCTTTTGCTGCATTTACGATTTCCTCCCGGCGAATCTGTTCTAAGCCAAAAGATATATTATCACGAATTGTTCCCTGAATCAAAAAAGAATCCTGTAAAACCATACACATCTGCGCGCGAAGACTCTGGCGCGAATAATCTGCAATATCCTTCCCATCTATCAGTATGCGTCCATCATCGACTTCATAAAACCGCATAAGCAAATTAATCAACGTCGTCTTTCCGCATCCCGTCGGTCCAACAATGGCAATTAATTGTCCTTCTCTTGCCTCAATATTCATATTTTGAATCAAAGGCTTGTCCGGCTCATAGGAGAAGCTGACATTCTCAAACGTAACATTTCCCTTCACTTCGCCCGGAAATTGCATTGCTTCTTCTTGTTCTTCCTCTTCTTCTAAGAAATCAAATATTCTACCGGCACAGGCTAATGCATTTTGCAATTCCGTCACAACCCCTGTTATTTCATTAAATGGTTTTGTATACTGATTTGCATAACTCAAAAAAACTGTCAGCTGTCCTACACTAATCAAACCACGCAGGGCACTGATTGCTCCGACAAGAGCCACCGCCATGTATACAAGAGCATTGATAAATCGTGTCCCCGGATTGACCAAAGAAGAATAAAACGTTGCTTTTCTCGATATCACCTTTAAGTCATGGTTGCTCCTTGCAAACTCCTCCATTATGATGTCTTCCTGTCCGTATGCCTGAATCAATTTCTCACCAGAAACACTTTCGTTCACAATCCCACTTACCTGTGCCCTAAGTTTTGATTGTTTTTGAAATAAATGGTAGGTTTTTTTCGAAATAAATGTTGCCGCAAGCAAGCTAATCGGGGTCAGATAGATTACAACCAGCGTTATTCGTACATCCATAAGCAGCATAAAAATCAATGTTCCCACAATCGTTACCAACCCGGAAAACAACTGGTTTGCTCCTAAAAGAAGTCCGTCCGACACCTGTTCAACATCCGAAATCATCCGATTGACCAAATCACCATATGCATATTGATCCATTCTTGCTAGTGCAATTCGTTTCATCTTTGAAAAAAAGTCTTCCCGCATTGCATGTGAAACCCCAAACGAAATCGCATTGTTGCAGTAATTTGTAAGCCACTGGGCAAAAAAACCCATCACTATGCATAGTACAATCTTTTGAATCAAATCGGTCAAAACAGCAAACTCCACTTGACCGGCTCCTATCATTTGGTCCACTGCACGACCGGTCAGAAGCGGTATGTATAAACTAATGACTGCACCGGCAAATGCTCCCGCAAAAGAAAGCACAACATATCCTACCTGACTTTTCAGATAGCCAAATAGCGTCTTCATCGTAGTTCTACGCTTCATATGACCGCTCCTTCCTACCTTGTGCAGCGCTGATTTCCCGATATTCTTCGCAGCGTTTCAGCAACTCCTCATGTGTGCCAAGCGCCACCATCTTTCCATGCTTTAATAACAACACCCGATTCATATGCTCCATAACCGAAATTCGCTGAGAATTCCAAATCACGGTTGTCTGCGGCATAGACTGCTGCACATAATGTCGAAAAGCTGCATCTGTCGCATAATCCAGCGCCGATGTACAGTCATCTAACACAAGCAACTTAGGCTTTCTAATCAGTGCACGCGCAATTGATAAACGCTGTCTTTGACCACCCGAGAAATTGCTTCCATCTTGTTCTACCAGCGCATCAAGTCCCTTGTCCAATTCACTGACAAACTCATACGCTTGCGCACCCTTAAGTGCTTCTAACATCTCTTCTTCTGTTGCATCTCTTTTTCCCATCCTCAAATTAGAACGTATCGTTCCCTTAAACAGCTTAGGTTTTTGCTCTGCCCACGCCATATTGCCTCGCAGCATTTTAGGTTCTAGGTCTAAGATATTAATCTGCTCCCAAAAGACATTGCCATCGGTCGCAGCATAATGCCCCATTGCCAGCGCCGCAAGCGTTGATTTCCCCGCTCCGGTACCACCAATCACACCGATTTTCTCCCCCTTTTTAATAGAAAGGTTAATTCCTTCCAATGCTGCATTTGCCCCTTCTTTATAGGAGAAAACAAGATTGTCAAACGTCAGCATTGCATCTGTATCCATCTGATGTTTCTTGCCACTTTGCTGCATCTGCTCGAGTCTGAGCACTTCCTCGATTCGTTTTGCACAAGCAATCGATTTCGTTACCGTAATTAAATAATTGGCAAATTTCACAAGTTCTACTAAAATCTGCGAAATATAATTCACAAGTGCCACCATTTCTCCTTGTGAAAGAATGCCGGTATTTACCTGATCCCCGCCAAAATACAGCAATATTGCAAGGCCTCCATTTACAATTGCAAATGTCAGCGGATTCATAATACTTGCAATATTTCCTACTTTTTTTTGGCGCATGAACATTTCATCATTGGCTGCAACAAAATCCTCTTCCATTCGCTGTTCTCTTCCAAATGCCCGTATCGGCCGAACGCCCATAAGAGACTGTCTGGTTCGCATAAGAAGACCATCAAGATGTCGCTGCAGATTCTCGTACTGCGGCAGTGTATACTTCATTACAATCCCAATGCAAAGAGCCAACAAACCTATTACAAGAACAAATAATCCGGCTATCTTCATATGGATGGTAAATGCCATTACCATTGCTCCAAATACGACGAATGGCGAGCGTAAAAGAAGTCGCAGGGAAAGGTTCACTCCGGCCTGCACCTGATTTACATCTGAAGATAATCTGGTAATCAGCGTAGAAGATCCTGCCTCGTCCAACTGTGCGAAGGATAACTGCTGTACTTTTGCAAATATTTTTTCCCGAAGGCTTGTCGAAACTTCTGTCGCCACATAAGCAGAGAAAAATTGCCCTGTCACGGAAAATCCCATACCAAGCGCCGCCAAAACAATTAACAGCACTGCGCAGTGCCCTACGTGCGACATATCGGAAAGTGCAATTCCATCATCAATCATCGATGCAATCACCAATGGTACACATAGTTCTAACACCGCCTCTATCATTTTGAAAGCCGGTGCCAAAACTGTCTGTGCCTTATATTGTTTAAGCAGTGATAATAGCTCGTTCATACACTCTCCTTCATAATCCGCGTTTTCTTACAAGGTCACCCTTCGCTTATAAAGCTTTATTTTCGCCTACTCACACTCTGGCTAAAACAAAAGCTGCCGACAATCATTCGGCAGCTCAATACGTTCACTCTTCTTATTCCGCTTGTGAGGTTTGGCCCTCTGTTGTCTCATCTGCGGATGTATCAGAAGTTGTGCCTTCTGTTGTCTCATCTGCAGTTGCATCCTCATCTGTACTTGTTTCATCCGATTCTGTTGTAAACAACTCATCAAATGTTACGGTAGCCCACACATCCTCATCCACAGTCCACTCAACTTCTGCTTCAAATCCGGCAAGCACTTCTTCATAATACTCTTCTTGTCTTTCCGAAACGATTTCTTCCTTTTCCGTCTCTGTCGCTTCCTCATCAAAATCGCTTGTAACCGTTACTACATAAAGAGCAGTATCTGTCTCAACAACCCCGGAAGTCTCACCTTCCTTCAGTTCATCTGCAGCTTGCAATACGGCCGTATCAAGAGTTGCATCATCATCCTCTGCAGATCCGTACGTATCTGTCTGCACTTCATAGCCAGCATCTTCCGCTGCTTCATCAAAGCCTTTCTTTGCAGCCTTCGCAAACTTTTTCGCATCCTGTGCAAGTGTTTCCTTTTCCTCATCTGTATAATCAACGGTATTGCCATCATCATCTGTATAAGAATCCGTTGCAATTTCTACATATGAAATAGCTCGCTGCGCTGCTTCCTCGTCCGACACTTTCGTATCCACTTCCGCAACGATTGCATCATACATCAAAGAATTAATCTGGTTGAGTCTTAACATCTCCACAACGTATTCCTTCGTAGCACCTATCTGTTCGATCGCTTCATCAGAATTATCCGCAATGAAGTTTTGTGCAACTTCTTCAATCTCAGCTAGTTCTTCTTCACTAAGTGCCACATCATATTCTTCTGCATACGAGTCTAGTACATAGCTGTCTTCAATACTTTGCATCACTTCTTCCTTCACGGAATCTTCAAAAGTCTCTCCGGATCCTGTCATATCCTGACTCCACATATCATCTCCCATGTAAGCAAGATAATAAGAATCATAAGTTGCCTGCTGATATCTCGCTACAAAATTCGCATATCCAAGCGTGATTTCTTTATCATCAAGAGTTGCTACCACCGCATCCGCATCAATCTTTGAGCCACAGCCTCCAACCAATGTCATACCGGCCACAACTGCTGCCATAGCTCCTGCAGTTATCTTTTTATATTTCATGTTAAATATTCTCCTGTTGTAAAATTTATTCCAAACTATTATAAAATGAATCCAAGCGAGATGCAATCCCTTCTTAAGCTGCTAAGAAAAGTCCAAAAGCTGCGAAACAGCGCTGTCTAATATCTTCGTAACTGCCTCTATCAAAGTCTCATTTTTTTGTCTCGAGGAATATTTTCGGTTGTAAATCAGCTGCGGCGTCTTGGCATTTTGTCCAAAACGCAGCGCCCCATCAAAACCATCCAGTAAAGGCGCCATCTTCGCCGTATTAATCTTGGCATGCTCAAAAAATGTAAATTCGATTTCGTCTTCTAACTGTCGCACCTGCGTAAAATAACAGCTATGTGCCTTAGCCTTTAAAAGCGCAATCGTAATCAGCATCTCAACACTTGGCGGCACCTCTCCAAAACGATCAATCAATTCCGCAATCAGCTCCTGTGATTGTTCTTCATCCTCAAGCATTGCAATATCCTTGTAGATTTCCAGCTTTTGCTTTTCATTTGCAATATAGCTCTCCGGAATAAATGCATCCACCTTTAGATCAATCTTTGTTTCAAAGCTTTCTTGAACGGGAATTCCTTTTAGGCGCGCAACCGCTTCATTGAGCATCTTACAATACAAATCATACCCAACTGCTTCCATATGACCATGCTGCTTAGCTCCGAGCAGATTCCCTGCACCTCGAATCTCCAGATCTTTCATCGCTATCTTAAAGCCGCTTCCTAGCTGTGTATATTCCTTAATTGCCTCTAAACGCTTCCTTGCAACTTCTTTCAAAACACGGTCTTTTTTATACACCAAAAATGCATACGCCGTTCTTGCTGAGCGTCCTACTCGTCCTCGCAACTGATAAAGCTGAGACAAGCCAAAACGATCCGCATCTTGAATAATAATGGTATTGACATTGGAAATATCAAGTCCGGTTTCAATAATCGTTGTAGACACCAATATATCAATCTCACCATTCATAAAATCATACATGATATCTTCAAGTTCTCGCTCATTCATGCGTCCATGTGCATATGCCACAACTGCATCCGGAACAATTCTTTGAATCACCGTTGCAACTTCTGCAATCTGTGCAACACGATTAAACACATAATACACCTGTCCTCCACGAAGCAATTCTCTTTGTATGGCTTCGCGAATCATCTCTTCATTGTATTCCATAACATAGGTCTGAATCGGAAGTCTATCAATCGGCGGCTCTTCAAGCACACTCATATCACGAATTCCAATAAGGCTCATATGAAGCGTTCGCGGAATCGGTGTTGCCGTAAGTGTAAGCACATCGATGTTCTTTCTCATCTGTTTGATTGCTTCTTTATGCTTAACGCCAAATCGCTGCTCTTCATCAATAATCAAAAGTCCCAGATCGTACAATTCGACATCCTTAGAAAGCACACGATGCGTACCGATTACAATATCTGCGGTTCCTTTTTTCAATTTTTTCAACGATTCTTTAATCTGCGCTGCCGTTCGAAACCTGCACAGCAATTCAATTTCAACACCAAGATCTCCCATTCTTTGTACAAATGTATTGTAATGCTGTTGCGCCAGTATTGTCGTCGGCGCAAGAAAGATTACCTGCTTATGTTCCTGTACCGCTTTAAATGCCGCACGAATCGCAATCTCCGTCTTTCCGTATCCTACATCCCCACAGATAAGCCGGTCCATAATTTTCTTGCTTTCCATATCGCGCTTCGTATCTTCAATGGCTGCTATCTGATCCGCCGTTTCCTCAAACGGAAAACGTTCTTCAAACTCCGTCTGCCACACAGTATCCGGACCGAATGCATATCCTTGCTCCTTCTGTCTGATGGCATACAAATCCACCAGTTCCTGCGCAATATCCAATACTGCAGACTGCACTTTTTGCTTCGTCCTAATCCATTCTTGACCGCCAAGCTTTGAAAGCTTTACTTTCTTCGCATCCCGCCCTGCATACTTTTGCAAAGCTTCTAGTTGTGCCACCTGAATATACAGTTTTTCCTCTTTTGCATATTCGATCAGCAAATAATCCTTTAACGTATTCGCACTCTTTACCTGCTCAATTCCCCGATAGATTCCAAGTCCATATCTCTCATGAACAACATAGTCGCCAACCTTTAAGTCCGAAAAATCAGAAATATGTTCCCCTTCGTAGCGAACCTTTCGGCGGACTTTCTTCTTTGTTGTTCCAAAAATGTCACTTTCCGAAATCACTACAAATTGCGCCTTTGGATATTCAAATCCCTTGCGAAGTTTTCCATAGGTCACCATCACTTCTTTGGGCTGCACCGTTCGGTTCATATCCTCCGAATAAAAAGCCGTCAGTCCCTGTTCAAGCAAATCATTTGCCAGATTTTCGGCTCTAGTCTTAGAACCGGACAAAATCAAGATTTTATAATTCTTTTTCCTATATTGTTTTAAATCTTTTACCAGAAGATCGAAACTGTTATTATACGGACTTACCGCCTGCATCTGCACCATTGCGCCGGCTTTTGGCGCAAGCGGTTTTACCTTTGTCTCAAGTGCGCACAAAGATAATACTGCAAATGCATCCAGTTTCTTTTTTACTTCCTTAAACTCACAGCGCATCGCCAGCTGACCTTCTATCAGATTGCCGGTCTCGATGCGTCGTTCCATTGACTGCGTATACTCTTCTTGTGTGGTTGCCACAAGCTCCATCAGCCGGATTGGATCATCCAGACAGATAATACTTCGTAAAGGATCAAAGTAATCCGTCAGCGTTGCTGTTTCTTTCTTAAAATACGTCAAAAAACTTTCGATACGCATGCCTTCCCCTAGACCATCTAGTTCATCACAAAGCTCTGCATAAATGGTCTTTAACTGAAATGCCTGTTCCGTCTTCATTTCCCTTCTTAGAAGTTCAATCCGCTCGAATATTTCCTTTTCAATTTTCTTTTTTCCGGCAATCTTCTCATCCTCTGTAAGACACATCTCAGATGCCGGATAAATCCGGGCTACATCCAGACCAAAAGTGACGGACTTTTGACTTTCAGGATCAAAATAACGTATCGAATCAATCTCATCTCCAAACCATTCGATTCGATACGGCATCTCCTCAGTCATGGAATAAATGTCCATAATGCCACCGCGGACCGAAAATTGCCCCGGAGCTTCTACCTGTCCGACACGCTCAAGCCCCATCTGTGTCAACCGACTGCTCAGCGCTTCTAGATCTTCCTCATTGCCACTTTTAAGTTCTATACAGCTTTCTTTAAAATCATTCGGTCTGACCATCCGATCAAACAACGCGTCAAAGGTCGTCACGACCGTAACTTTTTCATTGCTCGTCAGCGCACGCAGCACACGAAGCCTTTCATCTTTTAGCAGACCACCTTTTAGATCCGACTGATAAAACAAAATATCTCGCGCCGGATAGTAACAACAATTCTTCTCATAAATTGCATATTCTTCTAAAAGCTGTTTTGCACGCTGCTCACTATAAGTCACTAGCAATTTCACAGCGGCTGTTCTCGCCATAGTATAAATCAAATGGGACTTTCCGGCATCTGTGCACCCCGACACCTGGAAAATCCCACTTTCTTTTTTCAGTTTCTCTTTTATCTCAGAAAGCTGCGTTAGAGCTTCCATCGGTTTTACAAAAACGTTCATGTGTTTCCTTTATTTTTTCTTTGCATTAAATTGATTCATTGCTTCTTCTATATCATCACCGACAATCAACTGCGCCGCCTGCAAGGCTTCCTCAATTGCTGCATCAACCAACTTCCTGTCTGCCTTATCAAATTTTCCAAGAACATAATCAGCCAGATCCCAGTTTTTCGGCTTTTCCCCAACACCAATTTTAATTCTTGCAAATTGCTGCGAACCTATCATCGCAATAATATCCTTGATACCATTGTGACCGCCCGCGCTTCCTTTCTTACGAATCCGGATGTTCCCCGGTTCTAGTGATATATCATCATAAATCACAAGCAACTGCGTCGCCGGATCCAATTTATAAAAATTCATCGCATCTGCAATTGCCTCTCCACTGTTATTCATATAGGTAAGCGGTTTCATCAGCATGACTTTTTGTCCTGCTATCATTCCCTTGCCGCACATTGCATGATGCTTCTTTTGATCAAAATCAATATTATGAGTCTTTGCCAATTCATCAATCGCATCAAACCCTACATTATGTCTTGTTTTCTCATATTTTGTTGTTGGATTTCCCAAACCGGCTATCAGATACATGATATTCTCCTGTCGTTTTCTTAATCTTATTTTCATCAAAGCTCATCTCTTTATCTTTTCGAGTTTTTCTTTGTGCATTATAGCAAATTCTGTTAAGAATGAAAATATGCTGTTTCAATTCAAGAACAAGAAAAGCAACGAATCGAAATCCGCTGCTTCTCTCGTGTTAAACGCGTGTTCCCCAACACAATCGTTTCCCAAAATCCTCCCCCCATTCTCTTTTTATCCGCAATCTTGAGCAGCTGCCTCACTTCCCAAATCGGGCCGACCAAGATTACGTATGAGAATCAGGTTATCCTCTTTTGTCCATACAACTCTTATTCTTTTCCGGCTTCTTGTAATGCCTCATGGTATTTCTCCATGATACAACCCGAAATATAATCTCTTACCTCTGAATTAAGTGGATGCGCAATATCACGATATTCGCTATCTGATGCTTTACGGGACGGCATTGCAATAAACAATCCCTTCTCACCTTCTATTACCTTGATATCGTGAACTACAAATACATCATCAATTGTAATAGATGCTACCGCCTTCATCTTGCCTTCCTTCTCAATCAGTCTGAGTCTCACATCCGTAATCTGCATAATTTCAGTCCCCTTTCTACTTTTGTCAGATCATGTAGCGTTCGTTCTTCTCGCATACAACCCTTATTCCATCTTCTCCACTATAGTAAGAATTCGCCTTTAAGGTTCCACGACTTTCTACGATACAATTCTCAATATGCGTATTATCTCCTATATACACATCATTCAATATGATAGAGTTGCGAATCACACAATTAGAACCCACAAATACTTTTTTATACAATATAGAATTCTCTACTTGTCCATTTATAATACAACCGCTTGAAATCAAGCTGTTTCGAACCATACTTCCGGTATTATATTTTGCCGGCGGATAGTCATCCACCTTCGAATAAATCGCCGGATTATCTCCCGAGAAAAACTCTTCTTGAATCTCAGGTTTTAAGAAATCCATATTCGTTTTGTAATAAGATTCCACAGATGCGATATTCGACCAATAACTTTCGAGTTTATATCCATAGATTTTCTTCATATTCTTATATCGAATCAAAATATCATTTACCAAATCATGACGCTGCTCAAGCGCAAGCTGCTCAAGCGCAAGCTGCTCAAGCATCGAAATCAACATTCTTCTTCTCATCAGATAGATTCCGGTTGATACCGTATGCCCCTGCGTCACCATCGGTTTTTCCTCAAAATCATAAATCTGCGATTTTTCATCCATCCGTACGATTCCATATCGACTTACATCCTCGCTAAGAGGCATATCCTTTACCACAACCGTGATATCTGCATTCTTCTCAATATGATAATCAAGGAGTTTACCAAAATCCATTTGATAAACGCAATCTCCACCACAGATAATGACATAAGGTTCATGACATCTCTTTAAAAAGTCCAGATTCTGATAAATGGCATCTGCTGTTCCTCTATACCAATAACTGTTATCCATCGTAATGGTTGGATTAAATACGTATAAGCCGCCTTGCTTACGTCCAAAATTCCACCATTTTGAAGAACTTAGATGTTCATTCAGTGATCTTGCATTGTACTGTGCCAGAACCGCAACCTTGGTAATATGAGAATTGGTCATATTACTAAGTGCAAAATCAATACAACGATAACTTCCCGCTATCGGCATTGCCGCAATTGCTCTTTTCTCTGTCAATTTTTCCATTCGGTAGCTGTTACCACCAGCCAAAATAATTCCTACTGTTTTCATGACTTATCACCTGCCTTTATAATAGATCCCCCGCTTTCAAGCCGGCCATCAATATAATCCTCAGGCTCGGTGACTCCGGCAATCGCCGTATTCTTTCCGACATTCATTCTTCTTGGAATAACCGAATTCTCACCAATCGTTACTAGTCCGTCTGTATAAATTGCAGGTTTTAATTTATTTGGAGCTTCTTCTCCGTCTCCCAAAACCACCTTCTCGCCAATATCACAGTTTTCCGCAATAATACTTTTTTGTACAATCGCCTCTGCTCCGACTCTTGTTTTGCTCATTATAATGGAGTCTTTAACAACCGCACCTTCTTCTATGATAACGCCCTCTCCAATTACCGAATTGCTGACGTCTCCATATATCCGACTTCCCTCTCCGATAATACACTTTTCCACGCTCGCCTTCGGTCCAATGTACTGCGGGCTGATAATATCCTGCTTCGTATAGATTCTCCAATATTCCTCATACAGGTTAAATTCCGGAACGATATCAATCAGCTCCATATTCGCCTCCCAATACGAACTAAGCGTTCCGACATCTTTCCAGTAACCGTTAAATTCATAAGCAAAAATCGGTTCATTATGCTCATGGCAATAAGGAATCACATGCTTTCCAAAATCACAATTATCTACTTCTGCCAGTTCCATAAGCACTTCTCTAAGAAGCTTATAATTGAAAATGTAGATTCCCATCGAAGCCAGATTCGAACTTGGATTCTCCGGTTTTTCCTCAAATTCCTTTATCTTATGATCCTCATCCGTAACCACAATTCCGAATCGACTTGCTTCCTCAAGCGGAACCGGCATTGTTGCAATCGTTACCGATGCTCCATTCTTCTTATGGAAATCAAGCATCACTTCATAATCCATCTTATAGATATGATCGCCCGACAAAATCAGTACATATTCCGGATCATAACTGTCCAGATAACTGATATTTTGATAAATCGCATTCGCCGTTCCACTATACCAGTCCGAACCATCCGTACTTTCATATGGCGGTAATATTGCAACACCACCATCATTGCGGTCAAGATCCCATGGAATACCGATTCCAATATGCACATTCAAGCGAAGTGGTTGATACTGCGTCAGCACTCCCACTGTATTAATTCCCGAATTAATACAGTTACGTAAGTGGGAAATCGATAATTCTATATATTCCTCCAAAGGATACCGCAGGCTTTGCAACCTGTTCCGTTAGCACCCCCAGGCGACTTCCCTGGCCCCCCGCAAGCAGCATCGCTATCATTTCTTTTTTGTACATAATGCCACCTCCTGTTGCTGTAAAAAATAGTACATCATGATATTTTGCTGTTTTTATCTATAAATTTTACGTCCTCAAAATTTACTAGTAAATTATAACATATTATCAATAATTTTTATAGTTTATTTGTGCAATTCTCATTATTTTTCTATATATTTCCGGAATATATCGTGCGTTTTTTTTTATTTAGACATGTTATAATGAAAAATGTCATTATTTCCTATTTAATAGTACATAATGATTTCATTTGATAATAGAAAAGAGGCATTTAGTTAATATGTATCAAATAAATTTTAACAAACCGTGTCATATTTATTTTATGGGCATTGGCGGCATCAGCATGAGTGGACTTGCTCAGGTATTGGTTCGCCGTGGTTTTACTGTCATGGGATCGGACGTAAAAGAGTCCCCTTTGACAAAGCAGCTCGAAGAGCAAGGCTGCACGATTCATTACGGTCAACGCGCTGACAATATCACTGCGGATATCGATATTGTTGTATATACAGCTGCGATTCACGCTGACAATCCTGAATTAGTCGCTGCCAAGGAAGCGAACATTCCGCTTCTTTCCCGGGCAGAACTTCTTGGACAGATTCTCGATCATTTTGCCAACTCTGTTGCCGTAGCCGGTACACATGGTAAGACAACTACAACTTCCATGATTGCACAGATTCTGATTGACGCCGGAAGTGACCCGACCATATCCGTTGGCGGAATCTTAGATGTCATTGGCGGCAACATCAAGGTTGGTCATTCCGATATTTTTGTTACAGAAGCCTGTGAATACACCAATAGTTTTCTGAACTTGAATCCAAAATTTTCCATCATACTTAATATTGAAGAAGATCATCTTGATTTCTTTAAAGATTTGGCCGATATCCGTCATTCTTTCCAAAAATTCATTGCCCAAACCGCAGATGATGGCATCGTCTTTTTGAACGGCTCTATCGAAGACCCAAATACGCTTACTGCAGATACCAAAGCTCAGGTAGTTACGTATGGTATTGATTCGACTAACGATTACCATGCTACAGATATTACCTATGACGAGCTTGGCCATGCTACATTCACACTTGTTGCACATGGTCAATCACTTGGTACCATTTCCTTAAGCGTTCCCGGTTCCCATAATATCGAAAATGCACTTGCAGCTGCTGCATTGTCCTTGAGTCTCGGACTTTCCTTTCAAGAAATCGCTGCCGGGCTAAAGCACTTTACCGGTACCAAACGACGCTTTGAGCTCAAGGGACGCCTTGGCAAAATCACCATCGTTGATGATTATGCACACCACCCAACTGAAATCACCGCAACCTTAAATGCTGCTGCAAAATGTAAGGTAGCACGTATCGTCTGCGTATTTCAGCCGCATACTTATACAAGAACAAAATCATTTTTAGATGATTTCGCAAAAGCGCTATCAAAAGCAGACCTGGTAATATTACCACCGATTTACGCTGCGCGTGAAACCGATACGCTCGGCATCAGTTCCAAAGACCTTCGTGACCGTATCGAAGCACTCGGCACACCAGCGTATTATTTTTCATCCTTTGATGAGATTGAAAATTTTTTATTAAAAAATTGTATGAACTCCGATTTGTTAATAACTATGGGTGCCGGAGATGTTGTAAAAATAGGCGAACATCTTCTCGGACAATAGTTATCCACTATTTCCACTGTGCAATTCACTGCTTTGTGTTTTGCTACAGTGGATTTTTTTGTGGATATCTTTGCCACTTATCCACGCCCATGAGTTTTTGTTTTTTGCAGTTTTTTCAACGCTTGTTTGATTCTTACATCCTTATTTATCCACTTATCCACAGAATATATCCACCGATATTTTCCATATTTCACTCCTCTTCTCAAATTAAAATCGCTATGCTATACTACGTCTAGAAAAAAATCTTCAAGACATTTTACAGTCTTATGAGGGGTAGGGATTTTATATGTCAAACATTAAAATATGCACAGAAAAATCATCTTCATATACTAATATTCCAGATTTTTTTGTAGATCAGTATATGGCCAAAGCAAATGGAGAATACGTCAAAGTATACCTGTATCTGCTTCGGCTTCTTCATGCGCCAAATGCGCAGTTATCAATTACACACATGGCTGACTTTTTCGATCATACCGAAAAAGACATTCGTCGTGCGCTCAAATACTGGGAAAAGGAGAATCTTATTCGCCTTGACTATGATGCAGATTGTGAGCTTTCAAGCATCTGCTTTTTAGCTCCTCATAGCGCACAGTCTTCTTTGCATGCAAATATTACGCAGCCACCAACACCTGTAACGCCTGTTGCACCGGATGTCCCAGCGCAAAATCCGACAAAACACGAATATTCTCTAGATGAAATATCCGGATTCAAAAAGAAGGCCGATATCAAAGAATTACTGTTTATCGCCGAAACCTATCTGCGAAGAACACTTTCCAATACAGATTGTCAGACCTTATTATATCTGCACGATCAAGTAGGCTTATCGGTTGAACTTATCGAATATCTTATTGAATATTGTATAGAAAAAGGACATTCTTCCATTCGATATATCGAAAAGACCGGGCTTGCCTGGCATGAGAAAGGTTATCAGACCGTCTCTGAAGCCAAAGCCAATAATAAAATTTATACCAAATCTCATACTGCTGTTATGAAAGCCTTTGGTATAAAAGGACGTAATCTTGTGGATTCCGAACTTCAAACGATTAATCATTGGAGCAAGGACTTTGGATTTTCTGCAGACCTGATTAGCGAAGCCTGCAATCGTACCATGGCTTCTATTCATACACCAAGTTTTGAATATGTAGAAAAGATATTAGAATCCTGGCATCAGCAGAAAGTAACAAAGCTTGATGATCTTGTCGCTTTGGATGAAAATCATGCTAACGCTGCCCGTAATACCTATCCAAAGAAAAATAACAACGTGCGCGTTAACAAAAACTCAGGATTTTCTAATTTTTCACAAAGAAATTATAATTATGATCAGCTCGAGCAACAATTACTTCATACCGGAAGTCATCGCTAAGGGAAGAAAGGTATTTATTTATGCCACTAACGAACAGTCAATTCTCTTCTATTATGAGAGAATACGAAGAAAGACAACAACATAACCATCGAGAAGAACTAGAAAAAAAAGAGGCTCTGTACGCGAGAGAGCCTCGTTTTTTAGAGATTGACAATCAAATTGCCTCTCTTTCGATTGCACGCATTAAAGCAGGCATTTCCAAAGAAAGTGCAAAAGCGGCCGATTTAGAACATCAGCTTGAGAACCTAAAAAAAGAAAAGGAAAATCTGTTTCATTTTCACGGACTTACACCACAAGATCTTGAACCATCTTATACCTGTCCGGATTGTAAAGATACCGGTTATATAGGCAATCAAAAATGCCACTGCCTAAAACAGGCATGCATTGATCTTGTATATAGCCAATCCAATATCAAGCAGATACTTTCTAAAGAAAGCTTTTCTAACTTTTCTTTAGACTATTATCCGGCCGATATTGTTGATCCAGCTACGAAGCTGACGCCCTATCAATTAGCACAAAACGCTTATGAGGCAGCTCTCGAATTTGTGCGTAACTTCGATACAAGATTTGAGAATCTCATTTTTACAGGAGATACCGGCGTCGGAAAGACCTTCCTGTCTAATTGTATCGCTCGCGAACTGTTAAACACCGGTCATTCTGTCATCTATTTTAGTGCTGACCAGCTATTTAACCGGTTAATCCAGTCCCGCTTTGAACGTGCAACAGACGGTCTGCTTGATAGTGAGCAGATATTAGACTGCGATTTGTTAATCATTGATGACCTTGGAACAGAATTTGGTACCGGTAGGAACTCAGGCGCAGCTTCACAGCTCTTTACTTGTATCAACGAAAGAATTATCAGGAGAAAATCAACCATTATCTCCACGAATCTTTCCTTGCAGCAGATTGCCGACACCTACACAGAACGGATCTTTTCTAGATTATCAAGCAACTATGAATTACTTAAACTTATTGGAAATGATATACGTATCCAAAAAAAAATACATGTATAGTTTCATTTCCAAAAAAATTGTGCTATAGTAGTAAATGCCGTTTTCGGCTCATTAAGATAAATTATTAATAGTTATTCATTAGACGGAGGACATTTTCATGAGTGACGAAAGAAATTTAGAGACAATCCCTAAGGGTTCGTTGGGAATTGTTTCGCTGAAAAGTTGCACTGAAATTGCAGACAAAGTAGATTATTATCTTGTTCACTGGAGAGAAGAAAGACAACAGCAGCACAAGGATTCCATGGCTTTTAAGGGATATCAGCGTGACACCTACATCTTAGATGTAGACACTCCAAGATTCGGCTCCGGTGAAGCAAAATGCGTCATCAACGAGTCCGTACGTGGATATGACTTATATTTATTAGTAGATATTACAAACAACAGCCTGACTTATAAGCTCGGTGGATATGAAAATCATATGTCTCCGGACGACCATTACCAGGACTTAAAGCGTGTAATTGCAGCTGCTGCCGGTAAAGCACGTCGTATCACCGTAATTATGCCATTCTTATACGAAGGACGTCAGCATAAGCGTTCCTCAAGAGAATCTTTAGACTGTGCTTTAATGCTTCAAGAATTAACAAGCATGGGCGTAGACAACATCATTACATTCGATGCTCACGATCCTCGTGTGCAAAACGCCATTCCGCTTCACGGATTCGAAACCGTTACTGCTGCTTACCAGTTTGTAAAGGGAATCTTACGCGAATGCGATGACTTAAAGATTGATAATGATCATCTGATGGTTATTTCACCGGATGAAGGCGGCACCAACCGCGCCGTATATCTTGCCAGTGTACTTGGTGTTGATATGGGTATGTTCTATAAGCGTCGTGACTACAGTCGTATCGTAGATGGTCGTAATCCGATTGTTGCTCACGAATTCCTTGGACCATCCCTTGATGGAAAAGATGTTATGATTGTAGACGATATGATTTCTTCCGGCGAAAGTATGCTTGACGTAGCAGCTGAGCTTAAGAGAAGAAACGCTAATCGAATCTTTGTAATTTCAACCTTTGGTCTGTTCACAAGTGGATTCGATAAGTTCGATAAAGCGGTAGAAGATGGTATCATCTATAAAGTGGTTACCACAAACCTTTGTTACCAGTCTCCTGAACTGTTATCTAAACCATATTACATCAATTGTGATATGAGCAAATATATCGCTTATCTGATTGATACTTTAAATCACGATGCATCTGTCAGTGATCTGTTAAATCCATATGAAAAGATTAAAACTCTTGTCACAAAATATACGCAAGAACATCAATAAAAAAATGTCGCTTATGATTCTCTCATAAGCGACATTTTTTATCTTCTCCACGTCGTCGGTGCAATCAACATAAGAAGCGGGAACAATTCGAGTCTTCCGGCTAACATATCCAGCATCAATACAATCTTAGATACATTGCTAAAGCCACTATAATTTCCGCTCGGACCGACCTCACCGATTCCCGGCCCAATATTGTTCAAGCAGGCTGCAACCGCTGAAAAATTCGTATCAAACCCATAATTGTCAATGGCTATTACAATCACGGAACCGGCAAAAATAAAGAAATACACCAGCACATACGAATATAACGATTTCATAGTCTCCTTCGGCACAACATGTCCATCCATCCGAACCTGTCTGACTCGTCTTGGATGAATCAAATAAGAAATCTCATTTCTTACAGCTTTAAACATCAATACCCAACGAGATACCTTCATACCTCCGCCTGTACTTCCTGCACAGGCACCAATCAGCATCAAAAACACCAACAGAGTTTGCGAAAACTCAGGCCATTTTGTATAATCCACCGTAGCAAATCCGGTTGATGTTAGAATTGACGACACCGTAAATGCGACATGATGTACGCATTCTCTCATTCCATCAAAACTATGATAGGCATTCGCGCAAATCAAAACCACAGAACCTACAAAGATTCCAAGATACCACCGAACTTCTTCCATAACCGCAGCATTTTTCACCTTACGAAACAGCAAAAAGTAATAAAACGAAAAATTAACACCGCTCACAAACATAAATACTGTGATAATATTTTGCTGTGCAATCGTATATGCTCCGATTGACGAATTTAAAATCGCAAACCCTCCGGTTCCTGTCGTTGCCACAGATATCGTCACGGCATCAAACACCGGCATTTTAGACCAAATAAGCGCTCCTATTTCAAATACTGTAATCACAATATAGATTTTATATAAAAGCCCTGCCGTCTTACGAATCTGCGGCACCAATTTGCCTACCGATGGACCCGGACTTTCCGCCCTCATCAAATACATATTGTTTCCACTGCTTCTTGGCAGAATTGCAAGCATCAATACAAGCACTCCCATTCCACCTACCCAATGGATAAAGCTTCTCATAAACAATGCTGTATGCGATAAGGCCTCTACGTCTGTTAAAATACTGGCACCGGTTGTTGTAAAGCCGGATACATTTTCAAATAATGCATCTAAATAATTAGGAATCTCTCCGCTTAATGTAAACGGGACTGCTCCAATTGCACTGATTACAATCCAGCATAGCGCTACCACAACAAAACTTTCTTTTGCGTAAAAGCTGTCATTTTCTACCTTTCTCATACTTCCAAGTGTACCAACAATGCCGCACGCAATGGAAGTCCCCAGATAGTACCACCCCTGAGGCTCTTGATAAATCAAAGCAACCAGACATGGAACCAGCAACAGCACAGCCTCCAACTGTATAATTCTAAAAGTAAAATATCTAATAATCGCTCGATTCATATTTCCTACCTCATGATATCCGAAATACATTCTAATCCTCGATCCATCGTAACTACAATAACCGAATCATTCATACGTATCTCATCCTTACCACCCGGAATAATGAATTTGCCGGCTCTTACGATACACGCAATCAAAAGATTCTTCTTCAGATGAAGCTTTTCCAGTGGGATTCCCAAAAAGTCGTGATTACTGCGTACAACAAATTCCAACACTTCAATCCGATCGTCCACCAACTGATATAGCGTTTCCACATTGCTGCCCATAGAGTTATTCATCGCTCTAATATACTGCAATATCCGCTCCGCCGTAATCTTCTTAGGATAACAGATACTTCCAACATCCAGCGTCTGAAGGATTTCATCATGTTCAATCTTATGAATCTTCGTGATTGCCTTCGCCTTGGCATGTTGCTGTGCGTACAAGGACAGCATGATATTTTCTTCGTCAAAATTGGTCCATGCAACCACAATATTCATGCTTTCAATGCCTTCTTCAAGCAAAAGTTCCCGATCCGTTCCGTCTCCGCAAATCACGAGCGCATTTGGAAGCAGTTCACTTAATTCACCGCATCTTTCCTTGCTGCTTTCTATAATGGTCACATGAATCCCGATATTCAATAAATGCTTAGACAGATATACCGTAGTTTCACCGCCACCGATAATCATTACCTTGTGAACCTTTCGATTCACATTTCCAAGTTTCTTCATGCTCTGCATGACTTTTGTCGGCTCGGCAACAAAATAGACCACATCTCCTTCTTCAAGGACATACTGTCCATTAGGGATTACAACCTCCCCTTTTCTTTGCACGGCAATCACCAGCATATTTACATTGTGCTTCGATGTAATATCCATCAGCGCACATCCGGCCAACTCCGAGCCTTCTTTCACTCTGCATCCTAAAAGATCCAAACGACCCTTGGCAAAATTCTCCACGCGGATTGCCGATGGAAATTTAATCAAACGTGCAATTTCATGTGCTGCTGCCATCTCCGGATTAATAATCAATGATAGTCCAAGTTCTTCCTTTATAAAAGACACTTCCTCTAGTGTGTAAATAGGATTTCGAACACGGGCGATTGTCTTACAATCCCCTGCTTTTCTTGCTATGAGGCAGCAAAGCAGGTTCAACTCATCTGCCGCCGTCACGGCAAGAAGTACATCCGCTTTTTTCACGCCGGCGTCTATAAGCAATGTCCGACTTGCGCCATTGCCGATATAGCCCATTACGTCATATTCCCGTACTACTTGTTCTACACGGCTTTTGTCAAGATCAACCGCAGTCACATCATGACCTTCTTTTACCAGCTGTTCAATCAGCGTTCTTCCGACATTTCCACAGCCTACTACAATAATCTGCATGATTTCCCTCCGAATTTGATACAGTTATTTTTCTTTATATTCTACATCAATCGGCTCTGAGGCAGAAAATCCTTTTGATTTGATACCCAAGAACAAATCTCCAAGAGCATCCACAATTAATGCAATTCCTACCAGTCTTAAGCCTATGCTCCATACTGCAAAAGCATTGACGATTAGTAAAATCGCCAGCACAATTGTCACAATAGATACCAGCATTGCTATCACTCGTTCCCGCTCCATTACCTGCGCAAGCTTAAAATCACGCACTCCGTGAACCAGCAACAGAATACCTATTAAAACCGAAATCAGCCAGATTACCGCACCTGGCATTGCTATAAATATAATACCGATTATCACAATCACCAGACCTCCGGCAATTCTAATCACTCCAATCGGACTGAGTAAAAATGTCACAAGCGACACAATTCCGGAAATCAACAACAATACTCCTACAATCTTAACCACCGAAAACGATGTCTGAATCGGCCATACAAGCAAAAGCACTCCAATGATTAATGAGAATAACACGGTCAATGAAAGATCTATTCTTCTTGTATTCTTTATATTTCCCATAGTTTTTTTACTCCTTTATTCCAAACCATTTCCACTTAATACACTATAGTCCAACTAACAGGTAAAGGCAAGTTTATTTAGCCATTTCAACCTACCCCAAATAACTTGAATTTTTCCCGAAAAAATATTATATTGGTACTAATCGCTAAAAGGAGGTCAAAAGATGCCAATTAAAGTTCAGGACTCATTACCTGCCACTTCAATACTTGAACAAGAAAATATTTTTGTGATGACAGAATATTTTGCTTTGCACCAGAATATTCGACCGCTTCGAGTACTTATTCTTAATCTGATGCCAACTAAGATTGTCACAGAAACGCAGCTTCTGCGCAAGCTATCGAATACTCCGCTCCAGATTGAAGTAGAATTCTTGCAGACGGCATCTTACCAGCCACATAATGTTGATCCTTCTCATCTAGAATCTTTTTATCGAACATTTAAAGAAGTCAAGGACGAAAAATATGATGGCATGATTATTACCGGCGCACCTTTAGATTTTGTAGAATTTGAAGATGTAGAATACTGGGATGAGCTCTGCGAAATTATGGAATGGACGAAAACTCATGTCCACTCAACTATGCATTTATGTTGGGGCGCCTATGCCGCTCTTTATTATCATTACGGAATACAAAAGACCAAGCGCGACAAGAAGCTTAGCGGAATCTATGAGCATACCATTTTAAAATGGACCTCTCCGCTGTTTCGTGGCATGGATGATCGCTTCTTTGCTCCGCACTCAAGATTTATAGATTGTACCAAGGAAGATATCCTGGCCGTGCCGGAGTTAGAACTTTTGGCAACTTCAAAAGAAGCCGGTGTGTCCATCCTTAAGACCACCGACTCTCACAAATTCTTTATGACTTGCCATCCGGAGTATGATGCTGACACTCTCGCGCAAGAGTATCTGCGCGATTCACAACGCGGCATGAATCCTGATCTTCCGGTCAATTATTTTCCGGATGATGATCCGACAAAATCTCCAATTGTTCGTTGGAGATCCGCCGGTCAGCTTATCTTTTCAAACTGGCTCAACTATTATGTATATCAAACCACACCTTATGATGTACGAGATATTTAACTCAGTCGGAGTACAAGCTCCGACTGAGTTAAACGCTCCGCGAGGATGCGCACGGATTCGGACAGGAATTTGTCTGCTGAAGCAGACCCGAATCCGGCGCGCAAGACTCGCGAGCGAGTCTTGACATACGCTTCTCGGTCGGGGTACAAGCTCCGACTGAAAAGCTTAACGTAGTAAAGACGCCTCTGTGTCTCTATCGCATCTTCATAAGTTCCGGAATCAGCACGACCTGATTCGTATTCAAAGACTTTTTCACATCAATAATTCTTTGATTTTCACTACCACGAAACTTTAAACGGATATTCTTCTTGTCTTTTTCGAATTCACCATCCACAAGAACATCAATATTTTCCAAAATCCTTCGTGTTGAATGACATTCCCTGAGCTTACCATTTAACATATCCGCATCGAATTGATAGCCGGAATATATCCAGATATTTTTATCCGGAAGTTCCTCTCTCACTCGCAAAATCAATTCGAGAACGCTCTTTTGATTCTCCGGTTCCATCGGTTCCCCACCTAGAATCGAAAGCCCATCAATATACTCTTTATCCAGCATACCGATAATCTTGTCCATCGTATCATCCGTAAACTCATCCCCGTAGGAAAAATCCCAGGTCTCAGGCTGAAAACAATCCTCACAGCAATGCGTACATCCAGAGACAAATAATGAGATTCGAACCCCTACACCATTTGCAATATCACAATCTTTAATTGCTCCATAATTCATATTATTTATTCCTTTCCGCAATATTTCCCCGCCACTGCACTATAACAGCCAGGACTTTGCGTTATGCAAACAACCTCTTCCCCGTATCACTACGGCGAAGAGGTTGTTTGCATTTTTTATGTTAAGACTACGGTCAAATCAAACTTCTACAAGTGAAGCACACGGTCTTTGATTTCCTGCGTTCTTCCCTGATTCCAGAACTGACTTCCGATATATCCACAGGTACGTCGTGCCACGTTCATCTTGGACTGATCTTCATTTCCGCAACATGGACATTTCCAGATCAATTTGCCATGCTCATTTTCCTGAATCTGAATCTCTCCGTCATATCCGCATACCTGACAATAATCACTCTTGGTATTAAGCTCTGCATACATAATATTCTCATAGATAAACTTCATTACCTTAAGAACCGCATCTAAATTGTCCTGCATATCCGGCACTTCCACATAACTGATTGCGCCACCCGGAGAAAGAGCCTGAAACTTCGACTCAAAGGCAAGTTTATCAAAAGCATTAATCTCTTCCGATACGTGAATATGATACGAATTCGTAATGTAATTCTTATCCGTAACACCCTCAATGATGCCAAATCTCTTTTGAAGAGCCTTTGCAAATTTGTATGTTGTAGATTCAAGCGGAGTTCCGTAAATGGAAAAATCAATATTCTCCTTTGCTTTCCACTCAGCACATTTGTCATTCATATGCTGCATAATATCAAGCGCAAATGGAGTCGCCTGCGGGTCGGTATGACTCTTACCCGTCATATATTTTACACATTCAAACAAGCCCGCATAACCAAGCGAGATAGTGGAATATCCGCCAAATAACAGTTTATCAATAGGTTCGCCTTTATCAAGACGTGCAAGAGCCCCATACTGCCACAGAATTGGTGCCGCATCCGACAAAGTTCCCATAAGTCTGTTATGTCTATACATCAAAGCTTTATAGCAAAGCTCCAATCTCTCATCGAAAATCTTCCAGAATCTATCCTTGTCACCTTTTGAAGAAAGTGCCACATCCGGAAGGTTAATTGTTACCACGCCCTGATTAAAGCGGCCATAATATTTTGGATTGTTATTTTCATCCACATATGGTGTCAAAAAGCTTCGACAGCCCATACAGGTATAACAATGTCCATCTCCATTCTTATCACGCTTAAGCTCAAGCATCTTCTTTTCAGAGATATAATCCGGCACCATACGCTTTGCGGTACACTCAGCCGCAAGCTTTGTCAGATACCAATATTCACTGTCTTCATGGATATTTTGCTCTTCTAAAACATAAATAAGCTTTGGAAATGCCGGTGTAATCCATACATTCTTCTCATTTTTAACACCCTGGATTCTTTGCTTAAGCGTTTCTTCTATAATTAATGCAAGATCTTTCTTTTCCTGCTCATTCTTAGCCTCACCAAGATACATAAATACGGTAACAAACGGAGCTTGTCCATTCGTTGTAAGAAGTGTTACAACCTGATACTGAATCGTCTGCACGCCCCGGCTGACTTCATCATGAAGTCTTTGCTCTACAATATCATTGATGACCTCGTCTGATGGATTGACACCAAGCTGCGCGGTTTCTTTAAGCACCTGCTTGCGAATCTTCGCACGGCTGATATTAACAAACGGAGCAAGGTGAGACAGTGAAATGGATTGGCCACCATACTGGCTTGATGCAACCTGCGCAATAATCTGCGTTGCGATGTTACATGCCGTTGAAAAGCTATGTGGCTTCTCAATTAAGGTACCGGAAATTACGGTTCCATTTTGCAACATGTCCTCTAGATTTACCAGACAGCAATTATGCATATGCTGCGCAAAATAATCCGCATCATGAAAATGAATGATTCCTTCTTTATGCGCATCTACAATATCTTTCGGAAGTAAAATTCTGTTTGTAATATCCTTGGAAACTTCTCCCGCCATATAGTCTCTTTGCACCGAAACAATCGTCGGATTCTTGTTTGAGTTTTCCTGCTTTACTTCTTCATTATTACACTCAATCAAAGTCAGAATCTGCTCATCTGTCGTATTGGACCGACGCACCAATGCTCGTTGATAACGATAACGGATATACTTACGTGCTACAGAAAAGGCTCCGGCTCCCATCAGTCCGTCCTCAACCATATCCTGAATTTCTTCAACGGAAGGGGAACGTTCAAGGCTCTCACATTTCGTAAGAACATCATCGGAAATCTCTTTAATTTTATCAAAGCTTAGCCTTTCATTTTCCGGCACTTCATTATTCGCTTTACTCATAGCATTTGAGATCTTTGTAATATCATATGCTACTTCTTGTCCATTCCTTTTAATTACATTCATAATTTTCCCTCGTTTCATTTTGCACTAGAATCTGTGCTCCATGTTAAATAATACCACAACATGTTGTTATTTCAAGAGTCCATTCAAAACTATTTTTATTTTTAGCATTTTATACAAATATCCCCTGCATTCTTTACTATAATTACTACTTCATTTCAAGCCAAATCAGCCGAAACCAGACCGGCATCACGCTCGTGACAGTCAAAACTCGCTCTCGGCTGCATCTTGTAGTGTGTTCTCTTGGTGTAAATGTACATCCCGTTTTATACAGAAAATGCAAATCGCTTTCCTATAAAATAAAAAATTACCCGTCTCCATAATTGGTTTCGGGTAATTTCGCAGATTTCTTTATTCTAGTTACCAGATTCGTTCCTTGCGTACCATAATAATAGTTCTATATATAAAGATTAACACGGCGGACAAAAGAATGCCTCCGATAATATCCGTCGCCCAATGCACTCCGCTTGCAAGCCTTGTGCAAACCATAACAACAGATAATACATCAAATAAAATCACCAAAAATCCTCTGGCAAATCCTTCCATAAAACGGCTTTTAAACTGCATCCTCGCTGTTACGAATACACACAATGCCAACATGGTATGTGAAGAAGGATAAGATGCTGCTAATTGACCATCCTCAAGCACCGGTCTGTAATTAATTACTAAAAATTCAAATAAAACATAACAGATTCCCACTAGTACATAAAATACAATCAGTACTTTAAGCGACAAATCGACCTTCGACAACTCTCTCGACCGTGCAAACTGTAGAATTGCCAAAATCACAAAAAATATTGCAATTACAATTGCCAAATATCCAATGTACTTCGACACATCATAGCATAATTCATTACTTCCAACCACTTGATAAACCATGCTGTTAAATGTTGCGAATCCCACTTCGCTGCCTTGTGGACCGATTGCCTGCACATCCACAACTTTCAATAATAATGTATACGCGATAAATATAATTAATAAGATGAGCGTAACGAGCTTACATCTCCTTGTTCGATTCTCCATATTAATATATATTCCCCTTATTTTGCTTACTAATTTCTAAAATCATATACTAGCATTGTCTTACATAATTCAGGTTTTTGCAACCCCCCCCTTTCCTGTTCCCCAGAACAAAGCATGTCGCTTGCGACATGCTCGCGCCGAGCGCGGTTGCAGAATGCAACATTTTCATCTCGCGCGAGTGCGCATCCTTAGCGGAGCGTTTTTTGTTTAATAGGAAATGCAGAGCAATTTCCTATTAAATAAAAAGAGCAGAGAAGCATCTGCTATGCCCCTCTGCGTCTTTCAATCTCTTCTTATATTTTTTCAAGCTTTACTGCACATACCTTATATTCCGGAATTCTGCAGATTGGATCAAGCGCTGCATTTGTCAGCCAGTTACAATTTCCATCCGGAAAATGGAACGGCATCCATGTCTCGCCCGGCGAGACTTTATCTCCCACTCTTGCAGTCGTTTCTACCGAACCACGACGTGAAGATACCTTAATCCTCTCTCCATTTTTAATTCCAATACGCGCTGCATCCTGCTCATTTATTTCGATAAAGGACTTTCCTTCAATCTCCATAAGTCCCGGAGTACGTCCCGTCATTGCACGCGTTGTGTAATGATACAAGATACGACCTGTCATCAAGATGGTCGGATACTCTTCATCCGGAAGTTCCTTCGATGGCTTATAAGTTGTCGGATATAACCAGCCAAGTCCTCTTGAGAAGCGATCCACATGCATGATTGGTGTTCCAGGATGTTCCTTTGATGTACATGGCCACTGAAGTCCCTGTCCTGCAACTTCTTCGCTGTCAAGTCTTTCATGTGAAATTCCGGCAAATGACGGTGTCAAAGAAGCAACTTCATCCATAATTTCAGCTGCTGTCATATGTTTTTGCGGATATCCCATGCGATTCATAAGATCAATGATAATATCCGTATCCAGGCGAATATCAAACTCCGGATTCTTCGTCAAATCTACCGCCTTGCGTACTCTTTGCACGCGACGTTCTGTATTCGAGAACGTTCCTTCTTTTTCTGCATATGACATACCCGGCAAAATAACATCTGCAAGCTGCGCAGTTTCAGTCATAAATAATTCCTGTACCACAAAGAAATCAAGACTCTTAAGTGCTTTTATAATATGTGTTGTATCCGCATCTGTAACAACCGGATCTTCTCCATAGATATAAAGTCCCTTGATCTTACCTTCTATTGCTGCCGGGAACACATCTGTTGCATGAATTCCAACTTCCGTCGGAAGTTTCACGCCCCAGGCATCTTCAAACTTCTTAATGACATCCGGATTCGCTACTTTTTGATATCCCGGGAAGTCTGTCGGCTGAGCTCCCATATCACAAGCTCCCTGCACATTGTTCTGACCTCGCAGCGGATTCACACCGCATCCGGACTTGCCAAGCTTTCCGCACAGCATCGCAATATTGGACATAGACATAACGCCTTCTGTTCCCTGCGAATGTTCTGTAACACCAAGACAGTAAATAATCGGAGCCTTGTCTGCTTCCGCATAAATATGCGCAGCCTTTACAAGATCATCCGCATCAATATGGCATTCTTTTGCTACTTTTTCCGGTGTATATTCTTTTACGATTTCGGCTAACTCTTCATAACCTTCTGTACGTTCTTTGATAAACTTCTCATCCACAAGGCCATCGCGAATCAGAATATGCATAATACCATTTGCAAATGCAACATTGGTACCCGGCTTTAATTTCAGGTGAATCGTTGCCTTCTTGGACAAGTCAATATCACGAGGATCCACTACAATCAGCTTTGCCCCCTTCGCTACCGCCTGGCGAATCTGCATACCAACAACCGGATGTGCTTCTTCCGGATTGGAGCCCACAAGCAAAATAGCGTCCACATCCTTTGTAATATCTCCGATTGGATTGGTCATTGCACCGGAACCTAACGTCATAGCCAATCCTGCTACCGAAGCTGAGTGGCATACACGCGCACAATTATCTGTATTGTTTGTTCCAAAACAAGTACGAACCATCTTCTGCACCATGTAGATATCTTCATTTGGTGATCTAGAGCAGGCAAATCCCGCCAGTGAATCAGAGCCATACTGTTTCTTTATTTCCATGAATTTAGAAGCAACAAGGTCAAGTGCTTCATCCCAGCTTGCTCGTTCAAACTCGCCGGTCTTTTTATTTTTAATCAAAGGATATTTAATTCTATCATCTGCATGAACGAAATCAAAAGAACCGCTTCGTCCCTTTACGCAAAGCAATCCCTTGTTGGAAGGACCATCTGCTGCAAGGCAATCAACAATCTTATTATCCTTTACCACAAGATCAAACTGGCATCCGGTTGCACAATGTGGACAAGTAGTACGAACCTTGTGCGTCTCCCAAACACGATATGGTTTATGACGCTTCATGGTTAATGCTCCTGTCGGACAAGCCTGCGCACAGTTACCACAGGACTCGCAAGTTGAATCCGCCCAGTCCACTCCAAACGGAGTGGATATATGTGCAACAAATCCACGTTCTGCAGTACCGATTGCTCCGCGCCCTACAATCTTTTCACAAGTATTTACGCATCTATGACACAAGATACACAGGTTCGGATCGAAGCGCAAGAACGGATTACTCTCATCGATTGGATAATCAATCTTTTCGCCCTCAAATTCCGATCTTTCCACACCATATTCCATACAATATTCTTGTAATTTACATTCTCCGTTAAAAGAACACTTAAAGCAATTTGTCTTATGATTCGATAACAAAAGATCTAGCACGGTCTTTCTTGCTTCTCTTACCTTCGGTGTGTTCGTAAATATATTATTTCCTTCTGCAACCGGGAACGAACATGCTGTCTGCATCTTAGGATTTCCTTCAATTTCCACAAGACACATACGACATGACGCTTCCGGACTTAACTCTTTTAAATAACACAGGGTTGGAATCTTAATTCCCGCAGCTTCAGCCGCCTGGAGAATGGTAGTTCCTTCTTCTACCTGCATTTCAATGCCGTCGATTTTAATGTTTACCATTCTATTCCACCTCCTTTGCTGCTTTTACCGCCACACCGGCCACTTTGTGGATTGCATTAAATTTACAATGTTCTATACAAGCTCCACATTTTACACATAAATCCTGGTCGATCGTATGCGGATTCTTAACGGTTCCAACAATCGCATTACTTGGACATTTACGTGCGCACAGTGTACAACCTTTACATTTATCTTCTTCAATTTCAAAATGCATCAAAGGCTTACATACACAAGCCGGACATTTATGATCTCTTACATGTGCTTCGTATTCTTCACGGAAGAAATGAATCGTTGAAAGAACCGGATTTGGCGCTGTCTGACCAAGACCGCAAAGTGCCGTTGTCTTAATCTTATTTGCCAGATCTTCAAGTCGATCTATATCCTCCATCGTTCCTTCGCCCGCTGTAATCTTATCTAAGATTTCAAGCATTCTCTTGGTTCCCACACGACATGGTGTGCATTTACCACAAGATTCATCTACCGTAAATTCAAGGTAGAATTTGGCAATATCTACCATACAGGCATCTTCATCCATTACAATCAATCCACCGGAACCCATGATGGAACCAATTTCCGCAAGATGTTCATAATCCATCGGCACATCAAGATGTTCTGCCGGAATACATCCACCGGATGGTCCACCCGTCTGTGCTGCTTTGAACTTCTTGCCATTTGGAACGCCGCCGCCAATCTCTTCTATAACAGTTCGAAGCGATGTTCCCATCGGCACCTCTACAAGTCCTGTATTGTTGATCTTACCGCCAAGTGCAAATACCTTCGTTCCTTTTGATTTGTCTGTTCCAATATTCTTGTACCAATCTGCACCATTTATAATAATCTGCGGAATATTGGCATAAGTTTCGACATTATTTAAGATTGTCGGACTTTCAAAAAGACCTTTTACTGCCGGAAATGGCGGTCTTGGTCTAGGTTCTCCACGATTCCCTTCAATAGAAGTCATAAGCGCAGTTTCCTCACCACAGACAAATGCTCCGGCACCAAGTCTAAGTCCAATATCAAAATTAAATCCTGTGCCAAAAATATCATTTCCAAGCAGGCCATACTCTCTTGCCTGCTTGATGGCAATATTCAGTCTTTCTACTGCAATCGGATACTCTGCACGTACATAAATATATCCCTGATCTGCACCTATCGCATATCCGGCAATTGCCATTGCTTCAAGCACTACATGTGGATCACCTTCTAACACGGAGCGATCCATGAATGCTCCCGGGTCACCTTCGTCTGCATTACAACATACATACTTTTGTACTTTGCCCCGGTTGCCGGATGCAAAACGCCACTTCATACCTGTCGGGAATCCGGCTCCGCCTCGTCCTCTTAATCCACTTTCGAGAATTTCTTCGATTACTTCATCCGGCGTCATTGTTGTCAGGACTTTGCCAAGTGCTTCATATCCGCCTGTACCTATATACTCATCAATTTCCTCAGGATTAATCACACCGCAATTTCTAAGCGCAATTCTCTTTTGACTTTTATAAAATACGGTATCATTTAAAGAATAATGCGTTGATGCACCTTCTCCCTGATAAACAAGTCTTTCCACCACACGTCCCTTAACCAGATGTTCCTTCACAATTTCTTCTACATCTTCAAGGGTTACTCTTGAGTAAAACGTTCCTTCCGGGTCAACAATAACAATCGGACCCGCTTCGCACAGACCATGACATCCTGTCTGTACCACTGCAATTTCTTCTTCAAGTCCATTTTGCCTTATTAATTCTTTAAATTTTATAATCAGCTCATCGCTTCGGCTACTCCGACAGCCGGTTCCTCCACAAACGAGCACTTCTGATCGATACATTTCGTTCCTCCGATTTCTATTTGACCGTATCAGCATCACTTAAAGTATATTCTTTTATCACTTCTTTACCCTTTAAGTGTTTCTGTACAATATCTTTTGCTTTCTTTTCATCAACCCAAATATAGGTAATCTTTTCCTTTCCCGGTTCAAAGACTTCCACAATTGGTTCATACTGACACAAACCGATACAACCGGTCTGTGTTACCATAACATTGTCCAGCTTTTCTTTTTGCACTTCCTGTGCCAATGTATTGAGTACCGGACGTGCTCCGGAAGCAATTCCACAAGTCGCCATGCCGACAACCACCCTTGTCACATCAGCACCCATTTCACGGATTCCAATCTGACCTTTCATCCGCTCCTTAATTGCCCGAAGTTCTTCTAATGATTTCATCTCACGTACCTCCTAAGGTATCTAAGTTATTTTCCATCTGTTTGTTCAATATGTTCTTGAATATATTCCTTTAGAAAAGCAGACACTTCCTGCTCCCGAAAAGAAACATCTCCAAGAATCTCCCTAACTTCACTTGTATCCAACACGAATTTTCTACCATCAACTATATAACAAAATACAAACCGTATTTCTTCGTGATATACAACAAGCGTATGTATTGTTGCTGTAAGATCACCAAGCGGCATGCAATCGATATGTCCTGTTTGAAATACTGCTTTTATATGTGTTCCGACTCCTTCTTTCGAAGAAAGTTCAAAACTCCCCTGTGTTGCTTGCGCACTCTGCTTAAGAAATGGAATCCCTAATCCAACTTTTCTTGTTTTTCTTGAAGTATAAAAAGGATCTACAACCTTTTTGCACATCTCATCGCCCATTCCACATCCATCATCACGAATGTCAAATATCAAAATATCCTTTTGTGTATTAACCTCAACCAATAAATCAATCTTAGACGCTCCGGCTGTAATAGAATTCTGTGCAATATCTAATATACTTAGTGAAATTTCAGGTAACATTTATTTGTATTTCTCCAAAATACCCTTGACATCTTTCTTCTCAAGACGTCCATATACTTCGTCATTAATCATCATAACAGGTGCCAGTCCACATGCTCCCACGCATCGACAGGCATCCAATGAGAATTTTCGATCCGGTGTACATTCTCCGGTCTTAATTCCAAGTATCTCCGATACTTCTTCTAGGATATTTCCCGATCCTTTTACATAGCAAGCAGTTCCAAGGCAAACCGAAATCTGATATTCTCCTTTCGGCTGCAGATTAAACTGCGAATAAAATGTTGCTACACCATAAATTTTTTCCAAAGGAATTGCCAATCCATCCGAAATCATCTGCTGCACTTCCACCGGAAGATACCCATAAATTCCTTGCGCTTTTTGCATGATCGGCATCAAACATCCCTTTTCATCCTTTAATTCCTCAATGACGGCTTTAAGCTCTTGTTCTTGCTCTTTCGTGCCCTCAAAAGGAATCAACGTCTGTTCACTCACAATAACGCCTCCTAACTGTTTTTTATTTTCTTTCACCCCGCCAAATATAGTCCTAATAATAAGATAAAAACTTTTTGTTATAAATGCGACTCCTTTACACATTTATAACCACCTTTTAGTCCCATATGGCTTTTAACCTACATTACCTATCTTATCATAATTCATCAATTTCTCAACGGAATTATCCCAACTTTAGTCTCATCTAACCAAGAAGATACTTTTCATTTTAATAAGTTTTTTTTATTGATTCGCATTTTTTATCACATTTCCAAAAAAAACATGCACGAATGTAACATTTTCCTATCATCAAGATATAAGAAAATGTCCCCCTCCGGATAATCCTCCTAAAACGTCTCCGAACAAAGCATGTCGCTTGCGACATGCTCGCGCCGAGCGCAGTTGCAGAATGCAACATTTTCATCTCGCGCGAGTGCGCATCCTTAGCGGAGCGTTTTTTGTTTAATAGGAAATGCAGAGCAATTTCCTATTAAACAAAAAAGGAGCTTGCTATAAAAGCAAACTCCTTTTGATTCCTTCAAAACTTTTTTCTTCCACTTCTAACACATACGCGTTATCTTCTGTTCTCATCTCAATCAGCCGGTGTGCATCCGAGTCCGACAGATATTTCTTGCCGCGCAAATACGGATGCTCCTTGCATAATTGTTCTTTATCCGCCGGTCTGTTCAATTCATAAATTGTAAATTCACTATCCGGAGGAATCATGCCAAAACTACTTAAAAGACTTGTTGTTGGTTTATTAATATGTGCCGGCAAATAGATGCCACCATACTCCTTCCATATCTGCGGCATCTTCTCAAATGAAAGATCCGTTCCTGCAATCAGCAAATTATCATATTCTCCAAGGCATCGGTCTCCCGGTCCATACAATAACTGATTGCCATATATTCGAATCTGGTTTTTCACCTTCAACAAATGTTCTTCTACAAAAGCATCAAATCGCATTGCTGCTTCTAAACTTTCAAACAGCCACAATACATGTATCTCTTCTGCTGTTGTAAGTTCCATTCCACAGATTCCCAGCACTCCATGTTTTTTCGTTGCTTCAAGAAATGCCTCGCAGTTCTTACAACTGTTATGATCGGTGAGCGCCACAGCATCGAGGCCATTGATGTAAGCCATTCCTGCTATATTCTCCGGCGTCATCTCATTGTCTCCACACGGAGAGAGACAAGAATGAACATGAAAATCATATTTAAGCTCCATGAATCTTGTTATGTACCTCCAGTGCTGCTTCAAATATCGGCTGTCTTGTTTTCATCAGGCAGATTTCCTGCTCTTTCGCCGTCTCGATTACCTCTTTTGTCGGCTGTATTCCTTCGCACAAAATTATACAGGCGCACTCCGTCAATGCCGCCACAGCCAGGGTATTGTTGTTATTCATAATCGTACACCAGACACCACGTTGTGGCACATCACGCATTGCCACACTTAGTAAATCGCAGCAATATACTTTACTGACTTCCATTTGTTTATCTACCGGCTTTGTCACATATTCAAATTCTTCCAATGCAGCAATTTCATCAATTGTCATCTTTATGTTCTTCTTCCTTTTGCATCTTACTGTAAAATCCTCGAAGCAGATAGATACAATTCTCTTTCTTACTTCCTTCAAATCCTCTCACGATATCTTCCGCGAGCGCACGGCATGTCGGCGCACCACATGAACCGCAGTCCATCCCCGGAAGAGTCTTAAGCAGCGTCTCAACTTTTGACATATTATCAATGCTTTCTTGCATACTTTGACCAAGTTCGAAAACCGGTTCAAATTCCGGTGTGTTCTCCCATTCAATCTGAATGTTGCACAATTTTTCAAAATACTCTCTTGGTGACTTTTTTGTCACCGGAATATAACGGTCAAGCTGCTTTACTTTAGCTCGCGCAATATAAGGATTTTCAACATTCAAAACTCCACCCATACATCCGGCCGAACAATTCTTGAGTTCTGCAAAAATCAAATCATCCGGAAGTCTGTCATCTTCAATCTCCTCTAGGGTCTTGATGACATTTTCAATTCCATCTACTGCCACATAATTGCGAATTCCGATTCCCCGCGCCTCTGCACACGTCGTTCCAACACCTACACCGCTACGACCGGCTCTGATTAATTTTTCCTTCGGATTCGGATTCTCTTCCATACACCTTACCAGCTGCTTATAGATATCTTTCATTGCCAGCACCGAAGTTATATGTGTCTTTTCTATTCCAATCGGAGACTTGATATATGCTGCCTGCGCAGGACAGGGCGTAATATATACAATCTCAATCTCCTCTTCTTTATATCCCGTCTGTTCCATCGTCTGTGCCAATGCCGCTCGCGCTGCAATCTCAATCGGCGGAACAAACGGAATGAGATGATCTAGCAATTCCGGAAAACGCACTCTTATCAAACGCACTACCGCCGGGCAGGTCGAGTTGATAATCGGATACTTTTCCTTATGTTCTTCAATATATACTCTGGCACATTCCATCCAATATTCATAAGCATAGGCAATATCAAACACATCATCAAATCCCATTGCCTTAAATCCATACAGCACAACATTTAAATCATGCAAATGGTTAAACTGTCCATAAATCGACGGATCGACAAGTGCCACCTTGTATTTTTCCTTGTCTATATTCTTCCATTCATCACGGTGCGATCGCTTAGCATGATAAGGGCAGTGCTGATTACACTCTGCACAGTCAATACAAAACTCCTTTATGATATGCGCTTTTCCGTTACGTACACGGATTGCATTCGTCGGACACCTTTTCAGACAGTGAATACAGCCTTTGCATCTGTCTGCTTTGAGATAAACGGAATGATAAAATTTATTCTCCATTCAATTCACCTTTTCCAATCAGCTTTATCGTTTACTGATTGATGTAGATTTTCATTTCTACGGTAGTTCCTACCCCCAGTTGTGTTTCGATATGCATCTCATCAGTCGATTTTTTCATATTCGGAAGCCCCATACCGGCTCCAAACCCCAACTCGCGCACTTTATCTGTTGCCGTAGAATATCCTTCTGTCATTGCTTTTTTCACATTCTCAATGCCAGGTCCTCGATCACATAATCTAAGAACTATCTCCCCTTGTGAGATTTCTGTATCGATATAACCTCCGTCTGCATGTATGACCATATTAATTTCGCCTTCATACATCGCAATCGCCACACGCCTTACAATTGCCGGTGTTATATGCATCTTTTTCAGCTTTCGCTTAAAATCCGTACTTGCAGATCCGGCATTCGTAAAATCATCCCCATCAACCTCATAGTGAAATTCTATCTTATCCATGATTGTTTGGTCCTATAATTCCCTTTCCATATAATATTCCGCAAGTGTCAAATGTTGACAGCTCCGTGCGCATCACACATAACCCAAAGGTATTCGCAAGTGCAATAATCTCGCCTTCCGGCATTTTCCCTCTTGTATAAATCACACAGGGAAAATCCTTCATCTCTGCTGTGCGCACGGTTTGCGAATTCACCAAACCTGTAATGAGCACACAATTATCCGATGCAAATGCCAATGCATCGCTCATCAAATCCGTCGCATATGCCAATGTAATATCAACGCTTTCATCAAGTTCATCCGTTAATACTTGTGCCTGTAACGCTTCTTTCATTTCGAGCAGGTTCATAACTATTCCTCCAACTCCTGTGTAAAATAACCATATGGTAATTATAGTCCTAAACCATAAATGGGCGCAATAAAAAAAGAATTTCCTGTAAAACAAACAAAAGAGCGCTCTCTTAGGGGAAAGAACGCTCTTTTGTTTCCTATTTCATATCAATTCGTATTATTTAGAAAGAAGGTCTTGTGCTTATTTATCACTATTGTTCTAAATCCGCTACGAGACAATCGTTCTTGTACTTAATTAAGTACATGTTTATATTACCCGCTTTTTTTTTCATAATCCAATAGAAAAATTGTATGATATAATAACTTTATCTTATCAGTAAACGGAGGCGGTCATTATGAACACCAGACAGATTGAATATTTTATTGCGGTTGCAGAAGAACTTAATTTCACCAAAGCTGCTGCTCGATTATACGTATCGCAAACAGCTGTAACGCAGCAGATAAAATCACTTGAGAATCTGATTGGTTCCCCTCTTTTTATTCGAACAAAGAAAAAGGTGACTCTTACCGAAGCCGGCAAAGCATTTTACCGAGAAGCTCCGGAGATTTTAGAGCATATTGATTCTGTATTTACCCACACTCGCGATGCCGCTCTTGGTATGATTGGTTCCATTGATATCGGGTTTACCGCCGATATTAAATCCACCATCTTTCCCGACCGCATCTTAGAATTTCATCGTATGTACCCTAATATCCAACTGCATTTTAGCAGTGGCAACCCTTCCGAATTGTTGTCACGTCTCAAAAGCAGGGAACTTGATATCATTGTTACCCCTATATTTGACCAAACGTGCTTTGTTGGAATTGCTCATAAAACCATGCAGCGCTCTTCCTTAACTGTTGTGGTTCCTTTTAATCACAAATTATCGCATCAGCGTTCCATTTCAAGACAAGATCTGCAACACGAAAAACTGATTTTGGCCTGCTCCCCTGATAGCCAGGTTGGTGAGGACCGTGTCATTATCAATCCTTTTGTAAAAGCCGGATATGATGTAGAAATCCTTGATAAAATTGAAGATATCGAAACCGTATTGCTTATGGTCTCTTTACATATGGGAGTCTCTATCTTGCCGGCTTATATTGCTGATTCCAACCGAAATGATAAACGTGTCGTTGCCATTCCATTCGAAAATGGAAAAGAATATGTCGATAATGCATTAGCCTGGAATCCGGAACACTCCAATCCAACTTTGGAGCAATTTATTTCCTTTATCATCGATGAAACATAAAAACGCAGGATTTTCCCCTGCGTTTTTTTATATGATTCCTTATGGTTATGTGTCGGATATATTTCCCTGTGCAATATGACGTTTTAGGATTTCATCCGTTAATTCAAACAAGATCTTAGACCCTTCTTTCGTCTGACTTTGACGTTTATAGACCTGTTCCTTACTGACTTTATGATATTTCCAGTCAGCTCCTCCGTTGCTGTCATTTAACATTAACGGCTGCAGATTATCCATAGCTCGTACAAATCTCGCTTCCGGAGTCTTAAGTTCCTCAAACTCATCAAAAATGGCCTGCAGCTCCGTCTTTTGGTCCTCCGGAAGAAGCGAGTAGATGCGCTCCTTTGCAGCCTGTTCTCTTTCATGCTGAGACTTCTTGCCTTCTTCATCATAGGCATAAGTATCTCCGGCATCAATCTCCACAATATCATGAATGAGGCACATGAGCATAACCTTTGCAATGTCAATTTCTTCATTTGCATATTCTTTTAGGACATATGCCATAATTGCCATGTGCCAGGCATGCTCTGCATCATTTTCATTTCTCCCATGTCCGGACAGATGCGTCTGCCGAAATACATTTTTATCCTTATCAATTTCCAAAGCAAACTTCATCTGCTTTTTCAGTCGTTCATTCATTTTTATACTTCCCGTCTTAATATTTTTCCAAAGGAATTCATAAGCAGCGCTGTAAATCCCCAGATTGTGTGATATTCATACTGATAGAACAGCGTTTTTTGTTCAACCTGTCTCCATTGGTAATCTTTTCCACCGACAATTCTGTCAAATGGAAAGTCGTCCCCAAACTGTGGCTCATAAGAAACGATATATTCTTCCGGTTTGGTTTCTAAAAAGAATTTCAGTGGGACGGTAAATACCGATTCTACTTCCTCCTTATTGAAGTTTCCCTGATATCCTTTTATCACTGCCACAAATGGATAAATCATAAGATTCCCTGTTCGAAAGGTATCTGCTTCTCCTATAATCTCAATCTGCTTTGGTGAAATGAGAAGTTCCTCACAGGCTTCTCTCACAGCTGCTTGTCTTGCAGTTTCACCCTCCTCAATTGCACCTCCCGGAAGACATACATCTCCCGGCTGAGAGGGAATGGTACTCGAACGCACCTCAAAAATCACCTCATGACCATCCTGTGCTTCAATCATCGCAATACATACTGCACAGCGAAATCTCTCTTTGTCTCCAATTTCTTCCGGTGTCCTACCTTGAATGATTTCTTTCATATCCATCCTACTACACCTCATTTTTTTCTAACCATTTTGATGCATAAGAACATGTTGCGGTAACAGTTCCTCCATTTTCCTTAATGGTATCCGCCGCCATCTGAATCAATTTTCCGGCAATTCCCTGGCCTCGCAGTGATTCGTCCACATAAGTATGATTGATACAGTAGACATGATTGGGCATCTCCGGAAATGTTACTTCTGCCATCAGCTTCCCACTTTCATCTCGCCAATAAATTCTGGTGCTTTCGATGACATATTGCTCTTTTTCCTGCTTGTCTTCTTTAACCTCATGATTTCCAAACTGTTCTACTCTCTTCATAACCTGCTTCTCCTTCGACCGACTCTTAACATGATTTCCAACAATCTCGGATACCTCACTAACCGTTACAAAAGTAGACGCATCCACAGAATCAATTACACTTTTCAGTTGTGGTACTTCAAACTGTGTCAGCACACAATATAAGATGGTTTTCGAACCACTTACCAGACCCTCACCACGAATAATGGTAACGGTACGCCCAAGATATTTATAAATATTTTCCGCGACTTCTGTTGGTGCATCTGTAATAATAAGCGCGGACTTTGCCTGGCCTATTCCGCCCTCTACCAAATCCAGGATCTTAGAGGTAATAAAATATGTGAGCAGCGAATACATCGCACGGTCCGGTCCAAACAAGATTCCGGCAACAGAGTAAATAATCAAATTGAATATCAAAACGGTTCTTCCCACAGGAAAATCTTTTGCCCTATTCAGCAGGATTGCCACCGTCTCCGTTCCGTCTAGACAACCTCCATATCGAATTACAAGGCCTACTCCAAATCCCAAAATAACGCCTCCAAAGCATACGGCCAACAGATATTCATCTGTCATCCCCTTAAGAGGTTCGAATGCTTCAAGAGCAATAGAAAAAATCACCATGGAATACGCTGCTTTTATCACGAATAGATATCCCATCTTCTTCCAGCCGATTATCAAAAATGGAATATTTAACACAATTGTAAGTAAGCCAAGCGGAATCTTACTCACAGTACTGATAATAATCCCGACACCTATCACGCCGCCATCTAGTATGGTACATGGCACCAAAAATTCTTCAATTGCAAATGCCGCAATCACTGCACCTGCTGCTAATACTAAAAAATCTATCAACAATCGTAATCTCTTATCCATATTCAAATTATACCACAGTCCTCCTTGCTATGAATCAAATCACAAAAAAAGACTGCCTGATCATCAGACAATCTTCTTTTAACTAAGTTAATAAATTAATACCGGCATACCGGCATAGGCAACCTCAAACAGTGATGCTGCAAAGGAAGCCGGCAAATTGATACATCCGTGAGAACCATTGGTCTTATAGATATTACCGCCAAACGAGCTTCTCCAACTTGCATCGTGGAAACCAACGCCTGTCCAGGTAATTCGCATCCAATAATTAACTTCCGTCTCATAGTCCTCTCCAACAAGCACCTTATCGGTCTTTCGCTCAAGCAAATAATAAGCTCCTGTTGGCGTATCATTTTCTCCTGCTTCTCCGGTTACACAATCCGACTGCATAACCAATTTTCCATCCACATATACCCATACATGCTGTTGACTGATGGATACTTCGGCATATGTATTGCCGATTTCTCCTCCCTGTCCTGCCATCTGCGGCTCACGATTGCTCACCGTTTCCTTGTTTGCAATAGCTTCCTCCAGATAGGCGATTTCCGTTGTTTCATCAACCTTGGTTCCCCAATATCCTCCGGACAACTCGATGTTCTCTCCACCAGTAGTCGTAAAGGATACCGGATCTCCTATGGTATTATATGTATCATCTAAATCATCAACCGATTCCTCCAAAAACGAAGTATCCACTTTTACTTTCGCCTTCTTGGTAATCTTAATGCTATCTTCCGGTATCGTAATCTCGAATCCATTCTCATAGGTTGCGGACCATGCAAGATACTCTTCTTTTTCTGCTACTGCTGCTTCCATATCTTCTTGTGTAACGGTCGGCTGCACGTAATACTTAGAAACATCAATTCCCGTTGCATCCTCTGTTACAGCTTCAAGCAATGCCTCTTTATCAATCTTATTTCCATATACTTCCGCCGTAATATTATCATCAGAATCAACTGTTGCATTCTCACTTTCCGTTGCTGACTCGTTCCATTCATCAATATAGGCTTCAAGCTTGTCTGTATCTACACTGGTTTCTATCGTTACTTCATATTCTTTATGAAACAAGCTAGAAAACAGTCGAGATCCTGAATCCAAACCAGAGGTATCGATGGAATAGGTTACACAAGCCTGCTCCATCTCAGGATCCGAAAAAACATATCCATTCTCATAAAACTGCTCCGTCAGTGCAGTCTCCACATCCCCATCACTCGAATAGCGAATCTGTTGTCCATTCACTATTATATGTGCATTGTTATATGCAAACACAGCTGCCGCAATTGCAGCTGCAATCACTACAATTACAATGATCCATATTATTTTTTTCTTCTTAGCCTTTTTTTCCTCTATCTGTTGAGGTTCTGTCATTGAACTCATCATCTTCTCCTATCATATCTTGAATGTGACTTATCGTCTTCTCCAAAACCTCGAATTCTAATCTATCATATCCTCTACACTCTTTCTAACACATGATTTGCGCATCATATGAAATCTTGTTCATTGTACGACCATCCCTGCAACTTGTCAATAAATCAGGCGACTTTTTGTCCGTCTTAACTACTTTTTAACAAATTCGCAATCTGGCATTCTTAATTTACCTTTGCGCTTATTCCATTTACATCTACAACCCTTCCATAGCGTCTTTCATCTAGATCGGTTACATAAAATGGTGCCGTCTGCTCGATGTGTACAACTTCTCCTTCCAAAAACTCCGCATCCGGTACTTCCTTTACAATCTTGCTTCCATGAATCAACTGTACCAAACCATTTTTTTGTGTTTTTTGATTCACTGCATCAACGATTCCAATATTGGCAAGCCGATCGCAGATTTTATTATAAGGATTTTTATAACAGCCCCTCTCATCCGGTTTATCACCATGTGCAAATGGAATATACTGACGCTCTCCCTGTCTATATGGTCTGGGAATACATTCTAAACGATGCGCCTTTCCAAGTTCGTATAACTCTTGTACCAATTCAAGATTCTTGACATCTTTCCATCCCTTTTTTTCCCACTTCTCATAACGCGGCTGATCCGGAAAATCCTTCGCAAATCCCGCATATACATAGGTGCTGTCTGTAATAAAATACACCTTAGCTCCTTCTTTTACCGCTTTTATACCTTCGATTGCGCCAAGAAGCTCTGCCTGGTTATTGGTCATATTCTGGCCATATCCGTATCCTTCTTCTACTATATTATGATTGCAATCGACAACTACATATCCATAGCCTCCATACCCCGGATTACCACCTCGTGCGCCTCCGTCTGAATGCACCTCAAAGTATTCTTCCGATGTATCCGGTTCAAATCTTCTATCGATAAGACTATAAAGCTCCTTGCTTGGCGTTTGATTGTTAACGCCCTGCATATATTCAATTGCCTCTTCTTTTGTCGCAAATCCTTTATATTGTGCACCTTTATATCCATTTACCTGTACTTTCGCCTCATCCCAGCTTAAATAGATTCCCGGTGTCAATCCCCTTCTCACAGCATAATAATTCTTCTTTGCCATTTACACTACTCCTCTTACTTTTTTGTCCTTAATTATTGTACACGCAATCGAGTAGGAGGGAGTGACTAGCTCCCGTCCTCTCATAACACCGTACGTACCGTTCGGTATACGGCGTTTTCAATAGTTGACGTGCACAGACTGATAGGCTGTGGCTAAATCATAGAAGCCACTGTTTATCAGTCTATCTTTTGTCATCGCCATGTTGACTGCGACTGTATGTGTGGTAAACCAATATCCACGCCGACTGTTGCCAGCCATATGTGCCAAGTCCTTAGGCACACCCATCTTAATCAGATTTCGCACCTTTGTCTTGGGCTTCTTCCATTGTTTCCATATACACATACGTATTCTGTGATAGAGCCATCCATTGATTTCGTCTATGTTGTTCTTCATGCTT
>NZ_FMXR01000024.1 GCF_900104415.1 Eubacterium oxidoreducens | reverse complement strand
AGTGGCTATATCTGCCCAGCTTCCGGTGAAAGACTGGCCTTCGGTTTTCAAGGATCCAACCATCGCAGATGCGGTCTTAGATCGAATCGTGCGAAATGCATATCGCTTCAACCTAAAAGGCCCATCTAGGCGACCTACGGTCGAACATATGCCGGCTTACGCAGATGACAGCGCAAGCGAAAAAGAGTATATTGAACAGTAGAAGTCATCTTGTCTACTTGATACAGGAATCTTGTCCGGATGTTATAAGAACTAACGTCCGAATAATGCAGGAACCAATGTCCGGATGTTACAGGATGCTTGTACCAAATAGGCAAGAATAATCAGGTATACTGACCAGCATATGCACATGATCTGGCATTAGATGCCCTTCTATAATCTCTACTCCTTTGTATGCACAAAGTTGTTTTAAGATATCTCGTATGCTTACCTTATATTGATTGTAGATTATTTTTCTCCTATACTTTGGAGTGAACACTATGTGGTATTTACACATCCATTTAGTGTGTGCTAAACTATTTGCCTTATTGGCCATTAAAATCACCTTTCCTTTCGTTATAATTTAGACTTGAACATCCAAAATTATAGCGGAAAGGTGATTTTTTTGTATAACAAACACCGCGCACCCGCATAGCGGGTGGTTTCTATTTCGCACGCTTCGCGAGCTCAACTGTGTCACGACACATAATAAAAAAATGCCGCAAGCGGCATTTTACACCTGCACGAATTTCTTGCAAAGTGTTTTATAACGTTCCCAGCGGGAATCGAACCCACAACTAGCGCTTAGGAGGCGCTTGTTATATCCATTTAACTATGAGAACAATTCAACCTATTTATCATAGCAGATAATAGATATGTTCTCAAGTTTATAATTCCATATTATAGTTAAGTTGTCCCTGCAGCCAGATGTTTCCTTTGAATCTTCGACCTAATGCAGGCTCACCCATGAGATCATCTTCATTTATTATTAAATCAAATTCCAGATTATTGCAATCGACATTTAACCTACAAACCTTTTCTTTGGAGGACTCATTTTCTATCCATTCGAAATCTTTAATTTCGCCCAATACAGAATACTGGTCACTTTCTATTCCATAAGGCATAAAATAGGTATCTACAATTGATAAAATATCTTCCTTTAATACCCTTTTTGAAAGTTTTGTATAAATATCCATATCCTCAAGAGTTAATTTTTCAATTGCTTCTTCATCACCCTCACGAGCTTTGGCAATCTGCTGTACCCTTGCTTGTGAATACTTTTTTGTATTACTTATTTGTTGTTCTGTTTTATTTACCGGAAAAAGAATTTTCCCTTCTGTTGATAATCCGCTAAGCGTTACAGAAGTATTTGCTCGAATGGCTCTACCAATATATTTTGCATTTAGAAAATCTGTCATATTTTGCAAATAGAAAATCAAGGTTACGCCTACCCTATAATCTTCACAAATTCCTGCATAAGCTTCTTTATCTGCATGTTTTTCGATTTCTGCTTTTTCCTCAGTGGTCTGTCCTTTTCCCAAAAAGAAAGGAAAGTAGTATTCCATTCGAAATGTCTCATCATCCACATACTCACCAACTATCGAAAGACCAAAATTTTTACTGTACATTTTTCTAAATTCTACAATTTCAGTTTCTTCCGAACCTATTGCATTAAAAATCTGGGATGCTTCTTCAATCGTTTTATCTAGAATATCATCAAACTCTTCTTTTGTTATATTTTTAAATCCTATTGCCTGTAAATATTTATGCAATCAATAATCCTCCTGTATGAATGTTATTCTGCATTAATGACATGTAAAAGCTTTGTTACTGCCTCTACATCAAACCAAGTTCCAGATTTATGCCACATTTCCTCTGTAACTGTTTTAATGTCCCTGCTTTTCATTTCGAAGCCCATTACTGCAGAAGCTAAATAACTAGTCGCTTGTATTATTCTACATCCCAATGATTGTTGCTTTTGTTTTAGCGGATAACCTGAACCATCAAGCCTTTCATGGTGTGATAATATCATGGTTTTTACCTCTTGCGATATCCATTCTTCCGTTTCTAAAGCACTGTATGCCAGGATGGTATGTTTTTTAAATTCAAATACCTCATTTGGTAAAAGTGTTTCAATATCAATTTCTTTATATGGTACAGTTACATATCGAAGACCTATATTATGTAATAAACTTGCACAAATTAATTCTTTTATTTCTTCGGTATTAAGTTTCAGACTTTGCCCGACTTTCATAGATAAAACAGCAACTGCTACTGCATGATCATATAAAGTAGCATCCTGATCAAGCAGGGCATTCACTCTTTTTTCGTCTTTAAAATTCTGCCAAATGCTCTCTGCAATCGATTGAACTTTTTCAAACTGATTGCGGTTATTATACATAATTTGCTCTAAAAGATGTTTTAACTGATTTTTATAAATAAAAGCCTTTTGCAAATAACTATTCTGTGCGGCTTCTTTATCCGCAATACATACTTGTGAAACATCTAGCTGACGAAGTAATTTTATATAAATTTCTTTTAGTGCTGTATCTTTTTTTATTAAGACATCTCCATCTGTATACACCACATCTTCTGCTAATATGTCCCCATTCTTAATCTCTTCGATATGAATCTGCCTCATATTCGTCTCCCCTTTTAAGGCACTTGCTCCCTTGTCAAGACTCTTCTGGCGGTTGTGGTTTTGCTTCACCCTTTGCAATTGATAATGCCTGTGCTTCTTCATCTGAAAGCACAAGATACGAATTACCATTAACAATTTCTTTTATATAGGTGTAGCAACCTTCACGAGAATGCATTGCATTAATTATAAATCCATCATTTGCTTTATTTAATAATGCAAGAGAAAAACTTAGTTTTCCACCCATCTCATTAAAGGCATCATATTTAACCATACCAACTTTCATGAAGGTTTTATTTAAGGTCTCAAGTATATTTTGAACTTCTTCAGTATTTTTATCGGTAACTGCAACCGCTTTATCAACCTGTTCAAATTTTTTCATTAAAATTTCTTCCATTGATTTCATATCTTTTCCTTCCATGAAAGCTCGATATGATTTTTTCATTCTGGAAGTTTTTGCTGTATTTACAATCATAATAATAATCAACACAACTATCAGAGCTGCTAATATCATAATTAAATAATCATAACTAAGACCTAAAAGATCTGGTAAATTAATTTCGTACATTTCTTTTTCCTCTCGAACATATGTTTTGTTTTATTTTGTAAATATTTCCATTAATCGTTCTAACTCTGCATTCGAGTAATATTCAATTTCAATCTTTCCACGTTGAGAATCTTTTGGAGTAATTGACACTTTTGTTCCAAGTGCTGTTTTCATTTTGTCTGCAAGATTTTGATATACCAAATCCATTTGACGATTATCTTTTTTCTTTGCCTTTTCTTTTTCCAAAGATTCCTTATCATCTTCTAACAGTTTCTTTACATACTTTTCCGTATCGCGCACACTCATTTTATTATCAAAAACGTATTGTGCTATCGAATACTGTTTTTCCGGTTCTAGACTAAGCAATGCTCTCGCATGTCCCGTACTGATCATATCATCTATCACCATTTGCTGTACTTGTTCTCCAAGCTTTAATAGTCGCATAGAATTTGTTACTGCACTTCGACTTTTTGAAACACGCTGTGCTACTTCATCTTGTTTTAGATTAAATTCCTCAAGCAGCTTTTTATATGCCATTGCTTCTTCAATAGGATTTAAGTTTTCTCTTTGAATATTTTCAATCAAAGCAATTTCTACTTTTTCCTGTTCGGTAAGTTCCTTAATAATTACAGGTACTTTTTTTACTCCGGCAATCTTAGCTGCTCGCCATCTGCGTTCACCGGCAATAATTTCATAGTAATCTTCTTTCTTTTCGACAAGCAATGGTTGAAGTATTCCGTGTTGTTTGATTGATTCGGATAATTCCTCTAACGCATCTTCGTCAAATTTTTTTCTTGGCTGTTCTCTATTTGGGCTTACTTCGTTGATGTTCATTTCAACAACTACTTCGCCTTGCAATTCATCTTTTTCTTTTTTCGCTGATGTTTTTGATTTTGTGCCGGATTTTGCTGCCGGAATCATTGCATCAATTCCTTTTCCTAATCCTTTTGCTGCCATATATTCTCCTCCTACCCGATAATCTCTTTTGCCAGATTTCGATAAGCTTCTGCTCCTGCAGATTTTGTATCATATGCATTTATTGGAAGTCCGTGACTAGGCGCTTCTGCAAGTCTAACATTTCTTGGAATGATAGTGTCAAATATTCTGGTTTGAAGATTATTTTTTACATTTTCTACTACTTGCGAGGATAGATTTGTTCTTCCATCATACATGGTAAATACTACACCTTCAAATTCAAGATCCGGCTTTAATCTTTCCTGTACCAACTCAATTGTGTGTACCAACTGACTTAATCCTTCAAGCGCGTAGAATTCACATTGAATAGGAACCAATACGCTATCTGCTGTTGTCATCGCATTTACTGTTAGCATACTAAGTGACGGAGGACAATCTATGATTATATAATCAAAATCATCCCTTACATAATCAATTTCATTTTTTAATGCATATTGACTATCTTTCACATCTATCAATTCAATTTCAGCTCCTGCCAGATTAACATTTGATGGCAGTAGTGATAAATTATCATACTCTGTTTTTACCATACATTCCTTAACTGTACATTCTCCTAACAGCAATTCATATATCGTATTATCTTGTTCACTCTTTTCTACCCCTAGACCACTAGTTGTATTTCCCTGTGGGTCTAAATCAATTGTGAGAATTTTTTTCCCTTTTTCAGCTAAACTAGCAGAAAGGTTTATGGCTGTTGTAGTTTTTCCAACTCCGCCTTTCTGGTTTGCTATCGCAATTACTTTTCCCATTAGCAATTTCCCTCTTTCTTTTTTGACTTCGCTACTTATTTTATCACAAATCATTCCTTTTGTATGCGATGTTTCACTAAAATTAATATTTAATTTTGTTTCACGTGAAACATTTTTTTATTTTCTAATATCTTGGGGTTTTAATTTTTTACTAAACCAAAATATTGGGTTTTTTTTAAATGTTTCACGTGAAACAATTACAAATATATCCTAATTTTGTCATAACCCCCACCTACGCTAACGCTTAGAGGTGGTGGATTTCTCCGACTGATTTAATAAATAAAGCAAATACCATGACAAAATAAAAAGGTCCTAGAAGGGACCTTTTTCTGATTATTAATATCCCCCACCTACGCTAACGCTTAGAGGTGGGGAATTTCTCCGACTGATTTAAAAAACGTTAATCAAATTATTTCTAATAGCAAACACAGCGGCCTGTGTACGATCAACAACTTTAATTTTCTTAAAAATATTTGAAATATGATTTTTCACTGTTCTTTCTGAAATATTTAACTGTTCTGCAATATCCTTATTAAAAAGACCAACCGCCATTTTCTTTAATACTTCCAACTCTCTCTTAGTAAGAGAATCTATTAATTCCTGATCGGCATTTTTTGTTACCAACTTTGCATTCAAAGAAGGAATTAAATCAGGTTGAATATAAGCTTCCCCATTATATACAGAATTAATAGCAGTTTTCAAAACACTTAGATCTGAATCCTTTAAAATATAACCATCTATTCCAACTTCGACTGCCTTTAATAAATATTCAACTTCGTTATGAACAGTTAAAATAATAACTTTAATATCAACTTTTAATTTTTTTAATTGTTCTAACACTTCAAGTCCATTCATATTAGGCATGTTAATATCTAAAAGAAGAACATCTGCCGTATTACCATCTTTTAAAATATTTAAGCATTCAAGTCCATCACTAGCCTCAGCTACAACATCAAAATTTTCTTCCAGTTCCAAAAGGTTTTTTAATCCTTCACGAACCATAGCATGATCATCAGTTAACATCAATTTAATCATTAATTAATCCTCCTTTTTGAGTGGAACAGTAATTTTAACTATTGTTCCATTACCCGGTTTGCTTTCAATCAAAAGACTACCATTTAATAAAAATACTCTTTCTTTCATAATGGACATACCAAACCCGTGTGTTGCATCATTAGTTTTTTTGCTCGCAACCTCATTCTGGTCGAATCCATCTCCATCATCCCTAATCATTACTTCAATTAATCCGTCATGATTAATCATTGATACTTCAATCAAAGAAGCATTGGCATATTTTAAAGCATTATTACAGCTTTCTTCCATAATATGTAATAGTGTTAACGAAATTACCTGAGGAATATCATTCAAATTTCCATCTGAAATAAATTTAAATGAAGTAGCTGTAGGAGACTTTTTTGCCAAATGGTCTAACATTCTTTGTGCTGTTACATCAAGACCAATATCATCAAATGACATAGGTCTAAGATTATAAATAATTTCTCTAAGTTCTTCAATAGAAGATCTTAACTGGTTATTCATAATCTTCATTTCCAACTTACATCTTACCTGATCAATCTCCATAAGTCGGGAGCACAATTCCATCTTATGAACAAAACTTGTTAAAGTCTGAACCGTAGAATCATGTAAATCTCTAGCAATTCTTTGTCTTTCCATTTCCTGAGATTCTAATATTTTACGATGTAAAGCAGCATTAATAGGATCTACTTCGGAAACAAAAGATAAATCATTATTAACGTCACCCTCTACTACAACAGCACATTGATCTATCTCATGAGACAAAAGAAGTAATTTAGAATCAATTTCTTCTATCTCCTTTAAGAAGTGGTCTTGTTTGCGGGAATATTTACGAACTTCTCTTTTTAACAAGGAAAGAGTTTCTGCATCCTTCTCATCAAACCCGGTTGGGGTAAATCCAACCTGAACGTGATCCTTTGCAGATTCTAGTTCTGCAATTTTTAAATTATAATCATCAATCTGCTTTTTTAAAGACCGACTCTGCTTAGACAATTGACTTTTCTTCCTATTAAGATCGTCATAGTAATCCTGTAAAAAGTCACGTACCAATAAAGCAGCCTCCTTCGAACATATGTTTTTACATATAAAGTACCAAGTGTATTTTATAATATAAGACCTAAAAATGCAATGTGAACCTTTTATCATTGTGAAAAAAAATAGAATCCATTATAATGATAATAGACAAAACGCCTAAAAGGAGGATTGCTATGAATAAAAAAGTAATAAACACAGTCTTAATAGGCGGTGCTGCTATAGCAGCGATTTATGGTGCAAATAAACTAATCGCTTTTAGGGCATCTAATAGACATAGAGACAACTTTGAAGCATCTAAGATCATGACATGGCGATATGGTAACATCTCTTATATAAAGAAGGGAAAGGGATCTCCCATTCTTCTCATACATGACTTAAACCCAGCTTCATCAAGAGTTGAATGGGACAAAATCATTTCAAAGTTATCTAAGACAAATACTGTCTACGCTTTAGATTTGCTTGGCTGCGGAGACTCTGAAAAACCTAATATGACATATACCAATTACCTATATGTTCAGCTATTAACAGACTTTATAAAAAAAATAATTGGTCAGAAAACAGATGTAATAGCAACCGGTGATTCCGGCTCCTTTACCATTATGGCCTGTAATATGAATCCTGATTGTTTTAACAAAATAGTACTGGTCAATCCAACTGACATAATCACATTATCGAAAACACCAGGCAAAAGAAATCGTATTATGAAGAAGGTTCTTGAAACTCCTATATTTGGAACAAGCATCTATAATATGATTTATTCAGAAAAAAATATCATCTTGGGATTAAAGCAAAAGAATTTTTTCAAAAGTCACTTAATTTCCAATTCTATGATTAACGAATACTACGTATCAGCTCATAATGAAGAAAGTCGAGGAAAATTCTTGTATTCAAGTATTTTTTCACGATATACAAATATTAACATTGCACATGCACTAAAGAAACTGAATCACAGTATCTATATCATAGAGGGAACTCAAACACCAATGGCCGACCAAATCATAGAAACCTATATAGAGATGAATCCTTCTATCGAAGCAACATATATAGAAAATACTTCTCGTTTGCCACAATTAGAAAAACCAGAAAGTTTTCTATCACAATTAAAAATTTTTCTAGAATCATAAAAATGCCGGACTTAAAAAGTCCGACATTTTTTTATCGTTCACAGCTACTTATATCCTGCAAAGGATTTTTTGATGGTGTCCCTGCTTTTCTTGGATACTTTTTCTTAGTTTTTCTGACCTTTTCTATCATAACAAAAGATCTTGATATTTCATCTCCCGGTAATTGAAAATATAATACATCTTTTATTCTGCCTGAAAGCTCCCCAACAGCAAATTCTGCATCTTTTAATTCTTGATCTATTTCACCAGATTTATAAGAAATAAAATTTCCTCCTACTTTTACAAGTGGAATCGCTAATTCACTAAGAGTTGAAAGATTAGCGACCGCTCGAGATACACAAAGATCAAATTTTTCTCTAAAATCACAATTTTTTCCTAAATCTTCCGCTCTAGAATGTATAGTGCGGATATTTTCTAATGATAATAATTGTATTACTTCCTCCAAAAACCGTATTCTCTTGTTTAAAGAATCTGCAAGCGTTACCGAAAGCTCCGGATAAATAATTTTAAGAGGAATACCTGGAAAGCCAGCACCGGTTCCAATATCAATTATAGAAAGACTTCTATGTAAATCCACATACTGACCAATAGCACAGCTATCCACAAAATGTTTCATTACAACATCTTCAAATTCCGTAATGCGAGTAAGATTCAGCGTTTCATTTGTTTTAATCAAAAAATCATAATAATCAAGTAATTGATCTAGCTGCTCATCAGAAGCTTCAATCTTTATTTTTTTTAAAGATTCATCTAATAATTCTTTCTTATTCATATTCTTTTCCTTTTTGCTGTAAATATACCAGTAAAACTGAAATATCTGCCGGTGAAACACCTGAAATACGCGAAGCTTGCCCAATTGAAGCAGGTTTCAATTTATTAAGCTTTTGCACCGCTTCGATTCTCAAAGAAGAAACTTTACTGTAATCAAAATTATCTGGAATCTTCTTATTTTCTAATTTATGAAACTCTTCAACTTGTTTAAGCTGTCTTAAGATATATCCCTCGTACTTAATATTAATATTCACCTGCTCTATGACATCCCAAGATAACTCCGGTCTTTCAGAATCTAATTCACTAATTAAGTCATAATTTAATTCTGGTCTTCTGATGAGTTCTGCCAATGTTGTAGCTGTCTTTATCGTAGTAGATCCTAGTTCTGATAACAAAGCTTGAACATTTTTATTTGCTCCAATTGTTACCTGCTTAATTCTATCAACTTCTTTTGCAATCTCCTTTTTCTTTTCAAGAACCATCTCATAACGTTCCTTTGAAATAAGACCATATTGAAAACCAATTTCCGTTAATCTTAGATCAGCATTATCCTGACGCAAAAGTAGACGATATTCCGCTCTTGATGTCATCATGCGGTAAGGTTCGGTTGTTTCTTTCGTTACAAGATCATCAATTAAAACTCCAATATAAGCATCCGATCTTTTTAAAACCAAAGGTTCCTGTCCAAGGATTTTAGAAGCAGCATTAATCCCAGCAACAAGTCCTTGCGCTGCTGCTTCTTCATAACCGGAACTACCATTAAACTGTCCGCCACTAAATAATCCTTCTATCTCTTTAAATTCAAGAGAAGATTTTAGTTGAACAGCGCTTATACAATCATATTCTATTGCGTAAGCATTTCTCACTATCTTAGCATTTTCAAGGCCTGCAACAGAATGATACATATCATGTTGTACATCCTCAGGAAGAGAAGATGACATTCCTCCAACATACATTTCATTAGTATTGAGGCCTTCTGGTTCTATAAATACCTGATGTCTATTCTTATCAGCAAATTTTACAACTTTATCTTCTATTGATGGACAATATCTTGGTCCTGTTCCCTCAATCATACCCGAATACATCGGTGAACGATCTAGGTTATCTTTAATAATTTCATGAGTCTGTTCATTTGTATAAGTAAGATAACAACATACTTGCTCCTTTTGAATTTCATCAGGATTAGTAGTAAATGAAAAAGGAACAATTATTTCATCGCCAAACTGAGGTTGCATTTTCGTAAAATCTATAGATCTTTTATCTATTCTTGCCGGTGTACCTGTCTTGAAGCGGAGCATTTTTACACCATTATCAACTAACGATTTTGAAAGATGAGTAGCAGATTGAAGACCATTTGGACCGGTATAGGTAATGGAATCACCGCAAAGACATCTCGCATTCAAATACGTACCCGTACACAACACAACTGCTTTAGATAAATAAGTTGCACCTGTAAAAGTTCTAACACCTTTTACTTTACCATCTTCAACTATCAAATCCGTAACTTCAGCCTGTTTGAGAACAAGATTTTCTGTATTTTCCAAAGTTCTTCTCATCAATGAACTATACGCGTTTTTATCAGCTTGAGCTCTTAGAGAATGCACTGCTGGACCTTTAGACTTATTAAGCATTTTTGACTGAATAAAAGTCGCATCAATATTAATACCCATCTGTCCACCAAGCGCATCAATTTCTCTTACAAGGTGACCTTTTGAACTTCCTCCGATATTTGGATTACATGGCATCATAGCCACGCTCTCAATACTAACTGTAAATATGATTGTTGATAAACCTTTTCTGGCGCATGCAAGTGCAGCTTCACAACCGGCATGTCCGGCACCAACTACACATACGTCATACTCTTCTACTAATTTTGCCATGTTATTAACCCTTCCATCTATTTACCCATACAGAATTTGCTAAAAATTTCATCAACAAGATCTTCAGAAGTAGACTCACCTATAATATTTCCTAAGGAATCATAAGCATTCATTAAATCTATAGAAAAGAAATCCTCCGGCATATTCTGCTCAATGCTGCTTTTTACAAGTTCTAAAGAAGATAAGGTATCTCTTAACGCTTGTTCATGCCTTGCATTTGTTATAAATACTTCATCATTATAATCGATTTCTTTACGTATGAACATATCCTTAATATAAGAAGATAAAGAATCAATACCTTCTTGTTTCTTGGCTGAAATAGAAATCACAGGAGCATCCAAATATTTTAAAATATCTTCCTTTGAAACAACAAAATCCAAATCAGATTTGTTTAAGATACAAATCACTTTCTTATCTTTAATATATTCTAGTATCTTAATATCTTCTTCCTCTAAAGGTATCGATCCATCCACAAGAAAAATAATTAAATCAGCTTTATCAACAGATGCGATAGCACGATCCACACCTATTTTTTCCACTGTATCCACAGTCTGTCTAATTCCAGCAGTATCGATAAGATTTAAAATCAATCCATCTAAACGAAGCTGCTGTTCTAACACATCCCTGGTTGTTCCGGCAATATCCGTAACAATAGCCTTTTCTTCGCCTATTAAAGCATTAAGCAAAGAACTCTTTCCGGCATTTGGCTTCCCTACGATTACAGTTGTAATACCCTCGCTTAAAATCTTTCCATTAGCTGCAGTTTTTATCAACTTCTGTGTATTATTTATTAATTTATCCACAATTAAGCTTAATTGCTGTGGATAAGAGTCTAATGAGTAGTGTTCCGGATCATCAAGTGCTGATTCTATAAAAGCAGTTTCATGCAGAATCATTTCTCTAAGATTCTTAATTTTCTCATATAAAGCACCTTGTAAATGATTAACAGAATTACTAAGAGCGAATTCATTTTTAGCAGAAATAACATCCATAACAGATTCTGCCTGGGATAAATCAATCCTTCCATTTAGAAAAGCTCTTTTAGTAAATTCACCAGGCTGTGCCAGTCTTGCTCCGTTTTTTATAACAGTGTCAAGAATCCTTTGCATCACATAACTTCCGCCATGCGTATCAATCTCCACAGTATCTTCCGCTGTATAAGAATTAGGTCCTTTCATCATCAAAACCAAAACTTCATCTATAATATGATCACCATCAACAATCATCCCATAATGAACCGTATGAGATGGTTGCTCTGACAATACTTTCTTTCCTTTTTTTGACTGGTAAATGCGATCAATAACATCAAATGCACCTTCACCGCTTATACGAATTATTCCAATACCTGAATTCGTCATACCTGTTGCAATAGCTGCAATCGTATCATTTTGAAACATATCAAATTCCTCATTTCAAGTCTCGACCCTGTTCTTTGCCAAAAAGAAAGGATCATTCACAACCGGGATAAAATAGTGTACAAATACTATATCACATAATGAAAAATCTCAGAAGCACATCAAATGCCTCTGAGATTTCCTAATGATTATTTTTTTAAAGTAACAACAACATGGCGATAAGGTTCTTCCCCTTCACTATGAGTCGTAACAAATTTGTCATTCTGCAGAGCGGAATGAATAATTCTTCTTTCATAAGGATTCATTGGCTCTAAAGAAACCATTCTCTTAGTACGTTTTACCTTATATGAAATATTTTTAGCAAGATTTTCAAGAGTGTCCTTTCTTCTCTGACGATAATTCTCAGTATCAAGTTTCACCTTGTAGTATACATCTGAATTACGATTAACAGCCAGATTAGTTAGATATTGTAAAGAATCAAGTGTTTGTCCTCTCTTTCCTATCAAAACACCCATATTATCGCCCTTAAATTCAATATTATAAACATTTTCATCTTCCAGGCTAATATTCATTTCAACCTCAAGGTTCATAGCATGAAAAACATTAGATAAAAATTCTTTAATAGTATCTTCTACAGAAAATTTTTTTCTTGCTTTTATAACAGCCGGTTTACTATTAAATCCAAGAAATCCTGAACTGCCTTCTTCTAAAACTTCTATATCAAGTTCACTCGAGGCAACTCCTAATTCAACTGATGCAGCTGTAATAGCTTCATCTTTTGTCTTACCGGTAAATTCTTTAAATTCCATGATTAGAAAACCTCCCTACTTCTTTTTTTTATTCTGCGAATTATTATAATTTTTTACCATATTCGCTTTTGAAGCCATTGATCCGGACTTATAATTCTTATTTGAATTTTTCGCATTATCAATCTTACTTGTATCGATATTCTTTGTCTTCATAGAAGCTCCGGATCGAATCTGATTTTCATAAACACCACGGCGTTCTTTTCTCTTAGCTGCTTTCGCTTTTGCTTTTTCTTTATTTTGCTCAACTATTTGATCAAAATCCAACTTATTTAAATGACGATTGATTAAAAGCTGTAACAAAGTTCGAATACAAGCACCTGCAATCCAATAGATACCAACACCAATTGGTAATGAAAATACCATGATAAATGAGAAGATTGGCATGAAATAATTCATCATCTTCATCTGGCGACCCATGGCATCATTAGCATCATAAGCGGCATTTGCAGAGGTTAATCTAATATTCATAAGCTGAGTTAAAGCAGAAATAACAGGAATTAAAATTCCTCCTATAATAAACCAGGCAGTTCCAGTCTGTCCACCTAACTTAATCATAGACCATGACGATTCTGAAATATTAAGTCCTAAAAAGTAATTGTAATTCATTATGGATTCTTGCATAGCTGTAATATCTCCGCTAAGAGATGAAAACAGCTCACGGAAAGTATCCCATCCTGCTGTCGGAAGCTTATAAACAAGGTCAATAATATAATTTCCAAGCTCTGTAGTATCTGTAACAGAAAAATCAACATTTAAATTTCTAATTGAAACACTTTCACTTAGTGATGTTAATTTATCCTGAAAACCATCAACAGCCATAATAGAGGCAACAAGAGAAGCAAAAGTTGCTTTAATTCTTGGTACATAAGCAGGTACATTATAAATAACACGATACAAAGACCAAAGAATAGGAATCTGTATAGCCATCTGTATACAACTTCCCATTGGTGAAACACCATACTTATCATAAATAGCCTGTGTCTGTTCCTGCATAGCTTGCTGTGATGCAGAATCACGTCTTCCTTTATACTTTTCCTGAATTTTTTTTATTTCAGGTTGCATAATCTTATTCAATTTTGCAAATTTTTGCTGCTTAAAGGTAAGTGGCAGCATTGCTACATAAATAATTACCGTAAAAACGATAATACAAAGACCGATATTTTGAATATGAAATACATTATCTAAAAAAATGTAAATTCCATTCATAAGATAACCAAGTAACTTTGCAATCGGTCCTAAAATCCTACCAGAATACTGGGTAAGCATCATCTGGGTCAATTTCTTTCCTCCTCCTATGGAACGGGATCATAGCCCCCCTTTGAAAAAGGATTACATCGAACCAATCTCCAGGCAGTCAATACACTCCCCTTTAAAGCGCCATGCTTCGTTATGGCCTCTATCCCATATCTTGAACAACATGGATAATAGGGGCATTTTGTAGTTTTTGTAGGCGATATACCATACTGATACACCCTGATTATAAAAATTAATACCTTTTTCAAATCCTATTCCATCTTCTTATTCATCTTATTTTTGTGAAGATTTTGCAAGTGAAGAACCGCTTCATTGATTTGATGATAAGAAGCTTTCTTCGCGGATACCCTTGCGACGACTACAATGTCAAATCCTGGATCAAACATCTCTTCATGTAGTCTATAACTTTCTCGAATTAAACGAGTCAGGTGATGTCTAATAACACTATTTCCGACTTTTTTGCTAACTGATATACCAATTCTGTTTCTTTTTGTATGATTTTCAATCATGTACATAACAAGAAGTTTGTTAGCGAATGACTTGCCATGTCTATAAACATGAGTAAAATCAATATTTTTCTTTAACGATTCTGAATATTTCATCTTATAAAATATTTAATATTTAAAAAGAAGAAAAGACCACTAGTTGAGTGGCCTATGCTGATAATTTTTTTCTTCCTTTTAATCTTCTAGCAGCAATTACTTTTCTACCACCAGCTGTACTCATTCTTTTTCTAAAACCGTGAACTTTAGATCTCTGTCTTCTTTTTGGTTGATAAGTCATTTTCATAGATATCCACCTCCTCTACGTTAAAAAACATCACTCCAATTATATCAGATAACCCCATCAAGTCAAGTAATTATGCGGTTTTTTATAATATTTACAACAAAAATCAATATCTATGAAAATAAATAATAATTAAATACAATATGTTGAATTGATAAAAAAAGAATTAGTTTCTTCCTTATTATAATAGGGTATTTTAAATGTTGATAAAAAGCACAACTTAGTTTATTATAAAAAGTGTGATTTTATGCACACATCTATATTCTTACATAGGAGTTTTTTACATGCAAAATGTTAAAGATAACTGGAATAAAATTCTTGATTATGTCAGGGAAGCTTGTGATATCGAAGAGATATCATTTCAAACCTGGCTTAAGCCTTTAGAAATTTCTCATCAAGAGAATAATACTATCTATATTTCTACCGGATCTGACAACCCTTTATCCATTGGATTCTTAGATAAAAGATACAAAATATTTATTAAAGAAGCAATCGGTGTTCTCACCGGTAATTATTATAATATAGAATTTATCAAACCAGAACAAAAAATAACAGACCAACAAGAAAAAGCAATGCATAGTCCTGCACAAACCCAGGCAATGATTCAAGCTGCAAAGGCTAATCTTAATCCCAAATATACTTTTGATACATTTGTAGTAGGAAGTAATAACAGATTTGCTCATTCTGCCTGTCTTGCTGTTGCAGAATCTCCCGGCGAATCATATAACCCATTATACATATATGGTGGACCTGGACTTGGTAAAACTCATCTTATGCATTCTATCGGTCATTTTATTTTGGAGCATAGTCCAAATACAAATATCATTTACGTAACTGCAGAAGAATTTACAAATGAAGTAATTGAATCTATCCGTTCAGGAAGTACTTCATCCATGTCAAAATTTAGAGATAAATATCGTAAAGTTGATGTACTCATGGTCGACGATATTCAATTTATTATTGGAAAAGACAGTACACAAGAAGAATTCTTCTTTACTTTTAACGGTCTTCATTCCGCAGGTAAACAGATTATAATTTCTTCTGATAAATCACCTAAAGAGATGGAAACTCTAGAATCTAGAATAAAAACAAGATTTGAATGGGGACTTTTAGCTGATATCGGATTTCCTGATTATGAGACCAGGATGGCAATTTTACGAAAAAAATTAGAATCATCAGACATCACATTTTCCGATGATATATTAAGTTTTATTGCTACTAATATCAAATCAAATGTAAGAGAGCTTGAAGGAGCACTCAATAAACTAATTGCTTACTCTAAACTAATTAATGAAGACATAACAATTGAAACAGCAGAAAAACAATTACAAAACATTATTTCTCCTGATAAGCCAAAAGAAATAACTGCTCAATTAATTATAGAAGTAGTATCTGATCACTTTCAGGTATCAATGGAAAAGCTGTTATCCACAAATAGAAGTAAAGATGTAGTAAGACCTAGACAGATTGCTATGTTCTTATGTAATGAACTTACAGATTCTTCATCCGAGGCAATCGGAAATCTATTGGGTGGCAGAGACCATTCCACAGTTCTACACGGGGCAAAAAAAATATCAGAAGAATATCATTCTAATGAAGAAACTAAAAATCTAATAGATACTATTATAAAAAAAATAAATCCTAATTAACATTATCCACAATTTGTACACTATACTCCGGTGAATAGAAACTATTTTTATTCACCGTATTCACTAACAGATTCTGTGGATTAGCTGTGAATATAAGTGGATAAATATCAAAGCTTTATTTATTCACAAAATCATTCTTTTTATCATCCGCTTATAAGAAGGTTTATCACATAGTTATACATAGGTGTTTTTCCTGTAAATACTGGGCTGAAGGCACTTATTAACCAATTCACAGCTACTAAGACTAATACTAAGAATAATATATTATATATTTATATATAAAGCAGCGGAGAATAATAAGTTGTGAAAGGGGTCACATTACAAAAATGAAATTAATATGTTCAAAATCAAATTTATTGAAAGGAATTAATGTTGTATCAAAAGCAGTTCCATCAAGAACATCAATGGCAATCTTAGAATGTATCCTAATAGATGCATCTGCAGGGCAGATAACATTAACTGCTAATAATATGGAACTTGGTATAACAACCATTATAGATGGAGATATAGAAGAACGAGGAATTATAGCTCTAGATGCAAAGATTTTTTCAGATATTGTAAGTAAATTTCAAGAAAATGAAAGTGAAGTTACAATCGAAACCGATTCTTCTTTTAAAACAATCATTACCTGTGAAAATGCAAAATATACCATTATAGGAAAATCAGGCGAAGACTTTTCGTATCTTCCAGATATAGAAAAAAATGACTCAATAGAAATATCTCAATACACCTTAAAAGAAGTAATACATCAAACAATTTTTTCAATTGCTGATCAAAGTGAAAGTAACAAAATTATGACGGGAGAATTGTTTGAAATTCAAGAGAATAATTTAAAAGTTGTATCAATGGATGGACATCGTATTTCCATCAGAAATATAGAACTGAAAGAATCCTATACACCTAAAAAAGTAGTAGTTCCGGGAAAAACACTTCAGGAAATTGCTAAGATTCTGACAGATGATACAGAAAAAATGGTTACCATTTATTTTAGTCGTAATCATATTGTATTTGAATTTGATCAGACAACTGTTGTATCTAGGTTGATTGAAGGCGAATATTTTAAGATTGAAAAAATGTTGTCTCATGATTATGAAACCAAAGTAATCATTAATAAAAGACAATTATTAGGAGCTATTAATCGTGCTACTCCATTAGTAAAAGAGGGAGACAAAAAGCCAATTATTATGGATATTAATCAAGAAAATATGGAGCTTAAGATTAATTCATTTGTAGGTAACATGAAAGAAGACATCGAAATCAAGAAAGAAGGAAAAGATATTATGATAGGATTTAATCATAAATTCTTTATCGATGCTCTTCGTGTTATAGAAGATGAAGAAGTTAGTTTGTATATGGTAAATCCTAAAGCACCATGTTTTATTAAAGATTTAGAGGAAAAATATATTTATCTGATTCTTCCGGTAAATTTTAATAATGTATAAGAAAAGGAATTAGGATATGGAAGAAGTTGTAATTCGTGATGATTTCATAAAACTAGGCCAGTTGCTTAAGTTGGCAGGTTTCGTAGGAAGCGGAGTAGATGCCAAAATGGTAATAGCAGATGAAATGGTTTTAGTAAATGGTGAAATATGTACACAACGAGGGAAAAAAATATATCCTGGAGATAAAGTGAGTTTTCAGGGAGAAGTGGTGAAAGTGGTTCAATGATTGTAAAATCCATAAAGTTAAACCAGTTTCGAAACTATAATTATTTAGATATCAATTTAAGTCCCGGTACAAATATCTTTTATGGAGACAATGCGCAGGGTAAGACAAATATTTTAGAAGCTTTATATGTAAGTGCTACATCTAAATCTCATAAAGGAAGCCATGATAGGGATATGATTCAATTTGGAAAAGAAGAGTCTCATATTCAGGTAAATGTAGAAAAAAATGAGAAAGATTATATGATTGATATTCATTTAAAAAATAATAAAGCAAAAGGGATAGCAATCAATAAGATCGCTATAAAAAAAGCAAGTGAAATATTTGGAATATTAAATATCATTTTCTTTTCGCCAGAGGATTTAAATATCATAAAAAAAGGTCCTTCTGAAAGAAGAAGATTTTTGGATTTAGAGTTATGTCAGCTTGATAAAATCTATTTATATAATCTTACAAACTACAACAAAGTTGTGCAGCAAAGAAATAAACTTCTAAAAGATATTGCATTTAATTCTTCTTTGGAGGAAACTCTTCCAATTTGGGATATGCAACTTATAAAATATGGGTCTTATTTGATTGAAAGAAGAAAAAAGTTTGTTCAGGAAATAGCACCGATTGTAAGAAAAACTCATTATAAGATTTCCGGAGAAAGAGAAGTTTTAGAACTTTCTTATGAACCGGAAGTCGAAATTGAAAATTTCGAAAAACAACTAAAAGAAAATAAGTGGAAAGACTTAAAAAACAGAATAACTACAACAGGACCTCATAGAGATGATTTATCATTTTTGATAGAAGGGGTAGACATTAGAAAGTTTGGTTCTCAGGGACAGCAAAGAACATCTGCACTGTCTTTAAAACTTTCAGAAATAGAAATAGTAAAAAAAACAATAGATGACGAACCTGTATTATTACTTGATGATGTATTATCAGAATTAGATAGTAACAGGCAAAATTATTTATTGCAGCAAATAAAAGAAACACAGACGCTTATTACATGCACAGGACTGGATGAATTTGTAAAAAACAGTTTTGAAGTTGATAAAGTATTTCAAGTAATAAGCGGTAATGTGAGTGAAAAGTTACAGGAACAAATGTAAGGAGGAAATTATGGCAGCGGAGTACGGAGCAGATCAAATCCAGGTATTAGAAGGATTAGAAGCAGTAAGAAAAAGACCTGGTATGTATATTGGTAGTACTTCATCCCAAGGATTGCACCACCTCGTTTATGAAATAGTAGATAATGCAGTTGATGAAGCACTTGCTGGATTTTGTAAACATATTAGAGTTGAAATAAATAAAGGAGAATCTATTACCGTTATTGATGATGGTAGAGGTATTCCTGTGGATATCAATAAAAAAAGCGGCCAGTCAGGTGTAGAACTTGTATTTACGGTATTACATGCCGGTGGAAAATTTGGAGGAGGAGGATACAAAGTATCCGGAGGTCTTCATGGAGTAGGTGCATCTGTCGTAAATGCTCTTTCTACAAATCTGGAAGTTCAAATAAAACGTGATGGTCATATCCACAAGCAGAGTTATGCAAGAGGTAAGATATTAACACCTGTAGAAATAATTGGGGATTGTGATAAAGATGATACCGGAACAATGGTACATTTTCAGCCGGATCCATCAATATTTGATGATGTGGTTTATGATTATAATATTCTTAAGAAAAGACTACGAGAGACGGCATTTTTAACAAAGGATCTTCATATAACACTAGTGGATAAAAGAGAAGAAGAACCGGTTGAAGAAATCTTCCATTATGAAGGCGGAATTAAAGAATTTGTGACCTATTTAAATGGTAGCAGTGAAGCAGCCTATCCGGAAGTCATTTACTGTGAAGGAACAAAAGATGGAGTGTATGTAGAAGTTGCACTTCAGCATAATGATGCTTATCAGGAAAATACAATCAGTTTTGTTAATAATATCAATACACCGGAAGGTGGTATGCATCTGACCGGTTTTAGAAATGCTCTTACCAGAACATTTAATACTTATGCCAGAGCCAATAAAATCTTAAAAGATTCTGATCCGGCTTTAACCGGTGAAGATATACGTGAAGGTATGACAGCTGTTATCAGTGTCAAGATCGAAGAGCCTCAGTTTGAAGGACAGACAAAGCAAAAACTTGGAAACAGCGAGGCAAAAGGAGCTGTTGATGCAGTAGTCAATGAACATTTGACCTATTTTCTTGAGCAAAATCCAAATGTTGCCAAGATTATCTGCGAAAAGTCACTTTTGGCGCAGCGTGCGAGAGATGCAGCACGTAAGGCAAGAGATTTGACAAGAAGAAAGACAGCACTTGAAGGATCTGCTCTTCCAGGTAAGCTTGCAGACTGCTCTGATAAAGATCCAAAGAATTGTGAAATCTTTATTGTCGAGGGTGATTCCGCGGGTGGATCTGCAAAAACAGCCCGTTCAAGAGCAACTCAGGCAATTCTTCCTCTTAGAGGAAAGATTTTGAATGTAGAAAAAGCGCGGGTGGATAAGATATTTGCAAATGCTGAAATTCGCGCCATGATTACTGCATTCGGTACGGGAATTCATGAAGACTTTGATATCACAAAGCTTCGTTACAATAAAATTATTATCATGACGGATGCCGATGTCGACGGTGCACATATCAGTACACTGATGTTGACATTCTTATATCGATTTATGCCGGAACTGATTAAACAAGGTCATGTATATCTGGCACAGCCACCACTTTATAAGGTGGAAAGAGCGAAAAAGGTATGGTACGCCTATAGTGATGAAGAGCTGAATACCATCATGACGGAGATTGGTCGTGATGGTAACAATAAGATTCAACGATACAAAGGACTGGGAGAGATGGATGCGGAACAGCTTTGGGAAACCACTATGGATCCGGAGACAAGAATTCTTCACAGAGTTGTATTTGATGAAGATTATAGTTCGGAAATCAATCTTACTTTCATGACGTTGATGGGTGATAAGGTTGAGCCGAGACGAGAATTTATCGAGAAGAATGCGAAGTTTGCGCAGAATCTTGATATTTAGTAGTGATATGTAAATCCGCTAGGAGGATTATTTAGAATGGATGACAAAATTTTTGACAACATTAATGATGTCGACTTGAAAAAAACAATGGAGAACTCGTATATTGATTATGCGATGAGCGTAATTGTGTCGCGAGCACTTCCGGATGTCAGAGATGGTTTAAAACCGGTACAAAGACGTATTTTATATTCCATGAATGAAATGAGCAACACCTACGATAAGCCGCATAAAAAGTGTGCGAGAATCGTTGGTGATACCATGGGTAAATATCATCCACACGGAGATAGTTCTATTTATGGTGCATTAGTCAACATGGCGCAGGATTGGTCAATGCGTTATACACTCGTTGACGGTCATGGTAACTTTGGATCTGTGGATGGCGACGGTGCAGCAGCTATGCGATACACAGAAGCCAGACTTGATAAGATTGCTAATCACATGATTGAAGATCTCGGCAAAGATACGGTTGATTTCATGCCAAACTATGATGAAACCGAAAAAGAGCCGGTTGTTCTTCCATCACGTTTTCCAAATCTTTTGGTGAATGGTACAACCGGTATCGCGGTAGGTATGGCAACCAATATTCCACCTCACAATCTTCGTGAGGTTATTGGTGCTGTCGTAAAAATCATCGATAACCAGGTAGAAGAAAACAGAACAACAACAATTGATGAAATTCTTGAGATTGTAAAGGGACCGGACTTTCCGACAGGTGCTGAAATAATGGGAACAGCCGGAATTAATGAGGCGTATCGTACGGGACGAGGCAAAATCCGTGTTCGTGCGGTAACTAATATTGAACCGATGGACAATGGAAAGAATCGTATTGTTGTAACGGAACTTCCATACATGGTAAATAAGGCAAGACTGGTTGAAAAAATTGCCGAACTTCACAAAGAAAAGAGAGTAGACGGTATTACCGATCTTCGCGATGAATCGGACAGACAGGGAATGCGTGTTGTTATTGAACTTCGTCGAGATGTAAATCCGAATATCGTTTTAAATCAGTTATATAAACATACACAATTGCAGGATACATTTGGTGTAATTATGCTTGCACTTGTGGATAATCAGCCTAAGATTTTAACTCTTCTTGAACTTCTGAATTATTATTTGGATCATCAAAAAGATGTTGTAACTAGAAGAACAAAGTATGAACTGAACAAAGCAGAAGAAAGAGCTCATATTGTCGAAGGTTTATTAATTGCACAGGATAATATTGATGAGGTAATTAAGATTATTCGTGCAAGCAGTAATACGCAGCAGGCAAAAGAAGGATTAATTTCTCGTTTTGGATTGTCAGACGCGCAGGCACAGGCAATTGTAGATATGCGTCTTCGTTCACTGACAGGTTTGGAACGTGAAAAATTAGAAGCTGAGTATGAAGAACTCAAAAAGAAGATTGAATACTACAAGTCAATTCTTGGAGATGAGAATATCTTACTTGGCGTCATTAAGACAGAAATCTCACAGATTGCGGATAAATATGGAGATGAAAGAAGAACAAGCATCGGTTTTGATGAGTTCGATATTTCCATGGAAGATCTGATTCCGGAGACGAATACCGTCATTACGATGACAAAACTTGGTTACATCAAGCGTATGAGTACAGATAATTTTAAGTCTCAGCATCGTGGCGGAAAAGGAATTAAGGGAATGGAGACCATTGAAAATGATTATATTGAGGAATTATTTATGACAACCTCACATCATTATTTGATGTTCTTTACCAGCACAGGACGAGTTTATCGAATTAAAGCATATGAGATTCCGGAAGCATCACGTACATCTAGAGGAACTGCGATTATTAATATTTTACAGCTACAGCCGGATGAAAAAATTACGACAGTAATTCCATTTAAAGAATATGAAGAAGATAAATTCCTTTTAATGGCGACAAAGAATGGAATTGTGAAAAAGACATCCTTAATGGATTATGTAAATGTCCGTAAAAAAGGTTTAACTGCAATAGCACTTCGTGACGATGATAAATTAATTGATGTTATGGTCACAGATAATACAAAAGAAGCATTGTTAATAACAAACTTTGGACAGTGTATACGTTTTAAAGAAACCGATGTCAGAAAAACAGGTAGAAACACATTTGGAGTAATAGGTATGAACATGATTCCAGGGGATACGGTTGTTTCTATGCAGTTATCTGACATGGGAGAATATATGTTAATCGCATCAGAAAAAGGTCTTGGAAAACTCACAAGAATGGATGATTTTTCAGCACAAAATCGTGGTGGTAAAGGTGTTAAATGCTACAAAGTTCTTGAAAAAACAGGAAATATTGTTGGTGCAAAGGCCGTAAATAAAGACGATGAAATCATGATGATTACAACAGCCGGAGTCATTATAAGAATGCCGGTGGAAAATATTTCCGTACTTGGAAGAATTACCTCCGGAGTTAAATTAATTAATCTTGATGAAGATATCTTAGTTGCTAGCATTGCAAAGGTTAAAGAAGATAAATCATTAATGGATTATTCGGAGGAAGGCCAACCATCACAAGAGGAAGAACAAGAATAAAGAGGAAAAAAAAGTGGGCAATATTAGAAATGTTTCCGTAACAGAACTTACGGAAGCAATTAAAGAAATGTGTATAGAAGCAAATTATGATTTGACACCGGATATGAAGAATGCATTGAAGGATTCTGTTCAAACAGAAAAGTCACCAATAGGAAAGAAAGTACTTAATCAGCTTCAGGAAAATTTAAAAATAGCCAAGGATGATATGATTCCAATCTGCCAGGATACAGGAATGGCTGTAATATTTCTTGAAGTAGGTCAAGATGTACACTTTGTGGATGGAGACGTTGAAGAAGCAGTAAATGAAGGTGTTCGTCAAGGGTATGTAGATGGATATCTTAGAAAATCGGTTGTGAAAGATCCATTAATCCGAGAAAATACAAAGGATAATACACCGGCAATTATTCATTATTCTGTCGTAAAAGGAGATAAGATAAAAATAACGGTTGCTCCAAAAGGATTTGGAAGTGAAAATATGAGTCGTGTTTTTATGTTAAAACCAGCAGATGGAATAGAAGGGGTAAAAAATGCCATTATAACAGCAGTAAAAGATGCAGGACCAAACGCCTGTCCTCCAATGGTTGTAGGTGTAGGTGTAGGTGGTACCTTTGAAAAATGTGCTCTTATGGCAAAAAAAGCTTTAACACGATCAGTAAATGAACATTCAAAAATTCCATACGTCGCACAAATGGAAGAAGAAGTGTTAAATAAAATTAATAAAAGCGGAATAGGGCCGGCAGGATTAGGTGGTACAACAACAGCATTAGCTGTAAATATAGATACTTATCCAACACATATAGCCGGACTTCCGGTGGCAATAAATATTTGTTGTCATGTTAATAGACATTCAATAAGAGAAATATAAGAAGGTGGCACTCATGGATAAAAAGATAACGACGCCAATTACGGCAGAAATTGCCAGTTCCCTTCATGCGGGGGATTTTGTATTTATAACAGGAACGATATATGTCGCCAGAGATGCTGCGCATAAGAGATTAATGGAAGTACTTGAAAGGGGAGAACAACTTCCTATTGAAATAAAGGATAGTACTATATATTATATGGGACCATCTCCGGCGAGAGAAGGAAGACCAATTGGGTCGGCAGGACCAACAACAGCCAGCAGAATGGATAAATATGCTCCAACGTTACTTGATCTTGGAGAAAAAGCAATGATAGGTAAAGGAAAGAGAACCAAAGATGTATTAAATGCGGTTATTAGAAATAAAGCTGTATATTTTGCAGCTATTGGAGGAGCAGGAGCATTATTATCAAAGTGTATAAAAAAATCTGAGATTGTATGTTATGAAGATCTAGGAGCTGAAGCAATACGAAAACTAGAGGTGGAAGATTTTCCGGTAGTTGTAGTAGCGGATTGTGAAGGAAATAATCTTTATGAAACTGCAATATTGGAATATAAGGAAGATTAATCAAACAAAAAACACCACAGAACGTGGTGTTTTTTGTTTGAGTCGACAATATTAAAACAAAAGAGGATAATATCTCCATGGATAAATCCATGAATTATTACTTCTTTTATAGTATAGCAAAGATAAAAGCCAAAAACAATAAAAAAATATTATTTAAATCAGTTTTGTATAGTATTATCATGACTAACAACAAATAGTATAGAAAAATAGGAAGAGAATATACAAATTGTACAATAAAATGAAAGGTATATATAAAATGCAGCATTCTAGTCGGAATACTTATATAATATTCGCATCTTGTATTTAGAAGGTGTGTGTTTAACCAAGTCAAAAATGATAATCAAACCAAGTTAAAATAATACATAAAGAAATAAGAATAAAAATTAAAAAATTACATTGACAAATACACATGATTTTAGTAACATATCTTATGCGTGAGCAAAAGTTGATAAATAATCAATGAACTTCAGGAGAAATACTCAAGAGGCTGAAGAGGCGCCCCTGCTAAGGGTGTAGGTCGGGTGACCGGCGCGAGGGTTCAAATCCCTCTTTCTCCGTTAATAAAAAGCAGCATATCTTGTTGCTTTTTATTTTTTGATTGACATGTATTTTGATTGCATGATATAGTTAAATTCCCACAGGGAATAAAACGAATATATGTTAAGAAAGATTAAAAAAAGTAAAAAAAAGTGTTGACAAGACATAATAATCATGATAACATATAGAAGTTGTCGGCAAAAACAAAAACCGACACGAACCTTGATAACTGAACAGTGAAATAACCTTGAAAAATTCTAAGAGAAACGTTCTTAAAAGAACAGTTAATCGATTAGATTAACACCTTAAAACAGTAAAGCATCTGACTAAAAGGGATGCACAAGGATAAAAAGCCAAGAAGTAATTCTGAAGCAATTATCAAAAGATTAAACATGAGAGTTTGATCCTGGCTCAGGATGAACGCTGGCGGCGTGCTTAACACATGCAAGTCGAACGAAGCACTTTATTACGATCTCTTCGGAGTGACGATTTAGTGACTGAGTGGCGGACGGGTGAGTAACGCGTGGGTAACCTGCCTTA
>NZ_FMXR01000025.1 GCF_900104415.1 Eubacterium oxidoreducens | reverse complement strand
CAAATTCTTTAGGTTAGAATCGCTGTAAGGTCAAACGAAAAAGCAGCTTGAATTATAACAATAACTGCCCTTTCGTTTGATCTTATTGCGATTTAACCTAATTGAACAAAGTAAGCGTCCGTGGAGCCGATACATATGGAGTTTCAATTCATGGAGCTTACCAGTTTTACTGCCTAATTAGATAATAGCATACATTATGTCTTTTGTTTTTTGTATTTTAGGGTATCAGAAATAAACCTCCCATATGCGAGGTTTTTGCAAATATTATTCCTGTATATCAACAAAGTAACGGTTTTTGTCTATGATGATCAATCACTTTTCCGCCACAGTGCTTGCATATACCGACCTTAAATCCCCATAGATGATCCAATATCTGAGCAGATGTCATATTCCTGAGCTCGGATATATACTTCTTACAACCAAGTTGATTCCTGCATAAAGTAAGATTACTGTTCTTCATGCGGCTGCAAAGCAATCCATAATGCCTTATTCTTACAAAGCGCTTTGGCGGAACATGCATAAGAAATCGCCTTATAAATTCAACTCCACTTATAGTAAGTTCCTTCCATTTGCCTTCATTACGGTAGTCTTTAACGGAAAATGTGACATTTTCACCATTGATGCGAATGATTCTGTAGTTGCTTATGGCTATCCTATGAGTATATTTGCCAAGGTATTTAATTACTGATTGAGCACCATTGAATGTTTTCTTGCAATGAGGAATCCATTCCTTAGAATAGCAGGTATCAATTAAGGATTTAAACTCATATCTATTCTGATATTTTTCTGATGAACCATAAAACTTTAGCTTTCCATCTTCCCACAGACTTTTTAATTCTTCCATGTATTTTCCGCGAAAAACTTTGGAGATCACCTGTACCGGTAGAAAAAACTTATCACCCTTATCTTTCCAATGTTTGTTTTTATCAAGACCTCCACCCAAAAGTATTGTGTGTATATGAGGGTGATAATTCATCTCTGATCCCCATGTGTGCAGTATGCAGATATATCCAACATTTGCACCAAGGTATTTATCCTGAACAGAGAGATCGTTGATAGTGGCTGAAGCAGCATGGTACAACGTATCATAAAGAAGTTTTTGATTGCTGTAGATAACAGGATTCAACTCAGCTGGAACAGTAAATACCAGATGGAAATATGGAGCATCTAAAACATCTTCCTTTCGCATATCCATCCACTTTTCTTTAGGAAGAGTCTGACACATAGGACAACACCTGTTTCTGCAGGAATTATAGTGGATTGAAATACAACCACAGTCTTCGCATACCTGTACATTTGCCCCCATGCGTGAAGTCTTACAATTCATAATGGCATTTGAAACTTTGGACTGTTCCGCTGATGGTGTATATTTCTCAAGATATTCAGAATAAAATTTCAAAAATATATCTTGGACAGTAGGTTTATTCATTTTTTAGGTCCTCTCTGTCAAAAGGACTCTGAATCCCCATAATAGTCTTATTGCTTCTGTGTAAATATACCTCAGTGGATTTAGGATCTCTATGTCCGAGAAGAGTTTGTATATACTTTTGATCAACCCCCTGCTCCATGAGATGTGTTGCAAAGCTGTGTCTAAGACTATGAGGTGTTGCTTTAGCAGTAATACCTGATTCTTTAATGGCTCTGCGCATGACCTGTTCCAGAGTACTTACTGTAAGATATTCTCCTGTGAATCTGTTGGGGAAAAGAATGCCGGTGGGGCGATTTCTCTCAAACCAATAGCGGGTGAGTATATCAAGATTTTTCTTTGAGAGAATTGTATAACGATCCATGCGGTTTTTAGTATTCCGTACATGAATCTGCATGTTTGATCTGGAAATATCATCATAATGCAAGTGTATGACTTCTGATACACGCATTCCAGAAGAATACATGGTTGCAAACATTGCCTTATATTTTATATCCTCAACGTTATCGAGAAAGAGATTAACTTCATCCAATGTAAGAACAACCGGCAAAGGTTGATCTTTTATCATGCGTGGGACTAAAATCTCATCCCAAAGTATGCCGAGAACAAACTTATAAAAAAAGCGAATAGATGAGTTATAGAGATTCAAGGTAGTGGCCTTTAATCCCTCATCTTTTTTGCGTAGAAGAAAATCTCGTACATCCTGGCAGGTAAGTTCCTTAGGATCTTTTCCGACATAGTTTAAAAAATAAGCAACATAGTTATGATAGCAGGATATAGAACGTTCCTTAAGATTGCGTATTTTTCCTGCTTCATCAAGTTTTTTCAAATATTCATCATACATAGTAAAACCTCCGAAAGTATAGTCATTGATAGGAACAACTAAAACTTTGGAGGTGCATGTACATCAAAATGATGCTTGTACTTTGCACAAGCGAATGGTATTCTTTTCATGGCAGTGTTAGTAATGATCCTGTTTGATTGTTAAGTTTCGCGACTATAACAATACTACTATTAGGACTTACTTTCTACTGCCTTTTTGATAAAAAGAAAATCACTGCACACAGCCTAGGCAGGCCATCGCGCAGCGATTTTGTTCAATCGCGATTTGTTAATTTCACTGTCTTCAATTATACAGAATCCTCATCCAGTAAGGAATACACAATTCAAAACAATAACAAAAAAGGACAGCTATCTCTTTCGAAATAACTGTCCTATGTACTCAACTGATATGTCAAGACTCGCTCGCGAGTCTTGCGCGCCGGATTCGGGTCTGCTTCAGCAGACAAATTCCTGTCCGAATCCGTGCGCATCCTCGCGGAGCGTTTAACTCAGTCGGAGCTTGTACCCCGACTGAGTATAGTTTGTCATAACCCCCACCTACGCTAACGCTTAGAGGTGGGGGATTTCTCCGACTGAGTTAAATTTGATTGATGATTTAAAATACCTTATCATACAAGTCTTTATAGTCAGCCTCTGTTATCTCATCATCATCTAAATAATAAGTTTTTATTCCATCATCTTCCCAGTCCTCCCATCCAAATTTGAATGAGTCTACAACCTCTAAATTGCCATTAAACTTGGTTAATGTATATGTACATCTTCCACTGTGAGTTGTATCACTGTGAACAATCCAATACGCTCCATCATACTGAGTGAAAGAACACATTGCTGCTGTTCCTTCGCCTTGAGCAAAACATACTACTTTGCCATCTTTGCAATCAAAGCACATATCGCCATATATTGCATTTTCAAGTATATATTCAACCTCTCCATCATTGTCTAAATCTACTGGATCAACTTTAGTGACTGCCAAGCTAGCATCTAACTCCTCTTCTGGTGTAGTTTCTTCAAACTGAAAACTAGTGTTATCCATAGTCCAAGTAGTATCGTCATAATATGAACGTGCCTCGGCAGTGATTTTTCCATCACAAAATGCCTGAAATAATTCCTCAGGCGACATATCGTTGGTTTGTTCAACAGAACTAATATTGTTTTCACCATTATCTGATGCATTGTTATTAGGAGCATCCCCTGTAGCACATCCACCTAGCAAAATAAGCGCTACAAATATTGTTATAATTACTATTAACTTCTTATTTTTTTTCATATTATTCTCTCCCTTCAAATATTTCTTCTCTGATTTTCCTATTCAACTTCGATTTGTTAATGTGAAGCCTCGCTCGCGAGTCTTGCGCGCCGGATTCGGGTCTGCTTCAGCAGACAAATTCCTGTCCGAATCCGTGCGCATCCTCGCGGAGCGTTTAACTCAGTCGGAGCTTGTACCCCGACTGAGTATAGTTTGTCATAACCCCCATCTACGCTAACGCTTAGAGGCGGGGGATTTCTCCGACTGAGTTATCTGTCTTCATTATACAAAATTATCATCCATCATGGAATACACCATTCTAAAGTGGTAACAAAAAAGAACAGCTATTTCTTTCGAAAATAACTGTCCTATGTAAAAAACCTGGGTGTGACTACAATTCATAGCAATCGCTATTTTAGAAAATTGGTACTAATACCTTTTTTCTAAATAACCGAGTGTAAATGACATAATTCAGCACTTCGCTCGACATGACCTTTTTCATTGCCGCTGCGAATGTTTCAGAAACGATAGTAAACACAAAAGGAAGATTTATTCTTGGATGTAACCTCTATAGCCATTTTATATACAACTATGATATCCCCATCAATCTCCTGCTTCCTCTGTGATGGGATTAACATTTATTAACTCGTCCAGCATTTTCTCAAAGGGCGTCACATACGCACTCCCTTGCTTTCTAATTCCTTTGTTTTCGAATGCAGCTTGCTCCGCCTGGATGCTTTCACACTCGTTCCATCTATGACCGGTCCATTCCAAATCCAGGAATGCACGATTAAGATTTCCGGTCATTTGCCGATCCGTTTTCTCGGCAAATATAATATCACCAATTCCGGTCATATAGCGTTCAATTTCTGGACGATTGAAACCGCCCACTTCCATAGTATATAAAAGAGCCTCTTTGATCAGCTCAGAAAACTTATCGGCGCTTCGTGGCAATTTGTTCCGAAAGATTAATGAATACATGGTTTGATCATTCATCAATATGATTGTATTCTTGCCATCGAGCTTCGTTATATGTCCATGCCAGGCATATAATTTATCTAATTGAGCATCTGCGACCATTTTGACAAATCCATTATTTTTGATATTTAAGGCAGCCTTCAATGCCTTGGAGCAAAATATATACATCTTCAAATAACACTCCTTCCTCTGTGCTTTTAACAACACAAAAAAATATCAACTAAAACTTTATACGGTTCGAATCGAAAAGGGATGCTACAACAATAACTTCTCTTTTATACACCGGTGTATATTCTTCATCCCACTCCTCTAAAAAATCATCATTATCAGAGATTTTATCTATCAAATTATACCCTCTCTGAATTGTGATCTCCTCAGAAAACGGAACCGTATCCTTTTCAAACAATATCTCGCGTCCACCCGCTTCGAAGATAATTGCTCTTGTAAGCCATACTTCATACGTCAGTTCTCCATTAATCGCCATAGTCTGTTGTTCATTGACAATCTTTACCGATGTAATTTCTTCACCTACGGGAGTAGATATCATCTCAACATTTTTAAATGCCGACTTGATTGCAGAATCTTCACCTTTTGCTATCTTAGATACACTCATATCCTCAATAAATCCAAAATAATCAACCGCTTCTTGAATATTGGTCAACGAATATATTTCATCTCCAATATACAATCCAACGATCTGCGTCACACTATTTGTAAAGTTAAACACATCACACTTGTACTTAACAAATTTCTTTCCAATCCAACTCTGAATCAAGTTTGAATCAAATCGCATATCAATTATTTTCATGACACATTATCCTTGCACTTACCAAAACATATCTTGATGCATTCCCACTTAAATTTGCAGCTATCGCATCGTAAATATCTCCTACCAAACCATATACCCCTGTCTCCTTGCACTATCATAAACAGGTTGCATATTCTTCTCCAGAATATTGTAAAACTCAGTTTGTGTGTTTCCTCTTCGATATAGTTCCTGGTTGGCCCATATCGAATGAAGATTATCCTTATAGCATTTCTCAAAACTATTTCGTATTTGCGGATGACTCTCATCGTTGATCAAGTCATAAAGAATAAACTGATTCTTTGCAAACTTTCCAAAGAAACGATTCCAGTCTGGCAGTTTATTGCTTTTAGATGAATTCAAAGAAGAATCCATCGGCATCAGATTCCACAATTCATCATTCATCACAAATGACCACGGAATAAAATGATCAATATCATAATTTCCTTTTTCAATCGGTGTATCCGTAAACACGTCCATGATCGGCTGCTTTTCCAAAATCAGTTCCCATAAAACTCTAACATGATTAAGCTTACGCATTTTTTCATCCATAGGTGCCAGTTTATACACTAGACTTGGAACCTCTGGATTATTACTTTGAAGCCATTTCACCTTTTCAAACTGGATCCAGCCCAAGATAGAAACAGTATTATCCTTGATTAGGTTTATCCATTCATCACTGAAAGTTACTTCACGCTTCAATCCTGTGCGCTCACCTATGATATATGGCAGCGGTGTAGATTGATTTAGTAACTGAGCATACTTGATCAATGCTCCAGTTCTTCCCCAATCCACATTATGCTTCGCATTATCAAAGAAACCAGAAAGTGCTCTATACGGAACATTTTTCGTCAGTCGATTCTTATACGTACGAAGTTCTTTATCGTATTTGCATATTTCATTTCTAATGCTATCTGCATCAGCATCCGCTCTTAATCCACTCAGCTTATGAAGCGTAATCACCGCAAGTTCAAGTGCATCTCGCGGCTCACCAAGTAAAAACCCGCTCAAATGCACATGAAATTCCAAAACGGTATACCACGCATTACAAATCATCTCATCAATAATATCATTAAAAGATGTCTTTACCACATCTTTAGAAATCATTTTGACGATTGCTTCGAGCCAATAAAACTTATAGCAATAAGAAGGATTTTTTAGCATCTGCGAGAAACCTTCTACATCTAGATTGTTATAGTATTTCCCATCAATATTAAGGTCGAGCTCACGATTCATGATTCATTGCCCTCCCAAAAGATTCGTTCCTTAAAGCCGCCTCTTTTATCCTGCTTATCTTGCTTGACTTTCATTAATTGCTCTATGGAATACCCCCTGGCCTCACAGATTGCAAACAATACTTCTAAAACATCCGCCATCTCTTCAATCGATTTATCAGCTTGATATTCAGCAACTTCCTCATTAAGTTTTGTATCTAATTCCTGAAGGTATTCATCCTCAGGTAAAATCCTGGTTATCGGATTCTTACCATCCGCTTTAATAATTTCCGGAATTCGATCTCTCACAAGCTTCCCCATAGTAATCCCCTTCACCACCTATAAATCCGTATATTTCGCACTGCTTCCTTTAGCTTTATCTACCGGATACTTTGCTTCATTCTGTGCCATCTTCATATTAATGATTTCATCTGTGTCGAACCCGAGCTTATCTACGAGATTCTGACAATATACCATAACATCTGCAAGTTCTTCTTTCACATGCTGCTCATCATATTTCTCATCATCCCACTGGAAACATTCTAATAATTCAGCAGCTTCAATGACAATTGACTTTGCCAAATTGGCAGGTGAATGAAACTGGTCCCAGTCACGATCTTCTGTAAACTTTCTGATTCTATCTATTGTTTCTTGTTCCATATCAATCCCTCTTATCGTGAAGCCTTAATAAGTTCCGCCTGAAGTTCCGGATCACATGCATAGATATACATACCATTCACTCCACGAGTCATAAGTACTCGAACCTCATGCTGAATCAGCATCTCACCAAACTTCTTTTTTGTTCCATCCGATAATGTTCTATTTCTAACAGCCTTACTATTGTAACTGGCAGATGGATCAAAAATAATCTTTCCATTTCTATACTTTACAGAAGAGCCAAGAATTACCCCCGCATAATTCAGATCAAATCCCTGTATGGTAAATGTTGATCCCACCTCATCAATTGTCTGAGGTTGTTCAGCCCATGCCAGTCCTTTGATTGCTCGTTTTTCTTTTTTAGAAAGTTCCGATTCTAACTCTCTGTTCCATGGTTTGTGCCAATTTCCAATCAGCACTTCCCAGTATTTCATCAAGCGCGCTTCCGGTCTATTATTTGAGCTGTATTCCCAATCATATGTAGCAATCACACGAGAAAGGGCAGAATCCGTCTCACCAGCTCTCTTCTTAATCTCTTTATCTAAGAGTTCCGGGCTGTCAAACACTCTGATGCTATATCCGGAGGATGAAACCGGTATCTTCTTTAGTTCACCATTTTTCGTAAATGAATCAATCCAATCCATCGTCTCTGAATCAGCCTGCATACGAAGTTGTTTTTTCCCCTAAAACGGGCATCAATTCGCTACTTTTTTAGTATATTCCTTTAGCCAAATGGTTTCAAATTCTTCTTTACTTTTTTTGAGTACTGTTATAATATTTTCAATGAAAAATAATGTTCAAAATAATATTTCTATTTGATATTAAAGATTTTTACTCGGATTTATAGGAGACAAAATTATGGAACTATCATCACTCAAAAAAGAATACCAACTGGTAACACAAGATCATATCGATAAGTTTATAGAACTCAGTCATATCAATCCAAGTCTGGTTTTAGTGGAAGAATATTGGATTACCTCAGATAAGACCTTGGGCAATCGTTGTGCTTATTTCGAAGCCTACCATCAGGCAGAAGAATACGCCTACTTGCTTGCGGCAAATCGCGCCGCGCTGAATACCGACAACAAGAAACCATTTATGATCAAATTAAATGGTAGAGAGACTACCGTAGATGGACATCTTAATGATTTCTTTGAAGGGAAATTTACTATCTAAATACAAAACAATATCCTGGATGCTTGTTGGGCACTCAGGATATTTTTTTACATGATTTTAGAAATGCGCTTTTTTATCGTACGTACAATTACTTTGTCATAACACCCACCTACGCTAACGCTTAGAGGTGGGGGATTTCTCCGACTGAGTTAAACTTTGTAAATTGCTCATATACCAGACGCATATCCGGTTCGATTCGAGCCAGCACCTCTGCTTTATAGTTTTGCGGAACTCCATAGAAGGCTTCTGCAATTCCAGCTGCAATGCAAGTTAGCGTATCGCAATCTCCGCCAAGAGATACCGCACAACGCACCACATCTTCAAAATCAGTTCCTTCTAGAAAGGCTGTAATAGCTTCCGGAACCGTTTCCTGGCAACTTTCAACATGTCGATACGATGGTCGAATCTCATCAAGCGTTCTTGTTAAATCATATCCAAATTCACCTGCAATATATTCTCTAATCTCATCCTTTGATTTTCCTGTTCTAGCAAGGAAAATAGCGGACGCCGTAGCTTGTGCACCCTTGATTCCTTCCGGATGATTATGGGTAACCTCCGCCGTGAGCTTTGCAACTTCTTTTGTGCGTTCAATCGTATCATAGAACCATCCAACACAAGACACTCGCATAGCCGAACCGTTGCCCCAGCTTCCATATGGTCTTTCATCATCCAGACTTAGCCAACTAATAAATCGCAATCCATATCCGGCATCAGGGTATTTATTCCCCCACACCTTCATTGCCTTTATTACTTCCCGTCTAATGGTTTCATCATCACCATTAAGTCCTGCCTTCATAAGACCGTCCGCTACGGCAATTGTCATAACAGAATCATCTGTGTATTCCGTATCATCTGTAAATAATGGACCGAAATCCTTTATCTTTTCCCCCATATCAAATTCATAAGGGCTACCAACAATATCGCCTAAAATTGCACCCATCATTCTCTTTTACTCCTTCATCTTAATCATTTTGAAAGTCTTGCTCCCATCTCAAAAGCCATCGCAAGATCACTTGGAAATTGCTTTTCCCGCATTTGCTTTTTATGTTCCTCGCTAAAGCCCACCATGCTGAACTTACTGTAATCCGCAACTTGCAAAGTGTCACAGCAAGGAGTTAGTTCAACTGTTCCATTTAAAGACTTAAACACTTCCATTTGCTGCTCGATTTTAGCTTTATATACACGATCATAATAAGCTTTTGGCGCATTCATCGTAATCACTACTCCCACATTAACCTTCCCCTGAAAGTAATTCGAATAGTCATCATAGGACAACGCACAAAAATGTAATCTTTCTATCAATGCATAAACCTGACTTGTAACATTTCCCAAATAGATTGGAGAGCCAAGAAACATTGCATCTGCAGAAAATATCTTATCGATTACCAAAGACAAATCGTCTTTCCAAAAACAGCGGCATCGCTCAGCCTCCTTACGTTTACATGCCATACAACTTCTGCAACCGGTGTAGTTTAAACTGTACAAATCTATATACTCTGTTTGCGCACCAACCGATTGTGCTCCCTTTTGTACCGACTGAAGCATTTGTGCTGTATTCCAGTTTTTTCTTGGACTTCCATTAAGTATAATTGTTTTCATAACCCCCCTAAATTCCTAAAATTCCTGCGCCACATACCTCTATTCTACTGCATTTCATATCGAAGCAATCGATTGGAAAATTTAAATTCCCCCACCCACAGATTACTTTTGTCATAGGCAAGATATCTTGGCATAAACAAAGTATCTGCGTAAGTAGCTTCAATTTTATCATGATAAGCAAACGTATCATCACATAAATCATCTAGTTCATAGCTGTTAGTTCCATGGCCGAGTATAACTGGCGTACTGCTTTCCTTGTATGTAGTAGCATCTGTGATATTGTCCCAGATTATAACACGGTTTTCGCTCATGTCAGATGCAATCACCTTTCCATCGCACGTAAGTAAAACACTTTGCAAACTGCCAAATGTCGTACGCTCAGCGCTGCCAGATTCATTAATCACCCACTTATTTAGGGTGCTATTATGTTCATCATCTCTTCCTTCCACGTGCACCGTATCAATCGTACCTATGGCATCCTCCGCTGTCAGCGTAACCGGCTCTTGTGTCGTTGCCTGCGCCAATTGCGAAGTCTCAAATACGCATGCTGTTTTTGTATCATAGATTACCGCAATATTCGTTCCATTACTACTGATATCACCCATTCCCGTACTAGCTGTAATCCCGGTAATCTGTCCGATGATTTCGGAATTTTCATTTGGAATTCCCCGATAAACGTTAATGACATAGCCGCCTTGTGTAGCACTACACAGATAGAAATAAGTGCCATCATATTCTACATATATCATTTCCCCGGTTGTGCCAAGCGAATAGGTCTTGCTGCCGATCTTGCCATCTAAGCAGATATCCGGCTGCGATCCATCAAACTGATAATCCTTCCAGATATAGATCTGATTCTTCGTTCGAAACGTTACAACCATCATCGTCTTGTCATCAGCATCTGTATAGAGTAGTATATCACCAATTTCATGATTTGCCTCATAGGTGAAGTCCGGCAGTGCACCTGAGGATGTTGGAATCTTTTTGTAGACATAAAGACTCTGCTCTAAGTCATCTGCTATAACAAGATGTTCACCATCCGTAACCGGAATCGGATTATGCATTAGATAATCAGAAGCCAAATGCGTGGTATCTTCTTCATATCCACTTGTCCCAATATACACATCCGGTTTCGGTATCGTTGTACCGGTAAGTTCATTCGCCGGATCCTTCCATCCGACAATGGCATTTCGATTATGCAAGGACATATATAATGCTCCGTCCAAATTAAGAAAACGATTGGTACCGCCAGCTTCTAAGAAATATTTTCCCGTCTTGGTATAGGGTTCTTTTTCTGCCATTAGAACGATATCCCCGGTATCATTTTCATTGTCAATTCGTCCATCATTATAAACATAAAGTTTATCGCTATACATATATAATTTACCATTTATCATAGCGCCTTCACTATAACCATTTCCGGTTGGAAGGATAAAATCATAGGCTTCCGAGGACGAATCTGGACAACTATTATATACATAATATCCAGAGCCGACATTTTCAATATTTTCATCTCCAATCAAAAGCTGCGAACCGGTATATGTGATTGTTCTTGGCGTTGCGGATTCTCCATAAGAGATTATTGTAGATGGATTATGTTCCCCCTCCCAATCGTTCGGAATCGAATCCCAGATTAATAGCTTTCCGCCTAAGGTATTGGTCACAATTAGTTTGCCTTCACAATCTGTAGAAATTGCCCAAGGCCAGCTGATGTGATGATTATGGCTCTCATGATTGGAGTCAAACCATTCTATAGCGTGATCTGCTTCTTTTCCATTTTGAAGATCTGTAATCGAATCATAAATCAGGATTCTATGATTCCCGGTATCTGCAACATAGAGCCTGTTTTGAGCATCAATCGCAACTGACATCGGCCAATTCAGATTGTTTAATTCCTTTCCCGGCATATTGGTATCAAAACTCGTCTGTCCTAATACATTACATGGATTCCCGGAAATCGCTTTAGCTGCAGAGGCTCCTTTATAAACCAACACGCGATTATTCCAGGTATCTGCAACAACATAATAAACGGTTTCATCAATCGTTGTATATGCCATCCCATTTGGATGATTAAATTCGGTTCCATTTGTCTTTTCAAGTCCTACCTCACCTAAAACACTAGCTGCCGCTTGTCCAAACTGAAAGCTTGTCCTCTCAGTCAAAGAAGATTCATAGCTGTTATCACTTTTGGCTTTTACGGTAAAGACATCATTTGTTGTGTCATGCTCCGAAATAGCGCCATCATCATTTGCTATTTCAAAGTCAAACGTAACCTTTGCCGTTCCGGTATAATTGCCTTTTCCTTTTACAACGACTACCCCCTTGCCGGTAGTATAATCATTCTCATAAGAAACCGTATAATCGGTCTTTGCCGATAACGTTACGCCATCGACGGATACTGCTGTGACAGGCGGGGTGATTTTGGTTCCGTGATAGGTCTTTTGATAGGAACCAAGTGTAATTTGAGCTGTTTTAATCGTTTTCGGCGCAATTGTAAATCGCACTTTCTTGGTTCCACTGTATCTTCCCTTTCCCTTAACCAGCACAATTGCCGTTCCGACATTTTTGTTGTTCTTATAACTTACTTTATACTGCTTATTCTTTTGTAATTTTTTCCCTTTATACTTAACCATAACAGCTGGTTTGATTTTTTTACCGGTGTAGATGTATTTTTTCTTTTTTATCTTAACCGAACACTTTGTAATCTTTGTCTTAGAAGCAGCACTTGCCGTATACGGAGTTACCGAAAACAAAGCTAGTGCCAGCGAAAAGATTGCGATAATAGCCACCATTTTTTTACACATATTCATAATCATCCTCCTATGCCCTAAAGTCAAAACCTGCTCTTAGCCCCTATCAGCCAGGCAAGACCGGTACTTTATGACTATAGTTTATTATAGATTATGCAAATGGGCAAGCTTTGCGTTTTGCAACTTCCTTCTATATTTTTTGTATACATCTTTTTTTTACTTATAAAAATCACATTTATGATATATAATACATTCCATGCGCCCTTGCAATGGCAAGGTTTACTGATTCCCTAATCTTGATTATCACGGGAATCGCTATACAATATTATAACACGAAGGGAATTATTTTATGGAACGAAAATTCTTAGCGGGGCTACTAAGCATTCTGCTTTTTGTCAGCGTGCTCTTCCCCTATCTGACAACCTCTGCTGCAGAATCTGACTCAGCAGACAATCTTATCAGCCAAATGGTAGTACAAGTTAACGGAGAAGATCTTACCGATGATACCATCTTGTCTTCTTCCGATACCATTTATGTAAAATATGTTTTTTCAGAATTCAGTGTCAATGCTGATGTGGATGGGCTTTGCCTTACCTATGGACAAAGCTACGATCTTCCAAGTATTCCGGCCACATGTGCACCGGCCACCCATACTTCAATATCCGTAACCGATAACGATACCGAAATCGGCATCGTCACCATCGCCACGGATGGCTCAGCAACCTTTACGGTTACTTACGAGGAAGCTGCTTTCATAGCAGAAGGCGCCTATGCAGGATTTGAGCTGACTTTAGATACCTCCTCTCTTTCGGAAAGCGAGGACGGCTCTTACACACTTACATTTGGTGACTCCTCTTACACGGTACTGGTCTCTGAAAAGATGACACAGGCTCCTACGCTTTCAAAATCAGCTTCTGAAATTGATTCCGACGGCAACATCATATGGACCGTAACCGTTACCAATGATGCCACAAAACCTATGACCTATGAACAAGGCTATACGTTTACGGACGAACTTAGCGAGGGTCAATCGTATATAGAAGGATCCTTAACCGTGTCCATCAATTCATCGGAAGCAACTGCCATCACACCAACGGTCGACGGCAACACCCTAACCTGGAATTATACGGACAATACAGCCGGTGACATTATGACATTTACTTATAAATCACATGCTGATATCTTATCCTCCATCTACAACACGAACAGTGACGACACCATTGATGTCAGTTATTCCAACACGCTTACTTTGACCGGTGAAAATGAATATCACACAACCACTACACTAACAGCTTCAGACAGCACATCCCAGTCCAAAGAAATCAGTCAATGGATCAGTAAGGAGGGCGGAGTTGTTGATGCCAACGGCAGTGCACAGTGGACGATCACCATTACCAATAACGGTTTTACGCTGACAGATGTTGTGCTTCATGACACCATTACCAAAGATAGTGACGCGGCGATTACCATTAGTGATATAACTGTCGTTGATCAAGATCACAATCCGGTTAGTTATACACTTGATGACTCTTCTTCAACTTCAACCAAGGTAATAAACAATTTTACATTCACACAGGCAATGTCCGGTGATGCCACTTATACCATCACTTACACTACCAATATTGCCGATTATAGTGAATACTTAAAAACCAATCATACGGTTCCGGATAATTCTGCTTATCTAACTTACACCTACGATACAACCGGCACCAGTAGCACCACAACATTTACCGGGCCTGATGTGTCCAAAAGTTTTAGCGGAACAACCGTTGCGAATGCGGCCATTGACAAATCTTTTGTCAGTTATGACACTTCGACCCATCAGATGAAATGGAAGATAACAGTCAATAAATCTCAGCAGGATCTTACCGGCGTTGTCGTAACAGACACCCTGCCAACCGGGCATACTTATGTTGCATTATCCGATTTGGTAATTGATGGAGACGCCACCTCTGAAGATATCGTTTCCATAACGGATAACGGCACAAGTGTCGCATTTGATTTCGGTAATTATTTAACTTCAAAGACCGCAACATTTTATGTTATCACACAGCTTGACGATACCCAAAGCAGCATATGGGCAAGCAATGCTTCTAAGCAATATACCAACATTGCAACACTATCTTCCGATGGTAATAGCGATGTTCGCGATTCTGCTTCCGGTACTTATAAAAGTGTTGTCATCAGCAAGACAGCCGGAAGCTATATCTATAACACGAAGTGCATTCCTTATACCATCACAGTTGACGCTAACAATATGCAAATGAACAATGTTGTGATTACGGATGTTTTAGACTCACGACTAACGCTTGTAGAAGACTCTTTCACGTATTCCGGTGAAGAATCTTATCAATATACTTATGAAAATAACACCTTAACCGTTACGCTTTCTAGTTTATCTGCTCGTGAAACCATCACGTTCTATGCACAAGTGTCAGATACTAGTTTATATGAAAATAACAGCACCATAACCATTACCAATCAGGCCAATCTTGTAAGTACTGAATATTTGCTTGCAACAAGCACCGGTACAACCCAAACGCAATTTGATACAAAAGTGATTGAAAAAAGTGGCCAAAAAGCAGCAGATGCAACCGGCTCATATTGCGTTCATTTCACGGTAAACTTAAATGTTGCGCAGCAGCAGCTCTATAAAGAAGATATTAATACCGTTGTGGTATCTGATCTTTTAGGTGCCAGCCTTACCCTTGACGAAGACAGCATTGCGCTTTATACCGCAACGGTTTCCTCTTCCGGCACCTTGACCGAAGATTCATTGGTTTCGTTAACCGAAGATGCCATCAACATCAGCGAACTATCCTCCGGCAAAACGCAAATGCAAATTACGCTTCCGGAAGATTATGATGGCAGAGCTTTTATCTTAACTTATACGGCGGATGTAACAAACACAGCCGCTAATGACTTTTCCAACAGTGCCAATATCATTGGTTACGGTTCTACGTCATCAAATAGTGATGTATGCACCTTTTACCAATCTGATTTTGCCGGCGCTTCCATGTCCAAATATGTTTATTTAAAAGTGACCGTTACGGATAGCGAAGATTCTTCTGTCAAACTTTCAGATACGACATTTTCTTTATTTGATTCGGACAACAACATAATTTCAACAAAGACTTCGGATGAAAATGGAGAAATCACCTTTGTCGGAAAGCTTGCAGCTAACACCACCTACACTTTGGTAGAAACACAGGCTCATGCCGGCTACAACCCAACTGACGGAACAACCGATTATGCTAATGGCATTACGGTCACGACCGGAGCGGCCGGTCTTTCCAATGCAGTCACGCAAACCGTCCTAAACACGCAAAAGACCTATACGGTAGGCATTGATGTTGTCTCAGCCAGTCAAGGATTGAGTCTTACGGATGCCACCATCACAATCAGCAAAAGCGAAGATGGTTCGGATCCAATTGCAACCTGGATTTCTAGCGGAGAAGCAGTATCCTATAATCTTTCACCGGGTACCTATTACCTCTCACAAACAACCACTCCTAATGGTTATACTGCTGCTTCTTCTGACACCATTGCCATTAAGATTGACAATGATGGTATCATATCTCAATATGATTCAGAGTCTGATACTTATATGGTTTCTAACGGTGCGCAGTTTGTATTTACCGATACGATTGACCCTTCGCAAACAGTCGACGTGATTTTCAATGAGGTGGATGCCGATGACAATCCAATCTCTGACGCGCAGCTTACGTTATATAAAGAAGCCGGTGACGACTCCGAATGCGAAACCATTGCACAGTGGACTACCGATGGCAGTGACAAAACACTAAGCTTAAACTATCAAACTATATATACCTTAGAACAGACAATCGCCGCAGATGGTTATAGTGATGCCAACTCTGTTTCCTTTTACATTTCCAATAATGCGAAAGTCGTTTTATTAGACACCGACTCTTCTGAAGAAGAAACAGATAACCTGGTTTATCTCGTGGCAAACAAAGACTCCATTCCTAGATTGGGTTCGCAGCCGTCACAAGACAACTCACAAAAGGCGCCTTCAAAGGACACACAAGAAACCGCTGGCGATGACGATGACACTGACACATCCTCATCGAAGAAAGCAACCCTTAGCACCAATGATACAAGTAAAGTCTCAGCATCCGATACCACTGACGCAAGTTCTACCAAAGACGACACCTCCGATTCTTCCTCTACGCTTGCCAAGACAGGTGGATTTATCGGAACTATAGTCGCTTATGCCCTTGGTATCTGCATGATTTTGGCCGGAATATTCATTTGTTTAAAAAAGAAACATAAATCATTATGAAAAAAATAAAAATCAAAAAATTAATAGGCTGTCTCCTAATTATTTTAGGAGCAGCCGTAATCATATCGTCAATATTATTCAACATTTATCAACAGATTCAAAGGAAAAATCTTATTGAAGAGTACCGACAAACTGTTACAGCTGAGGATTCCCAATCTGCTACCAACGATGCCTCCCAAGATAAAAACACCAATCTTGTATGCATTGTCCGGATTCCCAAAATTGATTCTGAAAATCCGGTCGTAGAAGGAACCTCCTCTTCCTCCTTATCTGCTGCTCTTGGCCACGAAAGTAGTACTGCCCTGCCGGGCGAGACTGGCAATTGTGTCATAGCCGGCCACCGCAATTACACATTTGGTCAATATTTTAATCGTCTAAGCGAAATCGAAGAAGGCGATATGATTTATGTTGATACGGATAATACCACCTACTCCTATAAGGTGAGCTCCATCTCAGTTGTAGAACCAACAGACCTTTCTGTCTTAGAGCAATCAACGGATAAGAAGCTTCTTACGCTGTATACCTGTACCCCTATTTATGTTGCAACGCACCGGCTTGTCATTACCGCTGAGCTTGAAACTGAATAATTGCTTATCAAAAAAGGCTACGCCTAGATGATCATACCGCTCTTAATGTTAGACCTCAAAATCTAACAATTAAAAACCATCATCTAAGGCGTCAGCCTCTTTTTTATTTACTAATCTTTATAGACGATACCTTACTCCAGCTAGAATAATATTTCTTAGAGCCGGACTGTACTACTCCACGTACATATACTTTATAAGTCTTTCCCTTTGTAAGTCCTGTAATCTTCTTAGAAGTTACGGATGCTCCGCTCACTTTCACTTTCTTTGAAACAGAACCGCTTACATATTTGACCTGATAATAACTTACTTCAGAATTCTTTGACCACTTTACGGTAATTGCTCCTGCCTGGCCGTTTGTAACGTTCTTGATGGTCGGTCTCTTTACAAGATTGGTTTTAAACTGCACCGAAGATGCATTACCTGCTGCATCATATGCATAAATATTCGTCACATAAGCACCATAAGCATTCCCATGATCACTTCTATTTACCTTAATGGTAATCGTCTTCGTTTTGGTTGCTGTAAAGGATTTCTTGCTTGTTGCAATGTCATCCTTTCCATTTGTCTGTGTATAAGACGATACCTTCTTTGTCGTAACTGCGACATTATCTTTTAGTGTTACTTTGATTTTATAATACGAAGATGTCTGCTTTACCAGTTCTACCGCACTGATGGTCGGATTGGTCGTATCTGCGCTCGCTGCAGAAGTGGATTTCGTTGTATCATTGTCTACAATGGATGCTCCTGCATTGTAAAACTGTCTGATTGTAACAAACGTATCTGTATAACTCTTACCACTCAAGCTTGAAGTATAAGTAAGCGTCGAACCATTCACCGTAATCTGCTTAATCGCGCAATCCCATGGATCCAATACCTTATATGTATCGCTTGAAACCTTGCCTATAATCAGCATAAAATGTCCATTGCCGGATGTATATTTCTTAAGCTGAATTGCCGGCGGTGAATATGAGCCATCTCCATTTAGATAGTTTTTGACATAAGTTGCAATCTTCGAACTAGAAGAAGAAGAATTGTAGGTAGCTCCCCATCCGCTCCAGACGGTAGAACCGTTATTTGCCTCTAGAATCTTCTTTGGCGTTTTATTAATTCCCACATAGCTAAGCGCCATTGAGATACAAGCCGTACCACATTCACTTTTGGGACTTGAATAATTCCCAAATGATGAGGATGGCCAATATTTTGTATAAAACAGTGATCCATTCGGATTCTGTGATATATACCGAATTGTTCCCGTTGTCACACCTGATGAATAACTTGTATTAACAGTTGCAGCCTGAGCCTGTGTGAACGGAAGCACCCCAACAAACAAGGTAAATACCACAATACACGAGACTACTTTCGCGATTAAACTCTTTTTCATGCTTTTAAAAACTCCTACTCCTGATTTCTCCCACTAGTATAATTGTCCTAAATATCATGTTAATACAAATAAAGTTGTCATTCAACAACTAAATATGGGGTAAAATGGCAGTATTTTGCGAAATTATATACAATACATCAAAAAAGGAGACCATACCTGTTGATATGATCTCCATGTTGTTTTGTTGTGTTTTCTTTATTCTGTTTCACCTAAGCCTGTTTGTGCATACTCTGACTCATCAAGAGTAAACTTGCCAACTACTTCATTTAAGTTCGATGCAATCTCTTCCGTAGCTTCCGAAAGATCTGAAATCTCCGTTACATTTGTAGATACTTCATTTACATTTTCTGTAATATTATTACTTAATTCCGTAGTATTTTGCGTTGCTTCTGCAATACTTTGCACTGCATCCGTAACTTCCTGCATAATATGCTTAATAGCATCTGTCATCTGAGAAATGCGACCAGAAGTATCATCGATTGCCTCTGCATCTTTACCATACTGCTCTGCAACTTCAACAAACTGTGCATAATCCGGTGCTACGGTATCCGTAACAAATCCCAGCATTCCCTGTGCATCTTCTGCCAATTCATTAAATGCTTTTTGCACCTGATCAATCGTTGTCTTAATCTGCTCTACTGCCTCTGAGGTGCTACTTGCCAAAGAACCAATTTCGGTTGCAACAACAGCGAATCCACGTCCGGCTTCTCCTGCACGTGCTGCTTCAATCGAAGCATTTAATGATAACAGATTAATCTGCTCTGCAATTTCTGAAATCACCTGCGCAAGCTCTCCAATACTTGCTACTACCTTAGCATTCTCACTACTCTTTTCTAAGCGCTCTGAGAAATCTCTTCCCAATGCATTTGCTGAGTCTACGGCATGTCTGCTGTTATCCCCTACTTCCGTAGCGCGAACACGAATCTCACTTGCCATCTGCATACTCTGTTCTGCTTCGGATGCAAGAAGATTTACATTTGAAAGTACTTCTTCTGTAGATGCATTTACCTCTTCGGTTGCTGCTGAAGTATTCATCATCGCTTCATTTACATCAGACATATAACGCTGAATCTCTTCGAATTTTTCTGCCAATACATCCGCTGCATCTTTTAAAGTCCTAGACGAAACATCTACTTCTCCAGCGTGAGACTTTATGCTTGAAATCACTTCACGGTTGGCATCGAACATATCATTTAAAGAATCTCCCATGATTCCGAGTTCGTCCTGCGTAGTTACGTTAAGATTTTCCACTGTAAAGTCTCCTTGGGCGAGCGATCCTGCAAATTCCTGGACGCGATTAATGCTATTTGAAATCGAACGCACGAGCATCAAAACAATAAATACCGCTACCACGATCGCAACGACTGCAATGATTCCCAACACTATTACCATATGGTTCAAAGCTTCATTCAGCTCTGACTGCGGCATGGTAAGCATAAGCTTCCATCCGGTTGCATCAAGCGTATCATAATAGATATTGATGGTTGACTTTCCGGAAGTATAAGAAGTCGTACCACTCTCATTTTCCAAAATTTCTGCTCCGGCTTTTGCAAGAGAAGAATTCTCATCTTCCAAAATATTGTTAGTTTTCATGAGTAATTCATCCTCAACACCGGCCATATAAACACCGCTTCCGGTTATCATCATAGCTGCCCCATGATCACCAATCTGAATATCGTTCACAATCTGTGTAATAGTTCCTAATTCAATATCAACGGTTATACATCCTGCAAACTTATCATCAAAATAAATCGGCACTGCACAAGATGCTAAAACACTTCCTGAGGTTTCATCATAATACGGATCTGTAAACTGTGCTCCCTCCGCATTCTCACACATTGTATAGTACTCCTGCGAGAAATAATCATATTCTGCATTACTATAATCATATGTAGTTACAAGTTCATCACCATCTTTATAAATATAAGGTCCAAAATATTCCTCATCTTCATCAAAGACGTATGGCTCAAACCAGATACCACTACCATTTACCATTTCATTATCGGAAATAATATTTCCAAGCATCTGTAAATATGCTTCAATCGGCATCTTAGTCTGATTGGTTTCTACTATATTACCAATTGTAACTGCCATATTCGAAACACTTTCCAGATCTTCACTAATTAAGCCTTCCTGTTCTCCAAGGGCTCTTACCATACGATCGGCATTCATTGTTTCCGTAATATTCTTACTGCTATTCATACTGAAAACAATTACAACCGCCATCATAATGATAATGACCGGTAAGATACAGCAAAGCATCTTTCGGCTAATTCTTTTAAATTTCATAACAACTATATTCCTCCTAACCATTTAACACATAGTCTTATGTGTCTATATTATAGCAAATAAGTCCTATAGTTGCATTGTTTTTTTTGAAAAAAAATAATTTTCTCTTATTATTCGTACTTATGATTCTTCTTGCCTTTGTCTGGCTATCCTCAGCCCTTCCTGTTCGTATCCTTCTTTAAGCTGTTTAAACAGTCTCCAAGCATATCTTTTTTCCGGTGTGATAAATTTTTCTTTTTCAAATTCTATAATTTCCCGCGTCTGACTATCACATGTTTTATAAACTTCCTGCATCTGCAAGAGCAATTCCAGTCCCGCATCTGCCGCCGGTTGTGTTTTTCCATCCGGCATCACAATATTCACCGTCTTCAAATCATAATGTGCGGCATTCTTAAAATTCTGCGCAGCCTGTACTTGATCTTTTTGCTTTAACTGAATTTTAGGCAGACTTGCAAGATAAATTAAAAAAAGATGAATAAATTTAAGATCGCGCTCATCAATTCCTTCGTATACGTAAGGATTAAGATCTACCATGCGAAGTTCGATATGATCAATTCCATGTTCCCGCAATCCTTCTAACGTATTAATCCCTTTTGGCTTAAGTCGAACAGGATAATACAGCTCCGACATATAAGCAATCAAGCCTTCATCGAGATACTTTTGCATACTATAAGCATATTTTTCTAAAGATGAATAATCAAATATTGGTGTAAAAAAGTTCCAATATCCAAGTTCGGAACATCGAACAGATGACATACCCAAAAACAGCGTCTTTCCTTTCACCTTTTTTTCTACAAATGACCGATCCATAATCGGCGAAGCTGCGGTAAGTGCTGTTACGATCCAGCCATATACCGCCAACTTTTGTGCCAAATCCAGATACAATTCATTGGTGTATTCTTGATAATCATCACGCCCTGCTGCCTTGCAAGATGCCATCACCAGTTCTTTTGCAAATGAAAAATTCACATGTATCCCGCAAAAGGTCATCTTATATCTTCCATATCGCTGCGCCAGATACTGTCTATATACCGTCTTTACTTGCTCATCCCCATAAAACTGCGCAATCGGAATATCTGCCTCATTTTCGATATATGGCGGATTAGAAAATGGCCATATATACTCCTTTGGGTTGAGCTTATTCATATCCTGATAAAGTTTTTTTGTAAGTTCCCGAAGTTCCACAATCGCTCCATGTGCACTGTCAGAAACTCCGGTATTAATCTCGGTTTGATTTTCCGAAAAGTCTCTTACCACACCGGATTCTTTGGAAAACGGATGTGCAGTATGAGAAAATCGCCCCTGCGAAGTAACTCTAAGTCCTTCCTTCTCAAGTCCGAAATTCCCTTTAAAAAGTAATTGATATACCTGCTGTTCATTGATTTGTAACATTCCCATTTCTTCTTTGTGTCTCATCACTTTTTCTAATCCTATATCTTTCGCTGATTATACTGCTCCATAATTTTCTTGATATAAACATATGCCAATACCTGGTGCGAAGCTTCCATAACTTCACAGCCATAAAGGTAACCTTTATTATACATTCGTTCTTTCCGAATACAGATTGCATCAACCACCAATTCATAATCACTTCCATTAATTTCATCATGAAAGGTCAGTCTACAATGCCGATTAACCAAGACAATATCATCCTGTGTGACAAATGCAATTCCTGTATCGCTGATATTAAGAACCGTCACCTGATAGCTTTTATTTTCACTTCTGTCTAGCATTGTTGCCGGTCTGTCTATCTGAATTCTCTTATTATCCCGTCGTTCTGCCGTATCACTTATTTCGTGAAACTTCTGACTGGTTGCTGCATAGAATTTATTCCCCTTATAATCAATCATACGAATTCTGACGTTACTCCATCCAATTCGTTCCTTGTTCTCATTCACTGTATAAAGCGAAAAAACAACATTGTCCACACCTTGATTTCCAAGATCCATGACTTTACCTTTATAAACAAACGGTTGAAGCAATGCCTGTCGTTCTTCTCCTTGTGCGGTTCCTACAACCGTTGTCACAACTTCATATACGGAAGAGTCTTTTCTCATCTCTAAAAACACTCGTTCTCCTGCAAGCAATTCATTTAAATACATGTTTTTTCCTTTCACTTTTGCTTATAATTGCTCCAACATCTCAATCATGTCCTCAAAGCTTCCGCCCGGTCCTTGCCATGGATGTTCTGCATCCTTAATCACGCAATCTTTTACCAGATAACAATGCATCCCAATCATAGAAGCCGGATGCATGTCTTCTCGTTCGTCATTTCCAATCATTAGACACTCGCGTGGTTCTACTCCAATCTTTTTGCAGATTGCCAGATAATACTTAGGATTTGGTTTGCAAAAATGTTCACTTGTATAATGTGTAATCAAATCAAAATCATCCGCATCAAGCCCCACCCAACTGATTCTCGTCTTTTGTCCTGCATATGGAAAATAAGGATTTGTCGCAAGTACTACCTTTGCCGCTTTCTTATGTGCAAGTTGAACTGCCTTTTTCGCAAGCGGGTTGTCCTGTGTAAACCGCTTGGACTTATGAAAATCATTTGCATAAAATTCCTCACATACCGCTTCAATATCAGCTCGTTTCATTCCGGTTATGAACTCAAAATTATTCCAAAATGCAACATCATTTGTGTTGCATCCTTCATTCGCTGCCATAGCACGTATTCCGGTTCCCATCGCTTTCATCATAATATCTTTTGTCATACCATATGGCTCTAATTTTTGAAAGAGATCTCCAAAATATCCATAACAAAATTCATCCATATCCATTGGTAAAAGAGTTCCGTCCAAATCAAATAAAATTGCCTTATAATTCATCTTGCTTTATTCCTTTATCTAATACTTCCACAGCTTCTTTTGATATATCACAGCCCAGTTCATAAACCGGCACTTCCTGCACAAGCTGCTCTAATAATGCAATACACTTTGCCCCTTGATTGCTGTTCCATCCATTAACCGTAATTTGTGCATATAACTTTTTGAATGCCTCAACCGGCCTTAACCGGCGCACAACATTTTCCTGCGCCTGATACAGCATCACAATGGTAGCAATGTCCATTTCTTTATTATAACAGATTTGTGAGCTTCCACATATCGGCCAACCTTGTGCAATCCATCTTTCATCACGTTTCGAAAGAAGTGCCCTATCTCCATTTATCGTCTTTGCCCCTTTATACTGTTCCCAGAGATTCGCCTGCGTACTTTTACCCACCCCGGAAGGTGCCGAAAATAAAATCGCGTTGTTCTCATACTCCACATAAGCACAGTGCAGCACCATACTGTCATACGCATACATCCTTCGCTCTAGCGCCAACAACGAGGCAAATGCCGTATCAAGCCGAAATCCCTCTATCTGAGATTTTATCACTTGGACTACAGCATGATTCGACGTCGTCTCCGTATACAAGGCATACTGCTTATCTGTATACTTAATGCCAAGCAGCCGACTTTCTCCTGCTTCATTTTCATATACGGTCAGATCTTCTCTCTTAGCTAGAACTTTTCCGGTTATATTCTCAAGTTTATAAACTACTTTCACCTCATACGTATACACCGGTTCTTGCTGCCTTTTTGATTCAAAAAGCATAAAGTTTTCCGGTACCGGTATCTCATCATCGATGATTAATCGAAAGACAAAATCTCCAATTTGAAATACTTTATCCATTGACATTCTCCCATTCTTCTTCCATTCGACGAACGAGTTCCTTTGTATATGCGCATACATATTCCGGTGTTTTATTCATACTTTTTGTTTCCCAATAAACTTTCGCCGGACAGACTATACACACGCGCCGGTATTTACATTGTGCACATTTATCATTTACACACATCTTCTCTAATTCTTCTTTCAGCTTGTCCCATGCTTCCATAAAATCCATTTCAAATACCGGAAACAAAGGCGTCTTAAGCATTACACAAGGTCTCATATATCCTTGCCAGTCGATGGCAAATGAAGTCTTTGAGGCCTGGCAGTTTATCTTGCTTTCCGTAACCGTCGCATTCGTTGTTTCCTTTGTTATGCGAACAAACTCTCGCAGAATTTCTTTATACGTTTCTTCATCATTTACAGCTTTTAGATACTCAATTCTCCCACAAGCCGCCTGATACGGCGATACTCTTACCTCTTGTTTATATGCTCTGTTTTGTTCTCGCACAGCCGGATACATATAGGTATCAATGTTCACAAAAGCACCAACTTCTTTTGCAAATGCTATTATCTTTTGAATGTCATCACGGTTATCTACAACATAGCTTCCATTAATTTTGACATCTATATTATTTTCTCGTAAAAGCCGAATTCCTTGTACAGCCTTTTCGTAACCTTCTTCAAAATGACATAGCTTCTTGTAAGTAGATTGATCTGCTCCATATAGCGTAACATTCATACGCCTTGGTGGATATTTTGCAAAAAATTTTGCCCACTTTTCATCAATCAATGTCCCATTCGTATTTACTGTTACTACAAATCCCATCTTCTTAAGTTCTACATATAGCCTCTTAAATTCCGGATATAAAAGTGGCTCCCCTCCACTTAGCATAATAAAAAGCGTTCCTGCCTTTTGCATCTGTTCTGCAAGCTTGAGCCACTTGTCTACACTTTGCAATGCTCCAATCGCTTTCATCTCATCCTTGCTAAGTCTTACATAACACATATCACAACTCATATTGCATAGCGGTAGCAATTCAAAAACCGCATTAATAGGTGTATGCATTTTACCGGCTTTTTCATATAACCTTTGTTCAATTGTTGCATCCATATCCTCACCACCTATTGTTATTTCGTAACCGGTAAACCATCGGTACCTCGTAACTAGCATGTTCATTTGAGATAATTCCTGTAGTTAAACTTTATAGAGTCTATAGACTCCATATACTCTATAGAGTCCATATAGTCTATGAACTACGGGAGGTTATCAGATGAACAATCCAACAACAATTAAACAAAACATGCGACTTCAGAAATGGATTGCTGAAGTTGAAGCTTACAAATCTCGTCCGGCCGACATGACAGGCACTGAATGGCTTGAATTACACGGAATCAATCGTGCAACTTTTTACAGTCATCTTCGCAAGGTTCAAGCGCATTACCTTGATTCCTTGGA
>NZ_FMXR01000019.1 GCF_900104415.1 Eubacterium oxidoreducens | reverse complement strand
ATAATCAAGCAGAAATCAGCAACAAAGTGCAGATTTCTGCCCAATATAACAAGTAAATAGTGCTGACGGTATCTGGGAGGAGCCAATATGACAAGACGGTTCGAGCCAACTGCGTTCTCCCTATGTGCGCACGGGAAACCGTGATCCACGATAATAGATAGCAGGGCTCTCGGCGGACCATTAGCCTGTTGGTAACCAATCCACGAATAACAGAGTGGCTACATGCCGGAGACTGTTAAACTGGCTCTTTCCAGATGCTGTCAGACAATAACAAATGTGACAATTATCAGGTGGAAAGTTTGTTGAGGCTTTCCTGCTTGACAAAGGTCACTTCATAACAGGGAATAGAAGGAGCCAAATCATGGGAAAAATATATGAAGATGCAACAGAATTAATAGGACATACACCCTTATTAAGATTGAGTCGTTATGCTGCAAAATCAGGTGTCACACAGGCTATGATTTTGGGTAAGATGGAATTTTTGAATCCGGCAGGTTCTGTGAAGGATCGCGTAGCACTGGCAATGATTGAAGAGGCAGAAAAGGCTGGAAAGCTAAAGCCGGGAGCGACAATTATTGAGCCGACATCCGGTAATACGGGAATTGGACTTGCTGCGGTAGGAGCAGTCAAGGGATATCGTACCTTGCTTACACTTCCGGATACAATGTCTGTAGAACGAAGAAATCTACTCAAAGCTTATGGAGCACAGCTTGTTTTGACAGAAGGCGCAAAAGGCATGAAAGGTGCGATAGAAAAGGCAGAGCAGCTGAACAAAGAAATAGAAGGTTCGGTTATTTTGGGACAGTTTGATAATCCGGCAAATCCGGCAGCACATAAGGAAACAACCGGGCCGGAGATCTGGGAGCAGACAGGCGGTAAGATTGATATCTTTGTTGCCGGTGTCGGAACCGGCGGTACCATAAGTGGAATTGGCGAATATTTAAAGGAGAAAAATCCAAACATAAAGATTGTGGCTGTAGAGCCTGCGACCAGTGCGGTGTTGTCAAAGGGAACACCGGGACCTCATAAGATTCAGGGAATTGGAGCAGGATTTGTACCGAAGATCTTAAATACAAAGATTTATGATGAAGTGCTTGCGATTGAAAATGAGGATGCATTCATCGAAGGAAGAACATTTGCACAGACAGAAGGTATTTTGGTTGGAATTTCTTCCGGAGCAGCACTAAAGGGTGCACAGATTCTGGCTAAGAGACCGGAAAATAAATGTAAGACGATAGTTGTTTTATTGCCGGATTCAGGAGATCGCTATCTGTCCACGGCATTATTTGCAGATTAAGAAGTGGAGAAGAAGAATACGTGAAAAAAGCATTGATTGCAATGAGCGGAGGCGTTGATAGTTCTGTATCGGCGCTGCTTACGATAAAAGAAGGATATACCTGTGAAGGCGTAACAATGCGCTTGTTTAATAAGGAACAAGAATCGGAGAAGCTGTGTAAGACTTGTTGTTCGGATAAGGATATTGAAGATGCCATGCGCGTTACCAATCGTATGGGGATTCCATATACCGTTGTGGATTATACCGTTGATTTTAAGGAGAAAATCATCGAGAAGTTTGTCTGTACATATGAGCAGGGGGGGACTCCGAATCCTTGTATTGACTGCAACCGATATATGAAATTTGAAAAGTTGTTCGAGGCTGCGCGCTCGCGTGGTTGCGATAAAGTAGTAACGGGACATTATGCCCGAATTGAGTATGATAGTGAAAAAGAGCGTTATCTGCTAAAAAAAGCAGTCGATTCAACAAAAGATCAAAGTTATGTGCTTTATAACCTGACGCAGGAACAGCTGGCTCATGTGTACTTCCCCTTAGGGGGGATGACGAAAGCTTCCGTACGTGAGATTGCACAGCGCGAAGGATTTGTCAATGCAGATAAGGCAGATTCGCAAGATATCTGTTTTGTTCCGGATGGGGATTATGCAGGCTTTATCGAAGCGTATCGGGGACAGGCCTTAAAGAGCGGGAACTTTGTAGATATGCATGGCAATATTCTCGGACAGCATAAGGGAATTGTACATTATACCATAGGACAGCGTAAAGGGCTGGGAATTGCAAGTAGTGCTCCGCTTTTTGTTACCAGGATAGATCCGCAGAGAAATGAAATTGTGTTGACGCACGGGGATGGCTTATTTTCGGATACGTTATATGCAACGGATGTGAATCTTATTTCGGTGCCAAGGATAGAAGGGCAGATGCGTATCAGTGCAAAAGTGAGATATCGGCAAAAGGAGCAGCCGGCAGTTGTAACACAGCTCGAAGATGGACGAATTAAAGTAAAATTTGATGAGCCGCAAAGGGCAATTACGAAAGGGCAGGCGGTTGTCTTGTACGATGGAGATATTGTTGTAGGCGGTGGAACGATTATATAAAAGGTAGGGAGGTCATTTGTGAAGATTTCAACAAAAGGAAGATATGCAATCAGAGTCATGCTGGATCTTGCCATGCATAAGGAAGATGGATATGTTTCGCTGAAGGATATTGCAAAACGACAGGATCTGTCAAATAAATATCTGGAGATGATTATTTCAATTCTGAATAAAGCCGGATATGTGCAAAGCACGAGGGGAAAGTTTGGCGGATATAAGCTTTCTTATGAGCCGGAGAAATACACGATGGCAGCAATTCTAAAGACGACGGAGGGGTCGATGGCGCCGGTTTCGTGTCTGGATTGCCCGGGAGAATGTGCAAAGGAAGCGGAATGTATCACGTTGCCAATGTGGAAGAAGCTAGATCAGATTATTGAAGAGTATTTAGAAAGCGTGACGCTTCAAGATCTGCTTGATACGAGAGCAGATACGTATACGATTTAACTCAGTCGGAGTACAAGCTCCGACTGAGTTAAACGCTCCGCGAGGATGCGCACGGATTCGGACAGGAATTTGTCTGCTGAAGCAGACCCGAATCCGGCGCGCAAGACTCGCGAGCGAGTCTTGACCAAAGAGTTTGTTATAAAAAGATTTCGAGTCGGATATATGCCGATTTGGAATCTTTTTTTTAATTTGCTAAAATCCTATTGACTAACTAGGAATTAGATGTTAATATAATTCCTATGAAACACATAGGAATTGATTTTAGGAGGAAATAAGATGAAAATATACGCAGATAATGCGGCAACAACGAAAATCAGTGAGAATGCTCTGGCTGTTATGATTGAGAATATGAAGCTGTATTTTGCCAACCCATCTAGCTTACATACACCGGGGCAACTGGCGAAGGAGCAATTAGAGCAGGCGCGTGAAGAGATTGCGCAGGCAATCGGAGCAAAACCGAGAGAGATATTTTTTACATCAGGAGGAAGCGAGTCTGATAATCAGGCAATCTGCTCTGCTGCCTATGCCGGTAAACGCAAAGGAAAGAATCATATTATTACAACGACAGTTGAACATCATGCCGTGCTTCACACGATGGCGAAGCTTGCGAAGGATGGATTTGAAGTTACGTATCTTCCGGTTGATGAAGATGGATGGCTTGATCCGCAATTGGTTCGAGAGGCAATACGTGAAGAGACTGCGCTTGTCAGTGTGATGTATGCGAACAATGAAGTTGGAACGCTTCTTCCGGTTAAAGAGATTGGAGCAATCTGTAAGGAAAAGAAAGTTCCCTTCCATACGGATGCCGTGCAGGCTGTAGGGCATGTGCCGGTAGATGTAAGAGAAATAGGATGTGACTATCTTGCATTATCCGGTCATAAATTCCACGGGCCACGAGGCGTTGGAGCGCTATATGTTCGAATGGGCGCAAGGATTGATAATTTGATTGAAGGTGGAGCACAAGAGCGTGGAAAGCGTGCCGGTACGGAGAATATTCCGGCGATTGTGGGAATGGCAACAGCGCTTAAGGAGGCTTTGAATCAGCTTGAGGAAAATATGGAAAAGACAGCAGCGCTTCGTGATTATCTAGAGGCAGGTTTGTCGAAAATCTCTCATAGTAAAATCAATGGAAGCGGAGCTGAGCGCGTACCGGGAACATTAAATATCTGCTTTGAGGCTATTGAGGGAGAATCTTTACTACTTCTTTTGGATGCGAAAGGAATTGCAGCATCTTCCGGTTCGGCTTGCACATCCGGAAGTCTTGACCCGAGTCATGTACTACTTGCACTGGGACTTCCGCATGAAGTGGCACATGGATCGCTTCGTTTATCGGTTAGTGAAGAAAATACATATGAACAGATGGATTATATTATCGAACAGGTTAAGGAAGTTGTTTCCTACCTGCGTAGCATTTCGCCGGTGTGGGAAAGTCTAAAAAAAGGTGAGAAAGAATATATCTTTAAATAATAGGAGGAGAAATAGATGTTATATAGTGAAAAGGTAATGGATCATTTTGAACACCCACGTAATGTAGGTGAAATAGAAGATGCAGATGGCATCGGAGAAGTTGGAAATGCAACATGCGGAGATATCATGAAGATTTATCTGAAAATCGATCAAGATATCATAAAGGATGTAAAGTTTAAGACGTTTGGTTGCGGATCGGCAATTGCTTCAAGTTCTATGGCGACAGAGATGATAAAAGGAAAGCCGGTATCGGAGGCACTTGAACTTTCCAATAAGGCTGTAGTCGAAGCACTTGATGGCCTTCCACCGCACAAGTTGCACTGTTCTGTTTTGGCAGAAGAAGCAGTTAAGGCGGCACTTGATGATTATTACAGTAAGAAATAACAAAAAAAGAATCGCATGATAAAAGGCTATCGCACGAGCAAAAAAATGGGTGCGATAGCCTTTGTTTATAAAAGACATTATGCGATTTCTTCACGGAAATAATCTTTCACGAATTGAATCGCGGAGGGATCTTGTGCAACAGCGGCCATACAGATCGGAAGTGTTTGCTGTCTGACATAAGCGAGCAGTCTTCCGCGAATCGATACGGCTGCAAGGCAGGTTGCCTCGGTCTGGGTGTCAAGCCATTCAAAGATGCCACAGTTTACTTTGATGGCAAAGATACACAATTCTTCATCAAATTCTTCTTGATCGAGTACCAGGATAGGATTGGCAGCTACCTCGGCAAATTGCTGAAGTCTTGGTGTCAGGTTTTTGACAAACCTAAGTGCTTTAGGGTCTTGCATGATGGCTGCAAGGCAGATTTCTTCGGTCTGGTCTTGGATATATTCTAATACATTACCATCTTGCATAACGGCTTCTAAGCAATACTCCGGTGTCTGCGGGATATAGCGAATAGCCATTGGCGAACGTGAAATGGCTTTGTGGCATAATTCTTCGCTTTTGTCAGGAACATAGCGAATTGCAATGCCGTCTTGCTCGATAGCCAGACGACAGATTTTAGGCGTCCGGTTTTTGACGAGTGCAAGAGAGGCACCTCGCCTTTTAACAGCTGCTTCGCAGATGGTATCCGTCTGTTTTTTTACAAATTGCAAGGCAAACGGATTGTTCTTAACCGCAGTTAGACAGATTTCTTCTGTCGGTTCGTCGATTTTCTCAAGATTCATACCATTTTCTTGTACTTTTTTTAGATAGTAGATGATATCGTCTTTAGACATAAGTAGCTCCTTTCCTAAGGGTTATCGAATGTTTGATATAATTTCGCGTTCCATCAACAATGAGAGTTGCAATGGAAATTTGTCATAGTCGCTGATATCGACAAAAGCTTCTCCGTAAATTGCACGAATCTGCGGCTTGTCATCACCGATGGCAAAGGCAATAGTCTTAATGCCATCGCCGCGTAGAAGGCGCATGGCTTCTTTGATATCTTTGCGTGCGAGATCTCCGCTGTAACCATTTGAATTGGGCTGGCCGTCGGAGATGATAATCAACAGTTTGTCCTGTTCGATACGCTGCGACAACAATTCTCCGACCATGCGGAGGGCAAGGCCGTCACGGTTGTTGCCAGATGGTTGCATCTTCATTAGAGAGTATTTGGCAATTTTTCGATCTTCAAATTGCTGATAGATTTCTACGACCGGATGCATTTCACAATTGTGGGAGGAAATCAAGGTCGGAATCTCTAATCGCTCGAGTACTTCATTAAGTAACACGGCGGCTTGTCTGGCGCAGTCGATTCGTGGACCTTTCATGGAACCGGAATTGTCGATCAAAATAGCAACGGCCATATCCAGTTCTTTTTCCGGATTTTTTTTCTTTTGGAAGTAGCGCTGATCAACTTTGTATAAATGCCGGTTATCGATGCGTCGTCCCATCATTCGGCGTCGTTGCAGGGAAGTGGTTTCATCCTGCATGATTTTGACGATTTCCTTTTGCACCTTTTTGAGGAATGAGTGATGCTGGTGAATGATTTCTTCGTAGGAAGAACGGTCGTTTATATTGGGTTTGACTCTTCGGATATCGGTCTGTATGCCGGTGTGCGCAGAGCCGTAATTGCCACTGTTTATCTTGGACAGCGTGTTTTTATGCTGCTGTTCGGCAAGTTGTTCTTCGGCGTTATCTTCATGAATTTCATTTTCCAGTTCTTCTAGCGATAACTCAATCAGGTGCCCTTCTTGTGTGCCACTTAAGACATCCGAAGGCGCAAAGGTGTCATTATTTGTAGAAGAATCCTGAATTTCTTGCATGCTGCCACTTAGAATATTAGCCGGCATATTGGAAATGTTATCTCCACCGGAACTTGCGATTGCATTTTGAATAGAATCAAGCATGTCAGCTGCGTCCTGGGCTGAGCCATCCTCAGCAGCGTCATCACCGCCGGGGGATTCCTCCTTGTGATCTTCGTCGTCGCAGTTATCACAATTTTCGCAATCTTCTTCTTCTTTGGCAGGCTGGTGAAAACCACGTTCGTTTTCATCGCGATATTCCGTAAAATCCTCATCTTCCGTGCCTTCAAAAGCGAATTCAGAAGATGGGCCATCGATATATAAATCAATGTATCGCCATAATTTATTGACGATGAAATTGATTTGGATATATTTTTCTTTGACATCATCAGCTTGTATGGCTGCCTGGATGTCCGGTTTTATGCGATCAAGCATTTCCATGATGACATTGAACTCAGCGGTGTCTTCGTGCAGAATAAAGACCTGTCCAAAACGTGCATACTGTAATATGGCAGAAAGAAGCAGCGTCAAGGTAGAAATTTCAATATCCTCCGTCATATCCTCTAAGGAGCGAACCGTTGTAAACCCGGCTTCTCGAACAGTCTCGATACCACGGCGAACCAACTTGCCGGCCATTTTACATAAAGCTTCTTCATCGTGATAGTCGCTGATGACATTGGCAATGGCCCGGTATAAGGAGGTCATGACCTTGGCAAAACGAGGGTTGGATTTTACTTCCATAAAATCAGGATGCGGATAGCGCATTCGTGGCATAGTATCTTTTTCGAAAGGAAGTTTGCCAAGTTTAAAGGAATTAGCGGCCCATAATTCTTTGCGGTAATCCATAAAACGCAGATGAGCAATTTCGTGAAAAAGATATCCTAAGATACATAAAAGTTTATTTTCATCATCTTCAAAAGAACGAATCTGAGCATTGTCCGTATTGACGTAAATGGTTCTGCCGTCTAGCAAAGAAGTTTCAATCTGTTGTTCGTTATCCCCATGTAACAAGACAAGATGAATCGGCATAGCAAAGTCGCTCGTCAGAGAGGTCAGGTACTGATTGATATACCGATAGAACTGCGGCGTTTGAACCAAATTGTCAAAAGCAATTGGCGTAGCCGGATGCGCGGCCTGGTATTTTTTTACCTGTTCGGAAAATAATCGACTCATAAAAAAGCCTCCTTACAGATATAAATCTACGACACCGGTGATGATTTCATCTTGTTCTTCGAGATCATTGGTTGCTTTGGCAATGACACATTCGATGCAATTTTGACGGAAATTCCGATAGCCATCTAATTTGACAGAAAGAACCCACATTTCAAGCTCAGATAGGGAAATGCTTCCGTCCGTAATCCCTTTGGTATAACAGTAGTCGCGAATTTTGAGCCATACGTTATAACATTTTTCCAAAATGCCATGATTATGTACGTTTGTGTTAAGTTCAAGTCTTGCAAGTGCTTTTTCTTTCGGAAGATCATAGCTGTCGATGATAAAGGACATACGTCGTATGACAGATGGGTCAATCGGTCGACAGGAATTGTAACCAACGTTATCTGTGTAGACGACCATAGCCTTTGGATGTCTTCTAAGGTAACTGCCATCAACCAAAGGAATGATGCTGCCGGCTTTGTCGTATTCATTTAAGCCTACGAGTACACCGCTATCCTTGATTCGGGAAATTTCTTGCACTTCCACGATGTAGCCTTTTGTCAATGCTTTTACAAAATTGGATTCGATATGTTTGAATCTTGGAGCGTCACCGGCAGTATCTGTATTTGGAACGAAGTCGCTTAAAAAGTCTTGCGTTTCCATGTTGGAATTGCAGGTGACACGAAGAAGCGGCATGTTTAAAATACAGGCAAGAACCTCAACGCCGGTTGATTTTCCGTAGGCTGTTACGCCGCGCCACATAAAGTTAACCATTGGTCGTTTCTCACCGGCACTTAAGACATAGCGGCGAGCAATTTTAAGGGTTTCGTTAGGAACGACAAAATCATCCTCAAAGACCGGAATGAAAGCAAGTTCGTCTTCCTCCCAGTGAAATTCGGATGAGAATGCAGCAAATTCCTTCCTGGCCTCGGCTACGGTCAGATTGTCATCCTCATTAACCGCATGGCTTTCTGCGAGAATGGTCGGACATCCGGCAAGGACTTTGTTGTAACACAGTCCGCCGTGTTCAATCGTGTTTTCTTCTAAGAGAGCGATGTTACCTCCCTTTTCATCCGTATCAAAGCGGCGGTCGGTAAAGATGTGTTCAAGGCTGTCAGAGAGCTTGTACAAGTCCTTGGCAGCAAATGGTTCTAGATGATTAGAAGAAGTTTCGAGATTTTCCAATATCTCGTTTACTTCCGGAAATTTTTCTCTCAAAATTGGAAGAAAGCCAACAATAAATGCAGTTGTGTCAAAAGACGTATCATTTTCCAGATTTGGAATAGCTTTATACGAACCATCGTCTGTTCGCAGGCTGCCGCGAATTCTTCCATTTGCAGATATGGTTGCAAGCAGTATTCCTTCAGACAAGATCGTTTCAACCGCATAGGATGTGTCGGAAATTTTTACAAGACATATCGTGGATTCGTCCTTGGAAAAGTATGCTTGAACAGCTTTGACAACAATCGGATCAAGGCCGGCCATCAGCTGCGCTTCGTTGTAGATGGAAATGCATTCCTTATCAGTGGTACGTTTTTCAAGTGTGTTATAAGGCGGATCCAGCTTTTCAATGGATAATGCTGTCCGGTTTAAAAATACGGATTTCATATAAATTATTACTCCTCTATTGTTTGTTACCCCTATCGGACTCTGTTGAGCCATGTCTCATAACGATTAGTATTCCCTAAGCTTAGTTGGATTATAACAAGAAAAATTCGCCAAGTCTAGTATGAAGACAGTGAAAAGTTGGAAATCAACATGAATCTTTGAAAAAAGATAGAGGTTTAGTATAATAAACGAAAGAAAAGAATCGGAGAGATAGAATGATTTTACAAAATGATCAGACTTTTATATTAGCAACAAAAAACACGACCTATGTTTTTAGCATGCTCGAGAGTGGACATCTAGAACATCTGTATTATGGGCGTAGACTCGAACAACCAAGTGCAGAAATTTTTCGGCAAAAAAGGGCGTTTGAGCCGGGCAATAGTATTGTCTATGATGATGCACATAAAAACCTCATTTTGGAAGATATTTGTCTAGAAATGTCTGCAAGTGGAAAAGGGGATATCGGAGAGTCTTTCCTTGAAATAGAGCATGCGGATGGATCGGTGACAAGTGATTTCTTGTTTGAAAAGGCGCAGATTATGGACGATAAGAAAGCGCTGACATCGCTGCCGAGTGCATATGATGAGAGTCAAAAGATACAGCAGCTGATTGTGACGCTCAAAGATGCGTCCTACGATTTGCAGCTTCAGCTTCGCTATGAAGTCTATGAAGAATGTGATTGCATTGTTCGCACTGCGGTTTTGGTTAATTCGTCGAATGAGACCATACGTCTTCATAAAATGATGAGTAATCAGCTTGATCTTGCAAGAGGAACCTATGCCATTACCTCGTTCCATGGAGCATGGGCCAGAGAAATGCAAAAGCATACGGTTATGGCAGGGCCGGGAAATTATATTAATAGTTCGTTTACGGGAACGTCATCGAATCGAAGCAATCCTTTTACAATGCTGCATGAAGTTCATGCAACAGAAGATGCCGGCATGTGTTATGGATTCAATTTAATATACAGTGGTAATCATTATACGAGTGTGTCGCAAAATGCATATGGAAAGACGAGATTAGTAAGCGGTATCAATCCGAGAGGATTTAGCTTTGTGCTAGAGCCGGGTGACGTATTTGAGGCACCGGAAGCGGTGATGACCTGTTCGTACGAAGGATTTACGAAGATGAGTCATAATATGCATGAATTTGTGCAAGAACATGTAGTGCGCGGAGAATGGAAGAAAAAGGAACGACCGATTTTGCTTAACAGCTGGGAAGCTGCATATTTTGATATTAAGGAAAGCAGCCTTCTTAAAATGGCTAAAGAAGCAAAGAATGTTGGAATCGAACTGTTTGTTATGGATGATGGATGGTTTGGACAGCGAAATGATGATGCGCATGCGCTTGGCGATTGGAAGGTCAATACGGAAAAACTTCCGGGAGGACTTGGAGGAATTTGCAAGAAAATAAATGAAATGGGTCTGGATTTTGGAATCTGGGTAGAGCCGGAGATGGTAAATGTGGAGAGCGATTTGTATCGCGAACATCCGGACTGGACAATCGATATCCCGCTAAAGCCGCATTCACAAGGACGAAATCAAAGATTGCTGGATCTTACCAGACCTCAAGTGCAGCAATATATTATTGAGCAAATGAGTGAGGTGTTTGAAAGTGCGAATATCAAGTATGTGAAATGGGATATGAATCGTATCTTTTCAGATGTCTATTCGAGATACCTGCCTGCGGAGCGACAAGGCGAAGTCTTTCATCGTTATGTGATGGGGCTTTATCGGATTATGAAGACTTTGACAGAGAAGTTTGCGTATATTCTCTTTGAAGGATGTGCAGCCGGAGGAAATCGATTTGATCTGGGAATCTTGAGCTTCTTTCCGCAAATCTGGGCTAGTGATGATACCGATGCGATTGCGCGAAGTTATATTCAAGAGGGGTATAGCTACGGATATCCGTTATCTGCGATTAGCGCGCATGTATCGTCGTGTCCGAATCACCAGACGCTGCGGGTGACACCAATGGCGACGAGATTTAATGTGGCAGCTTACGGTGTTTTAGGCTATGAGTGCAACCTGAGTGATCTGACAAAAGAAGATCTTGATGCGATTCGGGAACAGATTGATACTTATAAAAAGTTCCGTTCCACCTTCCAATATGGAAAGTTTTATCGGGGAAGAAGTGGACGAATTCACGAATGGACTTGTGTCAATGAGAATAAGGAGCAGGCAGTGGGAATGCTGCTTCAAGAGCAGGTGATTGCCAATACACAGGCAGAATCTTATCAGGCAAAAGGTCTTTTGCCGCAAGGGCTATATCATTTTTATAACAAAAAGCGCAAGTATGATGTGCGTAAGTTTGGGGATCTGATTAATACTCAGGCGCCATTTCATATCAAACAAGGTTCGTTGGTACATAATGTGGTGGCGAGATTTGTAACAATGTATGGGGAGCAAGAGGATTATACAGTAACCGGAGAGAATTTGATGTATGCCGGAGTGACACTAAAGGATGCATTTGCAGGAACCGGATACAGTGAAGAGGTTCGTTATTTTCAGGACTATTCATCTAGAATGTATTATATGGAACTTGTTAAGGAGTAAGAAAGTAGGATGGAGGAGCAGGATGGCATGAAAGAAAAGAAGCTGGTGTTGGAACAATTTGAGGAACTTTATGGTGGACATGGACAGATTCGTCTCTTTTTTGCGCCGGGAAGAGTGAACTTGATTGGGGAGCACACGGATTATAATGGAGGGCATGTGTTTCCATGTGCATTAGGATATGGAACCTATGCCGCAGTGCGGGAAAGACAAGACCGCAAGGTGCGACTCTTTTCTTTGAATATGCCAAAAGAAATCATAGAATGCGATTTGGATCATCTGATGCCGGAGACGGATTTGGGATGGGAAGCGTATCCGCAAGGCGTCATTTGGGCATATGAAAAATGGGGATATTCATTGCCGCAAGGAATAGATATTGCATATGCCGGCAATATTCCGGCCGGCTCTGGGCTTTCTTCTTCTGCCGCGATTGAAGTAGTAACGGCAATTGCGATTAAGAATTTATTTAACTTAGAAGATGTTGGATTGGTTAAGATTGCGCAGCTATGTCAGTACGCGGAGAATCATTACAACGGGCTTAGCTGTGGAATTATGGATCAGTTCACAAGTGCACTCGGCAAGAAGGATACGGCAATATTTCTTGACACCAATACGTTGGATTTTGATTATGTCAAACTTCCACTTAAGGATGAAAAGCTTGTAATTGTCAATAGTATGGTAAAGCATTCTCTGGTTTCGTCAGCGTATAACGAACGGCAAAGTGAATGCAAGCGGGCGCTTTGCGACTTACAGGAGATTATGGGGATTAATGAACTGTGTGATTTATCGCCTAAGCTGTTTGATACTTATCAAAGTGCTATAAAGGATGACATCTGCCGAAAGAGAGCAAGACATGTTGTGCATGAAAATGCCAGAACACTAAAGGCAGTGGATGCTTTGGTAGAAGGGGATCTTGAGACATTTGGAAAGCTTATGAATGAATCGCACGTATCCATGCGAGACGACTATGAGGTGTCTTGTGAGGAGATGGATTTTCTGGCCCGACTTGGATGGGAGACGCCGGGGGTTCTAGGGTCAAGAATGACCGGAGGCGGATTCGGCGGATGCACCGTGTCACTCGTGAAGGAAGAAGCAGTGGAAGCTTTTACACAAAAAGTGACTGGCGAGTATCAAAAGAAATTCGGAATCCGACCGAAAGTCTATGTGGCGGAAATTGGAGATGGCGCAAGAGAAATTGCGATAGAATCATAATAGGCAGGTGGAGATTAGATGCAGCAGGCAATATGGAATTTGGCTCAATATGGAATTGAAACGGGACTGATGAAAGAAGAAGACAGGCAGTATGCGATGAATCTGATTTTGGATGTTATGAAAGAAGATGAACTAAAAAAATGTATACCGCAGCAACAAGTGAATCTTTCGGCTACGCTTGAAGTTCTTCTGGATGCAGCAGTGCAAAAGGGGCTGATAGAAGATCATATAACGGATCGGGATTTGTTTGACACAAGACTTATGAACTGTCTGATGCCAAGACCGAGTGAGGTGGTAGCAGAATTTGATCGGCACTATACGAAATCGCCGCAGGATGCGACGCAATATTTTTATAAGCTGAGTATCGATAGTCATTACATACGAAGTGAACGGGTGCAAAAGGATCGTCGCTGGAGTGTGGAAAGTAAATACGGGACGATTGATATATCGATTAATTTGTCTAAGCCGGAGAAGAATCCGAAAGATATTGCGGCAGCCAAAAATGCCAAGCAGGCGGATTATCCAAAGTGTATGCTGTGCATGGAAAATGAAGGCTATGCAGGTCGTGGCAATTTCCCGGCCAGGCAAAATCACCGGATTATTCCGATCACTATTGATGATAAAAAATGGGGATTACAATATTCGCCGTATGTGTATTATAATGAGCATTGTATTGTGTTTAACGGAGAACATACACCGATGCAGATTAACCGTCGAACCTTTGTGAAACTGTTTGATTTTATCAAGCTGTTCCCGCATTATTTTTTGGGTTCGAATGCGGATCTTCCGATTGTTGGAGGGTCAATTCTAAGCCACGATCATTTTCAGGGAGGCCATTATGAGTTCGCAATGGAACGGGCGTCCTATGAAGAAACATTTGTCGTTTCGGGATTTGAAGATGTTGAGGCGGGAATTGTAAATTGGCCGCTTTCGGTGATTCGAATTCGTCATAAGGATGCGAACCGTTTGATTGATTTGGCGGATCATATTTTGAAAAAATGGCGTGATTATACGGATGAGCAGGCATATATCTATGCGCAGACGGATGGAGAACGACATAATACGATTACGCCGATTGCAAGATGCAAAGAAGGCGTCTTTGAATTGGATTTGGCGCTTCGTAATAATATAACGACCGAGCGGTATCCGCTTGGGTTATATCATCCGCATCAGGAGTATCATCATATCAAGCAAGAGAACATCGGGCTGATTGAGGTGATGGGATTGGCTGTGTTGCCGGCTAGACTGGATAAAGAACTTACAATGCTTGAAGAGGCAATCTTGACGGGTAAGGATCTTGAAAGTAATGAAATGCTAAAAAAGCATGCAGCCTGGGCAAAAGAAATTTTGGAAAAATATGATAGCATCAATGCGGACAATATTCACAGCATTATAGAACAGGAAGTGGGTCAAGTCTTTGTTCATGTGTTAGAAGATGCAGGCGTTTATAAATGTACAAAAGAAGGCCGAGAGGCATTTAGAAGATTCATACAGACATTATAGGAGGTTTGAAGATATGATGAATTTTGGGGCTTTGATGAAGCTTAAGGGGATAAGGGATGAATTTGCACAAAATCATCCGGGCGTTTCTCATTTTTTTAGAGATGAAATTATGACGGGACTTCCGGAGGGGACAATTTTGGAAATCAGTGTAACAAAACCGGGAGAAGAAAAGGTCACATCCAATATGAAGGTAAATGAAAAAGATCTTGAAATCTTTCGGACACTTGGAGAACTTTCTAAATAAGGAAACGAGATGGAACAGGATATCAGACAATCCGCACAGGTGTTGGCACGTAAGGTAATGATTTATGCAAGGGACAATATTATGGTGTCAATGCGTTTTTTAGACAGAGCTCTTTTTAAGATGCCGTTCGTTGAGAGTGAGACGGTGGAGGCGTTTGGCGTCACAGGGGAGCATGTTTTGTATAATACCGTGCGGGTATTGGAATTGTTTAAAACTGAAAAGAATTATCCTACGAGAGCTTTTTTGCATATGATTTTTCATTGTATTTTTTCACATCCTTTTCATTATGAGAAAATGTATCGGGAAAGCTGGGATCTTGCCTGCGATTTGGCAGTTGAGTATGCAGTGATGGATATGAATATTCCGGGCTGTGAGCTGAAGACGGATGCTGCAAAAAAGCGGATTTTGGAAGGGTTAAAAGAAGAGGTGCCTATGCTGACGGCGGAGCACCTCTATCGTTATTTTAACAGGGAGCCGGAGCGGTTTGCGTATTATCTTGAAAAGCAGGCGTTATTTGAGATGGACGATCATATTGTATGGATGCCAAAGAAAGAGACGAATGCTGAGGATAGAAACGATCATTACAACATTGATACCGCAACAGGACAAGTAGGATGTCACGAAGCAGATCAAGGAGAAGACGGGGAACAAGAACCCGTGGATGAGGCTCTTGTCGGTCAGCGTGGAGATGGCTGGGAAGAAATTTCGGAACATGCTAAGACCGATCTGCAGATGTTTTCCAAAGATCAAGGATTTGGCTCAAGTGGTCTTCTTATGAATCTTCAGGAAGCTGTTCGGGATAAAATTGATTATACGGAATTTTTGAAAAAATTTGCCGTCCTTGGAGAGGAGATGCATATCAACGATGATGAGTTTGATTACATCTATTATACTTATGGGATGGAATTATATGAAAATATGCCGCTGATTGAGCCGCTTGAGTACCGGGAAAACAAACGGATACGGGAGTTTGTAATTGCAATTGATACGTCGGGATCGTGTCAAGGAGAGACGATTCATCGTTTTTTGAGAAAGACGTATTCGATATTGAAAAGTTCCGAGAGTTATTTTGAACGGGTTAATATTCATATCATCCAATGCGATGCAAAAGTGCAGCACGATGAAAAAGTAACTACGGATGAAGAATTTGAGGCATATATGAAGGATGTCGAGCTTGTTGGATTTGGCGGGACGGATTTTAGACCGGTCTTCGAATATGTAGACGGTTTGATTCGCAGGCATGAATTCCAAAATCTTAAAGGGCTGATTTATTTTACGGATGGGAATGGAACATTTCCGGAGAAGCAGCCGGAATATGAGACGGCATTTGTTTTTATTGAAGAGGGATATACGATTCCAAAGACACCGGACTGGGCAATCCGGCTGGTATTACAGGAGGACGAAATAGAATGAATATCAAGGAAGCAAAGGAGCAGATTGAACAGTCAGTCAGCACCTATTTGAGAAAAGATGAATTCGGACAATATAAGATACCGATTGAAAGGCAGCGTCCGGTTTTCTTGCTGGGACCGCCGGGCATCGGTAAGACCGCGATTATGGAGCAGATTGCGCAAAGTCTAGATATTGCGCTGGTCTCCTATTCTATGACGCATCATACCAGACAAAGTGCGCTGGGGCTGCCGTTTATTCGACATAAAGTTTATGGGGATCAGGAATTTGATGTGTCAGAATATACGATGAGTGAAATCGTAGCTTCTGTGTATGAGATGATGGAGCAGACCGGAAAAAAGGAAGGCATTTTGTTCTTGGATGAAATTAACTGTGTGTCAGAGACGCTTGCGCCTTCTATGCTACAGTTTTTGCAATACAAGACTTTTGGAAAGCATCGTATTCCGGAAGGATGGATTGTGGCAACTGCCGGTAATCCACCGCAGTTTAACCGTTCTGTGCGCGAGTTTGATGTGGTAACAATGGACCGTCTTCGCGTGCTTGAAGTAGAAGCTGATTATGATACATGGAGAAACTATGCGGTGAACAAAGGGCTTCACAGTGCGATTCTCACCTATCTGGATGTGAAAAAATCAGATTTTTATCAGATTGAAAATACGGTGGATGGTAAGAGCTATGTTACAGCAAGAGGCTGGGAAGATTTATCGGAAACCTTATACTTGTATGAAGAACAAGAATATGCAGTAGGGGAGACGCTTGCCTGTCAGTTCCTTAGAAATAAAAAGATCGCAAGGGAATTTGCAGCATATTATGATCTTTATTGTAAATACAAACAGGATTATCAGGTGCATCAGATTCTGGATGGGGAAGCTGGAAAGTCGATTTTGGAAAGAGCCAAAAAAGCAGGATTTGATGAACGTCTTTCACTTATGGGACTGCTTATGGATGCACTGCAAGAAAGTATTCGCGACAGTGTAAAAAGGGAGTCGACGCTTCGTTATCTTACGCGGATGCTTCGCGAGGTGAAAGGCGACCTTATATTTGCAGAGGATAAGACGGCGGAATATATCGAACATGTGCTGACAGCGAAAGCGGATGCCATCCATGAGAAGATGCTTAAGGAGGATGCCGCCAATGCACTTGGAAGTCTTGATCGTTATACCTATATGCAGGCGGAAGACACGCTGCGCCGTTATATGCGACAGATCAAGATTGAAGGCACAACGGAGCCGAAGGAAGCATTTGCATATCTAAAAAACCAGTTCGAGCTTTCGGTTGGAGAACTAAAACGTCATACCGACCAAATCGCGCAAAAACTAGATCACTTATTTACCTTTGTTGAGAAGGTGTTTGGAGATGGTAATGAGATGCTTGTTCTGGTGACGGATCTTACGATTAATTATGCCAGCGCGAAGTTTATTGCAGAATATGGATGCAAAAAATATTTTAAATATAATAAAAAATTTCAGATCCATGAAAGACAGATGGAGATTGCAAATGAATTAGAACAGCTGGATTTGAGCCGGCTTTCGATTGATGAGGAATAATGGTTTCGGAAAAAGATTTTGTTTATGAAAGAATAGAAGATGGAGTGCGAATTACGGCATATACCGGTAGCGAAGTGGATGTGAAGATTCCGGAGATGCTGGATCAAAAACCGGTCAGGCAAATTGGAGAAGAAGCATTTTCAGAAGCAACGGATGTGGAACGCATTGTATTACCGGCTAATCTTCGCAAGATTTGTCATGGAGCTTTCAAATACTGCCTTGCGCTAGAAGACGTTGTAATGACGGAAGGGGTAGAAGAGCTCGAGGATGAGATCTTCTTTGTTACTTCAGTATCGAAGATTCATATACCGGCAAGTGTGCGGATGATTCATGCGCCTTATGATATGGCAGAATTTGAGTGGACGATTGCGAAGGATAGTCCTTATTACAAGTCGGATGATTTTGCACTTTATAAAAAATGCGAGGATGGATGGCATATGGTTGCGATGCATCTTTTAAATAAGGCCAAAGAATATCGGGTGCAGGATGGAACGGTAGAGATTGAACAAAGTGCTTTTAGCGGGAATGAAATACTTGAGAAGATTGTGTTACCTGACAGTGTTCGCGTGATTGGTCCGGATGCAATGGAAAGCTGCATGGCTTTGCGAGAGGTGAATCTCCCGGAAGGTCTTATACGCATTGAAAACGGTGCGTTTCGGGGATGTACGAATCTGAAAGAGATACATCTGCCAAAGTCACTTACGACACTTAGCGTAGGAGCTGTGAATCATACTTTTAACTGGAATGCCAGTGAGCGTGGGTTTCACAAAGTGACAATTGAAAAGGGCAATGCGCATTTTGCAATTGATGAAGACGCGCTTTATCGAATAGGGGAGCAAGGTCTAAGCTTGATGTGGTATTTCGGTGTGGAAAAGGAGTATACGATACCGGATTCGGTCTGGCGTATTGAAACGGGGAGTTTCTTTCGAGGCGGCCTTGTGAAACTAACGATTCCTGCCTCTGTGCAATGTGTAGAAAAAGGTGCATTTGAGCACTGCGATGAGCTTGATGAGCTTGTGCTTAAGGATTGCGGAATCACTTTGTATATTCCAAAAGTTCCGCGCTATCGAAGAGATGAGATGATGTCCTTTTTGTTACCTGAGCCTAATGGAAGCATTTACGGATTTGAGCAGTATGATCAGGCATGGGACACCTATCGGATTTTGGAAGAAAAGGCGAAGATGGCGGCATCGAGACTCAAAGATGCGATGATGCTTACAAGCCAAAACCGGGAAAAATATGAAACATATTTGCAAGAACATTTTGCAGAAATTTTAGAGGATATTGCGCAGCGCGCAGATCAAAGTGAACTTGCTCTTTTGTGTGATGCGGGAGTGATAAATTCTGAAAATGTGGATCGTGCTATGGAATGCTTTGCCGGTGCTTTGAGGGGAGAATTATCCGGTATGCTTTTAGAATATAAGGAAACGCATTTGGGGTACCAAAGTTTCGACTTTAGCTTGTAAAGCCTAAGCGCTTGGCTATTGCTTTTTTGTGGTAAAAAAGATACAATATTTGGTAGAGATGAATTAATTAGAGACGATATTTAGGGGAATAAGGATACTGGAATGAGTATTGACAAGCGGCAATTTAGTCGCACAGAACAAAAATACATAAATAGGAAGTTAGAGATAGAGGCGGGGAGGCGTAGTTTCCATGTATGCGTACTGATTTGTGTTGCTATGCCGTTTTTGCTAATGAACCAGACGGTTTATGCACAAGGCACCGTGGTTGGGAGTACATCGCTTTTTCTATTTGCAATAGAAGTAGCGGCGGTGATTTGCGCATTTATTGGATATTGCAGTTGCAATCGAAAGAGTTTTTCCTGGCTAAATCGCAATGTTTATATGGCGGTTTTGGCAGGATTTTTGGATTTGACAGCGGCTTTGATTCATAATACACTTGTGACATTGCTTCTATTTTCTATTGCAGCAATTGCGATAGCCTGGGCGATGCTTTGGGAGGAGAAGCATACTATCATCTGGCTGTTTGGACAGATTGGAGCGTTGGTATGTGTTTCGATGATACATGGATGGAATTCGTATGCGGTTGCGTCGATGGTGATTGTTCAAGGATTTGCAATGGTGATTGCATTACTGGCATATCGAAGCTATATACGTAAGATTCATAATGAGTATTATCTAAGACGTGCTGTTCATGATGCGCAGACAGATCCGTTGACTAGATTGTGTAATCGACGAGGTCTTGAAGAAAGAGTCAGTGGAATCTGGCAATTGTGTCAGCGCCATCATATTCCGGCTGCGCTTCTTATGATGGATATTGATGATTTTAAAAAATATAATGATGAGTTTGGCCATCCGGCGGGCGATGCCTGTATTCAGATGGTTGCTCGTCAGATTAAGAAAAATGCTCGCAGACGCAATGATATTGTAGCACGTGTCGGAGGCGAGGAATTCCTGGTTGTGTTTACGGGAATGAACATGGCACAGGTAAAAGATCGTGCGAAGGCCATGCGGGATATGGTTTATAATTACAAAATGCGCCATGCTGTTGCGGCTAAATATACGTATGTAACGATTTCTATGGGAATCGCATATACCGATTTTGATTCGCAGGTAGAATTTAAAGAATTGTACGATCAGGCGGATCAGAATTTGTATCAGGCTAAGCAAAATGGCAAGAACTGTATCTGTAGTGGTAAGGATACGACGGCGACTGCATAGAGCTTATCGGATGCATGAATGAAACGAAGAAATGAAAATCAAAATGCGAATAAGACAGCATCTTGTGAGAACAAAAGAAAATTTAAAGATTTTTGTATAGAGATTTTCAAGGTCGGTTTTGTTGGATTTGGCGGAGGAAATGCTTTGGTTCCGGTTATGGAGGAGGCATTTGTCCGGAATGATGAATTTGATGAAGATCAAAAGACTTACGACAAGGATGTACTTGTGGCGAATCTGACACCGGGAGCCTTGCCGGTTGAACTGGCAAGTGCACTTGGAAATCATGCATTTGGGCCGAAGGGAATGTTGCTTGGCCCGGTGTTATTTTCGCTCCCGGGCGTGATTATGGCAGCGGTATTATTTATGGTTCTTTCTTCACTTAGTGAAGGGGCATTGAATTATATTAATATTGCAGCTGTTGGCGTTGCGGGATTTATTATTGCTCTTTTGTGCGATTATATTGCAAAAGTATTTGCCCGAAATAAAATAGTTAGTGAACGGAGATTTAAGCGGACATATTTAGTTGTGGGGCTTGTAATCTTTTTTACTTGCGGAAGCGCGATATACAAGCTGCTTGGGGTTGATGTGACTTCAGTATTTAGTATCAGCACAGTTCATATGTTGGCGGTGGCTTTCTTTATCGCTTTTTGGTTACATGGAAATCGGGATGCACTACATATAACAACAACTTTGGTATTGAGTTTCCTTTTTATGCTGGCAAATGGTAAGGCCGGATTCTTATCGCAGATACCGTTTTTGCTGCCGGTTGTGGAGATTTTGATGCTGGTATTGTCGGTGGTCGGTCTGATAAGTTCCGTAAGGGAGACAAAGGTGCGTCTGGAATTGGACCGCGTGGGAATAAGAAAGACATTTTGGAGCTGGCTGATTTTTATAGTGGTTTTGTCGATTCCGGCAGTTGTGATTTTGCAAGATGCAGTGCCGTTTTTACTTCGTGATTTGCTTTCAACGTTTATGTCTTTTGGAGGCGGGGATGCCTATCTGACCATTGCAGACGGAATGTTTGTAGAGCAAGGATATATATCGGAGGATATTTTTTATAGTCAGATTATTACAGTTGTAAATGTACTTCCGGGGTCTATTTTATGTAAGACATTATTTGGTATTGGGTTTTATATGGGATATGGAACCACTGGGGTTGCAGCACTTGGTATTTTGACCGGAATATCTGCATTTGCCTGCTCAGTTGGAGCATCTTGTGCGGCATTTTATCTCATCTATTATTTGTATTCCGGAATTTCGAAGATGAAAGCTATAGAATTTATCGGACGCTGGATTCGACCGATTGTGTGCGGACTGCTCGTTAAAGTGATGCTGGCGCTAATCAATTCCGGGATGGCGCTAGATGAGACAACCGGAGTATCAAGATGGGTGATTTTGATATTTATTGTGGTGTTGGCTGGTGTGAATTATTATGTCAAGAAACGCTTTAAGCCAAATCCGTGGTTGATGGTGATTGTGGATATTATTGTTTCGTTAGTATTCTTTGCGATTCTATAAGGAGTGGCTATGTGCAATACGATTTTATTTCTTAGATCCAGAGTGCTCAGTTATTCTTCGGAAGAAGTGTTTTTTAAGCAGATGATAAAACAATTTGGGAAAGCAGGCTTTCAGACGAAAGTCTGCTTTCTTGGCGCTATTGAAACAGAAGAGGAGCGACTTCGAGGGCTGATTGGCAAAAAGTACCGGGCAATTGTGGATATCAATTCAACGCTGCCGGTTGTGACGGTGGACGGTAAATATTTGCTCGATTTGATAGATGCTCCGTTTTATCAGGTGATACTAGATCACCCGATGCATTTGGATGAACGTCTTCGGGCGCTTCTTGGAAATTATCACGTGGTTTGTGTTGATGCAGGGCATGCCGCATACGTGAAGAGTCATTATCCGCATATAAAAAGTGTGCAGACAATGCATTATCCCGGAATCAAAGCTCGAAATGAGATTCCATTTGAGCAAAGAACGTATAAATTGCTATTTGCGGCTACATATGCTCCGCTTGATTTTTTTGAAGAAAAAATAAAAGGGATTTCCGAAAAAATCTGGGTATTGAGCGGCGAGATTCTAGAGCAGATGAAAGCCGGAGCCGGATTTGAAACTGCGGTGGAAAAAGTGTGTAAAGATCGCCTGCTTACACCATATAAGAACCTGGCGCCATTGTCGTATGTGGACAGATATATTCGAGCATGGGAAAGAGAGCATCTGGTGGATGCATTTTTAGAATATGAAATTCCTTTGACGGTCTGCGGCATTAATTGGGATTTGTATCCTAAGGCAAGTCACAAGCTTTTGCATTGGAGTGGAAGTTGTTCTTATGAGAAAATTATCGAGATGGAAGCGAATGCAAAAGCAATTTTGAATCTGCAACCGCTTTTTACAGAGGGACTTCACGACCGCGGAGCAAATGCATTTGCAAATGGCTGCGCGCTGATTACAGATGGTTGTTCTTTTTTGACAGAAAAGATGGACGATGGATATGCTTTGTTTGATGTATGGAAAAAGGAAGGGTATGATCGTATTCGTGGGTTGATGACAAGAGAAGAAGAACTTAAAGTGTTGGCTCAAAATGGGCAGGAGGAATGGAAAAAACAGAATTTAAAATGGATGTTTTCTTTATAAATAAAAGGTGCTTCGCTCGAAAGAAAGTTAGGGGAAGCACCTTTTAGAATTAATTTTTACTCCAACGTCCACTGGCGCCGCAAGGAAGAACGAGTCCGGAAGCGGTAACCGGAAGACCGATTTCATCGGCTTCTACGTGACCGTGGAACTGTTTTAGTTCGGTTTTTAGTAGATAAGTTAATACGGCAGGGGCAAGGCCTGTTGTGTAGGAATTGATTAAGAAAAACAACGGATCATCGCTTAAAAGCTGAACACATAATTTCACAAAATGATGCAGGCTTTCTTCAATCTTCCAGGTTTCCCCTTTTGGGCCGCGTCCATAAGACGGAGGATCCATTATGATAGCATCGTAATGATTGCCACGTCGAATTTCCCGCTCAACGAACTTGACACAATCGTCAACAAGCCAGCGAATCGGTGCATCTTTGAGGCCGGAAGATACAGCATTTTCCTTTGCCCATGTAACCATGCCTTTGGAAGCATCAACATGTGTAACCTTGGCGCCGGCTTTGGCAGCGGAAAGGGTTGCGCCGCCGGTATAAGCAAAAAGATTTAATACTTTTATTTCGCGTCCGGCATTTTTTATTTTTTCTGCACACCAATCCCAATTGACAGCCTGTTCCGGAAACAGACCGGTGTGTTTGAAACTAAAAGGTTTTAATTGGAAGGTTAAGTCGCGATAGTGAATGCTCCACTGTTTGGGAAGGTCAAAAAATTCCCATTCGCCGCCACCTTTTTTACTTCTGTGATAATGTGCATTAAGATGTTTCCACTCGGCTGCGTTTTTGGGAGTATCCCAGATGACCTGCGGATCCGGACGAAGCAGGTAATAGTCTCCCCAGCGTTCTAACTTTTCTTTTTTTGAACAATCTATAATTTCATAGTCTTTCCAATGCTCAGCTATCCACATAATATGGTTCCTTTCCTTTGTAAGTAGTCTTTCCATATTATAGGGGCAGTAGCGGTGTTCGTCAATCCTAAAGGGAATCACTTATTTTTGTCAAAGTTGAAAAACAAGATACCGGATGATAAAATAAAAAGTGAACTTTTATATAGTGGAGGATGACAGGAGAATAATATGAAAAAGAAGATTATTACCATGATAACCAGTATGGCAATAGCTGTGACTGCAATTGTAGGGGGCGCGATGCCGGCAGGTGCAGCACAACTACAGACGGCGCAGCAGAGCGAAGTAAGTGTAACGGCGCCGGTTTCAAGTGCGCAGAAGCTAGATATTGACCTTTCAGAAGCGGTAGAGGGAAACGTAAATATTTCTTCGGCATCAAAAGGGTCAACGGTCTATCATACGCAGTGGGATAAGTATTCGAATAATTATGCTTACAACAAACTTTCGAAGGCTAAGAAGGCAGTGTGGGATCAAATGGACGCTGCATGTCGTAACCTGTTAACGACAACAAATGATGCACAGAATTATAGCGGAACTTACGGAACCACTGTGATTTATGGGGAAGGATTAAGTGAGACGGATATGTATCAGCTGTTTGTGTTGTTTAAATACTCCAATCCGCAATATTATTTTGTCGGTAGTCAATATGCAGTAGATTATTATGGAAGTTATTGCATCTTGATGATGGCTGTTTATTCGGATTTTGCAGATGGAAGTGATCGAAAGTCTGCGACTAGTAAATTTAAAAGCAAGATTGATACTGCTGTAAATACGGCGAAGTCGAAATATTCATCAGATGCGGCGCGGGTACAGTATTTTCATGATTATATATGCAAGCAGGTAAGTTATTACGATGGCGAAGAAAGCAGCTATGGAGATGAGACGTATTTTACGCAAAGTGCTTATAGTGTGCTAGGAGATGCGGGAGCACAATCGGTTTGTGCCGGCTATTCGCTGTCAATGGAACTTCTTTGCAATGCGCTCGGAATCGACTGTATGGCAGTAACCTCGGAAGCGCATGCGTGGAACAAGGTTCGCCTCAATGATTCCTGGTACAATATTGATGTGACTTGGGATGATGATGGAGCTGGATATTGGTATTATCTTAGAAGTAATGCCAAAATGAAAGAGGTAGATGCGGGCTATTATGCTTATCATACTGCGGAAGCAGCTTGGAGCGGAAAAGTTCCTGCATGTACACTGGATTCGGGTTCTACCGTTTCTACAGCGAAGGGACCAAAAGCAATCAGTAAGAAGGTTGCAACTCCGAAAATCAAGGTGAAGCTTTCCGGAAAGAAATATAAGGTGACGTTAAGCTGCGCAACATCGGGTGCGACAATTTATTATACAACGAATGGAAAGACACCTGATTGTTCGGCTACAATTTCTAATATTTACAAAAAGAGCTTTAAACTGACAAAAGCAAAACTGAAAAAATTAAAAGTGATTGCTGTGAAAGATCAGTATAAAGACAGTAGTGTTAAGAAATTTAAAAAAACAATGTTACCGATTAAGGTAACTTATAAAGTGAATGGAGGAAAGCTTTCCGGAAAGAAATATTTTACGGCCTATGCGTATAAGAAGGTTGGGAAGCTGAAAAAGCCTACAAAAGCAGGCTATGTATTTAAAGGCTGGTATACGAAAAAAAGCGGTGGCAAGAAAGTGACAAAGAATACAAAGCTTAAGAAAAATACGACGATATACGCAAGATGGAGTAAGAAATAACGGAAAGGCAGCGTATTCATGAAAAGAAAGATGACGAGGAGACATTTAATTAAATATCGAAATGTTGCAATCTGTCTGGCTGCGGCACTGACGCTTGGAGCAATGCCTGCGTCGGCTTCGACAAATTCACAATTGAATGATACGAAGTCAAAGGTGAATGATTTAAAGGAACAACAAAAAGAAGCGGAAGAGAAAGTAGATGATTTGACCGATGAGTCAGCGGATTTGCAGACAAAAGTGGAGGCTTATAATAGCAAGATGGAAACGCTGACCGCGGAGATTGATGAAGCACAAGCTGAGATTGATAAGACTAGTTCGGAGCATGAACGCGTAAAAGAGCAGGTTGAAAAGACCAAAAAAGAACTGACTAAGGCAAAGGAGACTGCAGCAGCGCAGTTAAGTAATATGAAGGAACGCATCCAGTTTATATATGAAAATGGTGCACAAAGTTACCTGGCGGTCTTCTTTGAATCTAAGAGTTTTGCTGATTTTTTGAATCGTATGGAATATGTGAATGCGATTAATAATTATGATCGAGACAGATTGACGGAGTACGAAGATACTGTCGATCAGATTGCGAAATTACAGACGGATCTAGAAGCAGAGGAAGAGATGTTGGCGCAGCAGGAAGAGGCGTTAGAGGAACAAAAACAAGCCTATGAAGATAAACAAGATGAGATGGATGAGCTATTGACCGAGACGAAGTCCGAACTTGCAACATCGCAAGAAAATCTTGAAAAAGCGCAGCAGTCGCAAGAGGATATAGAAACGCAGCTTGCACAGATGGAGAAAAAGCAAAAACAACTAGAAGAAAAGGCGGCAAAGGAAGAGGCTGCAAGGCTGGCAGAGATAAAAGAAGAAGAGGAAGAGACTACGACCGGTACGAAAGTGTCGGCGAGTGCCAGCGACCAGGAATTGCTATCGGTCATTATTTACTGTGAGGCCAGAGGAGAATCTTACAAATCGAAATTAGCGGTGGCAAGTGTGGTGGTTAACCGGGTTGCCAGCAGTAAATTCCCGAACAGTATCAAAGGTGTAATCTACCAATCGGGTCAGTTTTCTCCGGTGGGAAGCGGAATTTTTGCTTACTATCTGGCAAATGAGAAAAATGACGGTTATAGTGATTGTGTGAAGGCTGCCAAGGAGATTCTAGAAGGTGGTTCGCAATTTAAGTATCTGTACTTTAGAACAGTTGAGAGTGCGAAGAAGGCTGGGATTAGTGGAACAGTGATTGATAATATGATTTTCTATTAGGTGGGGGACGCTCCCTCCAAGGCATACTATTAATATAGAAGAAACACAGATTCACCTTTGCTGAAGATGTAACATTTGGCTGAGGTGAATCTTTTGATTTGGCCAAATATAAGCTCAAAAATGAAATGAAAAAAAGGTCTTGCAAAGTTAGATGAATTCATGTATAATACAACTTGCTGTGACATTGATAGCGTAGAAGCGTGAGGTTGCCGCAAGAAATTGCGGGTTTTCCGTGGAGCGAATGTCAAGTTAGGAAACTGGCGACAAGTCACTGTACAGAAATTTATCTACAGATTAAAACAAGGTAGATTCGTGTGTAGAAGAATCATGACACACACGGAGTAGTGTACAGTCACCGCTTGTCGTACTAATTAAAAGTGCGAAAAGGAGGCGACTTTTTTTATGGCAAGTCAAGTAATGAGAATTACATTAAAGGCTTATGATCACAAACTTGTTGATGCATCTGCTAAGAAAATCATCGAAACTGTAAAAAAGAACGGAGTTAAGGTGAGTGGACCTGTACCACTTCCAACTAAGAAAGAAGTTGTTACGATTCTTAGAGCTGTACATAAGTACAAAGATTCCAGAGAACAGTTTGAGCAGAGAACTCACAAGAGACTGATCGACATCACAGCACCGACACAAAAGACCGTAGATGCTTTATCACGTCTTGAGATGCCGGCCGGTGTGTATATCAACATTAAGATGAAGTAAAAATCCTGAAGGGCCAATGATATGATATGAGGCTGTTCTAGGATGAACGCGAAAGCGTTCCGCTGTAGACAAAACAGGAGGTAAAATTTAGTATGAAGAAAGCAATCTTAGCTACAAAAGTCGGAATGACTCAAATCTTCAATGCAGAAGGAGTTCTTACTCCGGTAACAGTACTGCAGGCTGGACCTTGTGTGGTAACACAGATCAAAACTGTAGAAAATGATGGCTATAGTGCAATTCAGGTTGGATTCGTAGACAAGAAAGACAGAATCGTTACTAAGGATGCAACAGGAAAGAAAGAAATCGCACATAGACACGGAACAAACAAGGCTCAGAAAGGACATTTCGATAAAGCCGGCGTAAGCAGCAAAAGATATGTCAGAGAGTTTAAGGTTGAGAACGCAGACGAATATAATCTTGCAGATGAGATCAAGGCTGACATCTTTGAAGAAGGTGACAAGATTGATGCAACTGCAATTTCAAAAGGTAAAGGCTTCCAGGGCGCAATTAAGAGACATGGTCAGCACAGAGGACCAATGGCTCACGGCTCTAAGTTCCATCGTCATCAGGGTTCCAACGGAGCATGCTCTAGCCCAAGTAAAGTATTCAAGGGTAAAGGAATGCCGGGACATATGGGAAGCGTAAAAGTTACAGTTCAGAATCTTGAAGTTGTAAGAGTTGATGCTGAAAACAACTTGCTTCTGGTTAAGGGTGCTGTACCAGGACCTAAGAAATCATTAGTAACAATCAAGGAGACTGTAAAGAGCAAGTAAGCGCTCAATAAGAAAGGAGGAACTTATCGATGGCTAACGTAGCTGTTTATAATATGGAAGGCAAAGAAGTTGGCACTGTTGAATTAAACGATGCAATCTTCGGAGTTGACGTTAACGAACATTTACTGCATATGGCTGTAACACAGCAGCTTGCAAATAACCGTCAGGGAACACAGAAGGCAAAGACACGTTCTGAAGTTCGCGGAGGCGGAAGAAAACCATGGAGACAGAAAGGAACAGGACATGCACGTCAGGGTTCTACAAGATCTCCACAGTGGACAGGTGGTGGAGTTGTGTTTGCTCCTACACCAAGAGATTATTCTTTCAAGTTGAACAAGAAAGAAAAAAGAGCAGCTCTTAAATCTGCTTTAACATCAAGAGTTCAGGATAACAAGTTAATCGTTATCGATGACATGAAGATGGATGAAATCAAGACAAAGACAATCGCTAACACATTAAAGAGCTTGGATGTAAATAAAGCACTTATTGTTATTGAAGCTGATAACAAGAATGTAGCAATCTCTGCAAAGAACATTGCAGACGTAAAGACGGCTTATCCAAATACAATCAATGTATTCGATATAATGAAATACAACACGGTTGTATTAAGCAAAGATGCCCTTGCTAAGATCGAGGAGGTGTATGCATAATGGCAAACATTCAATATTATGATGTAATCCTCAAACCGGTAGTAACCGAGAAGAGCATGAACCTTATGGCTGAAAAGAAATATACTTTCTATGTTCATCCAGAGGCTAATAAGACAATGATTAAAGAAGCAGTTGAGAAGATGTTCGAAGGAACAAAAGTTGCCAAGGTCAACACATTAAATGAGCCTGGTAAGAAGAAAAGACGTGGATACGTTATCGGAAGAACTGCTAAGAGAAAGAAAGCAATCGTTCAGCTGACACAGGACAGCAAGGATATCGAGATTTTCGCTGGCTTATAAGATAGCGAAACATTGAAAGGAGATTAGTCATGGGAATTAAAACATATAACCCATATACACCTTCCAGAAGACATATGACGGGTTCTGATTTCTCCGAGATTACTAAGACAACACCGGAAAAATCATTGCTTGCTAAAAAGAAAAAGAATTCTGGACGTAATAATCAGGGTAAGATTACCGTTAGACACCATGGTGGTGGAAATAGACAAAAATACAGAATTATCGACTTTAAGAGAAATAAAGACGGAGTTCCGGCTACTGTAGTTGGTATCGAATACGATCCAAACAGAACAGCTAATATCGCACTGATTAGCTATGCTGATGGTGAAAAAGCATATATCATTGCTCCACAGGGACTTACAGACGGAATGACTGTAATGAACGGACCGGAAGCTGAAATCAAAGTAGGTAACTGCTTACCACTTGCGAATATTCCGGTAGGTACTCAGGTACATAACATTGAGATGCTTCCAGGAAAAGGCGGACAGATGGTTCGTGCTGCTGGAAACTCAGCTCAGCTTATGGCTAAGGAAGGAAAGTATGCAACACTTCGTCTTCCATCCGGAGAAATGAGAATGGTTCCAATTCAGTGTCGTGCAACAATCGGTACTGTAGGAAATGCGGATCATAATCTGATTAACATCGGTAAAGCAGGACGTAAGCGTCACATGGGTATCCGCCCAACGGTACGTGGTTCTGTTATGAACCCTAATGACCATCCACATGGTGGTGGTGAAGGTAGAGCACCAGTTGGACGTCCTGGTCCATGTACACCTTGGGGCAAGCCTGCTCTGGGTCTGAAGACCAGAAAGAAGAAGAAACAGTCTAACAAGATGATCGTCAGAAGAAGAGATGGTAGAGCAATTAAATAATTGCTTTGCGTGAACAAATAGGAGGTTAATTATGGCTCGTTCACTTAAAAAGGGACCATTTGCGGATGCAAGTTTATTAAAGAAGGTTGAAGCAATGAACGAAGCAGGAGATAAGCAGGTAATTAAGACCTGGTCTCGTCGTTCTACAATCTTCCCACAGATGGTTGGACATACAATCGCAGTTCATGATGGAAGAAAACATGTGCCTGTATATATTACAGAAGATATGGTAGGACACAAACTCGGAGAGTTCGTTGCTACTAGAACATATAGAGGACATGGAAAAGATGAAAAGAAATCTAGAGTAAAATAATAGTAAAGGAGGTTTTCATTCATGGCAAAAGGACATAGATCCCAGATAAAAAGAGAAAGAAATGCACAGAAAGATACAAGACCTTCAGCTAAGTTATCTTACGCTAGAATGTCAGTAACAAAAGCATGTTTCGTATTAGATGCAATCAGAGGAAAAGATGTAGAGACTGCACTTGCAATCTTAGCATACAACCCAAGATATGCCTCAAGCGTAATCGAAAAGCTGCTTAAGTCAGCAATCGCAAACGCTGAAAACAATAACGGACTTAAAGCAGAAAACCTTTATATTGAAGAGTGTTATGCTAATAAAGGACCAACAATGAAGAGAATCAGACCAAGAGCACAGGGTAGAGCTTATAGAATCGAAAAGAGAATGAGCCACATCACAATCGTGCTGAATGAAAGATAAGGAGGACAATCATGGGACAGAAAGTTAATCCTCATGGCCTGAGAGTCGGAGTTATCAAAGACTGGGACTCAAAATGGTATGCTGAAGATGATTTCGCAGATTTTCTGGTAGAGGACTACAATATCAGAAAATTCCTGAAGACTAAGTTATATAATGCAGGTGTTTCTAAGATCGAGATCGAAAGAGCATCTGACCGCGTAAAGGTTATTCTTTACACAGCTAAGCCTGGTGTTGTTATCGGTAAAGGCGGAGCTGAAATCGAAAGAGTAAAGGCAGAACTGCAAAAGCAGGTTGCTAAGAAGTTAATCGTAGATATCAAAGAAGTTAAGAAGCCGGACAAGGATGCTCAGCTTGTTGCAGAAAACATTGCACTTCAGCTTGAGAACCGTATTTCTTTCCGTCGTGCTATGAAGAGCTGCATGGGTAGAGCTCTTAAGGCGGGAGCTCTTGGTATCAAGACTTCTGTATCAGGACGTCTTGGCGGAGCTGATATGGCTCGTACAGAGTTCTATAGCGAAGGAAATATTCCACTTCAGACACTTAGAGCAGATATTGACTATGGATTCGCTGAAGCTGATACAACTTACGGAAAAGTAGGTGTAAAGGTATGGATCTATAAGGGCGAAGTACTTCCTGTAAAGGAAAAGGAAGGGAGCGATAAATAATGTTAATGCCAAAGAGAGTTAAACGCCGTAAACAGTTTCGTGGCAGCATGAAAGGTAAGGCGCTTAGAGGAAATAAAATCACATATGGTGAATACGGTATCGTTGCATTAGAGCCGGCTTGGATCAGATCAAACCAGATCGAAGCAGCCCGTATCGCCATGACACGTCATGTAAAGCGTGGCGGTAAAGTTTGGATCAAGATTTTTCCAGACAAACCAGTAACTGCAAAACCAGCTGAAACTCGTATGGGTTCCGGAAAAGGAGCATTAGAGTATTGGGTAGCTGTAGTAAAACCAGGCCGTGTGTTATTTGAAATCGCCGGAGTTCCTGAAGAGACAGCTAGAGAAGCTCTTCGTCTTGCTACACATAAATTACCGGTTAAATGTAAAGTAGTTTCACGTGCAGATTTAGAAGGCGGTGAATCAAATGAAAACTAAGACATATTTAGATGAATTAAGAACACAGAGCGTTGAAGAATTAAATGCACAGCTCGTTGATGCTAAAAAAGAACTTTTCAATTTGAGATTCCAGAATGCAACTAATCAGCTTGACAACACAAGTAGAATCAAAGAAGTGAGAAGAAACATTGCCAGAATTCAGACTGTAATTGCTACAAAGGCTGAAGCGTAAGGCATAGATATCCGTAGAGGAAAGGAGATCATATCGTGGAAGAAAGAAATCTTAGAAAAACACGTATCGGCGAAGTCGTTAGTGATAAGATGGACAAGACAATCGTTGTTGCGGTACGTGATAATGTAAGACATCCATTATATAACAAGATCGTTAAGAAGACTTATAAATTAAAAGCTCATGACGAAAACAATGAGAGCCATGTTGGTGACACTGTTAAAGTTATGGAAACAAGACCACTCTCTAAAGACAAGAGATGGAGACTTGTAGAAATCGTAGAAAAAGCAAAATAATAAAAGGAGGCTGCCAACATGGTACAACAGGAGACAAGACTTAAAGTCGCTGATAACACCGGCGCAAAAGAACTGTTATGCATTCGCGTTATGGGCGGTTCTACCAGAAGATATGCGAACATCGGTGACGTTATCACTGCTACTGTTAAAGATGTAACACCAGGCGGTGTTGTTAAAAAAGGCGATGTTGTTAAAGCGGTTGTAGTTCGTACAGTTCGTGGTGCACGTCGTAAAGATGGATCATATATTAAATTTGATGAAAATGCTGCAGTAATCATTAAAGATGATAATACTCCAAGAGGAACTCGTATCTTTGGACCTGTAGCTAGAGAGCTTCGTGATAAGCAGTTTATGAAAATTGTTTCACTGGCTCCGGAAGTATTATAGGAGGTACTTTAGATGTCATCATTAAAAATTAAAAAAGGCGACATGGTTAAAGTTATCGCCGGAAAAGATAAAGATAAAGAAGGCAAAGTAATTGCTGTTAATGTTAAGAATAACACTCTCCTTGTTGAAGGAATCAACATGGTTACAAAGCATGCTAAGCCAAGCATGGCGAACCAGCAGGGCGGAATCCTTCACCAGGAAGGACCAATCGATATTTCTAACGTAATGCTCCTTCATAAAGGAACTCCTACTCGTGTAGGTTTCAAGATGGATGGAGACAAGAAAGTTCGCTATGCTAAGAAGAGCGGCGAAGTGATTGATTAATTTAGAGAGGAGGTCCGTTTAAGTGAGTAGACTTAGAGATACATATCAAAATGAGATCGTAGATGCTATGATCAAGAAATTTGGATATAAGAATATTATGGAAGTGCCAAAGCTCGACAAGATTGTTGTGAACATGGGCGTTGGTGAAGCAAAAGAAAACGCTAAAATTTTAGATGCTGCCATGAAAGATATGGAGCAGATTACAGGACAAAAGCCTGTAACGACTAAAGCTAAGAATTCTATTGCTAACTTCAAATTAAGAGAAGGAATGCCAATCGGATGTAAAGTTACATTAAGAGGTGAAAAGATGTATGAATTTGCTGATCGCCTGATTAATCTTGCACTTCCACGTGTGCGTGACTTTAGAGGTATTAATCCTAATGCATTTGATGGTAGAGGTAACTATGCTCTTGGTATTAAAGAGCAGCTTATCTTCCCTGAAATTGAATATGACCAGATCGACAAAGTTCGAGGCATGGATATCATTTTCGTTACAACAGCAAAGACAGATGAAGAGGCACGTGAATTATTAACATTATTCAACATGCCATTTGCACAGTAGGGTTTCAGTTTTTAGGAGGAAATAGATATGGCTAAGACAGCTATGAAAGTTAAACAGCAGCGCAAGCAGAAATTCTCTACCAGAGAATATAGCCGTTGCAGAATTTGTGGTCGTCCACATGCTTATTTAAGAAAATACGGAATTTGCAGAATTTGCTTTAGAGAGTTGGCATACAAGGGTCAGATTCCTGGAGTTAAGAAAGCAAGCTGGTAAGATTCTTAGATAACACGATATAGGAGGAAAAAAGATCATGACAATGAGCGATCCAATCGCAGATATGCTTACAAGAATTCGTAATGCAAATACTGCAAAACATGATACAGTTGATATCCCTTCTTCTAAGATGAAAGTTGCAATTGCTGATATCTTAGTTAATGAAGGATATATTGAGAAATACGAAATGATCGAAAACAATGGTTTTGATACAATTCGTGTAACTCTTAAGTTTACACCGGATAAGAGCGAAAAGATTATTACAGGAATCAAGAGAATTTCTAAACCTGGTCTTCGTGTTTATGCCGGAAAAGATGAAATCCCGAAGGTTCTTGGAGGACTTGGAATTGCAATCCTTTCAACAAATCAGGGAATCATCACAGATAAAGAAGCTAGAAAACTCGCTGTAGGAGGCGAAGTGTTAGCATTTGTATGGTAGGACGTTCTCGGAACTTAGCGAAGCCTGGCGACAGCGAAGAGTGAGCTTAGTAAAGAGAACCAAGAAAGCAACTTAATGAGAGCGAGCCGAGAAGCGAAGGTCGAAATTAGTGTAAGGCCGTTCTCACTGTTAAGTGTAATTGAGTCTCAGACACTGTACAAAATGTAACAGAATTTAGTAGAAATATTTTTTAAACCAATTATAGGAGGTACGGGCATGTCACGTATAGGAAGAATGCCAATCGCGGTTCCGGCAGGCGTAACTGTCACAATCGCAGAAAATAATCAAGTGACTGTAAAAGGTCCAAAGGGAACACTTGAAAGAAATCTCGCACCTGAAATGGAAATCAAGCAGGAAGGCGAAGAAATCATCGTTTCCAGACCAAATGATTTAAAGAAAATGAAATCATTACATGGATTAACAAGAACACTGCTCAATAATATGATTATTGGTGTAACAGAAGGCTACACAAAAGAGCTTGAAGTTAACGGTGTTGGATACAGAGCATCTAAGTCAGGCAATAAGCTTACATTAAACCTTGGTTACTCTCATCCGGTTGAGATGGAAGATCCAGAAGGTCTTGAAGCTAAAGTTGACGGAAACAAGATCATTGTATCAGGTATCGATAAAGAGAAAGTTGGCCAGTACGCTGCTGAAATCAGAGATAAGAGAAGACCAGAACCTTATAAGGGCAAGGGAATCAAATATGTCGATGAAGTAATCAGACGTAAGGTTGGTAAGACAGGTAAGTAAGTAAAGGAGTGACGAAAAATGGTTAATAAGAAATCAAGAGCACAGGTTCGTGCAAAGAAACATAGAAGAATTCGTCATCATTTGGCTGGTACATCTGCAAGACCTCGTCTGGCAGTATTTAGAAGTAATAACCACATGTACGCTCAGATTATTGATGACACAGTTGGAAATACACTCGTTTCAGCATCTACTCTTTCAAAAGAAGTTAAAGATGGACTGGATAAGACAAACAATGTTGAAGCAGCAGCTCATCTTGGAACTGTAATTGCAAAGAAGGCTTTAGATAAAGGTATTACTACAGTTGTATTTGACAGAGGTGGTTTTATCTACGAGGGTAAAGTGAAAGCTTTAGCTGACGCAGCAAGAGAAGCTGGATTAGAATTTTAAGGAGGAAACGGTTACATGAAGCGTAATATCATTGATGCAAGTCAATTGGAATTAACGGAAAAAGTAGTATCCATCAAGCGCGTAACAAAAGTTGTAAAAGGTGGACGTAACATGCGTTTCACAGCTTTGGTTGTTGTTGGCGATAATGCAGGTCATGTTGGTGCAGGACTTGGAAAAGCAACTGAAATTCCGGAAGCAATTCGCAAAGGAAAAGAAGATGCTATTAAGAAGCTGATTACTGTAAAGCTTGATGAAAATAACAGTATTACACATGATATTTCAGGAAAACATACTGGAGCATCTGTTTTATTAAAGAGAGCACCTGAAGGTACTGGTGTTATTGCCGGAGGTCCGGCACGTAGCGTGTGTGAACTTGCGGGAATCAAAAACATTCGTACAAAATCTTTAGGATCTAATAACAAGCAGAACGTTGTACTCGCTACAATTGATGCTCTTAGCCAGTTAAAATCCCCTGAAGAGGTAGCAAAACTTCGCGGTAAGTCCGTAGAAGAGATTCTCGGTTAAGGAGGCATATAAAAATGGCAGATAAGTTAAAAGTTACATTGGTAAAATCTCCAATCGGAGCAATCCCTAAACATAAGAAAACAATTGAAGCTCTTGGACTTAAGAAATTAAATAAGTCTGTAGAACTTCCAAATAATAAAGCTGTTCAGGGAATGGTATTCCAGGTAAAACATTTAGTAAAAGTAGAAGAAATTTAATTATAATTATTAAGTTAGAGGAGGTGTCGAAATGGATTTATCAAATTTAAAACCGGCAGATGGTTCTAAGCACAGTGATAATTTCAGAAGAGGCCGTGGACATGGTTCCGGAAATGGAAAGACAGCCGGAAAAGGACATAAAGGACAGAAGGCTCGTTCTGGCGGCGGAGTAAAGCCGGGCTTTGAAGGTGGACAGATGCCTTTATACAGACGAATTCCAAAACGTGGATTCACCTGTAGAAATTCAAAGGACATTGTTGCAATTAATATGTCAGCTTTAGAAGTATTCGATAATGATGCAGTAGTTTCTATTGATACATTAATAGAGAAAGGTATTGTTAAGAACCCTCGTGATGGAGTTAAGATTCTTGGCAATGGTACACTTACTAAGAAACTCACAGTTCAGGCTAATGCTTTTAGTGCTGGCGCAAAAGAAAAAATTGAGGCTCTTGGTGGAAAAGCAGAGGTGATCTAATGCTTGAAACTTTGCGAAATGCATTTAAGGTAAAAGATATACGTCAGAGGATAATATTTACATTCTTAATGCTGATCGTAATCAGGGTTGGATCGCAGATTCCTGCACCGGGAATTAACACAGAATTATTCACCGAATGGTTCTCAAGTCAATCTAATGATGCGTTCAACTTTTTTGATGCAGTAACTGGCGGTTCTTTTTTGGATATGTCTATTTTTGCATTAAATATTACACCTTATATCACATCATCCATTATTATGCAGTTATTGACGATTGCAATTCCTAAGATTGAGGAAATGCATCGTGATGGTGAGGAAGGTAGAAAGAAGATTACCGCAATTACCCGTTATCTTACGGTTGGACTTGCACTTCTTGAGTCAGTAGCAATGGCAATCGGATTTGGTAGAAACGGTTATTTGACAGAATTTACGGCAATAAATGTAATTTCTGTTGTTGCGGTACTCACCGCAGGATCGACAATCCTTATGTGGATTGGTGAACGCATTACGGAAAAAGGTGTTGGAAATGGTATTTCTATCGTTTTGGTAATTAATATTATTTCCAGAATTCCTGATGACCTTGGTTCGTTATTTGAGCAGTTTATTTCAGGAAAGACGATTGCAAGAGGAACACTTGCAGGCGTTGTTATTGCAGCGATTATAATACTGACAGTCGTATTTGTCGTAGTACTTCAAGGTGCGGAAAGAAAGATACCTGTACAGTATTCGAAGAAACTTCAAGGAAGACGTCAGGTTGGTGGTGCATCCACCAATATTCCTCTGAAGGTCAATACAGCCGGAGTTATTCCGGTCATCTTCGCACAATCGATTATGCAGTTTCCGGTTGTTATTGCAACATTAGCAGGACAGTCAGAAGGCACAGGTTTTTGGGGAAAGGTTTTGAAAGGATTGTCCCAGTCAAACTGGTGTAATCCGGATCAGCCGATTTACTCTATTGGACTTGCGGTATATATTCTGCTAATTATTGCATTTGCATATTTCTATACATCGATTACATTTAATCCTTTGGAAATTGCAAATAATATGAAACGTCAGGGTGGATTTATTCCGGGAATCAGACCGGGAAAATCAACCAGTGATTATTTACAAAGAATTTTAGGTTATATTATCTTTATTGGAGCAATCGGACTTTCGATTACAGCATTTATACCAATTTTCTTCAATGGATGGTTTGGTGCTGATGTTTCCTTCGGTGGAACATCCATCATTATCATTGTTGGAGTTGTAATTGAAACGATTAAACAGATTGAATCTCAGATGGTAGTACGTAACTATAAGGGATTTTTAGATGCTTAATTACCAAGGATGATAATGATTTATGCAGAGATACGGATCATCCGTATCTCTGTATGTGTTTTTACGAAAATTATGGAGGATTTTAATCATGAAGATTATTATGTTGGGGGCTCCTGGTGCCGGAAAAGGTACACAGGCAAAACAAATCGCAGATAAATATACGATTCCGCATATTTCTACAGGAGATATTTTCCGTGCTAATATTAAAGAAGGAACTCCTCTTGGAAAGAAAGCCAAAGAGTATATGGACAAGGGAGATCTTGTGCCGGATGAATTGGTAGTAGATCTTGTTGTCGATCGTATCGGACAGGATGATTGTAAGAACGGATTTGTTCTTGACGGATTTCCAAGAACGATTCCACAGGCAGAGGCACTTACAGCAGCACTTGAAAAAGCCGGAGAAGCAATGGATTATGCAATCGATGTTGATGTGCCGGATGAAAATATTATTGAGCGTATGTCAGGAAGAAGAGCATGCGTAAATTGTGGAGCAACTTATCATATTGTTACGATTCCAACGAAAGTAGAAGGAATCTGTGATAGATGCGGAAAAGAAACAATTCTTAGAGATGATGATAAGCCTGAGACAGTAAAGAATCGTCTTAAAGTTTATCATGATCAGACACAACCTCTTATCGATTACTATAAGAAGGTAGGAATCTTAAAGAGCGTTGATGGTACACAGGATATGAAGAAAGTATTTGCAGATATTACTGCAATTCTAGAGGCCTAAGATATGCCAGTATCAATTAAATCTGCCAGAGAGATTGAACTTATGAAAGAAGCCGGAAAGATTTTGGCGAAAGTTCATCAAGATCTGGGAAAAGCATTAAAACCGGGAATGTCAACACTTGACATTGATCAGCTTGGAGAAGAAATGATACGTAGTTATGGATGTGAGCCTTCGTTTAAAAATTACATGGGCTATCCCGCATCTGTATGTGTATCATTAAATGATGAAGTTGTGCATGGTATTCCAAGAGCAGATTGTATCATTGTTGAAGGAGATATCGTAAGTCTCGATATTGGAGTTAAGCATAAAGGTTATCATTCAGATGCTGCAAGAACTCATGGTATTGGTGAGATTTCTAAAGAAGCCGCTGATTTGATATTTCATACAAGACAAAGTTTCTTCGAAGGGATAAAAAAGGCCGTTGACGGTGGACATTTGCATGATATTTCTAATGCGATTGCGTCTTACTGTGAAGAAAGAGGGTATGGTGTAGTTGAAGATCTCGTTGGACACGGAATTGGATCTAATCTCCATGAAGAACCGGAGATTCCGAATTTTTACCAGCGCCGAAGAGGAATTCTGCTAAAAAAGGGAATGACACTTGCAATTGAGCCGATGATTAATGCAGGACGACTCGATGTAGAGTGGATGGATGACGATTGGACTGTCGTTACAGAGGATGGTTCGTTATCTGCACATTACGAAAATACAATTCTTATCACGGATGGTCAGCCTGAGATTCTCACTTTGACAGAAGATGAGATGAAAGAAGGCATCTGGAAGGTGTAAATATATGATTCGATTAGCTAGATCCAAAGCCGGTCATGATACCGGTAAGGTTTATTATATATGCAAAGAAGATGATAACTATTATTATCTTACGGATGGTTACCTTAAAAAAATTGAGCATCCTAAGAAGAAAAAAAAGAAACATCTACAGCTTATTACTCAGATTCCACAAAAGGTTGTCGATATATTAAGCGAAGATGTTCAAGATGAGAATGCACAAATAAGAAAAGCATTAAAAGCTTATCAAGACAGGTAGATAGATGGAGGTTTAAAATGTCTAAAGCAGATGTAATTGAAGTTGAAGGAAAAGTTGTTGAGAAGTTACCGAATGCGATGTTTCAGGTAGAACTTGAGAATGGTCATCAGGTGCTGGCACATATTAGTGGAAAGCTCCGCATGAATTATATTCGAATTCTTCCGGGAGATACTGTAACCTTAGAGCTTTCTCCATATGATCTTACAAAAGGAAGAATCGTTTGGAGAGATAAATAAAGCAAAAAAATCGGTTAAAATAATCTTGCAAAGGGAAAGCGTCCGTGATATAATATCATGCGGACGCTTTTATAGTGCCCTAATAGTTATGCAAAAAACAGGCTTTAACAGAAAGGAGGATTTGACGTGAAAGTAAGATCATCAGTGAAACCTATTTGTGAAAAATGCAAAGTCATTAAGAGAAAAGGACGTGTAAGAATTATCTGCGAAAACCCAAAGCATAAGCAAAGACAGGGATAATTTCTCAGACTATTTGCAGACTATTTAATTATGTGCGGCTGCAGTCGCTGACTATCTTAAGGCGACTGTTCATAATAACAGTTACTTCGCTGGATAAATGTCTTTTATACCGAGAGGATATTTACGAAGAAGGGAACGTACCATAGGGTACAAAATCGTAGGTGAAATGATTAGGAAATGCACACATTTCAGGCCGGGCAACCGGAGCTGCATGGGGGAATCATTTCAAGAATAGAAAAGATTTAGAAATTATGGAGGTGTAAACACACATGGCTCGTATCGCAGGTGTAGATTTACCAAGAGAAAAACGTGTTGAGATTGGCTTGACATATATTTACGGAATTGGCAGAACCAGTGCAGATCGTATTCTTGCAGAAGCTAAAGTAGATCCAGATACTCGTGTAAGAGATCTGACTGACGATGAAGTAAAGAGAATCAGCGCTGTAATTGATGAAACTCAGACTGTAGAGGGTGATCTTCGTAGAGAAATCCTCATGAACATCAAGAGATTACAGGAAATCGGATGCTATCGTGGAATCCGTCATAGAAAAGGTCTTCCTGTTCGTGGACAGAACACAAAGAACAATGCCAGAACAAGAAAAGGACCAAAGAGAACTGTTGCTAATAAGAAGAAATAAGTAGCAACCCAATTTTGATTTTAAGAAAGTAGGTTAGTTTAAATATGGCTAAAAAAGTTACAAAAAAAGTGACAAAACGTCGTGTAAAGAAAAACGTTGAACGTGGACAGGCACATATTCAGTCATCATTCAATAATACAATTGTAACAATTACTGATACAGAAGGTAATGCGTTATCATGGGCTAGTGCTGGTGGTCTTGGATTTAGAGGTTCAAGGAAATCTACTCCATATGCTGCACAGATGGCAGCAGAGACAGCTACTAAGGCAGCTTTGGTTCATGGATTAAAGACAGTAGACGTAATGGTTAAAGGACCTGGTTCAGGTCGTGAAGCAGCAATCCGTGCCCTTCAGGCATGTGGTCTTGAAGTTACATCAATTAAGGATGTTACTCCGGTTCCTCATAACGGATGCCGCCCACCAAAGCGTAGAAGAGTATAATCAGGAGGTAATTGATCGATGGCAGTAAATAAAACACCAATACTGAAAAGATGTAGATCACTTGGTCTAGATCCGGTATATTTAGGCGTAGATAAGAAATCTAATAGATCACTGAAGCGCTCTAACAGAAAAATGTCAGAGTATGGCCTTCAGTTAAGAGAAAAGCAGAAAGCAAAATTCATTTATGGAGTTTTGGAAAAACCTTTCCATAACTATTATGTTAAGGCAGATAAGATGAAAGGTATGACTGGTGAAAACCTTATGGTCATCTTAGAGAGCCGTCTTGATAATGTAATTTTCCGTCTTGGATTCGCAAGAACCAGAAGAGAAGCAAGACAGGTTGTTGATCACAAGCATGTAACAGTTAACGGTAAGATCGTAAACATTCCTTCTTATCTTGTTAAGGCCGGTGATGTAATCGAGATTAAAGAAAAGTCAAAGGGTATTCAGAGATTTAAGGATATTACTGCAGTAACAGCTGGTAGACTTGTACCTGAATGGCTTGATGTTGACGCTGAGAATTTAAGCGCAACAGTTAAGGAATTACCAAATCGTGACGCAATTGACGTACCAGTTGATGAAATGTTGATCGTCGAGTTATATTCTAAGTAAGATTCGGTTAATTAGCAAATATTTACGGCCCGAAAAGGAGGAGCAAAAAGCGTGTTTGATTTTGAAAAACCTAAGATTGAGATTGCAGAAATCTCTGAAGATAAAAAATACGGTAGATTTGTTGTTGAGCCATTAGAAAGAGGCTATGGAACAACACTTGGAAATTCTTTAAGAAGAATTATGCTTTCTTCTTTGCCGGGAGCAGCGGTTAGTCAGGTTAAGATTGATGGAGTTCTTCATGAATTTAGTTCAATTCCTGGAGTGAAAGAAGATGTTACGGAAATTGTTATGAACATCAAGAATCTTTCCATTCGAAACAATAGCCAGTCTGATGAACCTAAGGTTGCATACCTTGAGTTTGAAGGCGAAGGCAATGTGACAGCTGCAGATATTCAGGTGGATAGCGATATTCAGATTATGAATCCGGATTTGCATATTGCTACTTTAAATGGCGGTACTGATTCCAAATTGTATATGGAACTTACCATTACAAAAGGAAGAGGTTATGTTAGTGCGGATAAGAACAAAACGGAAGATACACCAATCGGTGTAATCGCAGTTGATTCTATTTATACACCTGTAGAGCGTGTTAATCTTACAGTAGAAAATACACGAGTAGGTCAGATTACAGACTATGATAAACTGACATTAGATGTATATACGAATGGAACAATAGAGCCGGATGAAGCAGTAGGACTTGCTGCTAAGGTATTAAGCGAACATCTTAGCTTGTTCATTAACTTATCTGAGACAGCGAAAGAAGTTGAGGTAATGAGCGAGAAAGATCCGGATGAAAAGCAAAAGGCTCTAGTATTAAATATTGATGAATTGGAACTTTCGGTACGTTCTTATAATTGCTTAAAGAGAGCTGGTATCAATACGGTTGAAGAACTGATTAACAAGACTCCGGAAGACATGATGAAGGTACGTAACCTTGGTCGTAAGTCTCTCGAAGAAGTGTTAGCAAAGTTGAAAGAGCTTGGCTTAGAATTAAATCAGGGCGAAGAGGCATAATAATAGTTAAAGTTAATCATTTGGCTGGCCGCGTAAGACCACAAGGCAGCTTGACCGGTCAATCCATGAGCTGATAATAGCATAGTGGAGGAAATTGTCATCTGCGAAGTAAGACCAAAGAGCGTTTGCAAATGCACCACAATAATGGAGGAATTATATAATGGCAAAGTACAGAAAATTAGGAAGAACATCTGATCAGAGAAAAGCGTTAATCAGAAGTCAGGTGACTGCATTACTGAACAATGGTAAGATTGTTACAACTGAGGCTAGAGCTAAGGAAGTTCGTAAGGTTGCAGAAGGTCTTATTGCACTTGCAGTAAAGGAAAAGGATAACTTTGAAGAAGTTACTGTAAAGGCTAAAGTGGCACAGAAGACTGCTGATGGAAAGCGTGTAAAAGAAGTTGTAGATGGTAAGAAGAAGACTGTTTATGATGAAGTAGAAAAGACAATTAAGAAGGATATGCCTTCTCGTCTTCATGCTAGACGTCAGATGTTAAAAGTTCTTTATCCTGTTAAGGAAGCTGCTGAAAATGGAGCTAAGAAGCAGGCTAAGGAAGTTGATCTTGTTGCTAAATTATTCGATGAGATCGCACCAAAGTACACAGATCGTAACGGTGGATATACTCGTATCGTTAAGATTGGTCAGCGTAAAGGTGACGGTGCTTTAGAAGTTCTGTTAGAGCTTGTATAACATATTAGATCTTGATAAAAAAAGAGTTGTCGCATTGCGGCAACTCTTTTTTCTATAATTTCTCACGATCTGCAAGTGGCAGCGTAAAGATAAATTCCGTGCCGGCATCAACCGTACTGACAACATTAATATTTTCACCGTGTGCCTGGATAATGCCTTTCACTATCGAAAGCCCGATACCGGATCCTTTCTTATCCTTACCTCTTGAGGAATCGCTCTTATAGAAACGATCCCAGATCTTAGGAAGGTCTTCCTTGGCAATGCCGGCGCCATGATCCTTAACAGAGACGAAGACTTTGCCGCCCTTAATAGAGGTTTCTATATGAATGTCAGATTGGTCGAAGCTAAACTTGATGGCATTATCAATAAGATTGTAGAGAATCTGTTGAATCTTCGACATATCGGCAGAAACGAAGAGCTTTTGACCGGTAAGAGATAGTTTAAAATGGATTTCGCGTTCCTTACATTGTCCTTCAAATGTCATAAGAGCAGAGCGAATCATTTGGTGAAGATCAAAGTCTGTTATGTCTAAAAGTGCGCCTTTAGAGCCGGTTTTATTAAGCTCTAAGAGGCTTTCCGATAATTTGCTAAGACGCTTAGCTTCAGTTAAAACAATCTTTAAGTATTTATTATACATCTCTGGTGGAATAGTGCCGTCAAGCATGGCTTCAATGTAACCTTTTAGAGAAGTCAATGGAGAACGAAAATCATGAGAGATGTTGGAAATAAAGTTACGTTGATCTTCTTCAAGAGAACCAAGTCTTTGTTCCATATAAGAGATATATGCGGTAATATCGCTAATATCATCCAACGCAGAAAATGTAATTGGAGTTGTGATATTGCCATTATGGTAGTCTTTAAGATGTTTTTTTACTTTCTCCATCTTGCGAATCCAAGTGAACAAAATAAGCAGCATACAGCCAAGAAGAATCAGCATTAAAAATAAGTAAGTCAGATAGGCCGTGTTAAGTAGATTTAATGCATCCGATTCTATGGCGCTCATCGGAAGATGGATCAGAACATAACCGCGCACCGTGTAGTCCGTTGTAACCGGTGCATAGACGCTTAGATATTCTGCGGAAAAAATATTGTAGAAATCACCGATGACATAATTGTGACTTCCAAAATCCGTAACGTCAAATTGATCTAGAGCAGTGCCGACGCGGGAAGTGTCTGTGCTTAGCGTAATCTTACCAGCAGAAGATACAAGCCAGATTTCACCATCCATAAAGCTTGATAGAGAAGTCAAGATGCGTTTCATTTCCTGCGCACTTAAAGTATTTCCATAATACTCGGTTGCATAGGACTGAGAAATGGATGTTGCTTCCTTGTAGAGCGACTGTGCACGTGACTTAGTCGTAGATTTTAAGGCGTTTTTGTATGTAAATGATGAAATAAGAATAAAACCGACGATGCCAAATAAGATATATCCGATAATCAGTTTCAATCGTATTGATATTTTCATGCTTTTACCTCAAATTTATATCCGATTCCCCATACCGTAGAGATGCTCCAGTTATTATTATCATGAATCTTTTCGCGAATTCGTTTTACATGAACATCAACGGTTCGCGTGTCCCCGATATATTCATAGCCCCATATATGATCGAGAAGCTGTTCTCTAGTAAAGACTTGATTTGGCTGAGAGGCCAGAAAATAAAGCAGTTCAAGTTCCTTTGGTGGCATATCAATCTGTTTTCCCTGATAAATAACGGAATAATTGGTTTGATTAATAGATAAATCCGGATATTCGACACATCGCGTATCGGAACCGTTGTTTTTTTCTTGTTCCGGTGTATAACGTCTTAGTACGGCTTTTACACGTGCGACAAGTTCTTTTGAGTCAAATGGTTTAATAATGTAGTCGTCTGCCCCAAGTTCGAGTCCAAGAACCTTATCAAACACTTCACCTTTGGCTGAAAGCATAATAATCGGGACAGAACTTTTGGCACGAATCTCACGGCAGACCTGATAACCGTCTATTCCCGGGAGCATTAAGTCTAATAAAATGAGATTAGGCTTATATTCCGAAAAGGCCTTAAGTGCTTCTTCTCCATCTAATACCATCATGGTATCAAAGCATTCCTTAGTCAGATATAAACTAATTAGTTCTGCAATATTGGCATCATCATCAACAATAAGAATTTTTTGTTTTGCAACCATTGATTGGCTCCTCCCCTATTTTAATTCTGCAATCGTTACACCGCTGTCACCTTCGCCAAAGGCGCCTAGACGATAGGATGCAACGCTGCGATTGGTTTTTAGATATTTTTGGACGGCACTGCGAAGGACTCCGGTACCCTTACCGTGTACAATTCGTACGGAAGGAATATGAGCTAATACTGCGTCGTCGATATATTTGTCCAAAAGGGCGATCGCTTCGTCGGCGGTCTTTCCAAGCAAATTGATTTCTGTGGAAACAGCCTGGCTTTTGTTCATTTTAAGTTTACCGGCAGAAGTTTTCGGTGTTTTGCTCTGAAAATCGATAGCCTCTTCGATGAATTCAAGATCGTTAAGTTGTACTTTGGAGTTTAAGATTCCCATCTGTACAGTCAATTCGCCTTTTGCATTAGGAAGGGAGTGAACGGTACCGGTAAGATTCATGGAGAGAACTTTCACTTTGTCACCGATTCGAAGATTTTTCGGAAGCGGTTTCTTTTTCTTTGGAGTAGAGTTCATAGTAGAGGCATTGGCTGATTTTTTCATCTGCTCACGGACGAGCGCACGTTGCTGTTCCATTTTGCGAATATCCGGATTGGAGGAAGCGTATTTTTGGAAATCACGAATGGTTTTGTCGGCGATTTCTTTGGCTTCACTTAGGATTTCCTGTGCTTTTTCGTTAGCCTCACGAATAATCTTATCCCGATTGGTGGAAATTCGCTGTTCTTTCTCCTCAGCACGCTTTTTGAGAACTTCTATTTCTGACTTATAGCTTTGAGCCTCAAGTTCCATGCGACGGGCATTGGCACGGCTGTTTTCTAAGTCGGAGATGAGATTTTCAAAATCAATCTGGGACTGGCTCATGCGCTCACGGGCATTGTCGATTAGATTCTGGTCAAGTCCGAGTTTGCCGGATATGGCAAATGCATTACTTTTACCGGGAACTCCAATCATCAGATGATAGGTTGGAGATAAGGTTTTAACGTCGAATTCGCAGCTTGCATTTTCCACATCTTCCGTGCTTAGGGCATAGGCCTTCATCTCGCTGTAATGTGTTGTTGCCATTGTTAAAACATGGTTTTGGCGCAGACAATCTAGAATCGAGATAGCAAGTGCTGCACCTTCCGTTGGATCGGTTCCGGCACATAATTCGTCAAATAGAACCAGACTCTTGTGGTTAGCATGTTCTAAGATGGAAACGATATTGGTCATGTGGGAAGAGAAAGTAGAAAGACTTTGCTCAATGCTTTGTTCATCGCCAATATCCGCATAGATTTCGTGAAATATTCCAATCTCACATCGGTCAAGTGCCGGAATGTGAAGTCCGGCCTGAGCCATAAGGCAAAATAAACCAACGGTCTTTAGTGAAACTGTTTTACCACCGGTATTGGGACCTGTGATGATAAGCTGATGAAAGTCGTATCCAAGATGTACATCGATTGGAACCACTTTCTTGGGATCTAAAAGTGGATGACGACCTCCACGAATTCTTACAACGGCATCTTCTTTTAGAATCGGTCTTGAGGCATTCATATTTTTGGCAAGCATACCTCGTGCGAAGATAAAATCAAGCTGCGTAAGCAGACGGTAATCTTCGGCAAGACAAGTAGAGTATGCGGCTGCCTGCTCACTTAAATTGGCGAGAATTTTCTCGATTTCCTCTTTCTCATCCAAAGAAAGCTGTTTTAAATCGTTGTTTAGTTTGACTACAGCCATCGGCTCGATAAATAAGGTAGAACCGGTAGAAGACTGATCGTGAATCATACCGGGAACGAGCGATTTGGCATCTGCTTTTACCGGTAGACAATAGCGGCCATTACGCATAGTAATCACGTGATCTCGCAGATGTTCTCGCGTAGAGGCATTGGCAAGCATCTCATTCATCTGTGAATGGATGCGTCCTTGCATCTTTTGCATCTGGTTTCGGATATGACGAAGGTTAGAAGAAGCATCGTCAGCAATTTCATCTTCTGAGAGAATGCATCTTCGTATTTCATCGCAAAGCGGCGTTAGTGGCTCGATTGCCAAAAACAGATCAGACAAGCAGTCCTTTTTCTCTGTACTATCTGTAGCACCATAGGCTCGAACGCGCTTGGCAGCCTCAAGAAGATGGCTGATGCGAAGAAGCTCTGCGGCAGATAGTGCACCGCCGACTTCGAGCCTTGACAAGGCAAATGAAAGAGAGTGAACGCCGGAAAAAGAAATACTTCCGCAGCGAAAGATTCTTCCAAGTGCGGCAAAGGTCTGCTGCTGCATTTTTATAATATGATTGATATCATCTGAAGGAACAAGCTCATGGCAAAGGGTCTTACCTCCTTCGCTAAAGGCTTGTTCTTCTAGCAAATGTATAATTTTATCGAATTCTAATGTATGTAGAACTTTTTGGTTCATAGATTACTTCCTTATCATTTATTGTACTTATCTTATTTTATCCTAAAGATGGCTTTTAGGAAAGATGCCACGCGGGGAAACTTGTCGCGTTACGTCTAAAATTGTATAATTAGCACAGACTAAAAAAGCAGCTGAGAGGAATGCGTATGAGCCTGAATCAGGATGAATATGAACTTATTTCAGAAGAAATTAAAGACAAACCGGTCAGTAAAAAGAAACGAACACGGCAGTTTGTGATGGTTGTTGTGTTTGGAATTGTGCTTGGCGCCGTGGCGGCGGTTGTATTTTTCTTTGTACAGACAGGCTTAAGCAATGTATTGGCGATTGATGATGAAACGGTTATGACCGAGCAACAGACCGATTCTTTGATAGACAATTCGCTTGTGCTTGAAGAGATTCAGTCGATGATCCAATCAGAGGTTGAAAGTGGATTGGACGAGGCGGATGTATCAAATCTGTCGGCGCAGCAAAAAAAGCTTTATCAGATTGGAACGAAGATGGATTCTGCGATTGTGACCGTCACGGGGATTGTAGCAGGAGAAGATTGGTTTGAAACAGAGTCTAGTCAGCAGGGACAAAGTGGTGGAATCATACTTAAGAAAGGCGATAAAAAGATATCGATTTTGACACGGTATAGCACGATAAAGAATGCCGATTCTATTACGGTTAGCTTTGTGGATGATGCCACAGCGAAGGCTAAGCTCAAAAGCTATGACACGGTAACAGGTCTGGCAGTGATTTCGGTGGCATTGTCAGAGCTTTCGGAGGAGACGCTGGACGCTATTTCGGTAGCAGCGCTTGCATCTGAAGATAACCTGGATCGTGGCAGCATTGTTATTGCAATAGGTAGTCCGCTTGGGAGTATTCGATCTGTAGAGGTTGGGTGTGTATCGGACGTGACAAGGAAAGTCAGCAGTGTTGATCACAACTATTTAGTGATTACAACGGATATTAGCGGAAGTGAGAATGCACAGGGGGCTTTCATCAATACAGAAGGAGAAATTGAAGGAATTATTATGCAGGACTTTTCTTTAAGTGGTGCAGATGATATGATAACAGCTGTGTCTGTTTCGGAACTTTCATCGGTTTTAGATGCATTGCTGGAAGGAGAGCAATTTGCCTATCTGGGGATTAAGAGTTCAACTGTGACAGAGACGATGGCAACGGAACACAATCTTCCGGATGGTGTTTATGTATCGGAAATTGTGATGGATTCACCGGCTATGGAAGCTGGAATGCAAAGCGGGGATGTGATTACGGCTATTGACGATAAGAGCATTTCTACGCAAGAAGAATTTGAAAAGGTTTTGTCCGGCTATCAGGCGGATGATGCGATTGTCATCAAAGTAAAGCGTCTTAGCACGACGGGATCTTATCAAGATATTACTTGTAAGGCGATACTTGCAGGTGAGACTTTCCAAGAATAGTAAGGATAGAAAGGATATAGATGGAAATGAAATACATTCAGGATTTAAAAGAAGGCGATAGAATCAGTGAGGTATATTTGTGCAAGCAAAAGCGTACGCTTGTAGCAAAGAATGGTAAGAACTACGATTCGCTCATTTTACAGGACAAGACAGGGACGATGGATGGTAAAATCTGGGATTTGGGATCTTCTGGGATTGAGGAGTTTGATACACTTGATTATGTCATGGTAATGGGGGATGTGACAAGTTTTCAAGGAGCTTTGCAGCTCAATATCAAAAGAGTTCGTAAGGTAGAGGAAGGAGAATATGATCCGGCAGAATATCTTCCGGTCTCTGAGCGTAATATCGATGAGATGTACGAAGAACTAAAAACATATGCAAAGTCGGTGGAAAATCCATATTTACATGAGCTATTGTCTAAGATTTTTTTGGAATCAAAGGAGCTGGAAAAACGATTTAAATTTCATTCCGCAGCAAAGACCGTTCATCATGGATATGTGGGCGGTCTTGTAGAACATACGCTGGGGGTTACCGGTATGTGTGACTTTATGGCAAAGACGTATCCGATATTGAATCGTGATCTTTTGATTACGGCAGCGATGCTTCACGATATTGGAAAGTTAGAAGAATTGTCAACTTTTCCGGAAAATGATTACACAGACCCGGGACAGCTTCTCGGTCACATCGTTATCGGTACGGAGTGGATTGGCCGTTATATCAGAAGTGTTGAAGGATTTCCGGTTAGACTTGGAAATGAGTTAAAGCACTGTATTATCGCACATCACGGCGAGCTTGAATTTGGTTCTCCGAAAAAGCCGGCGCTTGCGGAGGCGATGGCGCTGAATTTTGCCGATAATATTGATGCGAAGATGGAAACGATGAAAGAGCTGTTTGCGGCAAATGCAGGAGCAGCTCCGGGTGAATGGCTGGGGTATAACCGTTTGCTTGAATCCAATGTAAGAAAGACAACGCTCGATTAAAGCAGGTGAGATTATGAAAAAATGGATGGCATTGCTTGTTGCGATGGTAATCTGCATTGGTGCAATAGGGGGCACGGCAGGAAGTATTACCAAGGCGCAGGCAGCAGTATCGCTGGAAGTTGGTAAGACAGCTCTTCCTAGACTTCATGTCAGCGATACAAAGCTTGTGAATGCGAAGGGAAAGAAGGTACAGCTTAGGGGCGTCAGTACCCATGGACTGGCCTGGTATCCGCAGTATGTGAATAAGAAGGCATTTTCCACATTAAAAAAGGACTGGAAGGCCAATGTTGTGCGCCTCGCTCTTTACACCGAAGAGTATGGCGGATACTGCAATACGAATGCGGCCGGTCGAAAGAACTTAGAAGCGCTTATTGACAAAGGCGTAAAGTATGCGGCGATGAACAAGATGTATGTGATCATCGACTGGCATATCTTAAGCGATGGCAATCCGAAGACGCACCAAAAAGCAGCTGTCAAATTCTTTAAGAAAATGGCGAAAAAGTATAAGGGTTATACGAATGTCATTTACGAGATCTGCAATGAGCCAAATGGTGGCAATGTAAGCTGGACCAAGACGATTCGCCCTTATGCGAAGAAGGTGGTTAAGGCCATTCGAAAGTATGACAAGAAGGCGGTTGTAATCGTCGGAACAGGCACCTGGTCGCAGGATGTGGACGCGGTAATAGGACATCAGCTTGGGGATGACAACGTGATGTATGCGCTTCATTTTTATGCGGGTACGCATGGCAGCTGGCTTCGCGACAAGGCTGAAAAAGCGATTGATGCCGGAGTGCCGGTGTTTGTCAGTGAATGTAATATTACGGATGCTTCGGGGGACGGCAATATCAATAAGTCTGAAGGCAATGCCTGGATGAAGTGGATGAAGAAGCATAAGATTTCTTATGTGGCCTGGAATCTGTCGAATAAAGGGGAAGACAGTGCTCTTATTAAGTCTTCCTGTGCAAAAAAGTATGGCTGGAAGAAGTCGCAGCTTAGCACAACCGGCAAATGGTTTAGGAAAAAGATACGAGGATAGAAGTGGAAGAACTTAGGAAGAATCAGGAAGTTACAATTGAAATTACAGATATCGGAAACGGTGGGGAAGGAATCGGAAAAATAAATGGTATGGCATTATTTGTAAAGGATGCCATTATCGGAGATACCGCCCGTGTGAAGATTACCAAACTAAAGAAAAAATATGGTTATGCAAGACTTATGGAGGTGATAGAACCTTCCAAAGACCGTGTAGAGCCAAGATGTTCGCTTGCTAGAAGGTGCGGGGGATGTCAGATTCAGGAAATGTCTTACGAAAGGCAACTTACATTTAAAGAACAAAAGGTGTTAGGTAATCTTGAGCGAATTGGCGGACTGAAAGGCCTTAAACTCGATCCGATTATCGGAATGGAGGAACCTTATCATTTTCGAAATAAGGAGCAGTTTCCGATTCGTAAGGGAAAGGATGGAAAGGCTGTCGCCGGATTCTTTGCAGCCAGAACGCATAGTCTGATTGAGGTTAAGGAATGTCCAATCGGAGCGCCGGTGAATGCCAAGGTGATGAAGACAGTTCTTGATACGGTTAATGAACTTGGAATTGCACCGTATGATGAGGAGACTCACAGCGGAATTCTTCGTCATGTGCTGATTCGATACGGATTTGAGTCTGGGCAGGTGATGGTCTGTCTCGTGATTAATGCCAATCAGATGCCGGGGGAAGAGATCCTGGCAGAGCGCTTGTCTGAGATTGACGGGATGACAAGTATTACCGTGAACATCAACAAAAAAAAGACCAATGTGATACTGGGCAGTAAGATACGAACCATCTGGGGGCAGGATTATATTACCGATACCTTGGACGGAATCGCATTTCAGATTTCGCCTCTTTCTTTTTATCAGGTCAATCCACGTCAGACTGTAAGGCTATATCGTCAGGCAATGGAATATGCGCAGCTTACCGGGAAGGAAACGGTTTGGGATTTGTATTGCGGGATTGGTACGATTTCTTTGTTTTTATCGCGCAAGGCAAAGCAGGTCTACGGTGTTGAAATCGTGCCGCAGGCAATCGAAGATGCCAAAAGGAATGCTGCCCTTAACCGGATAGAGAATGTAAACTTTTTTGTTGGAAAGGCAGAAGAAGTTGTGCCTTCCTTTTATAAAGAGATGAATGAAGGGGCATCTAATCTTGATGAAAAAGCTTTAAGACCGGATGTGATGGTGGTTGATCCGCCGCGAAAGGGCTGCGATGAGGCGCTTCTTGAGACGATGGTTTTGATGGCGCCGGAGAGGATTGTCTATGTCAGCTGTGACAGCGCAACGCTTGCAAGGGATCTTAAGTATCTGAGCGAGCATGGCTATGAGTTTGTGAAGGGAAGAGCAGTGGATCAGTTTGGGCATAGTGTGCATGTTGAGTGCGTAGTATTGATGTCACGTGCTGACAGGTAAGAGGTGTTGAAAGGCTTGAAAACAAGCCATTTGTCGATTTGCCTCCTATCAGGACGGCCACTCGCGCAGCCTGAAAAACGCTCGCCGGAAACTTATCTACAGGTCATTTTGCCGGAGGGTTGAGTAGGCCATTTAGATGTCGGGGGGTGAGTGCGTTATTTAGATGTCAGGGATGAAAACGGCAGATTGTAATTGTAAGGAGCAGCATGATATGAAGAAGAGCATCGGTATCATTCTAATAATTGGCATTGTGCTTACTCTCGCGCTTTTGATCGGTATTCTTCCATCAGTTACAGACTATCAGGCAAAGCATCGCATATACACTGATATGCAGACTGATCTTTCTGATGTGATGAATGCAAACATCAGAATTGTTTCAGTCGATAAGCATGATGGGGGAATTGCATATGGTGCCGGAAGCAGCGGAGTTGTAATAGAAAAAACAGAGAACAAGTATTATGCTTTGACCGCATTTCATGTTCTTGCGCATGATGAAATCGATTATTTTGTAGTCATAACACCGGATGATCCGTCCGTTTTCGACTACAAAAGAGAGCATGAAGGCGCAGGACAGGAAGAGTATTATAATCAGCTTCCTAAAGTAAAGGTTGAATTTGAGAAAGAAGAATCTGATTTGGCCGTAATTTCATTTGAGTCTAACAAGCAAATCCCCGTCGTACAAATCTCAGAAACAATGCCTAAGAAGGGAGATCGAATAGCTGTGATATCCAATCCGGAAGGAGAGAAGTTTGTTAGTACATACGGAAAAATCAAATCCAGTAAACCGGAGAACTTCAGTTTCAATGATGATCAGTCTGACAATCTGATCGTAAAGCATAGTGCATATGAAGCACCCGGCAGTAGTGGAAGCGCGGTGTATAACGAAAGCATGGAACTGGTCGGTATCAACATAGGCGGCGGCAGAGATGTTTTTGGGCGTTTTCGATATGGTGTGATGATACCAACAGATCAGATCAATGAGTGCATCGGCGGATGGCAAGAGGAGAAATGACATGGCATCATCTAAAGATTATCTGGAATACATATTGGATCAACTTTCCGGGCTGGATGACATATCTTATTGTGCAATGATGGGAGAATACATCATCTACTATCGGGGCAAGGTTGTCGGTGGCATTTACGATGACCGCTTTCTTGTGAAACCTGTGAAGGCAGCCGTTGCCATGATGCCGGACGCAGATATGGAACTGCCGTATGAAGGTGCGAAGGAAATGCTGCTTGTAGCTGATGTGGAAAACAGGGAGTTTCTGAGAGAGTTGCTTGACACAATGTATCCAGAGCTGCTTACTCGGAAGAAGAGATAGAAAAAACAAGATTTTTAGAGGTGAAGATTATGCTCATAGATTTCAATGATATAGATTCAATGACGTTTCCGGGCATGAACAATGGCACCGGTACTATGAGTGCCCGTATGTATAATGATGATTCCTATCGGATCATCCCGACAGTGATTCATCCGAGAGGAAGTATCGGTACCCATAGGCAGGAGTCCGGAGACGACATGAACTATATCATCAGCGGGACAGGCAAAGCGATCTGCGATGGTGCAGAAGAAGAACTGAGACCGGGCGTCATGCATATCTGTCCGAAAGGATCAGAACACTCTATCATTAATACAGGAGAGGAAGATCTGGTCATGCTGACCATCGTGGTGAAGAAATGAGCACATATGTATTTGAGAAGCCTCTGATCAGAGGAACGATGTTAAAAAGAAAAAGCCAGTTCACAGCTTTGGTGGATATAGACGGAGAAGAACTGATCGCTCATATTCCGACGACAAACCGCATCGGCGATGTGGAGAATAAGAATCTACCGTGCCTTCTGTCATATCATGATAATCCGAAGCGCAAGCTGAAATATGATATCGAGGCGGTGCTTCTTTCCGATGATGATAACTGGGTGGGGATCAATCAGATCCTTTCCAACAGACTGGTAGAGTTCTTTTTCAACGAACACGAACTGGACGCGATCGTTTCTGATTTTGACAGAGTTCAGCGAGAAGTGAATCTGGGAATATCCAAGCTGGATTTCAAAGTTGGAGATACCTATTTGGAGGTAAAGACTCCGCTGACAACGATCAATGTGAAGTATGGGAAGGACATAAAGACTCTTCCCCCTAAGCCATTTTCATCAACTGACAGGATGGTAAAGCACCTTAACGAGCTGGCCGGATCACTTAAAGATCATGAGAAAGCTGTTTTTCTGCAGGTTTATCAGTATCGTATTACAGAGAAGAAGGAGCGGCTCAGGTCAACGCACTATGAGGAGGTATCACAAACCTTCAAAGAAGCAGCAGAAGCAGGTGTCGAGTTTTGGGAAGTTCAAATGGATTTCAGACCGGAAGGGGTCACGCTTTATAGATTGATGAGAAGTACAGACTTATAAATCGGGATTTAGCGTTCTATTAGCTTGTACCTCGTTTTATCTTCATACAGACTGTTAAATATTTTATCAGACAACATACATAATAGGATAGCAAGCGAAGCTCCTACTATCGTCCATACCAATCTTTCCGAAAGTAAATCCAGAGTAAGGCTGCCCTCAGACATTGCATATCCGCATACAGCCTGCAAGCTGATTCCTGCACTGCCTAAGATATATTTATCGGGCATTACTATCGCGGTTACGATAACGGCACATACAAAGCACGCAATACATGATATTGTTCCGGCGTTACATATCATTATTATCCAACCGACAGCAAAGCCAAGAAAAGCACCCGCAATTCTTCTCAGACCTCTTATCTGTATCCTTCCGTAATCCTCACCGATGAACACTGCACAAGCAGAGATCATGATCCAATATCCGCGATAATCGTAAAACAGAAGCTCAGACCAGGCGATGAAGAACAGAATAAGTGTATGAACGGTTGTTCTGTAAAGTCTTTTTTTATTGTTCGAGACAGTCAATCTGTATCTTTCATATATGACCTTTAAAGCAGAATCTTTTCCGAAAGATTCGTGATTTTTGATACCAAGCACCATTTGTGCCAATATGGCAAGTGAAGCGATTGCTGTCCACACTAAAATCCAATTCTTGACAGAAAGGCTTTCTAAGTGGCAAAGCACAAGATAGGTCATTCCAATATGGACGTAAAAAGGAAACTTCATTTCCGTTTTTAGCCAGAACACATAGGAAGAAAAAATAACAGCAGCGTACACGAACGGTATCAATACTATCATATTTTTTGTGAACACCCCAAGAATACAGACAGCAAAAAGATATCCGCATACTAAAACAGAAGAAAGCAGTCTTTCACTGATTGTTTTTTCCATTACACAGATACCTCCGATTTTTCTTTCCCGATCTGCTTCTTCAGAAGAACAATGTAGATAATATCCCAGACAGAGCAGAGCAGGCCTGTCAGCAGCACATAAATATTAAAGCCCTGCACCAATCCCTGCTGGATCGTTGGTGCAAGTGTTCCGATCCATTTTGCAACAGCGATCATCATTGTCTGTCCTTCACTGCTGCCACGCTTATAGAGCATTATGATGAACAGGATAGACATTGCCACATTCTGAGCATAAGCAGAGAACTGAGCTGCTTCTACATAGGACTCACAGTACAGGAAAAACGAGAGTTGTAATACCAAACAGGAAGCAAAAGCCAGAACACTGTACGGTATGAATTTATCTCTCAGTTTTTCGGGCAATTTGTCCTTTCCGAACTTGAAGTAGGTGACAACGATCAATGCATCACACACCGCCCATACAGCATTTGCAACAGCCTGAACGGACGGATTTGCGATCCCGTTACAAGCATAAATGACTTCCCAACAGATATTCAGCCCCAATGCCCACAGTGGCATACAATAAGTTTTGTCACGAAAGCCAACACGGATACTTTCTATATAAACGATAGTCCAAGCCACCGCACTGATTACCAGCAGACACATTGCTAAAACTTCCATTTGACAAGCCCTCCTATACATGTTGCACTTGATTTTATAGTAACATCTGTTACACTTTATATTATAGCTGAGTTGTTGAAAATTGAAAGATACAGATCCACATGAAGTGTTACAGTTTGGAGGGAACATGGCGGAGAATGCACAGTCAAAGCGCAGTAAAAAATGGATTTCCGATGCGCTGACGGAACTAATGAGGAAAAAGCCGTTTGACGAAATTACAGTAAAGGACATCACTGAAAAGGCAGGCGTTGCGCGGCTGACTTTTTACAGGCATTTTGAGACGAAGGAAGAAGTTTTGAACTATCGATTTCAGGCACTTTTTTCAGAATATCTCTCGACAATTGAAAACACAGAGGCAAAAAATCTGCTGGAAGCATTGACGATTTGCTTCACCTATTGGAAAAAGAATACGAAGCAAATCGTATCTCTGAAAGAAAATGGATTAGACGCGCTGCTTTATGCCCCGTTTAGCAAGTACCTTGATACAATGCTGTCCAAATACCACGCAGACAAAGAGATGCTTGACATTCAACGACAATTCCTGGTCGGAGGGTTATACTTTTCTATGATTGAATATATCATATCCAACGATGTAATCTCTCCATCTCAAGCTGCAGAGGCAGTACTGAAACTGCTGAAACTTGATATTCAGAATAACACATGGGATTGGTGAAGGAAAGAATGATAATGAATGATGAAGAAAGAATATCAAATTCAAGTTTGTCGGTAGACAATTTCCCGACAACGAGCAAAAGGGTATGACAATTTCCCGCAAACGGGGAGAGACGATTTTGACATTCATAATGTCCACTCTTGCCATGTGGAAAGTATTGCGCTTTTACAGCGAATGAGCAACACCCGGGAGAAAACAATCACTCTTGATGTCGAGATGGAGGATTATCATCGGATTAAAGGTGAGAGAAGAGAGGTGTGACACTTTGAAAAAGTATTGGCCATCGATAGTGATGCTGGTGATCTTTGAAATAGTAGCTGTGACGTTATGGCTGACAAAAGATAATCTGTTTTATCTTTTTAATTTTAGCTATATTGGACTTTCTATATCCTTTGGCGGTTTTCTGTTTATCAGGAAATATAAGCATGCCCGCCGTGTTGTACAGCTCCTTGTCGGACTATATATGCTGATATATTTAGGGTTGATCTGCAACGAGAATATGCAGATTGAGGGCTTTTGGTATTATTTGTTTACAGGAGTATTTGAAGCAGCAACAATACACTACGCCGTAGCAAAGATAGTCGGGCCTTTGATATTCGGCAGAGGATGGTGTGGATATGCCTGCTGGACGGCAATGGTACTTGATTTCCTTCCGTACAAGATTCCAAAGACACCGCGTAAAAAGATCGGATGGATCAGATATATTGTTTTTGCGGCATCTCTGGTATTTGTTGCAGCATTATTCCTCGCAAAAGTTGGAAATATTGAAAGGATTATGTTCTGGGCGTTCATAGTGGGAAATATAATCTACTATACAGTCGGGGTACAAGCTCCGACTGAGTTAAACGCTCCGCGAGGATGCGCACGGATTCGGACAGGAATTTGTCTGCTGAAGCAGACCCGAATCCGGCGCGCAAGACTCGCGAGCGAGTCTTGACTTATAGTTGATTAAAACGTGAAAAGGTGTTATTGTTAATTTAATCGCGAAAAGGTGCAAAACAGATAGCGAATAAATCGTGAAAAGGTGTTGAATGCGGAACGAATTGTTGGTGAAAAGGTGTGAAAATGAAGAGGAAAATATTCAACAAGATGATTAAATGGAAAGAAGACAGCGCTGGAAAAACCGCGCTGTTGATTGATGGAGCCCGGCGAGTCGGAAAGAGTTATATTGCGGAAGAATTTGCAAAAGCAAATTACAAATCTTATATTTTGATAGATTTTAACAGAGCAGGAGATGAGGTAAGGGACTTGTTCCTTAATAATCTGAATGATTTGGATTCTTTCTTTATGTATCTTTCTGCAATTTATGGGGTCACCCTCTATGAGCAGGAGTCATTGATCATCCTCGATGAAGTTCAGTTGTTTCCAAGAGCACGGGCAGCAATAAAGTTTTTGGTTGCGGATGGCCGCTTTCATTATATGGAAACAGGATCACTGATGTCGATTCGTGAAAATGTAAAGGATATTGTTATTCCTTCTGAAGAACGCCACATCAGGATGTATCCGATGGATTTCGAAGAATTCCTTTGGGCGATGAATGAACAGCCGCTTATAGATGTCATTCGCTTGTCCTTTGAAAAAAAGAAGGCAATGGGACAGGCACTTCACAGAAAGGCCATGACATTATTCCGGCAATATGTGATCGTCGGAGGAATGCCGCAGGCAGTAAATACATATATTGAAACAAAAAGCTTTGAAAAAACAGATGAGATCAAAAGAGATATTCTATCTCTTTACAGAGAAGATATAGCGAAGCATGCAAAAGGATACGAGAGAAAAGTGGAGTCTGTATTTGATGAAATCCCGGAGCAACTGTCGAAACATGAAAAAAAGTTTATGTTAGCATCGCTTGGGAGAGGGGCGAAGTACCGAAGCTACGAGAGTTCTTTTCTATGGCTTGAAGACTCTATGATCTGTAATGTTTGTTATAATTCCACGGCTCCAAATGTTGGCATAAAATTAAATAGGAACAGGAACACGTTAAAAATTTATATGGGAGATACCGGACTTCTCATCAGCCATGCATTTGACGAAAACGGATTGGTGAAAGAAGAAATATATAAAAAACTGCTTCTGGGAAAGCTGGAAGTAAACGAAGGCATGGTTTTTGAAAATGTAGTTGCACAGATGCTTACAGCTTCCGGACATAGATTATATTTCTACTCCAACTCGTCCAGAGAGAACAAGGATGAGAGAATGGAAATCGATTTTCTTATCTCGAAGAAAAATCCGACGAACAGACATAATGTAGCTCCGATTGAAGTGAAATCCGGAAAACGATATACATATTCTTCACTGGGGAAATTTATGAGCAGATTTAACGAGCAGTTGGATGTGCCTTATATTCTGCACACTGCCGATTATTATGAAAAGGACGGAATTGTTTTTATTCCGGTGTATTGGGCCTGGTTACTTTAACGTGATATTTCTGCGGAGGAATTATTGAATTCGAAAAGGGAGGCGGAGTAATGGCATCAAGCAAGGAATACCTGGATTTTATATGGGAGCAGTTTTCAAAATTAAATTATGTGACCTATCGGGCGGAGGATTTGTGAGGAAAAAGTTTTAAGCGGAGGAAAACTAAAGATGGCTAAGAAAGAAAACAAATATAAGGGATACGATATCACAACACAGGCAATTCATACAGGAACAGATTATGATGAAGGAACCGGCGCAGTAAGAAGACCACTTCATATGGCAAACAGCTATAAGCTGCCTGACGATTTGTCGCAGGTCAACTATTCATCAACCGATCTTTTGATGTATTCCAGAAATGGAAATCCCAATCAACATTGGCTTGAGGAGAAGGTGGCTGCATTACATGATGCGGATGATGCTATTGTACTGGGAAGTGGCGTGGCAGCTTTACATGCCTTGTTCTGGACGCTTCTTAAGTCAGGCGACCGCGTGATTTATCCCAATGTAAGCTATATGGCGGTTTATCGCATGTTTCATGAACTGTTTAACCGCAAGTTTGGCGTAGAAACGATAATGGTGGATATGACGGATCTTGATGCTGTGAAGCAGGTGATCACACCGGGAACAAGGCTTGTCCATATTGAGACACCGGATAACCCGACGAATGGCGTTACAGATATTGAAGCCATTGCAAAAATAGCTCATGAAAATGGAGCGCTCGTTTCTGTTGACAATACCTTTGCATCTCCGTTCAATCAGAAACCACTTGAACTTGGAGCCGATTTTGTCGTGGAATCGCTGACAAAGTTTATTAACGGTCATGGCGATGCGCAGGGCGGCGCAATTATCTCGAATGATCTTGAGGCAATGGATCGTATCCGCTATGAAGCGCAGGTCAATGTGGGTTCCGTGATCAGCCCTTTCAATGCATGGCAGATATTCAGAGGTTCGGTGACGTTCCCTCTCAGAATGCAGCGAATCAATGAATCTTCACAGAAGATAGCCGAGTGGCTTGAGCAGAGGGAAAACGTAACTTTTGTATCCTATCCGGGACTTCCGAGTAATCCGGGTCATGAATTAGCAAAGCGGCAGATGAAAAACGGCTACGGTGGAGTGATATCCTTTGGCGTAAATACAGATGATAAGACCGTTGAACGCTTTTGCGCGGCACTTAAGGTCGTAACATTTGCCGTATCTCTTGGACATGATGAAAGCCTGATTTTCCCACAACCGAGTTATGATGAGCGAATCAACCTATATCCGGAGAAATTCAGAAAAGGCTTTATCCGCTTTAGTGTCGGACTCGAGGACCCGGATGATATCATAGCAGATTTGGATCAGGCGTTGAAATCGGTGGGGTTATGATCGAATTGAATTTATGAGGTAAACGGGATGAAGATTGCTCTTGCGCAGATGAAAATGGATACAGATATCGAAAAGAATTTCCAAAAGTCATTGCAGCTTATTCGTGAGGCGGCGGAAAAGAAAGCAGATCTGATTTGCTTTCCGGAAATCCAGCTCTCTCCATTCTTTCCCCAATTCCCAGACTGTGATGTGAGCGAATATGCCATGACGGAAGACAGTAGCTATGTGAAGGGGATAAGAAATGCCTGCCGAGAAAACCATATATTTGCTTCACCCAATTTTTATATTGAGGAAAAAGGGCATAGATACGATATGAGCCTTTTGATTGACGATCAAGGAGAAATCATAGGAAGACAGAAGATGGTCCATGTCGCTCAGTGTAAAATGTTTTATGAGCAGAGCTATTACACTCCATCTGAAGAAGGGTTTATGGTCTTTGATACGAGGTTGGGTAAAATAGGGATTGTTGTTTGCTTTGATCGTCATTATCCGGAGAGCATTCGCACCGAGGCTTTGCGCGGTGCGGAGCTGATTATTGTCCCTACAGCAAACACAAAGTCGGAGCCATCTGAGCTTTTTAGGTGGGAAGTTAAGGTTCAGGCATTCCAAAACAGCGTAAACGTAGCAATGTGCAACAGAATTGGACGAGAAGGAAATATGGAGTTTTCCGGTGAATCTATTGTTGTAGGATTTGATGGAGAGACGATTGCATTGGCGGACAATCAGGAAGAACTGATACTGGCAGAGGTGAATCTCGGTGGAGCTGCCATAAGGCGTAACGAGCGGCCATACACATCTCTTCGAAGAACGGATCTGTATGAGTGAAGCTCATCAAAGACTAAGCAAAGACGATAATCAGTGATTTGTAAAGGAGCGTCTAAAATGAGGGTGATTGATTTAACACATATTATTGAAAGTACGATGCCTGTTTACCCGGGTACGGAACCACCAACCTTTGAACCAGCTAATACATATGAGAAAGATGGGTTTAAGGAAACAAGACTTTCCATGTTTACACATACAGGAACTCATATGGATCCGCCTGCTCACCTTTTCCGGGGCAGGACTACATTGGACGCTTTTCCTCCGGATCAATTTATCGGCAAAGCACTGGTTATTGACTGCACATCATTAAATGAAGGCGAACCGATCACAATGGAGCATTTGCTGCCTTATGGAGAAAAGGTAGAAGAAGCGGATTTCCTGTTATTCTATCTTGGCTGGGATGAACGCTGGAGTACAGAGGAATACTTTGGAGATTACCCGTGTGTTGATGACTCCGTTTTGGATTATATTCTTGATGGTAACTATAAAGGGATAGGGTTTGATGTGATAGGTCTTGATCCTATTGCAGATGTAAATCTTACGCGGCACAAAAAACTGTTTAAGAGCAAGGACATTGTCAACATAGAAAATTTATGCAATCTGGAAAAATGTGGCTCTGAGCTTTTTTGGTTCAGCTGCTTTCCACTGAAGATCAAGGATTGTGATGGGTCGCCTATACGCGCGGTTGCGTGGTTTGAATAGCGCAAATTCCAGCTTGTCGATATGTTAGTAATACTCTCGCTTTTTGAGACGATAGTCTTGATGATAAGAAAAAAATAAGTGTGAAAGCCACGTAATATAGCGAGTTTTAGGAAATCAACCTACGGTTCGTGTAAAAACAGGATGATACCGGATATGCTTGTGTCAAGAAAGGAGGTGCCCGATATGGATCAAATCAAAATTGGAAAATTCATTGCTTCCTGCAGGAAGGAACAGGGCATGACGCAGGCAGTCCTTGCCGAAAAGCTTGGAATCAGTAACCGGGCAGTATCAAAATGGGAGAACGGAAAGTCTATGCCGGATTCCGGAATTATGTTGGAACTTTGTAATTATTTGAAAATTAGCGTCAATGAACTTCTGTCGGGCGAAAGAATTATGACAGAAGTATCAGACAAAAGGGCAGAAGAAAACTTGCTGGCGATGAGACGAGAGGTTGAAGAAAAGAACAGACAGATGCTTAGGATGGAATACGGGATTGCATTCCCTGCCGTCATTGCGGGACTGGTTATGGGGTTTGTTGCGTCATTCATAGAAATGCCGGTTTGGCTTAGAATCGTGCTTATCGTATTTGGACTCGTGCTCATATTTACAGCTACGTTTATCGCTGTGGGCATTGAGCAAAAGGCCGGATACTATGAATGCCAGAATTGCCACCACAGATATGTTCCGACATACTGGCAGACAAACCTGGCTATGCATATGGGGAGAACGAGATATATGAAATGTCCGGAATGCGGAAAACGAAGCTGGCAGAAAAAAGTTCTCAGCTAAGATAGCGGCAGGGTATTGCTTTGGAAAAACAGATAGTATAATATCAACGTAAAAAGGGATTTTGGGAGGAAACTATGGGATATATTAAAGTGCCCAAGGTTTATGAAAAGCTAAAAAAAGCAGAGGAGTTATACTTACCTGTGTTTATCAGTGCTGCAACTTGTTGGGGGAAGAGTGCGGCAGTTGAATACTACTATCGCAGAAAGGCGACGCGTATATTGCGCTGCATAAACGGAGCTATAAATGAGATGCCAACGGTGGGGAAAATTCGTGAAAATATCGTAGTGATAGAGGATATGCAATGGTTAAGCCAGGAAGAATCCGTGCAATATCTTCGAAAACTACTTTATACAGAAGGGCTGCAGGTAATCATGATTAGCCGAGGAATATTGCCAAGTGCTTTTGCGCTTGATGATATAGAACTTGGATTTGTAAGAATTTTTGAAAAAGATTTTGCGTTTGAAGAAACGCAAGTAAGTGAATATTTTGAAGATAAGGGTATATTACTTACGCCGGAACAAATAGCTAAAATCACAAAGTTTTCAAAAGGGTATGTCTGTGCCCTTCATTGCTATGCGACTAGAATCATCGCAGGAGAAAAGATTTCGGAAAGTCTAAATGCAAATGTTGTGCGAGACATCTACCACATGTGGGATGCACGGCTGGTGAAGCAATGGTCGGAAGAATTTTGGCATTTTGCACTTTGCGTATGCGTATTTGAACGATTTCATCAAGAGATGGCAGAGTACATAACAGGAAATAAGAATGTAAGTGCGATAATAGAATACTGTCGCGAAAAAATGAATCAACTATGGATCGATGATGATGGTAATTATTATTTTAGACCGGAAATTCGGGGATATTATCTGTGGAAACGGGATTTGTTATGGACAAAAGAGTTGATTGAGCAAAATAATCGTATGGCGGCGGAGTATTATGAGAAAATGCAAGATGTACCAAATGCATTAAAGTATTACAGCAAGGCACATGCGACAAAGAAAATCAGGGAGATTCTGGTTCGAAATGCACAAAATCATCCGGGAGTGGGACATTATGTAGATACCAAGGAGTATTATTTTCAATTGCCAGAGGAAGACATTGCTCAAGTACCGGTATTAATGGCAGGAATGAGCATGTTGTATGCACTGATGCTGATGCCGGAAAAGTCGGAAGAGTGGTATGCAAAACTTGAGAATTTTGAAAATGATAAAGCCAATAGCAGAGAGCTTCGAAAAGAAGCGAGGACAAGATTGGCCTATCTGGATATAGCGCTTCCACATCGTGGAACAAAAGGGATTCTTCGCATTATGCGAGATGTTTTTAATTTGATTACCAAAGGCGATGTGGTACTCCCGGAATTTTCGGTTACGGGAAATATGCCATCCCTTATGAACGGAGGATTGGACTTTAGCGAGTGGTCGAAAAATGATACGTATATTGCACGGTTTATGGGAAAGACGGTTGAGGTAATTACCGGTTCGTATGGACAAGGACTTGTTACCTTGGCTCTGGCAGAGAGTGGTTTTGAAAAAGGGAAGATGTCGTCGTATGAAGTGTTGTCGCGTTGTAGTGATGGATATGGGCAGGCAACGCATGGCGGTAAGATTGAGATGTGTTTTGCGGCGATTGGGATTCAGGCAAGACAGCAGATTATAGAAGGATGGTTGCCGTCAGCAAAGAGAGCTGCGCAATCGTTTTTTGAAAAGGCAAGGGCGGAAAGAGCAGAATATCTATATCCTAATTTGGAAGCATTTGAAGTCTGGATGTCTCTTTTTTCGGGAAATAATGAAGGCAGCAGTACCTATATTGATGGGACCACGGATGCAAAGAAGAAATTTGAAATTTCGGACAGATACCGGCAAATGGTGAAAATAAAGTGTCTGATTGCACAAAACAGGCTTTATGAGGCCATGGATACCGCAATGTTTTTGACCGGATATTATTCGTCCTATGATCGGCACTTTTGCGGAATGGAAAATGAACTTCTAAAAGCAATTATCCTGTATCGCTTAGGAAATGATCAATGGAAAGTGAAGATGTATGACACCTTAAAAAAAGCACAGGAGTATCATTTTGTAAGATTTGTTTCCATTGAGGGATGCGCAGTATTACCGCTTTTAAAAATTATAAAAGAAGAAGGATTAAAGGATATCCACCAGGAATTTTTTGAACAGATCTACGAGGAGAGCATTCGAGTCGCTGGATTTTACCCGGATTATATGCGATTTATTCCTAAGGAAAGCATATCTCTTACGAAAAGAGAGTCACAGGTGTTTTCGATGCTTTGTGCCGGAATGGCAATGGATGATATTTGCAGGGAACTGCAGATTAGTTATGATGGATTAAAAAAGCATAATCGTAATATTTATAAGAAACTAGGTGTGAAAAATAGAGCGGAAGCAGAACGAAAAGCTGCAAGAATCGGCTGGGTATATCGTGGATGATGAAGAAAGAGAAAAATATAGAGATAAAAAAACAGCCGAAGTAACCATAGGGGTACTATACAATTAAGACAGGTGCCCTTAGAATAGCTTTCAGAGTGAATTTACAGATGTGGGGGGACAGCAAAGGATAAAGAACGTTATATTCTATGCTGCGTGTGTTGCTAAGAGACCACATCCGTATTCTTAGCCGAGATGAGAACTCGGCTGAGAATATGCTGTAACATAAAGAAGAGGTGAACTCAGACGGGGAAGGGGCTTCGGCTGAGTTAGAACGTAAGCGGTCTGCAGGAGAAATCTTGCGGACCGCTTGCGTTGTGCGCCTAGCGGCGCACGTTTCTAACGGGTTCAAGTCCCGAATCCGCCCGGTAGTGGGAAGGATATAGCCGAAGGCAAGGGTGTCCGCCGCGAGGTGGAATCTGAAGGAAGCTGGATGTGGGGAACACACTAACCCACGGGCAAATCTCTGGTCTGACGAACAGAAATCTCATACGAGGTTATGCATGAGGGTAAGGCTGCAATCCAAGTCGAAGCCCAATAACTACACGGAATCATGCATGATAAATGAGGCAGATGGATGGAGAGGAAGAAACGTGTGGTACCTAGGGAGGTCTGTGTGAAATGCTCTGAAAGGAGTAACCACCGTAC
>NZ_FMXR01000012.1 GCF_900104415.1 Eubacterium oxidoreducens | reverse complement strand
ATTTCTGCCCAATATAACAAGTAAATAGTGCTGACGGTATCTGGGAGGAGCCAATATGACAAGACGGTTCGAGCCAACTGCGTTCTCCCTATGTGCGCACGGGAAACCGTGATCCACGATAATAGATAGCAGGGCTCTCGGCGGACCATTAGCCTGTTGGTAACCAATCCACGAATAACAGAGTGGCTACATGCCGGAGACTGTTAAACTGGCTCTTTCCAGATGCTGTCAGACAATAACAAATGTGACAATTATCAGGTGGAAAGTTTGTTGAGGCTTTCCTGCTTGACAAAGGTCACTTCATAACAGGGAACCATGTTCTTAAAAATATTTCTCACTTTTCATTACCTCTTTTGTTCTAGTCTTTACTATAGTTATCCAACTCTGCTTTTGCCGTATGATACAATTCGTTAAGCAATGAAATCATATCCCGAATTCTCTCTTCTTCAATCTGTCCTAATATCTTATCGAAGAATTCCTCTCCTCGTTTATGAAGTTCCTTGCACTGCATCATTCCATATTCGGTCAAGATAAGAACCGTATTTCGCTTACATTCCTTGGCGCTTCTCCTTTCTATAATTCCCTTTTCCTCCAAGGAGCGAAACAACCGGCTTGCAGACGCCGCCGACATATTCATCTGCTCACAAACAAGCGAAACGGGAATCTCATCAAGCCCCAATACATGCTTCGCTTTTGCCATCGTAATCATCACTTGTTCTTCGCGCAGGGTATATAAATCCGTCAATTTATTCAACTGTAATTTTGAAAATTGATGCACTGCCTGCATTACTTCCATTGCAAGACTATGTTTCATATTCAGAACCTCTTCTTTAACACTGTTAATCTTTAACCATGTTAATTATTATATGCATTATCCGTCCTGTGTCAACTACGCATTTCATAAATTTTTTGTAAAATCCATTTTCCTTCCATAGAAGAACCTGAGCGAAAAACCAGATTCTTTCGTGTATAAAAAAAGGTAATCCCCCGGATTATCCTCCAAGAGATTACCTCATATTCGCTCTTTGACACAACCTATAGCATTAGAACTGAACCTTATCTACACCGGTCTTATCCTCTGACTCTATCGATACCCCGGCAAGATATCCACTTCTGGTAGCCTGATCCACCTTACCCGGCTTAATTGCATCCCCAATGACATAGACCTTTGCATCCCCAGCAGCACTCTTAAGCTCCTCATAATCGACAGACTTCATACCAAGTGCATAAATAACCGTATCTGCCGGAAGTTTTTGAACCCCGTCTGCATTTTCAATCGTTACACCATCGGCTTCAATCTTTAAGCACTTTGTCTTAGGAAGCATGCCCATGTTGTTTTTCTCCATTTCCCAGACGAGAGCTTCGCGGTACATACCGAAAGATTCATTTGCAACCCGGTCAAGCATTTCCACTACGGTAACTTCATGACCTGTTTTCTGAAGATGAAGACCAGCTTCACAGCCAACTAGTCCGCCACCAATCATAACAACCTTCTTGCCTACTTCTATCTTACCTGCATACATATCCATAGCCTGGTGCGCATGCTCTATGCCGGGAATTGGAGGGCAGGATGGAACTGAACCGGTTGCAAGAATAACCGCATCAGCACCAAACTCTTTTACAAATTCCGGCGTAGCCTCGGTATTCATCTTAACCTCGATATCGCGGCGCTCTACCTCACGAATCATCATATCCTTAAAATTACGAAGATCCGGCTTATCGACATCCACATCGGTAAACCATAATAATCCACCAAGCTTATCACTCTTTTCAACCAAAGTTACCTTATGCCCTCTATCTGCTGCTGTCATAGCTGCTTGAAGGCCGGCAACGCCGCCACCGATAACCAGAACTTTCCCCTGTTTATCCGGCGCCGGAAGTTCTTCCGGATCAAATGGAAGATGTGCAAGTGGATTAATTGTACAATGCCCCACATAGAGCGCGAGCTGCTCACTGTTAAACGGAAGATCATCATATCCTTCTTCCGGCGATCCCGGGAAGCACTTGTAACAACGCAGACATCGGCGAATGCGATCTTCTTCTCCGGCAATACATTTGTTCGCAAATTCCGGATCGGCAAGCATCTGACGACCAAATATACCAAAATCAATCTTTCCATCCGCTATTGCCTGTTCTACCTGCTCCGGTGAATTGATTCCACCAACACAGCCAACCGGAAGGGATGTATATTGTTTAATGATTGCCGCCTGCTCAATATTTAATCCATGTTGATGAAACATCGAACTTTCCGTTCCGGACTTAACGGACTCTTCATAGATTCCACATGTTACATGAATGGAAGTGAGATACTTTTCTGCCCACTGTACAAACTGACCGGTCTCTTCCGGTGTAATCCCACCTTCCTGATGATCCGTTCCATCAATACGAAGCTCCAAAAGAAAATCTTCCCCAACGGCCTCTCTTACCGTACGAATAATTTGAAGTGGAAATTTTGCGCGATTTTCCAATGAGCCTCCGTACTCATCGGTTCTTGTATTCATAAGTGGTGATAAGAATTGTGTAAAGATAAATCCATGACCACCATGGAATAACACTCCGTCATAACCAGCCTTTTGGATATAAGTAGCCGCAACTGCAAAGTCATTGGCAATACGATCCATATCCTCCTTTGTCATGGCACGAACAGGAACACCTGCTGAGTTCACGGTTTCAACCGGTCCGATTGCCTCTTGCTCGTCGTTAAACGGTACCTTCTCTTTTCCGCAATGCACCAACTCACCGAGTGCGATTGCGCCATGCTTATGAATACGTCTTGCATATTCTGCAACGGCGTCAAATGTTTTTGGATCCTGGTTTGGATCTGCAAAATCTACGTAAGTAAAGCCCGGGATTCGAACAGCATCTCTAAAGTTGACATCAAGCTCTCCTACGATTACGCAGGCATTGCCACCTTTCGCACTACTTTCAAGCTTTCGGTAGGTAGGGCCTTGTGCATCTGGATTTTGTACAATCAGTGAAAATGCCATCGGCGCACTGACAATTCGATTCTTATACGTCTTATTTCCGACCTTCATCGGGCTTAACAAATGTTCAAATTTCATGTAAAAACCTCCTAAAAATATCCCTTATTATTTACCTGATATTATTTTAACACGGAGATTATTCCCTGAAAAATGCCAATTCATTTTCGGATTTATAACATTTTTTAATTAAATAAAAAGTTCTTCTACCACCGCATCATACTGTTTTAGATTCTGACTTTTTTTAATCTTCTTCCACTGTTTTTCGCAGCCTGTAAACTTCTCCATAAGATAAGACCAGATCTCTTTTAATTTAAATAAAACCGTCTTATCTCCTGGCAACACTTCACTGTAATTGTGCTCTAGTTCTTTTAAAAACGCATATAGCACTTTGCGATCCGGCTCTCCGTCTAACAGGTTCGGATTACGGTAAAATCCCCTTCCCATCATAACCGCCGGTACACTAGGATACTGCTGCTCAAAACTTCGTATATCCTCTATCGAATTTAAATCACCGTTATACACAAGCGGCACCTTCGCTTCCTTTACAATATCCGCAAACACATTCATATGCGGTTTGTTCTTATAATAATCTTCTTGAAGACGCGGGTGCACGGTAAGCTCCGTAATCGGATAGTCCCAAAATACGCGGAAAATCTGCGGCGCCTCATCTTCTTCATACAGTCCGATTCTCGTCTTAACCGAAACCTTAAGATCACGTCCGCTCTTATCGATTTCATTAAACAGCTCTTCAAAGAACCCCGCCAGCATAATTGGATTTTCCAAAAATCCGGCTCCCTTATGCTTCGTTACCACGGTCTTAGACGGACAGCCAAGATTCAGATTAATCTCCCGGTATCCACGTTCCATGAGAACATCTGCCGTCTTCAGAAAATATTCGGCTTTATTCGTCAGAATCTGCGGCACTAACTGAATCGTATCATTGTGCTCCGGTGCGACATCTTCCTTCTCCCTCGTCTTAAGAATCGTATCGTACGTCGGTGAAATAAACGGCGCAAAATATTTATCACATGCCCGAAAATACTTTGCATGCGCGTTTCTATAAATATATCCGCCAATGCCCTCCATTGGCGCAAAGTAATACTTCATAACGGATTCTCCTCGTATGATAAGTAATCCCATATAAGATAGCATAAAAATGCGCAAAATTATAGCCCGATCGATTTATCTTGTACCTCTCGACCGGGCTACTTACAAATAATCTGTAATTTCATTGTCTACACCTATGCCTTTCATTAAACTTCGAGTATTTACTTAAGTTTTCTTTGGACCGTACCTCCTAAATCTGAAACTCTTCCCCAAAACTTCCAAGTTTCTGATGACGTCGGGTGACTCTCCCTTCGCTGATTACAAACCGTCATATGAACTAATCCTCCTGCGATTATCTGTTCAAAATCTGTAACCTTTTTGGTAATCTAATGATAATACGACTTAGGTGCTTTGTCAACCGTTTTCTATTAACTTGTTCGTTATTTTAAAATATTCAGAATATTCTCACGATTCATCCAGGACATTGGCAAGAACCTTAAGCATTCTGCCGATATCAATCGGTTTCGTGATAAAATCATCCATCCCTGCCTCTTCTGCCTTTATACGATCTTCTTTAAATGCATTTGCCGTCATTGCCACAATTGGAATGGTGGCTTTTTTCTCATCCGCCAATGTACGAATCCGGCGCGTTGCCTCATATCCATCCATTACCGGCATCTGAATATCCATTAAAACCAGCGCATAATAATCTTCCTGCGCCATTGTAAGCATCTCAATACATTTTTGGCCATTTTCCGCGCATTCAACCTCAAGGGATGCATCCTTTAAGATTTCCATCGCAATCTCTGCATTCAGCTCGTTATCTTCTGCCAGTAAGATTCGTTTGCCTGCGTAATCTTCTATATTGTTTTGCTTCTTATGTTCAATCTCTTCATGTTCTGTATGCAACTCTTCTTTTGGAAGTCGATGCCACATATCGATGGTAACCGTTGTTCCCTTCTTCAATTCACTTTCAATCCGAATCTCACCGCCCATCATTTCCACGAGCTGCTTGGTAATTCCCATACCAAGTCCGGAACCTACCACCCTGCTTTCCGTAGAGGTATGCTCCCTTGTAAATTCATCAAAGATATGCGGAAGGAAATCCTTTGACATCCCAATTCCATTGTCAGTAACGGTTGTCCGAACATGACAATACCCTTCCCTGTCATCCGGTATTTCCTCGACCACCATCTTGATGGTGCCCCCCTGCGGTGTATACTTGATGGCATTACTGATTACATTTAAAAAGACCTGATGAAGTTTCGTCTTATCCATATACAAGAGCGTTTTTGTAACCTGCATACTATTCTCATAGATCAGCTCTTTCTCTTTAAGTGCTTCCCCAAAGATAATCCCTATCACCTTACAAAACTCTTCTACTTCAACCAGCGTTTCCGTAACCGATGCCTTACCGCTTTCGATGCGTGCCACTTCTAACACGTTATTGATAATATCCAAAAGATACTTTGACGATGTCTGAATATTGGCAAGATATTCCTGCCTTTTTTCTTCATTTACCTCTTTTTTCTTAAGCAAATCTGTATATCCGATAATAGCATTCATCGGAGTTCGAATATCATGCGACATATTAAAGATAAAGGAAGACTTTGCCATGTTGGCCGCCTCAGCCTTCACTCTCGCTTCTTCTAAAACCACCTGCTGACGTGCTTTGTTATTTCGGCTTCGAATTACCAGCATCAGAGATATTAAAACGAGCAGGAAGATAATACTTACGCTGACCACCAGCCCCGGCTGATTCTGGATAAACTCCTTCAAGGAATAATCTGCCACAACAAGATTATTTCTGGCAGTTGCTTCACTCAGATAATCGGATGGCAAGAGCGAATTGCCCCTAGTAAGCAACATATACAGCTCCGGCTCATCGGTAGATACCGCCATACTAAGCGGCAAGATATCAGACAGCTGAACAACTTCCATTCCTTCGAATGACCGACTGTTTCTTATCATTTCAATGGCGTCTCGATACTGAAACACAGCAGAGTCCACGCTGCCATCTTTAGCCAGCTCCACGCCCTCCTTGTTGTCGGTAACCTCGACAATCTCAGCCTTCGGATAATGCTCTGTCACATAATCTTCCATCACACTGCCGCCGACCACTGCAATTTTCTCAGCATCTCCGATCTTGGCCCGCTGTTTATTCACAGAACCAAGCGCGAGACCTGAGATATCACAAATAGTTCCATACTGTTCCAACTCTCCAACATAATCACTTCCATACAAAGGATAGGCAACATGGATCTCACCACTTTGCAAAGCCTTCCTAAGCGCAGTATAACTGTCATATTCCTTATACTCAACTTCATAGGATGTAATATTCAGCTGGTGTTTCATCTGATCGATGATTTCTTTAAATATCTTGCCGTCATAAGTACTCTTGGTAAAAAACTGGCTGTCCGGCACATACCCACAGATAAGTTTATCATGTGTATCGAGCCAGTTTTGCTCTGCGTCTGAAAGATTAGAGCTTACCAAAGCCGGCGAATAGTATTCATAGTAGATAGCTTCGCTATATCCCGGTATAACCTCGCGTATCTGCTCCATTGTCGTATTCAGCTCTGCCAGGATGTCTTCATTCCCTTGCGATACCGCCATATAAAAACTTGTTTCTCCAATCTTCGTAAGCGGCGTCCATTCTGACTGCGCATAAGCCTCATAATCTAATATAGCATCGAGATAGCCACGCTCAAACTCGGCATTTTGTTCTTCTCTTGTCTCATACTCAACCAGTTCACTGTCAATCTCATGCTTCGTAAGCCAGTCCTTTAAAATCCGCGTCTGGATTGTATTTTTTATTGTGCCAATCTTCTTGCCCTGCAGCGTTTCTTCCAAATTGTCCTTTTCAATTCCACTTTCCTCTCTGCACATATAGAGAAAGTAAGCTTCATCGCCCATCGGATAATCCGGATACAATACCGTCTTCGCTCGTTCCTCAGAATATGACACGTCCTCCAGGATATCAATCTCACCATTTTCAAACTTCTCCCACAGCTCCGTCCAGGTTCCATAGACATATTCACACTTCCACCCCGAGAAGTTTGCTACCATCTGCAGGTATTCGTAGGCATATCCTTCTTTATTCGTTCCATCCTCGTTACATGTCATAAGACTTGGAGCATCCGTAAAAAAACCTACGGTTACGGTTCTTGACTCACCTGAGCCATCGGATGTTGCTGCATACAAATGAATCCCCGGACTTAACAGTCCAAAGAGCAGCATCACCACAATCATCGTAACCATAGGTTTTCGTAAAATGCATCTTCTCATTCTCCGCTCCCCCTGCGTATTCAAGACTCGCTCGCGAGTCTTGCGCGCCGGATTCGGGTCTGCTTCAGCAGACAAATTCCTGTCCGAATCCGTGCGCATCCTCGCGGAGCGTTTAACTCAGTCGGAGCTTATACTCCGACTGAGTTAAAACTTACTCTTATAGTAGCATATTTATGCTTATTTTTAAATTCTATCTGCCACCTTTTTGTTATTGTGCTATAATCATAGAATGTGAAAAATAAACACTGGGAGGATCCTATGACATTAGACGAAATTCGCCATAATATTGACCGCGTAGATAAAGAAATCAAAGCGCTTTTTCAAGAGCGTATGGAACTGGCCGATCAGGTCGCACAGGTGAAAGCACAAACCGGCGATGACATCTTCAAACCGGATCGCGAAATCGCCATCATCGACCGTTTGACCACCGATATTGAACCGGATATAAAAAAAGAATATATCGCACTGATTAAACGTATCATGGAAGTCAGCCGTAAATATCAGTACGGCCGCACTCTTGAGCTTCGCGACTGCCTGGATCTGACCTGGCTAACCGAAGAACCTTCTTTGAGTCAGATTGCCATGAAAAAATCCGAGCTGTACATCTGCAACATGGTCAGCAAAGACCTTGTCACAACTGTCGATGAATTCGCTCAGGTTGGACAACTGATTCAAAACAAGCAGGTCGACGCCGGCATCGGCATCTTAGAGGATGTGAGCATTTCCGCCTCTAAGGAACTTCATTCCATGCTGGTGAACGAGCACCTCTACATCAATCGCTGCGATATTGTCAATGACAGCGGAGTGCGCAAGAAGGTGGTCTTATTCAGCCCGCATCTTGTAGTTCTTCCCAATCACAACCGCATCAAGATTATGTTCGTCTGCCGTAACAAGAGTGGCTCTATCGCAAGTATCTTCTCGATGATTTCCGACTACAACGTGAATCTGACAGAGATTCATTCGCAGCCAAATGAACAGCTCGAATGGAACTACGAATTTTACGCGGAGATTGAAGCTAACCTGCTAAGTAAGGAAACGCAGGCTCTGATCTTCCAGCTGATGAACGAAACCTATGCATTTCAGATTCTTGGCAGCTACAACTGCGAAGGAGATTTTTAAAAATAAAAGGAACGATTATTATGGAATCAACACTTCGAAGAACCTGGTCCGAGATTCTTCTCGACAACCTGGCTCATAATTATTATGTATTAAAAGAAAGAATCGGCACTGATGTCAAGTTTCTCGGTGTTGTAAAAGCGGATGCTTACGGCCATGGCGCCATCCTGGTATCCCGCCTGTTACAGGAACTTGGCTGCGATTATCTTGCCGTCAGCAGTCTCGACGAGGCCGTAGAGCTTCGCGTTAACGATATTACACTTCCGATTTTAATTCTCGGCCATACGCCTAAAGACGAAGTCGAACATCTGATTAAATATAACATTACCCAGGCCGTCACCTGTAAGGCAAAGGCTGTTGAATACAGTGAAGAAGCCGTAAAGTGTGGTGGCACACTGAAAGTCCATATCAAAGTCGACACCGGCATGTCCCGCCTTGGCTACTTATGCGACGGCGACTTTTTTGATACCGGCGTTGACGGCATCTTAGAGGCCATTCAGATGCCGGGTCTTGAAACGGAAGGTATCTTCACACATTTTGCCGTTTCCGACGAACCGGGAGAAGATTGCAAAGCTTATACCGAGCATCAGTTCAAATTATTTACGGATGTTATCAAAGCAGTTGAAGAAAAGTGGGGTCACTCCTTTGCCATTCGCCACTGCGCCAATACCGGTGCCGTTGCGCGCTATCCTGAGACGTATCTGGATATGGTGCGTCCCGGCCTGTTACTGTACGGCTATGGTGACTTTGCCAAGGAACTTGGTCTTAGACCTGCCATGGCTCTTAAGACCAATGTCAGCACCATCAAAACGTATCCTGCCGGCACTGCCATCAGCTACGGCGGCATCTACACAACCGACAAGACTACCAGAATCGGCGTACTGCCATATGGTTATGCCGACGGATTCTTCCGTGCACTTTCCAATCGCTGCTCGCTTATGACCGTCGATGGTCCGGCTGAGGTTCGCGGTAAGATCTGCATGGATATGTGTATGATTGACTTAACCGATAAACCACACGTCGATGTCGGCTCCGAAGTGGAGGTCTTTGGTGAATCTAACTCCATCAATGAACTTGCCGCTTTAGCCGGCACCATACCTTACGAGCTGACCTGCGCAGTCAGCAAACGTGTTCCACGTAAATACATCAGACACGGCAAAATCATCGAAAGCGAATTACTGCTTCGTATGTAAATAAATGCCGGCCTTGTAAATGGGCCGGCATTTTTTATCTTTTCTTGTATTTAATTTTGGTAGAAGATGTGGTCTTCTTAATCATGGTCTTGTATTTCTTATACTTAGAAGACGGCAAATAGATTGTCGCAGCCTCTTTTATTTTCTTAAACGCTCCTGTCTTTACGCTCGTAAGATTCTTAGACTTTATTTTAATGGTCTTAAGATTCGTTGCATTATAAAATGCTTTTTTCCCAATTGTGGTTACATTCTTTCCAATTACAACTGTCTTGATTTTCTTCTTGCCACTAAATGCCTTTGCACCGATTGCGGTCACTTTATAGGTAACTCCATCGTAGGAAATAGTCGCAGGAACCGTAATTTTACTCTTTTGTGTTACAACACTTTTCAGTGTTGCAGTTTTCGTATTTTTGGTTATTTTGTATTTTAGTTTGGCTCCATTTGATGCAGTTATGGTAATCGTCTTTGTCGTCCAACTAGAAGAACTTACTCCCTTAGAAGTTTCCTGTGATGCCGTATTTAGAAAACTTGGCATCCCATATCCATAATAAACATCATAACCACTATCTCCAAGATCCGTGCTGATAGACTTTAGCGCTGCATAAATATCATCCTGATCGTAACTTTCATCTAAAGCTCCATATAAGGTCTTTTCCATTGCCGCTGCTGCTGACAGATACGGTGTCGCCATCGATGTTCCGGAATACGTCACATATGCCGATGTCCCCGTTGTGGACGCACTTGTGATATTTTCTCCCGGAGTTACAAAGTCCAAACTGCTACCATAATTCGAATAGGACGACACGGTCAACGATGAATTTACCGAACCCACCGTATATACATAAGAGCTATACGCCGGATAACAATATGCATCTTCAATATCCTCTGATTCATTTCCGGATGCGACAGCTGTAAATACCCCTTGGGATTTAGCGCTCGCCAGTGCAGACTCAAGTCCGCAGGAAGATGCATAGGATGAATATACGCCTTCTGCTCCGGCTGAAATATTAATGATATCCGCGCCATTTTGCGTTGCATAGGTTACAGCACTTGCAATATCTTCTAATGAGCCACTTCCATTTGCATCCATAACCTTGACAATCATAAGCTTTACATTCGATGATGTTCCTTGCGCAATAATTCCGGCTACATGTGTTCCATGTCCATTATCATCATCAACATCCGATGTGTCTGTTGTCGTGCCATAAGAAGATTCCCATGGTCGAAATGGTCCTTGAGATGAGGACTGCGTAATATAAGAATAGGATAAATCACTTAATATTCTTCCTTCAAACAGCTCATGATCTTCATAAATTCCGGTATCTAATACCGCAACCACTACTTCTTGTGAACCAGATTCTGCGTCCTGTGTGGCTTCATCCAGTCCCATCGTCGTTACGCCCCAGTCTGTTGTCGTTGAACTTGTAGATGCGCTAGTTGCTGTCTCATATGCAGAAACTAAAATATCCGGACACACATAGGTCGTTCCATACTCCTGTGCAAGATTATCATAGGCATTCTTTGTCTCTTTTTCTGTATCATAACTCAGAATATAATGATTCATCGTAGAGTCATATATGACTGCTTTTGCATTGTAGGTACTAATCAATTGATCCCCACTTTCCAATGCATCTGCATCGACAATCACTCGTTTAAGCTGATACGGATAACCGATTGTAAGAACATCTCCCTCTTGCGATGTTGTATAAATCCCTTGGTCTTCCAGATATGCTTTTAATTCCTTTTTATTCTCACTTTTGGTTCCGTCAAAAAAGTCTTCTTCTTTTTCTTTCGAAATTCCAAGTTCCTCATGCAGCGAAGTCTCTGTTCCTTCACTGTCATATACTTTTCCGCTTTCCAGATTTACATGACATGTCTTCTTAGCATCTGTCAAATCTGCCTGGATGTCTTCTATCGCCATCCTTTCTTCAACGGAATTAACAATTGTTATCTCTGTTCCATCTTGTGTCTGCATGTGTCCGGCTGTGTTTGCAGCTACACTAACCGGTACAAATCCGGTCATCATTCCTGCAATCAGCACAAACGCCAAAAATTTCTTCATATCTTATGCTCACTTTCTGTCTGGTTTTCCCCCCTAGATAAAAGTCGCATTTGCTGTTCATGTTACTCTCCTTTGATGAAAATGTCAATTTCATTTGCATTACTAATTTGTTATACTATAGTCATAATATTCATTCTAATCATTCAAGGAGGCATTCACTATGGACAATCAACAAATCCTTACCAAAATCGAAGAAGCACTCCAGGTTGCTACCACTGCTAAATATAACGCAGCTACCCTATACGACGTTTCCGATACTAGAGCAAGCTCCTTTGCCCAGGACACCTTTATGTATTTTGACACCAATGATCTTCAAGGCGAAATTCAAACGCTTCGCCTTCTTATTGACAATCTTAAGAGAATCTTGATTGATATTAAGACACACAATGACCATCTATTGTTACACGGCGGTTTTCTTCCTTGCGTTGACAAACAGATTGCGGATATGTTTTTATCAACAAGTCTTTGCAAACTCTTAGCAACTGACCAAAAGACCGTCACCATTCTAGATGAAATCATTCAAAAAATAAATATTCTTAAAAAAGATGTTGAAGCTACTATATAGCTAAAAAGCAGCTGTTGCAACTCCTTGCAACAACTGCTTTTTTTTATGATTCATCCACTTTTTTCAATGCTCCGATAATCAAGTCTGCACTCTTTTCAATTCCAAAGAATCCACTGTCAATTGATATATGATAGTTCTTAGCATCTCCAAATGTCTGATCCGTATAATATTTGTAATAAAACCTTCGTCCTTTATCTTTCTTAGCAAGGACTTTCTCGTTTGTTACACCTTCATCCCGAACCTTTAGTGTCTTGGCACGAAGTTCTTTATCGGCATATATAAAGACATTTAAGCATTTTATTTTGGCTTCTTTCAAAATATAATCCGCGCATCTGCCCACTATTACACACGGTCCTTTTTGGGCATGTTCCAAAATAATTTCTCGCTGCGCTCTAAAGATACTATCTTGTGGATCGCCTAGATATAATGCATTATAAAAATTCGTATTAAAATACTTATTCGACCACGAACCTGACTCATCTTGCGTCTCTACATATTTTTTATCAATTCCGGTTTCTTTACACACTTCATTGATAAATTCCTTATCCAAAAAAGGAATTCCTAGTTTCTCAGCTACCATCTTACCAATCGCATGTCCACCACTTCCGATTTCACGACTAATTGTAATTATAGTATTCATAATTTTCGCACCTCCTTATACTTTAATTATACACCATCTCTTCCTTTTTATACTCCTATTTCTAAAGTGATTTCATAAAAAAAGCCTCCCGAGGAAAATCCTCGGAAGACTTATGAATACGAACTTTGTGATCAATCACTCGAAATTATTCGATGATTGAAGCAACTCTACCAGAACCTACAGTACGTCCACCTTCACGGATAGCGAATGTAAGACCCTGCTCCATAGCGATTGGATGAATCAGTTCGATTGTCATTTCTACGTTATCACCAGGCATGCACATCTCTGTTCCTTCTGGAAGCTGGATAACACCTGTTACGTCAGTTGTTCTGAAGTAGAACTGTGGACGATAGTTGTTGAAGAATGGAGTATGACGTCCACCTTCATCTTTTGTTAATACGTATACCTGAGCTGTAAACTTTGTATGGCAAGTTACAGTTCCAGGAGCTGCAAGTACCTGACCTCTTTCGATCTGGTCACGGTTGATACCACGAAGAAGTGCACCGATGTTATCACCAGCCTGAGCTTCATCAAGCATCTTACGGAACATTTCGATACCTGTAATAACAGTCTTCTGTGTTTCTTCTTTGATACCGATGATTTCAACTTCATCATTAAGATGAAGAGTACCACGCTCTACTCTACCTGTTGCAACAGTACCACGACCTGTGATTGTGAATACGTCCTCTACAGGCATAAGGAATGGCTGATCTGTAGCACGCTCTGGATCTGGAATATACTCGTCGATTGTTGACATAAGTTCCATGATCTTGTCGCCCCATTCTCCGTTAGGATCTTCAAGAGCTTTAAGAGCAGAACCCTTGATGATTGGGCATCCTTCGAATCCATATTCTTCAAGCTGCTCTGTTACTTCCATTTCTACTAATTCGATGAGCTCTTCGTCGTCTACCATGTCGCACTTGTTCAAGAATACTACGATATAAGGTACACCTACCTGACGTGAAAGTAAGATATGCTCTTTTGTCTGAGCCATAACACCGTCAGTTGCAGCAACTACAAGTACAGCACCGTCCATCTGAGCAGCACCAGTGATCATGTTCTTTACATAGTCAGCATGGCCTGGGCAGTCAACGTGAGCATAATGTCTTTTTTCAGTTTCATACTCAACGTGAGCTGTAGAGATTGTGATACCTCTTTCTCTTTCTTCTGGAGCCTTATCAATGTTTTCGAAATCAGTAGCTGCATTACCTTCTACTCTTTCAGATAAAACCTTAGTGATAGCTGCTGTTAAAGTTGTTTTACCATGGTCTACGTGTCCGATGGTACCGATATTACAATGCGGTTTAGTTCTCTCGAATTTTTCTTTTGCCATTTTTGCAAATCCTCCTTAAATTGATTGACCTGAATAGTCATATAAATAATCCTAGTCTCAACTGACTTTGATTATATTAAATTTCATTATGTTTTTCAACACTTTTACTTGTCTTTTGAAGAAATAATTTTCTCCGCTACATTCTTAGGTACCGGCTCATATTTCTCAAAGAACATGGAATAATTTCCACGACCCTGAGTCTTAGAACGAAGGTCTGTAGAATATCCAAACATTTCAGCCAAAGGCACATAACCACGAACGATCTTACCACCGCCAAGGTCATCCATACCTTCGATACGTCCACGACGTGAATTGATATCTCCGATTACATCTCCCATGTATTCTTCCGGCATGGTTACCTCAACCTTCATGATTGGCTCAAGAAGTGTAGGTTCTGCCTTAGCCATAGCTTCCTTGAAACACATAGAACCGGCAATATGGAATGCCATTTCTGATGAATCGACTTCATGATAAGAACCATCATATACAACAGCTCTTACACCAAGTACAGGGAATCCTGCAAGGATACCTGCCTGAGCAGCTTCTTCGATACCTTCACCAACTGCAGGGATATATTCCTTAGGAATTGATCCACCGACAACTTCTGATTCGAATGCGAATGTTTCTTCTGCATTTGCATCCATAGGCTCGAATCTAACTTTACAGTGTCCGTACTGACCACGTCCACCTGACTGCTTAGCATATTTATATTCCTGATCAACAGGCTTTGTAAATGTTTCTTTGTAAGCTACCTGAGGTGCACCAACGTTTGCCTCAACTTTGAACTCACGAAGAAGACGGTCAACGATAATCTCCAGATGAAGTTCTCCCATACCGGCGATGATTGTCTGACCTGTTTCCTGATCAGTATGAGCACGGAATGTAGGATCTTCTTCTGCAAGTTTAGCAAGAGCTTCACCCATCTTGCCCTGACCTGCTTTTGTCTTAGGCTCAATTGCGAGCTCGATAACAGGTTCTGGGAATTCCATTGACTCTAAGATTACAGGATGTTGTTCGTCGCAGATAGTATCACCTGTAGTAGTAAGCTTGAAACCTACTGCTGCTGCGATATCTCCAGAATACACTTTGTCAAGTTCTTCTCTCTTGTTTGCATGCATCTGAAGGATACGACCAACACGTTCCTTTTTGTCTTTTGTTGCGTTTAACACATAAGATCCTGATTTCATTGTTCCGGAATAAACACGGAAGAATGCCAATTTACCAACAAATGGGTCTGTCATGATCTTAAATGCCAATGCTGAGAAAGGTTCTTCATCAGATGAATGTCTTTCGATTTCATTACCTTCCATATCAACACCCTTGATAGCAGGGATGTCTGTTGGAGCCGGCATATAATCGATGATTGCATCAAGAAGCTTTTGTACACCTTTGTTTCTGTAAGCTGAACCACAGCATACAGGAACCGCTGTACATTCACAAGTTCCTTTTCTAAGTGCAGCCTTCATATCAGCGATTTCAGGTTCTTCACCCTCTAAATACTGAAGCATAAGGTCATCATCTAATTCACAAATCTTTTCAACAAGTTCTGTATGATAAAGTTCTGCATCATCTTTCATATCATCCGGGATGTCTACGATTGAGATATCTTCACCCTTATCATCATTATAGATATAGGCTTTCATTTCAAACAGGTCTATAATACCCTGGAAATCGTCTTCTTTACCGATTGGTAACTGAAGAACGATTGCATTCTTGCCTAATCTTTCACGAATCTGATCTACAGCTCCGTAAAAGTTCGCACCTAAGATATCCATCTTATTGATGAATGCCATACGAGGTACGTTATATGTATCAGCCTGACGCCAAACATTTTCTGACTGAGGCTCTACACCACCCTTTGCACAGAAGACACCAACGGCGCCATCAAGTACACGGAGTGAACGCTCAACTTCCACTGTGAAGTCTACGTGACCCGGTGTATCAATGATATTGATACGATGCTCTAAAGCACCAGCCTTCGGCTTGCAGTTTTCCTGCTCTGTCCAGTGGCATGTTGTAGCGGCTGAAGTAATAGTGATACCTCTTTCTTGTTCCTGCTCCATCCAGTCCATAGTAGCAGTTCCTTCATGAGTATCACCAATCTTATAGTTAACACCGGTATAATATAAGATACGCTCTGTTAATGTAGTCTTACCTGCATCAATATGAGCCATGATACCAATGTTTCTGGTTCTCTCTAATGGATACTCTCTTCCAGCCAAGATTTTTTCCTCCTAATTTAATGTTTCTATACCGTAGCGATAATTGGCGGCGGCTTAGAATCTGTAATGAGCAAAAGCCTTGTTTGCTTCTGCCATCTTGTGCATATCTTCTTTTCTCTTTACAGATGCTCCTGTATTATTTGCTGCATCCATAATTTCGTTAGCAAGTCTATCAGCCATTGTCTTCTCTCCGCGAGCGCGTGAGAACATGGTCAACCAACGAAGTGCTAATGTCTGACGTCTGTCAGCTCTTACTTCAATCGGTACCTGATAAGTTGCTCCACCGATACGTCTTGCCTTTACTTCAAGTACCGGCATTACGTTGTTCATAGCTTCTTCGAACACTTCAAGAGCAGGCTTTTCAGTCTTCTCTGCGATCTTTTCGAATGCTCCGTATACAATCTTTTGAGCAACGCCTTTCTTACCATCTAACATGATGTTGTTGATCAGCTTAGTTACTACCTTGCTGTTGTACATAGGATCAGCTAATACTTCTCTTTTCTGAGTATGTCCTTTACGTGGCACGTTACTTCCCTCCTTAATCATTAAATTTTGTTCGATTAATTCAACGGTACTCACATGTATCCCTAAATGTGTTCGCGCGGAAATATATAAAACTCCCATGGGGAGTGTGCAAAACCAAAATTGTTTTACTTCACTTTCCAACACTAACCATAAGTTCGTTTGTGATACTATTGGTTGTTACAAAGAATTCTATTTATTTCTTTGCGTCTTTAGGCTTCTTAGCTCCGTACTTAGAACGAGCCTGCTTTCTGTTAGCAACTCCTGCAGTGTCAAGTGTACCACGGATTACGTGATATCTTGTACCTGGTAAGTCTTTTACTCTACCACCACGAATCAGAACAACGCTATGTTCCTGTAAGTTGTGGCCTTCACCCGGAATATAAGATGTTACTTCGATTCCGTTTGAAAGACGTACTCTGGCGATCTTTCTAAGAGCTGAGTTAGGCTTCTTAGGTGTTGCAGTCTTAACAGCTGTACATACACCTCTCTTCTGTGGAGAAGAAGTATCTGTAGGTCTCTTCTTTAATGAGTTGTAACCCTTCTGAAGAGCTGGTGCTGTTGACTTCTTTGCAGATGTCTGTCTACCTTTTCTTACTAACTGGTTAAATGTTGGCATGTGTTTCACCTCCTGTAAATATTTATAGTATGCGCCCATTTCTACGCATGCCCTATTATTATATTCGCGTTATTTTAAAGTGTCAAGCCTTTTCTTTTTTCGTTCCATACAAAAAACAAACGCCCTTTTCTTCATTAATATATAGTATGCTTTCAAAAAAAGAAAACGGCTCTTAAAAAGAACCGCTTTCTTCCATATATCATATACTCCAAAATGGAACATCTACTTTACTACTTTTACTTTCACCTCAATCGTTTTGCTCGCTGCCGTGTAATTCGTGGTAGCTTGTGACTTGATGGTAACCTTTGCTGCATAAGTTCCCTTCTTCGTCTTTTTCTTTACAGTGATCTTACCGGTATTTTTATTGATAGAAAGTTTCTTGCTTCCAGAAATAGAGTAGGTCAGCTTACCGCCTGTCTTTGACGCCGAAACCACACTTAGCTTGATTGCTTTTTTCTTAAGCTTCTTTACCTTTACTTTCTTGGTTGTTGCTTTTGCGCTAATGCTTCCGGCTGCCTTTTTGATTGTAATCTTGGCAACGTTAGATGTTGCGGATGCATAGTTTGTATCTGCAGCAACCGTTGCTTTTACGTAGTAAGTTCCGGCATTTACTACTTGAGCAGCCTTGATTTCTTTTGTGCACGCCTTATCTGTGTAATAGTTATAGGTAACAGCTCCTGTACTTCCGCTCACCGTTGCCGTATCGGCTGCTACTGCCTTTCCCGTATAGATCACGGTCTTATCTGCCAATGTAATTTGTGAATCCGCTTTTGTGATGGTCAATTTCGCAATGTCTGATTCTGCCGGCAGCATGTTGGTTCCTGTAGATACCGACGCTTTCACATAATAAGTTCCGGCATTTACAATCTCTGATGCGTTAATTTTCTGTGTTCCTTGTGCATCTTTGTAATATGTATATGTTACCGTTCTACTAGTGTCCTCATCCTCGCCTACTGTTACCTTGGCGCCATCTGCCGAGATCGCCTCACCGGTATATACCGCTGTCATATCATCCAAAGATACTGTTGACGCTTTTACCGTAACTGTAGCTGTAATTGTTTCATAACCCTCTGCATATACGGTAATTGTATAGTCTCCTGCTTTTAACTCGTTATTATCATCATAAAAATCAGCGAATCTTGTTACCGTTGCCGCATTACTTCCTACGCTTTCTCCGTTGTTTACAGAAATCTCAAGCTTATTGTAATGTGCACCGCTTGTTGACATCTCACCGTATAAATCAATCCAGTGTACAGTTCCGGCTGTATTGGTTCCGTCGCTGATAGTTGCAGCATATACATTATCCCAGTATTCGCTCCATGTCCAACCATCTACAGTGTCATCAAAGCTGATTACAAATTCACCTGTACCATACTTCGAAGATGTATATGACGCCGTTGATACAACCGGTGTCACCTCTGTTGCAGACGGTGCTACGGTTGGATTCTCCTTTAATGTAAGTGCAAGTGCCTCTTCCTGCTCTGTCGTCAAAGCCAATCCTGCTGCACTTTTAATTCCCGCTTCCACATACGTATCCGCATCTACACTTTCCACAGTTCTTCCTAATTTCAACCCATTAATGTATGTTGTTGTCGTTTCATTTGTAGTCTCATCTGTCGTAGACGAAGTACCAAATGTTACGAGCGACGAAATATCACCTGCGTGATGACTGGTATAATTTGTCGCACTGGTTACTGCATCAAACTCTTCTTGTGCCGATCCCGAAATCGTAACACCCTTACTGCTGTAAAAATCTGCATATGTGGTTGCTGTTCCGGTTTCATCATCATATCCATATAATGCTCCGCTAAGCGGCGTAGAACCCGGAGCTGCTACATAATAATAATTTGTTCCTGAAATCTGTGTTACTGCAGTAGATGGATAATAATAAGAAGTTGTTGTACTACTTCTTCGATTGGTTACATCCACTCGAAATTCCACGGTACTAAAATTGGTAACCGAAGACGCATCTACATAATAGTATGTGATTCCTCCAATGCTTGTAGACGATGACATCGCAACATCTGTCAGCGAAGTATTATCTTCTGTGCTGTATGGTGTTGATGTGTCCTCATCTGCTAGCGTATAAATTGCACCGCTTCCTAAAACCATTGCTGCCGATAGTGTTCCGGCAACTAATTTGCTAATGATAGAATTGCTTTTCATAAAGCCCTCATTACCTCCTATTTCCTGTTTTGTCCACTTTAGTTTCTTTGTGTGTAGCAACTATATCTCTTGCGTCACGCGTCAAACTCAAGAGAGAGCTGGCTAACTTCGAATATTCTATCACTAACTCATGTTTGTGTCCACATTTTTCTGACATATTTTGTCTTTTTTATTCCTATATTCAGTTTGTGAGTCAAGACTCGCTCCAACTTGAATAATATACTATATCAAAAGAAACGGTTCTCGTTCATCACGAAGAACCGTTTCCCAAAAACAATCTCAGCCTCAGAGTACTACTCCTACCAAAATAAAGTACTATTATTCTGTTGTAAATGTATATGTAGAATCCTGAATGTTATCACCTGAAATCGTCACAGTTAAGGAAGTTCCTGCTTCCGGTGCACTATCCAATGTGATAGTAGTATCTGTTAAAGAGCCACTTGCGTATGTTGTTGTCTTATATCCAGAACCTGATGCAACCTTGTAGGTACCATTTGTTATATCCGCTATCGTAATGCCGGTAAGCGTTAACGTTGTTCCTGTCAGTGATGCGCTAAATGTGAGTGTCGGATATGTTGCTTTGATTTTCTCTTCAAGTTCACTAATCAGGTCTGCTGCATCATAAGAAGTTGCTGTTGTACTCTCATCAAGCATTGCCTCAGCTTCTGCTACATGCTGCTTAAGATCTGCATTATTGTCATATCCTGTTGTTGCCTTTGCCTGATCCACAAGTGTTTGTAACTGTGTTTTCTGATCTGCAGTAATCGGTGTTGCATAATATTTCAAAATCGGACCATAGTTATCTGATGTAATTGAAATAGTATACTTTGATCCATCTACAATTGTAGCTAGCAAATCCGCAGTAGCCTGTCCATTTGTAACTTCTGCGTTCTGTACGACATAAGAACTGCTATGTCCTGATGTTGTATAGATAGAAACTTTTGCATTTTCCAATTCTGTTGGAATTCCGCTCAAGCTTACGCTGCTTGCATCAAATGTATAAGTGAATCCTGATAAATCTCCATCGTAATATTTTGCTAATGCAGTCTGGTTTCCATCGGTAGCGGAATCAAGATCCACCGCATCAATTGTGATAACACCTTCACTTGTGATTACGCGAACGTCATTAATTGTTGCTCCATTTGTTCCTTCAAACCAGTAATAATGTCCTGCCTCAGCACTATTATGAGCTCTGCAAAGCCCCTGACCTTCCGGAATAGACCATGCAATCTGTACATCCGCTACTTTTGTTCCATACCATAAATTCTCAAGTGCAGTCATTGCGAGTGATGCTGTCTTATTATCTGTCGTTGTCATATCTACAATTGCACCATAAATTACGGCATCTTTATAAGCTACTGTATCGTTTGCATCCTTATATGCAATTCCCTTTACATCTGCATCTGCACCGGTACCAATTCCCACAAGATCAATTTGGTAATCTCCATAACCAGCTGTAAGGCTCTGTTCTCCTACTGATAAAGTAGACGCCGTATTCAATGTTGATGCTGCCATAGCAGAAAAGCTATATGATCCATTCGAGTCAATTGTAAGAGTGGAATAAGCGGTCGGCTCCTCGGCAAGATCTACAAAATAATAATCATCATTTGCTGTCAGATTTGATGCAAGCTTTGCATAATCGCTTTCTGTCACACGAACCGGAAGGGTAACGCCCATAATATAAGTTCCGTTATTATAGGTTCCTCTTGCAAGTCCATCTGTTCCTAAGAACTTACTTGTTGTTGCCGTCGATACCGCGTCAACGCCTTCTTCCACTTCCCATACAGCGGTATCAGTTGGATTGTATGCAGCATAAAAATCTGTATATGGAACGTTCATAGTTACATACTTATAAGCTGTCGTTGTTACCGGTGTCGTGTTGGTACTTGAATTATTGTTCGTTGTATTGTTACTTGTACTACTATTAGAGCTGCTTGAAGTCTTTTTGATGGTATAGATATAAGTCTTTGTTGCCTTCTTAACCTTCTTCGTCTTTAACTTTTTGTTTGTAATCTTAGTGCTTGACTTCACAGCATATACTTTTAACTTCGTTGTCTTTTTGATGGTAATTGTTTTTGTCTTGGTACTCTTAACAACCTTACCTGTCTTCAAAGTGCTTCCGGTTGTGTAATATACTTTGTACCCTTTCTTAGCCTTCAGTTTGATTGTAATTGTCTTATTATACGTTCCCGCTTTTTTTGAAATCGTATAACCCTTGGCTTTCACGGTTGCCGCCTGAGCCGAAACCTGTGGTGCTACAGAGACTACGACTGCCGCAGCCAATGCAAGTGCTAATAACTTTTTCGTACTTTTCACTTTTCTTCCTCCTGTATGTCGTGTATCATATTAGTTGCCGATTAGCAATTCTTATTAGTCTGCGCTAATCCACCACATCATACAGTTGGCGTTTTATTTGTGCAAGCACTTTTTCAAAAGTTCTCAAAGTGTTACTTTTGCGTCTTTTTTCTGTCGCATTTCTATGCTTTGATACTTATGTTTTATCTTGTTTATTAACATATTGTTAAATTACATTTTGAAAGGAATTTTATATAATGAGTACCACAAATCAACCTATTGTTCTAATATGCGACGACCATGAAGCCGTTCATGAAAGTCTAACCCAATTTTTTGAAAGCAACCATCTAAGCACTCGCAGTGCCTACACCGCTCACGAAGCATTAGATTGCATTAAGCATACTACTTTCGATCTTATTGTTTTAGATGTGATGCTACCGGATATGTCCGGAATTGAAATCTGTCAGACCATAAAGAAAAAATACTCTATCCCTATTATATTTCTAAGTGCCAGAAGTGAAGAATTTGATCGCATAATCGGTCTGGAAATGGGCGGGGATGACTATGTCACGAAACCCTTTTCTCCTCGTGAAGTCGTCATTCGCGCACAAAAGCTTATCGATCGAAACAAACATCTCTCCGATAATGGTGCAACCATTCGAGAATTTCACGGACTAACCGTTGATATCGATACCTTGTCTGTTTATGTACTCAAAAACAAGGTCGATATGACCGCAAAAGAGGTCATGCTTTTATATTATTTAATTTCCAATCCTTATAAAGTGCTAAACCGCGAGCAAATATTGAAAAATGTGTGGGGATATGATTATTACGGCGATACCCGTTCCGTAGATGCCGTCATAAAAAGAATCCGAAAAAAACTTCCCGACTCAACTGCAACTTTTGAGATTCAGTCAGTCTACGGTGTCGGATACCGTTTAGGAGAAAAAGCATAATGTTTTCTATCAAGAAGAGATATTTCGTATACAGCATCATAATCTATATTGCATTATTCCTTGTCGGAGCATTTATCCTATTGCTCTTTCAGCGTTATTCTCAGCACGGACTGCGTGAAGAAGCCGCGCAATACGCAAGTGAATATGTCGCTTCCGGCTATCAGCCCGTTGATATTCGCAATATGAATCTCACAACTTTGCTGCTTAAATCCGGTGAACTTACTTTTCTCGCCGGCCCGAGCCACCATCTTAACATCAATTCCACAATTGAAAATATTGTATTGCGCAACCAAAATAAGGATTCCTTCTACGTTGTAATCTTCGATATGAAAACCGGACAATTTCTATCCTTAGCCGGTCAAAGCATCAGCGATGATAAGGACAAACCTTCCATGATCATCCTTGGGCATTATCTGACTTATTTAAATTCTGTATATATGGCATACTTTTTCATATATACACCTGCATATCTTCTTGTATGCTTAAGTCTGTTTCTCATTGCACGCTACAACGACCGTGTTCGTTTGATTCATCAGCAATATCTTGCAAATGTATCTCACGAACTTAAAAGCCCAATCTCCTCCATCTCAGCTATCGCAGACACTTTATCCGAGATTGACTCACTTGATGAAAAAACACGTTCTAAATATTATGGGATTATCCTACGTGAGTCAAAACGACTTGATCATACTGTAAAAGACATCATTGAATTATCCAAACTGCAAGACCCGTATCAGGAAATAAACAAGGTCACAGCCTTCGGGGACGACATCTTTAATCCAATTCTTTCACGCTATCAGGAATGGTGTGAAAATCTGGATATTCATTTTGTTTTAAATCCTTCCATTCACCAATTACCTGCATTATACACGGATATCTCCATGATCCATAAACTCCTCACGATTCTTATGGATAACTCTATGAAATTTATGCAACCCGGTGATACCTTGTCTATTGATAGCACGCCTCATTCCGATTATGTCGACATTCATATCTGCGATACCGGCTGTGGCATAGCTGCGGAACATTTGCCTCATATCTTTGAGCGTTTCTACAAAGTAGATGACAGCAGCAATCTCTCCGGAAGCGGCCTCGGCCTTTCAATGGCACAAGAAATTGTTCACCGTCTGGGCGAATCCATTAAAGTTAAGAGCGAACCCGGCAAAGGAACTTGCTTCACATTTACAATACACAAAAACGCCACTAAAAAAAGACACTATTGTGACAAAAACAGCATCTAGCAACTCTTTTTATTTTTGCTATTGCATTTTCTCGCAAATTCCTTTACCATATGTATGATTTTAAGTTAGTTTCGATATAACTTTATTAGACATTTGAAACAAAAGGTGAATTATTATGAAAAAAAGAATGATTGCTCTGTTTTTTATCGGGATTTTGGGATTGACTGCACTATGCGGCTGTTCCAAAGCCTCTTCGGATCCTTCCTCAACAGAAGGCGATACAAGCGCTTCCGATAACGAAACCTATGAGGTTGTAGATAACGGAAACGATTCTTATTCTCTTGAACTGTTTGCGATGGATACCTATATGACATTAACTGCCTACGGTGATCAAGAGACTTGTTCTGATGCACTGATTGCATCTGCCACGGAAATCAATCGTCTAGAAGATCTCTTTTCCACCAATATCGCAAGCAGCGAAGTTGCTCAAATTAACGCCAATGGTGGAGGCAGCGTATCCGATGAAACAGCTTATTTGATTGAAAAATCGTTAGAATATTATGAACAGACCTCTGGCGCATATGACATTACGGTCTATCCACTTGTCTATGAGTGGGGATTTACCACACAGGACTATAAAGTACCCGATCAAGCTACCATTTCATCCTTGTTAGAACTGATTGGCTCCGACATGCTTCATATAGAAGATAACACCGTAACCTTTGATAAAGAAGGTATGATGATTGACCTGGGGACAATTGCCAAGGGATATGCTTCTCAACAGGTTATGGGTATCTTTGAAAAATACGGCATAACAAGCGGTCTTGTCTCGCTCGGCGGCAATGTCCAAACGCTCAATGCCAAGCCGGATGGTTCTGACTGGAAGGTCGCAATTCAAAATCCGGATGTCTACAATGGTGCCACTGACTATATGGGTGTCTTAGAAGTGACCGATAAAGCAGTCACTACTGCCGGTGGCTATGAGCGTTATTTTGAAGAAGATGGCATAATTTATCGTCATATCTTTGATCCTTCAACCGGATGCCCTACTACCAGTTCTTTAAAATCCGTTACCGTTGTTGCGGATGATGGAACTGATGCCGATGGCTATGACACACCATTATTTGTCATGGATTTAGAGGCGGCAACAAAGTTCTGGCAAGAGCATGCGGATGATTTTTCTATCATTTTGATGGATGAAAATGACCAAGTCTATGTATCAGAAGATATCGCGGATGATTTTTCTTCTGACTACGATGTAACTATATTAAAACGCAAATAAAGGAATCGCCAAATGAAAAAAAATACCGAATTTTTAAAAAAATTATCTATTTTAAAATATGTAGTTCCTGCAGGCGTTGTTGCCGTTGCAGTTGGCGCAAGTCTTATTTCCTATACTGCTCCGACTTATACTATACAAGCTAAAGAATCGGCTGCTACCGAAGTTGCCTCTACCGATGAGATTGCACTTCCTGAGCAGGAATCTTTACCTCAGGAAGATACCAACAAAGGGGATGCTGACAAATTGGCCGATGTTGAAGAACCATCCACCTACAAAGACGGAACCTATACCGGTTCTGCTCAAGGATGGGGCGGACTGATCAAAGTGGAAGTCACTATCAAGGACAACACTATCAAGTCCATCAACGTCCTAAGTGCTTCTTCTGAAACACCGGCTTACTTTGCAAGAGCAAAAGCGGTCATAAATTACATTATCAGTGAACAGACAACCAATGTAGATACGGTTTCCGGAGCTACATTTTCCTCTAATGGAATCATCAAAGCGGTCCGTAACGCGCTAGCGAAAGCTGCCGGTGATGACAGTGCCACCACCGATGAGGATAGCAGTACGAACGCAAATTCCAGCAACAATAATTCCAACAAAAAACCGGCTTCTTCCAGCGATAATTTTGATGCCAATTCTACTTTTAAGGATGGCACTTTCTCAGGTAGTGCTGAGGGATGGGGCGGAACGATTACGGTCTCAGTTACCATCAAGTCCAACAAGATTACGGCCATCAAGATTACAGATGCTCCGGATGAAACACCGGAATATCTAGAAAAGGCAAAGGGTGTAATCGCTTCTATTATCAGCACTCAATCAACCGATGTTGATGTGATTTCCGGAGCAACCTATTCTTCTTCCGGAATTATTGAAGCTGTCAAATCAGCTTTGAAAAAGGCTCTTGTGACGCAAAGTTCAGATAGCACGAATACCTCAGATTCGTCTACAACCACAGACACCAACACGGATAACACCACAGAAAACACAGAAGAAACCGATGAGACAAATAGCTCACCGTCTTATACATACAACATCACCGTGACCATTAACAAAGATTACTCCGGTAGTGACTTTGCGCCTTATGATGTGACCATACCGGTCACAATTCGCGATGGTCTCATTGTCGCAATTGGTACTTATTCTACAACAACGAATTCGACCAATAAACTATATATGAAATGGGCAGCTAACGGAAAAGGCACGTATACCGGTGTCTATACCCAGATTGTTAAGTCCGGCACCACAGAGGATATTGACATTGTAAGTGGTTGCACCTACTCATCTGAGGGTATTATTGAAGCTGCTAACGAAGCACTCTCACAATATCAGCAAGAGGTCGTCAATGTCACAGCTTCCTATGCACTACTTAATAATATGCCAGACTAATAACTATAGAACAAAACGAGGAAATATCAAATGAAAAGCAAATACAAAATCTTTTTCCAAAGCATGGTCGCTCTTATTGCGATTGTGGCCATCCTTTGTATCTATCAGGCTATCACTCTCTACCGTATTCAGGCTGACGAAATTGCCAAACTTGAAAATGACGTAGCCTCCTATGAGGAGACCCTTCAAAACTATGAGGAAGCTACCGGAGCCACATCTACAACTTCTACCGGATTCCAAGACGGTTCTTACACCGGAAGCGCGCAGGGCTTTGGCGGAAACATTGATGTTACGGTTGTGATAAATGGCGGAAAAATTGAATCGATTAACATCGACTCTGCTTCCGGCGAAGATGCTGCCTACCTTGATATGGCAGTAAAGATTATTGACAATATTATTGATGCACAATCTCCTGATGTCGATACCATCAGCGGCGCAACCTATTCCTCAAACGGAATTAAAAATGCCGTTATCAGTGCGCTTGGGCAGGCAATGTAGGAGGGCATCATGGAAATAAAAAAGAATAAAAAGATCCGCTTAGCAATCAGCATTATTATCCGGGCTGTTTTTTTCTTTCTGTTCCCGGCTATCTTTTCGACTGCCTTTAGCGGAATAAAATATCTTTGTACAACGATTATATCCAGAGAGCCTTTTGAGATGAACGGCTTTCTCATCACACTCATAGCCATCCTCTTATTTACAATATTTTTTGGAAGATATTTTTGTGGCTACGGATGTGTATTCGGAACCTATGGCGATGTCCTCTATCAGATTGCCAGTTGGGTGCGAACTGCTTTTCGAAAGAAAATGGGAAAACCCAAAACGCTTCCAAAGCTTTCCCCAACACTTGGCAAAATCTTCAGTTACGGAAAATATGCCGTATTATTGGTTGTCGTTCTCATCTGTTTGCTGTCTGACAAAGCATCACAGATTGGCACAATCAGTCCTTGGACTCCGTTTTCCAGATTACAGGCTCTTCAGGCACCTGCCAAGGGAAGCGGCCTTGCAATTATCTTTTTGATTTTAATTTCAATTGGAATGTTACTTGTTCCTCGCTTCTTCTGCCGCTTCTTGTGTCCACTTGGAGCAATCTTCTCACTTCTTCCGGTACTTCCATTTTCTGTGGTAACACGCAAGAAAGAAGACTGCGTAAGAGGCTGCAACCTATGCGAACGCGGCTGCCCTGCCGACCTGCAACTGGCAGATACTCAGACCGAAGAAAGACAATCTATGGGCGAATGCTTTAATTGTAGTAAATGTGCATATTCTTGCCCAAAATCGAATGCGTCTGCAAAAACCATGCCGGGCGGTAAGATTGGATTCGTCTGGATTATTGTTAAGGGAGCAATCTTATTTGCCATCTGTTTTTACTTAACCAAAATGATGTAAAAAAACTCAGCCAAAGAATTTTTTCTTCGGCTGAGCTTTTTATTTTTCAAATATCTGTATGGCCCTTTTCAAAATGCCATTTACATGCGCGATCAAAATACCATAATTGGTAAATGGAACGCCCTCATCATTCGCTGTTTTCATGCGATATATCATCTCTCGTTCATTGAGCATGCATCCACCGCAATGAATCACCAGTTTATATTCACTTAAATCTTCGCAAAATTCTCTTCCGGAGGTTGTCTTAAACCGAATCTTCTTACCGGTATAGACATTCAACCAGTTCGGAATTTTAACGGTTCCAATATCTTCACACTGGCGATGATGCGTACACCCTTCCGAAATCAATACGGTATCCCCGTCCTGTAAATCATCAAGCGCACGGACGCCTTCAAGCGCAGAATCTAAAAATCCCTTATATCTGGCCAGTAGGATTGAAAATGAAGTCAGCATAATGTTATCCGGTACAATCTGATTCACATAATGAAATACCTGCGAATCCGTAATCACCAAGGCCGGCGGCTCCTTTAGCTCTTTGAGCGCGCTTGCAAGTTCTGTCTCTCGCACCACCATAGCCTTAGCTCCGGTCTCTAAGATATCCCGAAGCACCTGCTGCTGCGGCAGGATAATTCGTCCCTTTGGTGCCGACTCATCTATCGGAATCACAAGAACAATCACATCTCCCGGCGAAATCAAATCGGCAATCAGATGCTTGTCTTGCTTCGACTCTTTTAGCGTCTTTCCGATTAATTCCTTTAATTCGTAAATATTTTCTCCCGTATTGGCGCAAACCACGATACTTCCCAAAAAACCTTTTTCCTGAGCAAATTCTTCTTTTGGCTTGATGCGAATCAAATCGCTTTTTGTATAAACGACAAGAAATGGAATCGACTTCGCCGTAAATAATTCCACAAGCTGTCTGTCTGATTCATCTGCCGGCTGCGTCGCATCCATTACCAAAAGAGCAATGTCCGTCATATTTAATACTTGCTTCGTCTTTTGAACTCTCTTTTCTCCAATCAGTCCTTCATCATCAAATCCCGGTGTATCAATCATAAGAACCGGACCTATCGGGAGAAGCTCCATCGCTTTTCTGACCGGATCCGTTGTTGTACCTGCAACATCCGAAACCACAGCCAATTCTTGTCCGGTTACAGCATTTATCAAAGATGACTTTCCTGCATTTCTCTTTCCAAAAAAACTGATATGAACCCGCTCTGAAGACGGTGTCTGATTTAAACTCATGCTTTTTTCTCTCCTTGCCAAAGTGGACTGTCTCCTCTATCCACAACAATCTCATAACCTATAGCTTCCATACGGGCATTAAGACAATTAACGCACTCTGCCGCCTCTTCTCCGGTACAGATTTTATGATCATACAATTCATATTTCTTTCGAACGATGGTCGGTGACAGGTTCGGCATAACAACATTGGCGCCACAACGAATTCCCTGTTCTCTGCCCGTCTCCGAAATTGTCCCAAGCGCTGTTGTTGCCGGAATCAGGCCAAAAGGCAGTATAAGGCGAAGCAAAGCTATGCAAAACAAAGTATCCGTTACGGTTCCGCTTTGTTTATCCTTAAACGGCGTATCATGATGCGGAACAAACGGTCCAATCCCAACCATTGCAGGGCGAAAGTCCTGTATAAACATCATATCCTCTGCCAAAGTCTCACTCGTCTGATTAGGGCTGTCCACCATAAAGCCACAGCCTACCTGATATCCGATTTCCTTTAATGCCTGCAGACATTCTATGCGACGTTCATAGTTCATCTGTTTTGGGTGCAAGGACTCATAATGCTCTTTATTTGCCGTCTCATGACGAAGCAGATAGCGGTCGGCTCCAGCATCGAAAAATTCCTGATAAGCAGCCTTGTCCCATTCTCCGATGGATAGCGTAATCGCACAATCCGGATATCTGCTTCGAATTGCACTTACAATCCGAATCATATCCTCCTTCGCAAACGCGCCGTCCTCGCCTCCTTGCAATACGAAAGTTCGAAATCCCAACCGATAGCCTTCTTCGCAGCAAGAAAGGATTTCTTCTTCACTCAAACGATAGCGGCTTACCTTAAGATTACTCTTTCTGATTCCACAATAATAACAATCATTTCTGCAATAATTTGTAAATTCGATCAAACCGCGCTTATAAACCTTATTTCCAAAATGCTCCCGGCGAACTTCATCTGCCATCCGAAACAACTTTTCATCGCTTTGTCTTGTTCTGTTATCAAACAAAAAGATCCATTCTTCTTTTGTCAGTCTATGTTCGCGCTTAAGCTTTTCCATAATTGCCGGCGTATTCATATATCTTGTGCCTTTCTATTCCTACTTATTCGAATAAATTGCTTTTGCGGTAACACCCTTTAGCATTCCAATCTTTCCGGACACACTGCTGATTACATCATTTGGCGCATCAAGTGCCACACTAATCATCGAAATTCCTTTCTCCCGATACGGAACCCCCATCCGTCCGATGATATATTCCCTGGCATCATGAAGAATCTCGTTTAGCTTATGGATGCTCTCATCACAGCTGTCTCCATCCACAATAATGCCTATCAAAGCAACTCGGTTTCCCATCTAACAACCTCCTAGAATCTAAAATCACGCTCAGATCCATTTTCAATCTTTTCAAGCTCATCTCTCAAGATTTCACGCACCTTATCGCTCTTCACATCCGGCATATTATCTTCGATAATTTTCTCTCCGACCTTTCTCGTCTCCGGCGAAGCATAGTCCGTTAAATATTCTTTTAATGTAAGAAGCGCATTTGGCAGACAGCAGTTTTGGATCTGCTTTGCTTTACACAGCTCCATAAAACGGTCTCCCGTACGACCTTCGCGATAACATGCCGTACAAAATGATGGAACATAATCCATTTCCATCAGCCATTTCATAACTTCATCAAGCGACCTTCTGTCGGATACATCAAACTGCGTCGTATCTTCCGGACGCACTTCTTCTGTATATCCGCCGACAGAAGTTCTAGAACCGCCGGAAATCTGCGAGATACCAAGCTGTAGCACACGCTCTCTACTCTTTTGTGATTCTCTGGTGGATACAATCATTCCCGTATACGGAACTGCAATTCTAATACATGCTACGATTTTGGCAAATGTATCATCATCAATGGAATTCTTAAAATCTTTGACATCAATATCATCCGCCGGACAAACTCTTGGTACGGAAATCGTATGCGGTCCGACTCCATGAACTGCTTCAAGATGCTCCGCATGCATCAAAAGCGCTGCAAATTCATATCTATATTTATCTAATCCAAACAATACACCAAGTCCCACATCATCAATGCCGCCTTCCATCGCACGGTCCATCGCCTCAGTATGATATGCGTAATCGCTCTTTGGTCCCGTCGGATGAAGCTGCTCATAGGTTTCTTTATGATAGGTTTCCTGGAACAAAATATATGTACCAATTCCGGCCTCAGCCAATCGTCTGTAATTTTCCACCGTCGTTGCCGCAATATTGACATTAACGCGTCGGATTGCACCATTTTTATGTTTAATAGAATAAATCGTTTTGATGCATTCTAAAATATATTCCAGCGGATTGTTCACAGGATCTTCGCCGGCTTCAATTGCCAGACGCTTATGCCCCATATCTTGAAGCGCAATGACTTCCTTCTTAATCTCTTCTTGTGTCAGTTTAATTCGCGGTATTGTCTTATTCTTGCCATGGTACGGACAGTACGTACATCCGTTAATACAATAATTTGATAAATATAACGGCGCAAACAAAACAATTCGATTACCGTAATAATCCTGCTTAATTTTCTTAGCCAATGCAAAAATTTCTTCATTTTTCTCCGGAATCTCACAGGCAAGCAAGACAGATGCATCACGGTGTGAAAGCCCCTTTTCTTCTCTGGCCTTTTTCAAAATTGCATCAATCACTTCTACGTTTTGCTTATTTTCATCTGCATATTTAAGTGATTCTAATACTTCTTCTTCGCTAATAAACTCTTCTGCTTTTAAAGACTGTGGATTATACATAATATATCCCCTTTCTGATTTAAAATAATTCTTATAGAGACTCTTTATAATTGTTAACAATTTATGAACAAAAATAAGCCTCAAAACATAATTACCAATGCGAAAAGATTTCTTTTTTCTACTACCAAACTTTATTTAAATAAAAAAAGCGCCCGCTAACGGCGCAAAAAATAAAATCGATAAATCTATCGAAACCCTTGAAATCTAAGCCTTTCACGTTGGGTGCGCCCCTTCCTGTCAGTACTTATGTTTTGTTCAAATTAACACATTTTCCTTGAATTAGTCAACTGCAACAATTGTTACTATCATACATTTTTTGTTATGTCAATGAAGTTTTTTTAGATAAATATACGAAAAATTTACAAATCATTAGTTGCATCTATTAAACATTAGTTTTTCCATTGTATTGCTTTTCCTTTATAATAACAAAGTAGGATAGGAATTATTCCCTATCTTACAAAATCCAAATAATAAAAGGGAAAATAAACTATGTACCAGAAAGGGGATGTACTTTTGAGCAGACTTACCTTTGAAACACAAAGTCGCAGTGATACATTCATCCAATCGTTATATGGCGATATCGGAAGACGTATAGCTGCATCACCATCGGATGTGTGTCCGGTGGATCTTACTTACAGTTTACTGAAGATGGCTCAGACTCAGACATGTGGTAAATGTACTCCATGCCGTATCGGTCTCGAGCAGGTCGCAGGTTTACTTGACAAGATCAAATCACACAAAGCAACTATGGCGGATTTAGATGAAATTATCCGTCAGTCCAACCAGATTATGGAAACTGCTGACTGCGCTCTCGGAAAGACCGCAGCACGCATGGTTCTTTCCGGAATCGAAACATTCCGAAAAGACTATGAAGCACACATTAACGAGCATCATTGCACAACCAATCCGCAAAGAACAATTCCATGTGTTGCCGGATGTCCAGCCCATGTTGATATTCCGGGATATATTTCACTTGTGAAAAATGAAAGTTATGCAGATGCTGTTCGCGTGATTCGAAAGGACAATCCATTCCCGGTTGCTTGCGCACTGATTTGCGAACATCCATGTGAACACCAGTGTCGTAGAGCTTATATCGATGCACCTGTCAATATCCGCGGAATCAAGCGTACCGCAATTGAAAAAGCCGGAAAAGTGGAAGCTCCGAAGTGTGCAGAAAGCACCGGCAAGAAAGTTGCCGTTATCGGTGGTGGTCCTTCCGGACTGACAGCAGCTTACTTCCTTCAGTTGATGGGACATCAGGTTACGGTATTCGAACGCCGCAAGAGACTTGGCGGTATGTTGGTATACGGAATTCCGGATTATCGACTTCCTGCAGACATGATTCAGCAGGATATCGACTGCATCTTATCTACCGGTGTAGAAGCCAAATTAGAATCCAACATCGGTAATACGCCGGAAGAAATCAAGAAATTAATTGGCGAATATGATGCTGTATATGTAGCAATTGGTGCTCACCAAGGAAAGAGCGTTCGTATCGATGGCGAAGATGCCAATGGCGTATTATCTGCTGTTGAATATCTTGGCAAGATCGGCGATGGCGAGATTCCGGACTTTACCGGCAAGAAAGTTGCCGTTATCGGTGGTGGTAACGTAGCTATGGACTGCACACGTTCTGCAATTAGATGTGGTGCAAAAGAAGTTAAGATCGTATATCGTAGACGTAAAGAAGATATGACTGCACTTGTTGAAGAAGTAGACGGCGCTATCGCAGAAGGTGCTATTATGATGGACCTTCACGCTCCTCTTCGGATTGAAAAAGATGCAAATGGAAATGTTGCAGCTTTAATCGCTGAACCTCAAATGCCTTCTGTTGTGAAGGGCGGACGTGTATCTCCTGCCCCGGCCGGCAAGGGCGAAGTAAAGATTGATTGTGACATCGTATTGGTTGCAGTTGGACAAGGAATTGAATGGGAAACATTTGATGCCGCTGGCGTAACTGCACAAGCAGGTCGATTTGTTACAGAGCCATGGGCTGAAGTTGCATCGTTAGATGGTGTATTCGCCGGTGGTGACTGTGTATCCGGACCTAAGACCGCTATTCTCGCAATCTCTGCAGGTAAAGTTGCTGCAAGAAATATTGACAATTATCTTGGATTCGATCATAAGATTAAGCTTGATGTCGAAATTCCGGCTCCTGCATTTGCTGATCGCGTTCAGTGTGGCCGTGTAAATATGGCAGAGCGTGAACCTCTTAGCAGAAATCACGACTTTGACCTTATGGAAATGCCTATGTCAGACATAGAGGCAGCGCAAGAAACCAACAGATGTTTACGCTGTGACCACTATGGTTGCGGAATGTTTAAAGGAGGGCGTGAGTTAGAATGGTAAATATTAAAATAAACGGAAAAGCTCTCCAGGTAAAAGAGGGCACAACAATTCTCGATGCCGCAAAGGAAGCAGGATACAATATCCCTACTCTTTGCTGGATGAAAGATTATAGCGACATCGGTGCATGCCGTGTCTGTGTTGTTGAAATTGATGACAACAAAACACTTGCTGCATCTTGTAATACAGTTGTTCAAGAAGGCATGGATATTAAGACCAATTCTCCACGCGTTGTGGAAGCAAGACGTGAAAATATCAAACTTATGCTTTCTCAGCATAATGTGACATGTCCAACTTGCGAAAGAAATATCAACTGTGCATTGCAAGATCTTGCTAATAAATATGCCGTTAGCTCAGATAATGAGATTCCTAAAATGCTTGCAATCAATGAATGGGATACGACTCTTCCATTGATTCGCGAAGAAGATAAATGTATCAAATGTTACCGTTGTGTACAGGTCTGTGAAAAGATTCAGTCCATCGGTGTTTGGGATATGGTCGGAACAGGTGCCAATACAACTGTTGGTGTGAAAAATAATGTTCCATTTAACCAGTCTGACTGTGTGCTTTGCGGCCAGTGTATTACTCACTGTCCTACAAATGCACTTCACTCAAGAGATGATGTGATGGAAATTGCAAATCTCCTTGATAAAGAAAAGAATCCAGATAAAGTCATCGTCGTACAGACAGCACCTTCACCTCGAACAGCATGGGGCGAAGACTTTGGACTTGATCCGGAATTTGCAACAGAAAGACGTATGGCTGCAGCTCTTAGACGTGCCGGATTTGACTATGTATTCGACACCAACTTCTCAGCTGACCTTACTATTATGGAAGAAGGAAATGAATTCCTTCATCGCTTCACTCATAAAGAGGACTATGCATGGCCTATGTTTACCTCATGCTGTCCTGGATGGGTTCGTTTCTTAAAGAGCCAGTATCCGGAAATGACTGACCAGTTATCAACTGCCAAGTCCCCACAGGGTATGTTTGGAGCAATTACAAAGAGTTATTTTGCTGAAAAGATTGGAAAGGCACCGGAAGATATCATCTGTATTTCCGTAATGCCTTGCTCTGCTAAGAAAGAAGAGCTTGAGATTCCAAACCTTAATGACGCTAAAGAAGGAATCAAGGATGTAGACTATTCACTTACAACCCGCGAAATGAATCGATTATTCAAATACTTAAATATCGATATTGAGAATCTTCCAGAGGAAGGATTCGATTCCCCACTTGGAAGCGGTACCGGTGCAGCTGTTATCTTCGGTGCTACCGGTGGTGTTATGGAAGCAGCACTTCGTACCTGCTACTTCGTTCTCACAGGTGATAATCCTGATGCTGATGAAACCTTTAAGGCAGTTCGTGCTACCGGCAGTGATAAGCCTTGGGTAGAAGCAGAATACAATGTCAATGGTGCCATTGTCCGCGCTGCTGTAGTTAACAGTCTTGGCAATACCAGAAAGCTTCTTGAAGCTTTAAAAGCCGGCGAAGTTGAATATGATTTCGTAGAAGTTATGGCTTGCCCAGGCGGATGCGTTGGTGGTGGTGGACAGCCAATCCACTTTAACGAAGAACGTGCTACTGATCGTGCAAAAGTTATCTACAATTATGATAGCAATAACAAGATGAGATTCTCTCACGAGAATCCTGATGTACAGACACTTTATGATGAATTCCTCAAAGAGCCTCTCGGCGAGAAATCACATCATCTGTTACATACCGATCATCAAGGCTGGCAAATGCCATTCTTCAAGTAAGATACTTAGATGATTTTTTGCTACCACATCATTTTTGGTGTGGTAGCTTTCTTTTGTTACAAATTCCCCGAACCGGCACTGTTTTTTTCTCGATTTTGTAACTTTTCTTCTCTCTATCGCTCTTTTTGTTACAAAATCTATATTTCCCTAATCATCCCAATGCCGAAGACTCTAACCGATGGCCGATTTAATTGCAAAAAAGATAATCGGTATCGCCAACGCCGGCAACAAATTCAGCGTCTTTAGATTCTTAATATTTAAGATATTAAGTCCCGAAGCAAAAATCAAGAATCCACCGACAATACAAAGCTCGCATACAAGATCATCCGAAATAAATCCGGAAGCGTGCTTCGCAATCAGATAGATACATCCCTGCCAGGCAAATAATACCGGTGCCGCCAACGCCATTCCCATGCCATATGTGGATGCAAGCACCATTGATGTAATAAGGTCAAGTGTCGCATTCGTAAATAAAAAAGTATGATCTCCATATAACGCACTCATCACAGGACCCATAATGGATAATGTTCCAATACAATATAATAAGATACCGGTCGAAAGACCTTTTCCTAAATTATTTTCACTTTTAGAACGCTTATTGACTAATCTTTCGAATTTACCTTCCAGATCCAGTGCCGTTCCAATCAATATACCAATCGCCAACGAAACGATAAACAGCACCGGATAATTACTATCCGGCATATTATTGACTATGGCATTAATTCCGATTCCGCAAGCCGCAAGTCCACATGCTCCAAATAATGCTTTTTGATACTTTTCACCAATTCCCTTGTGCAGGATACTTCCTACAATCGCTCCCGCTAAAATAGTAGCAGTATTTACTATTGTTCCTATCATAATACTTTCTCACTTTAAAGTCATAAATTTCGTACTTTCTAAGTTTCGCATACTCATCCCACAAAATCAAGTATTATCAAGCTCCAATACGCAGCTTTCTCCATTTTTTATTTGATACGAGAAGTATTCGCCTCCATCATAAGCCTCCATAATTGCCATAATCGTTCCTCCATGGACTACTAAAGCAATCTTCTCTGCCTTGTTCCTTTTCGCATGCATAAGAACCTTTTGAAATCCCTGAAGAATTCTATCTCGAAAGTCGTCTTTAGATTCTCCGCCAGGAAACGGCATTAAACCTCCCGATTCGATCCAGGCCTTATAATCTTCGTTCGACGAAAGTTCTTTATAATTTTTATTCTCAAAATCTCCAAAATCACATTCCTTAAGTTCTTCCACCACAACAGGCATTTGATTTGGATACAGAATTTCGGCAGTCTGTATGCATCGTCTCATCGGACTGACATAAATCACAGACGCCGCCGGAGGTGTTATCCTCTTAAGAGCGGCGACTCCCGCACTGGACAAGCTTTCATCTGTCGTGCCAATGTATCTACCAAACTCATTTCCCAAAGTTTTACCATGTCGAATCAAAAAGATTTTCATGAATGGTTCTCCTTGTATTCCCGACATCTCTTGGCAAATATTCTTGGCAAATATGGCTGCGAAGGATAATAAAGATGGGCAAATCCCGCCAACATATTCTTATTAGAAACCATGCACTGCCACGTCTTCTCAGACAAAGGCTTCTTAGCAACCATTGCATTTCCCGGCTTCGTTACATCGTAATAATGGGATTCGTGCGCCCGAATCACCATCTGCTCTTCGCCAAATGCACTCCCCATCAAATCAACATATCCGAAGCGTACAAGTTTCTCATTATGAAATCCATTTCCCTCAATAGCGCCAACCATCTCAAACTTCTCACCTTCCGGATCTTCAAGTGTCTCGTGAAGATACAAATAGCCTCCATTTTCGGCAAGACACGGAAGGCCGTCTGCAATCTTTTCCTTAATTTCCTTTCGAATTTCATAATTATCCTGTAATTCTTGTGCATTCCTCTCCGGATATCCACCGCACAATATTAATCCGTGAATATCTTCTGGTAAATGCTTATCATGAAGTGGAGAAAAACGAACAAGTTCGATGCCGTTTTCCTCTAACATTGTAAGATTATCCTGATACATAAAACAAAAAGCCTCGTCTTCGGCAAGTGCCACTCGAAGCGTCCTTTCTCCCGGCTCTTCACTTCGAACCTGCAATACGTCCATCGCTTTTCTTGCAATATTACTAATCGTCTCAAGATCTAGTGTCATTCTTAAATCATGCGCAAAATCATAAATACGTTCCCTAAGTTCCGGAATTTCCTGTGGCAAAACAAAACCAATCTTTCTTCCAAGAAGCTTCGCTTTCTTCGTATCCGGCACATATCCGCATACCTTAATCGGAAGTTCAGACTCAATCTGTTCTTTCAGCCTAGGATACAAATTCGGACTGATACGATTGAGGATAACACCCTTTATATGATTATTCTCCTGATATTCCATAAATCCCTTCAAAAGCGCAATCAGCGATAAAGAAGTTCCTCTAGCATCAAGCACAAGTATCACTGGCGTTCCCGTCTTTTTCGCCACTTCATAACTGCTCGACTTTAGTGAGATTCCTGCCACACCATCATAATATCCCATCTGTCCTTCCATAACTGCAAATGTAGCATCTCCAATATGCTTTAAAAAATTCTGTTGCAAATGTTGACCAGCCAAAAAAGGATCTAGATTATAGCTCTTAGTCTCTAGCACTTTTTTATGAAACATCGGACAGGAAAAATCCGGTCCGCATTTATAGGCTCTTATTTCTTGACCGCTTTCTTTTAAAAGCGCCAATAAGCCACAAGTAATTAATGTCTTCCCACTTCCACTCTTTGGTGCTGCAATCATAATTCTTGGTAGTCTCATTACTTATTACTCCCTCTATACCTTACTTAGGTAAAAAATCATTTCTTTTTATTGTAATAAGAGCGCATCACTTTTTCAAGTGATACGCTCAGTTTGCGATCAGAATATTATTCTTCCGTTTCTTTAGTTGTTACTGCTACAGCTTCTTCTGTAACCGGCGTCTCATTTTCAGCTACGGTTTCAGTTTCCGGCTGTCCCTGTGTTTCAAGGTTTTCATCTTCATCAAAGATAATTTCATCATCATCGTCAAGATGAAGCATATGCTCATCCGTATTTAATGCAATATTTTGATAACGCTTCATACCTGTACCTGCAGGAATTAGCTTACCTAAAATTACATTTTCCTTAAGTCCAATCAGCGGATCGACTTTACCCTTAATCGCTGCATCTGTAAGTACCCTTGTTGTTTCCTGGAAGGAAGCTGCTGAGAGGAAGGAATTAGTTGCCAAAGAGGCCTTTGTAATTCCAAGAAGCTCCTGCTTACCAACAGCCGGCTCTTTACCTTCTGCGATTAACGCCTCATTATTGTCCTCAAATTCAAGGAAATCAACCAGCATACCTTCAAGCTGCTCAGAATCTCCATGCTCTTCGATACGTACTTTCTTAAGCATCTGACGTACAATGACTTCGATATGCTTATCGTTAATATCTACACCTTGCAGACGATATACTCTTTGCACTTCACGAAGCATATAGTCTTGAACAGCACGTACACCTTTAATCTTTAAGATGTCATGCGGATTTACAGAACCTTCTGTCAGTTCATCACCAGCTTCAAGTTCCTGTCCTTCCATAACCTTAATTCGTGAGCCGTATGGAATCAGATAAGTCTTAGATTCACCATCTTCTCCTGTTACTACGATTTCACGTTTCTTCTTCGTCTCCTTAAGAGCAACGGTACCTGCAATCTCTGTAATAATTGCAAGTCCCTTAGGCTTTCTCGCCTCAAAAAGCTCCTCGACACGAGGAAGACCCTGTGTGATATCGTTTCCGGCTACACCACCGGTATGGAATGTTCTCATGGTAAGCTGTGTACCCGGCTCACCGATAGACTGCGCTGCGATGATACCAACTGCTTCACCAACCTGTACAGCCTGTCCTGTTGCCATGTTGGCACCATAACACTTCGCACAGATTCCATTATGACAACGGCAAGTTAAAATGGTACGAATCTTCAAAGCTGCCTTAGGATTTTCTTTGTCATTTTCCTCGTCCCAAATCTTAAGACCTTTTACATCAACACCCTTATGCATAACTTCTTCTGCACGTCTTGGAGTAATCATATGATTCGCCTCTACAAGGACGTTACCTTGTGCGTCGAGAATATCCTCTGCCGCAAAACGTCCTGTAATACGATCTTGTAAAGATTCGATAACTTCTTTTCCGTCCATGAAGGCCTTTACTACCATTCCCGGAGTTTCTTTGCCCTCTTTGTTCTCCATACAATCTCTTTCACGGATAATGAGTTCTTGTGATACATCAACAAGACGACGTGTCAAATATCCGGAATCGGCTGTACGAAGAGCCGTATCAGACAGACCCTTACGAGCACCATGCGCTGACATGAAATATTCAAGTACATCAAGTCCTTCACGGAAATTAGACTTAATCGGCAACTCAATTGTCTTACCGGTTGTATCCTGCATAAGTCCTCGCATACCTGCAAGCTGCTTAATCTGGCTGTTAGAACCACGGGCTCCTGAATGTGCCATCATATGGATGTTATTGTATTTATCGAGTCCATTTAACAGTGCTTCTGTAAGATTGTCATCCATGTCTTTCCAGACTTCGACAACTTCTTTATAACGCTCTTCTTCGGTAATCTTACCACGCTTATAATTACGTGTAATCTTATCTACCGTTTCCTGTGCTTCCCTAATCATATCCTGCTTCTGAGCCGGAACGGTCATATCAGAAATAGATACGGTCATGGCTGCACGTGTGGAATACTTATATCCCATAGCTTTGATAAGGTCAAGTGTTTCAGCCGTCTTAGTAGCACCATGAGTATTGATAACCTTTTCAAGAATCTTCTTAAGCTGTCCCTTTCCTACATGGAAATCAACTTCAAGATTCAGATAATCTTCCGGCTTCTCACGTTTTACAAAACCAAGATCTTGTGGAATGATTTCGTTGAAAATCAAACGACCAAGTGTTGTCTGCACAAATCCGGTTACAACTTCTCCATTTGGTGTTTCAACCCGGCGATGAAGCATAATATGCTGATGCAATGTAATGACTTTATTCTCATAAGCAAGAAGCGCTTCATTCATATTATTGAAATATCTTCCAAGAATATCTTCCATAGAGCATACAACTCTTCTGTCACGCTCCGAATCGATACATACCCTTACATAGCTATCCGGTTCTATTGCCACAGCAACATCAACCTTTAATTCTCCGGATTTTATTTCTTCTTCACTTGCTGCATCATATGCCTTCTTCTTGGCAATCTGATATTCTCTAAATGCCTCAATCGCTTCTTCCGGTGATTCGAATTCCTTCACCACCTTAGCAACGATCTTTGGATCATCCGAATAATCTGCTTCTTTATGCATCGTCAGATAGTAAATACCAAGAACCATATCCTGTGAAGGTACGGCTACCGGACCACCATCAGATGGCTTTAACAGGTTATTTGGCGATAATAACATAAAGCGGCATTCTGACTGCGCTTCGACTGACAATGGAAGATGGACAGCCATCTGGTCACCATCAAAGTCGGCATTGTACGCAGTACATACAAGTGGATGCAGCTTAATCGCTTTTCCTTCTACAAGAATCGGCTCAAATGCCTGGATACCAAGTCTATGAAGTGTAGGAGCACGGTTCAACATAACCGGATGCTCTTTAATGACATCTTCAAGGACATCCCAAACTTCCGGCTGAAGTTTTTCCACCATCTTCTTAGCACTCTTAATATTGTGAGCCTTTCCATTTGCCACAAGTTCTTTCATAACAAACGGCTTAAATAACTCAATCGCCATTTCCTTCGGAAGACCACACTGATAAATCTTAAGTTCCGGTCCTACGACGATAACAGAACGTCCTGAATAGTCAACACGCTTTCCAAGAAGGTTCTGACGGAAACGTCCTCCCTTACCTTTGAGCATATCGGATAACGATTTAAGAGCACGGTTACCAGGTCCGGTTACCGGTCTTCCTCTACGTCCATTATCAATAAGAGCATCTACAGCTTCCTGCAGCATTCTCTTTTCATTTCGTACAATAATATCAGGCGCACCAAGTTCTAAGAGTCTTCTTAAACGATTGTTACGATTGATAATACGACGATATAAATCATTCAAATCAGATGTTGCAAAACGTCCACCATCAAGCTGTACCATAGGACGAAGATCCGGTGGGATAACCGGAATTACCGTCATAATCATCCATTCAGGCTTATTTCCTGATTCTCTAAATGCTTCTACTACTTCAATTCTCTTGACAATACGCGCCTTCTTCTGGCCGGTAGCATTCTCAAGCTGATCTTTGAGCTCTTCTACTTCTTTATCCAAATCAATCTTCTGAAGAAGTTCCTGAATCGCCTCGGCTCCCATACCTACACGGAAGTCCCATCCATATTCTTCTCTTGCCTGTGCATACTCTGCTTCTGTCAGAATCTGCTTATCTGCAAGCGGTGTATCACCCTTATCAAGAACAATATAAGATGCAAAGTAAAGTACTCGCTCTAACATCTTTGGAGACAGATCCAAAATAAGTCCCATTCTTGAAGGAATTCCCTTAAAGTACCAGATATGTGATACCGGTGCTGCCAATTCAATATGACCCATGCGTTCACGTCTAACATTAGCCTTTGTAATTTCTACACCGCATCGATCGCAGACAACGCCTTTATAGCGAATCTTTTTATACTTTCCGCAGTGACATTCCCAATCCTTGCTAGGTCCGAAAATTCTTTCGCAGAACAAGCCATCCTTTTCCGGCTTTAAGGTTCTATAGTTAATAGTCTCCGGCTTTTTTACTTCACCTCTGGACCATTCTCTGATTTTTTCCGGTGATGCCAATCCGATCTTGATTGCATCAAAATTTATTGACTGATAAGTTTCATTATTATTTGTTTCTGGCATTAAACCTGGTCCTCCTTATTAGTCTTCATCGAAATTATCTGTATCCGCATAGGATTCGTGAATCTCTTGTGGAGCGTCGTCTTCTATGCTTATAAGTTCTTCACTTTCTGCATCAAATTCCTGCTTTATGTATCCTGCTGCACTAAAGTCTTCATTGCTTTCAAATGCATAATTTCTATCCTCTTGGATAACCGAATTAAGATCTGTATTTCCATATTCACTGGTTTCCATAATCTCAATTTCGTTTCCGTCTTCGTTCAATACGCAAACGTCAAGTCCAAGAGATTGTAATTCTTTGAGCAATACCTTGAAAGATTCCGGTATTCCGGATTCCGGAATATTGTCACCCTTGATAATTGCTTCGTATGTCTTCACACGACCAATTACATCATCGGATTTTACAGTCAAAATTTCCTGCAAGGTATATGCTGCACCATAAGCCTCGAGTGCCCATACTTCCATTTCTCCGAAACGCTGTCCACCAAACTGTGCTTTACCACCGAGTGGCTGCTGTGTAACAAGTGAGTAAGGACCTGTTGAACGCGCATGAATCTTATCATCAACCAAGTGATGCAATTTCAGATAATGCATGTGTCCGATGGTTACCGGTGAATCAAAATACTCACCTGTACGACCGTCTCGAAGTCTTACTTTACCGTCACGAGAAAGCGGAACACCTTTCCACAATTCTCTGTGGTCTCGGTTTTCATATAAATATTCCATTACTTCCGGCAATAATTCTTCTTTATGTTTCTTCTCAAATTCTTCCCAAGAAAGGTTCACATAATCATTTGCCAGATCCAAAGTATCCATGATGTCATCTTCGTTTGCACCATCAAATACCGGTGTTGCAATATCAAATCCCAGCGCTTTTGCTGCAAGAGACAGATGAATTTCAAGGACCTGTCCGATATTCATACGTGATGGTACACCAAGTGGGTTAAGTACGATATCAAGCGGACGTCCATTTGGAAGGAATGGCATATCTTCTACCGGTAATACGCGGGAAACGACACCCTTGTTACCATGTCGACCGGCCATCTTATCACCTACGGAAATCTTTCTCTTTTGCGCAATATAGATACGCACAGACTGGTTAACTCCCGGTGAAAGCTCATCCTTATTTTCTCTTGTAAATACTTTTGCATCTACAACAATACCGTATGCACCATGTGGCACTTTCAAAGAAGTATCACGAACTTCTCGTGCCTTCTCTCCAAAGATGGCACGAAGCAATCTTTCTTCTGCTGTCAGCTCGGTCTCTCCCTTTGGAGTTACTTTACCAACTAAGATATCACCGGCACGTACCTCTGCACCGATTCGGATGATACCTCTTTCATCAAGATCTTTAAGCGCATCGTCTCCAACACCCGGAACATCTCTTGTAATCTCTTCCGGTCCAAGCTTTGTATCTCTAGCTTCTGCTTCATATTCTTCAATATGAATCGAGGTATAAACATCATCCTGTACCAATCTTTCACTAAGAAGTACCGCATCCTCGTAATTGTAACCTTCCCAGGTCATAAATCCGATTAACGGATTCTTACCAAGTGCAAGTTCACCATTCTTAGTGGAAGGACCATCTGCAATAACTTCGCCTTCTGCTACTTGAGCTCCCTTAAATACAATCGGACGCTGATTGTAACAGTTTGACTGGTTAGATCTTGTAAATTTCTGTAATTTATAAATATCTTTTGTTCCATCTTCTGCCCTAATGATAATCTGATTTGACTCAGAACGCTCTACCACTCCGGCACGTTTTGCAACAACGCCCACGCCGGAATCGACTGCAGCCTTATTCTCCATACCGGTACCAACAACAGGTGCCTCTGTTGTAAGAAGCGGAACAGCCTGACGCTGCATGTTTGATCCCATCAGAGCACGGTTCGCATCGTCATTTTGCAGGAATGGAATAAGTGCAGTTGCAACAGAAAATACCATCTTAGGAGATACATCCATATAGTCGAACATTTTCTTTTCGTATTCTTGTGTCTCATCTCTAAATCGACCTGATACACTATTTCTTACAAAATGTCCCTCTTCATCAAGCGCCTCATTCGCCTGTGCTACATGGTAATTATCTTCTTCATCCGCCGTCATATAAACAACTTCATCTGTTACACGTGGATTGTCCGGATCTGTGTGATCTATTTTTCTGTATGGAGCCTCGATAAATCCATACTCATTAATTCTTGCATAGCATGCCAAAGAGTTAATCAAACCGATGTTTGGACCTTCCGGTGTTTCAATCGGACACATTCTACCATAGTGTGAATGATGTACGTCTCGCACCTCGAATCCGGCACGATCTCTTGAGAGACCACCAGGTCCAAGTGCCGACAAACGTCTCTTATGTGTCAATTCACCAAGAGGGTTATTCTGATCCATAAACTGTGACAGCTGTGAAGATCCAAAGAATTCTTTCACTGCAGCTGTTACCGGCTTAATATTAATCAGGCTCTGCGCATTCACTGTTTCGGCATCCTGCGTGGTCATACGTTCACGTACAACTCTTTCCAATCTTGAAAGACCAATTCTATACTGGTTTTGCAGAAGTTCTCCGACTGCACGAATACGACGATTGCCCAAATGGTCAATATCATCACTATTACCAAATCCATATTCTAAGTGCATATTGTAGTTAATAGAAGCAAAAATATCTTCTTTTGTAATATGCTTTGGAATCAAATCGGCAATATTTAAATGAATCTGTGTTGCTAATGTATCCGCGTCCGCTCCCTGATTTTCCTCTAAAATCTGAGCAAGAACCGGATAGTAAACCAATTCTGTCACACCAAGTGCTTTTACATCTTCGATGTCAACAAAATTACGAATATCTACCATGAGATTAGAAAGAATCTTGACATTGCGTTCTTCGCCCTGTACCCATACATATGGTACAGCTGCATTCTGAATCTTATCTGCCAATTCACGATTCACAATAGTTCCTGCTGTTGCAAGCACTTCACCTGTTGTCTCATCCACAACATCTTCACTTAAAGTTGCTCCGTTAATACGATTCTTAAGTGCCAGCTTTTTATTGAATTTATAACGTCCGACTTTGGCAAGATCATATCGTCTTGGATCAAAGAACATTGATGAAAGAAGACTTTCCGCACTTTCTACGGAGAGTGGTTCTCCCGGACGAATCTTTTTATATAACTCTAACAGACCAGTCTCATAATTCCCCTGCGGAGTATGCTCCGTGATTGATGGGTCCTTACCAAAGCTGGCCATAATTTTAGGTTCTTCACCAAATAAATCTATAATTTCCTGATTAGTACCTACACCAAGCGCACGAATCAGCACTGTAATCGGTACCTTTCTGTTACGATCAACTCGTACATAAAAAACGTCATTGGAGTCAGTTTCGTATTCTAACCATGCACCACGATTTGGAATGACGGTACTTGAAAATAGTTCTTTTCCCACTTTATCATGTGCGATATCATAATAAATTCCAGGGGATCTTACTAACTGGCTGACGATAACACGTTCTGCTCCGTTAATCACGAACGTTCCTGTCTCCGTCATAAGAGGAAGATCTCCCATAAAAATGGTGGTAACTTTTCTCTCATCCAGTTCATGATTTGTAAGTGCAACCTCCACCTTAAGCGGTGCTGCATATGTTGCATCTCGTTCCTTGCATTCTGTAATCGAGTATTTTACCTCATCTGTACAAAGCTGGAATTTGCCAAATTCCAGACTCAACTTCCCGCTATAATCGGAAATTGGTGAGATATCCTCAAATACTTCTGTTAAACCACCTGTCAAAAACCAATTGTAAGAGTCTTTCTGCACTTCAATGAGGTTAGGCATTTCAAGAACTTCTTTTTGTCTTGAATAACTCATACGTATGTTTTTACCGGTAGCAACAGGACGAATTCTGTTTTTCTCCATCGACGTTTCACCTCTCTATTTATAATACAGGGTCTATTTCGTGCATTTTAACCATTGACTTTGAACGAAACATCACCCCGACAGTCGTTCGTCCCCGTTTTTGGGCGCAAAAAGACTGCCGCACAATAGTGCACCATATAGTATATCGCACATTGCGCCGCAGCGTCAATATCTTTTTTATTTTTTGGTATTTTTCTACAAATTCTAGTTTTTTCAGTTTCCGTTTTTATGTTCAAAAATTTTGTTACAAATAATCCGGACGATTCCATTCATCCTTTATGCCATCAGCCTTCCAGCTGTTATCTTCTTCATCATATGACCACACATATAACACTTGAAACTTACTTGATGTCTTCATTGCATCATATACATATTTTGCGTCAATGCGATCGCGGTTATGAGACGGTCCACCCGGATCTGCCAAAAATACCGTGTTTTCTTCTTCATTGTAATGCCAGATATTTACATAATGTCCCGGTGTATCTTCCCAATAAGAATCATCATCGGCGCTGCACACAAGTACAATTGCGCTTTGTGCATTTTTCAGATTTTCACAAAAATCTTCATAATTATCCGGCTTGGTCGAAACCTCTACATCCATTCCAACACTTTTAAGCACCGTCTTCATATCACCCCATCCTATCGCTCCCGATTCGGCGGTCGGCGTATAACCGCTCACCTTTTGTGCATAAGTACACATCTTAAGCGGCGACACTTCATATGGTGAAAGTGTATCATAAATATTTGCCATTGCACACAGTCCACACCCGAATGATCCAAAAGCATTACCATTTACAATCTCCTGCGCCCATTCACCGGACCAATCCAAGCCTTTCGCCCAAGACTTAGGTCCCTGCAAAAATGTATACGTCGTTCGTTCTTTTTGTGCAAGTTCCTCTGCCAAATCACTTTCTTCTAGCGTCTCATCTTCCTCTTGCACAACTTCCTGCTTCGTTTCATTCTTCTGCGATTTTATCTTAACCTGCTCTTGTACATATGCCATTCCCAAAAACACGGCGCCGGCCACCAGCAGGATTACAATTCCAGTAATAAATAACTTTATATTTCTTTTGTTCATGTTAAACCCTCAAGCTATTTTCTCCGGATATTTCTTCATCCCGGATATAAAAATCGTACCACCCACGGTACAATTTTGCAAACATTAAAAACGGGATGAAAACGAATGTTTTCATCCCATACCGAAGTTCATTCTCAAACAACAAATTATTTAAGAGTAACTTTAGCGCCTTCAGCTTCAAGCTTAGCTTTGATATCTTCAGCTTCAGCCTTTTCAGCACCTTCTTTAACAACCTTAGGAGCTCCGTCAACAACTTCCTTAGCTTCCTTCAGTCCAAGACCTGTTACTTCACGAACAACCTTGATAACCTTAACCTTGTTAGGACCTACTTCTGTAAGTTCTACATCAAAGTCAGACTTTTCTTCTCCAGCTGCTGCTCCGTCAGCTCCAGCTGCTGCTACAACAACACCTGCTGCTGCAGATACGCCGAACTCTTCTTCGCATGCTTTTACAAGTTCATTTAATTCTAATACACTTAACTCTTTGATCGCTTCGATCATTTCTTCTGTGGTTAATTTAGCCATTTTATAATTCCTCCTAATATTTGATTTTCGCTTATCGCAAGCTTCAATATCATGGTCTTTTCGACCTGTTACATGTTCTTATTCTGCAGGTGTTTCTGCTGTTTCTTCTGCAGGAGCCTCAGTTGCTTCTTCTGCAGGAGCTTCAGCTGCTTCTTCTGCAGGAGCTTCAGTTGCTTCTACATCTGCTGCGCCGCCTTTTTCAGCAAGCTGATTGATAACACGAGCAAAGTTTGTAATCGGAGACTGGATGCTTCCAAGTAATTTGGAAAGTAATTCGTCTCTAGATGGAATGCTCGCAATTGTCTGAATTCCTGTTGCGTCATAGAACTCACCTTCTACAACACCTGATTTCAGCTCAAGATTTTCTGCTGTCTTAGCAAACTTAGCAAGGATTCTAGCCGGAGCAGTAGCATCTTCTTTCGATACTGCGATTGCTGTCGGGCCAACAAGTGAGTCAACAAGCTTCTCACAATCTGTTCCTTCGAAAGCACGCTTCATTAAAGTATTCTTGTACACTTTATAAGTAACGCCTGCTTCTCTAAGTTCTTTACGAAGAACGGTATCTTGTGCTACGGTCAGTCCGCATGCGTCAACAAGCACTACTGACTGTGCATCTTTAATACACTCAGAAATCTCATCTACGATTGGCTGTTTTAATTCTACTTTTGCCATTCTTTCCTAGCACCTCCTTATTTTATTCCATGTGATTTTCACATGTGCCTGAATGATCAGGACTTTGATGCCTTAAGACTATTGATGTCATCCATCAAAAATGCCTCTTCGCCATAAAGACAAAGAGGCACAAAAATTCAAATCTCATGAATTTCCTCGGCAGGCTCTATCGATTACGCCTTACGGCACCTGCTGTCTTCGGCAATTGCTTTGCTATTGTAGCACTGTATTTATATGATGTCAACCATTAAATACAAAACATAATTCTTAAGCAAACTGAGTTGTGTTTACTTTTACTCCAGGTCCCATTGTAGAAGCGATAGAAATGCTCTTCAAATAGGTTCCCTTTAATGAACTTGGTTTTGCCTTTACGATTGCATCCATCAGTGTCTGGAAGTTGTCCGCTAACTGCTCCTCTGAGAAAGAAGCTTTACCAATTGGCACGTGGATAATATTTGTCTTGTCCAATCTGTACTCAATCTTACCGGCTTTAATGTCTTCGATTGCCTTTGTTACGTCCATTGTTACAGTACCAGCCTTAGGGTTTGGCATTAATCCCTTAGGTCCAAGTACACGTCCAAGACGTCCAACAACACCCATCATATCCGGTGTAGCAACAACAACGTCAAAATCTAACCATCCGTCATTTTGAATCTTCGGAATCAATTCTTCTCCACCTACGAAGTCAGCTCCTGCTGCCTGCGCTTCATCTAACTTAGCGCCCTTTGCAAATACAAGTACACGAACTGTTTTTCCTGTTCCGTGTGGAAGAACAACTGCTCCACGGATCTGCTGCTCTGCATGACGTCCGTCGCATCCTGTTCTGATATGAGCCTCGATTGTTTCATCAAACTTTGCAGTAGCTGCTGTCTTTACTAACTTGATAGCTTCCGGTGTTTCATACTGAACTGTTCTATCAATATTCTTAGCAGCTTCCTGATATTTCTTACCTCTTTTCATTCCTAATACCTCCTGTGGTAATATCGGGAGAGGACCCTCCCACTAAAGTTATTTCTTAATTTTAAATTACTGTTCTACTTCTACGCCCATGCTTCGTGCTGTTCCTGCGATCATGCTCATAGCAGCTTCTAATGAACCAGCGTTTAAGTCAGGCATCTTAAGTTCTGCAATTTCCTTGCATTTTTCTTTAGATAAAGTTGCAACTTTTTTCTTGTTTGGTTCACCAGAACCTGACTGAATGTTGCAAGCTTTCTTGATCAATACAGCTGCAGGCGGAGTCTTTGTAACAAAACTAAAGCTTCTGTCTGCATATACTGTAATTACTACAGGGATGATAAGATCTCCCTGGTCTGCAGTTCTTGCATTAAACTGCTTTGTAAACTCAACGATATTTACACCATGCTGACCAAGTGCTGGTCCAACAGGTGGTGCCGGTGTAGCTTTGCCGGCTGGAATCTGTAATTTGATATAGCCTTCTACTTTCTTTGCCATTATCTTTTTCCTCCTATGTTATTAGAATCCTTTTTACTATGAATTCTTCTTAACTTCTGCGAAACTAATTTCTACCGGGGTTTCGCGCCCAAACATTTCTACATTGATTGTAACTGTCTGTTTCTGGTAGTTCATAGATTCTATCACAGCAACTGTATCTTTCCATGCGCCATCCAGAACCATTACGGTATCTCCTTCATCAAAGTCTACCGCAATCTGTTGTTTAGCCTGCGCCTGACCATCCAGCGTATCGCCTTGCTCAAGACCAAGCTTGTGGATTTCATCATATGTCAGTGGCACCGGTTTCGATCCCGGTCCAACAAATCCCGTCACACCTCTGGTGTTTCGAACCACATACCATGTATCATCATTCATGACCATATGTACCAGTACATAACCAGGGAACATCTTCTTTTGCACCTGTTTTTTTGCACCGTTTCGAAGTTCGACAACATCCTGCATCGGAACACGTACTTCAAGGATTTCTTCCTGTAAATGACGATTCTCAATCGCCTTATCAAGATTCACCTTAACTTTATTTTCATATCCCGAATAAGTGTGAACTACATACCAATTTGCTTCTGCCATACTTTCAGCCTCCTATTTACAGTCCTGTCAAATAATCGATTCCGTACTGAATGAATCTATCCAGGATTGCAATGATAATTCCAACAATTACTGAAACAACTACAACCGCTGCGGTCTGCTTTCCTACTGTCTTGGCAGGGAGCCAGCTTATCTTGTTAAATTCCTGCTTAAGACCGTCGCTCCAGCGTTCTTTGACCTCAGTCTTTTTCTCTGATTCGCTCATGTCATACCTCCTGATAAGAAAGACGATTACTTCGTTTCCTTATGTAACGTATGTGTCCGACAGAATCTACAATACTTTTTAATTTCCATACGATCAGGCTGATTCTTCTTCTCTTTGGTCGTATTGTAGTTACGCTGCTGACACTGCGTACATGCCAATGTGATCTTTGTTCGCACAACTTCCACCTCCACTTAATATTATTCTTGGTATTGCGGTCAATTTTAAGTCAAAAAAAAAAGACCTACTTCCATAGCCAATCCACAATATCATAATTTCGTCAAACTGTCAACCATCCGTTTCTTTTGCCCTCCGACAAGCCTCTCGCACCTTACTAAGTGGTTTACTCAGCCGGAGCTTTTGCCCCGACCGAGCCACATTAAGATTTTTATTTCACAATCACTTTTACTTTTTTAGACAAACCATTTTGCGCATAAGCATATACATAACATTTGCCTTTTTTCTTCGCCTTAATCTTGCCACTCTTACTTACCGTTGCAACCTTCGTATTCGTTGATTCGTATGCAACCTTGCGGTGTTTTTTTATTTTCAGTGCCGAAACTTCTTTTGTTACCAGTTTAAATGTCTTTCCTTTTTTGAGTGTAACTTTATTTTTGTTGATTTGAAGTTTTTTCGCATTTCCTACCTTGCCGCCCAGCGTTGCAGCATGTACCATCTTTGATGTCGAAACCACATTATTGTTTTTATCAAGAGCAACTACAATAAATTTATAGTAGGTTCCCTTCTTTACCTTTTTATTCTTTATTTTTTTAATGACAACTGAATTCTTCTTCGTCGTAGTAAGTTTTATTAATTTATTTTTCTTTGAACATGCATTACCATAAACGACATATGTTTTTGCTCCGCTGACTTTTTTATATTGAAGCTTCAAAGATTTTTTACTTACTTTCGTAATCTTTGCCTGCAGTAATGCGTAAACGCTTCCTTCCGGATCTGTCTCCTTTTTGTAGCTTGTCAGATAGCTTTCTGCTGCATCACTTGTTGCACCTTCGCCAATAGCCGTTCCGTCATCACCAACGCCTGAAGCGCTTGCTCCATCTTCTGAACCATCCTCAAGCACAGCTTCTGCATCCTCATAAGGATACTCTGTGTTATAATCCAGCGTCATCACATTACCAGAGCTTCCCGCATTAATACTCAAAATCGCCGAATCAATCGGACTTCCTTCTATTGTATGAATCGTAACTCCTGCATAGACATTCCCATCGCTATCTTGCCCTATACCAGATTCCGCAATGCCGGTCGCGTTCAAATCCGAATCACCTGCAAAATAATAATCTTTTAGCGATGCCAGCCCCTTAAACACATCCGTACTTATATACAGTGTATCCGTAGCTCCAATCGCCACCTTTTCTAATGAGGTGCAACCATCGAATGAATTTTGTACAATCGCGACTATTCCATCCGGAATAATAATTTCCTTTACGTTTGTATTATTTTGAAATGCCTCTGCAAGACAAAATTCAGAATTGTCCCCCGCATCATACTCAGTTCCATTGTATGTCACCGACGTTGGAACTGTAACCGTCGTTTCATTTCCATTATAACCTGTGAACCAGATTGATGCACCGCCGTCATAAATCGTTACATCCCAATCCCCGATCGTAGCCTCAACAAAACTTTCTGCGTACGCTTTTTGAGATAACTGCGGAGCTATCATTACGCTTGTTGCCACAACCGCCAAAGCAAGCATCACTGCACCAACTTTTTGAACCACTTTATTCATCTCTCATCCTCCTTGCTTCTTTGTATTTTTCATAATCGTCATTACCTGTGCATTATATCATACTTTCTTCCCATTTTCTACTTTTTAGCTTTTATGCATAGTCTTCTCCATTTTTTCGCTCCTATACCACACTTTTCTAAAAAAATCAATGAATTTTTCTATTTTTTTAGTGACAAATTGTTTTTTCCATGATATAGTGTAATTGTATAAATGGATTTACTATACCCTCGTGTACGTTCATGTACATTATTCAAGGAAGAAAGGAGGGATTCACATGGCAGCTATTGACTCTGTATTTAACTACTATGTCAGTAACTATGGTCACACAAACAATTCGCGTTATGATACACATAAGAAGAGTGAACTGCGAAACGTTTGGAACAATATTGTTAAAGTAAATAAAGAATCTCCTCTTTTCAAGTTAAAGGATGAGGATTCAGAATCTATTCAAAAGTTTGTAATTGATGTCAAGGAAAGTGCGAGATCTATCAACAATGTTATCGCATCCTTAACAACAGAAGACGGCGACATTCAGGATGCTTTCCAAAAGAAGATTGCATCTTCAACCAATCCTGATTTAGTTTCCGCTGAATATATTGGAGACAATGCAGATTTGGACGACAGTGATGATTTCACAATCTCGGTACAACAGCTTGCGAAATCCCAGGTCAACATTGGTAACTTCTTACCAAAGGAACAAAGCTCTATTGAAGAAGGCGATTACTCCTTTAACCTAAACTATCTCAATAACCAATATGAGTTCCAGTTCCATGTTAATGATAACGAAACGAATCTTTCCATACAGAACCGATTAGGCACTTTGATTTCAAATGCCAAGATTGGTCTTAATGCATCTTTACTCGATAATAATAAAGGTGGCGCTGCATTAAAGATTGAATCTACTCAGACCGGTCTTAGCGAGAATGAGCGTTATCTATTTGATATTAACGCCAATGCCAATACGAATGCAGTATCTCTTCTTGATACTCTTGGCATTGATCACGTTGCACAAAATGCACAAAACTCAAGATTCGAACTTAACGGAGTAGAACGCTCCTCTTATTCGAATACTTTTACAATTAATAAAACATTCGAAGTAACACTTAACGGCATAAGCCCTGATGATGATGACACAACCATCGGTTTCAAACCTAACGTTGATGCGATTGCGGATAATATCCAAGAACTTATAGATTCTTATAATCACGCAATTCAAACAGCCTATGATAAGAGTACTTCGCCAACTGCCACGAAGCGTCTGATTAATGATATCAGCAGTACAACCTATTCGATTCAAAATGAAATGGAATCGGTCGGACTGACTACCGCTCATGATGGAACTATTCATGTAGATAAAGGACTCCTTTCGCAGGCAATTGATAATGAGACTTCACAGGAAGAATTATTCGATGTTCTTTCCAAATTTAAGGATGCATTAAGCGCCAAGGCGCAAGCTGTTTCCTTAAATCCAATGAAATATGTTGACAAGGTCGTTGTAGAATATAAAAACCCGGGACATAATTTTGCTACTCCTTATATTTCTTCCATCTACTCAGGAATGATGATTGACCGATTCTGTTAACAGATATAGAACTATTTTCCCCGGCTATATGAGTCGGGGATTTTTTTTACTAAATCTTAAAAGAGGAATAATTATGGCAACAATTAGTTTATGTATGATTGTAAAAAATGAAGAAAAAGTCCTGGCAAGATGCCTCGACTCCATAGCCGATTTGATGGACGAAATAATTATCGTTGATACCGGTTCCACCGATCGCACCAAGGAGATTGCCGCTCGTTATACAGACCATATCTACGATTTTAAATGGACCTGTGATTTTGCGGCAGCACGCAACTTTTCTTTTTCCAAAGCAACTATGGAATACATCTACTGCGCCGATGCCGATGAAATCATTGACGAAGAAAACCACACTCGTTTTGCCCATTTAAAACAGGCTCTTTTACCTGAGATTGAAATTGTTCAAATGTATTATAAAGGACAGCTTCACCACGGAACCGTCTACAATTACGACCGCGAACTTCGTCCCAAACTCTATCGGCGTCTTCGCTCATTCCGCTGGATTGAACCTATCCATGAATGCGTCAGTCTAGACCCGCTCGTATTTGACAGTGATATTGAAATTCTTCATATACCACAAAGCGTACATGCCAATCGGGATTTGGCGATCTTCGAATCTATGCTTTCTAACGGACAACCACTCTCTAAGCGCCTTCGGACATTTTATGCCAAAGAGCTTCTTTTGCACGGGACGCAAGAACATTTCATGTTTGCTAAGGATTACTTTGCAGATCTTCTTAACAACAGTGAGATGGACAACGAAGATAGCAAAGAAGCTTTCATCATTTTGGCTCGTGCTTATCGACTGCTGGGTGATGCACCTTCCTTTTTTAAATACATATTAAAAAATATTGGTCTTGAACTAGACTGTTCTGAGATTTTCTTTGAACTTGGAATGTTCTACGAAAATCTATCGCAATATGAAGAAGCTCAAATCTGGTACTACAATGCCGCGTTTGAAAGTTCTGCCTATCTGAACATTCATTTTTCCGGTGACTATTCCCTGCAAGGACTTGCACGTTGCTATGATGCCGTCGGACTAACCGATCAGGCCGAGCATTATCGCACACTTGCCAAACAATGGACACCCGACTAAGTAATAAAGGAGGAACATGAGAACACATATTATATTAATTGAGGGAATCTATGACACCCTTGATACCTTTTCCGAAGAACTGCACAAGGTTCTGATCGCGCAAGGCTATTCTTGCCTTGTTTATATCGACGGTGTAACGCCTCTAGATACCCTGCGAGAATATCTACAAACGGACGATGCTGCGGTAATCACCTTTAACAATCTGGCATACTCACTCGAAAACGAACCCGGTGAAAATATCTGGGAGTTCTACCAGACTCCTTATATTAACATTCTTATGGATCACCCTTTTCACTATCGCAGCACCCTAAATAAGATGCCGTCTACCGCAATTATCGTGGCCACTGATAAAAACCATGCAGATTATGTACGGCGGCATTTTTCTAATATAGAGCACGTGTTTTTCCTGCCTCACGGCGGCATTTGCCCTGCAAATCCAACGCCGCCCATCAAAGAGCGTCAAATCGAAGTCTTATATGCGGGCGGTCTATCCCGCTTTCAAGCCGAGAGCATGATTCCGGAATTTGACAAAATGCCGGAAATTAACTTCGAAGAAGTCTCTGCTACCGTTTTAAATACCCTGGTGACACACCCGTCTTTCACCTTGGAATCCGTCTTGGAATCCTACTTTAAAGAACAGGGCTTCAATTATGACGATGACACGCTAAGCCTTCGCATCTCCCAGCTTCGGTTCTTAGAACTATATGCTACTTCCTTCTTTCGTGAACAGGCACTTTTACGAATCGCCGATTCCGGACATACTGTTACCGTATACGGCAATGGCTGGAACCGCTGGGAAGGGCTAAAACATCCCTATATCAACTATTGTGGCAGATGCTCCCAACGAGAAATATTATCGCATATGACAAACAGCAAAATTGTTCTAAATACGAATTCATGGTTTAAAGCCGGTGCACATGACAGAATCTTTAACGGCATGCTTGCCGGCGCTGTCGTTCTCACAGATTCTTCTTCCTATTTAGAGAAACAATTTACGCGCGAAAAACAGCTATGCTTTTTTTCTTTAGAGAACATAAAATCACTCGGCATCTATGCCGATCGTCTTTTAAATAATTTTGCGCTGTTACAAGAGATTGCCGATAACGGCTATCAAGCTGCGCGTAATTCCCACACCTGGAAATCACGGTTTGAAATAATAAAGGATTTTTTATGAAGATATTGATTTATAAATGGAAAGCCTATAACTATAAAGATATCACCGAGGGTTTTCGACAACTCGGACACGATATCTCTACGTTTGAATATCATTTTGAAAACTATGATGAAGATCCTACATTCGAACAAATGCTTACCAAGCGATTGTCCGAAGAGACCTTCGATGCCATCTTTACCGTTAACTATTTTGCTGCAATTGCAAATGTCTGCCACAACATGCATGTGGATTATATTATCTGGACCTGTGATAATCCCCTAATCAGTTTATATCACAAGTCAGCTTTTTATCCGGAAGTTCACATCTTCAGTTTTGATAAAGCCAATGTCCTCGAGCTGCGACAGATGGGCATGCGTGCTCACCATATGCCGCTTTGCTCAAACCCGCATCGGATTCATACCATGTTTCCATATCAAATGCCGCATTATAGGCATGAAATTTCTTTTGTTGGCAGTCTCTACGAACGCAACACTTACGACAAACTTGAGCCGAAACTTTCGGACTATCTTAGAGGCTACTTTGACGGTGTCATTCGCGCCCAGATCAACGTAAGCGGCGGCAATATCATAGAGCCAATGCTAACCAGTGATATTCTTGCACAGCTTCCGGAATATTTTGAATTAAAAAAATCCAAAGATTCGCTATCAAATCTGGAGTTGATTTTCAGCACAACCGTTCTTGGTTTCAAAGTTGCTGCCCAGCAAAGAATCGAATACCTCACTTCGCTTGCCCGTTCCCATTCGCTCAGCCTGTTTTCAAACTCTGATGCTGCATTGATCCCGGGCTGCCGATATTTAGGTTCTGTTGACTACTGGACACAGATGCCGCTCATCTTTCAAGAAAGCAAAATCAATCTCAACATGACCATTCCCAATATCAAAAGCGGCATACCATTGCGCACCTGGGACGTTCTTGCAAGTCACGGTTTTTTAATGACGACATTTACTGCAGAATTACTTGAGTATTTTGTTCCGGATCAAGATCTTGTAATCTTCGAATCCCTAGACGAGCTTTTAGACAAAGCAGATTATTATTTAAAGCACGACGAAAAAAGAGAGCAAATTGCCAAAAATGGATTTGACAAAGTACTCTCTTTACATCCAATTACCAATCGCTTAACTCGCATTTTAGAGCAATTTTCCTTAGAACGGGTTTGGTAAACCTATCTAACCTTTGCAAGTACAAGCAATATAATTCCTATTACGATAATCGCAGCCATAACGCTGAACATTCCCTCACCGATTTTCATTCGAAAGGCATCTTCTTCATAACGAAGAGAGCCTTTTTTCTCTTCCGGAACATTCATTGGTCTGCGCCATTTGTATGGCTGGTGACTCGTCTTTTGTATATGATCATACATTCTCTTTCCGCCGCCGCCAAGGAAACTGCACACCTTAATCACCAATCTAGAACCTTTCAGCAATGCTCTTTGCCCCGGACCTCGAAGCAAATAATCAATGTCCAGATTGATTGCATGATGCGGTGCAAGTTTCTTCCTGAACAACATAAAAATCAGCATCGTGGCCGCCATCAAAAGCACATATTCGAATACATGACTGATCGTATATGGATGATATTCAATACTATGCGGAAGCAAACGATAAAACAGCTGCGGCGTCACACCAATAAATACGCACAGTCCGGTTCCAATCAGCATAGCAGCTTTCATCGTACCCGGAACTTTCTTGATCTGATAATCGCTCCTTGGTGTTGTAAAAAACACATAATATCCTGTTTTAAACAGAATTGATAATGCCGTCATAACGCTTCCAAGTGTCATCAAAATCATCACCCAGGTAAGACCATTTTCCTCTGCCGCAAGAATCGACCAGGACTTTCCAACAAATCCCGCAAACGGTGGAACTCCGGAAATAGAAAGTGCCGCAATAAAATAGCAAACCGTTACAAGCGGCATCTTCTTATATAAACCTCCCAGGTCTGTGATATTACGTTTTCCGGTCGCAAAAATAACAACACCCGCGCACATAAACAACGTCATCTTGTACATAATATGCGTGAATGCAAGACCTTCACTCGCATTTGCTCCAACAGCTCCGCCGATTCCAATATCCGTCACCATAAATCCCACCTGAGAGATAATATGATACGACAAAATCTTTCGAAAATCCGAAGTTATCAAAGCATACATCGCACCGTAAATAATCATAATCACGCCAAGCATAATCAATACCTTAAATCCGATAAAAGAAGTAAGAAGTGCAAATACCGCCGCTTTCGTCGTCAGTGCATTCATATATACACCACCGGTCAATGTACTTTCCGGATATGCATCCGGAATCCAAAAGTGAAGAGGTACGACTCCTGCATTAATAATCATGCCAAGGAAAATCAGCCAGAATGACAGGTTCATATCGCCTCCCGTCATCTGCACGAAATAAAATTCTCCTTCTACCATCTGATCTACAACACCAAACAACATCAAACTACCGCCAACCATATGCATGAGCAAGTAGCGGAATCCTGCTCGTGTCGCAACCATCGTATGAGAATCCCAAACCAAAAACAAAGACACAATTGCCATAATCTCCCAGAAAATAAAGAGCGTCAGCCAATCTCCTGCAAGTGTTATGCCAAGTGCACATCCTACATATGCCGTAGAAGCAAATCCTTCTAGTCGGCTCGTATGCCCAAACGAAAAAATTGCGCCAATCACACCAACGGATGCAAAGGCAATCAAAAAAATCAAATTATATTCTGTTACTTTCATGTAAAAGAGTGTATAATCCCCAAATACATTGAGATACCCTTTTGTTCCAATCGGATTGGTCATAGTCAGATACCAGGCAAAAATTGCAATTGCCACATGGCACACACGTCTTATTTTGACCGGAAATATCGCCAAAAGTATGCCCGCAACAATCAGGAAAATACCGGGATGGACATCATATATAAATTCAAATGGTAATGTAATCATCCTATTCTCCTTCCTCTTCCCCTTGAATCCTCTTATCAATTTCTTCCTTGGTCTTAATTACAAAATCTTTCTCCGTAACTTCTACAGGTGCTGCAACCTCTGCATCTAGTGATGCGTCGCCTCCTGCAAGGAACTCTCTTCTGACATCAACAGAAGGATTGGTCTTATCCAAAATCTTATAAAACTCTTCTTCTCTTTCCAGCCACGCAGCCCAAACCCCTTTTGCAAACAAGATAACAAGGGTACCTCCGCCAATTCCAACCAGCAAAAGAATCCATCCAAGAATCATTTCCCCGACTGCAATCTCAACGATAAAACTAATCACTATAAGCAAAATCAAAACGAGGTAAATCTTCTTAATATTTTTTTCTTCCATAAAAGACTCTCCTTACGAAATTGCCGAGGCCGCCATCTTGGCCAAGGAATACAAATGAACAAATATATTAGGCGCGATTCCAAGCAATACCGACAACACGGTAGTCGCACATATCGGGATCAACATCCTAAGATCCGCTTCTTTAAATTCTGTATAATCTCCGGAAATATCCTTTGTAAAGAACGCTCCGTAAGTTACCGGCATCAAATACATCAGTCCAAGCAAAGCGCTAATCAACAAGATTACAATATACGCATGATTGCCCTGCTCTAACGCTCCCAAAGTCAGATTCCATTTACTGATAAATCCAACCGTTCCGGGTAGACCAATAATTCCGAGCGATGCGATCGTAAAGCATCCAATCGTTATCGGCATCTGCTTTCCGATTCCGTGCATCTGCGATACATCCGTTTTATGTGTGGTTACGATAATCGCGCCGGCACACATAAAGAGTGTAATCTTCATAAGCGCATGTGCCACGATATGGTACAACGAACCCACATATCCGGTTTCGTTCAAAATACAACATCCTAGAATAATATAGGAAAGCTGTCCAACCGTTGAAAACGCAAGTCGTCTTTTGAGATTATCCTGCGACAATGCAATAATGGATGCCAGAATAATCGTTGCTCCGGCAAACCATTGTAGTATCTGACAAACCCCGATTTCTTTCAGAAGCTCCGTTCCATAGACATATCCCACAATTCGAATCACACAAAACACTCCTGCCTTTACAACTGCTACCGCATGGAGCAGTGCACTTACCGGAGTTGGAGCAATCATTGCAGACGGAAGCCAGCCGTGAAAAGGCATCATACCAGCCTTGATTGCACCGGCTGCAATCAGCATAAAGAATAAAACACCAAGCTGCACAACCGAGCCCATATGCGAATTCATAAATCCACCAGCTGTAAAATCCAGCGTGTTGCTCATCATATAGACAACCACAATTCCTGCGAGAAAAACCTGTCCCGGAATCAAAGTATAAATCAAATATTTTCTACCGGAAAACTTCGCTTCATCATTTCTTTCATGAAATACCAACGGCCAGGTTGCAATCGTCAACATTTCAAAAAAGACAAAGAACGTCAGCAGGTTTCCTGCATATGCAATTCCCTGCGCTGAACAGATACACATTGCAAAAAATGCATAGAATCCAGTCTGATCCTTTTCATGATGTCCGCGCATGTAGCCGATTGCATAAAACGCAACCGCAACATACAAAAATGACGATACCACCGCAAACAAAGCCCCGGCTGCATCTGCACGAAAAGCAAATTCCAACGTATCTGTCAGTTTACAAAGAACAAAACGATAGGTATTCCCCTGATATACGCCACCTGCAATTACAAAATTCACAATTGCACATGCAATAGCCGCGCCCACACTAAAACTTTCTCTTATATTCGGATATTTGGAAAAAAAGAAAATCAATCCGCAGGCAATCAGCGGAAATGCCGGCGTCAAAGCCGGTAATATACTTATGATTTCCATGCTACAGCACCCCCTTTAAAACCGGAAGTGCCACGCTATCCACGATCGTTCCGTTGAAAATACCCATTGCAATCATACCGATTCCAAACACAATAATCGGAATCAAAATCGGCAGCGGCAGCTCTGCATGTTTTGGATGTTTACCTACTTCATGCAGCTTTGCAGCCGGCGAAATAAATATCTTTTCTACCACGCGAAGGAAATAGATTGCATTCATCAATGAACTTACAATCAATACCGCAATATAGACATAATAGCCTTGATCCATCGCTCCAAGCATCAAATACCATTTGCTAAAAAATCCTCCTGTAGGCGGAATTCCCACCATCGCCATTGCTCCAACAACAATGGCAAAACAAGTCCACGGCATCTTCTTATGAAGCTGACCAAACTGATTAATATTAACAATACCATAGCGATACTGAATTCCGCCGATGGCAAAGAACAGACCGCCTTTCATAAACATATGATTCAAAATATGCAAATAAGATCCCGTCACACCATATTCGTTTGCAATGCCGACACCTAATGCAATATACCCAAGCTGCGCCACAGACGAATACGCCAACATACGTCTGAAATCCTTTTGCGCCATTGCAAACAAAGATCCGTAAATCATGCCAATTGCACCAATCACACCAACAATTAATGTCGCATGCTGAACGACCAAATGATCAATCCCGAATATGAAAAAGAAAAACCTTATCATCGCAATCGCCGGCACCTTGCTCATTGCACCGGAAATCAGCGGCGAAGCTCCCGGATGTGCATACGAATAAGCATCCGGCTGCCATGCATGAAACGGAAAGATTGCCATCTTGATTCCAAATGCTACAATCAAGCTGACACATACGACAATCATAAGTGGGTTGTCCATCTGCGTTTGCAATAGTTCCGCCATGTCTGCCATATTCAAACTACCGGTCATCGAATATAGCATTCCAATACCAATCAAATAAAACGATGCTCCAATTGTTCCAATCAACAGATATCGAAAAGCCGACATGACCGAACGTTTCCCGCCCATTGCAATCAGACCATAGCAAGAAATCGAAGCAATCTCCAAAAATACGTAAAGATTAAATACATCTCCCGTCAGTGTCATGCCACAAAGTCCAACCGAAAGAAGACCCAATAATGTAAAGAAGCCTCCCGACTGAAGCCATTTCTTCGATTGAATATAACAAATACAGTAAATACAAGTACACAGCGCCACAAGCATAATGATACAAACCATAAGGGCATTTAGTGGATCTACCACAAATTCGATTCCCAGCGGCGCCTGCCAATTTCCGACCGCGTAATGAATCTCATTTCCCTCCGTCTGCATTACCTGCGCAAAAAGCAAGACAGCACAAACAAAGGCAGCTGCTTCGCAGGCTACCACAAGAGCTTTTCCTATATATCTATGAAACATGCTGAAAAATGTGCATAGCAAAGAGCCGGAAAGCACAATGACTATAATCAGCACGGGAAGGTGTTCTAGTAAATTCATTTGTTCTCCTCTGCCTCATCCTGTTTAATATTAAGAATCTTATCTTCTTCTACCGAACCGTAATGTTCTTTTAATCGCATCAGCAGCGAAAGCGCCACTCCGGTTGTACCAAGACTTACGACAATCGCCGTAAGCATAAGCGCATGCGGAATCGGGTTCATGTACTGATCCGCATCATGATTTCCCTCCTCCAAAATCGGAATCGTTGTACCGGTCTTTTGTGCAAAACATAAGAAAAACAAAATGACCGCTACCTGCATTATATTCATACACATCATTTTCTTCATATAATTTTTGCAGGTAATCATGCCGAAAATTGCAATGAAAAACATCACAAAAATCAAGCAGTAGATCCCCCTAGATGCGAGTAAAGACTGAAACATATCAATCATCATGTTCTTCAAAATCCTCCCTCTTAAGAAGTGCCTCCAAAATTGTGATAATCGTCATCATAACACAGACTGTAACGCCAGCTTCGATTAAAAAGATTCCCAGCACGTGAAGCTGTTCATATTCAAGCCAGCCAAACGGCATCTTGTCATATTGCAAAAACATACCGCCATTAAACAGCGACAACCATCCGGTGAACACATAAAAAAATGCGCCCAGCCCCGCAACCGATACTGCGATTGCACTTGGGATCTTAAAATTAGCGTCCTTTCCTTTCACCAGCCGCGCGAGCACAATTCCAAGTGCCAGCACTGCGCCGGCCTGGAATCCACCGCCCGGGCTTTCTTCCCCGGCTGCCAGTATGTATACTGCATAAATCATGGAGAATGGTATGATAATACGCGAGGAAACATCCAGTACCACTCCACCGAATTTCTTTCGCATACCTACTCCTCCTTTTTCTCCTCATCCTTTTTCTTCTTGTGACCCAGGATTTCCGGCATATCCATCTTGCCGGTGCCATGAATCAAAATCAGTGTTACCACAAGTCCGGATACGAACATCACGCTCGTTTCAAACATTGTGTCATAACCTCTGTAATCCGCAAGCGTTCCGGATACAATGTTATTCGCGCCCGTATCTTCCTTGCTGTGTTCAATATAGTAATTCGACACATGACTGTTCGGCGCAGAATCCGCATCCCCAATCTCCGGCAGAAATTTCGTTGCGCTACAAAAAGCCACGCATATGACCGCCAGTACAATACCGGTTGCCACTTTTTCTATCAAAGAACGCTTTTGCGACTTTGTCATCTTCTTTTTTTCTTTTGTCTTCTTACGACTTCCGGTTGCAAACCGATCGACCGACTTTAACGCTACCGCAAAAAATACCGTTGACATCGTTCCGATTACAGCCTCTGTAAAGGCCACATCCGGCGAACCAAACACCAGGTAAGTCATTACCGCACAAAAACTGAATGCGCAAAACAAAATCGTACAAGCAAATAGATCTACACTTGCCATAACCGCAATCGTAATACAGATTAAAAACAGCACTATGATTGCTTCTACCAATATTATCTGCATACGCTTACTCCTCTCCCTCATCAGCCCGATCTACACGTTCCATCGGAAAATCATTTTTATATGCTGCTCTGGCAAGTACATGCGACCCAATTGGATTGCAGGCACACACGATGCAAAACAATATCACCACTTTAATAGAAAGCAAATTCCATCCGTTATATACAATAAAACCGATTGCAATCAAAAGCAGCGCAATCGTCTCACTGTTACCGGACGCATGCATCCTTGCATAAAAATCCGGAAGTCTGTAATATCCTATTAGGGATGCGACACAAAAAAAGATTCCCAGCGCCATAAAAAACGCCGCTATGATTTCCTGAATCATTTCTTCTTACCTCCCAAATATTTTGCAACCAGTATATTGGTTACCATTCCCAAAATTCCATAAGCAATCGCAATGTCAATATACATTTCAATGCGTCCGTCCAAAAAACCAAATAAAATGATTAGAATCAACACATCTGCCCCGATTACAGACAGCCCGTTCATCCGATCATACATATTCTTGTCTTTTATCATCTTAACAATCATCATAAAAATGACGAACAGCAAGACAGCCACAAATATCAAAAATACAATCCGCATAATCCGTCACCTCACTATAATTTCTTTACTACGCTTTCCTTGCCCGAACAATTCGAGTGTGGCGTCACAGTATTCGTATCCAAAATCTCCACCGTATCATCATAATCATATAACCAGGCAACCTTCTTGGCCATGCTGCCATCAAGAATGCCTTGCGCTGCTGTCCTCGTCAATGCGTGAATCTCATATACATTGGACTTATTCACATGAAGTGTAATCGTTCCCGGCGTTAAGGTAATCGAATTAGCCAAAAGCGCAATTGCAAGCGGATTATCAAAATTCACCCGAAAACAAATCACCTTCGGCTCAATCCTAACAGTCTTTTGCATTACCGCTTTTGTAACATCAAGATTCGCCAGGACAAGTTCTTTCATTAACCAAATAAAATAAGCGAAGAATTTAACCAGCGATACATCAAATACAAAATATTGTTTTGTCTGGGATAAATTACGAATCGTAAAAAGCGGCATACAAATCCATGCCACCACAAAAGAAGCTGCCGCACCCATAATCAAGAATTTCATTGTATAAATCTGGGTGATCAGTAGCCAGAATATAAACATATAAACTACAAATCTGATATAACTTTTATATTTCCCTCTCATATCCATAACAAAGAAATTATAGCATGAAAAGCATATGTCGTATAGCATTTCGCTGATATTAGGCAGGTTTTTGTGAAAGATGTTAGTGTATAGTCACTATGTATACTCGCTACACCAATACTATCTTCCTAGTCGTTTTTTGTAAGATTTGCCAACTGCGTGACTGCTTTTGGATAGTTCCCGCACTTACGGTACATTTCTATTGCTTTTTCTTTGTTCCCCGTGCATTCGTAGATAACCCCCTGGTTATAATAAGCAAGATAGGAATTAACGCCTTCCACTTTTCCTTGCGGAACCTGTGCTGCTTTTTGAAAGAACAAGATTGCCTCATCAAATCTTGCATTTTGCATTTCGATTAATCCCATCATAAAACAAAAGTCTGCCAAATGGCCAAAATAATCTACCACGCCCTCTAATCCTAAAGCTTTTTGAGTCTGTCCGGAATTCATTAGTGCATAGCCATATGTTTCCACCAAATCCTGCACATATTCTAGTTTCTCATCCACATCAAAACCAAGCGCTTTATCGAATTGTTCTGCTGCTTTTTCCATCTCCCCATCCATGTAATAGCTCTTTCCAAGCTGATAGAGAAGATATGGATCATCGCCTCTTTCATTGAGTTCCTTTAACAGTAACGCTTCATTACGCGTGGCTTTTTTTCTTCTTTCCTCATCGGAGCCATAATATCCGTCGTGTTCCAGATAAATATTGGTCTCAAAAAGCACAACCTGCATCTGCGGATCATTTGGCACAAGCTGCTCATGAATCGCTCCTTCGTAGTGATAATACGCCTTTTCAAACACTCTTGATATCCATTCCCTTGCAGCCGGTTTTGCCGGAATCAGATTGCGGCGCAGAACTCTTCCCACCTGCCCCGGATGCTTACGCAAAAGCATTTCTAATATTTTTTCATCGCACGGTTTCATGAGATACTCATCCGAATCGAGCATGAAAATCCATTTTCCTGTCGCTTGTTTTATCGCCTCGTTTCGCGCTGCCGCAAAATCATCTATCCACTCAAACTCTGCTATCTTTAGCCTTGCTTTATGAGGCTGTTTCTTCAGTTCGCTAAGAGCCTGTACGGTACTATCCTGCGAACCGGTATCGACAACTACAATTTCCACCTCCATAGAAAGCAAATCTTGCATTGCACGTATTAATTTTTCTTTTTCATTTTTCGTTATAATACAAATGGAAAGATTCATATTTTCTACCCTTTTATGATATAATTTATGTAAATATTAACTTGCACCTAACATAGGAGAACTGCCATGGCCACTACGTTTTTTGTTATGACACATAAGAAGTTTCAGCCTCCGGCAAACGAAGCCTATATTCCGCTTCATGTCGGCCGAGCACTCGGAGACGATTTAGGTTACCTTGGTGATAACACCGGAACCGATCAGATTTCTGCAGAGAATCCATATTTCGGAGAACTCACCGGCCTTTACTGGATATGGAAGAATTACGAGGGTCAGGAAAATATCGCAACCAATCACTATCGTCGTTTTTTCTACGATGAGGACGGACATCTTATGACCTCTGCCAAAGCAGATGAGCTGCTTAAAACCCATAACATCATCGTTTCTAAGAAAGCAACTATCCCACAGACTTACCGCGAATATTATGCAGAAGCCCACAATCTCCGCGATTTGGAAGCAATTGGACGCTCCATAGAAAAAATCTATCCGGGCTACTATCCTTTCTTTGAAGAGGTCTTGTCCGGACACATTGTATATTCCGGCAACCTGATGATTATGCCACGCAAGCTGTATGATGAATATTGCACCTGGCTGTTTACCATTTTATTTGATGCGTCTTCTGAAATTGATGTATCCGGATACGATTTGTATCACGCCCGTGTCTATGGCTTTTTGTCCGAAGAGCTATTGTTGGTGTGGGCGCATGCCAAGGAACTTTCCGTTTACGAAGCCACGGTCGGATTCACAGAAGAAAAAGCCGAAACGCAAGAACTCAAGCTTGCCGTAGCTGAGCTTCTAAAACAAGGTCATGTAAAGGATGCTCAGGAATTATTTAATAATATTATGGCTATCCGCCCCGATCTTTCTTTGCCGGCTTCTGATTTCCACGGAGAAATTGAAAAGCTGCAACCGATTCTTTATATTATGAATCTGGAAAAAGAAAACCATATGAGCGGCTTTTTGGATGTTTCCCATGAGCTTCCTCAATTGTTTGAGCATTACGATACTACCTATAAGATTTTGCAACATATCTCTACGCGAAGCGAAAGCGACGAAGACCTCACTTACTTAGCAACACACTTTTTTAGTCCTGCTGCACTTGAAGTCTACCTGGCTTACGATCCTTACCAGCAATTTCATAGCAAGCCACTTGATGAACCGTATATGCGTGAGTGGTGGCAACAGATGAGCAGTTAAAAAAATGCCGTTAGCCGTACAAGAGTGCCGCTGACGGCATTCCTATTCTCTTCCATAGACGTCTTCAAAGCGGATAATATCATCTTCGCCAAAATAATCACCAAGCTGTACCTCCGTAATAATCAAAGACTCCGTATCCGATGTATTAATCAGTCGATGTTTACACCCGGTAGGGATGTAGATATGTTCTCCCACGCGAATTGGCCTCTTTGTCAAATCAAGCTGTACCTGACCTTCTCCATGCACTACAATCCAGTGTTCTTCTCTCCTGTGATGTTCCTGCAAAGAAAGTGCCCCGCGCGGGTCAACCCGGATAATCTTCGACTGAAAATATTGATTAAGAACCGTTGTTTTGTAGAAGCCCCACGGTCTTTGAAAGATTTCATTTTCTACAATGGAATCGTCCATATTAATCCAGTCAAGATCGTATGCATAATCCATATCCTGAAGCAAAAGCGCATGCATATTCTGTTTTGTAATTACATTGAGCACGGTTTTATCCTTTGCTACAATCGGCAAAAACTCGATACGCGTATCCTTAAAGATATCGATAATGGTTGCAATTGTATCCTCACATCCAATGCACGTAAAATCCTTCTGATACGCCTTTTCAATCGAATCCTCAAGCGACGCTCCCTGCAAAAAAGCACGGCGCAAATCACCATCTGTCAAAGTCCCCATCAGCCTTTGCTCTTGATCTACCACCATCAAAAAACCTTTGATATTGGCATCAATCTCCGAGAGTGCTTCTCGCATCGTCTTATTGTAAAGAATCAAAAAATTATCCAGTGTCATAAGCTCCCCCTTTTCGCTTAGCTGTTTTGTCCGAACATGTGCCGGATCTTGTCTTCAAATCCATGGCGAGTTTCAATCGCTCTTTTTCCATTGGCGGCAATCTTTGCACACACGTCTGGGTGTTCCATATAGTAATGTGCTTTTTCAAATAATTCTTCCAGGGCCCCATATACCTCGATTTCTTCTCCTATTGCAAATTGTTCTGCGATTTCTGCTTGATAGTTACTGATGCAAAATCCCCCGCAGGCCAACACGTCAAATACGCGAAGCGGAATTCCTGTGCGAATGGACTTTAGCGTAATATTAAGATTCATCTGACTTTCGGCAAATACCGTCGGCATTTCTGAGATATAATCTGCATACCCATGATACTGAACCTGATCAAGTTCCGGATAAGTATCGTTGCCATATACGTGCATTTCATGTTTTTTAGAGAGCATCGTCAAAATCAGATAGCGCTCACGCCTTGTTACTTCCTGCGTAAGCAGATAGCGCATCTCTTCAAGCGTGACCTTTGTCTTACCCCCGGATGCCTTGTGATATTGTTCATTCAAGCGCTTTACAACCTCTTTTGTCACCAGATCATCAATTAGAAATCCGCCATAAACCTGAAGCTGTGAATTGATGATTCCTTCTAAAAAACCTTTGTCATAATCCGAAAGGACACTCGCATAATAGCTATATTCGTTCTTATATAACTTACCAAGAAGCGAAATGCCATGCGGCTTAGCAGCACGTCGAACTGCTTTTTCAAATACAACCGGTGATGCTGCAAGCGGCAGATGGTGCACTTTAATTCCTTCCTTAGCATATAATTCTACCTGTCCTCTATCAAAAAAATACCCTTCATTACAGGTGTTATGCCGAAGCGAAGACAGATTGCGGATATGAAGCGGCGCATCATACACCCAGAAGATATATGGGATTCCCCTTTGCTCACATATATCTGAAATCAAAGGTGTGTAATTCACCGAAAATACTTTATCATACTTCCCGCTCTTTAGCTTTGCCTCCATCATTTCACAAAAAATCGGATCGTCCTCCCAATCCTTTAGTTGATAGAAAACCTCTTCATATTCTATCCGTTCTTTTTGAAAAGCCATTTCAATTCCTTCATTTAAAAATGACTTCCATTTCCAAAATAAAACCATAATTTTCTTACTCCGCTATCAATATTGTCTCTTTTAATGAGCCGGTATCCAAATAACTTGGCAATATTCCCTCATCATCACTTACAACGTTACTACATATATCGTCATTTGAAAGCAAATTCTTCATTTACCTTTATTATACCTTTTTCCTACTTTTCACACTAGTTTTTCCTAATTTTCTTTCCTTCTTCTCCGATAAATCTTGTATAATGGATTTATATAGTATTTTTATAAGAAACGGAGTGTATGAGATGTATCAAAAACCTTATCTGATTGCGGAAGCAGGTTGCAATCATAAAGGCGACATGGAGATTGCAAGACAGCTCATTGAGATTGCTGCAAAAACCTGTCATGCCGATGCGATTAAATTTCAAAAAAGATGTCCTAAAGAATTACTAACAAAGGAGCAATACAATGCGCCGCACCCAAATCCAGCCAATTCCTACGGCGATACTTATGGCGCGCATCGTGAGTTTTTGGAACTTACCAAAGACCAGCACAGACAACTCAAAACCTGGTGCGAAGAATATGGCATCACCTATTCAACCTCTGTGTGGGATCTGACCTCGGCAAAAGAAATCGCACAGTTGAATCCGAAATTTATCAAGATTCCTTCTGCCTGCAATACACATTTTGAAATGCTTGGCTACTTATGCGACAACTACGAAGGCGAGATTCAACTTTCTTTTGGTATGACAACACACGAAGAAGAAGAAAAAATCGTCTCCTTCTTTGAAGAAAAAAAACGTGCCAAAGATCTTGTCTTATTCAACTGTACTTCCGGTTATCCGGTTCCTTATAAGGACGTATGTCTGCTCGAAATCAACCGCATGCGTGCCTCTTATGAAGACCGCGTAAAGGCTATCGGTTTTTCCGGACATCACATCAATACCGCAGTTGACATTGCTGCATATACGCTCGGTGCTAACATCATAGAAAGACATTACACCTTAGACCGTACCTGGAAAGGTACCGATCACGCAGCTTCCCTTGAACCCGGCGATATGAAACGCTTAAAAGAAGAACTTACAAGCGTGTACGAAGCTTTAACCTTTAAAAATCAAGAGATTCTGCCAATCGAACAGGTACAACGTGACAAATTAAAATATCGCAAACACTAGGAAGGACACTCACATGACTGTAGCATTTATTCCTGTCCGCGGGGGCAGCAAATCCATACCACTTAAAAATATCAAACCCATCCTTGGAAAGCCGCTTGTCTATTGGACGGTTAAGGCGGCCTGCGAATGCAGTGCCATTGATAAGGTTTATATCGCAACAGACTCTGATAAGATCAAAGAAACCGTGGAACATTTTCATTTTCCCAAGGCCGTTGTAATCGGCCGAAGCGCCGAGTCGGCATCAGATACCGCATCTACAGAATCGGCTATGCTTGAATTTGCTTCGCAATATGACTTTGATAATATTGTCTTAATTCAGGCAACCTCGCCGCTTCTTACGGCAGATGATTTAACCCGCGGTATGAAACTTTTTGAAAGCGATGGCTGTGACAGCGTTTTATCCGCCGTCCTGCAAAAACGCTTCTACTGGGAAGCCGATTCGAAAGGGTTCGCTTCGCCAATGAACTACGATGTCTATCATCGTCCTCGCCGTCAGGATTTTGACGGCTCTTATACGGAAAACGGTGCATTTTATATTACTCGCAAGGAAGATCTTCTTCGCACAAAAAACCGGGTATCCGGCCGCATGAAGATCTGTGAGATGAGCGAGGAATCTTTTTTTGAAATTGATGAGCCTTCTGACTGGGTCATCATCGAAGCACTAATGCGGAAAAAAGGAATTACCGCTGCACCTTGCGATCTTTCCAAAATTAAACTGTTTTTAACTGACTGCGATGGCTGCCTGACCGATGGCGGCATGTATCTGACCGAAAATGGCGATGAACTCAAGCGTTTTCAGGCGCTTGACGGTAAAGGTATTGCCATCTTAAGAGAGCACGGCGTAAAAGTCGGAATTGTCACCGGCGAAACCCGCAATCTTTTGAAAACACGTGCCCAAAAGCTGAAACTTCATTATCTTAAAATGGGTGCCGATGACAAATTGCCAATCGTCAAGCAAATCTGCGACGAACTTGGAATTTCTTTATCTGAAGTCGCTTATGTCGGAGATGACCTTCCGGATATCCCGGTCATTCAGGCTGTCGGATATGGCTGCTCTGTTCCTAATGGACGTGAGGAAGTAAAGGCTGTCGCCGATTATGTGACCACAGCAGCCGGCGGAAACGGAGCAATCCGCGAAGTTACCGATCAGATAGCAAAAGCAAAGGGGATTCTATGAAAGTAATTGTGCTAGATCGACCAGCATTTGGAAAACTTGATATGCTAGAGGCCTTTGAATCACTTGGTATTGAGACGACGCTCTATATTCATAATGATATTCATGAGCCTGTCAGCGAAGAATTAGAAAAAGACTTTGCCGATTTTGCCTTTGGAGCAGGCTACGACTTTGTCTTTTCCTTTAATTATTTTCCTGTATTATCAAGAGCTGCTAAGCGCGCTGGATTAAAATATGTCTCATTTGTATACGACAGCCCGTTGCTGACGTTATTTTCTTGTACCATCATTGAGCCACATAACTACGTCTTTTTATTCGACAGCGCAATGTATCAGCGCCTATCTGATATCGGTATTAAGACCGTGTATTATTTACCGCTATGCGCCAATCCTAAACGCACACTTCATCTAAGCCTTAGCGATGCGGCCAAAAAAGTATTTACCAGTGATGTCTCCTTTGTCGGATCTTTGTATAACGAAGAGCACAATCTCCTTGATCGCATCACGGATATGGAACCTTTTTCCAAAGGTTATCTTGACAGTCTTATGGAAGCGCAGCTGCTTGTCAGTGGCATGAATTTTGTTGAAGATTGCCTTTCTGCCACAATCCTTGAGCAGTTTCGCAAAAAAAGTCCCTATGCCAGACAACAAGATAATACAGCGCCGGACTCCTATATCTATGCTAACTATTTTGTGAATCGTAAGATCACTTCTATTGAGCGAATCCGGTTGTTAACTGCCCTTAGCGAAAATCACTCTCTTAAGATATTTTCCAAAGCAGACCCAAAAACAATTCCCAAGGCCACCTTCCCGGGAGAAGTAGAATACTACAACCAGATGCCTTTGGTTTTTCAATGCTCTAAAATCAATTTAAACATTTCTCTTAGAAGCATCATAAACGGTATTCCGCTTCGCGTGTTTGATATTATGGGAAATGGCGGCTTTCTCCTTACAAACTTTCAAAGCGATTTGTTACATTACTTTGTACCGGGAGAAGATTTTGTTTATTACGAGAATTTACAGGATTTACTTTCCAAGACGGACTACTACCTGTCACACGAAAAAGAAAGAAAAGAAATTGCCGCAAATGGACTTGCACGCATCAAAGCAGATCATACTTATCTGCACCGTGCGCAATTAATGCTAGAAGTTGTAAAGGGAGAATTATCATGAATGTATTAGTTTATCGATATGGCAGTATCTGCGAACCGGATCTTATGGAAACCTTTGAAATACTTGGTTTTCACGTAGATACCATAGATGCGGAAATCACGAAAAAAAATCTCAAACCAAACGATCAGTTAAAACTGCTTCAAAATGCACTCGAACAAAAAGACTATGCCTTCGTCTTTACGATCAACTTCTTTCCAACCTTATCCGCAGTTCTTGAGATTTATAAGATTCCTTATTTGTGCTGGATTGTAGACAGCCCTGTTATGGAATTATATTCGGATATGATTCAAAACTCTGTAAATCGTATCTTCTTATTTGATTACGCTCTTTACGAGGAATTTTCTCCCTACAATCCATCCGGTATCTTCTATCTGCCTCTTGCCACCAATATCAGACGATGGAAAGAGGCCATTCACAATGCCACTTTTCACGAGCAGCAAAAGTTCGCATGCGATGTTTCTTTTGTGGGGTCTTTATATACAGAAAAAAATCCTTACAGCCGCTTTGTGGGCCCGGACTATCTAAAAGGATATTTTGAAGGTATGATTCGCGCCCAAGAACGTGTCTACGGTGCTTTTTTTCTCGAAGATCTTCTCACAGACGAACTGGTTTCCCAGTTCAAAAAACATTTACCCGGTTTTTATACATTTCCGGAAAAAACACGTGCAAATGACCGCGCATGCGTTGCGCAGCTCTATCTTGCAACTGCAGTTGCGACCTATGAACGCATTGATTTATTTAGCGCCATTGAAGATCACTACAAACTGACACTTTACACCGGCTCGGATACCACGCCATATAATTTTAAGAGCAAAGGACGCGTAAAAACACTTACCGAAATGCCGCTCGTCTTCGTCGGGAGCAAAATCAATCTTAATATAACCGCCAAGCCAATCCGAACCGGTCTGCCGCTTCGCATCTGGGATATTTTAGGCTGCCATGGCTTTATGATTAGCAACTACCAATCGGAAATTCCGGAGTTTTTTACAAACGAAGAGGATATTGTGATGTATGAATCTATCGAGCACGCAATCGATCTTATCGGTTATTATCTCGATCATGACAAAAAGCGCAAAGAAATTGCAGACGCTGCCTATGACAAAGTCTGCAAATTTCATACCTATGAACTTCGTGTTACACAAATGCTTGAGATGGCATTTCAGCTGTAAATGGATTTTATATGATCAGACAAACGTTCTGCGCCTTTTTTATAGCAGGCAATTAATTCCTTTGCTTCATTTGCAATCTCTATTACGGTCAAATCCTCCGTATAGATGTTATCGCCAAGTTCTCCTTCATCCTGGGCGCTATACATTCGGATCATAGTCATTAATCGATACTCTTTTTCCATTTTATTCCATTTCTCGATTCTTTTGACAACTTCACCATACTGCGGAAGTTCCCTGGCCTTGCTCTCTTCTAGATGAATCAGCTCGTTATAGTCTTCGATGGCACGATCCAAATCCTTTTGGAATGCATCGATTTCATCCGGTATCTTTTTGATACGTGCAAGTATCTTCTCGCTTTCCTCTTGTGTAAACGCACTTTCCGTATCCTCGATAATTGCTTTAAAATCGATTTGCCTTGTGCAAAGCTCCCCTGCTGCTTCTTTCAGTGTCATAATTTCCGTTCCGTGAATCTTGGCTCCACCCTCGGTTGCATTAATGACGCGGACATCTTCCTCATGCGCAATAAGCACTTCCTTTTCGAACCACTGGCGATAGGAATCCATCTGCACATCCGTCTCAATATCCTGTCCATCATTGCCTTCCACAATGGAAATCACTCTGGAATTCTTATGCTCTATATTCGCCTTCTCGCTATCCTCAAATCCGCTTACATGGCCGCGACCACCTGTGAATGCAAGATCTTGTCCCATCAATATAATGTTCTTAAAACCGCACTCCCGAATCAACGAGAACGCATCTGTCGCAACCGAACCTCCGGTCTGCAGATCCCGATAGGTTTTATGTGTCTCTTGTACGACAATATCATTAATATAATCAAGCCCGATACCACCCTGGAAAAAAATCTTACCTGTCAACACATCGATAAATTCCGGTCTGGCATACGGTGTCAACATCATCGGATAATGATTCATTCTCTCATCCGCAAATACCGAAAACTCTTTTCTTGGATCTGAAGATATACCGATATGAAATTGAATACCTTCTCTTACAAGCGCTTTTAGCGCCGAGTCCACCGCTACAATAAAAGCTTTATCTTCTAAGTCTTTTAACTGTCTGATATTCTTATCCAGCGAAGGTCCGGCCGAAACTAAAATTGCCGGAATATGCTCCACATCTTCCCGGCGCACTCTTTGAACAAGAGTTAAATGATTATATTCCTTAAGCATACGTGGAATATTGCGAAGTGTATTGGTCATAATCAGATCACCAAAACAAGCCATTGTCGCATCTTCCATATACAAAAGCCCCATATAATAGATGACAAGATCAATCATTGCGCTGCATTCTTTCGGATAGGTCGCATCATAGTTTGGCATAATACAAAACTCAACAAGTTCCTTTTGCTGATAAGTAAACATATAGCGCACCATACTAAGCGTCTCTTGCATCGCTTTTGCCACATTCAAAACTTTCACTTTATGCTCATCACAAAAAGCGCGAAGCTCATCTGCTTGTTCATAAAATGCTACATCCTTTTCATCCGCCAGCAACAGTACAAAAGAAACAGTCGTATTATTTTGTGCTATTAATTCTTTGATCGCACGTCCATCTCCTAGTCCATAGATGAACAAAACCGAATAATCTTTCAGGTTGGCATACCTTTGTGCAAGCGTCTTTGCCGCATACGCCGGATATGCCGGTGAGACACGCACTCTATGTACAGCATCCGCTTCTAAATCACACAAGGTATATTCTTGCTCTTCTATCGCATTGTGCGCACCTATTAACGTACACACATCGGCTCTTAATATGTCTGCCAATGACAGGATATCTGTATTTTGATAACAATATATTAATTTTTTTAGCACGGATACCAAATATTCTTGTTGTGACGGATCCGTAATAATCCCCTTTTGTATTAACTCATTAAATAACTCCTGTAATTCCTGAAGCATTCCCGGAATACTTTCATAGATTTCTTCCACCTTATTTTGATATAAACAAGTGATAATATGCTGTACTTTATGATCCAACAATTCAATTCTATTATCTGCCATATACGAAATCCCCCATAATAAGAATTAATATCGCTATTACACAAAACAAGCACCCCGGTTAAATGGCCGGCGTGCTTGTTATTCATTTTAAGTCTTTGATTACTGAAGCAGTGATAATACTCCTTGTGTTGCCTGATTAGCCTGAGCCAGCATAGACTGTCCTGCCTGCTGCAAAATATTGTTCTTGCTGTAAGTAACCATTTCAGCTGCCATATCTGTATCACGGATACGAGATTCTGCTGCTGATGTATTTTCAGATGTTGTATCAAGGTTTGCAATTGTATGCTCAAGACGGTTCTGAATCGCACCAAGCTTAGATCTTTGTGCAGATACCTGCGAGATAGCTTTTTGTACGTTACACATTGTAGCACCAGCTGCGTCGAATGTAGAAACAGCAATGTTAGCAGTATCTACACCAAGGCTTGTTGCTGACATACTTGTAATATTAATTGTTATGGCCTGTCCACAGATTGATCCAACCTGAAGGTTCTTACCTGTAAATGTTCCATCTAACAGATTCATTGTATTGAACTGTGTTGTAGAAGAAATTCTTGAAAGCTCTGTAGAAAGCTGGTTCATTTCTTCCGAGATTGCAGTTCTATCAGAAGTTGTATTTGTATCGTTTGCTGCCTGCGTTGCAAGTTCGTTCATACGCTGCAGAATGGAATGCGCTTCATTTAATGCACCTTCTGCTGTCTGTACTAATGAGATTCCGTCCTCTGCATTGGTAGATGCTTTATCAAGACCTCTGATCTGACTTCTCATCTTCTCAGAAATTGTTAAGCCGGCTGCATCATCTGCTGCTCGATTAATCTTATAACCAGATGATAATTTTTCTGTTGATTTAGAAAGAGCACCTGTTGTGATACCTAACTGTCTGTTTGTATTTGCCGCCTGCATATTGTGTTGTACTACCATAATAGTTTCCTCCTTGAATAACCTTTTCCTTAACCTTATCCTCTACACGGATTATATATGTGTGTTTCTTTTCGATCGAATGTTAGGATGTTTATCTTCTCTTTTTCATCCTTGCACCTTATATTTCGGAGGAGACTTTTTATTCCTTAACAAAAAAAAGCGATTTTTTTTAAAAAACCACTTTTTTTTTGATTTTTTTCTAATTTTAGACACCAAAAGCGGCGTGACCGGTGGCCACGCCTTTCTTTTGAACGTTCATGATAATACAGCGGATTATCCGAGTAATGATAACACTCCCTGTGTAGACTGGTTAGCCTGTGCCAGCATAGACTGTCCTGCCTGCTGCAGAATGTTGTTCTTGCTGTAGGTAACCATTTCAGAAGCCATATCTGTATCACGGAGACGAGATTCTGCTGCTGATGTATTTTCAGATGTTGTATCGAGGTTGGCAATTGTATGCTCGAGACGGTTCTGAATAGCACCAAGCTTAGATCTTTGTGCGGATACCTGTGAGATAGCTTTCTGTACGTTACACATTGTAGCACCAGCTGCGTCGAATGTAGAAACAGCAATGTTAGCAGTATCTACACCAAGACCTGTTGCTGACATGTCAGTGATACTGATAGAAATAGCCTGTCCACAAAGTGATCCAACCTGAAGGTTCTTTCCAGTGAAGTTACCATCAAGAAGATTCATTGTGTTGAACTGTGTTGTAGATGAAATTCTTGTAAGCTCTGTTGAAAGCTGCTGCATTTCATCTGAGATAGCAGTTCTATCAGAAGTTGTATTCGTATCGTTCGCTGCCTGTGTTGCAAGTTCGTTCATACGCTGCAGGATAGAGTGCGCTTCATTTAATGCACCTTCTGCTGTCTGTACTAAAGAAACTCCATCTTCAGCATTGGTCGATGCCTTATCAAGACCTCTGATCTGACTTCTCATCTTTTCGGAAATAGTTAAGCCGGCTGCGTCATCGCCTGCACGGTTAATCTTATAACCAGATGATAATTTCTCTGTAGACTTTGCTAAGTTCCCTGTAGTGATACCTAACTGTCTGTTTGTGTTTGCCGCTTGCATGTTGTGTTGTACTACCATAATATATTCCTCCTTGAATTTTGTTAAGCCGCATCCTTGCGGTCTTTTGGTATTTAGGATAAAACCTATTTTTTATCCTTACACTTTGTATATCGGTACATAGTACCAAATACTTTATAACAATCAGAAAAAAATTTCTGAAGTTATCAAAATTATTTTTTGCTGTCCAAAAACTGAGAATCTACGTAGTTCACCTTCATCATGTTGTTATAATATTGATTCACAACTTTCTGTGAATTACGCACTTGCTTCACCTTATCCCGGATTCCGGAGAACTTCTTTTGTGCAAGCTGCTTATTCCTGGCTTCCTGTGCCTGGATCGCGTTACTTTTATCCATAATCTCCCGAATCTGATGTTGCATCGCTGCAATCTCTTTCTTGTATTGCTGACGATTATATTCTAGTTGTGCTTTGATTTTGTTATACACGCTCTGAAATCCTCTGTCAAGTCTTGTAAGCGACTCAATGAGACCGGCTTTTTCCCTTACCAGCGCGTTAAAATCATCCGCGGACAGCTCCGGATTATTTAAATCCTGCTCTTGCTGTCTACTCTTTTCCAATATCTTATCCAAGAGGGCATTCTTCTTCTCAAGACTTTGAAGCATAACCTCTAAATAATTCTTATCCATACCGGAATTCTCCTTTTTTAACTAGTATAACATCGGATGCCTATCTATGATACCTGTTTCGTTGTACCGGCTTTCCCCATGCGCATGACTTCTTTCCATGTATCACGCATGCCACGAAGATGCTCTAAAATTTCTGCTAAAATTTCTTTATCTTTCTTGATATTCGCCTCTGTAAGACGCTGTTTTAGATATGTATATACATTATTAAAGTCCTTAGCAACCGGATATTTAAAATTAAGCGTTGCCTGAAACTCCGATATAATATTCTCAACTTTACGGATATTATTATGTGCTTTCATAATATCCCCTTCCTCTACTCCCGCGATTGCAAGGTTGCAGAATTTAATGGCTCCGTCGTAAAGCATCAGTGTAAGTTCTGCCGGAGACGCTGTCATAATCTTATTATTTGCATATGCTGCATATCCTCTATTTAAAGCCATTGCCTTTTCCTCCCTGTATTATCTGGTGTATGGGTATGCGACAAAATGCCGCATACCCGCACTTTGTATTTAACTTATCATTAGAACGTTTTTTTATTAAGATCCAAGCAAAGATGATAAAGCCGAAGTCTTAGACTGCAGTTCTGCCAATGCCGTTTCCATTGCTGAGAACTTATCATAATAATAATCCTCTAAGTCTTCTAGCTTGTCCTCCCAATCGGAAATGGTATCTGTATAATCACTGTATTCTTGTGCCATTTCCTTGTCATTATATACCGTGTATGCACTACTTAGAGTTGTCGACTTCATCTTGTTGTCTATCGCTGTATATAAATTACTGCTAAGCTGTTTCATAAATGCAATCACCGTATCCGGATCTGACTGGATCATTGCCATCAGCTTATCTGTGTTTCCTGAGGTTACATCATCGTCTTCATCACCGTCAATATGATATGCATTCTGCTCATTGGTCTCAGCATTTAAGTAACCAAGTGTTGAGATACCAAAGCTCGACAAACTGTAGCTTGTAAAGCCGTTAGACTGCGCATAAGTTCTTAACTGACTGGCCGATGTAATCGCATTTCCATCATCGTCATATAGTGTCTCTCCGTTGTACATATATGCTTTTGCAGAACTTGAATAGGAAATAGCCGCTCCATCTTTGATATAGATTGAAGATGCCATCGCATTTGTCATGACATTCGTAATACTGCTAAGTGTGGTATCACGTCTAAGAAGCGCGTCTTTAATCTTCTCCTCCCATGCTTCAATCTCCGTCTCGGTCATCGCCTCTTTCTCATCATCTGTAAGAGGTTCATATCCTTTTGCTGAGGAAGCATTATACAAACTGGTCATCTCATTAATCAGTTCGTTATAATCACTTAAGAAGGATTTTACTTTGTCATAAATTCCTGACGTATCCGTTGAAGTTGTGATACTAATCGCATCACTGTCATCTTCTCCGGTTAACGCATTTGCTGTAATGGTAAGCCCATTTACCGTAAAAGTATTCGAATTTGAGGTAAAGGTTGCGCCATTTAAAATAATCGTTGCATCCTGTGCGTCCACTCGAACAGCATCGCTGTTGATATATTCGCTATCTGCTCCGGATGACTGTGATACTGCATAGGAAACATTGGACATAAAGCTTTCTGTTGCCGCACTAAGCGCTGCATCCGCAAGCTCTTCTAAAGACGAATATTCCTCATCCGTGCCGGCCGCAACTGCTCCTACCTTTTCCATCACCGCATACAGACTGCTGCTTTCATAGCTTGAAATCGTAGATACATTTTCCTTATAAGCTGCAAGCGCATCATCATCGGTAAGTCCGGCTGTTGCTTTTAAGGAGTCTAGATACTGTGTTCCTGTAAGGACATCATCTTCTGCTACTTCAACTGTGTTGCCATCTTCGTCGGTATAAGAATACGTAACGGTCTCATTTCCGTCATCATCTTTGGATGTCGTCTTTGTAAGCTTATTTCCGTCTGCATCATAATAACTACTCTCAAGCGCTGAAGAAGACTTTGAAAGCAATGATGTGAAGGTTGTATAGTCATCCCCTAATGCACTCTTTACTTCATCCACCGCATCTAGCGCCGTATGATAAGCTGTATACTTGTCTGTCAGCGTCGTATCTCCACCTGCTGCAGCTAGTGCATAATTGTAAAGATTGGTCTGATATTTGTAAGTAGAATTCGCATAACTAGATGCTGTCAGCGTTCCATCTTCAATCAGACTTTGTACTTTGGCTGATGTTGCATCTTCATCATAACTTGCAACTTTATTTCCTTCATCATCTGTAAGATAATAACCATTGCTCTCATCATATGTTAAATTGTAATCGGATGCATCATATGTATTTCCCTGGTCATCCGTAAATACACCGTATTGCGATACAATTCCGCTGTACGTTGCACTTCCTGATGTTGATCCCGTACTAAGACCAAGTGCATACAAGGCCTGCGTTCCTGCTAAGTCCGCACCTGTCAAAGTAAATTCATTTTCTGTTCCGGAATCTTTTGAACTTACGAAGATACGATTATTGGTTGTATCTAGAGATGCATTTACACCTGCATCTTTTAGTTTCTGCGTAAAGCTGGCAATTGTCGTATCGCCGGTCACTTCAAATGTCGTTCCGTTAATATTGATGGTTCCGCTTCCTCCGGTATAACCAAGGTCGCTTAATGTCGTCGAAGTTGTTGCTCCACTTTGCGAAAGCACTCCTCCTGTCAGATAACCTGACTTTGCAAGAGAAGTAATCTTTAACGACTGCGTTCCGTTAACAGCACTTGACGATGCTGTAACCGTTGCTTTGGTTGTGTCTGATACGCTTGTCGTCTTTAAGTTGTAGGCAGATTCATAACGCATACTTCCAACGCTTGTATACAGGCTGTAAATCTTAGTATTTAATGATTTCCATGCATCCTGTTTCCAAGACAGTTTTGTCTGTGCGCTTTTGTATTTATCTACTTTTGTTGAATATGCTGATACCAGTTCTGTTACAATCGCATCTGTATCAAGACCTGATATCATTCCGCTCATACGTATAGCCATGGCAGGTTCCTCCTATCGCTTCTCATCCACAAACAGGCCGGCCATTTCCCAAACCTTTGCAATCATATCCAGCGTCTTCTCAGGCGGAAGTTCTTTAATAACTTCCTTTGATTCTTTATCTACAATCTTAATCGTGACACGATTCGTCTTGTCATGAATTCCAAAGATCGCTTCTGTGTTAGAAGCCTTATTAATGGTATCTACCGCACTTTTTATAGACTCGTTTTGCGCCTCTACACGTTCTTTGGAGTCTTCTTGCGATGGGGCAATGGTTGCCGCCATATCCTTGGCATTTTTGGTACTGAAGTCGGCATTTGTTGTATTTCTCGTGCCATTGTGACTGCCAGCATTACTGCTTGGTGCCGGTATATTAGTACTTACAGACTTCGTTGTTGCCGGTCTAGATACCGGTGCTGACTGTGCAGGCTCGGTATAGCTTGCTGTTGCTGTTGTTGAATTAATTGAATCGATTCCCATTTTACTATTCACCTCCATGTGCCTTATGCGATCTTTATCGCTATATAAAATGGACTTTATAAATCTGGTTAATGAAAGCCGCCAAAAAATCTAGCGGCTTTCTGGTCATTATTTGTATCGGACGTTTTCTTTAATTAATTTACCGTTCTTCCGATTTTTTTCTACTTCTTTGGTCCAAGCATATTTTTTAAAGCTGCAAGACCTGCTGCATCCTGTGCTGCTTTGTTCTCTTCTTGAATCTGCAGATAGACTTCTTTTCGGTAAATGGAAACATCTTTTGGTGCATTAATCCCAATCTTTACCTGATCTCCGCGGATTTCCAGAATGGTTATTTCAATGTTGTTGTTGAGCATTAAAGACTCGCCTTTTTTTCTTGTAAGTGCTAACATTCTTATTCACCCGCCCCTTCTTTTAAAATATCATAAATATAAAACTTCACCGGATATTGATCTTCCACAATAATCTGCGCCGCCTTGCAAGTCTCTGTATTAATTACAAATGGTGCTCTTAAGTTCACAGACATCTTCTCAATCTCCGCCGGCACGGTAACCGTAACAAGCAGCAAGCCATTCTCACTTCCGATATCGCCAAGTGCCGCTAGTGACTCTTCCGAGAACATCGGATTATAATCCTGCTTTACGACAAGTGGATCTAATACCGGCATCGCGAATTCCGGCTCGTCCATGGATTGAAGCCAAGAGATTGCATGTCCCTCTTGCTCATCGGCATCATAAATTAGTGTAAAGTTCTTAAGATCCGGGAAGCCGATAATTCCATTTGTGAATTTTAGGATCTTACTGTCCTCAATATCAATTTCCCCAAATAATCGTGTTTTTGCCTTCATGTATTTACTCCTTTCCGGTCATTATCTTATGTAATCTAAAAGAGATTGCTGATTAATCTTCGATGCTGCCGTCAGCGAAGCAGTATATGCATTATATGCTGCCGTATAATCTATAATTATATCAGATATATCACGATCTTCGTTCTGTGATTTTAATTCTTCAATCGTTTCTTGCTGCGCATTCATTCTTGTCTTCGTAAGCTCTAATCTCTGCGAACGGCTTCCGCAATCGGTCACTGCCAGATTGACACTGGCAAGATAATCGGTAAAATCTCCCACCGCACTACTGAACTTGCTTTGTACATAATCTTCATAATAGTCCGACTCCTTGTGTGCAGCCTCTAACCACGAATTCAGTCTACTGATTTCATCTTCATCTGTTGTCTGGGCTATCATCTGTTCAATCTGGGTAATCTTATCCGAAGCCGCCTGCGCTTTATTTACCGCCTCTGCAAGTTCTTCAATGTCTCTTGCAACAGATGCATCAAACACATCATGTGCCTGCGTATTTACCGTAATGGTCTGATTGCTTGCCACTGTATAATTAATATCCTGATCTTCCAATGTATAAGTAATCGGAGCGAGTTCTTCGCCTTCCGGTGTTACTTCTGTTTTGGTGCAGTCAAAGTAATTCTCCGGACGAAGCTCTCCTTGTTCAAATCCTTTTTTCGTATAAGTAATCGAAATATCATATGCCTCTACCTGGTTCATAGTATCTGAAACATCCGATCCAAGAATGAGTTCTCCGGTATCCGCCAAAAATAATACCGCTCCGTCTGCAAGCGTATAGCCATTTGCTTCCCACTCTTCTCTGGTTGTTGATGTAACCGCATAACTTCCGGAATATTCATTTCCACTTGCATCTAAATATTTATAAGTTAGCGCACTGGAGGTTGTAAGAAGCTGGTCATCATTATACGCACCATAAGACAAGCGAATTCTTTGGAAGGTATCCGATGTTGGCATTGCAATTGTCGCTGTAGAACCATTTGCCACATCCGTAGTCACATCAGAGATGCTAACTTCATTTCCAAAATACTGCTGCGCCTCTATATCCGTATAAGAAAAAACCTCTGTAAGTTCATAGATATCATTACTGTCATCTTCTGTAAATGTAAGATCCTGATTTGTCTTATATCCGGTAAAGACCGTACGACCTGCATAATCCGTATTGCCTTCTGCATAAAACTGTTCCGACAATGCCTGAAGACTTGTAACGATTGCTTCTCTATCGTCCGCTGTCAGAGTGTCGGTAGCTCCATTGACACACTGGCGATACATGTCCGTCAAAATATCTTTCATATTGGACAATGCAGTCTCTGTAACACTCATCCAGGATTCTGCATCCGGAATGTTCTTTTCATAATACTGATTTACTTCACTTAAAGAATCTGCAAGTCGCAGGGAACGAATTGCCACAACCGGATCTTCGGATGCTCTTGCAATCTTCTTTTGTGTTGACATCTGTGTATTATACTTATCTACACTGACCTTATTGTTATTTATGTTGTATTTGGAATTTTTCACAATGATGTTATTGGTTATACGCATCTTTTGTTTCCTCCTTATACTCCTGTCTCAAGAATCAATCGATCATACATTTCGGACAATGTAGAAATCATCTTGGATGCTAAGTTGTAGGCATTTTGGAACTTTACAAGATCCAAAGCTTCTTCATCTTCGTCCACGCCGGATACCGACATTCTCTGGTTCGAAATGGTATTGGCCATGTCCGTATAATTTGTTGAAAATATCTGCGCTTCCTCTGTATCTACAGAACTGTCAGAAATCAAGCACTGCAAAAAGTCTGATGCTGCACATCCACGATACATCACAACCTCATCCTTCAATGTGGTCAGCTTTGTAACCAAAGAATAATCTGCCACACCATTTAACGGATCTTCTGTCGTTGCAAATCGATTTGGATCTTCAAGCGATTCTTTCGATACCGCTACATTAAGAGCTGTTAAAGCATAATAGCTTTGGCTGCTATCGGTGGAGAGACTGTTAAAACTTCCTGTCTTTTCTCCAAGATCAATCTGCGTTGCATCTACGGTACTGTTGGCCACCCAAAAGCATCCCATTGCTTCCGGATCACCATCTTCATTCAAATAATAATTACTTAAGGCATTTCCATCTGCATCCGTCTGGATATTTCCTTCCTCATCCGTCTGATACATCTCCATCTTATTAAATTCTGCGCAAAAGTTTCGAAGAAATTCTGTAAGCTGCGCCTGGTAATAAGCCACGCCCATATAATCCACATCATCTCCGACCGTTAATCGCTTGCCTTCTGTAATCTTAGATGTGTCAGTTCCTTCTGCCAGGATAAATTCGAACGTTTCAAGTTCTCCATCATCATTATAATAAGCAGTAAATGAATCGTATGCATAATCCACATTATTAATGGTCACCAGACCGGATTGCGCAAGTGTCAGTTCTGCAATTGAAATTGCTGAATTGGCCGTCACGGTAATAACCGGCTGCGCTGTGCTTGTATCTACATTGGTAATCGTACTTTGAAAATACTCTCCATTGTTTCCGTCACGTAATAATAAAAGTCCTTTTAATCTTCCTGATCCCGATGCGCTTTCCGGATGGAAGGTATTACCTGTACTTTCCCATTCAATTTCATATAATCCATCGGCATCTGTCTGATTTATTTTATTCTCTCTCGCAACACACTTAAGCGTCTCATAATTATTCCCACTTACCAGCGTCTGACCGTTAATCTTAACGGTATAGAGCGTAGCACCTGTGTAACTGTCCGGATCATTGGAATTGTAAACCAGCTGCTCCGATGCCTCTGTTGGAACAATTTCCGATAACTGATCAATAAGAAGCGCTCTTTGGTCACGAAGTTCATTTGCATAACCGCCCTGAATCTCAATGGTATTAATCTGATCATTTAAGACAGATATCTTTTTGGCTATTGCATTGATTTCATCTACTGCCGACTTTACCTGAGAATTCAAATCCTCTTGCAGATCCTTTAACTGCGTTCCAACAGAATTAAAATAGGTTGCAAGAGACTGCGAACCTGAAATAAACTGATTTCGTACGCTGTCATCATCCGAATTTGTGGCTAGCGTCTCTAAATTATTGAACATCGTTGATAAAATAGTTGAAAATCCTGTTGTAGAAGAATCATCTGCAAAAAAGTCTTCTATCTGTACAGAATATTCATATAATGCATCATACAATCCTACAGATGCGTTATTTGTCCAATATTTATTATCATAATAGACGTTTCTCACCTGCGTGATGGATACTGTCTCAACTCCAGTTCCGAGTGTACCATACTTTGCATTTACGCGAAGAGCTGCAGATGCTACTCGATTGGTAACCTGCTTTGAATACCCTTCCGTCTGTACATTCGAAATATTATTTGCAACCGTATTGGCTGCAATCTGATATGTAGAAAGTCCACTGTGTGCTGTGGATAATCCCAAAAAAGTTGATGGCATGTTGACGCATCTCCTTCCTATAAGTTCGTTACAATATGTTCAATCATTTCACTGATAACATTAATATATCTACTTGCTGCATTATATGCATTTTGATATTTGATCATTTTCGTAAGCTCTTCATCTGACGATACGCCTACAACAGAATTTCTTGAAGTGGTAAGCGCTTCGGTTGTACTTTCCAGATTCTCTACCGTCGTCTTGAAGACATTACCGTTGGTTCCAAGTTCCCCAACCATCTGCTCGTAATATTCGGAAAATGTCCAGGTACCGCCAACTGTCGGATTAAGCTGAAGATCTGACACATTCCACATATCGGACAGTGCTTCGCCAAGTTCATAGCTCACTTCTCCGTTTTGCTCTAAGTATGGTATCTTACTTGAATCCTGCTGAATCGCTTCATTAATGGAAATACTCTTAACCGTATACATCAAACCTGTATCGCTTAAATCTTCTTCATTATATAAGTAATAAGTGTTTCCCGCTGCGTCCGTCACTTCTGTATAACGTTCACATCCGCTTCTTGAAAACAGTTCCTGTGGCGGCAATTTTCCATCGCTTCCTACGCAGCAATTCTCGGCATCTAATATTCTCGTGGTATCTGTCACCGTATATTCATTTCCATCTGCATCGGTAAGTGTTGTGCCTGCTGTAAGCCCCGCCTGTGTTGCATAAGTCAGCGGACTAAGCAAATCATTGATTGCTGTTACAATAGAATGAATCAAGGTGTCAAATTCTGCCTGTGTATTTAGACACACCGAAGCTCCTGTAAGCGTTTCGTATTCTTGTTCTGTCTTATAATCATCCTCTGTCAATTCACTGAAATATTGTGCTGTGGAATTAACAAGATCATACATGTCGGTATAATTTGCCACGCTATCTCCTCTTGCAAGGAGAATTCCCTTAAGTTTGCCGACATCCGTGTTATATGCCGAAGAAATCTCCGATTCCAAATCAAAGACTTCATAACTATTCCCGTCTTTATCCTGTCCAAGCTGCGGCCAGATTGGTGTTGCAAACCCTGTCGATTTGTCATATTCCACTCCCATCTCATAGACCATAGCTTCGTTGATAAATTCTACGCCTTCTATACTGACTTTCACGATTCCTGACATCGTTTCTTTGTAAGTCATATTGCAAAGCTCTGACAGTTCATCGAGCGCAAGATCTCTTTCATCGCGAAGCGAAGATGCTGTCTCAACGCCGCCTGCTTCTATCTTTTGAATCTTTATATTCAATTCATAGATTGTCTGACCAAGTTCATTAATCTTATCTACGGCATCTGTAATCTGTGTATTTAACTGCTTTTGATAGGTATTAATGCTTTCATATACAGCCTGTGCTCTGGTAATAAAAAGAGATGCCTTTTGGAGTACCAGATTCTGATTTACACCGCTTGACGGATCTTTTGCAAGTTCCTGGAAAGCTACCCATAAGCTTTCATCATCGCTACTTAAGATATTCTGGAACGACTCACCGTCTAATTCCTGTAGGATATCTTCAATTTCTGTTGTCGCACTGTAAGATGCAGAATAGAATTCATATCGTCCTGTTTCCTGACGATATGCTTTATCCAAAAAGACATCACGATTATGAATTACGTCCGAGATGGAAACTCCCAAACCAGTTGTTTGTTTACTGATTGCCGCCTGTACCCCGGACGAGATATATGTTTTATCTCCAAACAGTACCTGCTGACGCACATATCCTGTTGTGTCAACATTTGTCAAGTTGTTTGCTGTTATATTCATTGCATTTTGACTGTTTTGCAATCCGGATGCGCCCACCCAGAGACTTCCCATACTGTTTGCCATAAAAAAAACCTCTTTTTCTACTGTTTTGTATCAAACCCCGAAGACCCCAATAAATCACCGGTATTATAAGCATTCCGGTTGTAATTTGCGGTCTCAGGTGCCTGACGAAAACTTCGAAAGAGGTTTAAGTCATATTCCACAAGCTCTAAAGCCTGCTGTGTTAATACTCGATTCTGCTCGTTGATGGCTGACACTTCTTTCAGTGTTGCCCCAAGCTTAGTCCTGATTTCAGTTAAACGAGACTGTTGTTCCGGTTGCTTATCCAATATTTCAATCATTTTTCCGAGCGTCATTTCTTCCTTCTTCCTGTTTAGAACAACTGACATATCATCCATGATCTGCTCTCGCTTATTTTCAAGATTTCTAAGCGTACTGGAAACATCCTGTTCCCGTTCTGTCAGTACCTCTAGTTCCTCAACGTCAGCATCAATCAGAATCTGTCTTTTTCGCTGTCCTAACTGAAATAGTTTCTCATATTCCTTATGCTCACGTTCGAGGACATCTAGAAGGTTTTCCATCAAACTTGCCACTTTTATTCCTCATTTCTAAATCAGAGATTCGTTATATTTTTCCAATAATTTTGATGCAAAGTCATCTGCACTTACGCTGTAAGTTCCGTTATCAATTGCACTCTTAACGGATGCGACTTTATCTTCTCTGACATCTGCAGCATTCTTGACAGCATCCTTTGCTACCTGAAATGCTTGACCAAAAGATGAAATCTGAACCTCATCTCTTGCTGAGGAAGTGTTTGACGATGCATAAGCTTTGCTCGTCTTTGATGTTTTATAAACCTGTGATATCTGGTTATAAGCTTCTATGCGCATTTTATGCATCTCCTTTCCTTATCTAAGATAATTTTTGAAGAACGCGTCCTTTAAACCGCCTCTTCTGTATTATGTATCGGTGACTTTGTCTAAAACATTAGCCTTTTTTTGTGAAAACTTTAAAAAAATCCCATTTTTCAGGCATTTTCAGACTATCTTCCTAGTTTTGTCAAGACTCGCCTAGTGTTTTTTTTGCACAAAAAAACGTATTGCCGATATATTTTACTATAGTTCTTATCGGCTATACGTTCTTTTTTCTTTAACATTATTCTTAAGTTTATCGTTCTCTAGATTTCAATTTCAAGTTCAACCGGACAATGATCTGAGCCAAGTACCTTTGTAAGAATCTTAGCATCCACCAGTCTTTCCCGAATCCGCTCCGATACCAGAAAATAATCAATCCGCCATCCTGCATTCTTCTCTCTGGCTTTAAATCGATACGACCACCACGAATAGATCTCGGTCTGATTCGGATAGAAATACCGGAAGGTATCTACAAATCCTGCATCAAAGAGTTCGTCAATCTTATTACGCTCCTCATCGGTAAATCCGGCATTCTTATGGTTGGTCTTTGGATTCTTAAGATCTATATCCTGATATGCCACGTTCATATCGCCACATACAACCACCGGTTTTTTTGCATCTAGACTTTTTAGATATTCTCTAAAATCATCTTCCCACTTCATTCGATATTCAAGCCGCTTTAATTCGGTCTGGGAATTTGGCGTATATACCGTCACGAAATAATACGTATCAAATTCCAAAGTAATGACGCGACCTTCTTGATCATGTTCTTCAATTCCCATTCCATAAGTTACATCAAGCGGCTTTTCCTTTGTGAAAATAGCCGTTCCGGAATACCCTTTTTTCACAGCATAATTCCAATATTGATGATAGCCTTGCAGCTCCAAATCAATCTGCCCTTCTTGGAGCTTACTTTCCTGAATACAGAAAATATCCGCATCTACTTCTTTAAAAAAATCCAAAAAGCCTTTTGTCACACAAGCTCTTAACCCATTAACATTCCATGAAATAAATTTCTTACTACTTGCCATAAATCTTCCTCTTTCTATAATCGTCGCATACCTTCCCATATGTACATTGCAGCTTCTTTGGAAATCACTTTTGCAAAGATTCTATGTATGATGCAAAAAATTCCCGGTGTTGCTACAGCAAGTCCTATTCTCGATGCCAAAAGCGAGCGTCTTGCCACAGGCTCTGCCTTTGTGGAAAACGGAAAGTGTCGAACAGCGCTATGGTTATGACCATCTTCTCATCATCTTTTGCTACTGCTATAAATTCGGTATCTTTAATCCAATATGGACATACAGCCGTCACCTTAATCTTGCGAGGCAAAAGTTCCATCCTAAGTCCTCTGGTGTAACTATATAAAAACGCCTTACTTGCGGCATAGATATTCATGTGCTGTAGCGGCTGAAATGCTGCGGTTGAACATACCTCCATAATACGGTCTCCTGCCTTCATAAAAGGAAGAGCTACTAACGTTGTATCAACTGCTGCCTTACAATTCAAGTCAATCATATGTCCGCTGTCATACCGACTGACTCTTTCATAATTGCCAATCTTGGCATAGCCGGCACAGACAATCAGCAGGCCAATACGAACTTGCTGCTTTTTTAGTTCACTTTCTATAATCTGATAGCTTTCTTTTTCTGTCAAATCAAGCGCAAAAACTTTAGACTTCATATTCATCCGGCTTAGCTCCTGCGCCAGACTCTCAAGGCGCTCTGCGCGTCTTGCCACAAGCCAGATTTCATCAATGTCCTTCTCCGTCGCTGCAATCTGCCTTGCATACGCGTGTCCAAGTCCGCTAGAGGCTCCGGTTACAAGCGCGATCCTTTTTTCTCCGATACTTTTTGCTTCTTTATTTTTCAGCAAAAGTGCCGTCACATAAACCAGTATCACACTGACTATGACAAATAATACGAATACATTACCAAAGAAGTTTCGCAGATACCAGATTCCTTCCATAATAATATCCCACATATCATAACCATCCTTAACTGCTTACGATTATCATCTAGGACTAAATTCTATCATGTATTCTGTAAATAATCCATAGATCCGGATTCTATCACAATTTCTCCATCCTTCATTTGGATATGCATCCGCTGTATCCTCCCCTCCATCAATAGAGAAAACTCCAGGCCGCATTTATGGCAAAAAAAAGCTATACACTAATTCGTGCACAGCTCCTTTTTGCTTATTTCTAATATTTATAGAAGAGTTTCTAGCAAGTCTTTATGTGGATGCGGAATGACAACCTTACTAATCAGCATACCGCTTTCCACAGCTTCTTCAATTCCGGCGCTGACTGCAGCTTCCACCGCCGATACATCTCCTGTCATCGTAACAAAAGATTTCCCTCCGATTCCGGTACCCAAACGCACCTCCATCAAAGTAATTCCAGCTGCTTTTACAGCTGCATCTGCACCAACTACCGCAGCTGCAACAGAAAAATATTCCATTACTCCAACTGCTTTAATTGTCTCCGGCATTGTTGACATATTAATTGCCTCAATCACCTGCGGATGAACTCTTGGAATCACAAGCTCATCAATCAATGAATCACTTATCACTTCCTTGCCGGCTTCCATCGCCGATTGTACTGCAGATACTTCTCCCGATACCATAATATGATATTTACCCGGACAACTTGGACGTGACGTTACAAGTCTTACCTCTGCAGCCTTAAGCATTGCATCAGCACCTTCTATCCCTTTTGCAATGCTATTGCTTTCTAAAAATCCAATTGTAATCATGCGAGCTTCTCCTTATCATTTTTCAATTGTCACAAAACCATTTTCTATCTTCGTAACTTTACCTGCAATTGATGCATGCACCCTGGCACCAAGTGCCTTTGGTGGAATTTCGCCAATCAAGCTACCTTGTTTTACATAATCTCCAACTGCTACTACCGGCTCAGCCGGAGCACCAATGTGCTGTTGCAAAGATATCGTTACTTTATCCGGTGTAAGTGTCCTTCGTTCTCTTATGGTATAATCATAATACTGTTCTACTCCAAGTCTTGCTGCAATTCTATGAGAAGGAATTCTCCGATATTCACGATCTTGTCGATACCGAAACGTTGTCTCAGTATCCTTTTCATATTTGAATCCGGATTTGCGAAGCTCATTTTTGATATAGATGTTGACCTGCCTTGGCGCAAGCCCCATTGGACAGGCATAAGCCTCGCACACTCCACACTCCGAGCATGTCATTACTTCTTGTACATCCGGATCATTCAAGATTGTCGTCACATCATTTACATATGCCATTTTACGCATAATTTTGTGTGGCGATAACGGATGTCCGCTTAAATATCTTGGGCACATCTGCGTACACGTCTGGCACTGTATGCAAGAACCCTTTGCTCTTTTTTGAATATGCCGCAAAGGTGTTTCTCGCATTTTCACCAGATGTGCTTCATCCGGTACGATTACAACTCCCGATGTTGTCTTGGTGACAAAATGTTGTTCTAGCTCCTCCTTAGGATATACCTTTCCCATCAAAGGTCCACCAATTAAAATATGATAATTCTCTACCGTGACCCCTCCGGCGGCTTCAATACATTGCGCCAACGAAGTACCAAGAGGTGCCTTTACGATTATCGGATTTTGTACTGCTCCTGTCACCGTAAGATATTTTTCTGTAAAAACCACATCACAAGATGCTTCATATATGGAATACATAGTTGCTACATTCGAAACAACCGCCCCTACATCTAAAGGAATACCACTTGGCGGAACCGTTCGCCCTGTCACTTCTAATACCATGATTTGCTCATCACCGGCCGGATAGAAATTCTTGAGCAAAAATAATTCTACGATACTTCCGCTTTTTTCTATCACTTCTTTTAGCGATGCAATCTCATCGTGATAGGTCTCTTTTAATGCGATACAGACCTTTTTCGCCTTAGTCATTTTCGCAACTTTTTCAATCGTTGTAATCACCTCTTGTGCCGCATTCAGCATAAGATATCTGTCTGTTCGAAGCAACGGTTCACACTCGGCTGCGTTAATAATTAAATATTCCACTTCACAATTCAGCTTGACGTGGGTTGGGAAGCCTGCGCCTCCACAACCCACAATTCCGGCATTTTTTATCTGCTCTAATAATTCCATGGCAGCCCCTTTCGACTATCTGATATGCAATCCGTCGGACATCACGCATTTTCTCTTTCTGCAAAAAGATCTTGCACTTGTAAGGCCTTCTCCGGTAGGTCCGGCAATGGTAAATGTGGTATGTCCTTCTCCACCAACTCCAATTCCTGCATAAGAAGGAGCATTCTTAACAAAGATTGTAGTTTCTAAAAGTTTTGCCATCTTCGTCAGCTTATCCACATTCTTAGAATGCATCATTGCGGTATGACGATTTCCATTTTCTGCAACATACGCTTCTTCAATTGCCTCATCTACATCATGACATCTTACCACCGGAAGAATCGGCATCATCATCTCTTCTGTTACCAAATGATGATTTTTATTCACTTCCATAATAATGACACGTACTTCATCACCTACTGTTATTCCCAGTTTTCCAAGAATATGCTTTGCACTCTTTCCGACAAACTCTACCTTCGGTGCTCCCTTTTCATTCGTCACAAGTGCATCTAACTTCTCAATCATGGCCGGATCTTTCATTTCATACGCACCATTTAATTTCATGCAGTGAATAAGATAATCACAGATTTGATCTACTGCAAATACTTCCTTTTCTGCAATGCAAGGTACATTATTATCAAAAGAACAACCATCAATGATATCCTTTGCCGCTTTTTCAATATCAGCCGTTTCATCTACTACTACCGGAGGATTACCTGCTCCTGCTCCGATTGCCTTCTTTCCCGTAGACATAACCTTTCTTACGATAGATGGTCCACCGGTCGCAACCAGCATTCTAATCTTAGGATGCTCACACATCGCATTCGTATTTTCTATAGAAGGTTCCTTGACGGTTGTAATCATATTGGCCGGTGCGCCCACTTCTTCTAATGCCTTATTTAATATGGTTACCAACAAATGCGATACCTTGGTTGCCCTTGGATGCGGGCTAAATACTACCGTATTTCCACCTGCAATCATGGAAATGGAATTGCAGATGATCGTTTCTGTTGGATTGGTCGTTGGAGTAATTGCCCCAATTACACCAAACGCACAATATTCAATCAGGGTAAGACCATTGTCTCCGGACTGTGCCTCGGTAATCAGATCTTCGATTCCCGGAGTCTTTTGAGCCGCCAGTCTGTTTTTTATAATTTTGTGCTCATACTTTCCAATCTGAGTCTCTTCTACCGACAGTAGAGAAATCATCTCTAAGTTCTCGCGATTTAAGACTGCCTGTCTAATTGCATCAACATAAATCTTGCGCTCTTCCATACTAGAACGTAACAACTGTCTTTGTGCTATCACAGAAGCTTCAATCGCTCCATCCATCGTATCAAACACACCATAATTTCCCCTCTGCTGTGCGCTGGGCGCACAAGTAATATTTCCCTCATTTGACACCTGTGCAATTGCCTTTTTTACCATCTGTTCAATCACATTTACATCAATATCCATAACTATTCTTTCCTTCCTTCTCCTTTTATTGTTTTACGCTATTCATGGCAATTCCTAACGGAGTAACCAAAAGCGGTTGATTCGATTTTATCGTTGGAATTCCCAGCTCTTTTTCAAAGACTGCTGCAAATTCCTTAAAACTACATGCTCCCCCAACTACATAGACTGCCGGTACCTCATAATCTTTTAAAAAGTTTTTGACTATCGTTGCCATCTTTTGTATGACCGGTTTTACAATTGGAAATATATCCGCTTCCTTACCACTATTCTTTTTTAAAGCCTCGGCCTCTTCCATGGCCAGATTATAGTACCCCGCCAGCACCAAGGTCATATGGGTACCTCCGGTTGGTTCATCTGCGGTATATATCACTTCCCCATCCTTGATAATACTGATTCCGGTCGTTCCCCCACCGACATCTACTACCGCTCCGTCTTTGATATCCAAAACGCTTGCAGCCGCAGTTGGTTCGTCCACAATATTGATTACATCAAATCCGGCTCCTTCTACCACATTGGAAATTGCTTTTACGCTTCCCGATACAACCCCCGGCGGAATTGCACAAGCGGCCTCTTCTAAAACCGTTCCGAGACGCTGCTCTACCTGTTCTTTTAAGCCCTTTACGATTTGGATGGCACCCATATAATCCACTACAATTCCATCCTTCACTACCGTTGACGGAAACATCGCCCCGGCTACAGGTTCGTTATTTTCATCAACTACTGCCAATACAATATTGGCCGTCCCCAAATCCACTCCGACTTTCAGCGGACCATCATACGAATTGACCGTTTCTGTCTCCACCAATGTCGCGAACGAATCCAACACACCTTTTTCTATAATCACTACTTACCACTCCATTATCTTTTAATCTTTACGTAATCCTTATTCTTGAGCAAGCATGCATTCGCTTCGTCAATATCTACATGCATTTCCAAGGCATATTTGTCGGACACTCGAACAAGCACATTGCCAAGTACACCGGCTCTTTCTCCATATGTCTCCACCTCCACTATATCTTTATCTTTCAGCCCCATTCGGCTTGCCTGCTCCGGCGTCATATGAATATGTCGCAGCGCAACAATCGTTCCTTGCGGCATATCCACCATTCCGCGCGGCCCTATCAGCGTAACTCCCGGAGTTCCATCAAGTTGACCGGATTCTTTAATCGGAGCCTTCACACCCAGCTGAAATCCATCTGTAAGCGAGATTTCTACCTGACTTTGCTCTCGCACCGGACCTAATATTCTTACTTTTTGAAACTCTCCCTTTGGACCTCTTACTGTCACGGTTTCCTCTGCAGCAAATTGCCCCGGCTGACCTAAGTCAGCTCTTTTGGTGAGTTCATACCCTTTTCCAAAAAGGATATCCAGATCCTGTCTTGACACATGTACATGCCGGTTTGATACCCCGATAGGAATCTTCATCTCATCAAATTCTTGAAGTTGTTTTATTACATTATCCACAACTTTTTTTATAAGTTCTTCTTGACTCATTACACCCATTTCCATTTATTTCACTTCTCTTTCTCGTAATAACTGCGTATATTGTGTTGCTATCGCTCTTTGCCTTAACTTTTCCACCATATCTAATCGTTCCCAGCCAAATCCTGCATCCTCCCTTCCAAAGTGTCCATATGCTGCAGTCTTTTGATACTGAGGCTTTCTAAGATCCAATGTTCGTATCATACCGGCTACCGAAAAATCAAAGAGTTCTCTTACAACAGCTTCAATGATTTTACACTCAATATGTTCACTTCCAAAAGTTTCCACATTCACAGCCTCCGGTTGAATCTGGCCGATTGCATAAGCAATGGAGATTTCGCACTTGTCTGCAAGACCTGCCGCAACAACATTCTTAGCGACATATCTGGCCATATATGCTGCACTTCGATCCACCTTTGTCGGATCCTTGCCGGAAAAAGCTCCACCGCCATGTCTTGCAACACCGCCATAGGTATCGACCATAATTTTTCGGCCGGTCACACCGGTATCACCTGCCGGTCCGCCAATCACAAATCTTCCGGTTGGATTAATCTTGATTTTGGTCTGTTCTATATTAAATTGTCCTGCAAGTACCGGATAAATCACTTCATCCAAGAGCGTACTTTTTAAATAATCATAATGAATTGAGGGAAAATGCTGGGCAGAAAGAACGATATCCTCCAGCGAGAATGGATTATCGTCGTCATTATATTTTACCGTTACTTGTGCTTTGCCATCGGGGTAAAGCCACGGTAGTATTCCTTCTTTTCGAACTGTCGCAAGCCGCCTTACCAGTTTATGCGCCAACTCTATGGTGATGGGCATGTAGTTCGAAGTTTCGTTGGTGGCATATCCATACATGATACCTTGATCGCCACCCCCGATTTCTTCTTTATCGCTTGATTTATTAACACCCATCGCGATATCGGTTGACTGTATATTTATATTTGTCAGAATCATACATTTGTCGGCATCTATGCCGCTTTCTTCTGATGTGTATCCGATTTCCTTAAGTACCGTTCGGGCTATGGCCGGTATCTCTACCGTAGCTGTCGTGGAAAGTTCTCCGGCTATCATAATCGTGTTTTTTGATACCATTGTTTCCACAGCAACATGCGCCTTTGGATCTTGCTGTAGAACAAAATCCAATATCCCATCCGAGATCTGGTCACACAGTTTATCCGGATGACCCTCCGTCACGGATTCTGATGTTACATAGTGTTCACTCATCTCTTCACCCGCCTGTTTAATTTGATGCTATTACTGATTTCTTATATTGTTGTATTGTCATATTTTCATACTTTTTGAAAACCTTGCTAAAATAACTGCTTTCGTTATAACCCAGTTTAAATGCAACTTCTGCAACACTATCATTTGTCAGATAAAAATATCCTTTTGCAAGATGTATCTTTCTCATGTGAAGATATTCCATCACGCTTACATTAAACTGGTCTTTAAAAATTCTGCTTAAATATCCTTGTGAAATTGCACAATTATCAATAATCTGACTTAACCCGATTTCTTCATGAATATTATTATCGATATAGGAAAAAACATTTGCCAGCACCGGATACCTTCGGATGCTGTTTTTTAAAAATACGTGGTTGATTACTTTAAACATCCACATTTCTCCAAGCATTGGTTCTCCAATATGCAATTCACTGATTGCAAACAACTCATCGATTTCTTTCGCTTGTCCGTCCATCTTTTGAGCTGATACGAGCAATCGTTGTCCTAAATATCTGAAATTACTGACCAGTTGTTCATTATTCTGGCCATATTTTTCGTATATTTCTTTGATAATTCCCGGAAGCTTATGATAGGCATTTTTAAAATCCTTTTGTTCCACAATTTCTTCTAGAAGTTCAAGGTAATAGCCTATTTTGCTTTCTTGTTCTACTCTCTGATTCATCAGTACATCGCTGAGAAGTTTCATAGATACCGGCTTTACCAGATATTCATTTACTTTCAGTTTGACGGCCTGTTTTGCCAACTCAAAATTATTATATGCACTGATAAAATAGATAATGGTATCACTGTCTTTTTTTCGAATGATTTCAGCCGCTTCAACGCCTGTCATGGTCGGCATAACAAGATCCATGAAAATAATATCCGGTTTATACTTTTCGTATGCTTCAAGTGCCTGCTTTCCGTTCATTGCCTCTGCACATACGATAAAACCATCAATCTTTCCAACCATTACTCTAAGAGCTTTTCGCATTATTTGATCATCGTCAACTATTAGGATGCGATTCATCGGCGTCCATCCTTTCATCAAAATACTTTGGAAATCTTATGCATGCCTTTCGGCCTTTTCCTTCTACTACTTCCGTGGTAATATCATATTCTTTACCAAAAAGAGTTCTGATTCTCCTACTGACCCGTTCTATACTTTGTTGAATTCCATCGCCATCACCATACCTGTCATAGGTGCTGTAGAATTGTTCTATCGCTTCATTTCCTAATCCCGGTCCATCATCTTCGACATAAATCATCACGTCATCTCCGACGTATCTTCCCACGATTTGAATCAGTCCACCATTTTCATTCAAACTAATCCCGTGCTCAACAGCCTGCTGTACAAATGGCTGTAAGATCAACGCCGGCATTCTCTGCATTCGCATCTTTTCCGGAATCTCTATGTTGTAGCTCAACTTGTCACCATGACGAATCTTTTGTATCTGCAGATACCTTTCCACATTATCAATCTCGTCTATCATATAAATGAAACTGTCTGTATTCATCATTGATTTGATGTATTCGGCCAGCACAATCAACGCCTCATTCGTCTCGGTTGCCCCTTCAATCATGGCAAGATTCGCAATCGTGGTAACGGTATTAATCACAAACTGCGGGCTCTTCTCATAACTCAAAGCGGAAATTCGAAGTTCTTTCAGTTTATTTTGATATTTTAGATTTTTATTTTCCTGCTTTAGACTTTCTATCTTTCCATGATCTGTAATGCTGCGTTCAAGCTTACTAATCTCGCTTTCTGTCATCTGTCTGATAATCATTGCTGCCAGCTCAGACGCATTACAAAACTGTTCGTATGTAAGTTTCGTAGCTTCTTGTTTCAGACTCATGTCAATTCCGCTTTGTTTGATCAGCTCTGTCCTGTCGAAAATCGCCTCTAATCTTACAATATCCTTTGGCGCGTCTTCGCATAGAATCTGTCCGCCTATGAACCCGCCCAGGTAATGCCCTTCTACAATGAGCGGAATTGCAACCTCAAGCAAACCACATGGACAAAAATATATGCATGATTTCTTTGTTGTTGCTGCTTGAATAGCACCGTATGCATCGGAAGACCAACATCCTTGCTCTGTTATATGATTGCCTCTAACACATTGGCAAAAACGCGTAAAAGAAACAGATTTTGTCACAGGCTCGCCTTTATAATCAACGGTAACAAATGCCAACCCCGTAACCTTTGAAATCTTCTCCTGGATTTCTTCTAATTTCTCCTTTCCAAATAAATGCACGATATCAAAATGATTTAAATCTACATTTACCTGCTTTTCAAAAGAATCCGTCTGTACTACTCCTCTACTTTCAAAAGAATCCCTCTGTCCCATATAATACCTACTACTTTCAATCTGCCTGCAGAAAGTCAAGACTCTCTGTAATTATATCGTTCTACCAATTCATAATTATAACAGACCAAAAAGTACATTTACAATCTCCCCCTTACTATAGACGTATTTTGCCGTCTGCGTACAACGATCGTTCATTGCATTTTGGTAGATTATATCGATTTTGTCTTGCAGCATAGACGTTGTCACGTTACACTCTCGCAATGTAAGCGGCATTGTCATCTCCTGCTGACATTTTCTGATTTCAGAACATAATAACTCTACTGCATCATCATCCTTCGTATCCAGCGAAGCAATATTCAGCTTTTTGGCTAATATCGCATACCTTTTTTTCATATCCTCATACTCTGCATTTTTCCTGATTACCCCATTTAGGATTAATGCATTTGCAAGTCCATGCGGCAAATGAAACAAAGCTCCAAGTTGATGTGCTATAGAGTGATTCATGCCAAGTCCGGCGATATTAAATGCGCTACCCGCAAGATTCGACGCTTCTTGCATCCTACTTCTTGCCATCAGGTTGTCGCCTTCATGATAGCATTGCTTCAAATAGTGAAACACAAGTTCAATTGCCTTTTCTGCCAGCGCATCAGAATAGGTATTAGCTCCTGTTGCGACATAGGCTTCAAGTGCATGCGTTAACACATCCATTCCCGTATTTGCCGTTACCGCCGGTGGCACCGACACGGTAAGACGCGGACACAAGATTACCTCATCCGGCAAAATCCCATCATCCTCAATCGGGTATTTAATCTGTGTTTGTGTATCCGTAATGACCGTTACAGATGTCACTTCCGAACCGGTTCCACTTGTTGTTGGTATTGCAATAAACCGCAATTCTTTTTCGTATTTTGCGAGTCTGGAAAAGTAGATGACACCCTTTGCTGTATCAATTGCCGAACCTCCACCATACGCTATGATAATGTCCGGCTGAACGCTGTGTATCAATGCTACTCCTTTTGCAACCACTTCAAGTGGCGGGTCCGGAACCACATCCCTGCAAACAACCACTTTGTTGGACTTGTCAAGCTTTTCCGTTATCTGATTTACGCTTTTATTATCTACTAAAAAAGCATCTGCTATCAGCCATATTGTTTTGTCTTCGAATTTTCCAAGTCGCTCTAGGGAATCCTCCCCGGATACAACTTTTGTCTTTATATAAATCTGGTTCATTTTATCCCCTAGCGAATGGAGAACCCATTCGTAAGCATGCATTTTCTTCTTCTGGTATAATGTCTTGAACTTACCGTTCCCTCTCCGGTAACATTTGCAACCATCATGGTAAATGGTTCATTTGCTCTTAGCATTCCAATGCCTGCAAGCGCCGGTCCATTCTTGACAAATACTGCTGTCTGCAGTTTTTTTGCTACTTCATTCAATCGGTCAATGGATGTCGAATGTACGGCAGCTGTATGTTTGTAATTTTGTTCTATTGCGAGCATCATCTCTAATCCTTCCTCATAGCTTTCTGCTCCTACGAGTGCAATGAGCGGTGCTCTCACTTCCCTATTTACAAACGGGTGATATTGCGATGTTTTCACCACAATCAGCTTTACCTTTCCTTCATAAGGAATCTGAGCCGCCTGCAAGATCTTATCTGCAGACTGTCCCATCCATTTTCTTCTTACCAATCCATCTTCCCGAAGAATCAGCCTTTCTAATCTTGTGATTTCTTCTTCACGCTCTAGGATACATACGCCGTTCTTTCGAAATTCTTCCTCTAATTCGTGCTGTATCTGCTTTACTGCAACCACCGTTTTTTCTGATGTATGCATAAGATTGTTGTCAAATGAGGCGCTTTGCACAATATCATATGCTGCCTTTGAAACATCTGCTGTTTCGTCCACCATCGCTACGCTGCTGGCTTCTCCCTCACCAATCACCTTTTTCAAACAGCCATAAGAACCGTTTAGTGCATCTTCTTCTGCATTACATACCACCAAATCCACATCCGGATGATGTATAATCTCTTGCACTTTCGCAATATTGCTTTCATCTACACACACAACCAAATTATCAATTCCGCAAGTCTCCACAATCACCTGATTGATTATGCGGGTTACGTAAATCGATGTCTTGGCTGCTCTTGGATTTGGACATATCACGACGGCATTTCCGGCTGCAACCATACCGATTACATGATTCACTATAGATGCTGCCGGACTACCTACCGGTTCAATCGTACAGATGATTCCAAACGAACTAAGTTCATATAGTGTCATTCCTCTATCACCTGTTTTGACTTCTGTTATAAGGTCTTCGGCTCCCGGAGTATTTGCAATTGCAGCTTTCAGTTTTCGTCGCTTGTCCGAAATGTTCCCCATTCCGGTTTCTTCTTGTGATAACATGGCAAGAATTTCAATCTGAGGCAACAATTTTTCTCTTATCGCCTCTACAATTTCATCCCGATCTTCAAGCGACAACATCAGATATCTCTCATGCGCCTTTTTTACTAAATATATTGCATCATTGACTGACGAAAAAATTCCAGCTTCCATGATTTCTACCCTCTTTGTCTTTTCTGTTAAGCTCCGGCCTTATCCACACTATCAATGATACCGATTACGGCCATATCAATTGTTTTTCCTTTTTTGCTTTCTTCCACTCGTACGGATGATCCGGTTGCACAAAGTACAAACTCTCCTATTCCGCATCCAACATAATCCACTGCCACCGCTTCCGGCTCAATGTATTTTCCCTCTGTATCAACGCGGCGAACAATCATAAGCTTTGTTCCCTCAAGCGTCTCATCCTTACGTGTAGCTACCACAGTTCCGATTACCTTTGCCAAAATCATACGCTATTTCGTTCCTTTCGAAGAGTTCTTTTTCTTAGAAGTCTTTCCTTTTGCCTTCGTTCCGATAGTCTTCTTTGCCGCTTCTTCTTTCTTTACCGGCTCTTCCTTCTTTGGCGGCTCTTCCTTCTTTGGCGGCTCTTCTTTCTTTACCGGCTCTTCTTTCTTTGGCGGCTCTTCCTTCTTTACCGGTTCTTCCTTCTTTGGCGGCTCTTTTTTCTTTTCCGGCTCTTCTTTCTTTACCGGCTCTTCTTTCTTTACCGGCTCTTCCTTCTTTACCGGCTCTTCCTTCTTTGGCGGCTCTTCCTTCTTTGGCGGCTCTTCTTTCTTTACCGGCTCTTCTACAACCTGCAACGGAATCGACTTTGCGACCGGTTTACTTGCTATATCTTCACTTTTTGCTTTGATTGGTTTGTCACTTTTTACGTATGAAACCGGTTTTTTATTTGCGGACTGATACGGAACTTTTGGATTGCAAAACATCTGCGCCATGCCATCTGCCGGTCTCGGAATGACAGATGCCGATACCAGATTATTATATTTTATTGCTTCTGCTTTCGCGGCATCTACTGCAGCCTTTACCGCACCAACATCTCCAACTATCTTTACTGTCATATAGCCACTTCCTCGGCTATTCTCCAGCTCAAGTATCCTAACATTTGCCGCTTTTACCATAACATCAGCAACCTCTATTGCTGTCGAGATTCCTCTCGTTTCCACTAATCCTAACGCCTCTTGCATCGTCTCACCTACCTTCCGTATCGAATTGAATGTGTATACCATATTCTACAAGGGTCCTGATATAACCCATTATTCTCTGCTGGTATTCCAAAGGTTCATTTCCCGTAAATTTATCAAGACCACCCCGGGCTATGGTTATTTCGATTCCCTCCTCAAATGCCATCTTAACCATCTCGGTTTCATAAATGTCCGAGATGCCAAGCGCACACTTAGCCAGCACACTTCTTGGCATAACAGGAAATATCATTTTGTCATAAATGAACGGTTCTTCTTGTATGCTTTGCGGAGTGACAATGCGTTTACAGATTGTGCATACTTCCTTGACAAAATTCTCGCAGTCAAGTTGCTCTTGTGTCGCAACCAGCGTAATCTCGCCAACTCCTTCTGCCCTTAGAGTACGAAGCGTTCTTACGCATCTTTTTTTGTCATTTCCCGAATACACAACCAATACCTTATTGTCTTGATTTTTTATCGCATCCACAGTCAGCTCTATGACCCGCTCTATTAACGACCGTAATTCTTTTTCATTTAATTCCATGGGTCACCTCAATATAGGAAGGTAAAGACCGCTTAAAAGCAGCCTTTACCCACAGTCTGCCATTTGCTTTGAATTAATCAACCAATGACTTTGGAATAATTTTTTCCGTATCCATATGTGGACGAGGAATTACGTGGATAGAAACAACTTCTCCCACTGCCTTTGCAGCAGCTGCTCCTGCATCTGTTGCAGCCTTTACTGCTCCTACATCTCCTCTAACCATTACGGTTACAAGTCCTGATCCGATCTTTTCGTAGCCACATAATGAAACATTTGCTGCCTTTACCATTGCATCGGCTGCCTCAATTGCACCTACAAGTCCTTTGGTTTCAACCATACCTAATGCATCTGCATTCATAATAAATCCTCCTTCTAACTATTTCCTAAATATATGGTGTTGTTGTTGATTCCGGTTCCCCGCCAAGCGAACCAAGTAATTTCTTACCTACTTCGATTGCCGCTCTGACAGCCTGTCTGACTGCTCCGGAATCACCTGTAAAGGTGAGGATACACTCGTTTGAATAGCTTGTTCCGCCATTACCCGGTGAAGAGTATCCAATCACTTCCACATTCGCTGCTTTGACTGCAGTATCGGCAAGAATCGCTCCGATTGCAGCCGGACCTGCACAGGTCATTCCCCATGCTCTGCCTCTGGTTGCACCCATTGCCTTTTCCAGACAATAGCTTGCTCTTGCTGTATACTGGAACTCCAGATGTCCTGCCTCATTTCCATACACATCTCCGAAATACTTTGGAAGTACATTTAACGCAATCTCCACTGCTCTTCTCGCATCCGATACATCTTCTGCACCGATGATGATTAATGAGCCATGTCCTGCTCCTCCCTTTGTATCTCTTGGAAGTTCTACCGAAATCACCTGCGTATTTGTTGCCTTAACAGCTTCATCAACTGCCATAATCTGCGGGCCCGCTCCGGTACGCCCACCGATGATACCTATCGAGCGGTAATTTCCAAGTTTCATTACATCTGTAAGCATTGGGTCAACGCTTGCGATTACCAGTCCGATTGTGTCCCCAATCGCTGTTCCCACAAACTCTGTAAGCCCTACACTATCGCCACAGCATGCATCGCATGCCGGTGCTGTCGATGATGCGCTTGCAGATGCAGTTTTAGTAGCTGCAAGTTCATCGGAAACCTGCTTCATTACTTTTTCAATTAACTGCTGATCCATTTTTTTCCTCCATTCATTCATTTAACCAATACGACAATTTACACCACTTTGTTCCACTACATCCTTTAGAACACTTATATCTTCTTTTTCTATCATTTTCACTCCATGAAGAAGATAATCGCGTCCAAGCATCTTATATTTGTTTTCACCCAACGAATGATACGGTAATAGATTTACCCCTTTTAGATGTTCCTGGTTTAAAGTCTTAGCGAATTGTGCAATCCGCTTAATGTCTTCTTTTTTATCATTAAATCCCGGTATTACCGGTACTCGTACACAGATATTTGTAATCTGTGAGATTAACTGGATTCCGGAAAGTATCTGTTCATTCGAAACCCCGGTATATTGCTTATGAACCTGTGCATCCATATTCTTAACATCGGCCAATGCAAGATCTACATGAGGTAACACATCTCGTATCACTTCTTCACTTGCACAGGCTGTTGTTTCTATGGCAGTATTCCAGCCTTGTGCGTGCGCAGCCTTTAACAGCTCTTTCGTAAACTCATGTTGCATAAGCGGCTCTCCTCCGGAAATGGTAAGACCACCTCCGGATCGCCGATAATTCGTCCCGTCTTTTTTCAGTTCTTTTACGACCTGTTCGATTGTCATCTTTCGACCTTTCATGACCAATGCATCCACCGGGCACACTAATGAACATTCTCCGCAGCCGACACACTTACTATAATCGATTAACGCCTTATTCTCAGGACTAATTGCTCCTTGTTTACATACTGAAAGACACGCTTTGCAATGAATGCATTCAAGCTCATTAAACATAACAACCGGTCTTAACAATTGCGATTCCGGATTCGAACACCATTCGCATCTCAAAGGGCATCCATTCAAAAAAACAATTGTACGGATTCCGGGGCCATCATTTACAGAAAACCGTTGTATATCAAATACAAGACCTTCCAGTGCGTAATTTATCCGGTCCATATATCATTCTCCTTTGATTAGCATCCGCCTGCCCCAAATACATGCTCTGTACGCTCAATAATATTGTCCTGTACCTCTTTTGCCAATGTAACAAAATGAGCACTGTATCCGGCAACTCGCACTACCAGATCCTTATGCAGTTCAGGATGCTCCTGTGCGTCAATCAATGTCTGACGATCAATAACATTGAACTGCACATGCATTCCCTTATGATCAAAGTAACTGCGAACTACGGAAGCAAAGTTTATAAGTCCTTCATCTCCTGCTACTGCTGACGGTGTAAACTTCTGGTTGTAAAGTGTTCCGTTTGAGAAGTATTCATGATCCAATTTCGCAACTGAGTTTGTTGCTGCAGTCGGTCCACTTACATCCTTTCCTGCTCTTGGTGATACACCATCTGCAAGCGGTGTTGTTGCAAGTCTTCCATCCGGAAGTGCCGCAACATCCTTACCAAAGAGTACATTGGCAGATACCGGATAACAGCCTGCCTGGAACTGACCGCCTCTTGGATTGGTATACTTTTCTACCTCAGAACTATAGATACGTGCAACTCTCGCAGATACATAATCTGTTTCATCAATATCATTACCGTACCAGTCTGTTTTCTCCATCAGGCGCTTGATTGCGAAGTAATCGGTTCCGCCTGCTGCCGGAGCAGCTGCATTCATATTGCTGTTGACAGCATCCGTAACGGTTGCCAAATCAACAGAACCATTGCTGGTTAAAATCTTCTTTACAATCTCATATACTTTCTGCTCATCGCTTTGCACTGCCTGCGTAGTTGCCGGCATAACACCACCATTCATTCTTGCTGCGTCAAATGCCTTTTCTGCCTGCGTAGAGCTATCAACCGGATAACCGAAGTTATGGTCAAGAGCCTCTTTCAGCTGTGCAACCGTAATTTCTTTATTTTCAAATACATGTTTTTGCATTGCATAAGCAGAATCACCTACGTCTACAACACCAAAGGCCTGTGGACCTGTAAAATTATAGATTGCTCCGCCTTCTTCAACTGACATGCCTCGTCCGATACAATCATCTACGAGTGCAGAAAGGAATGGAAGCTGATCTCTTTCCATATGTGCAAGATCCACTGCGTTATCTGCTTCCACAAGATGATATACAAAGTATTCCATCTGCTTTTTAAATGCTGTAAAGAAATCTTCAATATCTTTCCAGTCTTTCATCTCACCGGTTACCGGACCTAACTGCTTATTGCCTACGCGTCCGTTGTTCATCGTGATTTCCATAACCTTTGCCACATTAAAGAACGCTGCATCATGCCATCCTTCTGTCTTGTGTGGGCACTGTGGTTCTACACAACCGATGATGCAATAATTTCTTGCATCCTCGAGCTTGACTCCTCGATTCACCAGTGACGGAATGATAACTTCATCGTTGTACATAGCCGGAACACCAAGTCCTAATCTTGCAAGTTCGCATGCACGATACAAGAACTCATCCGGTGTGTTTTCATGTACACGAATGGAGAACGAAGGTGCCGGAAGACGAACATGCGCGCAAGCTTCCATACACATATAAGAAATATCATTCGTGATATCTCTTCCGCATTCATCCTGACCACCAACTCCGAGATTCTGGAAAATTGCATATCCGGCAAATGCCTGATCGGAAATAGCATCACGTGTCTTATTCAAATCATTTAATTTTACCCAAATACAATCGATAAGTTCTTGTGCGAACTCTTTTGTAATATTTTGATCATCCCTGTAATACGGATACATATATGTATCAAATCTTCCAGGCGAAATGGAATGACCGGATGATTCAATCTGAAGCATGAGCTGTACAAACCAAAATGCCTGGCATGCTTCATAGAAATTCGTTGCTCCGTTTTCCGGAACTCTGTCACAGTTTGATGCAATCTGCAATAGCTCTGCTTTTCTTGTCGGATTCATCTCAACCTGTGCCATTTCTCTTGCTTTATCCGCATAACGATGTGCGAATTTGATAGCTGCTGTGTATGTGATGATTACCGCATTATAGAACTGTTGTTTCTTCATATAACTTGGATCCATACGATCCATGCTTTCCATCGCATGCACAACTTCTTCGATTACACCTCTAAATCCTTTTTGGATAATCTTGCCGTAATCCACGCATACGTGACCTACGCCACCATAATAGTAGTTACCTACCGTAAACACCCCATTGTTCTGGCATTCCTTTGTCTCTTCCGACATATACGAAGTTGCCAAATCGCTTACGGTCTTACCCGGCCAGTATAAAAATGCCTCATGAAGCTTTTGCGCTACATCCTTTGGAATCTTAAACGGATCCGCCATACGTGTTTCCATCGTATCAAACTCGGCTTCTACCCAGTCATATGAGTATTCCGGAGTAATCTGGCAAGAACGCGGATGAATGGTAAGTGATCCTACAATCAATTCATCATCACGAATGGTTACCGGTAATTCCGTAAACAACTTTTCAGCTACTTTTGCGCGGCGCATTACATTTGGTAAACCTTCTGTTTCCTTATACGCCTCTGTTGCAAGTACTGCTCTTTCCGCTTCTACTTCCGGAAATGCAGTTACGATAACATTAGCCAATCGTTTGACACGATCTGTTGGTTCTGTAAAACCTTTTGCTATCATCGAAAAACCCTCCTTCTTTTCTATTACATTTTTCCAACAGCAATCTATTTTTACCCCCGATTATCGGGAAGTGCCGTTCTTTACTTTAACAAGTTAAATTATTACATAGGAGCTTTTAAACACCCTTATACATTTAAGACCTACACTGGTAAAATTAAGACCGAAATCTACTTCTCCCATGGAAGAACATCCCCCGTCTCGCTTAAGTACTGTAGTATGTCTGCAACTCCTTCTCCGGTTATGGAATCAATGCAAAATATGGTCTTACACCCTGTAAGGCGCAGCCAGTTCCTTGCCAGATCCACTCTTGCATTTGGCTCATTTATTTTTGTGACGATTCCAATCACATCTCTCGTCGCAAGTGATGCAATGTTCGGACTGTAAACAGAGTAATCTTCTGTTGCACTCATCATAAGCCCCACCACATCTGCTTCATATGCATAAAGTACGATTCCATGTGCGAGAGTTCGATTCTCACAATACTCTCCCGGCGTATCAATAATGACATCATAATGATTGACATATTGTGTTTTGTGATAAGTAATCTGTTTTCCCTTTAAGGCTTGTGTCAGCGTAGTTTTGCCTGTTCCCGTACGCCCGATTAAGATTATTTTTTTCATATCTTTTCTACGCCTTTGTGATCTTACAAACAGAAAATCCCATCTGATTTTCCACAAACAAAAGCACGGCTTCCCATGCCATGGAAACATCTGCTATCCTTCCGGTGATAATCAGCGTCCCACTGAAACGGTCTATAAATCCAATATCGATTTTTGCTCTCTTCATTGCGATATCTGCAGCAATTATTGCGGTCTCACTCGGGGAAAGCGTCATTACTCCTATTGCCGCTTTGTTATAATCAATCTTCGGATCTAAGCCCAGCTTTTGATAAATCAGTTCGTTTGGACTCGATATAATATGTGCCATTGTGATCTGTTTTCCAGGCACAGCTTCTTGGATAATTCTTGTGAGTCCATCGCCATTTATGCTTAACTGTTCCATAAAACCAACCTGCCTTCTTTCCTTATCATCCTAGCGCTGCCATACATGCATTTACTGCAAATACTGCCAAAACGCCTCCGATTGTACTTCCTACCAAGTTGACAACGAGCTGATATGCCCAATCAACTTTTTCTCCTTCTTTGTTCGGTATTGGAATCAGTGCAAACCAGATACTACTAAACACCGAACGCATTGCATTCATAGAAAATCCTGTTAAATCAAGTGTCAACGACAGTAAGAATACTGCTGCAAATCCAATTGCTCCTATCTGTAATGCCGCGGTCTTTCCTTCTGTTACATTGACCGCTGCAAGTACCAGGAACAAAAATACAAAGGTCGCGCATACTTCCTGTACAAAGTTAAGAACCAGATTCTTTTGAACCGGATACGCAGAAAAGATTCCTCTCTTAGAAATTCCTTCACTTGCTTTAAAACTATCATGGAAATTGATTACCGTAAGTGCTACTGCAACTCCTGCTGCAAGGAACTCCATTAATAAGTAGAGCATTGCCTGCGATGCGCTGATTCCTCCCGAAAACAACAGTCCAAATACAACTCCCGGATTCAACAGTGCGGGTCCCCCAAGAACCACCGCAATACAAAGTCCGAAGCCAACCGATAATGACCATGCAAATGACAATTCCACAAAGTTCAATTTGCCGATCAACGTATTCTTCAATGTTATATTGCTCATGTAGCAATATCCCCCCAGCAAGAATACAAGGCTTCCTACAAATTCCGATAAGTAAACCATTTTATCCTTCCTTTCTCTTTTTCAGTTTTTGTTTCCCCGATTACGTATTAGATTAAAGAAACTGCTTCGTATTTAACAGACACTTTACAAACCAGATTTTGAAAATTTTGCACCACGCGTAAAAGTTTGAATTTTACATTTTTTTGTCTTTTATGTTTCTGTTCGATTCTTTATTGCTTTGCTAAACTAAAGTGATGAAAAAGCATACATCTTAGGCCTCTTTTTGAGGCCTCCACTTTTACCGGAGGAATGTTTTATGCGAGAATATCAAATTTTAAGCGGCAATTATGCTGCTGCTAGGACAGCGTATCCTTTCACGGATACTGCCTTTGTCTATCCCATCACTCCCTCCTCTGATATGGCAGAGCAGGTAAGTGATTTATCCCTTCAAAATCATAAAAATCTATGGGGACAAACCGTTAGTGTTACACAGATGCAATCCGAAACCGGCGTTGCCGCTGCCATGCATGGCGCGCTTGCCAGCGGAAGTCTTGCTACAACTTTTACGTCTTCTCAGGGGCTTCTTTTGATGCTTCCTAATTTATATAAGATTGCCGGCGAAAGACTCCCCGGCGTATTCTATGTTGCTTCACGCACCATTGCTACACATGCACTCTCCATTTTTGGCGACCATTCGGATGTTTATGCAGTTCGTCAAAGCGGCGTTGCTATTTTATGTGCTTCAAGTGTGCAAGAAATTATTGACCTTGCTCCTGTGGCACATCTTAGTGCTTTGACATGTCGTCTGCCATTCATCTTCTTTTTTGATGGCTTTCGCACTTCTCACGAATTACAAAAAATTCAGATTTGGAAGGAGCAAGACCTTGCAGATTTCCTATCATTAAAGGAAATAGAGGATTTTCGAAAGAATGCGCTGAATCCTTGCCATCCGTATGTGATGGGCTCTTCGCAAGGTCCGGACATCTACTTTCAACAAAGAGAAGCTTGTAACCTTGCCTATACGGCTGCTTGTGAGATTGTTGCGCATAAAATGGATATGATAAATGAACGATTGGGCACTTCTTATGCACCATTTCAATATTATGGTGATGCGAATGCTCTTCATGTCATTGTTTCTATGGGCTCGGTCAACGAAACCGTGAAAAAAGCCGTGGATTTTCTAAATGCTCGCGGGGAGAAAGTCGGTCTTATTAATGTCCGTCTTTTTCGTCCGTTTTCTGCTGCTAAGTTTCTTGAATGTCTCCCAACATCCGTTACTCATGTAAGCGTATTAGACCGGGCCAAAGAACCCGGCAGCGGCGGGGAAGCTTTGTATCTTGATGTGTTATCTGCAATGCATCCTACATTTTCTAAGGTTACCATCCTGCATGGCAGATATGGATTATCTTCTAAAGATACAACTCCGGATCAGATTGTCGCTGTTTTTCACAATAAGGAGCGTAAAGAGTTTACCATTGGAATTGATGATGATGTAACACATCTTTCTCTTCCGGTTTCTCCTGTCTTTATAGATGCGCAGCATCCTGTCTGCGCCAAATTCTGGGGAATGGGTTCTGATGGTAGTGTGGGCGCCTGCAAATGTGCCGCCTGCGTAATTGGTAATGGCACCTCGTTATTTGCACAAGCCTACTCAGAATACGACTCTAGAAAATCCGGTGGGCTTACGATTTCTCATCTTAGATACGACAAGTCTTCCATCCATGCTCCGTATCTGATTCATGATGCTGATTTTATAATCTGTTCTCATCTTGAATATCTAGAGCGGTATCCGATTGTGGAAGAACTAAAAGAAGGTGGAAGCCTTTTGATCAACACCTCTTATGAGAAAGCACAATTCATGCGCAAGTTATCTCCTCGGATTATCCATATGCTAATCCAAAAAAAAGCGCATCTATATACCATAAATGCACAGGTTGTCAGCCAAAAATCCGGTCTTGGAAAACATACCGGTATTGTTATGGTTGCCGCTTTTTTTTCCATTGCCAATATCATGCCGATGGACCAATGCCATGCGTTATTAAAAAAGCAGATTCTTGTAGATTATCAGGATAAAGGAGATGCGGTTGTCAACAGTAATTACAATGCGATCAAGCTGACGCCGTCTTATCTGCAACCTATTTCACTTGAACACGATGCTGCTTTCGCAAACAACCGCACTGTGCACACGCAGAATGCGCCGCCATACCCGTCAGATCTGGCTGACTATCTTACGCATATACACCGGCCGGTTCACGCGCGAAGAGGAGATAACATTTCGGTATCTTCTTTTATTCCTTACGCAGACGGTTCATGCCCTAGCGGTACTGCCGCTTATGACAAAAAGGCAAGCGCCATCTTCGTTCCTGTCTGGAATCCGGAGCAATGTATCCAATGTAATCATTGTTCTTTTGTTTGTCCTCATTCGGTCATACGTCCTTTTGCACTCACCGCTAAGGAGGCAAATGCTACCGTAATCAAAAACAAACCAATTCCTATGACAGCAGCGAAGCATCTGCAATTTTTTATTGGTATTTCCGCTATGGATTGTACCGGCTGCGCAAGTTGTATTGTTGCATGCCCTGCGCCGAAAAAGGCATTGCGTATGAGCCGGCTTGATCAAGTTGTATCCTTGCAGGATGAATATGATTATGTTGCTGCGCTTCCGGAAAAGAAGGAAATAGAGGATTATTTTCACGTCGACACCGTAAAAGGAAGTCAGTTTCGCAGGCCTTTATTGGAATTTCCGGGTGCCTGCGGTGGTTGCGGACAAACTCCTTATGTAAAATTATTGACTCAGCTTTTTGGCGAGCGAATGCTGATTGCTAATGCTACCGGTTGTTCTTCTATTTGGGGCAACTCCTCTCCTTCTGTGCCATATACCAAACTTGCATCCGGAAGAGGTCCTGCCTGGTCGAACTCCTTGTTTGAAGACGCCGCTGAATTTGGCTACGGTATGCTGCTTGGCTATAAGGATGTGCGTACTTCTTTGCATCAATTGATTTCGTCTCTTATAACGAAGGATACGCACAGTCCTTTCTATGATGCGGCTTTAAATTGGCTAAACACCTATTCGGATGGGGAGCGAAACACACTTGCCAGCGATCGGCTTATAGAATGCATCCGCCGCTCAGGCAATCCTTCGTATAAGCTTATTGATTCTTTAAAAGATTATCTATCTAAAAAATCGCACTGGATATTTGGCGGAGATGGTTGGGCCTATGACATTGGTTTTGGCGGATTAGATCATGTACTCTCCTCTGGTGAGGACATTAATATTCTTATCTTTGACAATGAAGCCTATGCGAATACCGGCGGCCAGCCTTCTAAGGCAACGCCGCGCGGCGCAGTCACTGCGCTATCCAAGGAGGGCAAGAAAACCGCCAAAAAAGATCTCGCTTCCTATCTCATTGGACTTGGCAATGTTTATGTTGCCCAAATTGCCATGGGAGCTGATATGAATCAATGTATAAAATCCATGATTCAAGCGGAACATTATCCGGGGCCTTCCGTCCTACTCGCCTACTCTCCATGCACGTGTCATGGCATACGAGGCTCTATGTCACATGCACAAACAGAGCAGCTAAGAGCCGTGCAAAGTGGATATTGGAAACTCTTCCGCTATCATCCAAAAGATTTTGGTTACAAGCTCGACTCCGCTACGCCTAGCATGGCATATGAAGATTTTCTTGATGGCGAACAGCGTTTTGCTCTTCTAGATAAAGAATCTAAACTTCTGCGTAGTGCCTCTAAAGCCGATGCACAAAAACGTCTTTAACCAAACCATTATATAAACCAAACTAAAGTGAAAGACTCGCCTATAGAGTCTTTCACTTTTGATTTTGGTTCCATCTGTTTGTCAAGACTCGCTCGCGAGTCTTGCGCGCCGGATTCGGGTCTGCTTCAGCAGACAAATTCCTGTCCGAATCCGTGCGCATCCTCGCGGAGCGTTTAACTCAGTCGGAGCTTGTACCCCGACTGAGTATAGTTTGTCATAACCCCCACCTACGCTAACGCTTAGAGGTGGGGGATTTCTCCGACTGAGTTAAACCATACCATTTTCGCAACGATTGTTACCCTTAATGTTAACTATGGTTAATTTTATTGTTGACTTTAGGTTGACATCATCCTATAATGACCTAGGAAGACAAAGAAAACAAAGAGGATACACAATATGAAATTAGCTAATGAAATTATTGCCGGCCGAAGACTTGGCCGGAAAGACGACCTTTCGTTTTTTGAGACGACACCTGTAGATGAGTTATGCGAAGGTGCCAATCACATACGTGAATCTTTATGCGGAAACCATATCGATTTATGTACCATTATCAACGGTCGTGCCGGAAGATGCTCTGAGAATTGCAAGTTCTGCGCACAATCAGCGCATCACAATACTGCCTGCAATGAGTATGAGATGTTAACGCCAAGGGAATTTTTACATGACTGCCTGGCTAAGGATGCCGCCAAGGTGCACGCCTACTCGATTGTGACGGCCGGCAGAACTGTAGAAGGCGATGATTTTGACACATTATTAGAATCTTATCGCCTCATGCATCAGCATACCAATATGCGTCTATGCGCTTCCCACGGCTTGCTCGAACAGGATGATTTTTTTGCACTCAAAGATGCCGGCGTCTCGATGTATCACGCTAATATCGAAACCAGTCGGCGTTTCTTTCCTGAAATCTGTACGACTCATACATTCGATGACAAGCTTACGGAGATTGCCCGTGCGAAAGCTGCCGGACTTGAAGTCTGTAGCGGCGGAATCATCGGAATGGGAGAGACCTTTGATGATCGGGTGGATATGGCTCTTACCTTAGCTGAACTTGAGATTATGTCCATTCCGATTAATGTATTGATGCCGGTTCCCGGAACACCGCTTGGTCACAACAAACCATTGACCAACGAAGAAGTACTTCGCACTATCGCCTTGTTTCGTTATGTAAACCCTACGGCTTATATTCGAATGGCAGCCGGAAGAAGCTATTTTGAAAATGGCGGTCGTAAGCTGTTCTTAAGTGGTGTCAATGCCACCATTACCGGCGATATGCTTACAACCGTTGGAAATAATATGTCCCAGGATCGCGATATGCTCTTAGAAATGGGATTTGATATTGAAAGGAAGCAAAACCAATGAACGAGACAATAAACACACCAAAAATTTCAATTAAAACTATGGCCTTTATAGGCGTTATGACAGCCGTAACATGCATTTTGGCTCCGCTGTCCATACCAATCGGACCGGTTCCGATCTCATTAACGAACCTGGTACTTTATTTCACATTATATTTACTCGGCACAAAGAACACCGCTATCAGCTATATCATCTATCTGCTTCTTGGCCTTGTCGGACTTCCTGTTTTCTCCGGATTCGTAGGCGGCCCCGGCAAATTATTCGGACCAACCGGCGGATATCTCATCGGATTCATCCCTCTCATCCTTATTGCCGGCTTCTTTATGACCAAGGCGCAAGGCAAACGAATTCCGGAATTTCTTGGCATGTTACTTGGCACCTGGGTTTGCTATGCAATCGGTACCGTATGGCTTTCCTACAGCGGGGGAATGAGCTTTAAAGCCGCACTTCTCGCAGGTGTCATTCCATTTATTGCAGAAGATATCATTAAAATGATTGTTGCTATGATTCTTGGCCGAAAAGTAAAAAAACAGATTGGCATGTTCCTGTCGTAACAAATAGCGCTTTACTTCTTGACGCAAAGAGTAAACGACAGTAAAATTTTATCAAAAGAGTAAACGACAGTAAAAATATTCATTTTAGGTAACTACCATTTGTCGTAAAACGAGAGTGTGTGAAGACTCGCATGCAAGTCTTGACACACTCTCTTATTGCCTTACCGATAATTCAAATCAAATTCCATATATTTTCTTTTAAAATCTTTGAGGAGTCTTCTCGATAGTAAAATCTGTTCCCCTGAATAGAGCTTAACCTTTCCGTTTTTAACGGATTCGATATGACTCATATTTACTAAATACCCGCGATGCACCCGAGCAAACAATCTTTGATCTAAACTACTTTCCCATTCCCTTAATGATTTTGAACTTGTAAAGGATTGCTTTGCTACAAATACCACAGTTCTTGATCCATCCGCCATAATATACAGTATGTGTTGCTGAGCAATATTATAAACAGCATTCTCATATCTTAAAGATACCGTCTCCTTGCCAAGCATCGAATGCTCGACTGCTATTAAAGCCTCAAAGACATCTTTCTCAACAATCGGTTTCGTCAAAAAACGAAAAGCATTGATTTTATAACCTTCTTTATACACTTCCGTATGACTTGTCAGCAATATCACTTTCGTGTGCATATATTCTTTGCTTAGGATTTTACCGACCTTAAGTCCACCTATCCCCGGCATTTCCACATCAAGGAATATCACATCGTATTGTTCTTTTGATTCAAGAAGCGTATTTCCGGATTGATAAGTATCTAAACATATCTCACATTCATTATCTCGCTCATATTGTCGAAGAATCTGCTTCATCTGATTTAGAATGGCTCTTTGATCATCACACACTGCAACTTTTAGCATATCTTATCACCTACCGGAATCATCACTAGCACTTGAAATGAAGCTTCCTTCACACTTATTCTAATTTCTCCACCAATTTTTTGAAGTACATGCTTTACATTACTCAAACCATATCCATGAAGCTGCGTATCTTCCTGCGTTGTCTTATAAATCCCGTTTTTCATTTCTTTTATGCGCTGCATACTAATATTTGCCGAATTTTCGATTTCAAACGACGCAAAGTCCCGACCTCGTTTTAATTCTATATAGATTTTACCATCCTCCTCTAATTCACACACGGCATCTCTTGCATTTTTTAAGAGATTAGCAAATATAACACACAAATCTTTTTTCTTAATAGACTCAATTTCGCCAATCTTACCAATCACCTGTATCTGTGGTTTCTTATTCTCAAACACAAGATAATAATTTATTAATACATTTATGATTTCGTTTCCTACGTCATATTGAGAATCTGATATTTCCTTAATTTCTTTCATCAAATCCGCCAGATACACATGCGCCTCCTCATTCATTCCTTTATCAACAAAATCAGATATTGCGATTAAATGATTCGTCATATCATGCCTGAATTTTTTCGTGTTTCGATCCTGCAAGCTTATTTTGTTAAAATAATCTTTTTGCTGCTCATAGTATTCCTTCCAGAGTTTTCTGCTCGCATTTTTATTTACACTTATGTGATATTTTTTTGCAAATAACCAGAGCAAATAAGCGACAACGCTCGCAATCATCGGCAACAAATACAAAAAGGAATCTCTCAGATAAGAAGTCGTTTCTGTGCCTAGATTCCTTAAAGTGTTTAAGAGCACCGCCAACAACCACTCATATGCAAGCATTATACTCAGAATCACAACATCATAACTTTTTTTATAAATGAAATATAATTCAATTCCTAATGCAATCCCGCCGACAATCAAAAAAGCCATTGTAATTATTTCTAACCGCAGCGATATATTTGCTCCTTCTTGTAGAAAGAAAAACCTATATCCAGGCATTAAACTCACACACCATACGCCTAAGGATGCCATTAGAAGCACTCCGCAAATCCATCGAACCCGAACATTCTTATTTTTTTTATAATCTTTCATAACTCCCAGATTCAAAGCTATCAAAACACAAAACACACATAATCCCACAAGTGTCGTAAAAGGTGTCGTGAACGCGATATAATAGTCCGTTTCCAAGTAGACGAAATAGAATATAATCGGCAATGTTTGAACGATGATTGCCAGCACCATAAGATACAAGAACATCTTTCGAAGACGACTATTAGTCATGAGTATCTCTCCCCTCAATAGCTTGTTTATTATTATTGTATTAAATACAACATATATTTCAATAGCTTTGTCCGTAAACGGTATTTTCAATCCGTAAACGGTTATCTACTTAAGTTCTATTACCTGATCCGCCTCTTCATACAAACCTGTGTCGTGAGTCACCATGATGACGATTTTTCCTTCATCTGCAAATTTATGCAGTAAATCCATTACAAGGCGCCCATTTTCAGCATCTAACGATCCGGTTGGTTCATCTGCCAATATCATTTTGCATCTTTTCATCATCAGCCTTGCAAGTGCCACCCTTTGTTGCTCTCCACCGGATAATTTATAAACTTTCGTATTCATTTGATCTGACAATCCAACCTCATCAAGCGCCTGCTTCATAATTATGTCTGAACGATTTTTCTTTTTAATTATTTCAAGATTCTGCTTTACGGTCTTGTTCTCCATAAGTGCAAAATTCTGAAACAAAAATCCTACATATTCACTAAAATACTCCCCTTGCGAAATCGCTTTGATATCTGTTCCATCTATTAAGATGTCACCTTCATCCGTTTTTTCCAAGTATCCTAACATATTAAGAAGTGTTGTTTTTCCACATCCACTTGGCCCGGCAATGATTGTAAAGGTTCCATCTTCAATCGTTGCACAAAGCCCATCTATAACCACTTTATCACCAAACGACTTTCTTATATTTCTAAGTTCAATCATAAGCACCCTCCCTTTAGAATCTTGGTAATCGATATCTTTTCCTGTCGAAGCATATAAATCGCTACTATCACAATTTCCGTAATGATAAGGATCAGACCAATGAGTATGCACTGGCGGGCGTTATATAGATTCACAAAGAGTCCGGCTATTCCATATGCCGTTACCACAACCAAGCTAGGAACAATGAGCTGTATGAAATATCGCCTATTTCTTTCCAGAAATGAATATCCATGAACCTTCTTAATCGCATACTCCATTCCTTTCATCTTGTATTGCATATTGCAAAGTGTAATTGCAATCACCACATCTAAAATCAGTACCAAAATGCATAAAGAACCTAGAAAGCGAATTAATTTTTTTACAAAACTCATCTGATAGTCATAGATTTCCCCCAGCCCGGACACCACAATTTGATATTGCTCACTCGTTATTTGTGCATCTCGCAAAATCGTCTTTAGATCATCCTTTGAAATCCGATAAATGACATTGTTTTCCGTCCTAAGTGTCTCTATATTTATTCTCACATCGCTTGGACAATAAATAATAATCGGGTCCTTTTCTTCTCCAAACCACTGCGTTTCTTCACCTGTTAAGCACGGTTGTCGGATAGATTGTTGATACGTTTTTTGGCATATATCTTCTTCATCCACATATAAACCGCAGATTCCCTCAGCTTCTGCTGATGCAAGTGTGCTGCCCTTTGGACTCCAGATGGTGATCATGTTACCGGATTCAGATTCTCCTACGATTTCCTGCGGAAGAACATCGGCAGCATATTCATTTGCCAAAATAATTGCACGTCCCTCATCTGCAATCTTCGTGCACACAGCCGGCTTAAGCTGATTATAATATTCCTCCTGCAGTTTTTCCCATGCAGTATCATCTGCAATTTCATCTAAAGACTGAATCCCAACAAACAGGCTCTCTTGCAGCTGATCCGCAAATGTCTCGTGTGTGCTTTCCATAGAGAGTTTTCCTAGTGTTTCGAAATTAGTCACAATGGTACCTAGTGTAATCGTAAATGCTGCCACCTTCATTACGTGCAACAAGGTAATTGTACCTTTATTCTCCACCACATTAGAAAATACCGCCTTAATATCCGGACGCAAAAATAAGAGATTACACAGCGACGCGGCTATGACTGCGATTTCATAAACCAGCAAAGCAATGGCGCTTTTATAATCTCCTTGAATAAAACCGGATACAAACCATCCGGCCAGTACATATATAATTTGAAACAAGATGAAATCGACTACAAGCGAATATATCGTAATTTGCAGAAGATCTTCCCCGTAAATTGCTCGAATTAGCATCTGTTTCTTCTTCCGAACAATAATGCAGACATTGATTAATACTACACAGATTGCAATCATCACCCATACAATAAGAAGCATATCGGTTTCGCTTGCACTATATTGCTGCGGATAAGTCACCGTATAATTTTTGCTTAAGACTTCGTATGCCAATTCTTTTCCATCAATTACAGTCAAAAGCGAATTCTTTCGAAAGACATCATACGTTACTTGTGACAGCTGCTTAACTTCAATTTGCACACTACCACTAAACAGGGATTCATAGCTACCTTCCTTGTAGTGACACGTTTTTTCTAATTCCTGTTTTACTTTGTCATTTGTAACATATACAATCAGCGTTCTTTTTAACTCCGAGTCCCGATTCTCGCCCACGATTGCCACGTCCAGATTTTGTGACGTAATTTTCTGCACAAATCCGGGCAATTGCTCCTTTGTGATCTCACATTCCATAGCCGGATAAACAGCACTAATCTCCGATGTCATAGTCTGATGAAATAATTCACAGCGCATCACAAATCCTAATACCAAGATTAGAAATATTGGTGTGCATTTCATCATTTTTTCAAATATAAAATCAGCTTTCATGCTTTCCACTATAGCTCAATCCCCCATACATCCTCTGCTTTTAGAAAAACCATTTCAAGGTCTTCTTGATTTGCGTCTACCCATGGCTGATCATCTGAATTAATTGCCGTTGCAGAATCTTTCAAATATACTTCCCGAGACTCCCCTTTATAAGTGAGGAAACTTCCAACCTCACTCACATCTCCGGAATAATGTTTTATCCATATCACTAAATCAGCATGACCTGAATATTCTCCTTCAATCGGAGATGCAACCGACAGATTCCCATCCTTCCAATATAAATAAGTCGGCATTGCTACTTCGCACAAATATCCATCCGGGTAGCACACATCACCATCCTCCACTCTATAGTATTCGCTCTCTTTCATTGTTTGAACGTAGCTGAAATACGGTTTAAACACATCAATAAACCAAAAAACATTTACTGCAACAAATACTGCTATTACAATAATCACAATTCTTTTTATGTATGACGTTTTCATTTCTTCCCCCTCTTAAAAGATAAGACGCATAGTGTAAATCAAAAAATCCCACAAAGGCGAGCTGATTTTTGTCATTCCCTGTAAATATTTTAGCAGTCAAGACTCGCTCGCATTTGTCTAAGAAGTTTTTTTACGTCCTTTAATAAATCCAAATGCCATTACAACGCAAACTGCGGCCAGCACAACCATTCCCATATAGCTGTTTTTCACATTGGCCATGGTGTAATTCGATCCCTGCACCCCAACAGACATAAGGGATACAAAACCTGCTGCCCCCAGGGCTCCGCCAATGGTACGCAAACAGCTCATGAGGGCCGTTCCATCTGTCTTTTGGATGTCTTCCAGCTTTTCCATGGCAAATGCGGAAAGATTCATCATAACAAATGACATTCCAAATCCCAAAACAACCAGTGGAAGGATCAGCACATAGGATGACATTTCTTCCGTTACAAACAAAACTCCAATCTCACTGACAAGTACAAGAACCGTTCCCAGCATGGCTAAAGGCTTCATTCCAATTTTATCATACAGTTTTCCCGCAACCGGACTCATAAGTCCGGTAATCAGGGCGCATGGTGCAATCACAATTCCGAAAACCGTTGCGCTCTGCCCTTGCACCGTCTGTACCAGAATGGGAATAATCGTAGACATGCCATTCATCAATGCATAAAAAATCATAACGATAATAACCGACACGGTAAAATCCCGGGTCTTAAAAACCCGCAGATTCAAAAGAGGCGATTCTATCTTCATCTGGCGAATGGCAAAAAGCACCAGCACCACCAGTCCAATCACCAGCAAAAGCCCCACCTGAAGACTTACAAAAGAATAATTTCCCATATTTCCGGCCATCAAAACGATGCAGGTAAATCCCACAGCTGCCAGCACCATGGACAAAATATCAAAGGATGGTGAAGAATTCTCCAGCACGTTTTTCATAAATTTGGCACCGCACAAAAAATCCACTACACAAAACAGCAAAATGATCCAGAAGATCAATCGCCATCCCCAATGGTCAATGATCACTCCGGCAATCATGGGCGCCACCACCGGTGCAAAGGTTACCGCCAATCCGTATACGCCCATGGCAAATCCCCTTTTGGCCGATGGAATAATAATCAGGATCACCATCTGGGTCATAGAAATAATAATTCCATAGCCGACGCCCTGTACCACTCGCCCAAAGAGCATCACTGCAAAAGACGGTGCAATGGCACAAAGCAAAACGCCGATTGCAAACAATCCCATTCCCACAAAAAACAGCCGCTTCGTAGGAAATCGCTTCACCACAAATGCCGTGGCAAGAATCATAATCCCGCTGACCAGAGAATAAATACTGGTCACCATCTGGGCCCGGCTGGCCGTAATGGAAAAATCTACCATGATGACCGGCAGTGCCGTACTCATCACCGTAGAAACAATGGATGTAATCACTGATCCCAAGACCAGGACAAAAAAGATTCCCTTTCTGCTTATTTTTTCCTCGGTTGCTACTGTATTCATCTAATCTTCCTTCTTGTTATTTTTTTTGTTGTAATTATCTTCCTCTATTGTCAAGACTCGCTCTAACACATAGGACTATTGTACCGCCGTTTTCCCCCTTTGTAAATTATGAAATTTTAGAGTCTCACCACTTCTGTATTTTTCCTATCCAGCGCGCCTGTCGGCTCATCAGCCAAAATAAGATCCGGATTATTTATAATGGCTCTTATTATCGCTACTCTTTGCCTCTGACCGGTACACCTGATATGGACTGCGATGCCGATTTATTGGAAAAGTGTCAAATCGAAGAGCAATTTTGAGGAAAAAGTGTCGGATTTGCAGGTTGGATTTATGGAAAAAATGTCATTGATCTGATATAATGAGCTTAAAAGCGAGGTACCCAAAATGCTGAAAAGAATTATTGAAGATCAAATAAATGATTGGATTAGGAATGGACGTAAGGCGCTTCTTGTAGATGGCGCCCGTCAGGTTGGTAAAACATATTCCATCAGAAAATGCTTGCAAGAATCCGGCAGAGACTATGTTGAAATAAATCTTCTTGAAAACGAAGAAGTGACAAAGGCGTTAGCGTTATCTAAATCTGTTCGGGATTTGACGGTAAACATCTCAATAGCCACCGGTCATAACTTTATTAAGGGCGAAACAATAGTTTTTATTGATGAGGTTCAGGAACTAAAGGAAGTAGTGACACTAATAAAGTTTTGGGTAGATGAGGGCAGTTATCGATACGTATTGAGCGGCTCTTTGCTCGGCATAAAACTTCATGCTTTACGGTCAGCCCCCGTGGGATATGTTCATGAGATAAAAATGTATCCACTAAATTTTACGGAGTTTTCCTTTGCAAACGGGATAACAGAAACAGTTTGGGAACATGTCAAAAAGTGTTTTTTCGATAAAACTCCCGTGGGCGAAAACATACACAATAAGATGATGACATTGTTTCAAAGATATCTTATTGTTGGGGGAATGCCCCAAGCTGTACAGGAATTTGTCGACAATGGTAATATAGGCCGAGTGAGTGAAATTCAAAGAGACATAATCGAATTTTACAAAAGAGATTTTACCAAATATGAAGATAAAAACAAGAGACTCATTCTAACAAAAATATACGAAAGCATACCGGCTCAGCTTCTTAAGCAAAATCGCCGTTTTAATTATGCTGACATTAAGAAAGGTTTGCGTTTTGAAAGAGTGGAGAATTCTTTTGTTTGGTTATACAAGGCCGGAGTCATTCTGCATGCTTTTAATACCACGGAGCCAAAGATTTCACTTAAGCTAAATGAGAAGAGCAATTTGGTTAAACTGTATTACGGTGACGTTGGCTTGCTTACATATATGTATGGAGACACCTTAAGAAAAGAAATTTTGTTCGGAGAGGGTCGCTCCAATCTTGGTGGAATATTTGAGAATTTTGTTATTCAGGAGTTGTCGACTCATGAGTATGATGTATATTACTATAACAGTAAGAAAATGGGAGAACTTGATTTTGTAATAGAAGATAAGGGCACTGTCTTGCCAATCGAGGTAAAAAGCGGAAAAGATTATTATTATCATTCAGCAATTAATAACGTTATAAAATCAAAAGAGTTTGACATAAAATCTGCGGTAGTGTTTACAAGTTATGATATCTCAATTGCAGGGAACATAAGTTATCTTCCGATATATATGACCTCATTATTTGCAAGCGACCGGAAATATCCTATTTTGGATCCGATTGAGTTTTAATCTACTAAAAGAGGCATCTGTCAGATGGTGTATTGTTATTTGGTGCCAACTGATTCTTTTCCTCTCCCTCAGACAAGCATCTACATTACACCAAATGACACACTGTTATTCTATTACTTATTTTACTGCTTTTTCTTCAATCGTCGGATATGCATCCTTTCCAAATGTATCCGCTCATAATATCGACCAGTCCTCAGCCTGCTCGCGGATTTTGACAAAACGGCGGTTAGGCTCGCTTAATTCATGCGTATATTACTTCTTTTCAAACGAGAAAGCAAGGTCCATTTAGACATTATCATTCCATTTGGTTGCGCTTTTAAAGCAGGAAGTGTTTCCCGTAATCGCAGTTTGCTTAAAATCATATTAGAATCACGACAAAAAAGGCTCGAAACCATGCGATTTACACAAAGTCTCAAGCCTTGAAAACACTGGATTTGCGGAGATTTCTCCGACTGAGTTAAACACCTGATATCCAATAAAATTTTTTTATAATATTTATACTATTTATCTCAGGCTCCTGCCTTACTTCAAAAGCTTTCTTATCGTAATGTGAATTTCAAATTATGAAATTTTAGAGTCTCACCACTTCTGTATTATGTGCAAGAACGTCCCCTTGTAACCTTCCATCTATGATACTATATTTCTTGTGGCAAAAATCTGCGACTTTTTCATCATGTGTAATCACTATAATAGTTTTTCCGGATTCATTTAATCTGCGCAAGACATTCATCACATCTTCGGTATTTTTCCCGTCCAACGCGCCTGTCGGCTCATCAGCCAAAATAAGATCCGGATTATTTATAATAGCTCTTATTATCGCTACTCTTTGCCTCTGACCTCCGGATAGATTTCCTGCCTTGACATTAATCTTATCTTCCAGGCCAAATTCCCTAAGATTACTTCGTATCAACTCTTCTTTTTCCTTCTTGGTTATGCCGCCCTTTTTATAATCAAGCGGAATAGTAATATTTTCTCTGACTGTATAATGTTCTACCAATGCAAAATCCTGCACCACAAATCCTATCTTTTCATTTCTGAATCTGGATTTTTCATTTTCGCTTAGTTTCGTCATGTCAATATCATCCCACGTATAAGTCCCATAAAAATTAGAATCCATAAGTCCCATAATGTTCAGTAATGTTGTCTTACCCGAGCCGGACACTCCGACGATCGCAATAAAATCTCCCTTTTCAACATTAAAATCAACATCATTTATTGCAACTAATTCAGATGGCTTATTTTCATTATATTTTTTTATGATATTTCTTAGTTTTATCATGTTATAACCCTCTTAATATGCTATTATACTCTATTTTTTTCAGATACCTGACCACCAGAGCGCAAATACCACACAGTGATATGATTTCCAGCAGAATTATCATTAGTCCTACTTTTATTGAAAAAACAAATAAGATCGGCAATAACGCAACTATCATTATCAGCAGCATCTGCATCATTATCCTTTTTACGATATCTATGGTTTTTGCCCCGCAATACATATGAATCGCATATTCTCTAATATTATTGTTAATCATAATGATAATATTGGAAACTATGCTAAATACAGCAAATATAAAAACAATTGCCGAAAGCATTATTTCGTATTCAATTTGAGGTTTGTAGTAATCTACGATGGACTCCAACGATTGACTCAGCTTTACATAATCTATAGAAAATGTATCTGTTTGCGCTATTTCTTCCACAAATTTCTCTACCTGTTCTTCATTCTCTGATACTATAATCAGAGAGCTTAATCCCATATCATAGGCCGATACATCCCCCATCTTGACTAATCTGTTTGTTGAGAAGGGAAAAATCACAGTATTGTCTAATGACTTTTCTTCCAAATTACCCATCTGCATTATTTGTGCGTTACGTTTGATTATTCCTACAACTATAACATTTTGATCAGTAATTCCATCGCTTATAACATATTGTTCATTAAGCTCATATACATCTTTTAAATCATATCCGACAAGAACCGGAATAACATCTGTGCTGCTATCAAAATCTTCACTCTTAAGATTACGACCTTTTATTACATCTATTATTGTATAAACTCATGAGATTTTGATTTGCGGTCATAACGAATATATCACTTCCGCCATATCCTATTTCCTGTTCCACCGGATAACCGTAGTTTATATAAAAGTTGTCAAAATCATCCATCGATTCACATACTTTTGCAAGCTTTTCTGTTGCCTGTTCCTCATTATCGAATCTTTGATTAATTCGATCGTCAGTAGTTGAATCTTCCAAAACATATGCATTTTTTTTAGCTAAGTCATCCAGCTTGTTCATTCCGTTATAAAGAGTCATTATCTGGGTTAATGCATAACTTAAAATCACGTATGTGACAATTAGTTGGACAATTATTGTTCGGTATAAGATTTTATGTTTGTTTATATCCTTAAGACTATATTTTAGCGCTCTCATATTATTTTCACTACCTTTATTGATTTGTCCCTATTTTTCTGGTAAAAGTATATATTATGCCCCAAAGTGCAAATATTAAATATACGAAAAAGGAAATCATAACAGATGTTACAGATATCTCAAACGTCTCATATAGTCCCTGGGGTATAAATGTCATAATACATGCAATGATTAATCCTACAATATATGCAATCACTAATATCGTCACATATTCCCCTAAGAGTTTTTTCTTGATGCCAAGAGGATTTACCCCTGACAGATACATTGCTTTTACCATCGTCTGCCGACTTAAGCGCCACTGATTTATGATTCCTATCATGTTAATTAGCAGCATCACCATTATTACTACAAGTGCTATTACTGATGCCTCTTGTTCATTGATCGTTATCTCAAGCTTATCTTTTATGTTCAATTGGCTATTTTTGTAAATCAAATCTTCCTGATCAAACTTGCCTGCATCAGCGTCGATATTATACTCTCCCTCCTCATTAATATATTGCATGTTTAGTGCCGTCGTCAGAGGTATATATACATATGCATCTTGATTAACTTTATTTTCACTTCTTCTAAAAACACCCACGATTTCATAATAATCGTTTTGAAATTTATAATACAATTTATCTTCCTTGGTGATACAGCGATCAACCAAAGACTCATCCACCATTGCGACTAATTTGTTTTCAGCCATCTCCTGCTTATTAAACAATCGACCTTTCACCGGATTGATGTATGCTGCTTCATCGTAATACACACCAACCACCTGAAAGGCCACATCTCTTTCAACTAAAAAATCATCATCGTCTGATATCGCTTTCAGCATATTCTCATAATCTTCTTTTGACTCTACTCGAAGTGAGAAATAGGAATCTGATAACCCGTCCGCCGGCTGCGAAATCATCTTATATACTGATACCAGATTGAAAATATTTATTATAATAATACTTGCTGCTATTATATTAGAAAGCAATAATAGCTTAGATTTATACATAACTGACATTTACTTCCCCCTGATATTGAGACAGCCCCTAGAGATTTTATTTGTTTTGTAACTTTTCCATTCCCAGGCTCCTTTTTTGTTACAATTTCTCGGCTCTGGCTTTTTTATTTCCTTTCTTTTGTAACTTTTCCGTTCGCTGGCTCTCGTTTTGTTACAATTTCTCACCTTCGGCTTTTTTATTTCCTTTCTTTTGTAACTTTTCCGTTTGCTGACTCTCGTTTTGTTACAATTTCTTGACTCCGACGACAAATCTGCGCAGGAATCACTCTCACAGATTAAATTCATGATTACAGAACAAGAATAGAAGAAACCCCTTGTTGGATGCGAAAATCCTTCAAGGGGTTTGTCTACGGTCTGATATGGACAGAGAGTCTATCTCTCTGTCCATATAAGGTTTACGCTTTTCCGTCACATCCAAGAACATCTACAATCTTGTGTGCTACCATATCTTTGATTGCCTGACGAGCAGGTTTGAGATACTGACGTGGATCAAAATCTCCCGGATGAAGTGCCATATGCTCACGAATGGAAGCAGTCATAGCAAGTCTAAGATCGGAATCAATATTAATCTTGCATACAGCAAGCTGTGCAGCCTTACGAAGCTGTTCTTCCGGAACACCAATAGCTCCCGGCATATCTCCGCCGTACTTGTTTACCTTAGCGACAAAATCCTGCGGTACTGAAGAAGAACCATGAAGTACGATTGGGAAGCCAGGAAGTTTCTTCATGCACTCCTCAAGAACATCGAATCTAAGCTGTGGCTTTGTACCCGGCTTAAACTTATAAGCACCGTGGCTGGTTCCAATTGCAATTGCAAGAGAGTCACAACCTGTACGGTCAACGAATTCCTGAACTTCTTCCGGCTTTGTATAAGAAGAATCCTCAGCAGATACGTTTACTTCATCTTCAACACCTGCAAGTGTTCCAAGCTCAGCCTCTACAACAACGCCCTTATCATGTGCATATTCCACAACCTGCTTGGTGATTGCGATATTTTCTTCAAATGGCTTGGAAGATGCATCGATCATAACAGATGTAAATCCGCCGTCGATACAGCTCTTGCACAGTTCAAAGCTATCGCCATGATCTAAATGAAGACAGATTGGAAGATCTGTTTCAATAATAGCAGCCTCTACAAGTTTCATCAGATAGGTATGGTTCGCATAGTTACGAGCTCCCTTAGAAACCTGAAGGATAAGCGGTGCTCTAAGCTCTCCTGCTGCTTCTGTAATTCCCTGAACAATCTCCATGTTGTTAACATTGAACGCACCAATGGCATAACCCCCATTATATGCCTTCTCAAACATTTCTTTCGTAGTTACTAATGGCATAACTTTACACTCCTTTTCTTTTCTTACTGAGATTATCGAGCCAAAAATTCAACAATTTCGCCGATATACATCGTATGATAATCACCGTCTGCATAGAACTGTTCATCTATGCTTGCATCTGTAAAAGTCTCCTTCGGCATTGGAACTGCCGCCATCTTCTTGCAGACAATCGCAAAATTTCCTTCGTCAATAAATGGAATCTCTTTATGAAGATTCACCTTCATTCCCGCCGTCTTAATCTTGTTCTCATCGCGACCGGATGCGGCGCCCAGATACTTGAGCATCGAACGATATTTTTCATCAAAAAATGTAATGGAAAATACATCCGACTTGTCAATCAATTCCTTTGTGTAGCGTGATTCTCTGACATATATCGTTGCTACCTTCTTTCCCCAGATGACACCCATGCCACCCCAGGAAACCGTCATAGCATTTACCTTACCACCTGCCATAGCGGTTAAAACGCCCCAATCTTTTTCAAAAATCCGAAACGGATTAATATCCAAAGTTGTTGCGTCAAATGGTTGAAAATTATGCATGCAATAACCTCCCTGACCATAAACACTTCCGTTTATTTTTACTTCATTTTCTATTGTAACAGATTTTATAAAAAAAGAGACAGAATTTCTCATATTCTGTCTTACATCTGTTTTCTAACAGTCAGATATTCATTATCCGATTGATAATACGGACATTCCTTGTATTTACTTGCATAAAAATGTGCAAGATCATCTTCATCCATTGAGACATCGCAATAATATTCTTCATCGTCTTCATCATAGATAAAATTGTTGCAGCTTTCGCATGGATATCCATTTGCCATAATAATCTCCATTCCGCCGCCTTCAGCTGGCGGCACAAATAGTAATGAAAGTGTTTAAACTCTCTACACTGTGTTTTAAAATAGCTTGTAAGAAGCTACACTACAAAGCACGGTAGGAGAAGTTGTAACAACTTTCTTCGTTTTAGACAGCATAATAATCAGTGTAAGTTCTGCCTTTTCAAGCACAAATAAGTGGTATTACGAATCCGTACACTAAGAATTGTTTAAGCACCTTAGTTTAATTGTGTGGCAGTTCAGTCAATGGCTTCTTATCATTTACGAAAGGAGTCTGACTATGAAAGTTACTTATCAAACCTGTTGTGGTGTCGATGTTCACAAATCTTTTCTCGTTGCCACAATTGTAAAAACTACTGGTGGTATTGAGCCTTCTTATCAAAAGAAACGCTTTTCTACCTTTAACAATTCAATTCTTGAATTCAAGCAATGGCTTCTCGACAATGACTGCCATGATGTCTGTATGGAATCCACAGGTAAATACTGGGTTCCTGTCTTTAATCTTCTGGAAGATGAAATCAATGTTGTCATCGCTAATCCTAAATGGGTAAAAGCAGTGAAAGGCAACAAAGATGATACCAAAGATTCTAAATGGATTGGAGATTTGTTTCGTCTTGGACTCGTCAAAGGCAGTTATATTCCTTGTAAGAAAGTCCGTATTCTCAGAGAATACACTCGCTATCGTTACAAGCTTGTTTCCTGCCGTTCAAGTGAAAAGAATAGATATCAGAATGCTCTTACTGTTTGTAATGTTGCTTTAGATTCTGTTGTTTCCGATATCTTTGGGAAGTCATCCACATCCATTATCGACTATCTACTTGAACAATCGGGTACATCCATTAACCACGAAGAAATCGCATCTAAACTTCTTCGGAGT
>NZ_FMXR01000009.1:155528-164326 GCF_900104415.1 Eubacterium oxidoreducens | reverse complement strand
AACAAAGTGCAGATTTCTGCCCAATATAACAAGTAAATAGTGCTGACGGTATCTGGGAGGAGCCAATATGACAAGACGGTTCGAGCCAACTGCGTTCTCCCTATGTGCGCACGGGAAACCGTGATCCACGATAATAGATAGCAGGGCTCTCGGCGGACCATTAGCCTGTTGGTAACCAATCCACGAATAACAGAGTGGCTACATGCCGGAGACTGTTAAACTGGCTCTTTCCAGATGCTGTCAGACAATAACAAATGTGACAATTATCAGGTGGAAAGTTTGTTGAGGCTTTCCTGCTTGACAAAGGTCACTTCATAACAGGGAGAAGATGGTTGCGGATGAAAACTATCCTTATACGTTAACATATGAGTGGGAAGATACGATTGTTTCTGAAGAACAGTTTAATGCTAACGTAGCAAAGCTATATGACCTAGATAAAAGTATATATCCAGATGATTTTTATACGTATGATGAGTTTTTAAATGTACTTGAGACAGGAAAATGATTTTCATATCATGCCAGAAAGAATTCTTGAATGACTTGATGTAAACGGTATAACGTTTACAAATGCTGATCACGCATTACTTTGATAGCATCATGGTAATCTTCGAGGTGGCAGGGCATGTGATTTCTCGGAGTGGAAACATCATCCAAAACTCAATAGCGGTGAATGCATCCCAACTTGCGCAGATGCTTTCCACACAAGAGACCATGTCTATCGGACAGCTGTTGCCACTGTTTATGGAAATCGGACTATTGAACATAGGAATCAACATCATGTCTATGATGATTTTTCTAGTTATCTACGGACGGACGATTGAAATCTATCTGACGATAAGTCTGGCACCACTTCCATTTTCAACCTTTGGAAATAAGGAGCAGAGCCAAATCGGGCAGAACTACGTGAAGAGGTTCAGAATGCCTACATTGCAGATCACACCTGCTTTGCGGGTATTTTGAATATATAATCATTATATATCTAAAAATAAACAAATTAGAGGTATAATATAGATGTATTATAACGCTAATTTGTGTATTAGGGGGCTTATATGGATGAAAATAAGAAGAACAAGAAGGAAAAAGATTTATTAAATGCTGGAGTAGCAGGCGCCGCTTATGAGAAAGTTCAAAGATATGGTTCAGCAGCAAAACAGCATTATGTTGCATATTCTGGAGAAGATAACGAATTAGGCAAAAAGCTAGTTAAAGGATTAAAACAGATTTCAGAAGAAAAAGTTAATCCTGATTACGAATATCAAAATATACATCAACAAGCCGGATTTTCTGCTGAAGTTAAAGATGTAGCAAGAAAAAATGCTGAAAAAATCATAAAAGGTGATTCTACAAGGAAGATAAGAACCGATGATCTTGGAAATGTTAATGATCCTCTTTATGATACAGTTACGATAGATGCTGAAGGAAATGTAATAGATGGTACAGGTGCACAGATGAAGTTTTTGGGTGCATCTCAAACGGATCCAACTGGTGAAGGGAATGCAGCACGTGCACTTAAAAAGCTTCAGTCTAAAAAGTTCCAAAAGTACTTGGATGCTGATGCAAAAATCGATGTTCCATCTGACCAGTATGACAAGATTATTCAAGAAGCGAATGATAAAATTGATGGTTTGTCAAAACAATTAGAAAATCAGAAGCAGGCTGGAAATAGCGAACAAGTAAAAAAACTTCAGGAGCGTATAGATAAGCTTGAGAAAATCAAAAAGAATTTGCGAAAGAGCAATGTGTCTAGCGATGAAGCTGTTTTTGCTAGATTGCATCCTAAGCTTTCTACAGCAATGGATGTTGCTAAGATATCGCATAGAGCTGGTATACAAACTGCAAAGACATCTGCAATTTTGGGGGGTAGTGTTTCAATTGTAAAAAATATTGTTGCTGTATGTAAAGGTGAAGAAGAAGCTGAAGAGGCTGTTAAGAATGTGGCCAAAGATACTGCTACTACTGCAGCTGTAGGGTATGGTACGGGATTTACTGGTGCTGCAATAAAAGGCGCTATGCAGAATTCTAAATCACAATATGTACGTGCTCTATCTAAGACAAATGTTGCGGGAACAATTGTTACAGTTACGGTGTCTGCAGCAAAAACTATGACGAGATATTTTAAGGGAGAAATTGATGGAGTTGAGTGTTTAGAAACATTAGGTGAACAAGGAACAGGAATGATTGCATCATCTATGTTTGCGGTTATTGGACAGACGGTTATTCCAATACCGGTTGTTGGTGGATTGATAGGTGGTATGGTGGGCTATGCATTATCGTCTGCAACTTATGGTGTTTTAGTTGGCTCCTTGAAAGAAGCTAAATTGGCTCGTGAAGAAAGAATCGCAATTGAACAGGCATGTGAAGAACATATAAAAATGATTCGAGAATATCGCGCCCAAATGAATGACATTATTAACGAATATTTATCAGAAACTACAGAAATATTTAATGAATCATTTTCTGGCATTAAAGATGCTCTTGCTATTGGTGATATTGATTTATTAATTGAAAGCTCGAATGCAATTACGGTTGCATTTGGTGGTAATAAACCATTTGAAACAATGGACGAATTTAATGACAAAATGCTATCAGGAGAAACTTTTAAATTGTAAGGAGGTTATAGTTATGTATCGAACAAATCAAGCAAAGTTATATTATTTGTTTATGTTATCAGATGGCGAAGCATCAGAGCGAGAGAAAAAGTTATTTACAACTATTTGCAAGGACTTGAATATTGATGCTGATGAGAAAAAACGCATTATAAAAGAATGTGAAAATACGCCATTTGACGGTATATTTGATGAAATCAAAGAGTTGGCTGGAGAGCCAGTTGAAGAAATGAGAAGTAGCTCTTCATTGTTATCAATTATGAGTTTTTTAGGTAACTCTAAGGATTATGCAACTATTTTATGGAATCTTATAAATTTAGGATATGCTGATACAAGGTATACATATGAAGAACGTGAAATTGTAGATTTTTTAAGAGAACATTGGAAAGTAACGGAAGATTTATATCAAGAGATGATAGATGTTGCAGAGACATGCTTAGCTTTAGAGGAACACAAAAAATGGGTTGAAAATTTAGAGGAATCTGATTATAAAGCTGAAAAAATGAAGCAGATTAAGAAAGATATTAAGATGGCGCAGGATGGTATAAAACTTACTTTAGCTGAGTTGGATTTTTAGGAGAGGAGGAGATAAAATATGCCTATACCTTTTTTGTTTATAGCAGTGGGAGTCGGTTCTGGATTAGTGGGAGTTGGCAAAGGAATAAAGGCTGGAATTGATCAGAAGGAAGCAAACGATACAAATGAAATGGCCGAGCAAAAAGTTAATAGAGCTAAAGAAAAAGCTAATGAAAGTAGAAAAAACTGTGGTCATGCGATAGATAGCCTTGGAAAGAGAAAAGTTGCTGTACTTGATGGTAGTATAAAAAATTTCATTACTGAATTTGAAAAATTAAATCATGTAGAATTAACAGAATCTACTGGATTAAATGAATTACAAAAGATGGTTTTGGATAAAAAATCATTCGCAGAGTTGAAAGATTTGCAAGGGATGGCATCGTCATTAGCTGGCGGTCTTGCTTCTGGGGCTATGGCTGGCGCACTAACTGCATTTGGCGCATATGGAGCTGCCGGTGCACTTGCAACAGCTTCTACAGGAACAGCGATTGCATCTCTTAGTGGGGCTGCAGCTACAAATGCTACATTAGCATTTTTTGGCGGTGGTTCATTAGCAGCCGGAGGTTTAGGTATGGCAGCTGGAACTGCGGTTCTAGGAGGCCTTGTTGCCGGACCTGCTTTAGCAGTGCTGGGGGTTGTTGCTGGAGCAAAGGCATCAAAGAATCTTGACGTAGCAAATGCAAATTATGCTAAGGCAAAAGAATTTGAAGAAGAGATGAAAACCGCGGCAGCTTTATGTTATGGAATTAGAAGAAGAGCAGCAATGTTTAATAGATTTTTAGTTCGCTTGCAAACAGTGTTTGATCCTATTGTTTGGGAAATGACTCAGATTATTAAGGAGAAAGGTACTGATTTTAGAAATTTTTCTGATGATGAAAGAAAGTGTGTGGCATCGGCAATGTCTTTAGCAGGTGCAATAAAAGCAGTTTTAGATACTCCAATTTTGGATGAGGCCGGCAATCTTACTGAAGAATCTGGTGAAATTATTACTATCACACAGAAGAAAGTTGATGAATTAATGTCATGATTTTTCCATGTGATAAATGTGGTATTTGTTGTAATCATATAAATGAGATTCCAGAGTTGAGTGTATTCGATTCAGGGAATGGGAGATGTATTCATCTTACAGAAAACAACCTTTGTGATATATATGAAACACGCCCAGATATATGTAACGTTGAAGCAATGTATAGGAAGAAGTATTGCTTTGAAATGAGCGAAGATGAGTATATTAGGGCAAATATTGCTGGTTGTAACGAATTGAAAAGAAAGTATACAGCATAAGGCTTGGAGTTGCTCAAATGCTGCTGGATATAAAGTATCGGCATTTAGTCAAATTGATAAATGGGTTGAGTTTACTAGGGAGTAGCCTATGGATTTCAATAATAATGGGAAATTGGATGTAGAAGATTAAATGATTTTCGAAGATGTTGAAAAGAGATTGAGATGTTTCGTGATGTAAAGATAATAATTGAATAGCGAACCTAATATAGACCAGTACATCGGAAACGCTCAGATTATTTAGCATGAAATCCAATAATTTAGCGGTAATTTGATTTCTTTGGAGAAAAAAAGGTAATCGCCCGACCTGAAAATATTTGCAAAGAAGCGAGGAAAATATTATGTTTCGCAAGATGCGTAGATTTAAACAGCAGGTGCCGGAGGAAGAGTGCATCGAGATTTTGAAAAACACCAAAAGAGGGGTACTTTCCGTAATTGGGGATGATGGTTATCCCTATGGAATGCCCATCAATCATTATTATAATGAGGAAGACGGAAAGATTTATTTCCATGGAGCAAAGGCCGGCCACAAAATTGATGCCATCAAAGCCTGCGACAAAGCCAGCTACTGTGTTTACAATGATGGCTTTACAAAGGAAGGTGACTGGGCGCTTAACATCACCAGTGTCATCATCTTTGGAAGAATTCATCTTGTGGAAGATGAGGAGCTTTCTCTAAAGATTTGTTCCGAGCTGACTCGAAAGTTTACCGACGATCAGGCATACTTGGATAAGGAGATTGCAAACTCCTTCAAAAATGTACAGTGTCTCGAACTGGTTTTGGAGCACATGACCGGAAAACTGGTAAATGAGGCATAAGCCTTTGTTAAAGAGGAAAGGCTACGACATCGCTATAGATCTTTTGTAAAGTTGCGATAAAGCTTTGCACACTTTTTCTTTGGTCTGCCTTATGTGAACACAACACGCAGGAAAACGTATCCTTGCAGTCGTAGGGAATCCATGCGTATTGGCCACTGTGATCATTTAAAAAACCGGGAGATAAGCAGATCCCTTTGCCCGTTGCGATGTTGATATGAGTGGTATCGTGATTGGGACTGTTAAAGTATTCGATTTTCCCGGAGGCGATGAGCTTTTGCTGTATGCTTCGAAGAAGCGCCGGCGAACCACCGCCCACCATTAGGGTGCGACCATAAAGGTCCGCGTCTGTAATAAGATTCTTTTCGGCAAGAGGATCATTTCTGTCACAAACTAAATAAACATGGCTTTGAAACAGCTGGTGGACATTTGTGCCTGCCAGCTGTTTTGTTTGTTCCTCCAAAGCAAAAACGATGTCGGATTCATTTTTCAAAAAACTGTCGATGCCATTTTCATATTGAAAAAGAGGGGTGATCAAAACGCCTGGATCATTTGTTTCAAATTCCTTAATCGCCTCCGGCAAAAAGTAAATCGCCTGCCTTACCATAAGGCTGATGCTAATATTATCCTGATATTTAGCACTGAAATTTTGGCCCTGCTCAATGGCACGTTTCATTTCCTGGCGCATATTGGAAAGGTAGGTTACGAATTGCTGACCGGCAGGTGTCAGAGAGGCACCTTTTCCATTTCTTACAAATATCTGAAAACCAACTTCTTCCTCTAATAGCTTAATCTGATAGGAAAATGTAGGCTGGCTTACAAACATATTTTCCGCACCTCTGGAAAAACTTTCTGTATGAGCCAGTTCAATACAATAATCGATTTGCTTTGTTGTCATAACGCACCTGTGATATTTAAAATTTAAATCAACTATCTAATGTTTCTATTGGATATTATAAAGTATCCGTGGGATAATGTAAATATCAAAGGACAAAACCAATTGGGAATAACAAAGATTGATAGAATTTTTATGGAGGAAACAAAGATGGCAAAAACATTAATCGCATTCTTTTCAAGAGCAGATGAAAATTATTTTGGCGGAGCAATGAGATACGTAAAAGTCGGAAACACAGAAATTGTTGTGAACCAGATGAAGGACTTAATCGATGCAGATACATTTAAAATTGATATGAAGGATCCATATTCACCGGTTTACATGACCTGCATTGAGGAAGCTAAGAAAGATTTAAGAAAAAACGCTCGCCCGGAGCTTACCTCTTATTTGGACAGCATAGACGCATACGACACCATCGTACTTGCCTATCCAAATTACTGGGGGACATTTCCTATGGCAGTGGCAACATTTTTAGAGAGATACGATTTTGCCGGAAAAACCATCCTGCCTCTTTGTACGAATGAAGGAAGCGGCATGGGTTCTAGTGAGGGCGATGTAAGAAAATATGCTCCCGGAGCGGATGTGAAAAACGGACTTGCCATTACCGGAAGCTATGCTGCAGATGCGAAAGCGGCTGTGGAAAAGTGGTTTGCAGAGAATGGATTAAAAAAAGGTTATTAACTCAGTCGGGGTACAAGCTCCGACTGAGTTAAACGCTCCGCGAGGATGCGCACGGATTCGGACAGGAATTTGTCTGCTGAAGCAGACCCGAATCCGGCGCGCAAGACTCGCGAGCGAGTCTTGACGATGCTAGATCCGGCAGAGCAAAGGGAATAGATATGAGCGAAGAAGAAAAAATCATAGAACTATATAAAGATTATTGGGATTATATGATAGAGAAAAATATAGATGGTCTTAGAAATCTTATGTCTTTAGACTATTGTCTTTATCATATGACCGGCGTGAAGCAATCCATTGATGAATTTTTAAGAGGCCTGGAAAATGGTACTTTTCATTATTATTCAGCGGATCATGATGACATAGAAGTAAGCATTGATGGCAATCGTGCAACCATGATTGGTAAGAGCAGAGTAGTTGCTGCAGTTTACGGTGGTGGAAAAGGAAGCTGGAGGCTACAGGGAGATTTTACACTTAGAAAAGAAAATGGAAACTGGAAGTTGACAAGCTCTAGAGCATCAACCTATTAAGGAGGATTTTTAAATGGAAAATATTGTATTAAATAATAAATTAGAATGCCCGGTAGTGGGAATCGGAACTTTTATGCTTTCCCCTGCAGACGCTCAAAATAGTGTGCGAGAAGCCTTAAAGATGGGCTATAGACTGGTAGATACCGCAAATGCGTATGTAAATGAGCGTGCGGTAGGTAGAGGAATCAAGGAAAGCGGAGTAGATAGAAAGGAAGTATTTTTATCGACAAAACTTTGGCCATCAGAGTATGAGAATGAAAATGCTGTAGATGAAACATTGGAGCGCCTTGGCGTGGATTATGTGGATCTTCTTTACATCCATCAGCCTGCGGGAAACTGGCTTGCAGGATACAGACAGCTGGAAAAGGCTTATAAGGAAGGAAAGGCAAAGTCGATCGGTATTTCGAATTTCGAAGGAAAATATATTGCCGAACTTGAGACGAAATGGGAAATCGTGCCTCAGTTTATCCAGGTGGAAGCACATCCATATTTTACACAGACACAGCTTCGTAAGACTTTGGACAAATATGGTATCAAGCTTATGAGCTGGTATCCTTTGGGACATGGTGACAAGTCTTTGGTCAATGAGCCTGTATTTGTAAAGTTGGGTGAAAAATATGGCAAGTCTCCGGCGCAGATTATCCTTCGTTGGCATACACAGATGGGATTCACAGTTATTCCCGGAAGTAAAAACGTAGATCACATCAAGGATAATTTGGATATTTTAGATTTTCAGCTAACCGACGAAGAAATGGCGCAGATTGCGAAGCTGGATAAAAATGAAAGATATTATCACAGAACAGATGAGCAGCTGGTTCAGTTCGCAGGATGGAAACCTGATTTTGAAGGATAAATAATCAGCTGAAAAGGGTCAAAACATTTTATAACCTTAAATAATTTCAAAATATTATTTTTTTTCAAGTGTGAGATATGATAAGCTTACATGGTAAAAAAATTAATAAATCGTAGTTAGTTAATTAGGTGAACTACAGGTTTATATGGTTAAGAGGTTTATATGAGTTTTTTGTTTGTAGCTCTTGGAGGTGCGTTAGGGGCAGTAGCGCGATATGCCATAAGTCTTATTCCGATGAAGACGGGATTTCCTGTACTGACTTTTATCACCAATATAATAGGTGCTATTTTGATTGGCGTTGTAGTTGGTGTTACAAGTGATAAGGAAGGGATATCCGATCATACCATTTTGTTTTGGAAGACGGGGGTTTGCGGAGGCTTTACAACTTTCTCTACATTTTCGCTTGAGGCTTTCAATCTGTTTGATCATAAACAATATGCTACCGGTAGTATATATGTGATATTGAGCTGTGGCTGCTGTATTTTAGGAATACTATGTGGTAAGAAAATTGCTTCTGTTATAAAATTTTAACTCAGTCGGAGAAATCCCCCACCTCTAAGCGTT
>NZ_FMXR01000009.1:0-153933 GCF_900104415.1 Eubacterium oxidoreducens | reverse complement strand
CACGGATTCGGACAGGAATTTGTCTGCTGAAGCAGACCCGAATCCGGCGCGCAAGACTCGCGAGCGAGTCTTGAATGTATAAGTTGTGATTTCTAACGAAATATGCAAAAATATATTATTATGTAATGACCTAATAAAAAACTCAAGCTCAAAATAAGAAGGTGATTCTATGCCATTTCAAATAGTACGTAATGACATTACCAAAATGCATGTTGATGCCATAGTGAATACGGCGAACCCATTGCCGGGATACGGTCCGGGGACTGATGCTGCTGTTTATAAAGCTGCAGGAGAAGAGCAGCTTCTGACGGTGCGTTATGGGATTGGTGTAATTGAGCGTGGGCATTCCGTAATCACCGATGGCTTTAAACTTCCGGCAAAATATATCATTCATACTGTTGGGACTGCCTGGCTGGGTGGCAATTCTGGCGAGGAGGACATTATCCGCAACTGTTATCGAAGTGTTTTTCGAGTTGCACAAGAGAATGCTATTGAGAGTTTGGCAATTCCGCTTTTAGCTTCCGGCAGTTATGGATTTCCCAAGGAAATCGCTCTGCGTATTGCACTATCCGAGATTGAAGCATTTATGTCGAATCACGATTTAGAACTTTATCTGGTCGTGTTTGATGAAAAGGCATTTTTGTTATCTTCCGAGCTTTACGGAGAAATCGATGAGTACATCAATAATAATTATGTAGAAGAGAAAAAGTCAAAGGAGTATCTTTTTTCCAGTCAGATTCAATATGAAGAAGCGTTATTGACAGCCCTGTCAGTTGCGGGAAGAGCCTTTTCTAACACCGATAGGAAGGATTCAGAAAAGGAAAGAAAGAGAAAAGGGACAGCAAAAGATGCTAAAGTATATGGTGATTTTGAAGAGGTAGAGGCATGCGAGATGAACGACGCTGCTTTGTCGGCGGAGAAGAGTCTTGATGATGTAGTGAAGAGACTAGATAAGACATTTATGGAGCTTGTCTTTTCGTTTGCGGATGAAAGGGAGATGACCGATGTTGAAGTGCAAAAGAAGGCGAATCTTGATAGAAAAGCTTTCTCAAAACTAAAATGCGGAACCACAAAGAATCCGAGCAAATCTACAGCTCTTGCGCTTGCTGTTGCATTGGAGCTTAGCCTTGATGATACAAAGGATCTTCTTTCTCGGGCAGGGCTTGCGTTATCGCCATGTAGTAAGCGGGATGTCATCGTGCAGTATTTTATTGAGAAACAAGCCTATGACATTTACGAGATTAACGTAGCACTCTTTGAGCACGGAGAACAACTTCTTGGCAACCAAGTGTCATAAATGTCGCCTGACAAGTGACCGATAGAACGCCCTTTTTTGATATGATTACCTCAGAAACAAATAAGCTTTTTACGGAGGTATTCACTATGAGAGAAAACTTAACGGAACTTGTATTTATCCTTGACAAAAGCGGCTCCATGAGCGGACTTGAATCCGATACCATCGGAGGATTCAACTCCATGGTTGCAAAGCAGCAAAAAGAAGAAGGCGAGGCTTTGGTCTCTACCATTCTTTTTGATAATGCGATTTACGTGATCCATGATAGGGTACCAATCGGTGATGTAAAGGAACTGACGGAAGACGATTATTATGTTCGAGGTTGTACAGCGCTTCTTGATGCAGTAGGTGGAGCCATACATCATATCGGTAACGTTCATAAGTATGCCAGGGAAGAGGATAGGCCGGCGAAGACGTTATTTGTAATCATCACCGATGGTCTTGAGAATGCCAGTAGAGGCTACTCCTTTAGGGATGTAAAGAAAATGATTGAGCATGAGAAGGAGAAGTATAACTGGGAATTCCTTTTTCTAGGTGCAAATATAGATGCAATAGAAGTTGCCGGAAGTATGGGGATTAGCAAAGACAGAGCTGCGAATTATAATCATGATGAGGAAGGAACTCAACTCAATTATCGGGTTCTTGATATGGCAGTATCCAGAGCCAGAAAGTGCAAGCATGGTGAGGATATGAATGCGGCATTTACCGGCGGCGAATGGAAAGAGGATATTGACCGTGATTATAAGAGGCGCAGTAGTAGAAATGTGAATTTGCGATAGCGATCAAATAGCGTTGAAGAGAATATCTAACAAACAGGCGGAATCGTCAGGAAATGTCGCCACTTAAAGCTTTTGCATACAGAAATCTCGGTAGACATTTGATGAATCGAAATGTCAGAAAGATTAGAAATCATTAAAAGTTCAATACTATAAAACGAACCCGCCTTGGCGTGTCAAAATTCAACTCAGTCGGAGAAATCCCCCACCTCTAAGCGTTATGACAAACTATACTCAGTCAGGGTACAAGCTCCGACTGAGTTAAACGCTCCGCGAGGATGCACACGGATTCGGACAGGAATTTGTCTGCTGAAGCAGACCCGAATCCGGCGCGCAAGACTCGCGAGCGAGTCTTGACATTAAGTAATTCTACGCAAAACTATTGGTGATTTCGGAAAAAAGAACGAGGAAAAATAAATTAATGAAAAAAATACTATTATACGGAGATTCTAATACCTATGGCTATGATCCGAGGGGGATGCTTGGGATGCGCTATCCAAAGGAAAATATCTGGCCATCAATTCTTAGACGGTGTTTGGAAGATGAATACGAAATAATAGAAGAAGGGCAAAATGGCAGGACACTTCCGCGGTTTGAACGAGGAAGTGCATATTTATTACATATGATTCATGCTCTAGAAGCTGGTGATTATTTTGTAATAATGCTTGGAACAAATGATATTTTGCTAACGTCTCATCCACAGGTTGAAGAAGCAAAAAAACGAATGGATGCGTTGCTTACCTGGGTTCAGTCCGAACTAAAAGAGGTTCATACGATTGTAATAGGCCCGGTATGGATTACAAATGCTAATCCGGAACTTGCCATATATCACGCTGCAAGCAAGGAGATGAATTGTGAGTTTCAATCCATTTGTAAGAAGCGCGGAGTTACTTTTTGGAATGCCGGAAAGTGGAATATCCCTCTGGCATATGATGGAGTACATTTTTCGGAAGAAGGACATGAAATATTTGCAAAAAAGTTTTTAAAAGAATTGGAGAAAATGAAAACCAATTAACATGAAAAGCGAAGTGAAGTATTATGAAGAGAAAATTTCCAAATCTTAGCAGCCCCATAACGATTGGACGAACCACATTTCGAAATCGTCTGTTTTCTGCGCCTATGGGGGGAACGGACATTACCAATGATGGTTGTATTGGACCAAAATCAGTAGCGTTTTACGAGTTAAGAGCAAAAGGCGGAGCAGCAGCTGTGACCGTTAGCGAATGTATGGTTCATCCACAGACCGATGGCTCGCATGCATATCATTTGGATGAGAAAATATTGAATTCCTTAGCTTGTGCAACTTACACTGCGGATGCCATATATAGGCATGGAGCTGTGCCAAGCCTAGAATTATCTCATTCCGGTATGTTTGCAGGAACTTATATGACAGACCGAGAAAAGCAGCAACAGCTCCATCAGTGGGGACCATGTGACAGTGTGCGGGCAGATGGAGTCCGGGTAAAAGCATTGACAAAAGAATTAATCACAAAGATCGTAGCATCTTATGGTCATGTGGCGGGGCTTGCTAAGAGAGCCGGCTTTGAGATGGTGATGATTCATGGCGGTCATGGATGGCTGATTAATCAGTTTTTATCACCACTATTTAATCACCGGGAGGATGAATATGGTGGTAGTCTTGAGAATCGATGTCGGTTTGCGATAGAAGTCTTACAGTCCGTAAGAGAGGCGGTAGGACCGGATTTTCCTATTGAATTTCGCATGAGCGGTAGTGAGTTTGTAGAAGATGGATACGGAATTGAAGAGGGGATTCGGATTGCACAAATGATAGAGCCATATGTTGATATCATTCATGTTTCGGCAGGAACTTATCAAAAGACATTTGGAATTACGCATCCTTCGATGTTTGAAGCACACGGGCGCAATGTGTATCTGGCAGCAGAAATAAAAAAACATGTATCTAAGCCGGTTGCAACAATTGGAGGTTTAAACGATCCTGAGCAGATGGAAGAAATTATCGCATCGGGAAAAGCCGACATTATCTATATGGGACGAGCACTCTTGGCAGATCCATTTCTACCAAGGAAAATGAAGGAAGGGCGTGAAGATGAGATCGTAAAATGTCTTCGCTGCTTTACCTGTATGGCAGAACGTGCGGCAACTTCAACAAGACGCTGCGCAGTGAATCCCTTAATCGGAAGAGAGATAGAAGGAGATGAAGTGCGGCCGGTGATGCAGCCTAAAAAAGTTCTGGTGGCAGGGGGAGGACCGGGAGGTTTATACGCGGCATATACGGCTGCCAGGCGCGGACATGAAGTTATTTTATGTGAGAAGGAAAATGAACTTGGCGGGATATTAAAAAGTGAGCAGGCACTACCCTTTAAACGGGAAATGTATGAGCTGTCACAGACGTATCGAAAGCTGGCAGAAAATGCTGGCGTTACGATTCGCATGCAGACGGAAGTAACGCCGGAATATGTAGAAAAGGAAGCACCGGATGCACTTATCATAGCGGTTGGCTCTAGTCCGGTCTGTCCACCGATAAAGGGAATAGATGCAGAGCATGTGATACAGGTTACAAAATTATATCAGCATAGAAAGTCGATTTCAGATGATGTGATTATATTAGGCGGTGGTCTGGCCGGTTGCGAGTGCGCAGTTCATTTGGGCCGGGAAGGAAAGAACGTATCGATAGTTGAGATGCGTAAGAATCTTGCGCCGGATGCAAATGTACGATATAGACCTTTACTTATGCAAGAAATAGAGCGCTATGCAAAGGTTTATAGTGGTTATACAGGAATTGAGATTACAAACGATGGAATTTGGTGTCAGAATCCGGCTGGAGAGCAGGTTCTGGTACCGGGGAAAAATGTAATCTGTGCGTTAGGACAAAAATCGAATACGGAAGTGGTAGAATCTCTACGAGATACGGCCTTGTATGTACGAGTAATCGGAGATGCCTCTAAGGTTGCAACGATTACACAGGCAGTTTATCAAGGGTATCATGCTGCGCTGGATATTTAACTCAGTCGGAGAAATCCCCCACCTCTAAGCGTTAGCGTAGGTGGGGGTTATGACAAACTATGACAGCTTGAGAACGTTTTCAAAAAAAACACTCTAGAATTCTTGTGAAAAATAAAAAACAAGAATTTAGGGTGTTTTTTTTGTAAATTGGGATATAAAAGGAAGTTATAAGAATAATCTAAATAAAGAGCATAAGAAGTGTGAAAACGGTTTCATCGCTTGTGTTTGTTTTGGACGGAAAGAAAATATAAAATCACAAATGTAAATTCAGCTGAAGGTTACAAGTAGACTAAAAGTGTGGGGCGGAGGGGAAAGAAGAAATCATAAAATGCAAAAATTAGATTTTCAAAAAAAGCAGCAGGAGAACATACATGAATTTAAAAACAATCATACGTCATTTTCGAAATAAAAGAAAAGAGAGTGAATCAAAAAGGGAATCGGATTTTTGTTTGTTATCGTCGGTTCCTGATTTTTTTAAGGCCGGTGAGGTGCTGGCCCATGCCGGCGGCGGCTATCAGGGCTATTCTTACCTGAATTGCAAGGAAGGTCTGGAAGAGGCCATTGCCAACGGATACAAGGCATTTGAAGTAGATGTAACCATTACGGATGACGGCTATGCCGTGTTATCTCACGGATGGTCCGAAAAAATGTGCGGACGTACCGGCATGGAATATAAGCCGGAAGAATTTAAAGAGATGACCAGGGATAAGTTCCTGGCGCAAACCGTGCGGGGATATACCACAATGGATTTTGAAACGCTTGTGGAGGATTACATTAAAAAATACCCGGATACCTACTGGGAATTGGATTTGCAAAAGCATGCCCCCAAGGATGCCAAGGCATTAATTGAGGCCGTACTGAAAGCTGCGGGAAGGGACGAAGCTGTTTTGGATCGCCTTTTGATTCAGGTCTTTTCTCCGGAGATGCATAAGGCCATCCATGAAGTTTATCCTTTCAAAAACTATATGTGTTTTTATAAAAAAGAAAATATGTCGGTAAAGGAGGCTATTTCTTTTTGTAAGGAAAAGAATATCGGTGCAGTTGCTTTGAATCGTAAATTTGCAACCAAGGAAATGATTGTGGATTTTCGTAAGAATCAAATTGCCGTACTGGCATTTACAACGGATAAAAAGGAAAAAGCGCAGGAACTTTTGGATTGGGGCGCAAGCATAATTTGTACCAATAAGATTTTGCCGGGGACTTTAAAGGGGCTGTCGCTTTAGATGATTAAATCATCTAAGCGAGACCCCGTGTTCAAAAAAGGCAGATCAAATGATAAGATACATAAAATGTGAAAACGTTTTCTTAAAAAAGTAATAAATAAGACTCTCTTTACAAGTAAAAGCTTGAAAAGAGAGTCTTATGTTTGGATTTATTTATAGGATTGCCATTGATTTTCAGTAGCAACATAAGTACTATTTCTTTTTACGAGTGTTCCTTCTAGCTCTATCTTGGTTACACTTGAGTGCCCTCCGGAAAGTCTGTCTGTTAGGAGCTGAATGGCAAATTTTCCCATTTCATTTTTGGGGAGTCTTACGGTTGAAAGCATGGGTTTGGTATATTGGGCTTCCTCAATATCGTCACTTGCGATAATAGAAGGGGTATAGTTAAGATTTTTGTATTGATTTAAAAAATCCAACATCCCTAAGGCTATGACATCATTCGCACAGTAAATTCCGGTAGGCCTGTTGGTGAGAGAGGCAATCTTTTTCATGGCATCAAAGCCGTCGGTTTGGCGAGCAGGCGTATTGATTACGTATTCTTCTCTTAGCGCAATCTGGGCTTGCGTCAGGGCATCGGTAAAACCTCGGTAACGTGCTTCGTTATGACAACTGCCTGCATAGGCTATTTGGGTATGTCCTAACTCTATAAGATGATTCGTTGCCAGATGAGCAATCTTGCTTCCATCACATATTACTTCATCGACTTCATGGTTAGTGGAATTTCGGTTGATTGAAACAATGGCTTTATATTTCTTCTTCCACAGTTGAAGTGCTTTGTGGTTACATTTTCCTATAATAATCAATCCATCCGAGTGCTCGGATACATCATTATATACGTTGTCGATAAGAACCTGAAGGTCGTTCCTTTCACAGGCCTCATCATCTGAAAATACCGGCATGTACCAGATGCTGCTAAGGACACTTCCGACTTTGTGTATTTCGCTTTCAATTACACGTAATAGCTCATTGAAAAAAGGATCTGTCTGAACAGAATCGGTTCTTGTCATAAGTACGTTGAGAAAGAAAGATTTTTGTTTGGGAAAAGTGATTCCCAATTTTAGATTTCTTGCAGCTCGATTTGGCGTATAATTTAAATCTATAGCGGTCTGCCAGACTCTTTCACGGGTTTCGGGAGATTGGCATTTGTATTCTGGGTTATTGAGTATTCTTGATACGGTAGCGGTGGATACTCCGGTTAGTTTTGCTATTTTTTTAATTGACATTTACTACTCAGTCCTTCCATCTGTGTTTTCAGCACCTAAAGTAACATAATTAAAACGATATAAAAAGCGAATTTAGTGAAAACGTTTTCAAACTAAATTTATATGCGGTTAATGCTTGAATTATAGTATAATAGGACTAAGACAACACAAGGAGGATGTGCATATGGAAGCTGAGAATAGAATGTATGTTGGATGGAAGTTGTTGGCTGATTTTATGACAGCGGCATTTGAAAAACTTGGGGTACCACATGATGATGCGATGCTTTGTGCAGATGTCCTATTGGAAAGTGATAGACGAGGGATAGAATCCCATGGATGTAATCGTTTCAAACCGATTTATGTCGACCGTATTAAGGCGGGCATACTGAATCCGGTAACTAAGATTGATGTGATAAAAGAGTCTCCGACAACCGTCGTTCTTGATGCAAATGACGGAATGGGAATGGTGGCATCGAAAGTTGCAATGGAAATGATTATGGAAAAGGCAAAAACCTATGGAATGGGTATGGCTGCGGTCACCAATTCTTCGCATTATGGAATTGCCGGTTATTGGCCAAGTCTTGCAATAAAAGAGGGAATGCTTGGAATTACCGGTACGAATGCAAGACCATCGATTGCTCCGACATTTGGAGTGGAGAATATGATGGGAACCAACCCGCTTACGTTTGGATTTCCGACAGATGAAGCATTTCCATTTATGTTAGATTGTGCGACTTCAATTACGCAAAATGGAAAGATTGAATATTATGCCCGCATCGGTAAGGACGTGCCGGAAGGAATGGTGATTGGGCGAGACGGAAACGCAATGACAAGCAGCAAGGAGATTTTAAGAGATATTCGAAGCGAGAAAGCAGCGCTCGCACCACTTGGTGGAATCGGAGAAGAATTGGCGGGATATAAAGGATATGGCTACGTGACAGTAGTGGAAATATTAAGTGCAGCTTTGGCTAATGGTTTGTTTTTAAAAGACTTATCAGGAAAGAATGAAGATGGTAGTATTCATCCGTATCATCTTGGACATTTCTTTATTGTCATTGATCCGGAAAAATTTGTGGGGCTAGAGGCATTCAAAAAGACAGCGGGTGAAATCTTAAGGCAGCTTCGGGCATCGGAAAAAGCACCCGGTCACGAGAGAATATTTACAGCCGGTGAAAAAGAATATGAAGCCTGGCTGGAACGAAAGGATAAAGGAGTACCGCTTACCAAGGCGGTGCAAGAGGAATTTGCCGAAATACGTAATGAACTTGGGCTTGAGGCATTTCGATTCCCGTTTGACTAAGAAAGGAAAGGAACAGTTGTGAAAGAGCGAGTAAAACATACCTTCATAAAATATACCTCAATGGACTGCGAGAGTCTTAATGAGCGAGAAATTGCAGATGCATTGATAAGCGAGTTAGAGGAGCTTGGATTTACGGTAGAGGAAGATGATGCCGGAGCGAAAATAGGAGGAAATGCCGGTAATTTATATGCATATAAGAAAGGAAATAAGGATGCACAACCAGTCTTGTTTGCCGCACATATGGATACGGTAAAGCCGGGAATCGGGAAAAGTCCGCAGCTTACAAGTGAGGGCAAGTTTTTATCAAGTGGCAATACCGTGCTTGGCGGAGATGATGTCTGCGGAATTACGGCGATACTAGAAGGCATTCGGCAGGTTATCATAGAGCAAAGAAAGCATGGAGATATTGAGGTTGTTTTTTTTGTAGCAGAAGAGCTTCACTGTAAAGGGTCTTCTGAATTCGATTTTTCCAAAATTCACGCGAAGATGGGGTATGTTTTAGATCTTGAAGGGGCACCGGGAATGGCAGCAGTGCAGGCACCAACATCTACCGGATTTTGGGTTACGGTAGAGGGAAAGGCAGCCCATGCGGGTTTTTGTCCGGAAAAAGGGATTAATGCAATTGCGATTGCAGCGGAAGCGATTACAAAGATTACACAAGGAAGAATTGATCCGGAAACGACTCGAAATATTGGAAAGATAGAAGGTGGAGTGGCAACAAATATTGTATCGGAAAGTTGTACTTGCACCGGAGAAATTCGCAGTTTGAAGTATGAAAAAGTGCAAACGGGACTTGAACAGGTGCGAAGAATATTTGAACAGACCGCTACGCAGCATAATGCTAAGATTCATATGAAGGTGCACGAGAACTATCGCGGTTATCAGCTTGGCAAAGAAGAAGCTGTAGTTAAGCGGTTTCAAAGGGCATGTTACAAGCTTCATAAGGAAGCGCAAGTTGTTACAACGTTTGGCGGAAGTGATAATAATAAACTGATGCAGCATGGCGTGAAAGGCATTGTGCTCTCTTGTGGAATGCAAAATGTTCACTCAGTAAAAGAATATGCCAATCTAGAGGATGTAGTGGATACGGCAAGGTTGGTAGCGGAACTGGTTTCAACTCAGTCGGAGTACAAGCTCCGACTGAGTTAAACGCTCCGCGAGGATGCGCACGGATTCGGACAGGAATTTGTCTGCTGAAGCAGACCCGAATCCGGCGCGCAAGACTCGCGAGCGAGTCTTGACCAGAGTAAACGACTGCATTTACGAGCTTGATTAGGTGTAGGTAATGGCACAAGAATAAGGGACAATCATGGATGGAATACCGTACCTGACAATGGAATACGGTATTCCATTTTGCATATTGTATACAACTTAAGAAGGCTTTATAATTGGAGTGATAAAAAAATAACGAAGTATACAGGAGATGGAGATCATGCGAGGATTACATACACAGATTTCGGAATTAAGAAAAAATGTATTCGTAGAAGTGGCAAGGATTGCATTTGAGGAAGAACCGGAAAATATGAAAGAAGCCATAGAGGGGTTGCCGTATAAATTATCATCTGAGGAGACACCGGTCTTTCGGGAAAGTATTTACCGGGAGCGGGCGATTTCTGCAGAAAGGGCAAGATTGGCAATGGGACTTTCCATGCGTCCACAAAATAAGCCGGTTCATACATCAAGTGGTATGGATGCAAGTACGATTGATGAAGTATATTATGAGCCGCCGCTTATGCAGGTGATACCATCTGCATGTAATGAGTGTGAAGACAATGTATATGAAGTCAGCAACTTGTGTAGAGATTGTATTGCCCATCAGTGTATGGAAGTGTGTCCGAGAGATGCCATTTCTCAGGTGGATGGTCAGGCATATATCAATCAGGAAAAATGTATAAAATGTGGAAAATGTAAAAGTGTATGTCCTTATGATGCGATTGGAAAAAGAACTCGTCCATGTGCATTGTCTTGCGGCGTGAAAGCAATCGAGACGGATGAGTATGGAAGAGCACGGATTAATCAAGACAAATGTTTATCGTGCGGTATGTGTATGGTGAATTGTCCGTTTGGGGCGATTGCGGATAAATCACAATTCTTTCAGATGATTCAAAGTCTTCGAAAAGGACAAGAAGTTGTAGCTGAAATAGCTCCGGCGTATGTTGGTCAATTTGGGGCAAAGGTGACTCCAAGCAAGATACATACGGCATTAAAAAAACTTGGTTTTTCTCATGTATATGAGGTGGCACTTGGTGCAGATATCGGAGCTTTGGCTGAGGCAAAGACTTATGCGACTAAGGTAGCAACCGGTGAATTGCCGTTTTTACTGACTTCTTGCTGTCCTTCTTGGGCGATGCTTGCTAAGACACAGTTTCCGGAAATTATTGACAGTATTTCGACCGATCTTACGCCGATGGTTGCAACGGCAAGAAGTATCAAGAAAGAACATCCAAATGCAAGAGTGGTATTTATCGGCCCGTGTGCTGCCAAGAAATTAGAAGCTATGCGCAAGAGTGTAAGAAGCGATGTGGATTTTGTAATTACGTTTGAAGAGTTAGATGCTATGTTTACTGCCAGAGGAATCAAGCCGGATGAGATAGAAGAGACTTCTTCCTTTCATGATGCAACCGCGATTGGCCGTGGATATGGCGTGGCGGGTGGTGTCGCAAGTGCTATACAAAAATGTATCGAAGAATATTATCCGGATGTGGAAACCAAGATTGAACATGCACAAGGACTTGAAGAGTGCCGTAAAATGTTGATGCTTGCGAAAGCAGGAAAGAAAAATGGTTGCCTGATTGAAGGCATGGGCTGCCCTGGTGGATGCGTAGCAGGTGCTGGAACTTTGATTCCGGTGTCAGAAGCGAAAAAGAATGTGGAAAAGATGGTTCGAGAATCGACAAAGCGGATTCCAAGAAAAGAACTAGAAGAAATAGAGCTTAATGCGCTTAACTCAGTCGGAGAAATCCCCCACCTCTAAGCGTTAGCGTAGGTGGGGGTATGACAAACTATACTCAGTCGGGGTACAAGCTACGAACTTTATCGGTTGGTGTCGTTCATATATAGTTACTTGGTACTACCTGCATTTTTGTGCTACAATGATTGCGACAGAAAAGAGGTGGGCTCATGGAAATGAAAATCATTGGAATTATTATTGTAGTGGCAATTATTGTTGTGTGTTTTTTTGTTATGAGCAAATTCGCACAGGAGAATGAGCAGTGCGAGGAAAATGGCTGCGATGGCAACTGCGCAAGCTGTGCTAAGGCCATGAATGAACGATTCGAAAATCGTAATAAGGAGGAACATGATTAGCCCGAGAAAACCATGCGTCCTGATTACCAAGACACCTACGATTTCGCCGGGAGCGATTATTGCATGGGGGAGAAACACGAAGCGACGTGTGGAGTATGCAGATCGGTATAAAAATGATGAAGATGCGGTAAATGCGTTATTTGCACAGATTGTTTTAGGAGAATGTCTTGAGCAGTTTTTGAATCATCGTGTGACAGCAGAGGAAGTGGAGATTGCCAAGACGCAGAGTGGACAACCATACCTGGAAGCTTTTCCACAGCTGCATGTGTCTATTTCGCATACAGATGGAATGATTGGAGTGGCAATTTCTGAGGAACCGATTGGAATTGATGTACAAAAGGTGCGAAAAATACGGGATTCTTTGTTAAATAGAACGCTTTCGCCCAAAGAACAGTGTATCGTTCGAGAAAGAGAATGTCCGGAAAAATCATTTTCTATGCTTTGGGCGATGAAGGAAGCAATAGTGAAAATGCATGGAACCGGATTTGTGGAATATCCGACGAATATAGATCTTGCAAATCTTGTGGAGTTAACTTCGGATGCTTTAGAGGCAAAAGAAGGTGCGCAATATGAAGGTCACGGAATCTATACGCATTGGGAAGAAGATGTGGCGGTATGTATCTATGGACCAAATGATGGATATGAGCTTTTTTGAAAGTGATAAATCAAGATGATATTGAAAGCAGGTGAAGTCTCTTGCCTAAGCGTAGGTGGGGGATTTTTCCTGCTTTATATGGCTTATGGAAACACAAAAGACTTCGCAATGCGAAGTCTTTTGCGTAATATGATATGAAAAGTTTGGTAACGAGAATGTCAAATTCAGTAAATTGCATATGCAATTTGTTTTGTTGTATAAAGTATATCATAAGTATATAGTGAATTCTAGAAGAAATTTATTTCTTAATAAAGTCTTAGGAATTTTCGGATGGTTTGCACGGAAACGGTCTTGCAGGAAAGTCCTGACTATTTATTTTTTTATATATTAGTGCTAGAATCAAGATATAAAACTAAGGTGGAGGCGATTGCTATGGGGAAAAATGAAATTAAAGAATGGGAGCCGTTAGAGCCTTTGAAGTTTCGCCCATATGAACATCATGCACAATATTATGAGACTGATCAGATGGGAATTATCCATCATTCGAATTATGTAAAATGGATGGAAGAAGCCAGAATGGATTTGCTCGATCAGATGGGCATGAGCTATGCGCAGATGGAAGAGATGGAGATTATCTGTCCGGTTCTTTCTGTTTCAGTAAATTATATCAGTATGGTTCATTTCGATGATGATGTTATGATTGTTACGAAAGTGAATCATTATAATGGAATTAAGATGGATTTTGATTACAAGATGTATGACAAAAAGACCGGAGAATTGCGAACAACAGCTTCAAGTAGTCATTGCTTTTTGAATAAATCAGGTAAGCCGATTTCCATGAAGCGTTCATATCCGGAACTGGATACCAAGTTTTTTGAGATGTGGGACGAATAAAAGAGAAGAGGTAGAGTATGGCACAAACATTAGACAGTAGTACGCTTATGAAGGCGCTTGATGGCATTTATGAGAAATGCCTGACCGGTGTTCCGATGGTGAGTAAGACTGTAGAGGAAGTTGCTTTTGAGTATAAGAAGCGTTATCAGACAGAAGAAAGGGCAGTAAATGCCTATGTTTATAACCAGATTGCAAAATGTGGCGCATCCGGTTTCGTTACGGGAATAGGAGGGCTTTTGACTTTGCCGGTTACGATTCCTGCTAATTTGGCATCTGTTCTTTATATGCAGCTTAGAATGGTTGCGGTTATTGCAAAGATTGGTGGATTTGATCCGACATCAAAGGAAGTTCAGACACTTGCTTATGTCTGTCTTACGGAAAGCGCTTTTGCAGATATGGTAAAGCAGGCAGGAATTAAGGTTGGTGAAAAAACTGTTTATAATATTTTGGGGAAAGCTTCTACCAAAGTGGTATCTTCGCTAAATGAGAAGATTGGAGCACGTTTGCTGGCTCGTTTTTCAGAAGAAGGATTTATTAATCTGACGAAGGCTGTGCCGATACTAGGCGGTCTTATCGGTGGAGCATTTGATGTGATTTCGACTCGTAAGATTGCTTTTAATGCGATGGAATTATTTATCGGAAAGAGCGGAATCAATGGTCCGGAGATGGTCGATGGACAAGCGGATGAAGTTACAACAGAAGAATAAAAATAAAATGCAGAGATGAGAAAATCATCGCTGCATTTTTTTTAGAAACGAATCAGTGCGCCGCCCCAGGTGAGTCCTGCGCCAAAGCCGGCAAGAATTACAAGATCGCCGGGGTTGATTCTTCCGCTTCGAACAGTTTCATCAAGCAGAATCGGAACAGAAGCAGCAGATGTGTTACCGCATCCTTCCATATTGAGCGGGAATTTCTCCATGGGGATGGAGAGACGTTTGGAAATTGATTGTATGATTCTAAGGTTGGCCTGATGAAGCACATAAACATCCGGATCATCTGTTGTGTATCCGGTTTGGTCGAGCAACTGACGGATGCTGGCCGGCACGGTTTTTATTGCAAATTTAAATACGGCAGGACCATCCATGGTAATATATGCGGGCTCTAAAGTAGTAGTTACATAAGGATTGTTATTGGAGCGACTCTTGCAATATAGAGCTGGTCCACGCGTGCCATCGGAGCCTTGCACAAAGGAGAGAATTCCTTCGCTTTCATTTTCGGTTGCTGTTAATACGGCGGCACCGGCACCGTCGGCAAATAAGACGCAGGTGCTTCGGTCTGTCCAATCGGTGATCTTGGATAAGGTTTCAACACCTATGATGAGTGCGTTGTGATACATGCCGCATTTGATATAGGCATTTGCCGTATTCATTGCAAATAAAAAACCGGAGCATGCTGCGTTGACATCGAAAGCAACCGCGTTTTTGGCACCAAGGATACTTTGCACACTGCAGGCTGTACTTGGAAGTAAATTGTCAGCTGAAATAGTTCCCACAATTACAAGGTCTAGTTCTTCGGCGGTTAATGCGGAAGCTTCTAGCGCCTTTTGCGCTGCTTTTGCTGCCATGGAAACCGTTGTATCATCTGTTGCAATATGACGACTTCCGATACCGGTACGTTCACGAATCCAGTCATCATTTGTCTCGACGAGTTTAGAAATATCATCATTTGACATTGAGGTTGGAGGAAGATAGCTTCCTGTGCCTATAATCTTTGTATTCATAATAATCCACCATAAAATTCTAAATAGTTTGAAAGTCAAAATATTTGACAATCAGAGTATATAAAAAGTAAAAAAAATTGTCAAGTTCCGTTGACAAATAAAATTCTATGAGATATATTAAAATCCATCTTAGAAATCGAACGCTCAATTCTTGAGTGGTAATCTTATTATTCCGCGGAATATTCTTCCGCATTTTTCCAATTTAATCCTGATCTGAAAGAAATTATTTACAGAGAAGGAGAATTTATATGTTAGAAATTTTAAAAGAGTGGGGACCGGTTATTATTGCTGCTGCAGCAATCGTTTTTTTAGTTGCTATTGTGAAATCAGATGCGGTACAAGTTGCGGTATCGAACGCATTCACTACAATCATTGATGGCATGTCGCAACAGACAGATCTGATTCACTAATAGACAAGGTGGGTGGCAATCACGGAAGAAATGTTAGAACTTAAACCGCAGATGTTTGGTCCTTTTCGCTGTTATGTAGAAGACGACAACGTAACAGATGTTGATTATAACGGTCAGGATCTGTGGCTGACTTATAAGGATAATACGAGAAGAAAGATACTGCCATCTTCACATGGGATTACGGAGTTATTTGCAAGACAATTTGCGCAAAGATTGTCGAATCTTACCGGAAGAGAATTCAATCCTATGCATCCTTCTTTAGAAGGAGAGACAAGACAGCTTCGTGTATCTATTATGCACGAGGCAGTTTCGGTATCGGGTATAAGTATCTGTATCAGAAAGACACCTCCGAAGGTACGGATAACACAGGAACATGCCCTTGAGAGTGGTTATGTATCGGAAGAAGTATTGCATTTTTTAAAGAATTGTATTCGAGCACATATGAATATTGTCGTGGCCGGTGAACCAAGAGCCGGTAAGACGGAGTTTTGTAAATTCTTATCTATGTATATTCCGCTTGCGGAACGGGTTATTACGATTGAGGATGTATTAGAGTGGCGTTATAAGGAACTTAGACCGGCCGCTGATGCATTACAGTGGAAAGTACGAGAGAATTTTTCATATGAAGATGCGATTGTGGCTGCTTTGAAACAGAATCCTAAGTGGATTATGGTGGCAGAGACGCGCGGCGTTGAAGTGCGGCATCTGATACAGTCGTTTAGTACAGGCGTGCATGGGATGACAACAATACATGCAGAGGATGTTAGCAGAATTCCGCAGAGAATGGTGAATATGATAGATGACTCTATGATGGAACAACGTTTTTTGAATAATATCTATGATTTTGTGGATGTTGGAGTATTGATTTCAATGAAAAGAGAGCCCGACGGCAGTATGCGAAGGTACGTAGATCAGATTGGTATGTTTGATCATGCTGAGAAGAATATATTCGCTTTATTGGTTTCGGATGGACAAAGAATAGAAGAAAGTGTGATCCCTTTGCAGCTTCAAAGGAAGCTAGAACGTGCAGCAATCAAAGATATATGGCAGGACGGAGGTGCATATGAGAGAACGCAGATGGCTTAGAGCGGCAAGTCGGGCACGACAAGTATATTTTCCTGTGCAGGTACAAGGAGCGATGCAGCAGATATGGATAGCGGTAGGTGTGATGCTTGCGGCAGTGTTGTTTTTGGAATGGTTGTTCCAATTTCGTATGCAGACGATGCTGGCGATTGGAATCATGATAGTCATAGAAGCTCCGCTATTGTATGCAATGCATCAAAAACGGGAGGAATATAAGGAAAGATTTAGCGCGATAACCGGGTATATGGAGCAGATGCTTTATAGTTTTCGCGCACATAAAAAGGTGCTTACAGCGCTTGATGAGACGATAGAAGTTACGCCGAAAGAACCGCTTCGCAGTCAGTTGATGAAGCTTAGACGAGAATTGTTCTATGGAGAGCAGGCGCAAGCTACGGAGGTGTTAAAAAAACTTGAAGATGCATATCCGGGAAGAAGACTTCCAAGAATGCACGAATTCTTTTTTAAGGTTGAAAGTCTTGGAGGAGAATGCGAGATGTATATTGATTTGTTGCTAGAAGACCTTCGGCTTTGGGTAGAACGAGAGAAGTTACAGGAAAAAGCCATGAAAAGCCGGTTAATCAATGTATTGTTATCCGTCCTGATTTCGATTCTTATTTGCCTTTTTGTAGAAAAGATTATACCGGGGGATGTGGAAATCAGCAGGCATGTACTCTATCAGTTAAGTGGAGTCGGTATGTTTGGGATGGATCTTCTCTGTCTTTTGGTGGCAGCACGTATGATGATGCAAGATCCGCTTTCAAAGGAAAGCATGGATAAGGAGCAGGTTGTTCGATTATATGAAAGAGTGACCGGATATTCCTATAAAAAGGAGTGGAAGAAGCAAAGAAAACTGCTTGTAATCGTAGCCGGGTGCTTGGGAGCAGCGATTTATTATAGTGAAATAAGTCTTTTGGTAATCGCGATGGGAATGCTTTTGATACTTATAATAAAACCATTTATTACACGTCGTATTGGTAGCAGAAAGCTCATACAATTGATACGGTCGGAATATTCAATCTGGCTTATGGAGGTTGGTATGCTCTTGCAGGAAACGACGGTACAAGAGGCTATTCGAAGATCACTTGAGCGTGCACCTGTCGTATTAAAGCCGTATATCGTTAAGATGTTACAGGAATTATCGGACAATCCGATATCGAACCATCCTTATCAGAATTTCATGAAGGAGTATAATCTTTCGCAGATTCAATCATCTATGAAAATGCTATGTGCAATATCTAAAGGAGGAGCAAGTGATGTTAAGGAACAGGTGAGAGCGTTGATTCATCAAAATACACTCGCACAGGATGCGGATGAAAAAGAAAAGAATGAGAACAGGCAGGGAGGCATGTATGCACTGTTTTTGATGCCGCAGATTGCAGTAGGTGTGAAATTGATTCCGGATATGTTATTGTTTTTACTTCTTTTTTTACGTACGACACAGTTTTGAAAGGGGAGAGAGAATGGAACAGATTCCAAAGAGTTTTTTGGCATTGTTTTTGATGATTTTGTTTTTAGTTGTCGGTGTTGGTGTGATTACGGTAGCACTTGATGCAGCTGCAGCGCAGCGTTATACGGCAGATGCAACAGCAATGATAGAACAATATAATTTTTCGGATGCTGCTATTGCAACCTGTAAGGAGACGGCGAAGGAGAAAGGATACAACTTATCGGTGCTGGTTATGGATTGTAATAATGATGGAGTTCGCGATATGGCCGAGCTTAAGACAACATATACATATTCGATGCAGCTTCTTTTGATTGATCGGCAGTCACATGTGATTAGAAGTTATGCAAGATGAAAGGGGAGAGATTATGAAGCAATTGATAGAAGAGTATGGGTTGGTTATCGTACTTGCCATGGTGGGCGGTATGCTTGTTGGCTGGATGTGCCTGCTATTTCATATGTTTGGATAGGGGGTAACAGATGTCAGATGTAATTGGAAAATACGGCGCGTTTATAGTGGAAACTCTTGCAGCTGTAGCTTTTGCAATTATAGTGCTTTCCTATGTTAAAGGAGGAACGATTGCCCGGTTGGTGCAGGAGGTTTTGGCAGATGCAATCGGGGGTGGACTATGACACAGATTGTACGGCAATTTTCCGGCGCTGTACTTGCTGCAGTGGTGGTGATCCTTGTACTCTTTGCGCTGACAAAAGGTTCGTTCTTAGAGAAGGCTGGAGCGTATGTACAAGGACAATTGCGGCAGGTAATACAAATGGATAAAGATACGCAATATGCGATGCAGAATAAACCGGACACGAAAATCAGATTAAAGACATCGCCGATGAACAAGCAGTGGTACACGGCTGAACAATTAATCAGTGCGACGGAGAATAATCAGACGATTCCTTGTAGAATAATTGGAATTAAGCTCTATATAACCGGGGAAGATGCTGTGGCAAAAGGGATGGCAATACTAGAGCCGGCAACGCAGAAAATATTTTTCACATCAGGGGGCGATTATCGACTGATGGTAAGGAGTTATGGTAGTGTGCGGCGCAACAAGACATTTGTGGTTCATATTACGGGAGGTGAGTCATGAGGGGAATTGTAATTGGTGTAAGTCTGGTATTGGCCGGAATCTTTTTGGTACTTACGGTATTAAGTATTCATGGCCGGGCAATTCGTATGGTAAACGAGCAAGCTACATTAGAAAGTACGGTAGAGTCGGCACTAGATGAGACATTAGAACAAAATCTGTTTACGCAAAAGTCACAAGAAGAATTTGTGATCGAGTTCTTGCAGCATGCACTGATCCGTCTTAATCCCAATGCTCAAATACAGGTGGATATTGCAGCAGCTGATTTAGAAAAAGGTATTTTGGCAGTGAAAGTGACAGAAGAATACGACAGTATAGGTCAGAAGGTGCATACGCTTACTTATGAAACGACAGCATTGTTAGAACGTGAAGGTCCAAAACATTATTGCAGTGTGATTTTTGAGGATGAGGATGGAAACGTAGTTCGCAAATACAAGCTTACAAAAGGGGAGAAAATGATTCTTCCCACCAAGGCGCCTAAGCGAGCAGATAAAAAATTCGTTCATTGGAAATCAATGAGTGGACACATAGCTGTTGCGGGAGAGGTGGTTGAACAGGACGTCATCTATCGAGCGCAGTATCAATAAGCGTGAAGGGGGAGTATTGCAGATGAGTATGAAAATAAAATGGATAGGCCTGATCGGTCTTTTTGCATTGCTAATGATGTGCGGAATGCTTTCTGCTAAGAAAGTCATAGCTGCACAGACGGTATCAGGTTCGAATCAGCTTCGAAGTGCAATTGAAAATAAGACCAAGGATGTCAGTGTGAAATTAACCGATTCTATATCTTTAGAGCCGAATAATAATAATTATACAATTGATATCACAAGTGATGTTACCATTGACTTAAATGGCAATAAGCTGTCATTGGGAAAGGATTATTTTGACAAGGAATTTTCCATGTTTCATGTCAAGACAAAGGGAAAGCTGCATATAACGAATTCAAAGTATAAGACGCAAATAGCGTCATTGACAGGGGGTGCAGGAGATTCGCTTTCGAATGGAATAAAGAGCAGTCTTATTGTGAATAGTGGAAGTGTTGAGTTAGAGCACATCGTGGTTAAGAATCTTTGGAACAAGTGTGGACCGGATAATTGTTCGGACCAGACCAATACGGTGCTATGCGTGATGGAGCAGGGAAATCTTACGATGCATGATTGTATTGTGAAAAATGTGAAGGCAAGATTTGGCTATTTAATAGTCACAAATCCTAGTGTCGTGGATTATAAAAAGACAAATCATATAAGTCTTAATCTGGAAAATGTAACAATCGGAACTAAGGATAATCCGGTTTATGGAGGTGTTCTGACGGGAGAAAACAATACCACGATTCTAAACAATGTAAGCGTGCTGTATGCAAAACCGAGTGCATATGTTGTAAATAATCCCTCAAAAGAGGAATCTTCAAAGTCAAATACAGGCGGAATGAAGATTAAGTCAGGTGCATCCGTGACCATGAAAGGGCAATGTTTATTTGCGAATGTGGATTCTTATAATAATGCAGGAACAATTCGAATTGTGGAAAGCACGAAGAATCAGAAAGCGCTTATGAGAGTGGAAAAGGATGCGACCTTGACGATTCGGGATTGCTGCGCACATGCCGGCTATCTAAGCGGGAGAGGCGGTGCAATAATCATAAAGGGGCAATCTTTAGATGGAGGCAGCCTGGTAAATAATGGAAAAATCGTGTTGGATAAGAATCATGCAGATGGTGCAGGAGGCGGTATCATCATGGAAAGTGATAGCACGATTAAGAATAACGGTGAGCTTGTTATGACGGGGAATACGGCAAATGCAAGCGGTGGTGCTATGTGCATTGAGAAAGGAGCAAATTTTGAAAATGCCGGAATATTAACCATAAGTCAAAATAAAGCCGGTGCAAGTTCTGCAGGAAGTGCTATGGATATAGATGGTGTATGGAAGGCAATAAAAAACAGTACAACTGAGGTGTCAGCACCACAAGCCGGAAGGGAACAAATCTGTATTGGAGGAGAATTGTATGTATCAAACGACGTCAAGAACTTTCGGGTCAGTGATGAACATCATTCTATGTCATGTATCCGCGTAACGAAAAGTGGTTATGCCCAAATAAAAAAGGGAACGATTATGGGAGGTACGAATGGAATCATAGATAAAGGCAATCTTATATTGGAAGATGTAAGTATTACCGGATGTACGCAATATGGCATACATCAGTATGGAACCTGTACGGTTGGAAAAAGTTTTTACACACAGCAGCCGATATTTTTGGAAAAAAAAGTCTATCTATGCGTGGATGGAAATATGAATCGAACTTTTGAAGAGGGGAAAAAATATAGTTCAGCAATGGTGTTAAAAACAGCGGAGGACGACCGTGCGCTAGGCCGGAAAATGCTGGAAATTATAGCCGGAAATGCGACTACAACGCAAGCACAGATTGCACGCATGGCGGAGCAGGGGATGACCAATCTTGCCTGTGGCAGTAATCGATTCTTGCGAGCTGGAAGAGGAACGGATCAAAATGGGGCAGTCAATATGGCAGTCTTGTCGACAAATTATAAAATAACCTATAAGGGGGAAAATGGAGTGCCGGCCACCTATTATGCAACGAATGTGCCAAAAGATTCTAACGATGGATGGTGGCATGAAAACTATAAGTGTGAATTTACAACGCCGCTCTTACATACCAAAGATGGGAAAAAGGCGTTGTATGAGTTTATTGGATGGTCTCTTAATAAGGCGGCTGTGGCAAAGAGTGATACGCCGGGAGTGTATCAGACTTCTCAAACGATCAAGATGACAGGGGATGTTACCTGGTATGGAATCTGGAAGCAGATGCCGGCAATCGAATATCAGGGGAATTATAAAGCACCTTTAGATGGAATGAAGATTGCGACGATTAAGCGAGCGCATCTTTTGGATGAACCAACAGATGACAAGAAATACCGTTTTAGGGAAAATGTCGGAGAAGATGGAACTGCGCCGTGGTTTGAACAGGCATTTCTTAGTGGTGATGACAAATACAAGTATTCCTTTGTGGGATGGTCGCTTGATAAGAGGGCAACATATAAGAATATTGGAATATCAAAAGACGGGGCAGTATATCTACCGGCACAGGAAATATCGATTAAGGAGCTTGAAAACTCGGCTATGAACTTATCGGCAGTCAAGTCGGTGCAGGGAAGAGATCATATCATACTTCAGGCAATTTATGATGCGTATCCAAGATTTTTGGCCTGTGAGGATGTGACCATTCTAGATACCCAGATAGAAGACCTTACACAAAAACAGATTTTGCACAAAGTGATTGTAGAAGACGAGGAAGATGGAATTCTAAAAAATGGTGCACAGGTCATAATAAAGGATTTTGATGTCATCAAAGAAGAGATGAAATTATTCGAAAGCACCGGGGCGATATCCGCTTGTATTGTTGCAACTGATGGCTATGGAAATGAAACTACGAAGGAGATTAACATCTGGGTGCTACAGGCAGATGGACAAGATAAGACGGATTATTATACTCGTTATATAAACGAGGATGCATATGAAAGGGACTATAAGGAAGGAGGACTTTTAGAAGATTCAATCTGGTATACAGATGAAAACTATGTGCAGACGATTCAGCAGGCTTTTTCGAATCTCAAAAATAATACGCCAAAGGAACAATGGATCTTCTCAGAAGAACAGATTAAGAAGGTGCAGCAGTGGGTGCAGCACTACGGTATAGCAGGTCTTAAAGAGGCATCTGGAGAAAAGAAATTAGAAGAGTTATTTGCCGAATGTAAAAATGGTTGATAGAAGCGTCAAGAATCCTTAAGACTCTGTGAAGTTCATTGCAAAAAACAAGGTCAAGTGCTACAATGTTTTTACTAATATTACGGCCCCGCCTATCTTACTGATAAGTGGGGCTTTCAATAAGCAAAATGAAGGATATACGAAATGAAGAGACGAATTGTAGTTATGATGCTGCTTGGTGCAATGGGAATGCTGATTCTTAATGGATGCACATCAAAGGAAGAACTCGAAAACGAACAGGCATATCGTACAATCGGAATCAATGATCTTAAGAGCGGAGAATATGAAGATGCGATTGAGGCATTTGATAAAGCGTTAGAAGTAAAAAGCGGTGGTTCTGTTACGAATCTTGAAATAGATATTAATTATTATAAGGCACTTGCCCAATATAAAAACGGCGATAGTGATGGAGCCATTGAGACATATACTGCAATTATTTCTTATGATGAAGAAGCAGCAGATGCCTATTATTTAAGAGGAAATGTTTATCTGCAGGAAGAAGAAAGCAAAAAAGCCATAGCGGATTTTGAAAAAGCAATCGAACTTGCAGAAGATTTTGGAGAGATGTCTAATCAGGTTGGTACAGCACTGATTGGAGCTGATATGGAAGACGAAGCGGCAACCTATCTTAACGAAGTTATTTCTAAGGGGGGCTCTTCCGGAGAAGAATTATACAATGTAGGAAACGCCTACTATCTATTGGAGGAATATGATCAGGCGATTTCAACATTGGAAGAAGCGAAAAGCAGTAATGATGATGCAACGCTTCTTTTAGCGGAAGTCTATCTTGCAAAGGGTGAGACCGGCAATGCAACTGCGCAGATTGAAGAATATACAAGTTCTCATTCGGAAGATGGAGAAGCATTAAACCTCGCAGGGTGCGTAGCTATGCAAAATGAAGATTATGAAACTGCGATTTCCTGCTTTTCAAAAGGGTTGGAAATTGAAGATGTGGAAAATGAGCAAGAATTATTACAAAATGAAATCGCAGCCTATGAGTACGCAGGCGATTTTGATACTGCATATAGTCTGATGCAGGATTATCTGGAAAAATATCCGGAGGACGAAGATGCAGTTCGGGAGAATACATTTTTGCAGACAAGAGTTTCAGGCAGTGAGGATTCATAAAATGACAGAACAAATGCAGACAATCACAGAACGTCTTGTTTTGGTCGGGGTCAGTATGAAAGATGGCGATGATACACAAGATTCTATGAAGGAATTGGAATTGCTATGTAAGACGGCCGGAGCCGAGGTGGTATGCAGTATCATACAAAATCGTGAGAATATTCATCCCGGGACGTATGTTGGAAAAGGAAAAATTGAAGAAATAAGAGAAAGTCTGCTTTTTTATCATGCAGATGGAATTGTCTGTGATGATGAATTATCACCGGCGCAGATGAAGAATCTGGAAGATGAACTGGATTGTAAGGTTATGGATCGAACTTTGGTGATATTGGATATCTTTGCAGCCAGAGCGCGGACATCAGAAGGAAAGCTGCAGGTGGAATTGGCGCAGCTTAAATATTCTATGACAAGGCTTGCAGGATTTGGAAAGTCCATGTCAAGACTTGGTGGTGGAATCGGAACGAGAGGTCCGGGAGAAACAAAACTTGAAGTTGACAGACGAGTGATAAAAAATAGAGTGGCACAGCTTTCTAGAGAATTGAAAGAAATGCAGCAGCATAGAGAAGTTGCGCGAAGCGCAAGGGAACACTCGCATCTTCCGGTAATTGCCATTGTCGGTTATACAAATGCCGGCAAGTCTACTCTGCTGAACTATCTGACGGATGCCGGGGTACTTCAGGAAGATAAGTTATTTGCAACGCTTGACGCAACGACGAGAAAATTATCTCTTCCAAATAAACAGGAAGTTTTGTTGACAGATACCGTTGGATTTATAAGAAAATTACCACATCATTTGATAGAGGCATTTAAAAGCACCTTGGAGGAAGCAAAATATGCAGATATTTTGATTCATGTAATTGATGCTTCAAATCCGCAGCGCGATAAGCAGATGCATATTGTTTATGAGACGCTCGATCGCTTGGGAGTAAAGGACAAACCGATTATTACACTTTTTAATAAACAAGATCTTGTGAAAGATGAAGAAGCACTTCGTGATTTTCGAGCAGAGAAGGCGATTAAGACCACGATATTGAAGGGTCAGGGAATAGATACGCTTTTTGAAACGATTGAGCAATTGCTTCGGGAAGATAAGCAATATATTGAACATGTATTTTCCTATGATGAGGGCAGTAAAGTCGCTCAGATTCGTAAGAATGGAGAACTGTTAGAAGAAGAATATGTTGCAGAAGGAATCTTAATAAAGGCGTATGTCTCTCAAGCATTGGCAGGTCAATTAGGTATATGTGATTAAGAAAGGCTCTCCGCAATCATCGGAGAGTCTTTTGGCAGGCTTCGTTGCTAGAGAAAAATACCTATGTTAAAATAACCATAAGCAAAAGGAGAAAGGAAATCCAAATGACATTATTAATTAAAAATGCAATAGTTGTAGATCCGGCATCAAAGACAGTTGTTGATGCAGATGTGCTGATTGACGGAGAAACGATTAAAGAGATTTCAAAGAATATAACAAAAGATGCAGAAAGAGTAATAGATGCCAAAGGCAGTTATCTGATGCCGGGATTCATTGATTTGCATGTGCATCTTAGAGATCCGGGATTAGAGTATAAAGAAACTATTGAGACCGGTTCGAAGGCAGCAGCGGCAGGTGGTTATACTACAATTTTGGCAATGCCCAATACAAAGCCGGTTGCCGATCAGGTGGATGTTGTGAAGTATGTAAATAACAAAGCAAAAGCACTTTCACCGATTCGAGTGCTACAGATAGGAGCCGTAACCAAGGGACAAAAGGGTGAGAAACTCGCCGATATTGAGGGAATGGTGAAAGAAGGAGCACCGGCAATCAGTGAGGACGGTAAGAGCGTGATGAATTCCGGTCTATATTATGAAGGCATGTTAGAGGCCAAGCGGATGGGAATTCCGGTGTTTGCGCATTGCGAAGATATTAATCTGGTGCGCGGAGGTGTTGTGCATGAAGGAAAACAATCCCAAAAACTCGGACTTGCAGGAATCACGGGATCTGTTGAAGATGTTATTGCGGCAAGAGATATGATTATGGCGGCAGAAATTGGAGTCAGACTGCATCTGTGTCACGTATCTACAGCACTTAGTGTGGATATGCTGGCATGGGCGAAGGCAAGAGGTGCACAGGTGACCGGAGAAGTATGCCCGCATCATTTTGCACTATGTGAAGATGACATTCCGGCAGATGATGCAAGGTATAAGATGAATCCACCGCTTCGATCAAAAGAAGATCAAAAGGCATTAATAAAAGGTATTGCAGATGGTACGATTGAGGTAATTGCGACAGATCATGCACCGCACAGCGTAGATGAAAAAAATGCAAGTATGAAGAAGGCTCCATTTGGAATTGTGGGACTTGAGACTGCGGCTGCGCTTACTTATACAAAACTTGTAAAAGAAAATGTGATTGATATATGCCAGATGGCAGAGAAGATGAGTCTGAATCCAGCGAAGATTATCGGTCTTGACAGAGGAAGTGTACAAGAAGGTAAGATAGCAGATCTGGTTCTTTTTAATCCAAAGGAAAATTGGACGGTAGATTCGAACGAGTTTTATTCAAAGGGACGCAACACACCGTTTGATGGAGAGACGTTATATGGACGTGTAAAGGCAACCATTTTCAATGGTGAAGTAGTATTTGAGCAATAAGAGCGAAGGAGAATAATGATGATAGGAAGATTAATAGATGGAATCAAAAAAACAGGAGCACCGATTGTTGTCGGCTTAGATCCGAAACTAGAATACGTTCCAAAGCACATTCAAAAGGCGGCATTTGATGAGTTTGGAGAGAACCTTACGGGTGCGGCGCAGGCAATCTGGGAGTACAATAAGAAAATCGTGGATGCGACTTATGATTTGATACCAGCGGTAAAACCGCAAATCGCAATGTACGAGACACTCGGTATCGAAGGTCTTAAGGTCTTTCAAAAGACGGTAGAATATTGTCATGAAAAAGGTCTTATTGTAATTGGAGATATTAAACGAGGGGACATAGGTTCGACTTCCGAAGCATATGCAATTGGTCATTTGGGAAAAGTGAAGATTGGTAATCAGACATTTTCCGGATTTGATGAGGACTTTGTAACGGTAAATCCATATTTGGGAAGTGATGGGGTTAAACCATTTGTCAAAATATGTCAGGAAGAAAATAAGGGCTTATTTATTTTGGTAAAGACATCGAATCCTTCTTCCGGTGAATTTCAAGATCGCTTAATTGACGGAAAAGCGTTATACGAATTGGTAGCCGAAAAAGTTGTTGAGTGGGGAAGTGAACTGATGGAACAAGGATATTCTGAGATAGGAGCTGTAGTAGGAGCTACTTATCCAGAAATCGGTCGTGCGCTTAGAAAAGCTATGCCTAAGAGCTTTATTCTTGTGCCTGGATATGGAGCACAAGGAGGGAAAGGTGCAGATCTTGTTGATTATTTTAATGAGGATGGCCTTGGTGCCATTGTTAATTCTTCAAGAGGAATCATTGCGGCCTATAAGCAGGATAAGTATGCACAGTTTGGAGAAGAACATTTTGAAGAGGCCTCACGTCAGGCTGTACAGGATATGATTGCAGATATTTCAGGCGCTTTAGAAAATGCAAAATAAAGGTGAGTAGAACATGAGTGATAAAAAGAAAGAATGTGCAAAAGTAATTTCACAAGAAATGATTGCAACGGATGTGTATAGTATGTGGCTTTCTTGTCCGGAAGTGGCAAGTGTAGCCAGACCGGGACAGTTTATTTCTCTGTATTGTGCAGATGAGGCACATATCTTGCCGCGTCCGATTAGTTTGTGCGAGATTGCTGCGCAAGAAGGAAAGTTACGTATTGTATATCGTAAAGTGGGATTTGGCACAGAGGAATTTTCACAGATGAAAGAGGGAGATGAGGTGGTAATTCTTGGCCCGCTTGGTAATGGATTTTCGGATGAAGGCGGAAAAGCAATTTTAGTAGGAGGAGGAATCGGAGTTCCGCCTATGCTGGAATTTGCAAAGCATATAAAAGGTGAAAAAGTAGCGGTAATGGGATACCGAAATCAGGAATTGTTTTTGAAAGAAGAATTTGAACAATATCTTCCTCTTATTGTTGCGACAGAAGATGGAAGTGCCGGAACGAAAGGCAATGTCATAGATGCTATCACAAGTGAACAGATAAAGGGTGATGTCATCTATGCATGTGGACCAATGCCGATGCTGCGTGCATTAAAAGAATTTGCAGCGAAGCATCAGATGAAATGCTACATCTCCTTAGAAGAGAAGATGGCTTGTGGAATCGGAGCCTGTCTTGGATGTGTCTGTAAGACAAAGCATGTAGACGAACATTCTAAGGTGCACAATGCCAGAATATGTACCGAAGGACCTGTGTTTGATGCTGAGGAGGTAGAAATCTAATGAATACAAGTGTAACGATTGCCGGAGTAACCTTTCAAAATCCGATTACGACCTGCTCGGGAACATTTGGATCAGGCAGTGAATATGGTGAATTTGTCGATTTGAATAAAATTGGCGCAGTAACCACAAAAGGTGTGGCAGATGTTGCCTGGCCGGGAAATCCGACACCGCGAATAGCAGAGGTAAAGGGGGGCATGTTAAATGCCATTGGACTTCAAAATCCGGGAATTGATGTTTTTATAGAGCGAGATATTCCTTTCTTAAAACAATTTGATACGCGAATCATTGTAAATGTATGTGGTCATGCGCAAGAAGAATATCTGACGGTTGTGGAGAAACTGCAAGATCAGCCGGTAGATCTTTTGGAAATTAATATATCCTGTCCAAATGTAAAAGAAGGCGGCTTATCCTTTGGAACCAATCCAAAGGGAGTCGAGCAGATTACCAGTGCAATTAAAAAGATTGCAAAACAGCCTGTTATCATGAAATTAACGCCAAATGTGACAGATATTAAGGAAATTGCCAAGGCAGCTCAGGCAGGAGGTGCAGACGGAGTATCCTTGATAAATACACTGACCGGTATGAAGATTGATGTGGAAAGACAGACCTTTGCAATTGCCAATAAGACCGGAGGAATGTCGGGACCGGCAGTACATCCGGTTGCAGTACGAATGGTATATGAAGTGGCACAGGCAGTTGACATACCAATTATTGGTATGGGTGGTGTGATGGATGCTGAGGATGCGCTGGAGCTGATGCTTGCCGGGGCAACCATGGTGGCAGTAGGAACTGCCAATTTTGCTAATCCGACCGCAACGCTTGACATTCTTGAAGGAATGACAGCTTATATGAAGCGTCATGGAATCGAGGATATTAACAACATTATCGGAGCAGTACACTAAGACGTCGTTGAAAAACGCTGCTGTATGGTGTAGACTTAAGTGGTTTAATAAAGAAGATTTAGCCTTAATGGAGGAATAGATAGATGGAACAGTACAAGAGTGAATTTATAGACTTTATGGTAGAAAGTGACGTGCTGAAATTTGGAGATTTCACGTTGAAAAGCGGCAGAAAGTCGCCGTTTTTTATGAATGCGGGCGCTTATGTGACCGGTACACAGCTTATGAAACTTGGAGAATATTATGCAACGGCAATTCATGAAAATTTTGGCGATGATTTTGATGTGCTGTTTGGACCGGCTTATAAGGGAATACCGCTTTCGGTTACAACTGTAATTGCATATGCTAAGCTCTATGGCAAGGAAATTCGTTATTGTTCAAACCGAAAAGAAATCAAAGATCATGGAGATACCGGAATCTTGCTTGGAAGTAAGATTCAGGATAAAGACAGAGTTGTGATTATTGAAGATGTGACAACCTCAGGAAAATCTATCGAGGAGACATTTCCAATTATAAAAGCACAAGGAGATGTTGAAATCAAGGGACTTATGGTTTCGCTTAACCGCATGGAAGTTGGACTTGGCGGTAAGATGTCTGCGCTTGATGAGATTCATGAAAAATATGGATTTGAAGCGAAAGCTATTGTTACGATGGAAGAAGTAGTTGAGACGCTTTATAATAAAGAAATTCGAGGTAAGGTTGTCATTGATGATAAGATCAAGAAGGCAATTGATGCATATTATGAACAGTATGGTGCAAAATAAGGGATAATTACGATGAGTAGAAGAAAAAAGCGCAGTTTACAAAAGGTTGTCTGTTCGCTTTTGTTTCTCACCTATCTGATAGTGTTGTTTTACTTTTTGTTTTTTGCAGAGTCATTTGGCAGGAATTTTGCGAGTGAGGAATACCAGTATAATCTGACTTTGTTTAAGGAAATCATGTTGTACTGGAATTATCGTGAACAGATTGGATATGGTGCTGTATTTATCAATCTTATTGGAAATATTGGTGCGTTCGTTCCGTTTGGCTTTTTGGTTCCTTCCATGTTTCCAAAGAAGAATGTATTTTTTCCAAAGGTACTTTTGGAAGGATTTTTGTTTAGTCTGATAGTGGAAAGCATCCAATTGTTTACCAAGGTGGGAAGCTTTGATGTAGACGATATACTATTAAATACAATAGGTGTTGTGATTGGATATATCATATTTGCGATTGTCCGTCATATAGGCGACAGAACATATAAAAAATATTTAGGCAGGGTGAAAAATGGCGGAAAGACAAAGACGGCATCATAGAAAAGAAAAGTTAAAATTTACGACAAAAAAGGAAAGCTTTTGGGGCTATGGAGCAATCGCACTTGACATAGCTGCAGTTGTTGTTTTCTTATCGGCTCTTGGATTGTCTGTTTCAGCAAGCGGAGATGCCGATACCTATCTGGGGAGCAGAGGAGTCGGAGCACTTCTTTTGAGCATTGCAGGCGTGGTTATAGGCATGCAGGGAATGCGTCAAAAAGATGTTTTTAAATTTATTCCGAAGGTAGGTACAATAGCGGGAATGGTGATTACGCTTTGCCTGCTTGTGTTATATATAGTTGGAATTCTTTTGTAGAAAGAGTCAGGAGGAGTCTATGAGAATCGGAACCGGTTATGATGTACATAGATTTGCAAAAGATACCGAACTCATAATTGGTGGTGTAAAGATTGATTATGAGATGGGGCTTCTTGGACATTCGGATGCGGATGTTTTATTGCATGCGATAATGGATGCGCTTCTTGGAGCGGCAGCATTAGGGGATATCGGTCTGCATTTTCCAGACTCGGATCCACAATATAAAGGGGCATCTAGCAGAATGCTTTTGCAGAAAGTACGCAGCATGCTTGAAATAGAAGGCTATGATGTTGTCAATATTGATTGTACAATTATAGCGCAAGCACCAAAGATGCGTCCACATATTGAAGCAATGAGAGAAAATATTGCAGAGGATTTGCAGATTGGTATGGAAAGGGTAAATGTTAAGGCGACAACAGAAGAAGGTCTTGGATTTACCGGTAATATGGAAGGAATTGCCGCACAGGCGGTATGTTTGTTAGAAAAAGAAATCGAGGAAGAATAAAAAGTGGGTTACTTTAAAGAATTACGAGAAGAATATGAGGTAATTAAACAGAGAGACCCGGCTATCAAGTCAATCTGGGAAGTTATGCTATATCCTACGTTTAAGGTGATGCATAGTTATCGAAAGGCACATAAGCATTATCTGAAGGGGCATTTTTTTAGAGCCAGATTGATTTCGCAAAGGGCAGCCCGTAAGACCGGAATTGAGATTCATCCGGGTGCAACCATCGGAAAGGGCTTTTTTATTGACCATGGAAGTGGAGTTATTATCGGAGAAACAGCTATTATTGGAGATAACTGTACTTTATATCAAGGTGTTACGCTTGGGGGTACGGGAAAAGAGACCGGAAAGCGACATCCGACATTGGGGAACAATGTTATGGTTTCGGCAGGCGCTAAGATAATTGGTTCCTTTAAGGTTGGAGATAACTCCAAGATTGGAGCAGGGTCTGTAGTGATCAATGAAGTTCCGCCAAATTGTACGGTTGTAGGTGTGCCGGGACGAATTGTTCGAAGGCGGAATCAGTGTTGCCCGCAAGAAGATATGGATCAAACCAATCTTCCGGATCCGGTAAAAGAAGATATTATGCTTTTGCAGCATGAAAACAGCGAGATGGTGAATCATATTATTGATATTGAAGCATCGTTAAAGACAATCTTTAAATGCCTCGATCATGCAGATATTGATGAAGAAGAATTTGAGCTTGTCCAAAAGAAACTTGAAGGTCTTGATGGAGAAGCCTTAAGAGAAATGCAAATAGAACTTTCAAGGGAGAGCGCTTGTTTATGAGAATCTATAATACAATGACAAGACAAAAAGAAGAACTTAAGACAGTTGAACCGGGAAAAGTGCGCATGTATGTATGTGGTCCGACGGTTTATAACTATATTCATATCGGAAATGCCAGACCGATGATTATTTTTGATACATTTCGCCGATATTTGGAATATAAGGGATATGAAGTAAATTATGTTTCGAATTTTACCGATGTTGATGACAAAATTATAAAAAAGGCAATCGAAGAAGGAACCACTGCGCAGGAAGTAGCACAAAGATTTATTCGGGAATGTCAAGATGATATGAAAGCGTTGAATGTAAGAGAGGCAACGACACATCCACTCGCAACAAAGGAAATGGATGGCATGATCGAAATGATTAAGACATTAATTGAGAAGGGTTATGCATATACCGTAAGCGATGGAACTGTGTATTATCGGACAAATAAGTTTAAAGATTATGGCAAATTGTCCCATAAGAATCTGGAAGATTTGCAGGCTGGACACAGAAATATCAAGGTGACCGGAGAAGAGAAGGAAGATGCAACGGATTTTGTTCTTTGGAAGCCAAAAAAGGACGGAGAACCGTATTGGACATCACCGTGGTGCGACGGAAGACCGGGATGGCATATTGAGTGTTCGGTAATGGCGAAGAAATACCTTGGCGATGAAATTGATATTCATGCCGGTGGTGAAGATCTCATCTTCCCGCATCATGAAAATGAAATTGCACAGTCAGAAGCTGCAAATGGAGTTACCTTTGCAAGGTATTGGATGCATAATGGATTTTTAAATATAGATAATAAGAAAATGTCAAAATCAGCCGGCAATTTCTTTACGGTTAGAGATATTGCGCAGCGTTATGACCTGCAAGTGCTTCGCTTTTTTATGCTTAGTGCACATTACAGAAGTCCGTTAAACTTCTCGGATGAGCTGATGGAGTCGGCAAAGAATTCTCTTGAACGTATCTTGACTGCGGCAGAATATCTGAAAGATCGAATTGTACATGCTTCGGTGGAAGAAATGTCACAAGAAGAAGAACAACTCGCAGAACAATCCAAGCAGTTTGTTCATAAATTTGAAGAAGCAATGGAAGATGATGCGAATACGGCGGATGCAGTTTCTGCAATATTTGAACTTGTTAAATTCGCTAATACAAATGTAAATGAGTCTTCTTCTAAGCAATTTGCACAGAATCTTTCTGATTGTTTGAATACTTTGTGTGAGGTAATGGGAATCATTACGGAAAAGAAGGCAGAAATCTTAGACGAAGAGATTGAACGTCTGATAGAAGAACGACAGCAAGCGAGAAAAGAAAAGAATTTTGCAAGGGCAGATGAAATCAGAGACGAACTTTTGGCAAAAGGAATTGCGCTAAAAGACACCAGAGAAGGAGTAAAATGGAGCAGGGCTTAAACGAGTTTATTCGGAAACAATTTGCACTCGAAAAACAGGATATCAGGAGTTATTCTCCGCTGACACTTGCTTTTATCGGAGACGGCGTTTTTGATCTGATAGTTAGAACCGTCATTGTTGGAGAGGGGAATACAAAGCCTTCCATGTTACATGGACATTCGGCACATTTTGTAAAAGCAACGGCACAATCAAAAATGATGGAATGTCTAGAAACACTTCTCACAGAAGAAGAAGAAAGTTATTATCGCCGCGGAAGAAATGCAAAGTCGAAGACGACGGCTAAGAATGCGTCTGTAATTGATTATAGACGGGCGACCGGGCTAGAAACATTAATGGGATATCTTTATCTTACAGGTCAACTTGAAAGGGCAATAGAACTTACCCGAAAGGGGTTGGAATATTACGGAAAGTAGGAACTTTTTATGAACGAAAATGAGACACGGTTAGAAGGAAGAAATGCTGTACAAGAAGCATTGAAAGCGGGCACACCAATCGATAAGATTTATGTGCTTGATGGATGTATGGATGGAGCAATTCGTACCATTATTCGTGACGCAAAAAAGACGGATGCTATCTTGCAATTTGTAACAAAGCAGCGTTTGGATCAGCTGTCACAGACCGGTCACCATCAGGGTGTGATTGCCATGGCAGCGGCTTATGAATACGTTCAGATAAAGGATATCCTAGAAAAGGCAAAAGATGCCGGGGAAGCTCCGTTTATAATCTTGTTGGACGGAATTGAAGATCCGCATAATCTAGGCGCAATCATTCGAACTGCCAATCAGGCCGGAGCGCATGGAGTTGTGATACCAAAAAGACGCGCAGTTGGACTTACGGCAACAGTTGCAAGAACTTCTGCAGGTGCGCTTGCCTATACACCGGTGGCGAAAGTCACGAACATGGCACAGACAATAAAACAGCTCAAGGAGCAAGGAATGTGGTTCGTATGCGCAGATATGGATGGTACAACTATGTATGATTTGAATCTGACAGGGGCAATTGGTCTGGTCATTGGAAATGAAGGCGAAGGCGTCAGCAAGCTGGTAAAAGAACAGTGTGATATGGTGGCTGCAATTCCAATGAAAGGGCAGATTGATTCCTTGAATGCATCTGTGGCAACCGGTGTTTTGGCTTATGAGATTGTGCGCCAGAGATTGTCAGCTAAATAGGAGAACAAGATGGCAAAGGAAAGCTATACGAATTATACAGATGAACAGCTGATTAGGAAGATGCGAAGCGGCGAAGGAGAAATCATGGATTATCTCATGGATAAATATAAGCCGCTCGTATTAAAACGTTGTAAAGCGTTATATCTGATTGGTGGAGAAACAGAGGATCTGATTCAGGAGGGAATGATTGGGCTGTTTAAGGCAGTCAAGGATTTTCAGGATGATAAGGATGCCTCTTTTTTTACATTTGCGGATTTATGTATATCCAGACAACTATATCATGCGATTGAAGCATCAAACAGGAAGAAACATGGGCCACTTAATTCCTATGTATCCCTAGATGATGATAATGAACAGGAAATTACAATCGATTATACGGAAGATGTAACACGTTCGAATCCGGAGCAATTTGTACTTAATCGGGAATTTTGGGAAGATTTTAAAAGACGAATACAAAAAGACCTTAGCCCGCTTGAACAAAAAGTAATGAATCTATATCTGGAAGGATTGGATTATCAGGCGATGGCAAAGGTTTTGGATAAGAGTCCAAAGTCGATAGACAACGCTTTACAAAGGATAAAAAAGAAGATACGCAAAGGAGGCCCAAATGGATAAAAAAGCAATATTTTTTGATATAGATGGAACGCTTCTAGATCGGAATATGAGAATCGAAGCATCTACAAAAGAAGCATTCAAGAAATTAAGAAAAGCAGGTCATTATACATTTCTTTGCTCCGGAAGAAGCCGGGGGTATATTTTTAATCCGGAGATTTTGGGGCTTGGATTTGATGGGATTGTGGCAGGATGCGGAACCGATGTGGAGGTGTTTGGAAAAAAACTAGTCAATTATCATTTGCCTCACAATGATCTTGCGCATTATTATGAACTGTGTCATAACAATTACGTCGGGTCTTTATGGGAAGGCAGAGAAAAGATTCTTGTCGACGATTTTCTTCTTCGGGGAAATCAATATTATGAGTTTTTGAAAAAGCAACTTGGACCAAGAATGATTGCGATCATAGGCAATGAGGATGCGTGGAAGATTAATAAGATGATCGTTACATTTGATGAAAGATCGGATGACTCCATATTAGAAGAAATGGGAAAACATTTTCAGATTCTAAGACATGCTTATCAGGTAGCGGAGCTTGTTCCGCATGGATACACAAAAGCAACCGGTATGCAGGCAGTTGTCTCAGAACTTGGATTGGATGTGAATCAGGTATACGCAATTGGTGATAGCATTAACGACCGGGAAATGCTTACTTATGCAGGTCATTCGATTGCCATGGGAAATGGTGTGGAAGAGATTAAAAAAATTGCAGAATATGTAACGACAGATATTCATGAAGATGGTGTATTTAATGCGATGAAGCACTATGGACTGCTATCTTGATAAAATGAAAAAATGAGATATTTGGAGAAAATGAGAGAAAAAAGAAGTAAACATGTAGAATGACGGGCGTAAATGAGAATAAATAAAGTTGCGGATTGATATAGAAAAAACTATTATAAGCCTAGTTGGTTAGCACTCGAATTAAATGAGTGCTAATAAAATAAAGAGGCGAAGGAGGAATTATACTCATGAAATTAACACCATTAGGAGACAGAGTAGTATTAAAGCAGCTTGAAGCTGAGGAAGTTACAAAAGGTGGCATCATCCTTGCTACTGCAGCACAGGAAAAACCACAGCAGGCAGAAGTTGTTGCAGTGGGACCTGGCGGAGTAATTGATGGAAAAGAAGTAACTATGCAGGTAAAAGAAGGACAGAATGTCATTTATTCAAAATATGCAGGAACAGAAGTAAAGCTTGATGGAGAAGAATATATTATCGTAAAGCAGTCAGATATTCTGGCTATTGTAGAATAATTGATAGAAAAGGAAGGTAATAATCATGGCAAAGGAAATCAAATACGGAGCAGACGCACGTGCAGCATTAGAAGCCGGCGTTGATAAACTTGCAGATACAGTACGCGTAACATTAGGACCAAAAGGAAGAAATGTTGTACTTGATAAGACATATGGAACACCACTTATTACAAATGACGGTGTCACAATCGCAAAAGAAATTGAACTTGAAGATACATTTGAAAATATGGGAGCACAGCTTGTAAAAGAAGCAGCAACCAAGACAAATGATGTAGCCGGAGATGGAACAACAACAGCAACAGTTCTTGCACAGGCAATGATTAAGGAAGGTATGAAGAACCTTGCAGCAGGCGCCAATCCAATCGTTATGAGACGAGGTATGAAAAAGGCTACAGATGCTGCAGTTGAAGCAATCGCTAAGATGAGCCAGAAGGTTGACGGTAAAAATCATATTGCCAAAGTTGCTGCTATTTCAGCAGGTGATGAAACTGTTGGTAATCTGGTAGCAGATGCTATGGAAAAAGTTTCCAAAGACGGTGTTATCACAATCGAAGAGTCTAAGACCATGCAGACAGAACTTGATGTGGTAGAAGGTATGCAGTTTGATCGCGGATATATTTCAGCTTACATGTCAACGGATATGGAGAAGATGGAAGCGAATCTTGAAAATCCATATGTGCTTATTACAGATAAGAAGATTTCTTCTATTCAGGAAATTCTTCCACTTCTTGAGCCAATTGCACAGTCTGGAAAGCAGCTGTTAATTATTGCAGAAGATATTGATGGAGATGCGCTAACAACATTAATCTTGAACAAGCTTCGTGGCACATTTACCGTAGTTGGTGTTAAGGCACCTGGATATGGTGACAGAAGAAAAGCAATGCTTGAAGATATTGCAATCTTAACAGGTGGTCAGGTTATTTCTTCAGAACTTGGTATGGAACTGAAGGAAACAACCATTGATCAGCTTGGTCAGTGTAAATCTGCAAAGATCCAGAAGGAAAACACAATCATTGTAGATGGTGAAGGATCAAAAGATGCGATTGAAAATAGAATTAATCTGATTCGTTCTGAAATTGAAACAACAACTTCTGATTTTGATCGTGAAAAACTTCAGGAAAGACTTGCTAAACTTGCAGGTGGTGTAGCTGTAATCCGTGTAGGAGCAGCAACAGAAGCTGAGATGAAAGAAAGCAAACTTCGTCTTGAAGATGCTCTTGCAGCTACAAAGGCAGCTGTTGAAGAAGGAATCATTGCAGGTGGTGGATCTGCTTATATTCATGCATCTAAGGAAGTTGCGAAACTTGCAGAAGGACTTGAAGGTGATGAGAAGACAGGAGCCAAGGTTATCTTAAAAGCACTTGAAGCACCACTTTTCTATATTAGTGCAAATGCCGGCCTTGAAGGCTCTGTAATTATCAATAAAGTGCGCGAGTCTAAGCCGGGATTTGGCTTTAATGCAGCAAAAGAAGAATATGTAGATATGGTATCAGAAGGAATTCTTGATCCTGTTAAAGTAACACGATCAGCTCTTCAGAATGCAACATCTGTAGCTGCTACACTTCTTACAACAGAATCAGTTGTTGCAACTATTAAAGAACCGGAACCAGCAATGCCGGCAGGCGCTGGAGCTGGAATGGGAATGATGTAATCAGATCTTATAAATAATGAGATAAGTTGAATGATAACGGCGTTTTGGCATAAACCAAAACGCCGCTTTTTGCCACCCCGTGTTATGGGGGACGAATTGACACTACCGGATTAGGCGGTTACAATTTAGAATCATATGGAACAATATATTGAAGATTATAATTTAACAAAACTAACAACGCCGCTTTTAAAGTGGTTTCATGCACATGCCAGGTCTTTGCCTTGGAGAGATGAGCCGACACCATATCATGTATGGGTGTCGGAAATCATGCTTCAGCAGACCCGGGTAGAAGCGGTCAAAGGATATTATGATCGCTTTTTAAAATGCCTTCCTGATGTTAAGGCACTTAGTGAGTGCCCGGAGGATGAGCTGCTAAAACTATGGGAAGGATTAGGCTATTACAATCGTGTCAGAAATCTGCAGGCGGCAGCAAGACAGGTGATGGAAGATTATAACGGGATTATTCCATCAAGTCCTAAGGAGCTGTTACAGCTTAAGGGAATTGGCAGTTATACGGCAGGAGCCATTTCATCTATTGCATATCAATACCCGCAGCCGGCGGTGGACGGCAATGTGTTTCGTGTCATTACGCGTGTGTGCGCGGATGATAGCGATATCAGCAAGCCGGCATTTCGAAAACGAGTAGAGAAGGCACTGAGGGAAGTGATTCCTGAGGATGCACCGGGTGATTATAATCAGGCTCTTATGGATCTTGGGGCAATGGTGTGCGTACCAAATGGTCGTCCTCATTGCGAAGAGTGTCCCTGGGAGCTTATGTGTGAGTCTCGAAAAGCCGGTACACAGTTAGAATATCCAAATAAGCCAAAGAAAGCGAAAAGGAAGATTGAAAAAAAGACGGTTCTAATTATTCGTGATGGAGATCACGTGCTTATTCAAAAAAGACCAAAGACAGGACTGCTTGCAGGGTTATATGAACTTCCGGCAATGGAAGGTCAGCCTGGTAGAAGAGAAATTATAGAATATGTGGAAAGGCTGGGATTTGAACCGCTTCATATCAAAAAGGTAGAAGATGCCAAACATATATTTTCTCATATTGAATGGCATATGAAGGGGTATGTGGTGTCAGTTGCAGAATCAACCCATTTGCCAAAAGAACTTTTAATGGTAGAATTCGCTACGATACAAAGAGAATATGCGATTCCTTCTGCATTCTCGGCCTATCTTAAATACATAAAGACATTTTAAGAATGCTGTGCTACAATGAGGTACAGTTTCAAATAGGGGAATTATTTTCAAAAAGAGGTAGTTTACATGAAAGTTATTAAAATTTTGCTTAAGAGCCTTAGAGAGTACAAAAAGCCTACCATATTAACTATGGTATATATGGTTGTTGAGGTGGCAATGGAATGTGTTATTCCGCTTGTGATGGCTCATTTAATTAATTTAATGACCGCAGATGCATTAAAGCCGATCGTACAAAGTGGTATAGCGCTACTTATCTTTGCTGTGATTTCATTGGTGTTTGGTGCATTTTCGGGACGAGAGGCGGCGACGGCATCTTGTGGATTTGCTAAGAATCTGCGTCATGACATGTATGAGAAGATTTTATCGTTTGATTTTGCAGATATTGATCGGTTCTCGTCATCCTCGTTGATTACTCGTATGACAACCGATGTTACAAATGTTCAGAACGCTTATCAGATGACGATTCGTGTTGCGGTTAGAACGCCGCTTATGATAGTTTTCTCTGTAGCTATGAGTTTTGGAATCAATCCGCGTATGGCACTCATTTTCCTGATTTTGTTGCCGATATTGCTTTTTTCATTGTTTGGTATTGCAATGGTTGTAATGCCGATTTTTAAGCGCATATTTAAGAAATACGATGCACTTAACAATTCGGTAGAAGAAAATGTTTCTGCAATCCGAGTGGTAAAATCATTTGTTCGTGAAGGCTATGAAATCAAGAAATTTGGAACAGCCGCAGAAGACGTGCGTAAGGAATTTACGCATGCAGAGAGAATCTTGGCGTTCAATAATCCTATTATGATTTTATGTATTTTCGCGGCAATCTGGTTTGTATGCTTTAGAGGTGCACAGCTGATTGTTAGTTCGAATCAGACATTATTGACGACCGGAGATTTGTCGTCTTTGATGACCTATGGTGTGCAGATTTTAGCGTCATGCATGATGCTTTCTTTTGTATTTGTTTTGGTTTCTATTGCGTCTGAATCCATGGAACGTATTGCACAGGTTCTTACCAACGTCAGTGAACTAAAGTCTCCAAAGAATGGTGTTACGGATGTTGCGGACGGAAGTGTAGACTTTGAGAATGTCTCATTTAGATATTCGAAGAAAAGCAAGAAAGCAGCACTTAGTGAAATTAATCTTCATATTAAATCGGGCGAGACCATTGGTATTATTGGGGGTACCGGTTCTGCAAAAACAACGTTGATTCAGTTGATTTCAAGATTATATGATACAACAGAAGGCAGCGTAAAGGTCGGAGGCGTTGATGTTAGGGAATATGATCTTAATACGCTTCGTGATGCAGTATCGGTTGTGCTTCAAAAGAATGTATTGTTTTCCGGAACCATTACCGAGAACCTAAGATGGGGAAATAAAGATGCAACAGAAGAAGAAATCATTCATGCTTGTCAATTGGCGCAGGCGGATGAGTTCGTGCAGCAATTCCCTAGAAAATATGATACGTATATTGAACAAGGCGGAACGAATGTATCCGGTGGACAAAAGCAGCGTCTTTGTATTGCTCGCGCGCTTTTGAAAAAGCCAAAGATTCTGATTATGGATGATTCGACATCTGCAGTCGATACGAAGACGGATGCCTTGATACGACGTGCGATGCGTGATGAGATTCCGGATACGACAAAGATTATCATTGCGCAAAGAATTTCTTCTGTGGAAGATGCGGATCGTATTCTTGTTATGGAAGATGGTAAGATTGCCGAGATAGGAAATCATCAGGAATTATTGGAATTTGGTGGTATTTATCGAAGTGTCTATGATTCGCAGACTAAGAGTCAGGAGGTGGGCTAAGATGGCTAAGAAGATTGATACTGGAATAAAAAAGGGAACCGTCGCTCGCTTCGCAAAGTTTTTATTTGCACATAATATGGGCAGGATGATTGTGGTGATTGTCTGTATCGTTTTGACATCGCTTTCGTCTTCTATTGCATCTATATTTATTCAAAGGCTGATTGATCAGTGTATTACACCTGGACTTTCTAATGGATGGTCGAGTGTACTGCCGGTGTTTACTAAAATCATGTTTACCATGGGCGTTATTTACGTGATTGGTATCATTGCGGCTGCTACATACAGTCGTATCATGGCGCGTGTTACGCAAGGCACATTGAAAGAATTTCGTACGGCAATGTTTGACAAGATGCAGACACTCCCGATTCGCTATTTTGATACTCATGCACATGGCGATGTCATGAGTACTTATACCAATGACGTTGATGCGGTAAGACAGATGATTTCTCAAAGTATCCCGATGATGATTCAGTCTGGTCTTACAATTATCTTGCTTTTTGTCATTATGCTTCGCTATAGTTTTTGGCTGACGATTATTGTGGTTGTATTTCTGGCTTTGATGATGTTTATTACCAAGCGCATTGGAGGCGCTAGTTCTAAATATATGATGGCACAACAAAGATCTTTGGCAAAAGAAGAAGGATTTGTCGAGGAAATGATGTCTGGTGCTCGCGTGATTAAGGTGTTTTGTCATGAAGAGGAAAGTAAGAAGGAGTTTGCCAAAATCAACCAGCAGCTTTTCGAGGACGGGGATAAAGCATTTAAGTTTGGTAATGTATTAATGCCGGTCTTAAATAATGTCGGAAATATTATGTATGTGTTGGTTGCGCTTGTTGGTGCAATTATGGTTTTTGCCGGTGCTACGAATGTTTCGTTAGCAGGTGTTGGCGTGCTGACAATCGGTGTGGTAGTTTCCTTCCTCGGTATGGCAAGACAGATGTCTCAGACTTTGATGCAGATTTCTGTTCAGGTATCCATGGTTGCCATGGGTATCGCAGGTGTAGGTCGTATCTTTGAGCTTATGGATGAAGAACCGGAGTTTGACGAAGGTTATGTCACCTTAGTTCGTGTTAAGGAGTATGAAGACGGAACACTGGAAGAGACGGATGCGAAGACAGGAACCTGGGCATGGAAGAACCCTAATGCCAAAGAAGGTGAAGAGGTCTATCGCAAGATGCAAGGCGACATTCGCATGAAGGATGTGGACTTTGGGTATACTGAGGAGAAGCAGATTCTTCACAACATCTCACTGTTTGCCAAGCCTGGACAAAAGATTGCCTTTGTTGGAGCAACCGGTGCAGGTAAGACTACTATTACAAACCTGATTAACCGTTTTTATGATATTCAAAGCGGCATAATTACCTATGATGGAATTGACATCAAGACTATCCGCAAGCCGGATCTTCGTCGTTCACTAGGAATTGTACTTCAGGAAGTGAATCTCTTTACCGGAACGGTTATGGACAACATTCGTTATGGTAAATTGGATGCTACAGATGAAGAATGTATTGCAGCAGCAAAACTTGCAAATGCAGATAGCTTTATCACCAGACTTCCGGATGGCTACAACACCATGCTAACCGGTAATGGAGCTAGCTTATCTCAAGGTCAACGGCAGCTGATTTCTATTGCCAGAGCGGCAGTGGCAGATCCGCCGGCTATGATTCTTGATGAAGCGACTTCATCAATTGATACCCGAACGGAAGCTCTTGTTCAGGAAGGAATGGACAATCTCATGAAGGGCAGGACGGTCTTTGTAATCGCGCATAGACTTTCTACGGTTCGTAACTCTGAGGCGATTATGGTTCTTGATCATGGTAACATTATTGAACGTGGTGACCATGATGAACTGATTGCACAAAAGGGGACATATTATCAGCTCTATACAGGAAGTTTCGAGTTAGAGTGATGTAGAGTGATGATTAGACTCGAATAAAGAATAGAAAATGCAGGGGTCTGGCGTACTAAGGAATGAGTACGCCAGCTCCTTTTTTGTTACCAAGTTTTGTGTTCGATATTGAATTGTTTAAGTTTGTTATGATATAATCAACCAATACGACTAAAGAAAGGAACGATTTGTTATGTCATACTGCAGTGTAGACGAAATTGAGCAATTTTCATTTGAAGACTGCCGTATTTTAAAGATGCAGCAGACAGCGGAAGGTTTTCAATTTCAAGTTGAAGCTTTGATTGTACGACCACAGAATTCACAAAACACACAGTTTACGGAAAGCTATGCGGATATTGCTACGTTGAAGGTGCTAGGAGTGGAGGAAGTGTCTGCAGTTAAGGAAGGATATCGCTATTATGATGCTGACGATCGTTTGATTGAAGAAGTGCCGGATACTTTGCTGACTAGTGAACAGATGGGGCAGATGTTAAAGGAAAGTGCCGGAGCATATTTATTTGAAGTGCGAAAAGACAGTCAAGGTTTGCATATGCGGATTGAGTTTTCTGATTCATCAGATCAAGATCCACTAGCCTCTACGACATATGAGATTGTGATGAAACAAAAAGAGGTTGTTGTTACCTGGGGGAAATATCTAAACAGAGTTCAGCGATAAATAATTGTTATTCATAAACATACGAGTGAAAGGCTATGAATTTAAAAGAACATAAACTAAGATTACCGATATTGATACTGCTTGGTGCTATGATTGTAATAATGTTGGTAGCATCGGTAATATCTCATGATAGTAATTTTAAAATTGAATATCAGTCATGTCAGGAATTGGGACAAGAAGGATGGACTGTTTACAAAGAAGAAATTGTACAAGATACGGCTGCAACATACAGTATTGCACAAGGAGAAACGTGGTCATTCACAAGAAAAGTGGAAGATGACTATGATAATGATGATACGATTGTCTTTTATAATCCTTCATTAGAAGTTACGGTATATGAAAGCGATACAGAGAAGGGCTCTAAGGACGATCGGATATTGTATCAGACGGAAGAAGATACAGCCGTATTTGGAGACGAGTTTGGTTCAATCTGGCAGCAAATCAGCTGTGAAGGGATTGAGCAAGGGCACTATCTTCGTTGGGAGTTTTATAACCAGACTGAAAAGACACAGAAACTGACAATGAGCCTTTTCAAGGTGGGAGATTGCTCAAGCGTTTATATAGCGTTGTGGAGAGAATCGATATTTGCAAGTGTGGCAGTGAATGTTTGTATTGCGCTTTTTGGCTTAATGCTGGTATATTTGTTCGTTTTAAAATATAAAAAGATAGATTTTTATGTGGGAGTGTTTTTGAATCTCGCATTCTTTGCATTGGCATTTGGATTATGGATTTATGGAGAATCTGCATTTTTCCAATTTACGCAAGATTCACCAATGGCAAAATATTATTTTTCATATTTTGCGTATGTGATGTTATATCCTTTGGGGATGGCCTATTATGGGTATGAAGTCAAAGAAAAGGGCCAACAGTTTGCACCGCTGTTTTCCAGGCTGACAGCTGTTTATTTGGCAGAGAAGTTTGTAATTCTTGCGTTGCTTGTGACGGGAGTTGTGGAAGTATCACAATCAAGGACGATAGACAGAATATATATATTTATTTCGATGATTATCGGTTTTGTATTTTGCTGGCGTAAATACCGGCAAAAACGTACCGGTAAAATGCTACGTATCTTAATCGGCGCAACGATTCTTTTGGTTGGAATGATTGTGACACTATCAACGCGATATATTAATGAACTTGTTGCGACGAATGTAACAAGAATCTATGTGATTGTATATATTGTTTATTTAATGGTTGTTGTAATCGGGGATAGTGCAAAAGAATTCCAGGAAAATGCTGAAATGAAACGATTGCAGCAGATGGTTTGGGTGGATAAGTCGACAGGAGCTCATACGGAGCAGTATTTTAAGGATCATATGAAGGATATGAAGAAGAAAAATCGGTTCTTTATGATGCTTGAGATTCCGGGAATTTCTGTGTTGAGCCAAAGTATTGGACATGAGTTGTCAGATAAAATGATGCGGGTTTTTTATGAGCATACAATTGAACATAAACATATTGTGGAAATGGTTGCTTATACAGGAGCTGGACGTTTTATAGTATTTCTTAACGCAGATAATCTTGATGCAGTGCATTCGTTTATAAGTGAGGAATATGCTCATGTGGGAGAAGAACTTGCTTCAAGATTTCCGATAGTGGAAGTGAAGCCGGTTCATGCAATTTATCCGATAGGAGAGAAAACGGATATATCTTATGAGGATTTGATGGATGCTGTGATGATGGCATATAAAAATCCAAGAGCGCAGTATTGGGAGGATGTAGATACTTATATTTTCACAGAAGAGTGCCGTGAGAATCTACTAGAAGAAAAAGACCTGGAAAAAGATCTTGATGATGCAATCGAACAAGGACAGTTTAAGGTTTATTTACAACCTAAGGTCTGCATGGAGAATAAGAGGGCTACAAGGGCAGAAGCGTTGGTTCGCTGGCAGCATCCGACAAGAGGCTTTCTGACTCCGGGAGCATTTGTTCCAATTTTTGAAAGGGCACATAAGATTGGAAGAGTCGATCTTAATTTGTTTGAACAGACTGTAGAGAAGATTAATGAATGGCTAGAACGGGGGATTACACCGCCAATCGTATCTTGTAATGTTTCGAAGGAAGTGTTTGTACATAACGATATATGGGACCGGTATTTTGATATCTTAGAAAGGAATACTAAGGCGTGCCCATACCTTGAACTAGAACTTACGGAGAGCGTTGCATATACGAATTTTGCGCAGGTTGAAGAAGTGCTTTCGCGCATCCATGAATATGGATGCGGGTGTTCGATGGATGATTTTGGAAAAGATTATTCGAACTTTAATGCACTGATTCAGTTGCCATTTGATTTGGTTAAGATGGATAAATGCCTGTTTGATGATGGATTTCCGGAACAGACACAACGGACGAAATTTTTAGAAGATATCATGACTGTATTTAAGCACATGGGATTGGAAGTTGTGGCAGAAGGAATCGAGCGTGAGGAACAGGTTGTGGCGTTGGAAAAAATGGATTGTGATTATATTCAGGGGTATTATTATTCGCCACCGGTGAGTATTGAAGAATATGAACGCAATTGGCTACAGCGGTAGTCTGAAGGATGAGAGCTATGTTTTTTTTAGCAAATGATGAAGTTGAAGTAGAACAAAGTGAAGAATTAAATGAATATATCAGAAAGTCAGAACGAGAGATAGAAGCTAAGTGGCGAAAAATTCATTTTAACATGCTTTTGCTTGTTTCGGTCTGCATTATAATCTGTGAAGTATTGGTAAGTCTGCTGCTTTTAGTTAAATCTGATATGATTTCTCATTTGGAAAGGTATATTATTAGATATCTTTTGGTTCCGGGAAGCTCGTATCTAATCATTGATTTGATTGCCTATTTTGGAATGAAGAAGCTGAACCGGCAAGGATGGAAGCTAAACTACCTGTTATCGGTTCTGTTAGCAGTTATGTGTGTGCTTATTAGCCTGTATCATGCGGTATTTCCTAGTGTTTATGGTCTGGGAATATTAGCAATCATCATGACTTTTATTTATGGAAACCATAAAATCGGACTTACTACCATGTTGGTCGTATTGTGCGGTGGTTTTGCATCCTTTACATTTTTGCCATGGGATCATGATGTCACGCATGGAATTGTATATGATATAAGTGCGTTTATTATGTTTGTTGCAAGTATTGGTGTCTATATTCTTGGCGGTGCAGTTGTTGTGTGGGAACAGCAGTTTCGCAGAAATGCCATAATGGGAAATTATAAGCTGGATAATCTTAAGAAAGTAGCTGCCAGAGATTATTTGACCGGTGTGCGCAATCGCTTTGGAATGCAAAAATATATTGAGCAGCTTAACGGTACTTGCCGTTGTGTTATGCTCGATGTAGATTATTTTAAGAAAGTAAATGACAGATGGGGACATGACCTTGGTGATCAGATTCTTGAAAATCTTGGTGAAATCCTAGAAAGATATGAACGTATGGACCGGGCATTCTTTCGCTATGGCGGAGATGAGTTCTTATGTATTGTTCAAAATCATACAATATCAGAGCTTACATCGATTTGTGATGAGATTGTTGCTTCGTTTGAACAGTTGCTTGGTATGGATTTGAAAAAAGAAAAAATCAGTATTACGTATGGAATTTCGCCGGAAGTAGACGTGATGGAAATTCAAAGCGGCATTATGATGGCGGATAAGGAATTGTATAAAAGAAAAAAAGCACGTTATTAGGTGTGAGTATGAAGAAACTTGTATTTATGCAAGGCGGCGTAGAAACACTGGATTACTTTTCGAGACAGCTGGCTACAGCGTTTCAGCGACAAGGTTATCCGGTGTTTTTGTTTTCATTGTCAGATGCTGCCGGACAGGTAAAAAAATTAAAGAAATATTTAAAGACGCAGGAAAGTGTGCTTATTACTTTTAATTTTGAAGGTCTTGAAAAAGAAGACGGGTTGTATGATAGGCAATCCGGCTATCTATGGGATGAGTATAAAGTAGATTGCTACAATATTGCAGTGGATCATCCGTATTATTATCATGATCGCTTATGCGATCTGCCCAAACGGTATCATCATATCAGTATCGATCGAAATCATCGCCTGTATTTTCAGAAATATTATTCGCAATATGATGGAAAGTATTTCCTGCCCCTTGCCGGAAATGACTTAAAACTTGGGGCTCGTCCGGCAAAAGAACGAAAAGAAGCGGTATTGTTTGCCGGAAATTATACACGGCTTTCTTTTTTTGAACCGTATATTCAGGGCATTAATGAGGAGTATGCTGTCTTTTACAGGAAGATGATAGAAGAACTTTTGAAGCATCCAAAAAGAACGGTTGAAGATGTGGTGTGGGATGCGTGTAAGAGAGAAATGGGCGATTTTTTGGATGATGAATTTAAGGCAGCAATGCACAAAACAATCTTTGTGGATATGTATGTAAGAAACTATTATCGGGGAGAAGCTATAAAGGCACTTACGCGAGAAGATGTCCCGGTGTGTGTGATTGGAAAAGGCTGGGAAGAACTTGAAGGTGTGAAGAAGTCTTGCTTTACAATAATGCCACAGACGGATTCTGTGACCTGCATGAAGGCGATGTATGATTATCGTTTATGTCTCAACGTACTGCCGTGGTTTAAGGATGGAGCGCATGATAGGATATTTAATTCTATTTTAAATCATACGGCAATTCTTAGCGATGAAAGTAAGTATTTGAAAGAAGAATTAAAAGAGGGCGAAGGAATTTTCTATTACCGGTTAGATTATCTAGAGGAGATGGTGAAAAAAGCCGGGGAACTTCTTCAAAATCCAGCCAGGCTCGATGAAGCTGTGGAGGTAGGAAACGATAAGATAAAAAAGGTGCATACCTGGGAACAAAGAGCATATAAGCTTGAGAAATGGATGGAAGAAAATGAGTGAATTATATGAACGGTTGAAAAATATATTTGAACAAGATATTCAAAAAGTGACCCTAAGTAATCCTAAAGGGAGTGAATATCGCAAGGTAACTTTGACAAGACAAGAGGATGGATATTTTATTGAAAAATTCACACAAAAACAAGCCTTTCATGAGACCGTCGGATGTATGAGCGGTGCTCAGGTGTGTCTGCAATTGATGGAAGAGGGGCTGCAGCAGCTTCATGCATGGTCAAAACAGACAGAGTATCGTGTAAAAATTACGAAAAAGGGAACCATATTATATGGAAAAAGTGCAGCAGTAGGTGCAGTTAAAGTGAATGAGCCGAATCGAAAGAAGAATTATCTCATACCGGAGGGAACACGCGTTGAGGCGCTGGTTGATATGGGAATCTTTACAAAAGAAGGTAAGGTTGTACAGAGTATGTATGACAAATACCGTCAGATTAATAAGTTTTTGCAATTTATTGATGAGCTGGTTCGAAAATCTCCGAATAAGAGATGGAATATTGTTGATTTTGGGTGCGGCAAATCCTATTTGACTTTTGTAGTGTATTATTATCTGACAACGATTCTTGAGATGGAGGTTTCCATGGTGGGGCTCGATCTTAAGAAAGATGTGATTGCAAAATGCAATGCGACAGCGAAAAAGTATGGCTATGAGCATCTACATTTTCAAGTAGGAGATATAAGTACTTATGAAAAAGAAGAACCGGTAGATCTTGTGATTACGCTTCATGCCTGTGACACGGCTACAGATTATGCGATGTTTCATGCTATTCGTTGGGGTGCTGAAAATGTGATTAGCGTTCCTTGTTGTCAGCATGAGTTGAATGGTCAGCTTCACAGTGAAAGTCTTGGAATTGTGGAGAGATATGGTTTGATAAAGGAAAGAACGGCTGCTTTATATACGGATGCAATACGTGCCAATTTGCTTCAGGCATGTGGCTATAAAACGCAGGTTCTTGAGTTTGTTGATTTTACGCATACTCCAAAGAATATTTTAATCCGTGCAGCGAAAAGTAATCTGACAAAGCAGCACAAAAGAGAAGTGCTATCAGAAGTAGAAGAACTGATGAGAATGTTTTCTTTAGAGCCGACTTTGTATACGCTTTTAAAAGAAGAAAAGTTGCTTTAGCCGGCTATGAACGATAAAAAAATTGCTATCCTATCTAAGAGAGGATAGCAATTTTTATTTTAGCTTAAGAAGTGAATCTTATTCTTCTTCGTCATCGGAAGCTTCAACTTCAGTGACCGTTGCGTTGCTGATTAATAAATCAATAACACGATTTTTAAGAAGGTAATACATAATTTCATCTTCCGTATAATCTGCCTCTAAATCTTCAAGCGATTCATAATCCCACGATTCAGCGAGTGCCTGCGCCTCCGTATCAAAGTCGTCCTCAGAGATCTCAATACCTTCAACTTGAGCAATTGCATTTACAACAATAATTGTATAAACGGAATCCATAATTTCCTGATCGACGTCATCTTGTGTCATATCAAACATTTCATAGATTTCCTCTACAGAGGATGCGCCAAACAGTTCCATGTAGCTTTCATAATTAGAGTTGACAAGTTCTTCTTGTTCTTCGTAAAGCTCATCCGAATAATATTCGATGGTAGAAGCTTCCGTAACCTGAGAAATAAGATCGATACCAAGTGAATATACACTGTTGGCTTCGTTGGATTCTTCGAGGGATTCGCGAACCGACTCTTTGTATTCGTCAACGGTGTCATAACCAAAATTCTCTTTTACATACTCATCTGTCAGCTCCGGAATCTCTTCTTCTTGAACTGCGCCGATTTCAATCTGATAATCGACAGTATTGCCGGCCAGGTCAGAATCGTCAAAGTCATCATCATAAGTTACGGTGATAGAGAATTCGTCGCCAACCTTTGAACCGATTAATTTATCGTCAATTTCAGAACCGAAGGATTCGTCTCCGGCAACAACTTCATAGCCGCCATCCTCTTGTGTGAATTCGTATAATTCATCGCCGTCGATTGTGGCGGTCATATATAAGGTGACATAGTCTCCGGTTTTGATAGCACGAGTGACATCCGTATATTGCGCTTCATCGGCAAGCGTGCTTTCAATCTCACTTTCTATGTCGTCATCCGTTACGGTCGTGATTTCTTTTGTGCCTTCTAAAGAACTATAATCACCAAGAACGACAGCGCCATCTTCGGTTACAATCGCATCATCGGAGATCTCGACATCTGAGACGGATGAAGATTCAGAAGTGGAACAACCGGTAACGACAAATGGAACAATCAGTGTCAGCAGTAAGTATTTTTTTTTCAAAATGTTTTCCTCCTAATTAGTCAAATATGTAATTGTGTGTTCTAACGGTGCTAAGCGATATAAGTCTAACAATTATTTGTGATAATTTGATGAATCGTTATAGCAAAATCAAATTAAGTACAAATACTGCAACACAAGCACTTAAAGCCACAATAGAAAGACTGAGACCACGCCATGCGAGAATGACACAGACAACCAAAGCGGCCAGCCCGGAATAGGTGTTTCCGGTTGCTTTTAGGATTGCCGGAAATGTCATAACCGACAAGGTAACATATGGTACATAATACAAAAAGGAGCGAAGCGTTACATTGGTAATCTTTCGCCGAATCAAAGTGAGCGGAAGAACACGAATCAGGTAGGTGACGCCCGCCATGACAGCAATGTAAATAATAATATCATGCATCTTCCGGTTCCTCCTTTCGTGGGAACATCACAGCAGCAATACCGGCAATAGCAGCTGTCAGAATCGTTATGCGAAGTCCTTCTGAGAGACTTTTTAGTCCTGGAATAACAGAAAATGCATAACTTGCGCCCATAGAAATAATTTCCAATCCCAAAATGATTTTGTTCTCCTTGGCGGCCGGAATAATGATGGAAATAAACATTCCATATAAGGCAACGGAAAGTGCCGTAAGCACAGAAGTTGGCAAAAGTCCTCCAAGGTAAGCGCCAAAAGCGGTTCCAAGGGTCCAGCCGGGAACCGCAACTGCCATAATCCCATAGAAATAACTAGGGGATAAAAGGTCTTGTCTGGTTATTGCAAGACCGAAGATTTCATCGGTAATACCAACGCCAATCAAGAGGCGATGGCGAAGTGGCAGATTGGGGTCTACTTTTTGTGATAATGCACAGGACATCAGCATGTATCTAAGGTTGATGATAAGCTGTGTCAGGGCAAGCTCGATATAAGCGGCACCACCGGCAATCAGCGAAATTGCTGCAAATTCTCCGGCACTTGTAAGATTGGTAAGACTCATGATGGTTGCCGGAACAGGTGAGATCCCGGCCTTGCGAGCAACAATCCCAAGTGTAAAGGAGACTGCAAGATAACCGATACACACCGGCATGCCGTCTTTCATTCCTTTTTTAAACATAATTCTTTTATTACTCATGATAAAAAATATAACATAAAAGTGGGGGATGTGCTATACTGAGTCTAGTTTAAAAGCGATTGGAGGATCAATGTTATGGGAAAATACTTTGGCACTGATGGATTTCGAGGCGAAGCCAATGTAAGTTTGACGGTAGATCATGCATATAAAGTTGGTCGTTTTATTGGTTGGTACTATGGAAAAGATAAGCCGGAAGGAGAGAAGTGTACAGTCGTAATCGGTAAGGATACGAGACGTTCAAGCTACATGTTTGAGTATGCACTTTCTGCCGGAATTACTGCGTCCGGAGCGGATGCCTATCTTCTTCATGTAACGACAACACCAAGTGTGTCATACGTAGTTAGAACCGATGATTTTGATTGTGGAATTATGATTTCTGCGAGTCATAATCCATTTTATGACAACGGAATTAAGTTGATTAATGGTAAAGGCGAGAAGATGGATGAAGAGACAATCCTTAAGATTGAAGAGTATCTTGATGGAGATGTTCCGGAACTTCCCCTTGCTACACGAGGAGATATCGGACGTACGGTAGATTATGCTGCGGGTCGTAATCGTTATACGGGGTATTTAATTTCACTTGCTACCCGTTCTTATAAGAATATGAGAGTGGGACTAGACTGTGCAAATGGAAGCGCATGGATGCTTGCTAAAAATGTATTTGACGCACTAGGTGCTAAGACTTATGTGATTAATAATTCGCCGGATGGAACCAATATCAACATGGATTGTGGTTCTACGCATATCGAGAAATTACAGGCACTTGTGAAGGCGGAGCATCTTGATATAGGATTTGCTTTTGATGGGGATGCCGATCGGTGTATTGCAGTTGATGAAAATGGAGATGTCGTGAACGGCGATCTTATTTTGTATGTATATGGAATGTATTTAAAAGACCGTGGCAAGCTCATTAATAATACGGTAGTTACGACGGTTATGTCGAACTTTGGATTGTATAAAGCTTTTGATGAGGCCGGGATTGATTATGATAAGACGAAAGTTGGAGATAAGTATGTCTATGAAAGTATGGTGAATAACGGTCATCGTATTGGTGGTGAGCAATCGGGACATATTATTTTCAGCAAATATGCAACCACAGGCGATGGTATCTTGACGGCCATTAAGTTAATGGAAGTTGTAATTGAGAAAAAGATGCCACTTAGTAAATTGACTTCGCCGGTTGTTATTTATCCGCAAGTGCTAAAGAATGTACGTGTGCATTCTAAGCCAGAAGCGCAAAATGATCCGGATGTGAAAGCTTCTGTTGAGGCAGTTGCAAAAAAACTTGGTGACGATGGACGTATTCTTGTAAGAGAGAGTGGAACAGAGCCTGTTATTCGAGTGATGGTTGAAGCGGGAACGCAAGAAATCTGTGAAAAGTATGTAGACGAAGTTATTGCTGTGATTAAAGAAAAAGGTCATGCAGTATAAAAGACACAGGGGTCTGGTGCAATATGCATCAGACCCCTGTGTCTTTTTATTCTTCTGAGTCAGAAGTGGTTGAGTCGGTTTCGGTGGAAGAATCCGCTGCGTTTTCCGGCTTTTGTCCGCCTCTGCTGTTGCCGCCCATACCTTCGGTAATGGATACAACGGTATCTCCATCCATGGTTACGGTGATAATATCGTCAACGGCCAGATCGGATACGGAACCTTCGGTATTTTCTCCATCAGAACTAATCTGGATTGTTACATCATCTGTGACTTCGATAGTCTGTGTTTCTCCGGTTAGGGTGACTTCCATTTCACCTTTTTCTGGCTGCTGACTATCGGATGAATCCGAAGAATCATCAGAAGGCTTTTCACCGGAAGGTGCTTCACCGGATGGAGCACTATCTTCGGATGAAGAAGAATCCGAAGAGGAATCGGAAGAAGAGTCTTCGGAAGGCTTTTCGCCGCCACCTTTTCCGGAAGGTGTTTCGATTAAGGCTATGGTGATGGTATTACCATCAATTTCTGTAATTTGACCGGTTATTTGTTCTCCGGTTGCTTCATCTGTGCTGCTTGTTGTACTCTCAGTCGCTTCGCTGGTGCTGGTTTGTGTTGTGGTAGATGAACAGCCGGTTAAGGCAGCTGCTCCGAGCATTGCACAGATTCCAAGTGCTAATAATTTTTTCCGTCTCATTTCAATGATCTCCTTTGATATATATATTTGATAACAATATCATATCTATGGAGCATGAATGATTCATGTTTACTATATGAAAAGTATGTGAAGATTAAGAATAGTGGTGGTAAAACAATATGAAAGCCACCGCACCTAACCTGGTAAATGCGATGGCTTTCAGTCGCTTTGTCCTAAATCCATTGGACTATGTACCTCATTCTTTCTTCATCCGTCCTTTTTCTAATCAGTACCCAAAACCTGTTTTTGTTTACCCTGACAATTATGATTTCCCTATACGAATCAACTCTTATATTTACTCGTGTCTTTGGTTCCTTATCAAATCTCAAATACTAATGTTTTTATGGATGGTGATAAAAAAATAGTTACTTAAAAATTACTATTTCTGGTGGTCCGTACCTTCCTTTCGAAAAACTGTTATCTTTTTGTTGATTAAATATTATCACTCTATTGACGAAAAGTCAATAAGAAAATAGAAAAAAATAAGATATATCACAAAGTGTCTGAATTATGTAAACAATTTGAAAGATAAGATGAACTTTAACAAAAAGGATGCTTAACAAATTGTTCATAAAACCTTCATTGCTTGATGTATTGTTTCCATTACGTAAAAATGGTAAAATATTTCAATGTGTAAGATAAAAATAATGTAAGAAAGATTTCCCGGCCGTAAAGTAAAAGTCGGGGGAATGAGGAAATAATAATGGGTTTGGCAGATAAAATATTCGGAACTCACAGTCAGAGAGAACTTAAGCGCGTAAAACCAATTGTAGATAAGATTGAAGCATTACGACCGAAGATGCAGGAACTTTCTGATGAGGAGCTTCGAGCAAAGACGCAAGAGTATAAGAAGCGTTATGCGGATGGAGAGAGCTTAGATGATTTGCTTCCGGAAGCATTTGCTACAGTAAGAGAAGCCGGTAAAAGAGTGCTTAATATGGAACATTTTCGCGTGCAGCTAATTGGCGGAATTGTTCTTCATCAGGGAAGAATCGCGGAGATGAAGACCGGTGAAGGTAAGACGCTTGTGTCGACTCTTCCGGCATATCTGAATGCGCTTGCAGGAAAGGGTGTTCATATTGTGACGGTCAATGATTACCTGGCAAAGCGTGATGCTGAGTGGATGGGACAGATTCATGAGTTTCTTGGTCTGAAGGTTGGTGTCGTTCTTAATGATATGGAACCGGAAGAAAGACGCGAAGCATATAATTGTGATATTACCTATGTTACGAATAATGAATTGGGATTTGATTATCTAAGAGATAATATGGTTATTTACAAGGAGCAGCTCGTGCAACGAGAACTGTTCTATGCAATCATCGATGAGGTTGACTCGGTGTTGATTGATGAGGCAAGAACGCCGCTTATTATATCCGGACAGAGTGGAAAGTCTACCAAGTTGTATGAAGCCTGTGATATTTTGGCTAAGCAGCTTGTTCGTGGTGAAGATATGCCGGAGTTTTCCAAGATGGATGCAATCATGGGAATTGAACAAGAAGAGACCGGAGACTTTATTGTAAGTGAGAAAGACAAGGTCGTGAATCTGACGCAAGAAGGTGTGAAGAAGGTAGAGCGATTCTTTAAGATTGATAACCTTGCAGATCCGGAGAATCTGGAAATTCAGCACAATATTATTCTTGCACTGCGTGCACATAACCTGATGTTTAAAGATCAGGACTATGTTGTGAAGGATGATGAAATTTTAATCGTTGATGAATTTACCGGACGTATCATGCCAGGACGTCGTTATTCGGATGGACTTCATCAGGCTATTGAAGCTAAAGAACATGTAAAAGTAAAGCGAGAAAGTAAGACACTTGCAAATATTACATTTCAGAATTTCTTTAATAAATACCAAAAGAAGTCTGGTATGACAGGTACAGCGCTCACAGAAGAACAGGAATTTCGTGATATTTATGGAATGGATGTTATCGAGATTCCAACGAATAAACCAATTCTTCGTAAAGACCTTGAGGATGCTGTATATAAGACGAAAAAAGAAAAATTCAATGCCGTGGTTATGGAAATTATAAATGCTCATAAGAAAGGGCAACCGGTTTTGGTTGGTACCATTACAATCGAAACTTCTGAGCTTTTAAGTGCAATGCTTAAAAGAGAGGGAATACCACACAATGTATTGAATGCGAAATTCCATGAGCAGGAAGCGCAGATTGTAGCAGATGCCGGAGCTGTTGGAGCAGTTACGATTGCAACGAATATGGCAGGTCGTGGTACGGATATTAAGCTTCCGCAGGAAGTGATTGATATGGGCGGACTTAAGATTATCGGCACGGAGCGTCATGAATCACGTCGTATTGATAATCAGTTGCGCGGTCGTGCAGGTCGACAAGGTGACCCGGGAGAATCCAGATTCTATATTTCGCTGGAAGATGATTTGATGCGTCTTTTTGGCTCAGAAAAGCTTGTTACGATGTTTAATGCCCTCGGGGTTCCGGAAGGAGAGCAGATTGAACATAAGATGCTCACAAGTGCCATAGAAAAAGCACAAAAGAAGATTGAAGGTAATAATTTTGGAATTAGAAAGAATCTTCTTGAATATGACCAGGTAATGAATGATCAAAGAGAGATTATTTATGCTGAGCGTCGTAAGGTGTTAGATGGGGAGAGCATGCGAGACGTTATTTTCAAGATGATAACGGATACGGTAGAAGATAGCGTAGATCGTTGTATTTCGGGAGAGCTTGAGAAGGCGGATTGGGATTTGAAAGAATTGAATATGCTTATTGATCCAATCATTCCGCTTGCGCCGGTAACCCAAGAGTCCGTTCGTGATGTTAAGAATGTAAGTCAATTAAAGCAGATGTTAAAAGAACAGGCTGTAAAAGCATATGAGGCAAAAGAAGCTGAATTCCCTGAAGAAGAGGCTGTTCGTGAACTTGAACGAGTGGTACTTCTTAAAGTGATTGATCGTAAGTGGATGGATCATATTGATGATATGGATCAGCTACGTCAAGGAATCGGCCTTCAGGCATACGGACAAAGAGATCCTGTTGTAGAATACAAGATACAAGGATTTGATATGTTTGATGCAATGACCGGAGCAATTCAGGAAGATACGGTAAGGCTTTTATTCCATGTTCGTGTGGAGCAGAAGGTAGAGCGTGAAGAGGTAGCGAAAGTAACCGGAACAAATAAAGAAGAAAGTGTTGCAAAGGGACCAAAGAAACGTGCAGAGGCTAAAATCTATCCAAACGATCCGTGTCCATGTGGAAGTGGAAAGAAGTATAAGCAGTGTTGCGGTAGAAAACCGATTGGAGTTTAAAGATAAAGTAGGAGGTATTTGGCAATGGAAACAAAAAAAATATTTCAGATTAGAAAATCCGTAAGAAGTTATACCGGTAAGGTGACGGATGAGCAGATTCAGGAGGTGCTCTTTGCAGCGCAGGCAGCACCGGTTGGAATGGCAAAGTACGATACGATACACTTGACGGTAATTAAGGATCGTGCGTTACTAGATGAAATCGATCAGGCGGCAGCGAAGTTCTTTGGAGATCCTTCAAAACATCCGTTGTATGGAGCACCGGTACTGATTGTGGTTTCAACACAGTTAGATGCACAGGGAAATAATAATGTACATTATGCAAATGCAGCAATGATTATTCATAATATGGCTCTTGCTGCAATTGATCTTGGACTTGGAAGTGTTGATATTTATGGAGCTGTAGCTGCATTAAATCAGAATCCTGCTCTTGTTGCAAAATTGAATCTTCCAGATGGTTTTGTTCCGGTGGGTGCAACTGCATTTGGAGAAACAACGGAAACGTTTGAAGAACGTGAGATTCCAATGAATCGAATTGCAACTGATGTAATCGGTTAACTCAGTCGGAGTACAAGCTCCGACTGAGTTAAACGCTCCGCGAGGATGCGCACGGATTCGGACAGGAATTTGTCTGCTGAAGCAGACACGAATCCGGCGCGCAAGACTCGCGAGCGAGTCTTGACTAGAAGGAAATGAATAATGAATGCCCCAATCGCTTTGCGATGGGGCATTTTTCCTGTAGTCGTCAAACTATTTTTTAGTTATCTAAGAAACGCATTTTGCTATTATCTGAGTCAGACGGTTTTTGGATTGCAACGCCCTTCTTTTGATTGTTCATAAGACGCAGGCATTTAGGACATAGTGTTCCGAAAGAAACAGAAGCGCCGCATCGTGCACAATAATTACCGCCCATTAGGTTTTTCTCGCCTAATTGTTTGTATTCAATGCGTCCGTTGCGAATCCAATTCTTGACTTGTTCGACCGGTAAATTAAATTTATCAGCAACCTGGTATTCATTTACATCATTGGCACGTATAAATTCACGAACCTCTCGAAAAAGCGAATTTTCTTTGCATGTAGGACAGATGTTATGCGGATAATCAATTGGCATGGCCCGCCCACATTCTTCGCATTGCTTGATTGGAGTTCTGGCGTCAACAAATTCTATTTTTTTTTCGTCAGACATAAACTTCTCACCTCCGATTTAGTACTTTCTTATCATATCACATAACGGGAAATGTTGTAAACGTCAAGGTTGAGATTTAAATGAAAAGATGCTATCTTATAATTTATGAAATAGGAAAGTAAGAGGTTTTTTTCTTGAATATAGAAAGAACAAAGGAGATTGAAAGAAGTATTATTAAGACCTATCGTAAGGAAATCTGGAGAAGATTTACGAAAGCAATTAATAAATATGAAATGATTCAAGATCAAGATAAGATTGCGCTGGGGCATCATTTTGATGATGTTATTGAAACTATCGTTATGGGGATGCTTTATGGGGGGCAGATGCAAAGTATGAGGCCGAAACTTCATAGTACGAACTTTGAAGGGATGGAGCTGATTCGTCCGATGTATTTGATTCGAGAGGCGGATATTATCAGATGGAAGAATGGAAATGACTTATGTTTTTGTGATTGTGCATGCAAAGTTTCCGAAAAAAATAAGCTGGGAGCTGCGGATGAAGCAGGATCAAAACGCCATGAGGTAAAGCAATTGATTGCTTCGCTTGCAGCCAAAAATCCAATAATTGAAAAGAATATTTTTAAATCATCAGAGAATGTAAGTGTTGATACCTTGCTTGCATACAAGAAAGATGGGGTAAAACATCACTTTTTAGATACTTATGAACAATAGAAGTGGGGAAAATGTACTAGTTTTTGTTGATTTTTTCTCGGGAAAAAAGTATTATGTATATGACTATAGTTTGATAGTGATGATAACGATTAAACGCTAGAAAAGAAAGTAGAGGAGTAGTATGGGATTTATAATTGGAATCATTGTAATTGTTGTAATTGTAATTATTCTTGCAGGATGGATTATTTCTACGCAAAGAACGCTTGTGAGATTGGATGAGAATATTAATAATGCGAAAAGCCAGATTGGCGTACAGATGTCAAGCAGATTTGATGCGCTGACGGCCCTTGCAGAACTGACGCAAAGCTATGATGCTCATGAAGCGCAGACTTTGTTACAGACGATTAATGCCAGAAGAACGGGAATTAATGCGCAGTCTACTGCTGCAGAAATTAATGCGCAAGAGCAGGCGTTTACAAAAGCATTGGGGCAGATTAATGTTTTGGCGGAGCGGTATCCTGATTTAAAAGCAAATCAAAATTATGCAAAAGCCATGGATTCTGTAAATCAGTATGAAAATATGGTTAGAAACAGTCGACTTATTTACAATGATTCTGTTACAAAACTGAATCGTATGATTCGTATGTGGCCGGCAAGTATGATTGCGGGTAGATTAGGATTTGATAAAAGAGAATATCTTGAAGAAGACCAAAATAAGACAGATATGCCTAGCATGAAATTACACTAGTAGATGAGGGATTATACGATGCGAAAAATATATAAAATGATGATTGCTGTGTTTGCATTTTTTATTCTTGTGGGAATCGGGCAAACGCAGGCTAAGGCAGCAAATCATGTGTCAGATATGGACATAGATGTAACGATTCATGATGATGGTTCGATTACGGTTGTTCAGGTATGGACGGGGGATTTTTCTGATACGGATACTACGGAGAATTATATTCCGATGGTAGACGGAGGAGTGCTTGAGCTTGAATCGTTTTCTGTTTCGGAAAATGGACAGGAATATATCAATATCGGTGATTGGGACATAGATGCAGATTTTGATGAAAAAGCCGGAAAATGTGGTGTAAATGATACCGATGATGGCTTCGAATTATGTTGGGGAATCACGGAATACGGAACGCATTCTTATGAAGTGACGTATACGATGGCAAATGCCGTTATGGAATTTGGCGATTGCGTTGGAACGAATTATCGATTCGTGAATAGTGGTATGTCCACAACACCTACAGCCGTCGATCTAAAGATCTCGCTGGAAAACAAAACCGCGATTACCGATGAGATTGCAGATATCTGGGGATTTGGTTATGATGGCATGATTGAATTTGAGGATGGATGCATTCATGCGTATACCGAAAGTGATATTGATGAAGACGGATATATGACGATTTTGTTTTCTTTAGAAGAAGGAACGATTACACCTACGTACACGTCCGATAAGACTTTTGACGAAGTAGAAGAGACGGCGAAAGAAGGTAGTGATTACGGCGCGGGTGAGATGGATGATGATTTTGGAGTAGATGACGTGCTAAGCTTTGGCGCATTTTTCATTTATTTTGGGATTATTATTTTGGTAGCTATTGTAGGCTTTGTAAAGCGACAAATCAACTTAAGACAGAGAGAAAAGCTGGTTAAAAGCATAAAACAGGAAGCCGGATATTATAGAGAATTGCCAAACGAGGGAAATTTGGAAGCGACATATTACCTGGGAGAATCTGCCGGTATTATTAAAGAGGGTGATATTATTGGCGCTAGAATGCTTAAGCTCGTTATGGATGGATGTCTTGAAGTGGTGGAGGATACAACTTCAAGGCGTGTGCTTCGCGGGAAGAATGTAAAGGCGTTAAAATTGGTTCATGAACCGAAGGATGATCCATTAGGATTAAAACTTTATAATATTATTAAGGTCGCAGCCGGCAGTGATGCAATCTTACAGGAGAAAGAATTACCTACTTATTCAAAGAAGAATTCAAGTAGGATTCGAAAATATATTACAAATTGTAGCAGTAAAGGAATGCAATATGCTCTAGATAAGCAATTGAGCATTCGGAAGAACTTTAAGGCAAAGCAGATTACGCAAAAGGATCGGGAAGAGTTAGGACAGATTCTGGGATTTAAGAATTATCTCGAAGAATTTTCGCTGATTTCAGAAAGAGAAATGCAAGAAGTAAGTATCTGGCAGGAATATCTTGTATTTGCTTATCTTCTTGGTATAGCACAAGAGGTAGTAAAGGAATTGAAGAAGCATTATCCGCAGTTTATCTCGGAAATTGAATATTATGATGCGTCTATTTCTTGTGTATATTTTTATCATTGCCATACGTATTCGGCACTCGCTGCTGCAGAAGCGGCAGAACGCGCTGCGGCAAATGCCGGAAGCGGTGGACACGCGTCCTTTGGCGGCGGCGGTGGTTCCTTCGGCGGAGGCGGCGGAGGTGGCTCTCGCTAGAAGAACTGTGTTTGGTAGGTTGTGTTTCAAACGGAAGGAATAAAAATGAAAGGAAACGATACGACGTTATTACAGGCTCTGTTTTCTAAGTACCTTCTCGTATATGAGGTGAATCTCAATAAAGATACCATTGAGGTCATTTATGAAACGAAAGAATATGGAACTTTTGGTATGGACCGGGAGGGAATCTATTCGGAGTTTAATGAGAAGTATACGAAAGAACGTGTGAATGAACAGTTTGTAAAAGAACGAGAAGCATTCGGTACGATTGAATATTTAAAGACAGCGCTATCGGTGAAGGAAAGCATAGAGATGTCATACACCGTAAACTACGGTAAATGGCGTAAATGTGTATTTATCCGCGAAGAGCTGGAAGAAGGCGTACCGGCAAAAGCGCTTATGTGCTTTGAAAAATTAAAAGACGATAGCGAACAGGCTTATTGGTCAGCGAATACAGCGGTGGAAAACAGTAATTATTTGCAGCTGATGGAAGCTCTGTGTTCAAACTATGCCATGGTTTTTTGCTGGAATCTCGCGGATGATTCTTATGAAGTTGTTAGAAAGACCAAGATGATTTCGGATATGACTTATGGACGAGATAAGGAAAATCTGGGATTTTCTGATATTTTAATAGAAATGATAAAGCATGAAGTGTACGAAGAAGATCGCGCAGCACTTATTAATAATGTGGATGTTGAAAAGATTCGGGAACGTCTGCGCCTTGATCGCTCGGTAGTAGAAGATTTTCGAATCGGACACGATCTTGCAACGACACGATATTGCAAGATTAAACTTGTCAGAATTGGATCAGAAGGTCCAATTGAGCGATTGGTTGTCGGCATTACAGACATGGATGATAGCATACGTCAGGGAATCAAAAGACGCAGTATTTTGGAAAATGCACTAAAAGAAGCAAATCAGGTCAATGAAGCAAAAACCATTTTTTTATCAAATATGTCACATGATATTCGAACACCGATGAATGCAATTGTTGGATATGTGGCTTTGGCTATGGCTGATTTTGATGATCGCGATGCGGTAAGAGAATACTTAGATAGAATCATGCTATCTTCAAGACATATGCTTGATCTGATTAATGAAGTGTTGGATTTGGTTCGAATCGAGAGCGGCTGGACAGCTATGGACGATACTGCGGAAAATATGTCGCAGATTATTTCGGAAGTGGAAGCGATGATTCGCACAAAGACGGATAAAAAGAATCAGGTTTTTGTTGTTAAGAATGAGATTCAAGAAGACGCTGTCTTGTGTGATCGGTTGCGAGTGCTTCAGATACTACAAAACCTACTGACAAATGCCAGTGACTATTCGCCGACAGGTGGAACGGTTACCTTGGAAGTGTCACAAAGGAGTTATGCTCCGAATGGATATATCGGCTATAAATTTTTGGTTTCAGATAATGGAATCGGAATGGAAGAAGCTTTCCAGGCACATTTATTTGAACCGTTTGAACGGGAGAACACAACGACGGAAAGTGGTGTGGCCGGAATCGGACTTGGCCTGGCAATTGTGAAACAGCTTGTGGAAATGATGGGTGGAACAATTTCATTTAAGAGTATCAAAGGTCAGGGAACCACATTTATTGTATTTTTGGAATTTAAGGTTGCCTCTCAAAAGCATGAGGAAAAAGTCGAACAAACGGATTTGGAAGAAGATGTGAAAAAGAGCATCACACATTTACAGACTCCGATTTTTGAGGGACGTCGATTCCTGGCTGTTGAAGACAATTTGATTAATCTGGAAATTATATCGAAGATTCTGAATCATATGGGAGCAGAGGTAGAAAGCGCTATTGATGGAAAACAGGCAGTGGATAAGGTGAGTGCTACAAAACCGGGCTACTATGATTGTGTATTAATGGATGTGCAGATGCCGGTTATGGATGGATATGAGTCTACAAGGCAGATTCGCGCATTGGAGAATCAAGATCTTGCAAATGTACCGATTATAGGTGTCAGCGCAAATGTATTTAAAGAAGACAGAATCAAAGGTCGCGAAGCAGGCATGAACGCATATATTGCGAAACCGATTGATATCAGCGAATTAAAAGAGATTATTAAAAATACAATTGAAGGAAATTAGGCGGTCGGATGTCTTGACGTTGCCAAGAGGATTGTGATATATTGTACAAACAACTAAACCAAGAGTGAGGGAGTAGTAGCGTATTGCATTACGTGGCAAGTCAACATCCTGGCGCAAGCCTGGCTTGTCTTAAATCACGAGACTCGCGTATTATTTTGTATGTCATAAGGACATGCAGATGATACGTGAGTCTTTTTATTTTGATAGAAAGGAATTGTTTATAGTGTATACAAAAACAAGACAGGAAGTTCTTAAGCAATTAGGCGTTGCAAGGGAACAAGGATTGACAAAGGAACAAGTGAAAATATCCTGGCAAAAGTATGGGGCGAATACTTTTTTCAGACATAAAAAGGAATCGATGCTTAGGAGAATCTTTGAGGCATCTACAGAGCCAATGCTTCTTATGCTGATTGCAGCAGCTGTAATTACGCTGTTTGTAAATATTTCACGCTTTATAAAGGGCGGGGAATATAATTTTCTAGAGTGCCTGGGAATTTTTGTGGCAATAGCGCTTTCGGTCGTGATAACAATCATCACGGAGGGCAAGAGCGAAAAAGCATTTGAGGCATTAAATCGCATAAATGAAGATACACTCGTTAAGGTGCTGCGAGAAGGAAAGGTGCAACTGGTTGCGCAAAGAGAGATTGTGGTAGGCGATATTCTCTTGATAGAAACGGGAGATAAGATTGTTGCGGATGGAAGAATCCTTGAGGCAAATGATTTATCGGTAGATGAATCTGCGCTTACCGGAGAAAGCGTGCCGGTAAGTAAGGATGCTGCGGTAGTCTGTCCGTGCGAAACACCTGTGGCAGAACGATGTAATATGGTTTATAGCGGGTGTTTCGTTTCGGGAGGGAATGCTTCGTTTGTGGTTACGGCAGTTGGAAATGAGACGCAATTTGGTAAGATTGCAAAAGAATTATCTTCTATCGAAAAGACAACAACTCCATTGCAGGAAAAATTAGATAAGTTAGGAAAGCTGATTACCGTATTGGGATGTTCGGCAGCAGCGGCCGCGTTTATGATTCAAATCGTGCAATTCATTCAGCATAACGAAATATCTTTGGATACGGTTTCGGATGCATTTATTACCAGTATTGTTTTGATTGTGGCAGCAGTACCGGAGGGACTTCCAACCATTGTTGCAGTGTCGTTGGCTTTGAATATCATCAAGATGACAGGCGAAAAAGCATTGGTAAAGAAGATGGTGGCTTGTGAAACAATCGGTTGTGTGAATATTATTTGCTCGGATAAGACCGGAACACTGACCGATAACAAGATGACGGTGCAACAGATTTATCATGACGGCCGGATGATAGAGGCTAATCAGATAAAAGAACCGCTGCTGATTCATAATTTTTGCCTTAATTCAAATGCGAATATATTGATAGAAGAAGGAGTAGAACGCTTTATTGGGAATCCAACAGAAGGTGCACTTCTTGTAGCTGCCAAAAAAGCCGGATACAATTATAAACAGCTTAGAAAACAAAGCCGAATCATTCATACATATCCATTTTCCTCGCAAAATAAAGATATGAGTACCGTAGTTATGGAATCGTTTGGACTTACACTTTATACAAAGGGAAATCCGGAAAAGATTCTAAAGCTTTGTAAGGAAAGAGAAGATGTGCAATACAACAAAATAATGGAAATGATGGAACAGTATCAAAGAAAAGGTGGAAGGATTCTTGCGTTTGCACATAAGATGCTCGATAAGTGGGAAGATGATGAGCAAGATCAGATAGAAAAAGACCTGGAATTTGATGGATTTACCGTCATATCGGATCCGCTCAGCAAAGAGGTAAACGAAGCAATTTTAAAATGTCAAGCGGCTGGAATCGAGGTTATGATGCTGACAGGAGATAATATCCTAACGGCCTGTTCCATAGCGAATGAATTGCATATGTTAGATGATGAGCATATAGCTGTGGAAGCATCGCAAATCGAAAATCTTTCGGATGAGCAGCTAAAAGAAAAGCTGAAAAAGATTAAGGTGATAGCCAGAAGTACGCCGCTTTTAAAACTTCGAATTGTAAAACTGTTAAAACAACAGGGGAATGTTGTTGCGGTTACGGGAGATGGAATAAATGATGCTCCGGCAATCAAACATGCTGATGCAGGAATTGCAATGGGAATTGCAGGAACAGAAGTGACAAAAGAAGCAAGTGATATTGTGCTTTTGGATGATTCGTTTATGACCATTGTCAAGGCCGTGCAGTGGGGACGCGGTATCTATGAGAACTTTAAGCGGTTTATTATGTTTCAGCTGACGGTAAATGTATCTTCGGTTGTAGTTGTGATTGCGTCCATCTTGTGTGGCTTTGAGACGCCGTTTTCAGCATTGGATCTCCTATGGATTAATATTATTATGGACGGACCGCCGGCGCTGACACTTGGACTTGAGCCTATTCGGGAAGATTTACTTAAGAGACCGCCGACAAAGAGAAGTGAAAATATTCTTACCAAACAGATGCTGGTAAGAATTTTTGTAAATGGATTGTTTATTTCTGCGGTTTTTATGTTACAACATGTTACGAACTTTTTGGGAGCAAATCCACAGCAGGAAAAGACCGTCTTGTTTACCTTGTTTGTTGTATTTCAACTTTTTAATGCGTTTAATTGCAGAGAGCTTGATAACACGTCGGTATTCAAATATTTCTTCCGAAATAAATTAATGTTAGGGATTTTTTTGTTTGTTCTGATTTTGCAATTTGTCATAACGCAGATTGGAGGAGCGGTGTTTGAAACTGTGCCGGTAGATGGTTTGATGTGGGGCAAGATATTGCTGACCGGTCTAAGTGTTACTGTGTTAAATGAAGTGATTAAAACGATAAAAAGAAAATGCGCCTAATTGTATTGACACAATAATACAGTTGCGTTATTGTATTTGTGTACTAAGTAAGTAATACAATAATGTGAAGGAGTAAGCGATATGGCGTGGAATTTGGATAATAATAGAGCAATTTATTTGCAACTTATGAACGAAATCGAACGCCGCATCATTAAGGGTCAATATTTGCCCGGTACAAGACTGGATTCTGTGAGAGAGCTGGCAGCAGAAGCCGGTGTGAATCCGAACACGATGCAGAAGGCGTTGGCAGAGCTTGAACGAAGTGGTCTTGTCTATTCGCAGCGAACAAGTGGCAGATTTGTTACCGATGATGGGGAAAGGATTGAAAGAATGAGAAGCGATATGGCGAAGCGTGCGGCGAAAGAATTTTTAAAGCACATGAGAGAACTTGGATTTTCGGCTGAGGAAATCAAGCAAATTTTGGATGCTGTAGAGGAGGAGGGCTAGTTATGGAAGAGATGAGGAATGTTCCAATCTTGCAATGCAAGGATTTGACTAAGAATTATGGAACCAATAAGAATGCACTATCAGATTTTAATCTTTCTTTATATCCGGGACGGATTGTTGGATTGCTTGGACCAAACGGAAGCGGCAAGACGACATTTATGAAATTGGCCAATGGGATTTTGGTTCCGACTAAGGGTGAGATTACATTGGATGGTTATGCACCTTCAGAGAAAACGAAGGCATTTGTTTCGTATCTTCCGGATGCGGATTATCTTCCGGATTGGATGAATGTTGATAATCTGGTTAAGATGTTTTGTGATTTCTTTGAAGATTTTGATAAAGAAAAGGCAGTATCTATGATGCAAACCTTGAATATTGAAGGCAAGATGAAGCTGAAACATCTATCAAAGGGAAATAAAGAAAAGGTTCAATTGATTTTGGCAATGAGTCGTAAGGCGAAGATTTATTTTCTTGATGAGCCAATTGGAGGCGTGGATCCTGCAGCTAGAGATTATATCCTGACGACCATCATCCAGAATTATTCGGAGGATTCATTAGTTGTAATCTCAACGCATCTTATAGCTGACGTGGAACGTGTGCTGGATGAAGTTGTAATGATTGGCGGAGGTCAGTTTATTTGTCACAGAAGTGTGGATGAACTTCGGCAAAATGAGGGAAAATCGGTAGATGAATATTTTAGGGAGGTATTCAGATGTTAGGAAAATTAATAAAATATGATTTGCGTGCTGCCGGACGGATGCTGATTTTTTTGTATATCGCGGTACTTGCGATGGCTGTAGTGTTTGGCTTTAGTTTGAAAAATATGGTTTCTTCGGATTATTATTTTGCAGTTGGCGGTACTGATACCTTAAATGTGATAGTTACGATTATTTACATTGTACTTTTGGTTGTGATGCTACTTCTTACTTTTGTAATGATTGTTAGGCAGTTTTATAAGAATATGTTATGTGGTCAAGGGTATTTAATGAATGCACTTCCGGTCAAGACATGGATGCATCTTGCAAGTAAGACAATCACGGGATTTATCTGGGCAATTGTTTCATCCATAGTTTCGATACTCTCACTTTTGATTGCGCTTTGTATTTCACAGGAATACGCTAGCATATGGGCGGTAATTCAAGAAGTGTTACAAACGTTTCCGCATACACTTATAGCATTGTATGCAGCGGGATTATTTGTGGGAGCGATAGGCAGCGTTCTTATGATTTATCTGGCTTTGATGCTTGGCAATCTGTTTAATAAGCATAAATTAGGTATGGCGATATTAATGTTTATTGTGCTTTTGATAGGAACCGGTTCGGTACGTTCTGTGGTATGGATGACAACAGCCGGATGGCTAGGGGATGATGCCTATTTGTTTGATGAATATTTCATGATAGATGCTGCTGCTGCACAAGTTGTTCTTGCGGCTGTGATGGCGGTTGTATTTTGGATTGTTACCAATTGGCTTATGAAAAAGAAATTAAATCTAGACTAGGTGATTGTAGTTATGAAAATTGACATTTGTTGTGTGGGCAAGATAAAAGAAGCATATTATAAGGATGCAATAAAAGAATATGTAAAGCGTTTGTCAAGATATACCACTCTTAATATTCTAGAGGTCGCAGATGAAAAAACGCCGGATGGAATAAGCGAGACGGCGCAGATACAGATTAAGGACAAGGAAGGCGAACGCCTTATGTCGAAAATCAAAGAGGAAGCTTATGTGATAGCACTTGCGATTGATGGGACGAAGAAAAGTTCGGAAAAGATGGCGCGGGATTTGGAGCGGCTTACCATTGAGGGGAAGAGTCATATACAATTTGTAATAGGCGGTTCGTTAGGACTTTCCAATCAGGTGTTGAAAAGAGCAGATGCGAAGCTTAGCTTTTCTGATCTGACATTTCCTCATCAGCTGATGAGAGTGATTTTACTAGAACAAATCTATAGAAGCTTTCGTATTATTCATCATGAGCCATATCACAAATAAGAAATAATGCAGGATGTTTTGTGTCTGAGAAACGGTGCAAAACATCCTTTTTACAATGATTTATGTAGTATTTGTTGTCGCATAAGGGGTTAAATGATATACTTGAAATACCAATGTATGTTAGAAGATTATGTTGGGATGAGAGGGATTATTACTATGAAATTCGTAAAAAAAGAAGAGCTTAAATTAGGCATGCGAATTGCAAAATCGATCTATAACGAGAAGGGAGTATTGTTATATGAGAGAGGATCGGCATTGGTGCCAGCTGCGCTTCAAATGCTACAGAATAATGATTTGTTCGGGGTGTATATATTGGATGCAACAGAGCCAATACCGCCGATGACAGATGAAGAGATTGAGTTTGAGCGCGTGCAGACGCTTCAGTGGGCGGAATTGAAAAAGGCGCTGGAATCGATAGCAGAGGGCGGTGATTTTAGCCAAATTGAACCGCTGGCTATGACAATTGAGAATATGTATTCGAACCTGAAGAAGCGAATTACATTTTTTCAGACGCTTAGAGGACCATCCGATCAATATTTTAAGCATTCGGTGAATGTGGCTTCGCTGACTTGTATGGTTGCAAATCGCTTGAATATTCATTATAAGGAGATTTATCCAATAATATGTGCGGCTCTTGTGCATGATGTTGGAAAGCTTTATGTGGATCCGGAGATTTTATATAAACCGGACAAGCTTACAGAATCAGAACTTAAAGAAGTTAGGGAAGCAGAGATTAGGGGATATAATCTCATTCGTAATAATATGGGGATATCAGCAACGATTCGAAGATATATTACCCAGTTTTATCAGATTTCCATGGAAAAAAGATCTGGTGGAATGTTTGATTCTTCTAAATATTTATTGGGAACGCAGATTCTTAAGACGATGGATCTGTTTGATCTTATGACCTCAATGCGTATTTACAAGAAGGAAGAGTCCATATATCGGGCGTGTTGTTATCTGATGGATAATTCGAATGTCTATCCGTCAAAAATTGTGGAAGCATTAGTCAACAGTATTGATGTTATTCCGGCAGGAACCTGTGTGGAATTACATTCCGGAGAGAAGGGGCTTGTCGTTATTGAGGGTGCTAAGGATTTTAGAAAGCCAACTATTTTGAGTTTTAAAGATAATCGGATGTATGATCTTTCGGATCGGAATATTTCGAAAGAATACCATATTAAGGATATCTTGGCCAACTTTGATAATCGAAATAAGATGGATTATGAGACTTTGAAAAAAGTAAAAACAACCTGATGGTAGATGATATTCACCTCTTTGCGTATAGCAGGGAGGTGTTTTTTTCACAAACTGCACACAAAAAAGTCGTGTTCCTTTAAATCTTAAAACACATATACTTCACATTTCATTTCTATACTAAGTTCATAACAAACAAGCAAACAAAATTCATCGCAGGGCGATGAGATGTGAAAGGAGATACATGTTATGGACAATAAATTTGAAAACAATAATTTCTATCAGGCAGGAAGCCCATCTGACAAAATAGTTGATGCTGACGAAGTAACGATTGAGGATATCGATGGAGAGTCGGTATCACAAAAGACAAAGAAGGCAAAGAAAATAAAGATGCCAAAGAAGCCGCTGCTTAAGAAAGGAACTTTTGGAAATAAGCTTATGAAATGCACAGCTATGGCAGCAGCATTCGGATTGGTAGCCGGTGTTGTGTTTACAGGAAGTACATCACTTCTTTCTAGTACGCAGGATACACAGACAACTTCAAATACCAGTGCGACATCATTATCAAATTCAGACAGTACCACAGTGGATAGCACAGATACTTCAGATAGTACAACCGTTACGGATGTATCTACCGTTGTTGAAAATGTAATGCCATCCATTGTAGCAATCACAACCGTGTCGGTTGAAGAATATGCGAATATGTTTGGCCAGTCTGAAAGTTATGAATCAGAAGGTGCGGGTTCAGGAATTATTATAAGTCAGGATGATGACTATTTGTACATTGCTACTAATAATCATGTTGTAGAAGGTGCAACTTCTTTAACGGTACAGTTTGTAGATGATTCTACAGTATCCGGTGAGATTCAGGGAACGGATTCGGATTCAGACCTTGCAGTTGTAAAAGTTGCAATCAGTGATATCGACAGTGCTACATTGTCAGAAATTAAGGTCGCAACACTTGGCGATTCAGATTCTATTGCGGTAGGCGATACTGCCATTGCAATTGGTAATGCGCTTGGTTATGGACAGTCTGTAACAACCGGTGTAATTTCAGCTGTTGACAGAGAAGTAACAACTTCCGATGAGACAACCGGAGAAAGTATTACGAATACTCTGATTCAGACAGATGCAGCAATTAACCCTGGTAACAGTGGTGGTGCGCTTATCAATGCAAACGGAGAAGTAATTGGGATAAATTCATCAAAATATGCAGATACTGATGTAGAAGGTATGGGATTTGCTATTCCGATTTCAGATGCTTCACCGATTCTTCAAGAACTTATTGAAAATGGTTCTACCTCTGATTCCTCAGAAAGTGGAGATGCTTATCTTGGAATTGCCGGTGTAGACGTAACACAGGATATTGCACAGAATTATAACATGCCACAGGGTGCGTATATTTCTCAGGTAGTTAGTGGTAGTGCAGCAGAAGAAGCCGGTCTTTCAGAAGGAATGATTGTAACTGCAATTAACGGAGAAGAAATCACAAGCTTTGAAGATTTATCTTCTTACATTTCCTCAGCATCAGCAGGCGATACCGTTACACTTACGGTTGCCGTTGCTAATGGACAAGAGTATTCTACTCAGGATGTTGAAGTAACACTTGGCTCAAAGACAAATTAAACTCAGTCGGAGAAATCCCCCACCTCTAAGCGTTAGCGTAGGTGGGGGGTATGACAAACTATACTCAGTCGGGGTACAAGCTCCGACTGAGTTAAACGCTCCGCGAGGATGCACACGGATTCGGACAGGAATTTGTCTGCTGAAGCAGACCCGAATCCGGCGCGCAAGACTCGCGAGCGAGTCTTGACAAGATACCATAGATCAAATAGACAGTAAAAAGGTCATTGCCTGCTCGAAAAGAAGAAATTTCGGGCGGTCAGTGACCTTTTTCATTGAAAACAAATACTCTTTCTGTTATAGTAGGAAAAGTAAGAAAAGGCAGGGGAGATTGAATGGGAGAAAGACTCACACAGTCAGATATCGAGAAAATTGAACGCGAAATTGAAGAGCGTAAATTAGAACTTCGACCAAAATTGATTGAAGCTGTAAAGGTTGCCAGAGCGCAGGGGGATTTAAGCGAAAATTTTGAATATCATGCGGCTAAGAAGGATAAAAACCGTAATGAAAGCCGGATTCGATATTTAGAAAGAATGCTTAAGAATGCGATTGTTGTATCGGATAAGTCCGGTAATGATGAAGTCGGAATCAATAATACGATTACGGTTTATTACGAAGAAGATGATGAGGAAGAAACCTTTCGTCTTGTCACCTCGATTCGAGGAAATTCGATGCAGGGCAAGATTAGTATTGAATCTCCGCTCGGGAAAGCAGTAGCTGGTCATAAAGAGGGCGAGCGCGTTATGGTAAAGGTAAATGAGAATTATTCCTATCCGATTGTGATACGAAAGATTGAAAATACGGTGGATGATTCAGAAGATGCAATTCGCGGTTATTAAGAGAGTTTGAAAATGGAAGAAAATAAAAATATAATGCCTCAGGAGAATACTGAGGAAACGACACAGGAACAGACAATTGCACAAAGTGATACAATTTCAGAGTCAGAATATAATGAAGCTCAACAGGTGAGGGCTACTTTGTCAGATGGCGTTTCAAAGGAAGCAGAGAAAGATAATGTAGATATCAAAAAAGAAGTAATCAGCTGGATACGCTTGATTGCGATTGTCATCGTGGTTGTAGTGGTTGTGAAACAATTTGTTATTGTAAATGCGATTGTTCCGACCGGCTCTATGGAGAATACGATTATGCCGGATGACCGCTTAATCGGTTTTAGACTTGCCTACAAAATATCGGAACCACAGCGATATGATATTGCAATCTTTAAATATCCGGTGGACGAAAGCCAGGTCTACATAAAACGTATTATAGGGTTACCTGGAGAAAAGGTAACCATTGAGGATGGTAAGATTTATATCAATGATTCTAAGGAGCCGCTTGACGAGCCATATTTGAAAGAAGAGTGGACGGTAGAGTGTACGGGATACACCTTCGAAGTGCCGGAAGATTGTTATCTGATGCTTGGAGATAACAGAAATATTTCTGCAGACGCCAGATATTGGGCGGATGAGGCTTTGATGAGCGAAATTGCGCAGACGGAAGATGAAGCGGCAGCTTATCAGTATGTATCAAAAGATAAGATTTTGGGAAAAGCAATTGTACGTTATTGGCCATCTATTGAAATGCTGACAGCAGATGAATTGCAACAGGCAGAATAATGAGGCGTAGGCAATTTATAAGATAAATGCCGTTAAGTAAAAGGCATTGAATTATTGGAATAAAAGTGCTAAATTAATAAATGGACGACAATTAGAATTGCCGTATAGATAAAATTAAGTAATTTAGGAGGAACATCATGGCAAAAACAAAAGTGATTTCTGCAAAAGAAGCCGCTGCCTTGATTAAAGATGGCGACACCGTTATGATCGGTGGATTCATGACAAACGGAACGGCTAAGACAATCTGTAACGAAGTTACAGCAAAGAATCTTACAGTTGTATGTAACGACGGTGGATTTGAAAATGAAGGAACAGGACGTTTACTTCACAATGGCTGCATTAAGAGACTGATTGCAACTCATGTAGGTCTTAATAAAGAAGTGGCAACTAAGTTTAATGACGGATCATTAGATTTAAAACTTCAGCCACAGGGAACATTAGCAGAGCAGATCCGTGCAGGCGGAGCTGGACTCGGTGGATTCTTAACACCAACCGGTGTTGGAACAATCGTAGCTGATTCATCATCTCCTACAACACTTGAAGGCAAGGAAGTTGTTGAACTTGATGGAAAAGAATATGTTTTAGAAAAAGCAATTAAGGGTGATGTGGCTATCGTTCAGGCTTATGTGGCTGACGAGTCAGGAAACCTTCGTTATAAAGGTTCTACAAGAAACTTCAATCCTCTGATGGCTTCTGCTGCAACTATTACAATTGCAGAAGTAGAGAAGATCGTTCCTGCAGGAGAGATTGGCCCTGATTATGTAGAAACTCCACATGTATATGTAGATTATTTAGTTGTAAAGGAGGAAGCATAAGATGGAGAGAAGTGAAATTAAACCATTTATCGCAAAGCGTGTAGCAAAAGAAATTCATGATGGCGATGTAGTAAATCTTGGTATCGGACTTCCAACATTGGTGCCGGATTATATTGATCCTTCTATTAAAATTACACTTCAGTCTGAAAATGGATTTATCGGACTGGCAGCAGTAGATGAAAGCAATCCTGATAAGGATTATATTGTAAATGCAGGCGGACAGCCGGCAGGAGTTGAAAAAGACGGAATGTTCTTTGATTCTTCTGTTTCATTTGGAATCATCCGTGGTGGCCATGTAGATGCAACTGTACTTGGTTCTCTTCAGGTTGCTGAAAACGGTGACATTGCAAACTGGATTATCCCGGGCAAGATGGTTCCTGGTATGGGCGGAGCTATGGACCTTGTAGTAGGTGCTAAGAAAGTTATCGTAGCGATGGAACATACACAAAAGGGAGCACCAAAGATTCTTAAAGAGTGTACACTTCCACTTACTGCACAAAAGCAGGTGAACCTGATTATCACAGAGATGGGTGTTATGGAAGTAACTGATAAGGGAATCGTTCTTACAGAATATAACCCTGAATTTACAGTTGAGCAGATTCAGGAAGCTACAGAAGCTGAGCTTATCATTTCTGATGATCTTAAGCCAATGTGCTAATCAATGACGCATATGAAGGGCGGAGGAAATTATTCCTCTGTCCTTTTTTCATAAGAAGACGGTATTTGCATAAATAGGAAAGTCGCTTTGTGGTTGAGAAATGATGGGTGAATGTATATAATTGTTAAAGAAAAATGTATAGACAGGAAATGATGCATGAGAATTTGGTTTAAGATATGGGACAACAGTCACCTTGTAAAAGATACTATCATTGAGGATGTAAGAAAAGAAACCAGAACACATAAAATCTTTGACGCTCTTGACGAGGCTTGCTTGAAATTTGATTTGGCAAGGCCAATTTGGCTGAATGCTACCATTGCGGAGTTTAAGAAACATTCAAAAGCAAGATTTACAAAAGATTGTTTTGTGGAAGAGATAGATTTTGATTATCTTGAAATTCAAGTGATTGAGGAAGACGATTTGTTCGTATGAGAAATGTACTAGATACCATGGCTGGTATTTTTAAATGGATTAATAGAATATGCTATTTGGCCAAGGTGAACTTTTTTACGTTGCTTATATTTGAAGTGATTTATAAATGCGTGGCAGTATTTGTGTTTAAGCCTTTATTACAAGGTTTGTTAGCACTTTTGATAAGAACACAAGGGTTTACTTTTGTGGCGGATAATAATTTTAAGTCTTTTTTGACGAGTCCGCTGATCTGGGTGGGTGTTGTTGTGGCTTTGTTTTTGATCAGCCTATATATGTTATTTGATATATGCTGTATTGTGAGCTGCTTTCATGCATCATACAGAAATCAGAAATTGCCGCTTTTGGAAATGATGCGAAGAGGATATTTGGCAGCAGTTCAAATTCTTCGGCCTAAGAATTACCGGATGATTTTATATTTGCTTTTGATTATCCCAATGAGCCAGCTGTTTACGGTATCGGGAGTATATAAAGGGTTTTCTATGCCTTATTTTGTAATGCAATATATTTCCGATTCAAAAGCGTTACTGGTTTGTTATTTTATCGCTTGTTTATATGTGGAATTGGTTTGTATGCAATGGATTTTTTCGTTTCATCATTTTACCTTAAACAGAGCAACCTTTGTGGAAGCGTCACATGGTAGCCGGGATATGCTTGATAGGAAGAATTTGATTAAGATGGTGGTGATCATGATCATTGGGGATGCAATCATGATCTTGGCGTATTACGGGTTGCTATATGGTTGCGGTGCGATCATTGCGCTTTTGACTACTTTAGCAGATGCATTGCCTTTTTTCTTGCCGATTGTGGCAGAATCCGCTGTTGCAGTAATGATTGATATTGTGGCGGGAATATTTTACTGCTTTTCCATGCCATATGTGTTTTTGCTGATTAGTGGAATGTTCTACTATCTGAAGGAAGAGCAGGGCAGGATGAATGAAGTTCCGGGCAAATTTAAGGTACAGATTAAAGTTTATTTGGAAGATACGAAAATTGCAAAATATTTAATGCGTCGCAAAGGACGACTGGTTGCATTTGGAATAGCCGTTACGTTGGCCGGTAATGTAGCTTATGCAATTCGACAGGAAGCTGTATATAATTCCAATGTAGAGACTTATGTGACAGCACATCGTGGGGCGAGTGCCGACTATCCGGAGAATACGATTGTTGCATTTGAAGGAGCGTTAGAAGAGGGCGCGGATGAAGTGGAGATGGATGTGCATCTTAGTTCTGATGGAGAACCGGTGGTGATTCATGATGCAAATCTGAAAAGAACGACCGGGCTTGATGCGAATGTCTGGGAATTAAAAGCGAGTGAGATTGAGGCTTTAGATGCAGGAAAGTGGTTTTCTGAAGAATTTGAAGGTGTTACAATTCCGGCATTTGAGGAGGTGCTTGAGACTCTAAAAGATAAGGATATTAAGTTAAATGTGGAACTTAAACCGGATGAGGCAACGGATGGCCTTGCAGAGAAGGTGATTGATTTAATCACAGAATATGATATGCAAGATCAATGTCTTCTTTCCTCGCTTAGCTATTCGGAGCTGGAAGATGCAAAAGCTTATGATGAATCGTTTACAACACTTTATATTTCTACAATTTCTTATGGAAATATTTCGGAACTTGATGCGGCAGATGGATTTAGTCTAGAAGCAAGTATGGTGACAAGAAGGCTGATCAAGAAGATTCATAAAAATAACAAGCTGGTATATGTCTGGACGGTAAATGCCGAGTCTATGCAGACGGAGATGTTTGCTTATTATGCGGACGGAATCATTACGGATGATGTCAAGGGTGCACTTAGTATCAAAGACGGTTTGAGTAAAAATACCTATTGGGAAAATTATGTACAACGTTTGGTGAAGCTGTATGAAAAATAAAGCGATGGGAATAATTTCCTACAAAATAATAGGCATATATGATATACTTATGAAAAAAATAAGTGTTTCCTATTGCCAAACCTGGCAAAATGCGATAAACTTTGTAAGGTTATGCTGTGATTAGGTAGGAAGCTGAGAAGGAGATTATGTTATGAGTGAGCCCATTACCTTTAAGGAAGATTTGGATTCCTGGGAAACAGTGATGTTTTTATATAATTCCGCTTTGAAGGAAGTTGGAACGAAGCTGGATATTCTAAACGATGAATTCCAGCATATTCATCAGTATAATCCGATTGAATACATCAAGTCGCGAGTGAAATCACCTGAGAGTATTGTGAAAAAATTAAAGCGTAACGGACATGACACTTCGGTGGACAACATGGTACAATACGTAAATGATATTGCGGGGATTCGTCTTGTGTGCTCTTTTACGTCGGATATTTATCGACTTGCGGAGATGATTGGTAACCAAAGTGATTTGACAGTGTTATCCATTAAAGACTACATAAAGAATCCGAAAGAAAGTGGATATAAAAGTTATCATATGCTGGTAACAGTTCCGATTTTTATGACGGATCGACAGGTAGATGTTAAGGTTGAAATCCAGATTCGAACAATTGCCATGGACTTTTGGGCGAGTTTGGAGCACAAGATATATTATAAGTTCGAAGGAAATGCTCCGGGCTATATCAGTAGAGAATTAAGAGAATGTTCCGGAATCGTTTCGATTCTTGATGAGAAGATGCTTTCATTAAATGAAGCAATATTAAAAGCAAAAGAATTACAGGAGGAAGAGACAACACCATGATAGATATTAAATTCTTACGTGAAAATCCTGAAGTCGTAAAGCAGAATATTAAGAATAAATTTCAAGAACATAAGCTTGCATATGTTGATGAAGTTATTGAACTTGATAAGGAAAAGCGTAAAACGCAGCAGGAAGCAGATGACCTTCGTGCCGGCAAGAATAAACTTTCAAAGCAGATTGGTGCTTTGATGGGACAGGGCAAGAAAGAAGAAGCTGAAGAAGTAAAAAAACAAGTTGCAGCCAATGCGCAAAGACTTGCACAGTTAGAAGCCGCAGAAAAGGACTTAGATGCTAAGATAATGGAACGAATGATGAGCATTCCAAATATTATTGATCCATCTGTTCCGATTGGAAAAGACGACAGCTGTAACGTTGAGATTGAAAAGTTTGGGGAACCGGTGGTTCCTGATTTTGAAGTTCCGTATCATACGGAAATTATGGAACGTTTTAACGGTATTGATTTGGAAAGTGCCGGTAAAGTTGCGGGAAATGGTTTCTACTATCTTATGGGAGATATTGCAAGACTTCACTCTGCAGTGATTTCATATGCGAGAGATTTCATGATTGATCGTGGATTTACCTATTGTGTACCGCCATTTATGATTCGCTCTAACGTTGTTACCGGTGTTATGAGCTTTGAAGAAATGGACGCCATGATGTACAAGATTGAAGGAGAGGATCTTTATTTGATTGGAACCAGTGAACATTCCATGATTGGTAAATTCATTGATACGATTAATGAAGAAGAGAAGCTTCCTTATACTTTGACCAGTTATTCTCCTTGCTTTAGAAAAGAAAAAGGAGCGCATGGTATCGAAGAAAGAGGCGTTTATCGAATTCATCAGTTTGAAAAACAGGAAATGATTGTTGTATGTAAGCCGGAAGAATCCAAGATTTGGTATGATAAGCTTTGGCAAAATACCGTAGACCTCTTTAGAAGTCTTGATATTCCTGTTCGTACGTTGGAATGTTGTTCCGGTGATCTTGCGGATTTGAAAGTGAAATCGTGTGACGTAGAGGCATGGTCTCCTCGTCAGAAGAAATATTTTGAAGTTGGTAGTTGTTCGAATCTTGGCGATGCACAGGCACGTCGGTTAAAGATTCGTGTAAAAGAGGCGAATGGCAAGAAATATTTTGCGCATACGCTGAATAATACAGTGGTTGCACCACCTCGTATGCTGATTGCATTTTTGGAAAATAATCTGAATGCGGATGGAAGTATTAGTATTCCGGAAGCACTTAGACCGTATATGGGTGGTAAGGAAAGAATCGAATAGAAGCAAAGGCGCCTTGAAAAATCTATTTTTCGGCGCCGATTTCTATGTCTACATATCATTTATCGAAATATTAAAAGAAAGGTGAAGGAAAGAAACATGAAAGCTTTTCTAATTCTAGAAGATGGTACCGTATTCGAAGGAAAGAGTATAGGTTCAACAAAAGAAGTCATCAGTGAGATTGTGTTTAATACGTCCATGACGGGGTATTTGGAGGTGCTTACAGATCCGTCCTATGCAGGGCAGGCTGTAGTTATGACCTATCCATTGATTGGAAATTATGGAATCACTCCGGATATGGAATCTGAAAAACCATGGCCGGATGGCTATATTGTGCGAGAATTATCAAGGATTCCAAGTAACTTCCGCTGTGAAGGAACAATTCAGGATTTTCTGAAAAAACATGATATCCCTGGAATTTGTGGAATAGATACCAGAGCTTTGACAAAGCGTCTTAGAGAAAAGGGAACCATGAATGGAATGATTACCACGAATGAGCATTACAATCTTGATGAAATCATCCCTCGCCTTCATGAATATTCGACAGGTGATGTGGTAAGCAAGGTAACCTGTGAGGAGACAAAAGTTCTTCGTGCAACAGGGAAAAAAGTAGCGCTATTGGATCTGGGGGCAAAGAATAATATTGCCAAGTCTTTGCATGATAGAGGCTGTGAGGTAACCATTTATCCGGCACACACAAAGGCGGAAGAAATTCTTAGTGCCAATCCGGATGGGATTATGTTATCGAATGGCCCTGGAGATCCAAAAGAGTGTACAGATATTATTGCAGAGGTTAAGAAACTTTATGAATCAGACGTTCCTATTTTTGCGATTTGTCTAGGTCATCAGCTCATGGCACTTGCAAATGGAGCAGATACCTATAAGATGAAGTATGGTCATCGCGGAGGCAATCATCCGGTAAAAGATCTTGAGACGAATCGCGTGTATATTTCATCGCAAAATCACGGATATGTTGTAGATACAACAACATTGGATGAAAAGGTGGCGACACCTGCATTTGTCAATGTGAATGATGGCACGAATGAAGGACTGAAATACACAGGAAAAAATATTTTCACGGTTCAGTTCCATCCGGAAGCTTGTCCGGGTCCACGAGACAGTGATTATTTATTTGACCGATTTATAGATATGATGGGAGGAACAAAATAATGCCAAAGAATCAAAATATTAAAAAAGTGCTTATGATTGGTTCCGGACCAATTATCATTGGACAGGCTGCAGAATTTGACTATGCCGGAACGCAGGCTTGCCGTTCTTTGAAAGAAGAAGGTGTTGAGGTTGTATTGGTAAACTCCAATCCGGCAACCATCATGACGGATAAAGATATTGCAGATAAGGTGTACATCGAGCCGCTTACCGCTTCGGTTTTGAAGAAAATCATCCTGAAGGAAAAGCCGGACAGCTTACTTCCGACGCTCGGAGGACAGGCAGGCTTGAACCTTGGTATGGAACTTGCAGAGTCTGGTTTCTTGGATGAACACGGTGTTAAACTGATAGGAACGACGGCGCAAACAATTCGTAAGGCAGAAGATCGTCAGGAATTTAAGGACACCATGGAGAAGATTGGAGAGCCATGTGCAGCATCGTTGGTCGTAACAGACGTAGAGTCGGGAATTGCGTTTACCAATACGATTGGCTATCCGGTAGTGCTTCGTCCGGCATATACACTTGGTGGAAGCGGCGGCGGAATTGCACATAATGAGCAGGAATTGATTTCTATTTTGTCGAATGGCCTTAGACTCAGTCGAGTTGGAGAAGTGCTGGTAGAACGTTGTATCGCCGGATGGAAAGAAATCGAGTACGAAGTAATGCGCGATGCTAACGGAAATTGTATTACCGTATGTAATATGGAGAATATTGATCCGGTTGGTGTTCATACCGGAGACAGTATTGTAGTAGCACCTTCTCAGACATTGGGAGATAAGGAATACCAGATGCTTCGTTCTTCCGCATTGAATATCATCAGCGAGCTTAATATTACCGGCGGATGTAATGTGCAGTACGCTCTAAATCCGGATTCGTTTGAATATTGTGTAATCGAGGTAAATCCAAGAGTTTCGCGTTCCTCTGCGCTAGCTTCGAAAGCAACAGGATATCCGATTGCGAAGGTGGCAGCTAAGATTGCGCTGGGTTATACTCTTGATGAAATAAAAAATGCCGTAACGCAAAAGACTTATGCATCTTTTGAACCAATGCTTGATTACTGCGTGGTTAAGATTCCGCGTCTTCCATTTGATAAATTTATTACTGCTAAGCGTACGCTTACGACACAGATGAAGGCGACCGGAGAAGTTATGAGTATCTGTACGAACTTCGAAGGTGCACTGATGAAGGCAATTCGTTCTCTTGAGCAGCATGTTGACAGCATGATGTCTTATGATTTTAGTTCGTTGTCAAAAGAAGAATTGCTTGAGCAGCTTCAGGTTGTGGATGACAGAAGAATTTGGGTCATTGCAGAGGCTCTTCGTAAAGGAATCACCTATGAAGAAATTCATGAAATCACCAAAATTGATGTTTGGTTTATCGATAAGATTGCAATTCTTACGGAAATGGAAGCGCGCCTTCGTGAGGAAGAGTTAACGCCTCAGTTGTTAAAAGAAGCGAAGCGAATTGAATTTCCGGATGTTGTGATTGCACAGCTTGCAGGTAAGACGGAAGAAGAGATTCGAGATATGCGATATGAAAATGGAATTATCGCAGCATTTAAGATGGTGGATACTTGCGCTGCAGAATTTGAAGCGTTTACGCCATACTATTATTCTTGTTATGATGGGGAAAATGAAGCAAGGGTAGATTCTGATAAAAAGAAGATTCTGGTTTTAGGATCTGGTCCGATTCGTATCGGTCAGGGTGTCGAATTTGATTATTGCTCGGTTCATGCAACCTGGGCATTTTCAAAAGCCGGCTATGAAACCATCATTATCAATAACAATCCGGAGACCGTTTCGACGGACTTTGATATCGCGGATAAATTGTATTTTGAACCATTAACGGCAGAAGATGTTGAAAGTATTGTGCGTCTTGAAAAACCGGACGGAGCAGTCGTTCAGTTTGGCGGACAGACGGCGATTAAGCTCACAGAAGATTTGATGAAGATGGGAGTTAAGATTCTCGGAACGAAAGCTGAGGATGTGGATGCTGCCGAAGATAGAGAACTATTTGATAAAATTCTAGAAGAAACACAGATTCCAAGGGCTGCCGGTGGTACCGTATTTACGGCTGAGGAAGCTAAGGAAGTCGCAAATAGACTTGGCTATCCGGTATTGGTTCGTCCGTCATATGTTCTTGGAGGACAGGGAATGCAGATTGCATTGTCCGATCAGGAGATTGAAGAATTTATGGCGGTAATTAACCGTTATGCACAAGATCATCCGATCTTGGTAGATAAATATTTGCAGGGAAAAGAAGTGGAAGTCGATGCCGTATGTGATGGAAATGATATTCTGATTCCGGGCATTATGGAACATGTAGAAAGAACCGGTGTTCATTCAGGGGACAGTATTTCCGTATATCCGGCAAGCACCATTTCGCAGCATATTCAAGATACGATTGTGGAATATACAAAACGCCTTGCAAAAGCATTGCATGTAGTCGGTCTTATTAATATTCAGTTTATTGCAATGGGCGATGAAGTATACGTGATTGAGGTGAATCCAAGATCTTCACGAACTGTTCCGTATATCAGTAAAGTAACAGGTATTCCGATTGTCGATCTGGCGACAAAAGTAATGCTTGGTGAAACAATTCAAAGCATGGGTTATGAGCCGGGACTTCAGCCAAAGTCAGAGTATATCGCAATCAAGATGCCGGTGTTCTCATTTGAAAAACTTCGCGGTGCGGAGATTAGTCTTGGACCGGAAATGAAATCTACCGGTGAGTGTCTGGGTATCGCAAAGACATTTAATGAAGCTTTATATAAGGCATTTCTTGGCGCCGGGGTTATTTTACCAAAGCATAAGCAGATGATCATGACGGTTAAGGATGCAGACAAGGAAGAAGCAGTTGGAGTTGCAAAGAGATTTGAAGCACTTGGATATAAGATTTATGCAACAAGAAGTACGGCCAAGTATTTCCAGGAGCATGGCATCAAGGCACTTCGTGTAAATAAAATCTCGCAAGAATCTCCAAATGTAATGGACCTGATTTTAGGACATAAAATTGATTTGGTGATTGATACACCGACACAGGGACGTGATAAGTCAAGAGATGGTTTCTTGATTAGACGTTATTCCATTGAAACCGGTATTCATTGTCTGACTTCACTTGATACGGCCAATGCACTTGCATTATCACTTGAAACTTCGCATGAGTCATTAACACCGATTGATATTGCAAAGGTGAAAACGGTGTAACAATGGAGCATGTAGAAAGAATAGGGCGTACCTTGGCTTATCAAGGGACAATCCTGGATATATACAAAGATCGCATGGTTCTTCCAAATGGAAATCAGGAGGATTGGGATTATGTATCTCACCGAATGGGAGCAGCTGCAGTAGTTGCGGTATTAGAGGATGGAAAGATTCTTCTTGTACAGCAATATCGTCCGGCGCTTGATCGGATGACATGGGAAGTTCCGGCTGGATGCCGGGATGATGCGCGGGAAGATTATGCAGTGTGCGCCAAAAGGGAACTTCGCGAAGAGACGGGTTATGATTGTGAACGACTAGAACGACTTATTTCTTTGAAAACGATTGTGGCGTTTGGAAATGAAGTTGTAGAAGTGTTTTTGGCAAAGAATTGTCGGAAAGTGGGTGCACAAAAGCTCGATGATGCGGAAGATATTAATGTTAAGGCATGGGAACTTGAAGAGTTAGAAGAAAAAATCTATGCCGGAGAGATTCAAGATGCTAAGACAGTAGCAGCAATTATGGCGTATGCCAATAGAAAATAACGAAAAGCGAAACGGCTGATTACACATCAGGCCGGTTTCGCTTTTTTTTTGTTTTATATAACAATGCCTTGTTTAGCAAGTCTTTCGTGGGAAGCAAGCAGCTTTTTTTGAATCATTCTGGTGGTGTTAATGAGTCCCGGATCAGCAATAAAGTGCTTTAAAGTTTCGGCATCCATTTTAGGACGGTTGTCCATCATTCGCATGTTATCAATAATCCAATGTTCGTTTTGGGAATCCGATTGTGATAAATCAATCAGTTTTTTGGAGTTAAAAGAAAAAATTACCGGAAACTCAAAGTCTTCAATATTTTCTGCAAGGACAACTCCTTTGTCCCCATTGTTAAGATCGACGCAGGCGCCGGCAGGAAGAATGCTAAGAGAACGGCACAAAGCATTTACAACATTGGAATCGTAGAAGTCTTTGTGTTTTTTTAGATAGCGAATGGCTCTCATGAACGAAAGCGGTTCGTGAAAACTATTCATGCAGGTAAGCACGTCAAACATATTGGCAACATGAAGAATGTGTGTTTCCGGTTCCCAAAACTCTGCCAGTCGTTCGTTGAGTGGCATTTGGGGATGGAAAAAGACATGATTAAATTGATGCATGATGTTGAGTGCCTTATCCGGTAGTTCATAGTCATTGTATTCGGCATGAAGAATCTCATATCCGGAGTTTCGATCCTCGTAATCAATTTTGAAATAGTATTCCATCTCGGGGGTAAAAATCTCGGGAATATCATTCGAAAAATCAATCAAACGCTTTCTGTGACGGGCAATATCAGAATCCAGCCCGATATCATGAAGTAGTGCGGCATATATGACACTGTATTTGGACATTACATCAAGCTTCATCTCGTTAGCTAGACGTGCACAGAGAATAGCGACGTTAAGTGAATGCTTATAAAGAGCATCTTCCTCGCTTCGAAGATCTTGTACAAAAATCATACGATGTGAAAAATTACCGTAAAGGTTCATGATTTGTGTGGTGAGCGTATCCATGTTTTCCGGTGCATGTGCATTGTGAAGTGAATGAAAGTCTTCACTTATACGATGGAGAACAATAGACTGGAAACGTTCGTATTCTAATTCTTCTTGCGTGATCGGAGGAATCGGTTCGGCCGGTTCAAGAACGAATAGACCCGGAAAACCGAATTTGCGAATACTTGGAATGTTTCCGGAAGTTAATGCACTTCCTCGATCGTATAGAAGTGTACCATTTTTGTCGAAAATAGGTCGGGCAAGTCGGATGCCGGCCTTTAAATCCTCATTTTTAATAAATTGCATAAGCGTTACCCCTTTTTTTGCAATAAAAACACCCTTTGAAAAATTGTATCATAACTTATAAATGTTTGAAAATACCTAAGATTTTAGCCGGGAACGGGTAAGTGTAGAAAATATAACAAAATAATTGTGAAAAATTGACAAATAAAATAATGTGATGCGAATTCGCGATTAGTATACGGTTAATATATTAACGAGAAAAGCTCGGAATTTAAAAAAAATAGAAATATTTTTAAAAAAGTAAGGCAGGACTATTGCAAATGAAAATTAAATATGATAATCTATTTTTGTTTGTGGGGTAACGTGAAATGACCGAATTATCCCTGATAAAGAGATGTTTAGCGATGCGTGATAGCACCGGTAATGCCTAGTGTTTGAGCGCAGTTTATTTTTTAAGCTATTTTGTTAAAAAAATAACAGAGTAGATATTTGATAATCGAAAAGCTTCGTTAAAATCATGACGGAGAATGAGATGTAAATAAACGGAGATTCCTTCGTTTGAATGTCCTCGCGTAGTTGCAAAATGCAAATCAGAGTGCTAAAATAATTTTGCCTATGCGATAAACCATTAATAAGGAAACCGCGTGGACAAAAAATATATTTATTCTTATTAAAGGAGACGAAAAAAATGGCAAGAAAAGTAGTTTTAGCAAGTGCAGCTCGTACACCAATCGGTAAGATGGGTGGACAGTTCAAAGATGTTCCTGCAGTACAGTTAGGAGCAATCGCAATCAAAGCAGCTGTTGAAAGAGCCGGAATCAAACCGGAAGATGTTGATGAAGTTATGATGGGATGCGTAATCCAGGCTGGATTAGGACAGAACCCTGCTCGTCAGGCATCAATTGCAGCTGGAATTCCGGAAGAAGTACCTGCATTCTCGTTAAATGTAGTTTGCGGTTCTGGTCTTAAGTGTGTAAACGAAGCAGCTAACATGATTATGGCTGGTCAGGCTGATATCGTAGTAGCTGGTGGTATGGAAAATATGTCACAGGGACCTTTCGCTTTAAAGAAAGCTCGTTTCGGATACAGAATGAACAATGGAACACTTGTTGACTGCATGATTAATGATGCTCTTTGGGATGCATTCAATAATTATCATATGATGATCACAGCTGAGAATATTTGTGATCAGTGGAAACTGACTCGTGAAGAGTTAGATGAATTTGCAGCTAAGTCTCAGCAGAAGGCAGTTGCAGCTCAGGAAGCTGGCGCATTTGATGAAGAAATCGTTCCGGTTCCCGTAAAGATTAAAAAAGAAATGGTAGAGATTACAAAGGATGAAGGTCCTCGTGCTGGAACAACAGCTGAAACTCTTTCTAAACTGAAATGCTGTTCAGGAAAAGAAGGCGGACTTGTTACAGCTGGTAACGCTTCAGGAATTAATGATGGTGGTGCAGCTATCGTAGTTATGTCTGAAGACAAGGCTAAAGAACTTGGAATCACACCACTTGCTTACTTTGAAGCTGGTGCACTTGGCGGATGCGATCCTAAGATCATGGGTATCGGACCTGTACCTGCAACACGTAAAGCAATGAAGATTGCAGGTATCACAGATATCAACGATTTTGATGTAATCGAAGCTAATGAAGCATTTGCAGCTCAGTCAGTAGCTGTACAGAAAGAACTTGGATTTAAGGATGAAGTTCTTAATCCAAACGGAGGAGCTATCGCTCTTGGACATCCGGTAGGAGCTTCAGGATGCCGTATCCTCGTAACACTTCTTCATGATTTGAAGCATAATGATAAGGCTGAACTCGGACTTGCTACACTGTGTATCGGTGGTGGAATGGGTTGTGCTACTATCGTTAGAAAGTACAAATAAGCAGTTCTTTCGATTTAATTAAAGAATTATTTTATATGGAGGGAATGATTGTTCCCTCCATATAATTTAATAGGGTGAGCCAATATGACTCACGGATAAATAAATCAGAGAATATGTGATTGATGGAAAACTATTAATTGGCATATCTCAACAAATATACTCTAAGGAGGAAATAATCATGGTAGTTGGAGTAATTGGAGCAGGAACAATGGGTTCAGGCATTGCGCAGGCATTCGCAGCAAAAGGATATGATGTATGCCTTTGCGACATTAACGATGAATTCGCTGCAAATGGTAAGAAGAAAATTCAAAAGGGTTTTGAAAAGAGAATTGCCAAAGGAAAGATGGAACAGGCAGATGCAGATGCAATACTGGCAAGAATTAAGACCGGTGTGAAAGACATTTGTACAGACTGCGATCTTATTATCGAGGCTGCAATCGAAAATCTTGAGATTAAGCAGCAGACATTTAAAGAATTACAGGAAATTTGTAAAAAAGATGCAATCTTTGCTACAAATACATCATCCCTTTCTATTACTGCAATCGGACAGGGACTGGATAGACCAATGATCGGTATGCATTTCTTTAATCCGGCACCGGTAATGAAACTGGTAGAAGTAATTGCTGGATTGAATACACCGGCAGAATTGGTAGACAAAATCAAGCAGATTTCAGAAGACATTGGAAAAACACCTGTACAGGTGGAAGAAGCAGCAGGCTTCGTTGTAAATCGAATTTTAGTTCCGATGATTAATGAAGCTGTGGGAATTTATGCAGATGGAGTAGCTTCAGTGGAAGGTATTGATGCAGCTATGAAATTAGGTGCAAATCATCCGATGGGACCTTTAGCATTAGGTGACTTAATCGGTCTTGATGTTTGCCTTGCAATTATGAATGTACTCTATGATGAATTTGGTGATCCAAAGTATCGTCCTCATCCACTTCTTAAGAAGATGGTACGTGGAGGACAGCTTGGTGTCAAATCCGGAAAAGGCTTTTATGACTACAGCAAATAATTAGTAGGAATTTAAGTAATATAAAAGGCATGAAAAAATAATGAGATTATGCCATATTTAAAAATGGAGGTAAAGTAATGGATTTCGCTTTAACAGAAAAACACGAAATGGCAAGAACTCTCTTCAAAGAGTTCGCTGAGAATGAAGTAAAACCTTTAGCTCAGGATGTAGACGAAGAAGAGCGTTTCCCGGTGGAGACGGTTGAGAAAATGGCTAAGGCCGGCTTCATGGGTATCCCTATTCCTAAGGAGTATGGTGGACAAGGATGTGATATCCTTACATATGCAATGTGTGTAGAGGAGTTATCTAAGGTTTGCGGTACTACAGGAGTTATTGTTTCTGCACATACATCACTTTGTTGTGATCCGATTCTTACTTATGGTACAGAAGAACAGAAGAAGAAATATCTTCCGGATCTTGCTGCAGGTAAGAAGATTGGTGCTTTTGGTCTTACAGAGCCGGGTGCAGGTACTGATGCACAGGGACAGCAGACAAAGGCTGTATTGGATGGAGACGAATGGGTATTAAATGGCTCTAAGTGCTTCATTACAAACGGAAGCTATGCAGACGTTTATATTGTAATTGCCGTTACGGGTAAAGTTGAAAAGCGTGGAAGAATGCAGAAAGAAATTTCCGCATTTATCGTTGAAAAAGGAACACCTGGATTTACATTCGGTACAAAAGAAAAGAAAATGGGTATCCGTGGATCAGCTACTTATGAGCTTATCTTCCAGGATTGCCGTATCCCTAAGGAAAACTTACTTGGACAAAAGGGTAAGGGATTCGCTGTTGCTATGCATACTCTTGATGGAGGACGTATTGGTATCGCTGCACAGGCACTTGGACTTGGTGAAGGTGCTCTTGAGACAACAATTAACTATGTAAAGGAAAGAAAGCAGTTCGGAAGAACAATTTCTCAGTTCCAGAATACACAGTTCCAGCTTGCTGATATGGCAACTAAGATGCAGGCAGCTCAGCTTCTCGTTTATAGAGCAGCTCGTGCAAAAGATACTCAGAAAAATTATGGTTTCGAAGCAGCACAGGCTAAATTATATGCAGCTGAAGCAGCTATGGAAGTTACAACAAAGGCTGTTCAGTTACATGGTGGATACGGTTACATCAGAGAATATGATGTTGAGCGTATGATGCGTGACGCTAAGATTACTGAAATCTACGAAGGAACATCTGAAGTACAGAGAATGGTTATTTCTGCTAATCTTTTGAAATAATTAATTCTGACATTATATTCGAATACGAAAGGAGATTATTATCGTGAAGGTAGTAGTATGTATTAAACAGGTACCTGATACTGCAGGTGGAGTAGAATTCAATCCAGATGGTACACTGAACAGAGCTGCAATGCTTGCAATCATGAATCCGGATGACAAAGCAGGTCTTGAGGCAGCACTTAGATTAAAAGATCAATACGGCGCAGAGGTTACAGTAGTAACTATGGGTCTTCCAAAGGCAACAGCTGTATTAAAAGAAGCATTGGCAATGGGCGCTGACAAGGCAGTTTTAGTAACTGACCGTGTTCTTGGAGGAGCTGATACTTGGGCTACTTCTACAACACTTGCTGGTGCACTTAGAAATCTTGAATATGATATCGTAATTACAGGTCGTCAGGCTATCGATGGAGATACTGCTCAGGTAGGTCCTCAGATTGCAGAACACCTTGGTCTTCCTGTTATTTCTTATACACAGGAACTTAAAGTGGAAGGCGATAGCGTTGTTGTTAAGCGTCAGTTCGATGACAGATATCATATCTTAAAGGCTAAGATGCCTGTACTTTGTACAGCTCTTGCTGAATTAAATGAGCCACGTTACATGACTCCGGGCGGCATCTTCGATGCATGCGATCCTGACAATGGAAAGATCACAACCTGGGGTAGATCAGACCTTAAGGATATTGATGATTCTAACCTTGGTCTGAAAGGTTCTCCTACTAAGATCGCTCGTGCATCTGACAAAGTTCGTAAGGGTGCAGGTGAAAAAATCGTTCCAGATTCACCGGAAGAAGGCGTATCTTACATCATGGATAAACTGTTAACAAAACATGTAATCTAAGAAAGGAATGTGGTGAATAAACAATGGGAGCAATGACAAAAGAACAGATCGCTCAGTACAAAGACGTTTATGTTTTTGCACAGCAGGTCGATAATGAATTAAGCGGAATCGCTTTAGAATTAACAAGTGAAGCTACCAGACTTGCAGCTGAACTTGATGACGCAAAAGTAGTAGCTGTACTGCTTGGATCTGATTTAGGTTCAGATCTGACAGATCAGTTAGCAGAATACGGTGCAGATAGAGTTATCGTTGTAGATGATCCGATGTTAAAGGACTATATGACAGAGCCTTATACACATGCACTTGCATCTGTAATTAACGAGTTTAAGCCGGAAATCATGTTGGTAGGTGCAACAGCTATCGGTCGTGATCTTGGTCCTTGCGTATCTGCAAGAGTTGCAACAGGTCTTACAGCTGACTGTACATTACTTGAAATTGGTGATTTCCCTCTGAAGGCTATTCCTGGTAAGGAAGCAGAACAGAAGCACAAACAGCTTCTTATGACACGTCCTGCATTCGGTGGTAACACAATCGCTACAATCGCTTGCCCGGACAATCGTCCACAGATGGCTACTGTTCGTCCTGGTGTTATGCAGAAGATTGAGCCTAAGAAGGGTGCTCAGGCAGACATTATCAAATTCAATCCGGGATTTGAGAAGAATGCTAAATATGTTGAAATTCAGGAAATCGTTAAGAATGTTTCAGACGTTGTAGATATCATGGATGCTAAGATTTTGGTTTCAGGTGGTCGTGGAGTTGGAGAAGACTTTACATTACTTGAAGAACTTGCTGAAGCTATCGGCGGAACAGTTTCTTGCTCACGTGCAGTAGTAGATTCAGGTTGGAAGCCAAAAGATCTTCAGGTAGGTCAGACTGGTAAGACAGTACGTCCTAATGTATATTTTGCAATTGGTATTTCTGGAGCAATCCAGCACGTTGCAGGTATGGAAGAATCTGATATTATTATTGCAATCAACAAAGATGAAGATGCTCCAATCTTCGATGTTGCTGATTATGGTATCGTTGGAGATCTTAATAAGATCGTTCCACAGCTGACAGAGCAGATTAAAGCTGCAGTAGCTAACAAATAATCATAGAGAAATCTATTTGAAAAAGGATGTCGCATGCGACATCCTTTTTGTATTGTTGACATGAAGTATGAAAAAATCCCGGAAATGGAAAAACAGGACCATGTGGTCCTGTCTTTCCATTAGAGTGAATTTAGGTAAATCAAATAATTGAATCAAGCATAGTAATCAATTCCTGTAGCAACAGTGGTGGTTGTTGTATCATCACCGTTCATCCAGGAACTGAACTTTTCAAGTACAGCGTCATAAGTCTTTTGTGAAATCTCCGGGAGTTCTTGTCCCCATGATTTCGTAGCTTCTTTAAAGCCTTTTTTAAATGCGTCTAATAATTCTTCCGCATAAGATGCATCGCCACCGCTTAAAGCCTTGGCAAATTCAACAATTCGATCAGAAGTCTGTTCAATACCATAATATCCATCTTCTGAAATTAATTCCTGAGCTTGCTTTTGAGCGGCTTCAGAAACTGTATAATCGCCACTTGCAAGGAATCGCCATACACTATCAGCATTGCCGATTGTAGCACCTTGCTGTTGCATCATCTGTTGAACATAGCTTATTAATTGATTGTTTCTTGCTTCACTATCGGACTTCAATTGATTGACAATTGCAGAACGATCCGTGCTGGTTGTTGTCTGCTTAACACTAGATTCAGATGTTGTTGCTTTCGAATTGGTGTTATCTGAGGCAACTGATTTCGCAACCTTCTTAGTTGCGGTTGTACTTGAATAAGTAGTTCTGTAATTATTAATTGTATTAATATCCATATTATACCCCTCCTTGGTAGAATGGTCAATGTACTTCCGTGTACAAATTATATGGTTCACATTAATTATATCGGGTAGAAGGGGGAGTTTGTCAACCGTTTTATTGACTTTTTCTTATAAAAGTGTGATAATTCTAATCAAGTATACAAAAACTATTATTTGGTATATAAATTTATACATAAATGGTGATGATATGGAAATAAAAGAACAGGCGCATGCCAAAATTAATCTAGGTCTTGAAGTGCTCTCAAAACGACCGGATGGCTACCATGATGTGCATATGGTGATGCAATCTTTGGCATTATGTGATGAAGTGACCATTCGTAAACGTGCGGATGGTCTTATCAAAGTGTGTACTTCAAAGGAAGAGCTTAAGGATGACCAGACGAATCTTGCGTACAAAGCAGCACAAGCTTTTCGAACATTTGTAGGAAAGAACTATGGAGTAGAGATTTCCATCGATAAGAAGATTCCGATGGCTGCGGGATTGGCAGGAGGAAGTGCAGATGCGGCTGCGGTTTTGAGAGGAATGAATCGCTTGTTTGGTGAAAAATTAACCGATCGTGAATTGTGTGATGTTGGAGTTACAATCGGGGCGGATGTTCCATTTTGCATCATAGAACATACCGCGATTGCAGAAGGAATCGGTGAGAAACTGACGCCGCTTCCTATGAAGCTTAATTGCAGTATTTTGTTGGTGAAGCCCTATTTTGGAGTATCTACCAAAGCAGTCTATGAAGCGTTTGATTCTTCGGATGGAAACAAAGTGAATATACAAGGAATTGTAGATGGAATTCATAATCAGGATTGGAATGAATGTTTTGCAGCAATGGGAAATGATTTGGAATCTGTTACGATAGGACTTTATCCTAAAGTAGGAGAAATCAAGGAAGAACTAAAGGCGTGCGGAGCTGATTATGTGCTTATGAGCGGCAGCGGACCGACGGTATTTGCTGTTTTTCTAGATGATATGATATGTCAAAAGGCGTATGAAAGTATGAAAAAACTTCCATATGAAAAAATCGTTGAAAAGACATCTTTCATGTTGGCTGATGAATAAGAGATGGTGATTTGAGGCTGAATTATAGGGAGGATGTTTGATGAGAAAGGGATGTTTATAAATGAGTAATAAGGCTGATTTGAAAAAAATAGAACTAAGCAGTAATGGTACAAATGCATATCTTCCACTTCGAGATGTGGTTTTTAAGACACTTAGAGAGGCTATCTTCAAGGGTGATTTAAAGCCGGGTGAACGATTGATGGAAGTGCAGCTTGCAGAACAATTGGGCGTTAGTCGTACACCAATTCGAGAGGCTATTCGTAAGCTTGAATTAGAAGGTATGGCAGTTACGATGCCGAGACGCGGGGCTGTTGTAGCGAAGATGACAGAAAAGGATATGGAGGATGTACTTCAGATTCGACGAGCTTTAGACGAATTATCGGTTACCATTGCCTGCGAGCAGATTTCTATGTCACAGATGAAACTTCTTGAAGAAGCGCAAAAGAACTTTGAGGAAAAGATTGAACATGGAGATATGAAGGAAATTACAAATGCTGACGTTGAATTTCATGATATCATCTATCAATCAACCGGAAATGATAGGTTGTGGCAGATTATGAAAGGATTTGGCGAGCAGATGTATCGATATCGGGTAGAATATCTGAAAGAAAGAGAAAACTATCCGACATTGGTAGAAGAACATCGACAGATTGTAGAAGGCTTAAAACGAAGAGATAAGCATGCTGTTGTTGAAATTATGCGAAGACATGTAACCAATCAGGCTGTTGAGATGAAAAATATCATTCGCGAGCAGGAGGAAGTATAGGTTAGCATGAATGAAAATACACAAGAAAGATATGCGCCAATCGGAGTGTTTGATTCCGGTGTCGGTGGTTTGACAGTTGCTAGGGAAATTATGCGCCAGTTACCGAATGAACGAATTGTTTATTTTGGAGACACAGCGCGTGTGCCATATGGAACTAAGTCGAAACAGACCGTGACGCGTTATTCGAATCAGATTATTCGTTTTTTGAGGACAAAAGGGGTAAAGGCTGTTGTTATCGCCTGCAATACAGCTAGTGCATATGCCCTTGATGATATTCAAAAAGAGTTGGATATTCCGATTATCGGAGTGATTAAGCCGGGAGCGAAGGTTGCAGCAGAGACAACGCAGAATAATAAGATTGGTGTTATTGGAACAGAGGCAACGATTCGAAGTGAGATATATTCGGCATATATAAAGACACATAATTCTAAAGCAGAAGTTATGGGAAAGGCCTGTCCACTGTTTGTATCACTTGTTGAGGAAGGATGGCTGAAAGATCCGATAACCGTGCAGGTTGCGCAGCGATATTTAGAGCCGTTTATGAAAGCAGGTGTGGACACATTAATTATGGGCTGTACACATTATCCACTTCTTAGGTCAACGCTTCGCAGTGTATTGGGCGAGCGAGTAAACCTGGTTAATCCGGCTTATGAAACAGCCAGAAGCCTAAATGAATTGCTTATCGGACATGGAATCAAAAATGATGGCCACGGTAAGAACTATGATCATGAATATTATGTATCTGATGCTGCGGAAAAATTTATGCGGTTTGCCAACAGTATTCAGCCGTTTGATGTACATAAAGTGCAAGTGTTGCCGATTGAAGAATATTAGGAGATAAATTTTGACAAAAGAGATATTAATTCGAATCAGCGGACTTCAGATGCGACAAGGTGATGATGAAGAGCAGCTTGAAGTAATTAACAGCGGAACGTATTTTTTGAAAAATAATAAGCATTATATTTTATATGATGAGCCGGTTGAGGGATTTGGGCAAGTAAATAAGAATCGAATCAAGATAGAGCCCGGATATGTTGAGATTATCAAAAAAGGACCGGTTACGGTGCAACTTGTTTTTGATGAAACGACAAAGCATGTAACATTTTATCAAACACCGTATGGTGGAATGGAAATCGGAATTGATACCAAGTCGGTGAATCTTAAACAAAGCGAAGAAAAAATTGAAGTGACAATTGAATATGATTTGGAAATCAATAATGAACATATGGCACATTGTGAAATAGATATGACAATTTTGGCAAAAGATAGTGCTGAATTTCAATTATAAATACGGGAACGGGAAAGGATTCTTTATATTAAATGAATCGATAAATACAAATGATTATTTAGGCTGCGTTACAATGACAACGCAGCTTTTTTTGACACCATCTTCTTTTGCGTAGATGGTGGCTCTTCCGGGGTAGAGTGCACTGATGACTCCACGCTCGGAGATGTCGGCAACGGCCGGATTGCTTGATGAGTATTCCGGAACGTTATTGGATGAGATCTTCACGGTAAGTTGTTTGGTTTCGCCGACTTTGAGCGTTACATTAGTTGGCGAAATAGTCATAGTTGGCTTTTTCACTGTAATTTGACAGCTGGCGCTGGCACCATCTAAACTAGCTGTGATGGTAGCTGTGCCGTGTTTTACAGCAGTAACTAGACCACTTGGTGATACGGTGGCAACAGATGATTTGTTGGAACGATACGTCACATTTTTGCCGGATGAAGTGGTCGCATGTAACCGTAAGGTGCGCAGTCGGTATAGCGATGCGCTTTTTTTGTTGAGTGTAATTGTGGGAGATTTTACACGAATGCGGCAGATGGCAGTTGTGCCTTGACACTTCACACGAATCTCTGCCTGCCCTGGTTTTTGGGCGGTGATACGCCCTGTCGAGGATACTTTGGCAATAGAACTTTTACTAGAGGAATAGGAGCATTCGGCTCCGGTAGAAGATGTGGCCTTTAGCTGAATGGATTGTCCGCATTCTAAAGTGGCCGAGGTGTGCGACAGTGTAATGCCTGTTTTGGATACGGTTACTTTGCAGGAAGCTTCAGCGCCGGAAATTTTGGCGGTGATACAAGCTGTTCCTGCTTTTTTGGCAGTGACGACACCATAAGTGTTGACGGATGCAACAGATGAAGAACTGCTTTTAAAAGAAGGCCTCTTGCCGTTTGATGTAAATGCATATAATGTGAATGAATCATCGATATTAAGTACTTTATGATAAGTACTAATGATGATAAAAGGAATGGTAGACGCTTGTGCATGAAGCATACAAGGCGTACCAAGAATGATAATTCCGATGATGCATAAAGCGATACGGAATCGTCGTTGTAATATAGAATTGACCTTTTTCATAACATACCTCCTGAAAAGAAGATATCCAATCCCGGTCCCGACGCAAGAAAATGCGTATAGAAAAGATAGCATACGCAAAAAATCTTGTAAATAAGGAAAATGTCCTATATTGCGAAATAAAACTAAATGAGATAAAGTATATGATAGAAAGAAAAGGAGGAGTTTTTGGGATGAAAGTAAGAAAGGCAATAATCCCGGCAGCCGGTTTGGGAACACGTTTTTTGCCGGCAACAAAAGCACAGCCTAAGGAAATGCTTCCGATTGTAGATAAACCTACAATTCAATATATTATTGAAGAGGCTGTTGAGGCTGGAATTACAGATATTATCATTGTAACAGGAAGAAGTAAAAGATCCATCGAAGATCATTTTGACCGCTCTATGGAATTGGAATTTGAGCTGGAAAAGCATCATAAAGATGCGATGCTCAAGATGGTTCGTGAAATTGCTGACATGGCCAATATTCATTATGTAAGACAAAAAGAACCAAGAGGATTAGGACATGCAGTATTAACAGCGGAACATTTCGTTGGAGATGAGCCATTTGCGGTACTTCTTGGAGATGACGTTGTCGTATCAAAAACACCGGCACTTGGACAGATGATTGCGGTATATGATAAGTATGCAGGCTCAGTACTTGGTGTACAGAAGGTTTCAGATGAAAATGTACATAAATATGGAATTATTGCTGGAAAAGAACTGGTGCAAGATATCTATCAGGTAGAAGATATGGTGGAAAAGCCAAAATTAGAAGATGCTCCATCAAATGTGGCAGTACTTGGTCGATACATTATAACACCGGAGATTTTTGATCTGCTTAGAACGCAGGAAGAAGGAGCCGGCGGAGAGATTCAGCTTACAGATGCATTAAAACGATTGGCTAAGCAGCAACCGGTTTATGCATATAATTTTAAGGGTCATCGTTATGATGTGGGAAGTAAGATTGGATTTTTGCAGGCGAACATTGAATGTGCGCTTCGTTCTGATGAATTAAGAGAAGATATGAAAGAATATCTCGACTTGCTTCATGGAAATATGGATGCGATGCTGGATTATGATTAAAAAAAGATTGTCAGAACAAAGGTAATTAAGAAGTAACGAGCCTTTGAAATTTTTTCTGTAAATATGGAACTTCTATGACAATTTAGATTTTTGATGGATGTAGTCAGATTGGCTACATCCTTTTCTGAATATGCATTATATCTTAAATGTAAGTCAAGATATATTTGGATTTTTGATGACACTATTGTAACTCGATAACTTCCGGATTGTAGGGAGATGGCCCTTGGGGACGAGGACCAAAATAAAGGAAAGAAAAGGAAGAAAGATGAAAAAAGCAGCAAAAATCACAGGAATAATCTTAGCCGTGATGGTAGCAATCACCCTTGTATTGCTCCTAATTGTCAGCATTCGTACTACGCTAACGCAGGACGATTATTCGGCGGTGTATACGGATCCGAAGTATCAGAATCCGGTAAAAGTAGGTGACGTGGAAGTGATTCAGCAACACATTTCTTGTGGGTATGCGGTCATTGAGATGTTCTCAGCATGGAATGGGGGAAATGTGACAGAGGATAGTCTCTTCGATGAATACGGAACAGTTGTGACTTCCTCCGGCAAAAATTTTTGCAAGGAGATGAACAAGCAGTTCACGGAATATACCACGACCATGCACAAGTATGTAAAGAATACCGAGTTTATCGATATCATGTATGACACCTTAGAATCCGGTAAGCCGGTTCCCTTTGAATGGGCGGCGCTGTATGGGGATGAATGGACGCTGCATTATTCCTTGATTGTAGGCGCTGACATTCCAAATGATACGATTACGGTTGCAAATCCCTATGGCTATTACGAAGTGCTGACGCTGGAAGAATTATTGGAGCGCACCAGCTTCCGGGCGTATGAACATATGCCATTATTCATGCGAATGGGATTTGCAATTGGACTGTTTGAGAAAAACACACTCTATTCCGTGGAATAATGACTCATGGGGACTTAAGTTAGCGAGTCATTTGGACGAAAAATAGCCATGCACGTAAAAAAATGTCGGTATGCAATCCATACCGACATTTCTTGAATTGTTACATAGCAATATGGATGAAGTGCTTGAATATGAATAAATGAATCAGCCGACATGTTTGTGAGAACATGTCGGCTTTTTTATAGACGATAGATATAATCAAGTAAATCTTCTTTAAAATGTCTGGCCTCATGACTGAGCGGAAAATCTTTCTTTTGGGTAAGATAGATGGTCTTAGACATTTTCAAATTGTGAAATGGTTTTGTGACGACTTTTGGATGGCTGATTTTGGAAGCGAAAAATCCCAAAACCATGCCAAGTGCCTGCCCTCTGGCAATCAGGTCCATAAGAAGATAGTTGTCCGAGGTTTCCAAAATGATATTTGGCAAGATGCCGTGGTCGATAAAGGTACTGTATTGACTGATACTGGTTGTGCTGTCGCCGCTTTTGATTACCAAGGGTTCGTCTTTTAAGTCTTCGATATCGATATAATCACGGTCGGCAAGCCGATGGTTTTTCGGCAGAATAAGATGAAAGTCATCAGAGAATATAGGAGTGTATTCGTATTTGTCATAATCTAAAGGTCCCGGTAAAAAGGCGAGGTCAACTTGATTGTGATCAAGTTGCTTTAAGATATGCTGGTCGGGATATTCACGAAGCTGCAGCAGGATATTGGGATGTTCCACCATAAAGGAATGAAAAAATTCAGAGCTCATTACCTGCAGGGAATCATAGGTACAAGAGATGGGCAGGGGATGACGAATGTTTGCTTGTTTAAATAACCGGTTTTCCACGATGTCGTATTCCAGGATAATGTTTCGAGCATGATTAACCAGTCTTGCGGCTTCTTCGGTTGGAACAATGCGGTTGCTGGTATGCGAAAAAAGTGAAATCTGTAATTCTTCTTCTAAGGATGCAAGTGATTTCGACAAGGCCTGTGGTGTGATGTATAACATTTTGGCGGCTTTGGAAATGCTTTTTTGTTCGTAAACGGTAACAAAATAAGTTAATTGTTTCTGGGTCATAGTTACTTTCTCCTAACATAATGTATATGAATCGAATAGAAATTTTTTGATTTATTGGTAAATTATACCATATAGTTCAACCTTTTGGTTGTGGTCTCAAAAGAAAAATCTGCTTTTCGCAATGAAAACGTTGTGCTATAACATAATTACAATAGCAAATCGAAAGCAACTTTAGAACGAAGGAGTTCGTGTCGAATAGATGCGGCTCCTTCGTTCTTTTGCTTTTGAAATGAGATAAAGATTAAAAAGGAGCTGTGATGAACATGGAATTAGAAAGAAAAAATTATGGATCAGGAGCACCGCTCGAAGAAAAAGTTGGATATTCAAGAATGGTTCAGGTTGGACCGTTTATTAAAATCGGAGGAACGACTTCCGTTCAGCCGGATGGAAGCGTATATGGTGAGGATGCATATGAGCAGACACATTACGTACTAAAAAAACAGATTGAGCTGCTTGAAAAAGCTGAGGCATCTGCACAGGAAGTGATTGAGGTGAAAGTTTACACAACGGACATGTCACAGTCTGCTAAGATTTGCGATGCATATTCAGAACTGTTTCATGATATTAAGCCGCTATGTACGGTAGTCGGAATTCCGGCACTGAACAGACCGACGCAGCTGGTGGAAATCGAAATGACAGCCATCGCAGCAAGTTAAGATAAAGGAGAGATTACCAATGAGCAGAATAGAAAGTCATCCAATCTTGGGAGAGACAGAAAAAGGAAAAGAAATTACATTTACCTACAACGGAACAAGTTTGACGGGATATGAAGGTGAGCCGATTGCCGTTGCACTAAAGGCAAATGGAGTTATGATTCACCGTTACACAAAAAAGGAACACAAGCCAAGAGGTTTGTTTTGTGCCATCGGTCGTTGCACTGACTGTGTCATGATCGTGGATGGAAAGCCAAACATCAGAACATGTGTGACACCGCTTGAGCCGGGCATGGTGGTCCAGACACAGTACGGTGTTGAGGCAAAGGAGGCGTAGGTATGATGAAGCGATATGACGTAATCATTGTTGGAGCAGGACCTTCGGGGCTGTCAGCTGCGATTGAAGCAGCACAGATGGGAATGAAGGTTGTGGTATTTGATGAAAATGAAAAACCCGGAGGTCAGCTGTTTAAGCAGATCCATAAGTTCTTTGGTTCGAAAGAACACAGGGCAAAAATCAGAGGTATCAACATCGGTACACAATTGTTAAAAGAAGCCGATGAAGCTGGCGTGGAAGTTGTGTTAAATGCAACGGTTGTCGGTCTGTATCAGGATAAGGAAGTAAGTGTGAGAATCGCAGATGCGATTCACCATTACAAAGGTGACACCATTATTATTGCGACCGGAGCAGCTGAGAATATGGTGACATTTCCGGGGTGGACGTTGCCGGGGGTAATCGGTGCAGGAGCTGCACAGACCATGATGAACCTTCATGGAATTCAGCCGGGTAAGAAAATCCTGATGCTTGGAACCGGTAATGTTGGACTGGTAGTTTCCTTCCAGTTGTTGCAGGCAGGATGTGAAGTGGTAGCACTGGTAGATGCAGCGCCAAGAGTTGGCGGATACGGCGTACATGCTTCAAAGGTATCCCGTACAGGAGTCCCATTTTACCTGTCACATACGATTACGAAAGCACATGGAGAAGATCAGGTAACAGGCGTTACCATCAGCGAGGTGGATGAACATTTTCAGCCAATAGAAGGATCAGATAAGTACTTTGATGTGGATACGATATGTCTTGCAGTCGGACTTTCACCGATGTCACAGCTGCTTAAGATGGCAGGTTGCAAGATGGAAGACAATCCAAAGCGAGGCGGACAGGTGCCGATCGTAGATGAATATGGAGAAACTTCAATATCAGGTGTCTTTGCTGCCGGTGATGTATCCGGAATTGAAGAAGCAAGTTCAGCAATGATTGAAGGACGTATGGCAGGTGTGTGCGTAGCCGAATATCTGGGATATTGCACGAAAGAAGAAAAGGATACAAAACTTGCGAAACTCGAAGACGATTTAGAAAGCCTTCGCCAGGGAATGTTTGCGCCAAAGAACAGAGGAAAGAAACTTGATAAGACGGAGGAAGGAATTCCGGTATCAGATAGTCTGCTGCTAAATGGTTATGTCGCAGAAGATGAGATTGAAAGATATCCGGGAGTCATTCATAAAGTCGGCGTTCATCCGGTAATTGAATGTACACAAAATATTCCGTGTAATCCTTGTCAGGATGCATGTCCGAAGGGATGTATCTCTATCGGAGATCACATCACCAATCTTCCGATTTCGGTGGAAGACAGTACTTGTATCAATTGTGGCATGTGTGTGGCAAGCTGCTCCGGACAGGCAATCTTTTTGGTAGATGAAGATGCCGGAGAAGATTATGCAACCGTAACGCTTCCATATGAATTCTTACCACTTCCAAAAGAAGGGGATGTAGGAATTGCACTGGGACGAAACGGCAAGATGGTCTGTGAGGCCGAAGTGGTATCGGTAAAGAGCATGAAGGCATTTGACCATACAAATCTTGTTACGATAGCGGTTCCGAAAAAATACGCGATGAAGGCAAGGTTTTATCAGACAAAAGAAGTGGCAGCGCATAGACAAAAGGTTGCACATGCTTAAGGAGGAAATGAATATGAACTGTGTTGTAGATCGATCCGTCGATATTGGTGAATACATAGAAGCACCGGATGATGATATGCTCATCTGCCGATGCGAAGAAATTACAAAAGGTGAGATTCGAAGAGCTGTCCATGATGGAATGTGGACCGTTACGGAAGTAAGAAGATATCTACGAACGGGTATGGGACTTTGTCAGGGACAGACCTGTTCGAGACTGGTAAAGGGAATTATTGCTAGAGAACTTGGGGTATCACCGGCGCAGCTAGAACCTGCAACGGCCCGCTCACCGATGAGACCGACAGAGATGAGAATCTTTGGACATGAGGAGGTGGATGCGTAATGGAGAATAAAGCAGATGTCATTATTGTTGGCGGCGGCGTAATCGGTTGCGCGACAGCTTATTATCTGTCAAAGAGAGGAAAATCCGTCATTGTATTAGAAGGTAGTGATCATATCGGAAATGGTGGTTCTTCCAGAAACGGAGGCGGCGTCAGACAGTCCGGACGTGATCCTAGAGAACTTCCGCTTGCCATGTATGGAATTAAGAATTTGTGGCCGGGACTTTCAAAAGAACTTGGTGTGAACTGTGAGTATCACAAGGAAGGAAATTTAAGACTAGGTAAGACGCCGGCGCATCTTAAAATCTTACAAGGTCTGACAGACAGAGCAGTCGAGTGTGGTCTAGATGTTCGGATGATTGATGCAGAAGAAGTAAAGAAGATTAATCCGCATCTATCAGATGAAGTAATCGGAGCAAGTTGGTGCCCGACAGACGGACATGCGAATCCGATGATTACAACGCTTGCATTTTACAGAAAAGCAAGACAGCTTGGAGCAAGATTTATTACCGGAGAAAAGGTGGTTCGTTTACGAAAGATAAGAGGCCGCTTAAGAGAGGTTATCACAGAACATGACAACGTGTACGAGGCTGATTATGTAGTCGTGGCCGCAGGATATGAATCCAGAGATATCCTGGCAACCGTCGGAATTGATGTTCCGATGCATAAAGACCTTATGGAGTGTCTGGTAACGGAAGCTGAGCCGCATATGTTTAACCAGATGCTCGGAACGGCGGAAGCTGATTTTTATGGTCATCAGTCGGATCATGGATCCTTTGTATTCGGAGGATCTTCCGGTCTTGAGACGGACAACAAAGATGGCGGAACACCGGATTCACCGGGGAATAATGCCATTACGGCGCCGTGTATCTGCCGAGGTATTATGAAGTATTTTCCGGAACTTCAGGATGCCAAAATTGTCAGAACATGGGCCGGCTATATCGACACCTGTGCAGACGGCGTTCCGGTATTGGGAATGACCGATGAGGTTCCGGGACTTGTTATTGCATGCGCCTTTACAGGTCATGGTTTCGGGATTGCACCGGCAGTCGGAGAACAGCTCGCGATGCTGATTATCGATGGAAAGACAAAGGTCGATATCAGCCAGCTAAGATATAACCGCTTTAAAGCGAAAATTTAACATCAGGAGGAAAGACATATGAAAGTTGCGATCGAAGAGTTATCAAAAGTAGAAATTATTACCAAGGAAGCAAAAGTTGCCGAGCTGGTAAAAGGATTTGGAAAGTTTGGAATTACGGGTATGACCATTTATTCGGCAAAGGGATGTGGAGTACAGATGGGAACCCGTGAATATGAAGTTGAAAAAAATGAAGAGCCATTGTTGTTATCCAAACAGGTTGTCATGGTTGTTCTTCCGACGGCAGAAGTAGATTCTTTCTTAGAATATGTGGAAAAGGAACTCTACACCGGCCATATAGGTGATGGCAAGATCTTTGTCACACCGGTTACCAATGCGATTCGAGTACGAACCGGAGAAGAAGGAATGGAGGCGCTAAAAGAAGGCGCACTCGATTAATTCATAAAAATAAGTTGCAAAAAGATTTGTTAGGAGGAACACGATATGAATGGAAAGAAATTAGGCCTTGGCAGTGTTATTGCCACGGGTGTGGGACTGGTTGTCGGCTCCAGTTGCCTAATGTCTTTGGGACTTGGCGTTTCCGCAATCGGTCTGACATTTGTTATTACGATGATTATCGCATGCGTTGTGAATATCTTTACTCTGATGTCAATTGCCGAACTGAATTCGCTAATGCCGGATTTGACCGGTGGCCTGGCGCAGTTTTCACTGGCTTGTGTAGGACCGTTTGTGACCATCATCTGTATGGTAGGCGGATATGCACTGTGTAATTCGCTGGCGGGATCGGTAGAAGGAGCAATGTTTGGAAATACATTTGCCGGTATGTTCGAGAATATGAATATTCCGGCGTGGATATTTACCGTGATACTAGTTTTGATTTTGATGGTGACTAATCTTAATGGCGTTGATGTCTTTATCAAAGTACAGGACTTTGTGGCATTTGCCCTGATTGCTTCGATGGTGGTTATGGGTGTTATGGGAGCACTTGGAATCGGCGTCGGTGAAGTGGTAGAGCAGCCAAGCGTTCTGGCATCTGATTTTAAGAGCGTAACAGGATTATGCGGATTGGCATTCTTCCTTTTTGTGGGAGGCGAATATGTAATCCCTTTGACAAAGGAAACAAAAAACGCCAAGCGAAATATTCCGCTTGGAATGGTGCTTAGCATGGTTATCATCTTAGGAATGCAGACATTTTTAAGCATCGGATTTCGCAATTATACACAGTGGGGAGAGCTTGGAGCAAGTACAACGCCGCATATCTTATTCGGACAGATGCTTCTTGGACCACTTGGAAAATACTGGATGCTGATTGTAACGCTGCTTGCAGCCATCAGTTCAGTTAATACGATTATGTCATCGCTATCTTATATCCTGATGGGGATGTCAAAGATTGGGTTACTTCCGGAATTTTTCCAAAAGACAAATAAAAAGAAAGCGCCTTATATTGGGATTTTGATTGAAGCGGGTGTATTTATCCTATTAAATGTAACAGGATTATCTACAACGGATTCGATTTCCTATATGATTTCCGTTCTGGCAGTGCTGTGGTTAATCAGTTATATCATTTCTAATCTGAATGTTTTGCTACTAAGAAGGAGACTTCCGAAAGCACCAAGGAACTTTAAATTGCCGTTTGGCCCGCTGATTCCTATCTTGGGAATGGCTGGTTCGGCGTATATGATTTACAACATTGATCCCGATGTGGCGGTGAAGTTGTCTTTGTATAAAGTCGTGGCGATTGTTGTCATCATCCTTGCGGTATACGCATTTTTCTGGGTGAGATTTAAAGTGAAACGGCCACTGTTTAAGCCGTACCCGGTTAAAGAAGTGATGGCAATGGAAAATGAGTTATATAACGAATATCACAGGAAAAGAAAATCATCTAAGCCGGATGAAACGAATCCGGATGAAACAGATATCAATATAGCAGCAGAATAAGCAGGAGGATAAAACAATGAGCGATACAAAATTAGATTTATTATATTTAAGTGAACCGGATATGATTAAGGCAGGCGTTAATGATGTGGTTGCCTGCACAGAATGTATGGAAGAGTTATTAATTACCATGGATAAGGGGGATTATCTGATGGGTGGAGAAAATGGAAATTCTCACGGTTGTATGGTGACATTTCCAGAACACCCACTGTTCCCGAATATGCCTAAGAATGGCCCTGACAGAAGATTTATGGCAATGCCTGCATATGTCGGCGGTGAGACAGATATGGCAGGAATGAAGTGGTACGGTTCTAATGTGGAAAACAGGGAAAAAGGGCTTCCGCGTTCCATCCTAATGGTCATGTTAAATGATAAGGATACCGGAGCACCACTTTCTTTGATGTCGGCCAACCTGTTATCTGCTTATCGTACTTCCGGAATTCCGGGAGCAGGTGTTAAAAACCTGGCTTTGGAAAATGCTGAAGTTCTTGGAATCGTAGGACCGGGCGTTATTAACATTACGGCGATTGAGACATTTGCAGCGCTTCGACCATCACTTCACACATTGAAAATCAAGGGAAGAGGAAAAGAGTCTATCGACCGCTGTATCTCCTATGTGAAGGAACATCTGCCGCAGTTTACGACAATCACTGTAGTAGATACGATTGAAGAGTGTGTGCGTGATTCTGATATCTTAAGTTTCGCAACATCGACAACGATGGGAATGGACAGAAGCGCATATCCATTTATTGATGAATCATGGATAAAGCCTGGTGCACTGTTTTGTATTCCGGGCTCCGGAGATTTTTCTGATGAATATATCTGCTCCGGTAAGCCGAAACTGGTTTGCGACAATATTAAACTGTATGAAGCATGGGCAGAAGAGTATCCTTATCCGACTTACAATGAAATCTACATTCCGGGTAGCTTATGGCTGGACCTTGTACATGATGGTAAGCTTGATAAGAGTGAGATTAAGAATCTTGGAGCAATCCTGGCGGGAAAGGAAAAAGGCCGTGAGTCTGACGATCAGGTTATCATCTACTCTGTTGGTGGTATGCCGGTAGAAGATGTGGCATGGGGAAAGAAGTGCTATGAAAAAGCGTTGGAACTTGGCATTGGAACAAAACTGAATCTGTGGGAACAGCCGGCACTGTTCTAAATGAATCGAATATAAGAAAACAAAAAAGGAAATTGTCGCGATGTGTGACAATTTCCTTTTTAAACGTTTATAATCTTGTAGTTTTATTTTCTGCCATTGAAAAGACGATCGATAAATCCCTGTTTCTTCTCCGGTGTTTCAAGTGCTCCACGAAGACCTTTAACTCCGGTAAGATACAATCCGCTGACAGTTCCTTTGATTTCCTTTTTGACCGGAACCATATCGAAGATATCTGGTTCACAGATGAAGGATGAAATCTTAGGTCCAATCTTAGCTTTTACGATTGGAATCTTGCGACCAAGCATTCTTTTTGGAACCTGATCTAAAACGAACTGAGGGAATCCTGCATCACGTAATTTCATCTTCTTTTTGTCGATAATCAACATAGAATAGGTCTGTGCAACTTTATCAATCTCTACTTGTTGTTCATCACGCTTACGTTGTGCCCTCTTACCAAGTATGGTCAAGACGATAATAACAACGACCAAAGCAGCTATAATAATTATCATTGCAATGATTGCTGGACTCAATTTTTCTTCCTCCTAAGTTCTATAAACTCGAGATTCATTGTAACATTGATTCTGTTAAAAATCAATGAAAAGGGTTTATATTTTTCACTAAATATGGTATCTTTAATGAATGTGAGAATGTATTTTGTGGAAACAGAATAAATGTAAGGAAGAAAGGTTAGGAATTATGGAGTTGAGACGAATTGCAGTATTGGCTTGTGCCGGATTAATGGCAGTTTCAATTGTGGGATGTGGAAAAGCATCGGATGGAACCAGTACCAGTACAAGTACATCAGAAACAGCACAAGAGGAGATTGAGTATACAGCACTTGATTATGTGAAATTGGGTGATTATAAAGGTGTTGAAGTATCTTTGAATGCTTCTGATTATGAAGTGACGGATGATGATGTTAAGGAACAGGTTGAGTCTGATATTTCCAGTAATCCGGTTTATGTAAAAGCAAAAGGGGATACGGTTAAGGAAGACTCTTTGGTGAATGTAGATTATACCGGTAAAATAGATGGAGAAGCATTTGATGGCGGAAGTGCAGAGGATGTGAATCTTGATATAGCGAATAATGCAACAACGAGTGGTTCAAGCTTTATCGACGGATTTTGTGAAGGACTTGTTGGGGCAAAGGTTGGCGATACAGTTGATGTTAATGTAACGTTTCCGGATGATTATTCCAATGAAGATTATGCAGGTAAAGATGCGGTATTTACCTTTACCATCAATAAATTAATAAAACAAAAAGACATTACTTATGACAATATGACAGATGATTATGTATCTGAAAACCTTGGTTATGATACAAAAGAAGAATATCTAGAAGCTGTTAAAGAAAATCTTGAAAGTACAGCGGAAAGCCAGAAGACTTCAGATACACAAAGCGCTGTAATCAGTGCAGTAGTTGAAAATGCAACTGTTAACGGAACACCGGATGGTCTTTTGGAAATGCGGGTTTCCATGTATAAGGCAAGTATGGAATCTTCTTGTGAAGCATACGGCATTTCGCTTGAAGATTATATTTCCACTTATATGGGTATGACAGAAGATGAGTTCGATGAGCAGGTAGAGACCTATATGAGTGAAACCGTGAAGGAAGAAGAAGTTCTTCGTGCGGTTGCGGAAACAGAGGATATGGAAGTTACAGATGATGAGCTTGACGAATATATTTCCGGCTTAATCAGTAGCTATGGATATGAGGATGAGAGTGCCCTTTATGAAGAATATTCTAAGAGTTATATTTCTAATTCTTATCTGTATTATTCTAAGGTGGCGCAGTTCCTTGTAGATAATGCGAAGGTTACTTTTTCGGAGGATGATGAATCAGACGATACGGAAAGTTCTGATTCTTCTACATCAGAATAATAAGCAGGCGATGGCCGTGGTGGATGATTCCTGCCGCGGCCTGTTTTTCTTTACGGGAAACTTTTACACAACAGGAAATGGAGAATCTGGTATGAAACTTATAGACATCAGGGAGATATTTCAAAATCCGAATCCGTATTTTGAACAGGAAGTGAGCATAGGCGGATGGGTACGTTCGATTCGCAATTCCAAAACATTTGGGTTTATTGTGATAAATGATGGAACGTTTTTTGAGCCAATTCAGGTCGTATATACAAATGAGTTGGACAATTTTGAGGAAGTGGAAAAACTCAATGTTGGAGCAGCACTTGTGGTAACCGGTGTTTTGGTGGAGACTCCAAATGCAAAACAGCCATTTGAGATACAGGCATCAAAGGTTGAAGTGGAGGGGGCATCTACCTCGGATTATCCACTGCAAAAAAAGAGACATTCTTTTGAATATCTAAGAACGATTTCACATTTAAGACCAAGAACCAATACATTTGAAGCAGTTTTTCGTGTTCGTTCGGTTCTATCCTATGCAATTCATAAATTTTTTCAGGAGCGTGATTTTGTTTATGTGCATACGCCGATTATTACCGGCAGTGATTGTGAAGGCGCAGGTGAAATGTTTCAGGTAACGACACTGGACCTTAATAATGTTCCTCAAGATGAAGCAGGAGAGATTGATTACGGGCAGGACTTTTTTGGAAAACCGGCAAATCTTACGGTATCCGGGCAGCTAAATGGGGAAGCCTATGCGATGGCATTTAAGAAGATTTATACATTTGGGCCGACTTTTCGAGCTGAGAATTCGAACACGACACGCCATGCTGCAGAGTTTTGGATGATTGAACCAGAGATTGCATTTGCAGATTTATATGATGACATGATCTTGGCAGAGGAAATGCTTAAATATATCATTCGCTATGTGACAGAGCATGCAAAAGAGGAAATTGATTTTTTTGATTCCTTTGTTGATAAAGGATTAAAGCAGCGTTTGCGCAACGTGCTGGAAAATGATTTTGCCAGAATCACTTATACGGAGGCAGTCGAAATTTTGGCAAAACAAAATGACCGATTTGATTATAAGGTGACCTGGGGCTGTGATTTGCAGACGGAGCATGAACGCTATCTGACGGAGGAAATATTTAAACGACCAGTCTTTGTAACGGATTATCCAAAAGAAATTAAGGCATTTTATATGAAAATGAATGAAGATGGTCGAACGGTTGCGGCAGTAGACTGTTTGGTACCGGGAATCGGCGAGATTATTGGCGGTTCGCAAAGGGAAGATAATCTGGATAAATTAAAGCAGCGAATGATGGAACTTCAAATGAGTGAAAAAGATTATGAATTCTATCTGGATTTACGAAAGTATGGTTCGGCACGTCATGCCGGATTCGGATTGGGATTCGAAAGATGTTTGATGTATTTGACGGGAATGCAAAATATCAGAGATGTTGTGCCGTTTCCAAGAACTGTTAAGAACTGCGAGCTATAGGAGTATAGGATGTTACATTTATATATAGGAGATGGAAAAGGAAAGACAACTGCGGCAATGGGACTTGCGCTTAGAGCAGCGGGAAGAGGACATCATGTTGTGATTGGCCAGTTTTTAAAAGGTGGCTCTAGTGGGGAAGTGGAAGCATTTTCCTATGTGCCGGGAATTGATGTGATTTCTTATTCGGGGCTGGTTAAGTTTACCATAAGCATGACAAAAGAGGAGCTAAAAAGCGCACAGACTAATTATCCGAAGTATTTCGAGTCCTTGGTGGATACCGCTATAAATCGAAGAGCCGGCGTTGTTGTCTGGGATGAAATATTAGATGCTGTAAATGCAAACCTTCTGCAAGTGGACGAGGTTCTTGCGGCAATAAAAAAGCTTCAGGATTGTGAAATTATTATGACCGGAAGAAATCCGAAAGTGGAGTTTATAGAGAAAGCAGATTATATATCTGAAATTAAAAAAATCAAACATCCATTTGATCGAGGAATCAAAGCAAGAGAAGGAATTGAGTATTAACTCAGTCGGAGAAATCCCCCACCTCTAAGCGTTAGCGTAGGTGGGGGATTTCTCCGACTGAGTTAAACGCTCCGCGAGGATGCGCACGGATTCGGACAGGAATTTGTCTGCTGAAGCAGACCCGAATCCGGCGCGCAAGACTCGCGAGCGAGTCTTGACTTCGGTTAAGAGGGGGATTGCGTGTATCCCTTTTGTAACCTTTGAAATGTTATGCTATCTACATAATAAAGAATAAATGGTGTTACATTGATATAAATTATGTAGAGTGAACGCTGTAGAGATAAGTTCTTGAATGGAAAGATATCTCTGCAGCGAATTTTTATGGAAAATTTTCTGACAATATTAGCACTCAACTCTTGACAGTGCTAACAAAAGGTGCTATTTTATGGTTGTGAGAATCCTTATGGGTGGAAGGAGGAGTGCAATATGAATATTCAAAAGTTTACACAAAAATCGATTGAAGCAGTGCAAGAATGCGAGAAGATAGCGGTAGCGAATGATCATCAGGAAATTGAGCAAGAACATTTGCTGTGCGCATTGTTAGAGCAGGAAGGTGGATTGCTTGGAAATCTTCTCGAGAAGATGGATGTTGACGTAAATAGCTTGCTTATGGAGGTGAGAAATCTTCTCGGGAAACGGCCGAAGGTATCCGGCGGTCAGAATTATGTTGGGCAGGCTTTGAACAAGGTATTGATTTGTGCAGAAGATGAAGCCAAGAAGATGGGGGATTCTTATGTATCGGTTGAACATCTGTTTTTAAGCATGTTAAAGTATCCAAATAAGGATATCAAACAGTTGTTAAAGGAATATAATATCAATCGAAATAACTTTATGACAGCACTTAATAGTGTTCGTGGTGATAAAAAAGTTGATACGGATCATCCGGAAGATACCTATGATACGCTGGAAAAGTATGGATTTGATATGGTGCAGCGTGCGCGAGAACAAAAGCTTGACCCTGTAATTGGAAGAGATAGTGAGATTCGAAACGTTGTGCGTATTTTGTCACGTAAGACAAAGAATAATCCGGTGCTCATAGGAGAACCGGGCGTAGGTAAGACGGCTGTTGTAGAAGGACTTGCACAGCGTATTGTTAAGGGAGATGTACCGGAAGGTTTGAAGGATAAAATCCTATATGCACTTGATATGGGAGCGCTGGTAGCAGGGGCAAAATATCGTGGTGAATTTGAGGAACGTCTAAAAGCTGTATTGGACGAAGTGAAGAACTCTGATGGACAGATTATTCTCTTTATAGATGAACTTCATACAATTGTCGGAGCAGGCAAAACGGATGGAGCGTTAGATGCAGGAAATATGTTAAAGCCACTTTTGGCGAGGGGCGAACTTCATTGTATTGGAGCGACTACACTAGATGAATATCGTGAATATATAGAAAAAGATGCAGCTCTTGAAAGACGTTTTCAACCGGTGCATGTGGAAGAACCGACCGTGGAGGATACGATTTCCATCCTTCGTGGCCTGAAAGAGCGCTATGAAGTCTTTCATGGAGTAAAGATTGCAGATGCAGCTTTGGTGAGTGCAGCGACATTGTCCAATCGATATATATCAGATAGATTTTTGCCGGATAAGGCAATTGACCTTGTAGATGAAGCTTGCGCGCTGGTGAAGACAGAACTTGATTCTATGCCGGCACAGCTTGATGAGATGAATCGCAAATTAATGCAACTTGAGATTGAGGAAATGGCGCTTAAGAAAGAGACCGATCGCCTATCTCAGCAAAGACTTTCGGATCTGCAAAAAGAGATTGCAGAACTTCGAAGCGAATTTAATGAACAAAAATCCAAATGGGATAATGAAAAGAAGTCTGTCGAAAAGGTGCAGCTCATTCGTGAGGAACTTGAGCAGGTGAGAAAAGAAATTGAGATTGCGCAGCAACAATACGACTTAGAAAAGGCTGCGCAGCTTCAATATGGACGTCTGCCTCAATTAGAACAGGAATTAAAGGCGGAAGAAGAAGCTGTGCGTAGGCAGGATCGTTCGTTGGTTCATGAAAATGTCAGCGATGAAGAAATCGCAAGGATTATTTCGAGATGGACTGGTATTCCGGTAGCAAAGCTAACAGAATCAGAACGAAATAAAACGCTTCATCTAGATGAAGAATTGCACAAACGAGTTGTGGGTCAAGATGAGGCAGTTACGAAAGTAACAGAAGCTATCATTCGATCAAAAGCCGGTATCAAAGATCCGGGAAAACCAATTGGTTCATTTTTGTTCCTGGGACCGACCGGGGTTGGTAAGACGGAGCTGGCAAAGGCTTTGGCGCAAAGTCTGTTTGACGATGAAAATAATATGGTTCGAATTGATATGAGTGAATATATGGAAAAGTATTCGGTATCAAGACTCATTGGAGCGCCTCCGGGATATGTTGGATATGAAGAAGGAGGACAACTTACAGAAGCAGTTCGAAGAAAACCATATAGTGTGGTATTGTTTGACGAAGTAGAAAAAGCGCATCCGGATGTATTTAACGTATTACTTCAGGTACTTGATGATGGGCGAATCACAGATTCTCAGGGAAGAACCGTAGATTTTAAAAATACCATTTTAATTATGACCTCTAATCTGGGTTCGGAATTTTTGTTAGAGGGAATTGAAGAGGATGGAAGCATCAAGGAATCGGCGAAAGAAAGTGTGATGAGCCGGGTACATAGTAATTTCAGACCGGAGTTTTTGAACAGACTAGATGAAATCATCATGTTTAAACCGCTGACAAAAGCTTATATTCAAGATATTATGAAGTTGTTGATGGCGGATCTTAACCGGCGTGTATCAGATCGCGAGCTTACAATTACGCTTACGGATGAGGCGGCCGATTATATAGCGGATGCAGCTTATGATCCATCCTATGGAGCAAGACCAATTAAGCGTTATCTGCAAAAAACAGTGGAAACGTTAGCTGCAAAATGTATTTTGGCAGATGAGGTTGAGGAAGGTGATACCATCGTAATTAGTCTAGAACAAGGAAAATTGACAGCAACTGTTCCGGCTTAAATCGAATCAAAAAAAGAAAAGTTGCATTTCAAATGTAAAGTACTTATAATAGGAAAGAAACAAAGGGGCTTTAGATGTTTTTAGGCCCCTTTTTTTGAGGTAAAGGAGGGCATGATGGATCTGTTTGAATATATGAGAAATCAGGAAATGGAAAGCAGTGCTCCCCTTGCGTCAAGAATGCGACCGACAACTTTGGAAGAAGTGGTAGGTCAGGAGCATATTGTTGCGAAGGATAAGATGTTGTACCGGGCAATTAAAGCGGATCGGTTGTCATCTGTAATTTTTTATGGTCCGCCGGGGTGTGGAAAGACAACACTGGCGAAAGTGATTGCAGGTTCGACTAGCGCTGAATTTACCCAGATTAATGCGACTGCTGCCGGTAAAAAAGATATGGAACAGGTAGTAGAAAAGGCAAAGAAGACAATGGGGATGTATCAGAAGAAGACCATCTTGTTTATTGATGAGATACATCGTTTTAATAAAGGGCAACAAGATTATCTGCTTCCTTTTGTGGAAGATGGAACGATTACGCTTATTGGAGCAACAACAGAGAATCCGTATTTTGAAGTAAATGGAGCGTTGCTGTCTAGATCCATTATATTTGAATTAAAATCTTTAGAAGTTTCGGATATAAAGAAGCTGTTGCAAAGAGCACTAAGCAACGAAGAAAAAGGACTAGGAGCATTTCAGGCGCAGGCTGATGATGAGGCACTTGAATTTCTGGCGGATGTTGCAAATGGCGATGCAAGAAGCGCATTGACAGCTCTTGAACTTGGGGTAATGACCACACAGCCGGATCAAGATGGGATCATTCATATAACAAAAGAGATTGCATCTGAATGTATTCAAAAAAGGATAGTAAAGTATGATAAGGATGGAGATTCGCATTTTGATACCATCTCTGCATTTATAAAAAGTGTCCGTGGTTCCGATCCGGATGCAGCAGTCTATTATCTGGCCAGAATGCTTTATGCAGGGGAAGATATTAAATTTATTGCCAGACGGCTTATGATTCTGGCATCAGAAGATGTGGGAAATGCAGATCCGTATGCACTTACAGTTGCGGTCTCCTGCGCACAGGCTGTTGAGAGAATAGGAATGCCAGAGGCACAGATTGTCCTATCGCAAGCAGTCTGCTATCTTGCATCGGCGCCAAAAAGCAATGCCGCTTATATGGCAATTGAAAAGGCTTCACAGGCAGTAGAAAAGACGAAGACAGATTCTATTCCGGTTCATTTGCAGGATGCACATTATAAGGGCGCTGCGAGGCTTGGGCATGGAATCGGATATCAATATGCGCATGATTTTCCGCAGCATTATGTAAAGCAGCAATATCTGCCGGATTCATTGGTCGGAAGTAAGTTTTATCATCCAACCCAGATTGGATATGAAAAGAAGATATATGATCATCTAAAAGAATTAGAAGATTTAGATTAGATTTAGGAGGAATAAGATGGAACCATATGCATCAATGTCAAAAGAAGAATTATTAGAAGAGAGAAAAAAAGTAAAAGCTGTCTATAAGGAATACCAAAATAGTGAGCTTCATTTGGATATGTCCAGAGGAAAACCTTCTACCGCACAGCTTGATCTTTCCATGGGAATGATGGATGTGCTTAGCTCAGATGCGGATCTTCGCTGTGAAGATGGAACAGATTGTCGTAATTATGGTGTGCTAGATGGAATTCATGAGGCAAAAGTGCTTTTAGGCGACATGATAGAATGTAATCCGGATAATATTATTATTTACGGTAATTCTTCCTTGAATGTGATGTATGATACGATTTCACGTTCTATGACACATGGTGTAATGGGAAGTACACCGTGGTGCAAATTAGATAAAGTAAAATTCCTATGTCCTGTTCCGGGTTATGATAGACATTTTGCGATTACAGAACATTTTGGGATTGAGATGATTAACATTCCGATGCATTCAACCGGTCCGGATATGGATATGGTAGAGCAGCTTGTATCTAGTGATGCATCTATAAAGGGAATCTGGTGTACGCCAAAGTATTCCAATCCAACCGGAATCACCTATTCTGATGAGACGGTTCGTCGTTTTGCAAGATTGAAGCCTGCAGCACCTGACTTTAGAATATATTGGGACAATGCATATGGCGTTCATCATTTATATGATATGGATCAGGATAATCTTATTGAGATTTTGGCAGAATGTAAGAGAGCCGGTAATCCGGATATGGTATATAAATTTGCATCGACATCTAAGATTTCATTTCCGGGTTCAGGCGTTGCCTGTATAGCAACTTCACTTAATAACCTTGAAGATATTAAAAAACAGTTGAAGGTACAGACAATTGGACATGATAAGGTTAATGAACTTCGCCATGTACGTTTCTTCCAGGATATTCATGGAATTTATGAGCATATGATGAAACATGCGGATATTATGCGTCCGAAGTTTGAATTGATTTTGAATCGGTTAGATGAAGAGATTACCGGATTAGAAATCGGAAAATGGTATACACCAAAGGGCGGCTATTTTATCTGTTTTGAAGCGCTTGAAGGTTGTGCCAAAAAGATCGTCTCACGTTGTAAAAAAGCAGGTGTACAGATGACGCCTGCAGGTGCGCCATTTCCATATGGAAAGGATCCGCATGATAGCGTGATTCGAATTGCACCATCTTATCCTTCTATGGAGGATCTGCGTATGGCGGTAGAAGTGTTTATTGTATGTGTAAAACTGGTAAGTATCGATAAGCTTTTAGAAGAAATGGAATAAAAATGGAAATGAAAAAAGCAACCGGATAATAGGTTGCTTTTTTCAAATCATAAAAATAAGATAGGGAGTTATATGTTGTTTATAGGTATTATTTTGTTTATCGCAAAATTATAATATCGAGAATTTATGTCCAGGATGTGGCAAAACAATAAAACGTTTCTAAAATGATTCTTAAGAAAAACTAATGGGAGAATAGTACCACGAAAAGAAGACGAAAAAAACCCGAAGATATGCTCTTGTAAGATATCTTCGGGCGTTTTATTTTATTTTGCAGGATCTACAAAGCCTTCTAAAGGAGTTGTACATTGTGGGCATCTTTTTGCTATAATTGGAATCTCACTAGCACAATATGGGCATTCTTTTGTAGTAGGATCTGCAGCCTCTTCTTTTTTGCTTTTCTCGATCATTTTGTTAATCCCTTTGATTATTAAGAACAAAATAAATGCAATAATGACAAAGTAGATTACGTATCCAATAAATGAGCCGTATTTTATAACGGCAGCACCGGCTTCTTCGGCCTGTGCAAGGGAATCATAATGATTTCCATCAAGTGATACAAACAGATTGGAAAAATCAATATTTCCGGTAAAAAGACCTAGGAGTGGCATGATGATATCATCTACAACAGAATTAACAATTGCTGTAAATGCACTACCGATAATCATACCGATAGCGAGATCAAGCATATTGCCTCTTAGGGCAAATTCTTTGAATTCCTTAAACATAATCTTCTCCTTCTTTTTTTTATTTTTTCTTAGACATCTCTCGTGACATTTCAGAACATGCTAACTGAGCGCTGATGACAGCATCACGAAATCCCTTTTCTTCAAGTTTGGCAACCGCCTTGATTGTCGTTCCGGCAGGGGAGCAGACGGCATCCTTTAATACCCCCGGATGTTCACCTGTCTCAAGAACCATTTTGGCAGCACCGTAAACGGACTGTGCGGCAAATTTATAAGCTTGTGCACGTGGCATGCCATCACATACAGCGGCATCCGCCATAGCCTCAATAAACATATAGACATAGGCTGGAGAAGAACCACTGATGCCGACAACGGCATCCATAAGAGATTCCTTTACAACTTCGCATTTGCCGAAGCTGTTAAATACTTTGCAGGCAAAAGAAATTTGCTCATCGTTAATCTCTTCATTTGGAGATAAAGCACTCATAGCTTCGCCAACAAGTGCCGGTGTATTAGGCATAACACGAATCAGGTTGACTGTTTTGCCAAAGGCTTCTTCGATTGCAGCAATCGGTGTACCGGCAGCAATGGAAATAATGACCTTATCGTTTGTAATGACATCTTTGATTTGAGAGATGACATCGCGGATGATATTAGGCTTAACAGCCAAGAACAAATAATCGGCAAATGTTGCAACTTCTTTATTATCAGTTGTGGTTTTGATAGAAAAGCGTTCCTTTATGGAAGCTAATTTATCTTCCATAGGATCGCTTACCATTACATGGTCGGCATCTACGAGCTTTGATTGAATGATTCCGCCAATCATAGCACTGCCCATATTGCCGCTTCCGATGAAACCAATTTTAATATTTGACATAATATACGAGCTCCTTTGTAGGTAATAGCAGATTAGAAATCAGTAAGGTCAGGTTTTCTTCTTTCAAGAAAAGCGCTCATGCCTTCTGTTTTGTCATGTGTTGAGCAAGTAATGCCAAAGAGATTGGCTTCCATTTCAACCGCATTTTTAATATCCATATCGTAACCATTGTTGATGGCTGCCTTGGCAACGGCAATAGCATAGCTTGCCTTAGAAGCGATTTTTGCAGCCATTTCCTTAGCAGTGCTCATAAGTTCTTCTTTCGGTACGACCTTATTAACCAATCCAATTCGATAAGCTTCCTGTGCATCGATTGTATCACAGGTAAAAATCAGTTCTTTGGCGCGACCCATTCCGACTAATCTTGCAAGACGCTGTGTTCCACCAAATCCAGGGATGATGCCAAGACCGGTTTCAGGTTGTCCGAAAGAAGCGTTGTCGGATGCAATACGAATATCGCAGGCCATAGAAATCTCGCATCCACCGCCGAGCGCAAAACCATTAACAGCAGCGATGGTAACCTGACGCATGTTCATTAATTTAAAGAAAGGAACCGATGCACGCATTCCAAAGGCACGAGCCTGTGCAGCAGTAAAGTTCACCATTTCTGAGATATCAGCTCCGGCTACGAAAGACTTGAATTCATTGCCTTTCTTATCAGCACCGCCGGTCAGAATTACGACCTTAATATCATCGCGAGCTTCAATCTCTGTTAATACTTCGTTTAATTCATCTAATGTTTCGCTGTTTAATGCATTTAACGCAGCCGGTCTTGTGATGGTAAGAACAGCAATCTCGTTTTCTACAGCTAATGTTAAGTTGTTCATGTAAATGACTCCTCCTTTTTCTTGGTAAGTAGCGTATTTCGCGCACCTTTTGTTTATATAAATTTTATTTTTTTTACAAGTTTTTGTCAATGAAATTATGAAGCATCAAAACGTTTGAAACGGATGAATCCGAAATTAAGATAAGAGAATGGTTGAAAGTTGAGAAAGATAGTGTTAAAATGTAATTGCAAACGAATGGTATACCAATTGGTATCCGCAAAATATAGTTAGAATATATAGCAACTATACATAATGTTGAGAGAGGAAGGGGATCTTAATATGATTAAATATGAAGGAAAAACCGTTGAGGCAGTTTGTATTAGTCAGTTGGAAAAAAGTTTGAAAAAAGAATCCAAGGGAAAGATGCCTTTTGTCACCCGTAAGAATCTTGCGCGCCGAGTGGTGAGGGAAGAAGCGCAAAAGGGCGGTCTAGACATTCATGTTGATTTGGAAAAGAAAGCACAGCAACTGGTTAAGGAATATTTTGCTGAGGCCGTATAGCTTGTACAATTTTAACTCAGTCGGAGTACAAGCTCCGACTGAGTTAAACGCTCCGCGAGGATGCGCACGGATTCGGACAGGAATTTGTCTGCTGAAGCAGACCCGAATCCGGCGCGCAAGACTCGCGAGCGAGTCTTGACTTGATTTATGGGGAATATTATTGAGTTGATTAAAATATAGAGCAGTGGATATCCTAACGGGTATCTACTGCTCCTTTGTTTTAGAAAATATTTTACTTATTACTAGATATTAACCGGAGTGCCAAACAGTGGTTGCGGATAGACACCGGCTCTGGTGATTCTAGAAAGAGCAAGAACCGTTGGGAACTTGTCCTCGTGATAGGTGATACCATACCATTTATCCTTGCAAGGAAGCACTTTGACGGTAGCTTTGTCTTCAGCCATAAGAGAAGATACAACGCTTGGAAGGAAATATTCCGCTTTTTCAGGCGCATTCTTCAAAGCATCCTCTAAAAAGGCAGGGAAACGCTTTTCGATTTCTTCAAGAAAACTTTTGGAAAATCCCCAAAGATTCATAGAAACAGGGGAATTACCGTCGATAGAAGTAAACGTGATGCCATCATCTAGGGAATATTCGCAGTTTCCTTGTTCATCACCTTTAATCTTCGTGTATTCCTGGATGGAAGAAAGGTAGGAGTTGTTTCCGATTGTGCAGACTCCGCGAGAAACAGTACCATTTGGAGAAATTGTATTTTTCAGCTCATAAGATACCATGGCATAGCGGAATTTGCTGTCATCTTGTGTACGTGTCAAATAGTTATAAATAAGTTCAAAGGCTGAGGTGCCGTAATAATCATCCGCATTAATTACTGCAAACGGTCCATCAATGACATCCTTTGCGCAAAGAAGTGCGTGAGCAGTACCCCAAGGCTTACTTCTGTCGCCGGGAACCTGAAAGCCTTCCGGAAGGGCATTGATTTCCTGATATGCATAACGTACGTTCATATATTTGGAAATACGATCGCCGATTTCGGATTTAAATTTAGATTCGATTTCTTTTTTTATGATGAAGACCACATCTTCAAATCCTGCTTTCTTGGCATCATAGATGGAAAATTCCATAATTGGTTCTCCACAAGTGCCAATCGCATCGAGTTGTTTGAGTTTATCACCATAACGACTGCCGACGCCGGCTGCCATAATTACCAATACCGGTTTGTTCAAAATAGATTACCTCCTCGTAGTCAGATTTATAAGACTTTGTTCATTATATAGGATAAAAGAGGTTTCGTCCAATTTTTCTATATTTACTTTACAACTTTAATATGTTAAAATCTCACTAGATTGCATTTCGGACATAATCCGAAAAAGAATAATTATTAATTCGGGGTGAATCACAGTGGGAAAAGAACTACGAACAGAAGCGATTTCACAATTGTTTGATGCTGTATTATCGCTTGAAAATAAAGAAGAATGTTACCGTTTTTTTGAGGATGTATGTACAGTGAATGAATTACTTTCGCTATCTCAAAGGTTTGAAGTTGCGAAGATGCTTCGGGAAGAAAAGACATATCAGGACATTGCAGAACTGACAGGTGCTTCAACGGCTACAATTAGTAGAGTGAATCGAGCACTGAATTATGGTAATGACGGGTACGATATGGTATTTGAACGGTTGAAGAAATAAGAAAGAGCATCAGGGAATCAATTCCCCTGATGCTTTCTTTATCAGATGGGAGTATAGAATGTACGAAGAGTTAAATGATAGACAATTAGAGGCTGTAAAGCATACGCAAGGGCCGCTTTTAATTTTGGCAGGAGCCGGATCGGGAAAAACGAAAGTGTTAACGAGCCGAATTGCTTTTTTAATAGAGAATAATGTAGCTCCATATAAGATTTTGGCAATTACATTTACCAATAAGGCGGCAGGAGAGATGAGGGAGCGAGTCGATCGCGCAGTCGGATTTGGAGCAGATGCGATTTGGGTTGCGACATTTCATTCTACCTGCGTAAGAATACTACGGCGCTATGCGGATCGAATCGGATATGAGAATCATTTTACAATTTATGATAGTGATGACCAAAAGCATTTGATTAAAACAATCTGTAAAAAGCTTAATATCGATACGAAAAGATTCAAAGAAAAGACATTTATGGCGGAGATATCCGGAGCAAAGGATAAGCTGATAAATCCGACAGAGTATGCACGGGAAGCAAACGGAGATTACGTGAAGTCCACATATGCGCAGGTTTATCGGGAATATCAAAGTGCTTTAAAGAAAAACAATGCCATGGATTTTGATGATTTGATTGTGCAGACGGTTGAATTGTTGCAAAAAGATGAAACGGTATGCCGGCAATATCAGGAACGATTTGAGTATGTGATGGTAGATGAATACCAGGACACCAATACAGCGCAGTTTGAACTTATTCGGTTATTGGCGGGAAAATATGAGAATCTTTGTGTCGTTGGTGATGATGATCAATCCATATACAAATTTAGAGGGGCAAATATTCAAAATATTCTTAATTTTGAACAGTATTATCCAAAAGCGCATGTGATTCGACTTGAGCAAAATTATCGTTCTACACAAAATATCTTAAATGCGGCGAACAGTGTGATAAGAAATAACTATGGTCGTAAGGAGAAGACGCTTTGGACAGAGAATCCAACAGGAAATAAGATTGTATTTAAACAATTTGAAAATGGGGATGAAGAAGCATATTTTGTGTCTCATGATATTGCAGCAAAGGTAAAAGAAGGTACGTTTGGGTACTCAGATTGTGCGATTCTTTATCGAACCAATGCGCAATCGCGATTGTTTGAAGAACGTTTTGTGGCAGAGAATATTCCGTATAAGATTATCGGGGGCGTAAACTTCTATGCGCGTAAGGAAATCAAGGATTTACTAAGCTACTTAAAGACGATAGACAATGCACGAGATGATCTGGCCGTAATGCGAATCATTAATGTACCAAAACGCGGGATTGGTGCAACAACAATTGCGAAAGTTTCCGGTTATGCGGATGAGCAGGGAATCGGCTTTTATGATGCGCTTTTAAGGGTGCAGGAAATCTCTTCGGTTTCTAGAGCAGCTGCCAAGATAGAAACATTTGTCCAATTTGTTCAAGTGATGCGTACGAAGCTGTTAAGCGGCTTGTCTATAAGAGAATTGATAGAAGAGATTATCGAGCAGACCGGCTATGTTCGGGAATTAGAGGCAGAAGGTACAGATGAGGCACTTTCTCGTATAGAAAATATTGACGAATTAATCAATAAAATTGCAACCTACGAAGAAGAGGTTGATGAGCCGACTTTGGGTGGATTCTTAGAAGAGGTTGCCCTGATTGCAGATATTGACAATTTAGAAGAGGAAAGTGAATATGTGGTATTGATGACACTGCACAGCGCCAAAGGGTTAGAGTTTCCAAATGTTTATCTGGCCGGCCTTGAAGACGGGCTGTTTCCTTCTTATATGTCCATCTCTTCGGGGGATGAATCCGAAGTTGAAGAAGAACGTCGCCTGATGTATGTGGGAATTACAAGAGCAATGAAACAGCTGACAATTACCTCAGCTAGAATGCGAATGGTGCGAGGGGAAATAAATTTTGCCAGAGTTTCTAGATTTGTAAAGGAAATTGATTCGACACTTTTGACCGGAACAATTAACGAGACAAGACCGATTCGTGAGCAGAGTCCGTCAAGACAGGCAAAGTCTGCTTTTAAACAAAATTCTTATCTGACTAAGTCAAGTGCACCTAAGCGTGAAGCAAAAGATTTTGGGAAGGCTTCTTTGTCGGAAGGTCAGCTTGAATATGTTGTAGGAGATCGCGTGCGACACATGAAATTCGGAGAAGGTCTTGTACAGGAAATCGTGCGTGGAGGTCGTGATTTTGAGGTGACGGTTTTGTTTGATAATTATGGTGTCAAGAAAATGTTTGCTACATTTGCAAAATTGAAAAAAATCTAGTATCGAGATATTAGATGTGCTATAATTAGTGCAAGTTATTTGAACGTATAATTAATTGATAAAGGAGTGGGATCCATGAGTGATTTAATTAAATTTGAAAAATTGAGTAATATGTTGGCGAATCGAGATAAGAAGAAGTTCCGCAGATTTTTGATTGTAGCAGGTATCATTGTTGCTGCGGGCGTTGCATTCTATTTCCTGTATCGTTATTTTGCACCGGATTATATCGATGAATATGATGACGGTTTTGATGATGACTTTGATGATGATTTCTTTGATGATGAGGATTAATCATTTCTTACGGATTTAGAGATTTAGAAGTAAAATGAAGAAGGGCTCTTGTTTTAGGGCCTTTTTTATTTTGCATAAAAAAGGAGATACTATGAAAAAAGGTCAGATTGTAGAAGCTAATGTAGAAAGAATCGGATTTCCGAACAAAGGGATTGCTGTTACGGAAGAAGGAGAACAGATTCTGATTAAGAATGCTTTGCCGGGGCAACGAATTCAGGCTAGAGTATCCAAAAAACGAAAAGGAAAAGCAGAAGGAACGTTGCTTTCGGTCATTGAAAAAGCACCTAATGAGCTTGCGATTCCTCGTTGTAAGCATGCTGGAATTTGTGGCGGATGTCTGTATCAATCGATGGATTATGATACGCATCTTCAGATTAAGTATAATCAGGTAAAGGAACTCCTTTATATGCTAGAGGATGATGTATTTGAAGGCGTAAAACCTTCGCCTAAGATGGATGGTTATCGGAATAAGATGGAGTATTCCTTTGGAGACGAGATGAAGGATGGGCCTTTGACACTGGGAATGCATAAAAGAGGTAGCTTTCACGATATTGTTCCGGTAGGGGATTGCAGAATTGCATGCGAAGATTTCGGAAAGATTCTTGAGATGACGATGCTTTATTTTCGGGAACGCAAGATTCCTTTTTTTCATAAAAATACGCATAAAGGTTATTTGAGACATTTACTATTGCGACGAGGAGAAAAGACCGGTGAGATTTTAGTGTGTCTGGTGACAAGTACACAGACGGATGAACTTGGATGTAGAGAAGAACAGCTTTTAGAACAATGGAAAACACAGTTGTTAAACTTGCCATTGGAGTCGCAAATTGCCGGTATATTACAGATACAAAATGATTCACTTGCGGATGCGGTTATCAATCAGGGAATGACAACACTTTACGGTAAGGATTATTTTTATGAGGAATTGCTCGGACTGAAGTTTAAGATTACGCCATTTTCCTTTTTTCAGACCAATTCCCTTGGTGCGGAAGTGCTTTATGAGACAGCCAGAGATTTTATTGGTTCAGCCGGGGATGATAAAATTGTATATGATTTGTACAGTGGTACAGGAACGATTGCACAGCTTATGGCAGCATCAGCCCAAAAGGTTATTGGGGTTGAAATTGTAGAAGAAGCTGTGAAAGCTGCCCGTGAGAATGCAAAGGAAAATCACATTGAAAATTGTGAGTTCATTGCAGGGGATGTATTTGCGGTGCTGGATAATATTGAACAAAAACCGGATTTCCTTGTGGTAGATCCTCCGCGAGAAGGGGTTCTTGCAAAGGCTCTGAAAAAATTGTTATCCTACGAGGTGGAAAGTTTAGTGTACATATCTTGTAAACCAACTTCGCTTGCTAGAGATCTTGAAATGCTGCTAGAGGCCGGATATGAGGTGAAAAGAGTCTGTTGTGTAGATATGTTTCCGTTTACGGCTAATATTGAGACCTGTTGTTTGCTCGAACGACTTCGAAATGCAAAGGATCATGTCACGTTTACGCTTGATATGGAAAACTATTATCGGGTTAAGGACGCAGAGGCAGATAAAGAAAAACGATAATACAAACTAATCGTTTTTGGTCAGCTGATGGTAATAAGTAAGCAAGCGTTGCAAAGTTGTGTCATCTGCGCTTTGAGTGTTCTTTATCAGTTCAAATAAGATAGGATTACTACTTTTATGAATGTTTATTACATCAGGGGAAATATCATCTGTTTCTCCTGATAAATAGGCAACTGATGTATTCATTTTCTCCGCTATCGATATTATGACCTGTGGAGAAGGCCTGCGGTCACCTGCTTCATATCTAACGTAGGATGCAGCCGTTAATCCAATCCGCCGTGCAGCTTCAGCTTTGGAAAGGTTAAGCCTTTCTCTTGCCGATTTGAGTCGTTCAGGAATAAGAGTATTGTTCGTATGGTTCATAATAACCTCCTTGACAATTACCAATGGTAACAATATAATATTACCATTGGTAATATTATATAAATCCAGACTATGAATGTCAAGGAAGGTGACGGATTATGAAATTGGAAGTAGAGATGACGGAAGAACAGCTAAACTTACTGATTTTGTCTACGGAAATATATGGACGTATTCTGATGAATCAACCAGATCTGGTTGCTGACATTATTGCTGAAGACAGGTTTTTCTATGATAAAAATGATCCTGAGAATGACAGGCGATTTCATGAATGGATTAAAGATAGAGATGAAATGACGGAGAAGCTGAGAATGGCGCTGAACGTAATGTTTCATGATTCCTATAAAAGCGACACCTGCCGGGACCTCATTGATATATGGCGTGTTCTCAGGCATCTTCAATATAATATTTCTGACAATATTGATAAGAGTCTTTATGATGTGAGAGCTTCCGAACCATACCACGGTGGAACCGAACCGCTTATGCGGGTTCGCATTTTGGAAAAGTTGGAGGTAGCAGGAGGGGAAAGACTTGGAGAAAAAAGCAATAATACAGTATAAGAAAAGATTTGATGATATCAGGCATGAAGAGAATGGCATTGAATTCTGGTATGCAAGAGAGTTGATGGAACTGCTGGAATATGCTCAATGGAGAAATTTTGAGAAGACCATAGAAAAGGCAAAGACTTCTTGTGAAAACAATGGGATAACTGTAAAGGATCATTTTGCTGATGTCAGCAAAATGATAAAAATCGGTAAAGGCGGAAATCGAGAAGTGGATGATTATATGCTCACTCGTTATGCCTGCTATCTCATTGCTGAGAATGGAGATCCCCGAAAGGAACAGATTGCATTCGCGCAGAGTTATTTTGCGGTGCAAACAAGAAAGCAGGAACTTATTGAAGAACGAATTGCATATATAGAAAGAACAGAAGCGCGTGGTAAGCTTAGGGAGTCGGAAAAGCGACTATCTCAGAATATCTATGAGCGTGGTGTTGACGATGCCGGGTTCGCAAGAATACGCTCAAAAGGTGATCAGGCTTTATTTGGAGGACATACCACCAAAGAAATGAAAGAACGTCTTGGTGTCAAGGACTCAAGGCCGTTGGCGGATTTTTTGCCGACACTTACAATAGCAGCCAAGAATCTTGCAACAGAGATGACAAATTACAATGTTGAAGAAAAGGATTTACAAGGGGAGTCTGCTATAACGGTTGAACATGTTGACAACAACAGTTCAGTAAGAGAGATGCTGGGGCAAAGGGGAATCAAACCGGAAAATCTTCCTCCTTCTGAGGATATTAGAAAACTGGAAAGAAAAGTACAAAAGGAAGATAAGCAACTTGCTAAGAAATCGGGGAAACTTCATGAATAGAATCAGTCTGTTTAGAACCAGAATAGTGATTGAAGACAAGGTATACTTATTAGCAAAGGATGTCTGGAAAGCACTTGGATGCAAAAGCATAGAACAGTTACAAGGTGAATATCCTGAAATAGTTAAACATATTAAAGAATTACCAACCTTGGTTTTGGAATGCGATTTTAATACTATCTTAACGTCCGACATAGAAGCAATGAAAAAGCTTAAACATATAGAGATTACGCGCGTTGAGACTTTGCGAAATAACACAGAAGCGATAAAGAGTATCTATCCGCTCAAGTTTATGGTGGCCGGAAAAATGTTTGAGAATGATGCAAGGAAGGCAGGCTATCAGAGCGTTAATGAATATATTGAAGATGTTGACTATGTTAAGGAAATCAAGAACGAAAAAGAAAAATTGATTTCAAAGAGAGATTTGATAGATAGTATAAGTCAAAGCAGAGTCAAGCTTTTCGAATTAATAGACGCTGATGTCCTTGACAAGAATAATCTTCAAATTCAACAGTATATCCACATCAATAATGGAACTCCTTATAGTGAGAGTTTTATTGTTGGGCAGGGCATATTTTTTTCTGTATATGATGACGGCTATGCATTTGATGAATTGAGAATTGAGAACAAGGACCTTATTATACCAACATATGATTATGAGGAGGATGATCCAAATAAGAATTATGGTCATGATCCGGGTTTGAGAGACTACAGAGAGTATAGCTGTCTGGAGAATATTTTGTATTTAATTACACATAAAGATGTTGAAGACGCGGGTGTAAATCTTATGAGTTGTAACGCGCCGGGGATTAGTTTTTATATCTCACAGGCTGAAGTGATAAAACTCCTTAACCCTAATATGTACAGAGATATAGTACTTATAGATGGTGACATGGATTTTGCTTATTCAAAAACAGTTACAAAAGATGCTCTAATAGAATAAAGAATATTGCTGAGGTAGCCACTCTATGTCATTATGATATTTGGTTGCTCAAGTAAACAACAGTCGAGACCGTGGTTCAGTTGATTAACCAAAATGCGAAGGCGAAGCATCATGTGAATATTGGTGTAGACGCTGAGGATTATTACAGGATTAAGGATTCTGAGAAAAAGAAAGGAAGATAATGAAGCTTAAAAATGTGCTGATCGTTGTAAAAGACATCGAGAGAGCCAGACAGTTTTATCATGATCTGTTCGGTCTTGAGATGATTCATGACAATGATGGAAATATGATCCTGACAGAAGGGATGGTACTGCAGGAGGAAAAATACTGGAAAGAGTTCCTTGGGAAAGAAATCATTCCGGAGAATAATGCCGGTGAGCTCTATTTTGAGGAACGTGACATAGAAGGCTTTGTGGAAAAACTTGAAAAGTATTATCCGGATGTGAAATACGTCAACAGGCTTATGACGCATAGCTGGGGACAGAAGGTCATACGCTTCTATGATCCGGATGGGAACCTGATAGAAGTAGGGACACCGATGTAAAATGGCTAATATCATAACTGGAATCAGACTAGTGCTCAGCGTTGCTTTATTGTTCTGTCCGGCATTATCGCCAATGTTTTATGCACTGTATATAGCTGCCGGATTCTCAGATATGATTGATGGTGCTGTGGCAAGGAAAACAGGTACCGTCAGTGAGTTCGGCTCAAAGCTGGATACGATTGCAGATATGGTATTTGTAGCGGTACCCATACATGTCGAGTTACCACTTTTACATGGTTCTTACTTGCTGTACATTGGCTCAAGAAATCACACTTCTCGCAGATGTGCCCACAGCTTTTATATTCCTTATAACCATCTCTGTTTGTAGTACTGTATTTTAGTATCTGGTCATTAGGACAAATATAGCAATCATTGTATTCATCATAAACATACTCATATTTTTTGAAAAAACCTGCTTAAAATCGACATTTTTACAAATATACATAAAGAAAAGGCCGCGATAAAAACGACCTTTGTCTTCACTCTGAGGGCCGGCCCCTCTGATTGCGTTACTGGTGAGTTAGATTGTTATTCTTTAAATACAACCTTGTTTCTTCCTGTTTCCTTTGCCTCATAAAGTCCATCGTCAGCTCTTTTTATAAAGCTGTCCTTGGTATCTGTTTCTTTTGCCATAGTTACACCGATGCTGATGGTTACGTGTTTTACATTTACAAAGTAGGCTTCATCGATAAGGCTTCGTATTGTCTCTGCGAACTCAAGGGCTTCCTCCTTGGATGCAGGAAGCATGCACAGAAATTCTTCGCCTCCCCATCTGCCAAATACATAGTCCTCTTTCAGTTCGTTTCTTACCAGGTTTACAGTGCTTCTAAGGACTTCATCTCCAGCGTCATGGCCAAAGGTATCGTTGACCTGCTTGAAGTGATCTATATCCATGAATAGAAGAGCAAACTCTTTTTCTGAATCTGTCTGTTTCTGCTCCATGGCCGCAGATATCTTATTATCAAGTTCCCAGCGGTTAAAGACCTGAGTCAGTCTGTCTGTAGTTGCTATCTTTCCAAGTTCTTTGTTAAAGTCATCAAGCTCTTTTGACATGCTTTCAAGGAAGATCAGGATGCGATCGATAAATGGAATCTCGACGTTCTGACTCTGGGAGAGTTCTGTGCAGTCATCAAAGAAATTGGTATCGATACTCCTGCATGGGATTATCTGATTCTTATGGCCTTCTTCTTTCATGCCAACAGCCACAAGTGCACTGCTAAGGTCGCCGCCCTGCCTGTCTGGTGTCACCATGATCTCCGCATATCCTGTGGTAAAAGACATCTGAGGAACAACGGACTTGTACCTTTCAAGTTCTTCCTGATATCCCTGCTTTAAGAATCTCATTCGGTTTCCACATTCAAACACATATAAAGCTTCTGGAGCAAAAAACTTAAGATCTCTTACTGACTGGGCTGACAGACGTCCAAGCTTTACAGGATCTGCATAGGACAGACGGAAGTGCTCCCCGGGATAGACGTCAGTTGTAAAGTGAAGGGCTCCTTTATCGTCACAGCCAGATGGAACCCTGGCCATTAGAATGTCATTGCGATGAAGGATCAGAGGAAATTCACAGACATTCTGAACAAAATAACGTCCCGGTTTTACATTTAAATATTTTTCATAAATCTCTACTGCAGGCTTTCCGTCTATTTCTGTGATGATGTGGTCTCCATCTACTTTTGTGATGGCCATCTCCATACCAATCTCCTGCCATCCAAGATTGTGCTCGACATAAACACTTAGGTCTTCACTGCAGAAAATCACAGCAATAATAGCGTTGTCATAACAGTTTTTTCCATAGACATGATTCTGATTGAGAGCTCTGATACTGCGTCCGGCCTTGGCACCAAAGACTGGTATTTCATGGTGCAAAAATTCCCTGGTAAAGGTGGTTATGGTGGAACGATTTGAAGCATAGACTATCTGCATGGCGCAGGCATCAGGCGTGTTTTCAAGTACCTCGTTAGTTTTTCGACCTGCCACGAATGCAGTGGTTTCATTAAGATCATATTCAAGATATGTAAGCGTTGTCTTAAAGAAGTAGGATACCGAAAGCTGTATTGGTCTGTCGGAAATGTCATATTTTACATCGGCGATATTGGCTGCAGTCATACCGGTGACGCAGGCTTTTGGGCACTGCTCATTAATGGTCACCACAACAGCCTGCTCATCAATATCAAGACGTGGATTAAACATTTGTATCAGGACACCGCTTGCAGAATTGTAATTGCTGCCTGTCTTAATTTCATCAAGTATTGGTAACAATTCCTCATAGTTGGTGAAAGAATAAGTCTTTTGTACCATAGATAATCTCCTAGTGTGAGAATAAACATTTATACATCTATATTATATCGCATTTTATATGACGAGACAAACGCACAGGTGTACACCGATGCACTGCTTGCTAATTTGTGAAAGGCCAAAAATCTCATTCAAGGAAGGGGATAACTGTGAAGAATAAAGTGATAGTAAAAGACAAAGATGAATGGAGTTCTCTTGCAAACTTTATCGGAAATATAATAGCAAAATACGCTGATGAAATTGATTTTGATTCATTACTGGATCCTGATGTCTATCTTCAAAAAAGATATATATATGAATCTTATAAAGCGTATATGAAGTTCCGTAATAAGAAAACGAAGTAGAACATTGAAGGATATCATGAGGCGTGGTAAAATAAATTCACCAATATGAATGTTATATAAGTGAACAGAAAGCGAGGTATCACTCATGATTATCAGCGAAAGAATTATAAAGGTTTTGAAAGAACGCAATATGACTCAGGCGGAGTTTGCAAAGCAGGTAGGTATTTCAACCAGTACCATAAGCGAATGGAAAAAGAGAAAGACTAATCCTACTGTAGAAAAGATAATGGACATTTGCAACGTATTACAGATTACACCGGAACAATTGCTTACCGGTAAAGGAATTGAGGATGAAGAGGAAATTGCTGCAGCAAGTCCAGAAAGTAAATTCACTCCAGGCGATGTTCAGATGATTGAAGATTATCATAATCTCAAGGAAGAACAGCAGAAGCGTCTTATGGCTTATATGGAAGCACTGAAAAAGATAGAGAGTCTTGAGGATATGTAGTTAAAATTATTCGATTAAAAATTTGAACCAGTGGTTTGCGGCCGATTTTCTAAACCAATATCCACCGCTTCGAATTAAGCCTAATACTGATTGTCATGATAGGCTTATTGTACTCGATTATGGATTATCAACAGAGCAAGCATACCATTGTGGAGCATCCAGTAAGGATGCAGGACGAAAACTCTGTGCTATTAACAAGGTGGAATCGGTACAAATGATTCGTCCGGTTGTTGATGCTTTGTTAAAACTTCCAGATAAAAGTATCTAAAGGCTTTAAGGACAAACAATTAGAAACATACATATATAACGAAAACTTATATGTAGTAATATGAAAAAACTATTATCCCTATTCCTAGCGATATGGTATGATTTAGAACGTCACAAGGATGGTAAACGTTTTCATAGCATTTAGTAGGAGATTAGAGGTGTGAATAATACAGAGCTGGAAGCAGATGTTCTGATAATAGGTGGTGGTACTGCAGGATGTTATGCAGCCTACACCTTAGGACAAAATAATAAAGACTTAAAAGTAATAATAGTTGAAAAAGCAAATATTAAGAGAAGCGGATGCCTTGCTGCCGGAGTTAATGCGATAAATGCATACATTACTAAAGGCAGGACTGCACAACAATACGTTGATTATTGCAAAAAAGATGCGGATGGAATAGTTCGTGAAGACCTGCTCTTATCGATGTCCAATAGACTTAATAGTGTAACTAAAGTTATGGAAGATTTGGGACTCGTAATACTTAAGGATTCAAATGGAGAGTATGTCAGCAGGGGAAATCGCAATATCAAGATTAATGGAGAAAATATTAAACCTATCCTTGCAGATGCTGTTAGACAGCAGCCTAATGTACAGATTCTAAATCATGTAAATATTACTGATCTTATATATCGTGATGGAGTTGTATATGGAGCTGTTGGATTTAGCACAACCTGTGAGGAATTTTTTTCATTTAAATGTGTAAACGTTCTCATAGCAACAGGTGGAGCGGCTGGATTATACAGACCTAATAATCCGGGATTCTCAAGACATAAGATGTGGTATCCTCCATTTAATACAGGCGCCGGATATGCAATGGGAATACTTGCAGGTGCGGAGATGACAACATTTGAGATGAGATTCATAGCACTTAGATGTAAGGACACAATTGCTCCTACGGGAACGATTGCACAAGGAGTTGGAGCTAAGCAAACCAATTCCAGAGGTGAAGTATATGAATCTAAATATGGAATCACAACATCTAACAGATTGTACGGAACGGTCACAGAGAACAGAGAAGGGCGAGGACCATGTTATCTGGATACGACTCATATCAGTAGTGAACAGGAAGAGGACTTGTATAAGGCATACCTCAATATGGCACCTAGTCAGACACTTAAGTGGCTGGAGTCAGGTGCAGGACCGAAAGGCAAACCAGTTGAAATAGAAGGTACGGAACCGTATATAGTTGGAGGGCATACAGCAAGCGGATTCTGGGTAGATAACGACAGGCGCACAACTATAAAGGGACTGTATGCTGCTGGAGATGTTGCTGGAGGCGCACCACAGAAATATGTTACAGGTGCACTGGCAGAGGGCGAAATAGCTGCTGAAGCGATTGCACAAGACATAGATAGTAAGAGACGATTAGAAACCCAAAAAGATGTTACTGAAAATATAGATTTGTTTATAAGGCAGATAGTTACAGATAAATTTAGAGAATATGAATCATATCTGAAAAATAAAGATAACGTAGAAGACTTTGTAGCAACTATTACTATAGACCAGATGGAAATGGCCATGCAGAAAGCAATGGATGAATATGCAGGTGGAATATCCAGAAACTATCAATATAACGAAGCGGAACTGGGCCTTGCAAGAGAACATATAGAAAGACTTCAGAGAATATTGCCACAGCTAAGAGCAGTAGATATGGATGATCTTCTCAGAATATATGAAATAAGAGAAAGACTTATCGTATGTTTAAATGTTATAGCTCATCTGAAGGCACGAAAAGAAACAAGATGGCATAGTTTCGCAGAAAATACAGATTATCCAGATAAGAGCAGTAAATGGCTCAAATATGTTAATTCCAGAAGGCTTCCAGATGGAGAGATAGAGATAATAGAGAGAAATCTTGTAGAGCATATTAAAGGAACTGATGGACACTACACAGATCCTTCAATATTGGCAAGGTACAGCGCATAAGGAGGTGGCTTCGGTATGAGCATATTCATAGACAGGAATAAGTGTGTGGGATGTGGAAAATGCGCTGATGTATGTCCGGGTAATCTGCTTAAGATTACAGATCATAAAGCAGTTATCAGACATCCGGAAGACTGTTGGGGATGTACCTCATGTCTTAAGGAATGCAAGGTTGAAGCTGTTAAGTTTTTCCTCGGAGCTGATATAGGGGGAAGAGGCAGCACTCTTACATATACATATGGTGATGACAATAGAACGGTCACTTGGAAAGTAATAAGTCCGGACAAAGTTGAAAGAGTAATTGTAATAGATACGCAGAAATCAAATAAATACTAAGGAGATATAAATTATGGGAAATTTATCACATCTGGATGCTCTTGAAGCAGAAGCTATATACATAATACGAGAAGTAGCTGCTGAATGTGAGAATCCAGTAATGCTGTACTCAATAGGAAAGGACAGCTCGGTAATGTTACATCTTGCGCTCAAGGCCTTTTATCCTGAAAAGCCACCATTTCCTTTTTTACATGTAGATACAACATGGAAATTCCACGAAATGATTGAGTTCAGAGATCATGTAGCAGAGAAGTATGGAATAGAGATGCTTGTGCATACCAATGAGCAGGGAGTAAAAGATGGTATAAATCCATTTGATCATGGCTCAGCATATACAGACATCATGAAGACACAGGCACTTAAACAGGCACTTGCCAAATACAAATTTACAGCAGCATTTGGTGGAGGAAGACGAGATGAAGAGAAGTCCAGAGCTAAAGAGAGAATCTTTTCATTTAGAAATGAAGCGCAGGCATGGGATCCCAAAAATCAGAGGCCTGAGATGTGGAAGCTATATAATGCACAGATTCACAAAGGCGAGAGCATAAGAGTATTTCCAATATCTAACTGGACTGAAAAAGATATATGGCAATATATCCAGAGAGAGCAGATTGAAATAGTTCCATTATATTTTGCCAAGGAAAGACCTGTTATCGAAAGAGACGGCAACATTATTATGGTAGACGATGACAGATTTAAGCTCAGAGATGGAGAAAAAATAGAGTATAAGAGTGTCAGATTCAGAACACTTGGATGCTATCCATTAACAGGCGGGGTTGAATCAAAGGCATCTACACTTGATGAAATTATAGAAGAGACACTTAGTTCGGTTGAGTCAGAGAGAACCAGCAGAGTAATAGATCATGATGGCGGAGTGGCCAGCATGGAGAAGAGAAAGAAGGAGGGCTATTTCTAGGATGAAAGGACTTCTTAAATTTATAACTTGCGGAAGTGTTGATGATGGAAAATCAACACTCATAGGACACATATTATATGATTCCAAGCTGCTATATGCAGATCAGGAAAAAGCCCTGTTACTAGATTCAAAAGTAGGAAGCAGAGGTGGAGAAATAGACTATTCACTTTTGTTAGATGGTCTTATGGCAGAAAGAGAGCAGGGCATCACAATTGATGTAGCCTACAGATACTTCACTACAGATAACAGAAGTTTCATTGTAGCTGATACTCCAGGACATGAGGAGTATACGAGAAATATGGCTGTTGGAGCATCATTTGCAGACCTTGCTGTTATTCTTATTGATGCCAAACAGGGCGTGTTGGTGCAGACAAGAAGACATGCCAGAATCTGTGCTCTTATGGGAATCAAATTCTTTGTCTTTGCAATCAACAAGATGGATCTTGTGGGATATAGCAGAGAACGTTTTGAGGAGATATCTGAACAGGTACAGGAGCTTTCAAGAGAACTTAATCTTCACAGCGTCAAGCTGATACCTGTATCTGCGACAGAAGGAGACAATGTAACTGTCAGAAGTACTAATACTTCATGGTATGAAGGACCAGCACTTCTTGAATATCTTGAACAGATAGATGTGGAAGATACTGTAGTAGAAAAAGGATTCTATCTCCCGGTTCAGAGAGTTTGCCGTCCTGACCATACATTTAGAGGATTTCAAGGTCAGATAGAATCTGGAAAAATCTCTGTAGGTGATGAGATAGTAGCACTTCCTGGTAAGGAAAAAGCGCATGTTAAGTCACTTATAGTAGCTGGAAACAACCAGAATACAGCAACAGTTGGACAGCCCGTTACTTTGCAGCTTGACAGAGAAATTGATGTATCAAGAGGAAGCGTTCTGGAAAGAGAAAGCGGAGTTAAAATCGCATCATCTGTATCGGCAACGATTCTATGGATGGATGATACAGACCTTCTGAAAGACGGAAACTTTCTTGTAAAACTGGGAACCAAAACAATTCCTGCCACACTTACAGATATTATCTACTCTATAAATGTTAATACTGGAGAGGAGCAGGTAACAAATTCTCTTAGCAAAAATGAAATAGCTTCTGTCAATATTTCTTTTGCAGACAAAATTGTTGTAGACATCTTCAAGGAGCATAAGACTCTGGGAGAGCTGATATTGATTGACCGTGTGACCAATATGACTTCTGCATGCGGAATAGTAACAGGAATATCAGAGGCAGAATCAGATGATACAGTTCTTACACCGGATAAAAGGGCAGCACTTATTGGTCATAAATCCGCAGTAGTAGAAGTTGCACTGCAGGAACCAGATTTGACCTATGATAAGGCAAGAGCAGTAGAATTAAGACTTCTGTCAGACAGTAGACACGCTTATCTGTATCAGAACATAGATACAGCAACTGACATAAAGGTTCTAAGAGCTCTTCAGCAGGCCGGTGTAATTGTATTGTACGTTGTTGCAAAGGGTACTGACACTACTGAAATCAGAAATTCCATAGGCTCAGAGAATTATTACAATAAATGGTCTGCGCTAACCGGAACAGATATTGAATCAATATATGAATATGTCAGAAAGATATCTTCTAATACAGAGAGCATTTCCAGAAATGCTGATTATATCTGATAACGGTTATAGCAAATGATTATAGCAAGGTATAGTTTATATGTATTAACAGTTACTGCCATATAGGATGTACCATTATCTAGAATTCAAAAATTATAAATGGAAAGGGGGATTATATGAATTTTAATACAAAGCTGTTACATGGTAAGAGTATACAGCCATATAGCGATGGAGCGACCCTTCCAGCGATAGCACAGGTCAGCGCATTTGCCTATGAAAGTGCTGAGCAGCAAGAAAAGGTATTTACACATAAAGCAATGGGATATGCATACACCAGAATCGGTAATCCTACAGTCGCAGCATTTGAGCAGAGGGTATGTGAATTAGAGGGCGGATCTTCCGCCCTAGCCTGTAGCTCTGGGATGGCAGCTGTTACATTATCACTTATTAATATACTGACTGCAGGGGATGAGATTATTACAAGTTCTGGATTATATGGAGGAACACTGGATTTATTCAAGGATCTGGAAAAATTTGGAATAAAAACTCATTTTGTAAATCCACTTACTAAAGAGAATGCCAGCAAAGTAATAAATGACAGAACTAGAGTAATATTTGGAGAAGTAGTCAGTAATCCAGCTCTAAATGTTCTGGATATAAAGAGTATTTCTGAATTTGCACATGAACATAATATACCGCTTATTGTTGACAGTACTACTGCAACACCGGCAGTAATTAATCCTATTAAGCTGGGAGCGGATATAGTAGTTCATTCATCGTCCAAGTATATAAATGGCGGAGGCAATTCAATAAGTGGAATAATAGTTGATAGTGGCAAGTTTAAATGGGATTTTGATAAGTTCAGGGCCCTTGAAGATTTTAGTAAATATCAGAACATGGCATACATGGTAAGACTTAGAACAGATACATGGGAGAATTTTGGAAGTTGTCTTGCTCCGCAGAATGCCTATTACAACATAATAGGAATGGAGACACTAGGGCTCAGAATGCAGAGAGTTAATGAAAATGCAGACAAGCTGGCAAGAGCACTTAACGAGATAGATGGGATTACAGTTAATTATCTGTCTCTTAATAGTCACCCATACCATGAGCTATATAAGACAGAGCTTAATGGAAACGGAGGAGCAATCCTGACAATACGTGTTGGCTCTAGAGAAAAGGCTTATAAAGTAATTAATAACCTGAAATATGTCCATATAGCTAGTAATATTGGCGATATCAGAACTCTTGCAATTCATCCTCAGTCAACACTGTATATACATTCAGACAAGGCACAGCAGGAAGCTGCAGGAGTCTATGAAGATACAATCAGGATAAGCGTAGGTATAGAGGATGCAGAAGACCTTATATATGATTTTACACAGGCAATTGAAAAGGCAAATGAAGAATTAGATAAAAAGGATAATAAATAAAGGAGAGTAGAAAAATGACAATAACAGTAGCAGGATCAAAAAAAGAAATAGAAAACGGAACTACAATTGCACAGTTAATTGAACTTGAAAATGTAGAGTCTCCAGAATATGTAACAGTTTCAGTTAATGAGGAATTTGCCAAAAGAGATGAATTTGAAACTCTTGAATTAAACGAAGGCGATGAAGTTGAATTCTTGTATTTCATGGGTGGCGGACAGAGATAAAGTGTATGACATTTGATTATGATAAATAGAAAGGTATAGAAATGGCTTTTACAAATGAACAGCTGGAGCGTTATTCCAGACATATTATTTTAAAAGAAATAGGTGTAAAAGGTCAGAAAAAGCTCTTAAACAGTAAAGTACTGATAATAGGAGCTGGCGGACTTGGTGCACCTGCAGCGCTGTATCTGGCAGCTGCCGGCGTTGGTACAATCGGAATTGTAGACGCAGATGTAGTTGATCTGTCCAATCTTCAGAGACAGGTAATACATTCAACTAATGACATAGGCAAACTCAAAGTGGAATCTGCCAAAGAATCTATGCTGGCAATAAACCCAGACATAACAGTTAATACATACCATGAGTTTGTTACAAGTGAGAATATCAAAGATCTTATAAGAGATTATGATTTTGTAATTGATGGAACTGACAATTTTCCTGCCAAATTTTTAATAAATGATGCATGCGTACAGGAGCGTAAGCCACTGTCACACGCAGGAATCATCAGATTTAAAGGGCAGCTTATGACAATTGTTCCAGGAGAAGGACCTTGCTACAGATGTGTATTCAAGAATCCACCACCACCAGAAGCTGTACCAACATGTAAGCAGGCTGGAGTGATCGGAGCTATGGGAGGTGTTATTGGATCACTTCAGGCTATGGAAGCAGTTAAATACATAACAGGAGTTGGTGAACTACTAGTAGGATATCTGCTGACATATGACGCACTCACGATGGAATTTAGAAAAGTTAAGCTTCCAGCCAGAGGAAAGGGCTGCGCCGTATGTTCTGATGAGCCAACTATTACAGAACTTATAGACTATGCGCAGGCTGCTTGCGAATGGCATCCTGGTGACTAGATACATGCCTGATTAATTAGAAAAAGGAACTTTTAATTATGAGAATTGAAATTACAAGAGATGACTATAACAAGATTCTGGAATATGCAAGACAGGAACTGCCTAATGAGGCATGTGGACTGATTGCTGGTACTGATGGAGATGATGGTGTAAGGAGAATTGAGAAGGTGTATTTACTGACTAATATAGACCACTCCAATGAACATTTCTCAATTGATCCTAAGGAGCATATTCAGTCAATTAAGGATATGAGGTCTAATGGACTTAAGCCACTTGGCAACTGGCATTCACATCCTGAGAGTCCATCAAGACCTTCAGAAGAAGATAAAAGACTTGCATATGATAAGGATGCAAGTTATATGATCCTATCACTTATGGATGATAACAACCCGGTTCTCAACTCATTTCATGTTGAGGAAGGAATAGTTACTAAGGAAGAACTTAAGCAAATTTAAAAATTGTAGGAGACAGATTATGGCAGTTGATTATGCAACATTAAAAAAAGGCGGCTTCATGAGACAGAAGCAGAAAAACCATTTTTCTCTAAGACTCAGAGTAGTTGGCGGACAAGTTACTGCAAGACAGCTGGCCAAAATATCAGAAGTAGCTGATCAATATGGACATGGATATGTACATCTAACTTCAAGACAGGGGGTAGAAATCCCATTTATCCGTCTTGAAGATATAGATGAAGTAAAAGAAGCCCTTGCAGAAGGAGATGTAGCGCCAGGTGTATGCGGCCCAAGAGTTAGAACTATTACAGCCTGCCAGGGTTCAGAGACATGTCCTAATGGATGTATTGAATCTGAAAAACTTGCACAGGAATTGGATCAGAGATATTTTGGCAGAGAGCTTCCTCACAAGTTCAAATTTGGAATTACGGCCTGTCAGAATAACTGCCTTAAAGCTGAGGAAAATGATCTTGGTATTAAGGGAGGACTGAAGGTTGACTGGAAAAAGGAAAGCTGCATTAACTGTGGACTCTGCGCCAAGGTATGTCGTGAAAAAGCTATCACTATTACAGATGGTGTTGTTGAGATAGACAGAGAAAAATGTAATTACTGCGGACGTTGTGCATTTGGTTGTCCTACTGATAGTTTTGATACTATCCCAGGATATATCGTAAGCTTTGGAGGATTGTTTGGTAATCATATCAGTAAAGGTGAGCCAATAATTCCTTTTATAGAAGACCATGACAAGCTTATGAAAGTGTGTGATGCAACAATAGGATTTTTTAACGAACATGCAAATCCAGGTGAACGTTTCAAATTCACTATTGAGAGAGTTGGCAGACAGGAGCTTGAAAAGGCAGTACGAGAAGCTTATAACTCATAATAAAAAAGAAATAGAGGAGGAATAAATATGGCTGATATAGAAATTCAGTTTGACGATACAGTAGATATCACAGACGTTGTATGTCCGGTAACATTTGTAAAGGCCAAGGTTGCAATAGAAGAGCTCGATGATGGACAGATACTAAAAGTTCACATGAACGATGGAGAGCCTATCAAGAATGTACCTAGAAGTCTTAAAGATGAGGGACATCAGATACTTAAGATATCAGAAAATGATGATGGTACTTATGACCTTTTTGTCAAAAAGGTTGAAGAGTAATAACAGGAAATATCAATAATGCCAGAATGGAGCATGTTGAAAATTATTAGATACAAGCTCCATTCTGGCTATATTTATCTGAAGTAAAGTGATAAAATCTGAGATATGAATATTATTAGCATAAGCCATAAAAAAGCAGGCCTTGAAGAACGTTCAAGATTTGCATTTAGTGATGAAGACAAAAAAGAATTTAGAAGACAGCTATTTGAGATATTCCCGGAGATAAGAGAATGTGTAATATTAAGTACCTGTAATAGATGCGAGATATTCTGGAATGGTGATGATGAAAACGTTAAGGAAGTGGAGAAGTTCCTGTGCAGATACAAGAATGTTCCTCATTCACATGCGATTGGATATCTGGGGATCTATACTGGAAGCAGGGCTATAAGGCATCTTACAAGAGTTGCATGTGGAATTGATTCAATGGTACTTGGAGAAGATGAGATTCTAAGGCAGATCAAAGAAGCTTATTACGAAGCTCATGAATCAGGAGCAACTGATTATGAACTCAATACCATTTTTCAGATGGCTATAGCAGCAGCTAAAGAGATTAAGACTAGTACAGGACTATCTACAACACCTGTATCTATAGGTACACTTGTTGCAAATATGGTCAGTAGTCTAATATCAGAAGGCTACGGTAATAAGGTTATGATACTTGGAATAACTGGTAAGATTGGCAATATTACAGCCAAGAATATTGTGGCTAAAGGTGGAGTAATTGTTACAGGGACAACCAGAAAGCACAATGCTGAAGGGTTGTTACCATCATATCCTCAGATTAAAATGGCAGAGTTTCATGACAGATATGAGCTTATGAGAGATATGGATATCATTATAAGTTCAACAGAATCCCCTCATTATACAGTAACAGCAGATGAATATATTAAAACAGTTGGAAACGACAGGAAGCGTATATTTATCGATCTTGCAGTTCCACCTGATATAGATAGTAGTATTGAAGAACTGGATAATTGCAGACTTGTGACTATAGACTATTTTAAACAGTTATCAGAACATAATAATAATCTCAAGGCAGAAAAGGCACTAGATGCTAGAAAAAAAGCTGATATGCATGCTGATGAAATAGAAAAAGAACTAAGGCTACATGAAATAATTACAAAACTTCCGGAAATACGGGAAATGATATCGGCAAATGGAATTGATAAATTAGTATATGGTCTTAGAAAAAAAGCAGATAAAGAACAGGTAGAACAAATAGCAGACTGGTTACTTGGAAACCTTATTTAATTCAGATATAAAAGATGGAGTGAATTATGGCTTATTTTCCATTATATATAAATCTTGATGATACCAAGGTTGTAGTTATAGGAGCCGGCAAAGTAGCATCGAGAAAGATAAAAGACGTTCTGGAGTACGGGGCTAAAGTTGTAGTAATAGCCCCTATGATAGATGAAGAGATAGAGAAAATGTCTGTCTGTAATGATGTAAAGATTATTAAGGCAGAATTTACGGAGGCACTTCTAGATGAAGAGCTGCGAGAAGGTAATATCAGCTTTGTAGTAGCTGCTACAAATAACAGAGACGTGAATATTATAATTAGTAGATATTGTAAATCCAGAAGAATACCGATTAACGTAGTTGATGATACAGAGCTGTGTAGTTTTATTTTTTCTTCTATTTACAAAAATGGAGATATTATATGTGGTATATCAAGTGGCGGTAAAGGCCCTGTTATTACGCAGTATATAAGAGATATTCTAAAGGATAATCTCCCTGATAATATTGGAGAAATCGCTGATATTATGGGAAAAGAGAGAGAAAAACTCAAAAAGAGCGAGCCGGATCAGGCTAAAAGGGCTGTGATATTAAGAGAACTACTAAATGAACTGATAAATGCGGGGTAATTATTTCAAGATATGAGGACAGGTATGAATATTATCAGAGTTGGTACAAGGGGAAGCGCGCTGGCTCTTAAACAAGTGCAGATAGTCGCAGACCTTATTCATGAGAAACATCCGGAAATAGAAATTCAAAATGTAATTATCAAGACAAGCGGAGATAAGATAACAGATAAATCGCTTGCTGCAATTGGCGGTAAAGGACTCTTCCTCAAAGAGATAGAAGAGCGCCTTGCAGCAGGTGATATAGATATTGCTGTTCATAGTGGTAAGGATATGCCATCTTATACACCTGAACCATTTATAATTCCAGCTGTGCTTCCAAGAGAAGATGATGCTGATTTGTTTATCATTGCAGATCGTAATACAAATCCAGATGCTAGAAAAGCGCTTGAATATATTAGTAATCTGCAGAATATAGAAGATGCTGAAATCCATAATAATATGAATTTTAATATTACTATCGGAACTTCAAGTCCCAGAAGAGAAGAGCTTATTAAGAGACTTCTGCCTGGAAGCAGTACTACACTTCTAAGAGGTAATGTTCCTACAAGGCTGACCAAACTTGCAGTAGGAGAATGTGATGCAACACTACTAGCATCAGCTGGAATTAAGAGACTTGGAATTAATCTTGCAGAAAACGGAATAATTGCTGTCCCTGTTCCTGATGAATATATGATTCCGGCTTCATGCCAGGGGATAATAGCTGTAGAGACAATTAAAGGAAATCCTGTAGCAGACATTATTTCAGAAATAAATGATGCAAACACTAAATTTATTTTTGATCATGAAAGAGCTCTAATGAAAATGTTAAATGCAGACTGTCATGATGCAGCAGCTGTTAATATCAAATACCTGTCTGAAACAAAAAATCATATTAAGATATCAGCTTTTTATAAAAATAGTGATATAGCAGTTAGAACCTGCAATATAGAAGAAATAGATACAGCTGTAGACGATATTAGAGAACAGATTAAATTAAGGAAAAATAATTAGTGAAAAGAAAATATGTATATATAGCAGGAGCGGGACCTGGAAATATTGAATATATGACGGTTAAGGTCAAAAGGCTCTTGCAGAAATGTGACGTAATTATATATGACAGCCTTGTAGATATAGAGGCTCTTGCATTGTGCCGCACAGACGCAGAAAAAATATATGCCGGTAAGAGAGCCGGACACCATTCTATGAAACAGGATGAAATTAGCAGGCTTATAGTACAAAAGGCTATGGAAGGAAATACTGTACTAAGGCTAAAAGGCGGAGACCCATTTGTTTTTGGGAGAGGTCCGGAAGAGTGTGAAGAACTTAAGAAAAATGGGATTCCATATGAAGTCGTTCCGGGAATAACTTCTGCTGTGGCAGTTCCTATGGCTGCAGGTATTCCTGTAACTAACAGAAATATGGCAAGGTCTTTTACAGTAATAACTGGACATACTGCAAGTGGAGAGATTAAGGATGATATAGATTTTGAAGCACTTGCACATACGAGTGGAACGCTGGTATTCCTAATGGGACTGGGAGCAATAGGAAATATTACAGATAGCCTTATCAGATCAGGAATGGATGAGAATATCCCTGCAGCAGTTATAAGTAATGGAACTATGCTCAATCAGTATGTACTAAGAGGAACTCTGGGTACTATTACGGATAGATGTAAGGCGGATTCTAATGTTATCTCACCTGCAATAATTGTTGTAGGCAAGGTATCGGAACTTAATCTTAACAGCAATGTAAGAGATGGTCTTGAAGGCATAAATATTATTGCCTGCGGAACAATGGATTTCTGTAAAAGAGAAGAAGAACTTATGCAGGAGCATGGGGCAAGAGTAACTAAATTACCTGTTTTACAGATTAAAGAAATAGAACAAGAACATAAAGTAGACCAAGTGTTTTCGGGTATTATCAACAGAGAATATGGAGCTATAGCTTTTACAGGTAGAAATGCCATTAGGATATTCATGGAAAGGCTTAATAAGAGCGGAGTAGATATCAGAAGCCTTTATAATATAGATATTCTTGCAATTGGAAGTAGTACAGCCAGCTATCTTAAGGAATATGGAATAAATGCTGATGGAATTCCTGATGAATACACTTCGGATGGACTGGCTAGGCTCATAATTCAAAGAGCTAATGCAAGTAAAAAAGATGAGTATGTTATCGGTAATAAAGTTGATTCAACAAGCAGATACAATGTACTCATACCAAGAGCTTCAAAGGGAAATGATGTTCTTGCATCTAAATTGCAAAAAGCAGGTGTATCATTTGATGAAATAGCATTATATGATACGATTGCAAATGACCATATATCAGAACAGATAGAACGTGTATGTTTGATGGATGGAGTTTATGACTATATAACTTTTGCAAGTGCAGAGGGTGTAAGACTATTTATGCAAAATGGCGGAGTAATACCAGAAGGTGTAAGAGCTGTTTGCATTGGTAAGTATACACAAAAGGCTCTTACGGAGGCTGGAGTATATGATTGTATTGTAGCTCAGAAGGCTACTGCAGAAGGAATTGTGGAGGCAATACTGGCTGATCACAATAGCTGCGGATGATTATGGATAATAGTATATGTCTATAAATGCAGCATGTATATGGATATAAAGGGAGATATTGATATTATGTACAGATTTAGAAGACTTAGACAAACAGAAAGATTAAGAGATCTTGTGGCTGAGACAAGACTTGATGTAAGAGATTTTATATATCCTCTTTTTGTAATAGATGGAGTAAACATAACTGAGCCTGTAGATTCTATGCCTGGAGTATACAGATATTCTATAGACAGACTAGATTCTATAATTGATGAAGTATATGAAAGCGGTATTTCAGGTATTCTTATATTTGGAATACCTAAGCATAAGGATGCAAAGGGAAGCGATGCCTATAATCCAGATGGAATAGTGCAGAGGGCTATCAGATATATTAAGGATAGGCATCCAGGTCTTATAGTAATAGCTGATATATGCCTGTGTGAATATACAGATCACGGTCACTGCGGTCTTATAAGCGGCAGAACAATACTTAATGATGAGACACTACCTCTTTTGGCACAGATGGCTGTTACCACCGTGCAGGCAGGAGCTGATATGGTTGCGCCATCTGATATGATGGATGGAGATGTAGAATCCATTCGTGATGTACTCGATGCCAACGGATACAGTAATGTTCCAATAATGGGTTATAGTGCCAAATATGCTTCAGGATATTATTCGCCATTTAGAAATGCAGCCGGATCTGCACCAGGTTTTGGAGACAGAAGATCTTATCAGATGGATCCTAGAAATGGTGTTGAAGGCATAAGAGAGATACAAAATGATATAGAAATGGGAGCGGATATAGTAATGGTCAAGCCAGCTCTTGCTTATCTAGATGTTGTAAAAGAAGCATCAGAAACATTTGATTATCCAATTGCTGTATATAACGTAAGCGGTGAATATTCCATGGTTAAGGCTGCTGCAGAAAAGGGCTGGATTGATGAGAAGAGAATAGTTATGGAGAATCTCTATGCAATGAGGAGAGCCGGGGCATCCATAATCATTACCTATCATGCACTTGATGCAGCCAAATGGATGAAAGAGATACATGAAGGAAGATAAAAAATAATGGGAATTACAACTATACAATCAGAACAGTTATTTGAAAAAGCACAGACACTTATGCCAGGCGGAGTCAACTCTCCAGTAAGAGCATTCAAGGCAGTTGGACGTAATCCGATATTTATAGATCATGCCATGGGCAGTAAGATTGTAGATGTTGATGGTAATGAATATATTGATTATGTCTGCTCATGGGGACCAGGTATTCTGGGACATGCACATCCTATAGTAATAGATGCTGTTACAAAGGCATGTGCAAAGGGGCTTACATTTGGAGCACCTACCAGAAGAGAATCAGAACTTGCAGAACTGATAATGGCTGCTGTTCCAGCAATAGAAATGGTAAGACTTGTAAGCTCTGGAACAGAGGCTGTAATGAGTGCTGTAAGGGCCGCACGTGGATATACAGGAAGAGATTTGATTTTGAAGTTTACAGGATGCTACCATGGCCATTCAGATGGCCTACTGGTAAAGTCAGGATCTGGACTAATAACTAATGCAGTACCTGATAGTGCCGGTGTTCCCAAAGCATACACAGACTGTACACTTGTTGCAGAATATAATAATGAAGAATCAGTAAGAGAGTTATTTGGCCGATATGGAGAATCAATTGCAGCCCTTGTTGTAGAGCCAGTTGCTGCTAACATGGGTGTTGTACCACCTGAGGAAGGATTTCTACAGTTCCTTAGAGATATAACTACTAAATATGGAACAGTTCTGATATTTGATGAAGTTATAACAGGATTTAGGCTCTCAATAGGTGGTGCCGCGCAGTACTATGGAGTAAAGCCGGATCTCATTACTATGGGCAAGATAATTGGAGGAGGAATGCCACTAGCTGCATATGGCGGCAGAAAGGATATTATGGAAGTTATATCTCCACTTGGCAGTGTGTACCAGGCAGGTACTCTTTCCGGCAATCCTATAGCTACGGCAGCAGGACTTGCAACACTTAAGCTATTAATGGATGATCAGGACATTTATAAGAGAATAGATGATAAGGCAGCACAGCTGGAAAAAGCATATATATCAGCCGGTTATAAGACGGTTAACAGAGTTGGCTCTCTTATGAGTGTATTTTTTACAGACAGGCAGGTATCAAATTATAATGATGCTGCAACTTCAGATACAAAAGCCTATGCAGAATATTTTGGTCACATGCTGGACAATGGTATTAATATAGCTCCATCCCAGTTTGAGGCAATGTTTATAAGCGATGCACACACTGAAGACGATATTCGTAAGACGATAGATACTATACGTTCCTAAACTTTGACAATACATATCATCGTCATTTTTTTCTTAGACAGTAGAAGATACAAATGGTATGACAGGGAAGGTCAGCATGCTCTTGTTCCATGGGGAATGCGACTGCGAGAACTTTAAAGGCAGGATACTGCCAGGAGCAGTTGATTTACAAAAATAGAAAGTAAAAAAAGTAGTGAACAAGGCACTGAAGAAAGTGGCTTCCGGTGGATCGAAGGGAAAGACGATACTAAAGATATAGTAACAAGAGGCATGAAAGAAATCGATGGCCAGTACTCTTGAATTTCTTTGATTGCAGGAGTTATTGCTCCTACAGTTGTTAGGGTCATTTGGCATCATAAACTTTTGAAGAGGCATTATAAATAATATCTTCCAGGTTATCAAACTTGGATAAAAAAATATTTTTAAATACTTGACTGAGTCAACAATATAATATATGGTTGACTCAGTCAATTTGTTTGTGGAGACCAAGAAATGAAAAAAGTGGTAAGATTTCTTTTAATACTGATCTGCGCACTTGTACTGATATTGTGTGGACTGATCATTTATGTTGCAACATATAAAAATCCTGCGGACAAAGAACTGGTCGAGGCGGGAATAGTGGAAAAGCAGGTGCAGGTGGGCAGCGTAACCTTTAACTATGCTGAAGGACCTGATAACGGTCCGGCTCTTGTCCTACTTCACGCACAACTACTGGACTGGTACACGTACAGCGCTGTTCTGCCGGAGCTTTCAAAAGGCTTTCATGTATACGCTATCGACTATCCGGGACATGGCAAGACTATAGTACCAGAAGGCTACGTGATGAGCGCCGAAAACATAGGAAATGATCTAGGCCGCTTCATCGATGAGGTTATCGGCACGGAAGTTTATGTGACCGGCAACTCATCAGGGGGGCTTCTAGCTACATATCTTGCGGCTAACAGAGGCGATGTGGTGAAAGCGGTAATATTGGAAGATCCTCCTCTATTTTCGTCGGAGTATCCTGCTGTTAAGACAACTGTTGCCAATAAAGCTTTTACCCAGAGCCACAATGCTTTGGAGTCAGAGGACTATGATGGCGATTACCTCATGTACTGGATTGATAACAGCAAGCAGTTCTTTGCCACATATGTGTTTCCAGGAGCAGAAAAATTAATTAAGGGTATGGTGACCATCTATCGCACCTTCCACAGTGATGAGCCTCTTGAGATTGCCTTCATGCCTGTGTCAGTTCAGGAAATGCTGCGTGGGCTGGACTATTATGATCCAACTTTTGGAGCTGCCTTCTATGATGGCACTTGGAATGAGGATTTCGATCATGAGGAAGCGCTAAAGAAGATAGACTGTCCGGTGTTGTTGATTCAGGCCAACACAGGTTATCTGGCTGATGGAACCCTGGATGGGGCGATGTCAAAGGAAATGGCAGAAGTGGCTATGGATTGCCTCAGCGATGGAAAATACTTATATGTGGACTCGGGCCACGTAACAAATCTTGAGGTACCGGATCAGTTTATCGCTATTGTAGAAGATTTTTTCTTGGAGGTAGAGAATGGATAGAAACATTTTTCAAAACGTTGGAATCCTGTATAGAAGCTATTTGAATTATGCAAATAGCTTCTTAAAGGATTTAGGAATTTCCTTTTCAGAAAGTGTTGTGATATCAAATATAGGTGCATCGGAAGGGATCACACAGGAAGGTATTGCCTCACTTCTGTGCATTGATAAGGCTGCCATTGCGAGAAACGTAAAGCTTCTTGAAACCGGGGGCTTGATCGAAATAAAGAAAAATGCAGATGATAAGCGTTTAAAGAAACTTTACCTGACCCAAGAGGGATGGGAAAAGTATAAGGCTATTACGGCAGCCAACACAGACCGCCTGGCTGACCTGTATAAGGGACTCACTCCTTCCGAAATCAGTACACTGGAGACGGTGCTGAATAGGTTGGCAGATAAAGTATAGCGGATTATCGAAAAAAGAACTCATCTTCATCTTGTTGCCGGACACTTCGGTATTCACGTCTGAAATGGTTATTACTGCATATTGGCAAAGCGTTCAATTGCTTTGGTAAAATTCTTTATTTCTTTTTCATCCCCACGTTCAATAGCATCCTTGATACAATGAGTAATATGCCCTTCTAAGACAACCTGCCCTACTTTATTAAGCGCGGATTTCGCAGCATTAATCTGTGCAAGAACATCCTCACAAGGAACATCCTCATCGACCATTCTGTCAATTGCGTTAACCTGACCAATTATTTTCTTAAGTCTTCTATGAAGATTGTCTGAATCCATACACTGTTTCATAGTACTCCTCCGAATTATATAATCTAAATCCATCATACACGATTATGGTTGACATGCACATACCCCTATGGGTATAATGAGGGCGAAATTACATATACCCCTATGGGTATGGAAAGAGGAGAGTATGTTTGACAAAATAGAAGAATTATTTGAATATGGAGGTATAAGAAAAGATATCCTATTGCTTGTTGTTTCTGGATTAGGGTTGATAATCAGTATGCTTACAAGTAATCGTTGGAATCTGGATATGGCATGGCTGGCTATTATTTTATGCGGTATTCCTATTGTGGTTTCCGCAATAATAGGACTATTTAGAGATCATGATATCACGGCAGATGTATTAGTTGCGCTTGCACTGGTAGCAGCGGTTTTTATTGGAGAATATTTTGCAGCAGGTGAGGTCGCCTTTATTATGCAATTAGGTAGCCTTCTTGAAGAGTTGACTGTTTCTAGAACGAGATCGAATATAGAAAATCTGGTAAAACTGACACCTCGCCAAGCAAGGGTGATACGTGACAATCATGAGAGCATTACTCCGGCAGAAAAGATTGCGGTGGGGGATATTGTTAGAGTGAATCCGGGTGAGACAATTCCTGTAGATGGGGTGATTATAAAGGGAAAAACCTTAATTAATCAGGCGAGCCTTACAGGCGAATCGCTTCCTGTGGATAAGAAGGAAGGGGATGAGGTATACAGTGGAACTTTGAATCAGTATGGCTCATTTGAAATGAGAGTTATGAAAACGGATGAGAATAGTTCTATTCAAAGAATGATTCGGTTGGTTCAAGCGGCAGATGTTAGTAAAGCGAAGGTAGTGCGTCTTGCGGACAGATGGGCGGTATGGATTGTAATTATTGCAGTGGTAGCGGCTGTTTGTACTTTTATTTTTACACATGAAATAATTCGATCGGTTACAATATTGGTTGTCTTTTGTCCGTGCTCGCTTGTGCTTGCTACCCCAACGGCAATTATGGCAGCCATTGGAAATATCACAAAACATGGATTGCTGGTTAGAGAAGGGGATGCCTTAGAAAGATTAGCTTCCGTCAAAAAGATTGCTTTTGATAAGACTGGAACGTTAACCTATGGAAAACCGGAAGTGGTGGCCATTAAGTGCAGTTTAGCGAACTGGGATGAAGCTAAGATATGTAGTGTGGTGGGAAGTATTGAACAAAAATCGGAGCATCCATTAGGTCAGGCAATTTACCGGTATGCAAAAGCTAGAAACGCATATTTTGCAGATGTTGAACATTTTAAAATGCTTCCAGGAAGAGGCGTTGCAGGCAACCTTGCAGGAGTAGACTATTTACTGGGAAATGAATTCTTATTAGAAGATTATGGAATCCTAGTACCAGAAGAAAAAAAGAATATAGCCGCCGCGTACATGGAAAAAGGGTGTACGATTACATGGATTAGTGCCGATTTGGAGTGTATAGGATTTATAGCGCTGGCAGATACCATTAGGATAAATGCGCATGATACAATAAAAAGAATTAAGGATTGTAACGTAGAGCCTGTTTTGTTAACCGGCGATAATAAGAATGCGGCCATTGAAATTGGAAAGAAAACCGGCATATCAAAAGTTCAGTATCAATGTCTGCCTGAAGATAAGATGAATTATATTGAAAATGAGATGGCTAGAAGCGAAAGAATCTGTATGATAGGAGACGGTATTAATGACGCTTTGGCATTAAAAAAAGCAACGGTTGGGATTGCAATGGGGAAAATAGGTTCTGATATAGCAGTGGATGCAGCAGATATAGTGCTTGTAAACGATGAAATCGAGAATCTTCCACACCTGATTGGTCTTTCTAAGCATATGATGAACATAATCAAGGTAAATCTTACATTTTCGATGATCCTTAATTTTGTGGCAATCATCTTGGCAATCACGGGAATATTAAATCCTGTAGTAGGAGCATTGGTACATAATGCAGGTTCGGTAATTGTAATTGTGAATTCTGCATTTTTGCTCAAATGGAAGAAAAGGTAAAAAGATATAAATGCAAAGCTTTGTGAAAGGGGAGGATGCAAGTGGACGGCATGAATTTGTACAAGAAATTGTTGGAACTTCAAGACCTTAAATATCGCGATATGCAAATCAAGATCATTCCTTCGATAGATGCAAAGGCCATAATTGGCGTAAGGACGCCGCAGCTTAAGACAATTGCAAAAGAATTAAGAAAAGATGACACATATAAGGTGTTTTTGGATGAATTGCCACATCAGTATTTTGAAGAAAACCAATTGCATGCGTTTATAATCTCAGAGATGAAAAATCTAGATGAGTGTTTGAACGAGCTGGAAAAATTCCTGCCGCATGTGGATAACTGGGCTACCTGTGATCAGATGTCACCGAAAATTTTTAAAAAGTATAAGACGGTACTTTTGCAACGCATAAAGGTGTGGATTCATTCTGAGAAAACTTATACAGTAAGATTTGGAATAGGGATGCTGATGAAGCATTTTCTAGATGAAGATTTTGCGCCGGAGTATCCGAAGATGGTTGCCGGATTAAGAAGTAAAGAGTATTACATCAATATGATGATTGCATGGTATTTTGCAACTGCTTTAGCTAAGCAATACGAAAGCGTACTTCCATATATAGAACAAAAAAGGCTAGATGACTGGACGCATAACAAAGCGATTCAAAAAAGTGTGGAGAGCAGCAGGATTACACCGGAACAAAAAAGTTATTTAAAATCATGGAAGGTGACTCGCAGATAATAGACAGGTCGGCAATAATGCAGCCAAAAGAGATACAAAAATGAATACTATGTAGAAAAAACGGTATTATGATTGGATTTTGCATGAAAATGTTTTATAATATTGTTGTAGAAGTAGACTTGATAATCTTTCAAAATAAGTTTATAATTTATTATTTGAAAGAAGTATTTAAGGAACTATTGGAAAGCAGGTGTGATGTGGACGGCAAAGAAAGCAACATCAATCGTAGATATCGCATCAGCTCTGGGTTTGTACTTAGACAGATTGCAGGAGAATATGTAATTGTTCCAATTGATGCAACAAGTGAGATTTCCAATGCTGTTATGACACCGAATGATACGGCGGGATTTTTGTGGAAAGAATTTCAAGAGCCAAGTACCATAGAGGATGTCATAAAAAGAGTGGAAGCTGAGTATGAAGGGAATCCGGAACAGATTAGCGGGGATGTAAAAGAGTTTGTGATTGAGTCAGTGAATTTAGGAATTTTAGTGGAGGTAGAGTAATGAAAAAACGGTGGATGAGACCTGAAGTTTTAGTTGAGAATTTTGTTCCAAATGAGTATGTGGCAACATGTGAAGGTTCTGATTATTATGCGAATTTTACATGTGCGATTCCGGGATCTTATAAGAATTATATTGGGGATGGAATTGGCACGGTAACCTATAATTGGGGTTCGAATTCAGATGGTAAGAAACATGGAAGCTGTGGAGAGACTTCAGAAACTTCCAAGATTATGGGAGCGACAACAACCGGTGGAGTCGGTTATGAATACCGTTACGGTGAGGTTGATAGAAACAGACCGATTTATAATGTGTCAATTGGAAAGAGCGTTTCAAGTGCAAGTGCGAAATGTTCCACCAATATCGGTAGCGGCAGTCTGACTCCGGGATACCATCTTGCAACCTGGGAAAGTACGGATGGAAGTACCGGTAATTATAAGCATTATGGAATCGCTTATATTTCAAAAGTTGTAACCCAGTCTAATCATTCATAGGATTTAAAAACGGCCGACAAGTGTCGGTCGTTTTTGATGCAGTCGGAGAATGCCCCAGTGGCATTCTTTTTGTGTTATGATGATAGAAATAACGTAACCGGTAAACCACCGGTACCTCCTTTTAATTAAGTCACGCCCGTAGTCGTGACATTTACTTCATTGGTTTTCTGCACTCAGCTGGTAATTCATCTGACCAAGGAAGAAGTTCTTCTAGGAAGCTTCGATCCGTATCATCCATGTGATCAGGAATTACTGTGAGTAAGTGTTTGAAATACTCATAAGGCTTCAAGTGGTTTGCCTTTGCTGTTTCAGCAATACTGTAAGCGATTGCACTGGACTTAGCGCCTGCAACAGTATCAATCATCACCCAGTTCTTCTTGCCTATGCAGAAGCCACGGAT
>NZ_FMXR01000020.1 GCF_900104415.1 Eubacterium oxidoreducens | reverse complement strand
GATTGAACAAAATCGCTGCGCGATGGCCTGCCTAGGCTGTGTGCAGTGATTTTCTTTTTATCAAAAAGGCAGTAGAAAGTAAGTCCTAATAGTAGTATTGTTATAGTCGCGAAACTTAACAATCAAACAGGATCATTACTAACACTGCCATGAAAAGAATACCATTCGCTTGTGCAAAGTACAAGCATCATTTTGATGTACATGCACCTCCAAAGTTTTAGTTGTTCCTATCAATGACTATACTTTCGGAGGTTTTACTATGTATGATGAATATTTGAAAAAACTTGATGAAGCAGGAAAAATACGCAATCTTAAGGAACGTTCTATATCCTGCTATCATAACTATGTTGCTTATTTTTTAAACTATGTCGGAAAAGATCCTAAGGAACTTACCTGCCAGGATGTACGAGATTTTCTTCTACGCAAAAAAGATGAGGGATTAAAGGCCACTACCTTGAATCTCTATAACTCATCTATTCGCTTTTTTTATAAGTTTGTTCTCGGCATACTTTGGGATGAGATTTTAGTCCCACGCATGATAAAAGATCAACCTTTGCCGGTTGTTCTTACATTGGATGAAGTTAATCTCTTTCTCGATAACGTTGAGGATATAAAATATAAGGCAATGTTTGCAACCATGTATTCTTCTGGAATGCGTGTATCAGAAGTCATACACTTGCATTATGATGATATTTCCAGATCAAACATGCAGATTCATGTACGGAATACTAAAAACCGCATGGATCGTTATACAATTCTCTCAAAGAAAAATCTTGATATACTCACCCGCTATTGGTTTGAGAGAAATCGCCCCACCGGCATTCTTTTCCCCAACAGATTCACAGGAGAATATCTTACAGTAAGTACTCTGGAACAGGTCATGCGCAGAGCCATTAAAGAATCAGGTATTACTGCTAAAGCAACACCTCATAGTCTTAGACACAGCTTTGCAACACATCTCATGGAGCAGGGGGTTGATCAAAAGTATATACAAACTCTTCTCGGACATAGAGATCCTAAATCCACTGAGGTATATTTACACAGAAGCAATAAGACTATTATGGGGATTCAGAGTCCTTTTGACAGAGAGGACCTAAAAAATGAATAAACCTACTGTCCAAGATATATTTTTGAAATTTTATTCTGAATATCTTGAGAAATATACACCATCAGCGGAACAGTCCAAAGTTTCAAATGCCATTATGAATTGTAAGACTTCACGCATGGGGGCAAATGTACAGGTATGCGAAGACTGTGGTTGTATTTCAATCCACTATAATTCCTGCAGAAACAGGTGTTGTCCTATGTGTCAGACTCTTCCTAAAGAAAAGTGGATGGATATGCGAAAGGAAGATGTTTTAGATGCTCCATATTTCCATCTGGTATTTACTGTTCCAGCTGAGTTGAATCCTGTTATCTACAGCAATCAAAAACTTCTTTATGATACGTTGTACCATGCTGCTTCAGCCACTATCAACGATCTCTCTGTTCAGGATAAATACCTTGGTGCAAATGTTGGATATATCTGCATACTGCACACATGGGGATCAGAGATGAATTATCACCCTCATATACACACAATACTTTTGGGTGGAGGTCTTGATAAAAACAAACATTGGAAAGATAAGGGTGATAAGTTTTTTCTACCGGTACAGGTGATCTCCAAAGTTTTTCGCGGAAAATACATGGAAGAATTAAAAAGTCTGTGGGAAGATGGAAAGCTAAAGTTTTATGGTTCATCAGAAAAATATCAGAATAGATATGAGTTTAAATCCTTAATTGATACCTGCTATTCTAAGGAATGGATTCCTCATTGCAAGAAAACATTCAATGGTGCTCAATCAGTAATTAAATACCTTGGCAAATATACTCATAGGATAGCCATAAGCAACTACAGAATCATTCGCATCAATGGTGAAAATGTCACATTTTCCGTTAAAGACTACCGTAATGAAGGCAAATGGAAGGAACTTACTATAAGTGGAGTTGAATTTATAAGGCGATTTCTTATGCATGTTCCGCCAAAGCGCTTTGTAAGAATAAGGCATTATGGATTGCTTTGCAGCCGCATGAAGAACAGTAATCTTACTTTATGCAGGAATCAACTTGGTTGTAAGAAGTATATATCCGAGCTCAGGAATATGACATCTGCTCAGATATTGGATCATCTATGGGGATTTAAGGTCGGTATATGCAAGCACTGTGGCGGAAAAGTGATTGATCATCATAGACAAAAACCGTTACTTTGTTGATATACAGGAATAATATTTGCAAAAACCTCGCATATGGGAGGTTTATTTCTGATACCCTAAAATACAAAAAACAAAAGACATAATGTATGCTATTATCTAATTAGGCAGTAAAACTGGTAAGCTCCATGAATTGAAACTCCATATGTATCGGCTCCACGGACGCTTACTTTGTTCAATTAGGTTAAATCGCAATAAGATCAAACGAAAGGGCAGTTATTGTTATAATTCAAGCTGCTTTTTCGTTTGACCTTACAGCGATTCTAACCTAAAGAATTTGACGAAATACCTAAGTGGCGATGATAAATATAACGATGCTGTTTGGAATGTTTCTGATACCAGTATTGCTACCATTACGGATAAAGGAATTCTTACATTTAGTCTCCCGGGAACGGTAAACGTAACGGTAAAGGGATCTGTATCTGGGAAGGCCACTACAAAAACCGTGGTTTGTAAGAACAGCATATATGTAGATATGGAGCAAGTATCCGGAAGCTCTACGATGTCAGAGGTGACTGATGGTTCCGGAAATGCTGTGAAATGGATTGACAGCACCTGCGAATCTAAGTTCAAACTCATAGTCACATCGGATGCGAAAAAGACATTTTCCTATACAAGTAGCAATCCTGAATTATTTGCCATAGACAATAACGGCGTTGTTACTGTAAAAGGACAAGGTATAGGCACGACGGGACTTGGAGCCTGAAGAACAACCGACTTTAGTTATTATATAACTGCTACAGACGGAACGGACACGACGAAGATTTATCTAAGCGCTCAATCAGCTTCAATAACAATGACAGCAACCTATATACCGGCATCATCAAATAGCTCGTTTGATTTCTCATATTCATTAGGCGACTATTACTGTAAAAAACTTTATGCCGGTGACAAGATTCAATTATCAGTTACACCTGCAGCCAGTGATTCAATCAAGTATACATATTCTGTATTGAGAGGGTATGCTACAGTAGATCCTAACGGTTTAATTACAATGCCTACTCATGATACCGACTCGGGATCTGTAGAAACCTATATGGTTCTGGTGTCTATGACGGGCGGTGAGAGCAAAGCCATATACCTATATTATTATGGTATAAAAGATTAAATAGCACCGGATTTAAAGAATGTTAATGGGGCTGTCGCTTTAGATGATTCTTAATGATCATCTAAAGCGACAGCCCCTTTTTTATTCACTCCAATAGATATTAATCTGCGACCTTCAGAGCCTTGAACGCAGCGTTCGAGGACGCACACAAGGAACACTAGGTGAGTTGGAAGAATTTGCCAAGTATACGATATAAAACACATACTTTTTGGTCATTATTGTTGTTAAAATTATAAATAAAGAATATAATAATTGTAAAGAATATATAAAATTGGTGTAGATTTTTAGGATAAAGGAGGTAATTGTTATGGAACAGAAAAAATCATTGGGCTTCGGAGCCCGCGGTTGGTTACTGATGTTTGTCATGTTTACAGGCATGGTTTCATTCATGGTATTTCGTAATTATCCGGTTAATATTTTGTCTGATTTTTACGGCGGAGCCGCACCATTAGGACAGTTATTAACTATCGGCTCTATCTTGGGCGTTATCATTCAGATCGTTCTTTCACGTCTGTTTGGAAGAATCAAAAGCGTCAAACGCCTGGCGGTGATTATTGGTATAGTTGCAATTGCCGCTGCATATGGCATGTGCTTGATTCCGATTGATATGAGCATAGGACAGTGTGCAAATCTTGGATTATGGAAGGTACTTTTCTTTATTGTAAACGTTGCTATTACTACGTATGGCGTATTCCTTGTATCCGTATTAGCAGGACAGTGGTTCCCGCGTAGAAAAGGTACTGTAATGGGTATTGCTACCATCGCGTTCCCATTTGCAAATGGTATTACCGGTATCTTTGCAACTTCTGCAATGTCTCCATTAGCACAAGGCATGGCACCGGCTGTATTTAAATCATTCTTACCATTTTTGATTCTTGCGACTGTCGGCTTAATCGTATGTATCGTTGCGCTTGCTGACTATCCAGAGCAGGTAGGCGCATATCGAGACAATGATAAAACGCTTACACCTGAAGTGGCAAAGGCTATGATGGAAGAAGAAATTGAAAATAAACGTACAACCGTATGGACTGCCGCGCATACCTTGACAACACGTGATGTATGGTTTGCTACCGTTGTATGTGGTTTTCTGTTAATTGGTTCTGCCGGTGTAATGACGCAGTCAAATGCGATTGTTTCTGCATTTGAAGGACTGAACTTCACACTGGTTATGCTTGGTGTTGCGATTGCCGGTGCAATTGGTAGTTATGTGATTGGTGTAATTGATACGGCTGTTGGTACTAAGAAAGCTATGATCATTACGATGTGCATTATGGTTCTGGCCGGTGTTCTTGGTATTGCTGCTGTTGTAACAGGCGCAGGCGCTCCGCTTGCAGTTGCATTTATCTGTATTGCATTATATATGGGTGCTTCATCAAACTTCTCAGTATCCGTTTCAGCACAGTATTGGCGTCGAGAGGATTTCCCAAGCGTATTTGGTATTATCAATCCAATCAGTAATATTTTTGAAGCATGTGGACCATCCATCATTATCGCATTAATGGCAACAGGAGCAGGCACAGCTATCCTAGGGGCAAGATCCGTATTTATCTTCTTGCTGATAATGGGCGTGATTGGTGTCATCCTCATGTTACTCTTCTCTAAGAATCATGTGAAAGCGAAAGATGACAAGTATCGTGAAGCAGCAGGAAAAGCTTTAGACGATGAATTAGTAAACAGAAAATAAGATGTCTGTACTCGGATCGTGTAGATGATTCGAGTGAAGATGTGGCGCATATATAAGGGGCTATTGCACTAAGAGTATTTAAGGAAAAAGCGAGGAAAATTAGAGTGTGCCGGATATTCCATATGGTGATAACTATACGCAGTAAAGAGGAGATATTCTGAAGAGATAATAACTCTAGAAAACCAATATTTTTCGCCCTGTAGTAGACAAATATGCTTTGAGAATTATTTGTATAAATAGTATGATAGATGTGTCAAATGTTTTTACAGAAAGGGTGTTATTATGATTGATTTTAAAAATGGAACATTTGTTAAACTGAAGGCAACCGGTGGATTCAAAAATCAGGAAATTGTAGAGCCGCTTTTTGTGCAGGGAGAAGAATTCATCAGTGAATATCAGGGGATACGTGATTTTGTGATTTTCACAAATAAACGTGTTATTGCAACGAATGTGCAGGGGTTAACAGGTAAGAAGAAAGATTACACATCCATGCCTTATTCCAAAATTACGGTATTTTCTGTGGAAACTGCGGGAGTTTTGGATCTTGACAGTGAACTTGAGATGTATTTTAGCGGAGTCGGAAAAGTGAAATTCGAATTCTCCGGAAAAAGTGATATTGTAAAAATCGGACAATTGATTAGCGAATACGCTTTAAAGTAATGAAATATTGAATTAGAAAATCCGGACTGTTATGTAGTCCGGATTTTGGGTTATGGGCAGATTTTATGAATCCACTCAATGGAAGTACCTCTTGAACATCCTTCACGGTCGCCGTGTCCCATGTTCCACACAAGAGCAAAGTCAATATCTGCTCCGGCATGCTCAGCCGCCAGGGCAAGGTTATAAGGCACGCTAAAGGAAGTTTGCTCATCACAGGTACCGGTGCGGATTCGAAAATACGAAGCCGGAGTTACCGGTTGCAGTTTCTAGAATCTGTTTTTGAATATCTTTTTCATATCCATTAAATCCAGCAAGATTTTTATAAGTATCTAGATGCTCTTGAAGCACAAGACCAAGTGCGTTGGAAAAAATGACTGCGTCGCTCGCCGGGTGGTCCCATGTGCAATCCGTTTCGCGTAGGTATATGTTCGTCTTTCAACCGGTCAAATCCTGGAATCGGCTTATTTCGCTTCAAACCGGTTCCGCGGATGAAGCCTGCCAGGTCGGTAATCTGATAGGTTCCATTGTCAAACCGCTTTAGCCAGTTTTCTGTTTCGGTATAAGTATCAAACAGTTCCTGCGAAAATCCAAAGGCATTTATAGCTTTAGAAAGCTCATCTAATATCGAGTTGTAATAAGTTCCTTTTCGGCAACCGTCCGGTACGTCCTTATGTCCGCCATCGGAATGATTGGCTAAAATAACAGGTGCGGACTCGGCAGTATAACCGGCTACTTGTGTGCTTCGATTAATGGTTCCGTCGGGATTAAGATAGCGTTCCGGAACATAGATACTCATAGCTTGACAAATATCATTAGTGATATTTTGGGACGTGAAGACACCCTGAATAACCTGATGTTTTCTTTCACCCATCGGTCCTCGAGAGAGGACTTTTTTTATAACCGGCATTCCGGTCTGATCAATACGGCACAGGCAATAACAATGATCCTGTGGTCTGTGACACTAACCGTATAGATGAGCGGCAATTGCCTCGTGATAATGTAAAAAAATATCTGAATTCATGGTATGAATCATCTCCTTTCAGCAAAATCAAAATAAGACGGATTTTGTTTCCGGAGAAAATTGTAGCATAGAAATGAAGCATAAAAATGAAGCATAAAAATGACAGATTACAGTACAGAGGCTATTCCATCATGTCATCTTGTTCATGTGGATTTTTAAACATATTAACTAACGTAGAGGCAGCCAGACTTAAAGGAATATCATTTGAATATAAAATACAAGTAGGGCGTTGAAGCAGTTCTTCATTCTGGATATCTGCTATGAAAAGTTTTCCTTCTTCACATTTTTTGTGAATGTTGGATAGTGGGAGAAAACTGTATCCAAGTCCTGATTCAACAGCATATATTTGCATATTTAAGGTTGGGGCTTCAATGTGTGGCTGGAAGTCAAGATTATATTTGGCATAAAGTCGTTTGTAATATTTGCTCACTTCGTAACTCGGATCAACGAAAATTAAAGGATATTCAGCCAGTTCATAAAGGGAGATAGGTGATTGGGCTAAATGTTTATATTTTGCGCCAACAGTTGCAACACTAGGCATAATATTTAGAGTACGAGTTTTGAGATCTTTACAATCTTCAGGAAAAACACCGTGAACGCCAAAATCAATTTCGCCACTTAAAATCATATCGTGTGTTTCTTGAAAAGAAAGATGTTTCATGATAATGCTTATGCCGGAGTATTTTTGAGTGAATTTTGTGAATTCATCAGAAATAATAAAGGCATTAGCGGCGGCCTCGCTTAGTCCAATTCGTATTGTACCGCGTTCTAGGGAGTTAATCATGTGTATTTCTTCTTCGCCGGAAAGTAACATATTCATACCGGGTTGTACTTTTCGTAAAAGAGCTTCACCGGCGGAAGTTAGGCGAACTCCTTTTACAGAGCGAAAAAAAAGTTGGCAGTTAAGCTGTTCCTCAAGGAGTTGGATTGTTTTGGTAATAGTTGGTGGTGTAAGGCACATGTGTGAAGCAGCCTTGGACATGCTTCCTAGTGTAGCTACGTAATAAAAAGTTTTGTAATATTCCAGATTAACAGACATGATGCGCTCCTTTTGTTAAGTAATATCTAATGCTAGCGGTTGCTTAATTTCAATTAATATAAGCTTATTGGGATATTATAATTAATAATATAAATAGATGCAAGGGAGGTGACTGTGGCTATGCAAAGGGTATTTCTGCGTGATTTATGCAATTATATTGGGAGCTATCTTTTTTAAAAATCTTTAATATTAGATTCTATCTAATATTATCTTAAATTTATTTCAATTTTCCGAATGCTATACAAGTAATATAATAATGATAAATAAAACACAACTAAATGATTATGGAAATATGACATCCAGAATTCTAGGAGTTATTGCAGGCGAAAATACATTTTGTGAAACGGGGAAGCGTATGGATTTTCAAAGAAATAGAGGAAATGAATTTTATGAGTGGCCCTATCCGGTAAAGTACGATAAGACAACGCATGTTTATACAGATGTATTGGTCATTGGGGGAGGACTTGCTGGTGCAAGTGCCGGAATAAGGGCAGCAAAAAGAGGAGTAAAGGTTGCGGTATGTGATAAAGCTCCGATTAAAAAGAGTGGTTGTGGTGGAGCCGGAATGGATCACTGGAATACAGTGCTGGAATGTCCGGGGAGTCCAATTACGACGGAAGAAAATATTGAAAGAAGTAAGGATACGGGATTAAATCATCGGAATTATATAGCAGAAAAAGGAACCTGGGACGCGCTGCTCGAACTTGAAAAATTGGGACTGAATATCCGAGATGACTTGGATGAATTTAAAGGAGCCGCTACACGTGATGAAGAGAGTAAGCTATTGAAAGCATATGACTATAGAGAGATGGTTTCGGTTAAGCTTCACGGTGGAAATTATATAAAGCCGGTTTTGTATGAAGGTCTTATCGATTATGGAGCAGAATTATATGAAAGAATCATGGTTACATCGCTTTTAACAAATCACGGAAAACAGGGAGCCGATGTTGTTGGAGCGACGGGGTTTTCATTGGAAACGGGAGAATTTTATGTATTTCATGCAAAGGCAGTCATCATATCTACCGGATACGCTTGTAGCATGTGGATCTATAACATGGAAATAACCGGAAACAGTTATCGATGGGATCCAAATGAAATTGGAGAAGGGCTTGCGATGGCGTGGATGGCAGGCGCAGATGTTTATAACATGCATAAGGCAGGTAGTACAAAAGGAAATACTCCGTTTGCATGGCCAAGATTTGGTGTTGGGAATCCGGCGAATACATGGTTTCCATGCTCAATGGTTGATAATAACGGAAAGGAAATTCCATGGGAAGATATTCAAGGGAATATTCTAAAAAATGTTCATGACAGGAATTATCCCGCAAAGGGGCAACCGTATATCGGTTCTAAAAAAAGTGATAATATGCCGGGAATCGATCAAGCGAATCTGATTCATAACCTTGCCGAGAAGATTCGAGATGGTGAATATGAATTGCCATTTTGGGCAGATTTAGCCGGAATGCCGGAAGATGAAAGAAGGAGCATTTGGGGTGTAATGATCGGGAATGAAGGAAAGAGCCGATTTACACTTTATGATTTGTATACAAGAAGCGGATTTGACCCGGAAAAAGATATGTTGATGGCACCGATAGAGTTGCCGGAAAATTACATGAAGTTCGGTGCATGGTTTCATGGTGAACCTGACGTAGTAAAGCCATGGCGAACAGAGAATGGGGGACAAGGTGAAATTGCTTGCGATTGGAAATTGATGACAAATGTCCCTGGTCTGTTTGTAGCTGGAGCTTCGGGAGGGCTTGAGGGCTGTAGCTTCGCAGTATCTTCAGGATTTTATGCAGCAGATAGAGCCGCTGATTATGTGAAGGACGCGAATGAGGGTGCTGTGAGTGAGAAACAGCTTGCTGCTGAGAAACAAAGAGTATATGCACCGGTAAAAAGGAATGGAAGAAAAGAAGCTTATATAAGCTGGAAAGAACTGTGGGGTGGAATATGTAGGGTGATGCAGCAGTGCTGCGGAGAATATAAAACAATTCCAATATTAAAGCAGGGGCTTGTGTGGCTTGACAGTATAAAAAATACAGAAGGACAGATGACATATGCACGAAATCCACATGAACTTGCAAGAGTGTTGGAGTGCGATACCAGATTTACGGTGGCATCAATATTTCTAAACGCGTGTATATCCAAGATAGAAAATGAAGAATTTATGATGTCAGGAGATGGATATTTGTTTAATCGATTAGATGGGGACAAGATCTTGACCATAAAGAAAGAGAAAGAATATTGGCTTAAAGGTCAAAATGCACCTTCTTATAAGGAAAATTATTTGAGATATCAAAAAAGGAGCGAATAGAAATGGAAGATAAGTGCTATATTGTACCGAATCCATCGGGGCCTACGCTTGCCGTATCAATAGATGAGGACAAATGTGTGGCGTGCAATTCTTGTGTAAATATATGCAGAATACAAACGCTTTTACCCAATCCGGAAAGAGGAAAACCTCCAATAGTCGCTTATCCGGATGAGTGCTGGTATTGTGCATGTTGCGTAGAAGCCTGTCCAAGAGGAGCGTTAGAGATGCACCTTCCAATTAATCAGAGAATATTTTTTAAAAGAAAAGAAACCGGGGAAGTATTTCGTATAGGTGAGGCAAAATGCCCGAAAAAAGGATACTTTAAGCCGCCTGTGGGATGGTAAGGAGGTAAATGCTCGTGGAACTGATACCAACTCTTATGGAAAAACAAAAACAAAACGGTGGGTATCTTGGAGAAAAAGAGATCTTAGATACAGCCTGTGATTGTAATCTGTCTGTTTCAAAAGTGATTGGAATAGCAAGCTTTTATGAGTTTTTCAACCTAAAAAAGGCTGGAATGCAAACTCATATTGAAAGGATATATGAGAAGAAAACAAAGGGGAACATATTAGATTTTAAAAGAGAAGACGCAAAAAAAGCAAACGAGATTGCAAAAGAAATAGACGTTCTTACTCTTATAGAAAAATCAGGCTTGTGTGGACGTTCCGGTAGTGGTTTTCCAACAGCGAAAAAGTGGGAAATTGTCAGAAATGAAAACGAGATGGAAAAGTATGTTGTCTGTAATGCGGATGAGGGCGAGCCGGGAACCGGAAAAGACAGGATTATTTTAGAAGAAGTACCATATAGTGTTATATGTGGAATGCATATCTGTGCACAAATCATTGGGGCAAAAAAAGGATTTATATACCTAAGAGGTGAGTACGAGGATTTAAAAGAAAAAATAGAGAAAACAATTGAGGAATTTAAATCGGACGGATTTGAAATAATAATTAGACTTGGTCAAGGTGCTTATATATGTGGAGAGGAAACTGCACTTATAGAGAGCCTCGAAAATAAAAGAGGAGAGCCAAGGCTTAAGCCACCGTTCCCAGGAAATAAAGGATACTTAGGAAAACCAACGGTAATAAATAACGTTGAGACATTTGCGAATGTTCCATTAATCGTAACGGAACATAAAAGTTATGAGAAAACTAGATTATTTACGGTGTGTGGGGATGTGATGGAACCGGGAGTATACGAGGAAAAAAGTGGCATATCCTTGGAGCAGTTGTTAATAAGAGCCGGGGGAATGGAGAACCATAGCAAGCCTTACGCCATACAAATAGGAGGCGGAAGTGGAAATATAGTATCCGGTAAGTTTTTGGATTTGAAGTTGAGTGAGGAAGAAACAAAAAAAATAAATATAAGGATTGGAACCGGATCGGTTTATTTTATATCAGATAAAGAAAAGCTTATAAAGACAATTTTGGAGAGACTTTCTTTCTATGTAAAAGAGTCTTGTGGAACGTGTGTCCCTTGTAGGAGTGGTTTATCGCAATTACGAATGCTTGTCATGAAAATAGAGGAAAAAGATTTTGACAATGATGACATCAATAAGATTACGGAATTAATAGGATACATAGAAGATAACAGTAGATGTCCGATGGCCAGAGCCGCAGTAGCTCCGCTTAAGTCAGTGATAAAAAATTTTCCGGAGGTTGTTGGATTATGAACATTGCGATAAATGGACAAAAGATTAAGATATCCGAGGAAAAGACGATTCTGGAAGTTGCAAGAGAAAATGGGATAGGGATTCCGACATTATGTTACATGAAGGAACGAAACAATATAGCAGAGTGTCGTATGTGTGTAGTGGAAATTATGTCAAGACCGGGACTTTATCCGGCATGCTCGACGTACCCATCGGATGGAATGGAAATCTTAACGAATTCTACGAAGGTTATTTCGGCAAGAAGAAAAGCATTGGAATTAATGTTTGCAGATCATGTTACCGATTGCACAAATTGTAGCAAGATGGGGCTGTGTAAACTTAGGGAATATGCTTCGATTTACGGAGTTGATGACCGGTATTATGGGGTTGGGAAAAGGGAGAAATTAAAAGATAACAGTACATCATTTTTGGTTAGAGATAATACAAAATGCATATTATGTCGCAGGTGTGTTGCTATTTGTGAAAAGGAGATAAGAGTTACAGCGATTGGGGTAAATCAAAGATCGACGGCTACCAATGTAGGGTTTGGAATTGAGTTGGCAAAAACGGAATGTATTTCATGCGGAAGATGCATAAAAGTTTGTCCTACAGGTGCACTTAATGTGGCAGATGATACAAAGCGTGTTTGGAAAGCCATATACGATAAGAAAATCAAAACGGTCGCGCTATTATCGGATGAAACAATATCAAATTTTGGAGAATTTGTTGAGGACACAAATCATGATGTAGCAAATAAAATCGTTACGTTACTTAAAAATATAGGAATCGATAAAGTGTATCGATTAAGCGATTTTGACAGCTATTATAAGCAACAGAAAAAAATTGCATTTGAAGAAAAGCGTAAGGATGAAATGATATTGGATGGGATGTGTGAGGGCTTTAAGTATTATTTGGAAACTTACCACAAGGAATTAAAGCGGTTTTTGTTAGAGATTCCTGATAAAAAAACAATGCTTGCTGAATTGCTCAAACGTGATTGCGATATTTTTGTAATCAATATTGATAATTGTGTGGCAAAAAAACGTAGAACGAACGAAAGTATCGATTATCCAATAGACGTATCCATAACGACTCGTGAGCTTTATGAAATATATGTAAGATCATGCGTGTCAACATATACAGCGGCATCTGTTTGGGAGTGTTTATCAGAAAAGGAACCGGATCGATTACCAGATGAATTAACAAAATGTGCACATATTGAAGTAGAAGAGGAACGTGACGTTACGATCATAGACGGATTAGACAGGTTCGAGCAGATTGTCATCAATCATGGACTGCTAAAGTATATGAGAGTAAGGGTTTGTCCTGAAGGTTGCAAGTCAGGAGGAGGTGGTTATTTTATGAAGGAGTAGACGTGGCCTATCTTCGATACGATGAAAAGCATATCTTAGAGAAGGCTCAATAGTTAGAAGAAAAATATGTAGGCTAGGTGCGGAATAAAAAATAAGAAAAGGAGGGGTTGTGAATGCGTTACCCTGAGAAATTGAGAAAAGTTAACAATGTATTAGGGCGAGTCGGGGGAACCATGTGCTTTGTAGTAGCAGCGATGTTTCTGATGGAAGCAATCTTACGTTACATATTTAGAAGTCCCACATCGTGGATGGAAGATTATGCCTGTTATCTGCACTGTTTAGCGTTGTTTATGGGATGTGCATTTACATTTCAGGTACAGGGGCATGTTGGTGTGGATATGTTTAAAAGAATGGCAGATAAAAAGACAGGAGGAGCTAATAATCATAGGGCAGAGAGAACGTTTACAATTATTGGATATTTTCAGACTTTGTTTTTCCTGGCGATTCTCGGTTATTCCACACTCAAAATGTGTATTAATTCGATTCGTTTAGGGAGTATGACAGCAGGAACTTATCCAATTCCTCAGGCGGTTTTATATATTATTATGACAGCCGGATGTGTGATGATGATTATAACAGTAATATTTATAGTTCTGGATTTGATATCTTCAAATGACGAATTTATTGAAAAATAGGAGGAAAATACAATGAATACAATGATGATAGCATTAGTAGTTGTGTTGGTCATCCTGCTTATTTCGATAGCAATAGGAGGACCAATTGCTACAACGCTTGGTTTTACGGCATGTATAGTAACATTGCTTTTCCTCACAACGGGACATTTATCTTTTTTGGGAACAACAATGTACTCTAATGCAATCAGTGCAAATAATGTAATTGTACCTTTGTTTATCATGATGGCAGAATTCATGGCAAAAGGTGGAATCGCAGAAGACTTGTACTACATCATGGCCAAATACCTGCGAAAACTAAAAGGAGGATTGGCAGTTGCAACAACGTTGGCCTGTACTATATTTGCAGCACTTTGTGGCTCCTCACCTGCAACAGCAGCTACAATCGGTAAGGTGTCACTTGATGCGATGAAAAAAAGAGGATACAAGGAACATTTTGCGATTGGAACCGTGGCCGGAGGAGGAACGTTAGGAATTATGATTCCTCCAAGTATTACGCTGGTAATGTATGGAATATTGACGCAGACCTCGATATTAAAACTCTTGATGGCCGGTATATTACCGGGGTTAATGTTAGCGGGATTGATGTGTGCCAGCTCTATTGTACGAGCAAATTTAAATCCGGAATTAATTGGACAGAAAAAACGTGTGAAAGGACAGCCGAAGGAGACGGTTGAACAGATTGAATACGAAAAGTATGATACAACGTTTTTTGAAGATTTTAAAAAGACAGGACCGGCATTGATTCTTATAGTTGTAATCATAGGGGGAATGTATTCCGGTCTTGCGACTGCAACTGAATGTGCCGGACTTGGAGCTATAGCAGCGTTTTTAATTGTTCTTGCAAAAATGAAAATGACGAAGAAGATCTTTGGCGATGCCATGATGTCAACGGTAAAGAGTAGTTCTATGATGATTCTTATGCTTTCAGCAGCGTTGATGCTTACAAATGTAATTGGTCGATTAGGTATTGCAAGTGCACTAGCACAGTTATGTACAGGATTCGGAATTAATAGATGGATTGTTATGATTTTGTTGATTGTACTTTGGTATTTCCTTGGAACAATTATGTCGCCGACAGCAATGGTAACACTTACGATTCCATTTGTGTTTACACCGCTTATGCAATTGGGATTTGATCCAATCTGGTTGGGTATCGTATCCACCCTGTGTGTAGAGGTTGGAATGATTACACCACCGGTAGGAAATAATTTGTTTATCTTGAAACAGACGACCGGATTAGATATGGGAACAATTATAAAAGGAGCATTGCCTCAGATTATGACGTTGACGATCGGTTTAGTAATCTTGTGTGTATTTCCACAGATTGCAACAGTTGTTCCTAGCATGATGGCAAAATAGTATTGATTCGCCAAGAGGTTATGAAGGCGATCAAGATAAAAATCATATTTTTAGGAGGGAAAAAAATGAGGAAAAAAAGTTTTGCAAAGAAGTTAGTTTGTGGGGGCTTAGTTGGTGTTATGGCGATAGGGCTTATGGCATGTTCAAAGGATTCTTCATCAGGCTCAGATACAGCAACGGGAAACGGGGGATCATCAGATATTGCACCGTATCAGTTTAACATCTCTTATGGAGGAACACCTTCTAGTTCAATGGTAGCTGTTATGGAGTTATTGTGTGAAGATTTGACAGAGGCCAGTGGAGGAGCTTTTACTTTTAATCAGTATAATGATAACGACTATAAGGAAAGCCAGGCACTTGATGAGCTCACGAATAATATCGTCGATATTGTTTATTTGGGATCATCTGCAACATCTACAACGATTACAGATGTTGCATATCTTGGAATGCCGGGCTGTTATAGATATACAGATGATGCAAACTCATTTTCAAGTTTTGAAGATGCGGTGGGAGAATCTTTGGCAGATATTTATTCTGATTATGATATTCATTATCTTGGACTCAGAGTTCCTGCAAAGATGGCAATTGTAGGTACCGGAGAGGCTATCACAGACAAAGAAAATCTTCAAGGTAAAATTGTAAGAGTGTCTGGAACCTGGATGGGAAGACTTGCAGAGACAATGAATTTAGCAACTACTGATGTAGGTCTTTCAGAGCTTGCAACTGCATTGCAAAGAAAAACAATTGATTCTTGTATTACAGGAATTGAACAGGTATATTCTCAGATGCTAGGAGAGGTATGTGATTACGCATGTGTACTTCCGGAGACAGATGGTATGGGAGCATTAGTAATGGATGAAGATACATGGAGTAAGCTTGATGAAGCTCAGCAGGCAGCAGTAAATGAAGGCGTTGAAAAGTGGATGTCTGATTGTCTTGCAGTATCGGAAGAATTTTATGATACTTCAATTAAAGCACTTGAAGAATATGATGTAGATATTGAATATTTTACAGATGAGCAATGTGATGATTTTCTTTCAACCGTGGGAGATGTATACGAAGAAATTGACAAAAGTGCGTCAGAAAAGGGAATCGCATTAAAGGAATCAATTCTTAAGTGGAGAGAAGAAAACTTAGAGTAATGTATATATGGATTCTTACCATATGACAAATAAAATATACCATGAAAAAAGAGAAGTAATCGGCTGTTTCCAGCTATTACTTCTCTTTTTTTATGAGCTGATTATTTCACAGCCCCTTTTTCTTTGTGATTCTTAGCAGGTGCCATACGAATTTTGTATGGCACTCATTATATTTAAGGGGAAACAGATGCGATAGATCCGTCCTATAATAAGCCTAGAAACAGCAGAGAAAAGGAGGATCTATAAGATGTATGATATTAAGAAAATCGTGGACGTCAAATTAAATGTGCAGCTTGTATATGTGGCATTGATTCATCAGTATGTGTACGAGGGACCTTGTCGTTTCGGACCGGAGGAATGTTTGACAACGGAATTTGACGAAATGAACCAGGCCGAAATCTTTAAGATGTGGTCCGGCGGAATAGGGGAAGTGCTAAGTAAAGTCTCGGGGGTTAACATGCCCACGCGATGTACGTCAAGATGTCAGATGAATACCTGGTTATATAGCCGGCTTAAAGAAGGAAATATGGTATGCGGATAGTGAATCCTTAATTGTGGAAGGGTCACTGGCGCTACTACAGGAGATTTTGGGGGGGACGAACGAAGAGATTAGGAGTACGAATGCCGGCTATTTCATGCAGAGGCATTTACAAAACATTTTTCTAAGACGCAGTTACAAGGACTATGGTCCGTCATACAAAAGATAAAAGGTAGATGACCACTTATTTGCAGGGTGCTAACAGATAATAGTATAATGCAGATAAGTGGTTTTTATGTATAAGGGAAAGATAAAAAATACAATTCCAAGTTTATGCAGAAAATTAAGGAAAATTTGATTGAAGCTATTGAAGAAAGCACCTAAATAAGATACTATTTGCGGGAACGAAGGTGCCCTTCACGGAGATTAAGCTACTTCTACGAGAGGAACAGATTATGAAAAAGTATGTAAGTATCCCGGTGATGCTATGTCTGGTAGGGACCATGCTGGCCGGATGCGGCTCAACAAATACAGAGAAAACGGAAAATACAAATGAAGCAGAATCAAGTGCGCAGCTGTCGGTGGCAGAGCCGGTCACAGAAGGCGATGGCAGTGAAAGCACTGCGCCGGTTGAAGAACCTAAGGTGCAGACCATTACGATATCTGCAACCGGAGACTGTACGCTCGGACGCGCCCAGATACACGGATATTCCGGTTCCTTTGACGATTACTATGATAGATATGGAGAGACCTACTTTTTTAGCGGCGTAAAAGACATCTTCGAAGCAGATGATTTTACGGTGGTGAATCTAGAGTGTGTGCTGACAACATCTGAGACCGGCGAGGAAAAGGAGTTCATGCTTAAGGGCGACCCGTCCTATACCGGGATTATGACATCGAGCTCGGTGGAAGGTTGTTCCTTTGGAAATAATCACAACATGGACTATGGACAGCAAAGTTTTGACGATACCATTAATGCCTTAAACGAGGCGGGGCTGTCCTATGCGGTCAACGACCAGATCGGTACATATGAGACGGATGAAGGGCTGAAGATCGGATTCGTCTCTTCGAGCCTGTTATCCGGAACGCAGGATCGTGTCGACTATCTGGTAAATGGAATCAACCAGCTGAAGGAAGACGATGCCGACTTAATCATTGCATGTTGTCATTGGGGCGTCGAGCAGGAGCACTATGCCAATGACAACCAGGTGGAACTGGCGCATCAACTGATTGAGGAAGGTGCAGATGTGATTATTGGAAATCACCCACACGTACTGCAAGGGATAGAGTATTATAAGGGCAAATTGATTTGCTATAGTCTTGGAAACTTTTCATTTGGAGGTAATTCCAATCCTACGGATAAGCAAGATGGTATCTTTACGCAGACGTTTACCTATGTAGATGGAAAACTCGATGAAGAGGCGCAGATCGATGCAACATTTATACCATGTACATTGTCAGGAGCTGCAAACTATAATGATTTTTGCCCACAGATTGCAAGTGGAGATACCAAAGCAGCCATTCTGGAAAATATGGCAAAATATTCCGCCGGATATAGCGATCTGTCATTTGATGAAGATGGGAAGATCCTAACGCAGTCGGAGTAATTACTAGAAACGGATAGCAAGACGTAGTATAAGCTGCGCCTGTGTCTGATTTGAGAGGAACAACATGTACGAGACAATATTATTTGATTTAGATGGAACGATTACGGTTTCAGAATATGGAATTATTGATTCTGTAAAATATGCATTGGAAAAGTTTGGAATCGTAGAGCAGGATGAAGAAAGCCTTTTGCGGTTTATCGGGCCGCCGCTGTATTATTCCTTTACACATTTTTATGGAATGAGTCACGAAGATGGGGAACAGGCGGTTGTATATTATCGCGAGATATATGAAAAAGTAAATTACAAAAAGTCGCCGCTTTATGACGGCATTCGAGAAGTCATACAAACACTGTATCAGAATGGAAAAGAACTTTATATTGTTACGGCAAAACCGGTAGACACTTCAAAAGAGGTTCTTAGGTATCATAATTTGCTTCCATATTTTAAGGAAATTTATGGACCGTCAAGGGAAGTGCATACCGTAAATAAAGCAGAGTTAATTGCGAAATTGTTGACGGAGCATAACATAGAAGATAAAAGCAAGGTGATTATGTTAGGAGATCGTCACTATGATGTAAAAGGCGCTTCTGACATAGGAGTGACAGCAGTAGGCGCATTGTATGGGTATGGAAGTCGCGAGGAACTGATAGAAAATGGTGCAGACTTTCTTGTGAAAACACCAAAGGACTTTTTGAAAATCATTGAGGAATAGGTATGAAGAAATTAGAAGCATTTATCAAAGAAGGCGTAAGCGCATATAACTGCGTGGAATATGCTGCAAAAGATTTAGAAAAACAAGGATTTGAAGAGCTTAGGTATGCAAATGAGTGGCATCTTAATGCAGGTGGACGTTATTATATAAAGCATTATGGTGCAAGTCTTTTTGCATTTACGATAGGAAAGAAGAAGGGACGTCTGCGAATGGCCGGTGCACATACCGATGCACCATGTCTATCCATTAAACCAAATGCAGATTTTGTAACAAAGGGGTATGCACAGGTAAATGTAGAAGTCTACGGCGGTCCTATTTTAAATACCTGGTTTGACAGACCGCTCGGCGTGGCCGGAAGAGTAGTTTTAAAAAGTAAGGATGTATTTCAGCCTAAGATGGTGGTGTACCGGAGTAAAAAGCCGCTTTTGATTCTGCCTAATCTTGCCATTCATATGAATCGGGATGTGAACAAGGGCGTGGAAATAAAAAACCAGACGGACCTTATGCTTATTGCCGGACTGCTTGAAGAAGAAGGGCAGGATACGGCATACTTTATGGACTGTATTGCAAAAGATCTAAAAGTGAACAAGGATGAAATTCTAGACTTTGAGCTGACGACATTTATCTGGGAAGAGGCAATGTATGTAGGACCTAGAGAGGAGTTGTACTCCGCACCAAGACTCGATAACCAGACATCGGTAGCAGCACTTGTAGAAGCGATAGAAGAGGCAGTTTGCGAAGAAGGCATGAATATAATCGGACTCTATGACCATGAGGAGATAGGAAGCAGATCGAAGCAAGGAGCCGGAACACATTTTACGTATGAATTGATACTAAGAATTCTGGAAAATGTTGGCTATTCGATGGACGAAATACGGCGTTATCTATATAATATGATGTTGCTTTCTGTGGATGTGGCGCATGCACTGCATCCGAATAACATCGGCAAAATGGATATCACGACGCAGCCGGTATTGGGCAAAGGAGTATGCGTAAAGCAGGCATGTTCACAGTCTTATGCAACAGATGCTGAGGCAATTGCCATTTTCATTGGATTGTGCGAGAAGAACAAAATTGCTTATCAGCGCTTCGTGAATCGTTCCGATGTCAGAGGCGGAGGAACGATAGGCGCTATTTTGTCATCGCTTCTTCCGGTTAAGACGGTGGATCTTGGCATACCATTGCTTGCGATGCATTCGGCAAGGGAACTGATGGGAAGTAAAGACCAACAAGAACTTACAAAAGTGGTTACATGCTTTTTTGAATAAGGGGCAAAGGAAAGAAGGAGTCATAATAATTAGATGAGAAAAAGTTGCGGAGTATTGCTTCCGGTGGCATCGCTTCCGGGACCGTACGGAATTGGATGCTTTTCAAAAGAAGCTTATGAATGGATAGATTTTCTAGAAGAAACAGGTCAAAAATATTGGCAGATTCTTCCGCTTTGCCAGACTGGCTATGGAGATTCGCCATATCAAAGTTCTTCTACGTTTGCCGGAAATGTATATTTTATTGATCCTAAGGAGCTAATCAGGCTTGGATATCTAACGGAAGAAGAAGCTGGCACCTATGATTTTGGCGGGCAGCACGGATATGTGGATTATGACAAGATTTACAAGGGACGCTTTGCAATGCTTAAGGCAGCCTATCACAATAGTCCCTACGCGAAAGCGCCAAAGAAGAAATGGACCGCACAAGAATATGATGCTGACCGAAAAGCCTTTGAAGAATATGTACGCGATAATTGGGCTTGGATAGTGGATTACGCTTTCTACAGTGCCATCAAAGATGCACAAAAAGGAAAGCCGTTTGCAGCATGGCCAAAGGAACTGCGATTTCGTGAAGATAAGGCAATGCGTGTGGCTTTTGAAAAATATCAAGATGAGATACGATTTTATGAATATCTTCAATACGAATTTGACCGTGAGTGGACAAACCTAAAATCCTATGCAAATAAAAAAGGAATTAGGATTATTGGAGATCTACCTATTTATGTGGCATATGACAGTGCAGATACCTGGGCCAATCCAGAGCTGTTTCAATTAGATGAAGAGGGGAATCCGACCGGTGTAGCAGGTTGTCCGCCGGATAGTTTTGCTACAAAAGGACAGTTATGGGGCAACCCCTTATATAATTGGGAAGAACATCATCTTACGGAGTATCGCTGGTGGATAGCGCGCATCCGTCAAAATCTCAGGCGGTATGATGTGATTCGCATTGATCACTTCCGGGGATTTGAATCTTATTATTCTGTTCCGTATGGGGACGAGGATGCAACGGCCGGAGAATGGAAAAAAGGTCCGGGAAAAGAACTGTTTAAGGTGGCGCAGATGACACTTGGCAACATGCCAATCATAGCAGAGGATTTGGGATTGATTACGCCGCAGGTGCGTGAACTTTTGGATGCGACCGGCTATCCGGGCATGAAAGTGATGCAATTTGGCTATGGAGAGTATCTAAATAATGACTACCTTCCACAGTATTATCCGGAGAACTGTATTGCTTATACCGGAACCCATGACAATGATACACTGGTAGGCTGGTATAGGAAATGTTCTAGAAAGGCAAAGCAAACGATTCGACGTTCGTTACAACTTGAAACAAAAGAGGATGCCATAAAGGCGCTGCTTGATGCGCTGTTTGCAAGTAAGGCCAAGGTGGTAATTGTTCCGATGCAGGATTATCTAAAGATCGGAGAAGAAGCCAGACTGAATATGCCATCCACGCTGGGGGGATTAAATTGGCGTTGGAGGATGAATCAACAGAAATTGACAGATAAGGTAAAAAACGAGATGTTAGAGCTTGCAAAAGAATATGAGCGTGTCAGGGTATCTTGATGGTAAAATCGAATATCTTCTAAAAAAAGCTTGAAAAAGACATTAGAAAAATAGAGTAGGTGTGTTAAACTACTATAAAAGAGCGAGTCTTGACTGGAATAGAGTGAAAAAGGGGTTAAAGAGGGAATAATATGGCAAAGACAACAGATATAGGATTGAGAAACTGCATGATTTACTGCGTCTTCGTAAGGAATTATGGACGCGTTGGTAATTTTCAAGAGGTCAAAAAAGATCTTGCCAGGATTCAGGATCTAGGAACGGATATCATCTGGTTTTTACCGATTCATCCAATCGGACAGATTGGACGAAAGGGAATGCTCGGAAGTCCATATGCGGTGCGTGATTATCGGGCGATTAATCCGGAATATGGAACTTTGAATGATTTTCAGCAGATAGTGGATGAGATTCATGAGCGCGGTATGAAGTGTATGATAGATATTGTATTTGATCATACGGCCAAAGATAGCGAGATGCTTCGCAATCATCCGCAGTGGTTTGTTCAGAATTCTGATGGGGAGCCAATTTCGCGCAATCCGGAGTGGACGGATGTCGTCGAACTTGATTTCTCGAATCTGGAGCTGTGGGATGAACTGATTGAAATCTTAAAGTTCTGGGCAGGATATGTAGACGGATTTCGGTGTAATCGAGCTTATGCAATTCCATTAGAGTTTTGGATGCGCGCAAGAAAAGAAGTTGAAAGTGTACGCAAGGAGTGTATCTGGCTTGCGCAGTCCGGAGAAGGAGAAGACATCATGACTCTTCGGGCGAAGGGACAGACAGCATTATCAGATGGCGAACTTTATGAAGTATTTGATATGTGTTTTGACTATGACCTCGCGCATTCGATTCGTGGCTTGCATGAAGGACGATTTCCGCTAGATGCGGTTACAAATCCGTTGCAGATGCAAGAAAGCAAATATCCGAATAATTATGTCAAGTTACATGCACTTGAAGACCATGATCGTCCAAGGGCGGCATTTAATTATCCGGATAGAAGAGTGCTCGAGAACATGACGGCATTTAGCTTTTTTGCAAAAGGTGCAGTGATGATTAGTAACGGACAGGAAAAGAGCGATCCACATCGTCCGAGTTTATTTGACAAGGATGATGTTAGCTGGCGTCATAATGATATGAGCGCATTTATTAAGCAGCTAAAAAGAATTAAGAGTGAGGAAATCTTCCGGGAAGGTTCATTTTTCGTAAAGGCAGTGAAAAAAGAGTACATTTATGCGACTTATGAACAAGGTAACAAAAGATGCCTTGGCGTGTTCTCCATAATGGGTCGCATTGGAACGATTCCAACGACACTAGAAGACGGAACTTATATTAATCGGATTTCGAGAAGAAGTGTTGAAGTATGCGCCGGACAGCTTTTGTTTGAAGGCGAGCCGATTATAATCGATTATCAAATAGGTTAAATTGCAAATCACTTGCAATTTTTGAAAATATGGTGTATAAAGAGAAATGCAAATTGTTTGCATTTCTTTTTTTAAGGAGAATTATCGTGAAAGAATATCGTACGAAGATAAAGGATTATATAAAAGAATATATGCAGCTTCATCCGGATGAGCGTTTTTGTGCGGCAGAGATTCATGAGTATCTAAAGACATGCTCAAAGTCGGTAAATCTAACGACCGTTTATCGGAATCTGGAGAAGATGACGGAGGCAGGTGAACTTGCCAAGACAAAGAATCCGCAGGATGATTGTACTTATTTTCAGGTTCTTGATACGGCAAGACATTGTGAGCAGCATTTGCATATGCGCTGTCTTAGATGTGGCAAGATGGTTCATCTCGAAGATGAATATATGCAGCAGTTTTATGAATATGTGCGGGAAAAGACAAGGTTTGAATTGGACTGTACCGCATCTTTGTTAAATGGAATGTGTAAAGATTGTATCAAGAGGAATGGGTCATGAGTTATATTACGGCGAAAAATCTCTCCATCGGTTATGAGGATGGAGTTGTTACAAAGGATCTTAATTTTACCATTAACCCGGGAGAATATTTGTGTGTCGTTGGAGAAAACGGTACCGGTAAATCAACACTGATGAAGACGTTATTAAAGCTGATAAAGCCGCTGAAAGGAAGTCTGATTTACGATAGTCGCATGGAAGAAGGCGAGATTGGGTATTTGCCGCAGCAAAGTCTTGTTCAAAAAGATTTTCCGGCAAGTGTTTGGGAGATTGTGCTTTCCGGTAATATGACGCATTTTTCCCATCATTTCTTTTATGGGAAAGAACAAAGGAAAAATGCTTTGGACAATATGAAACGACTGGAAATAGAAGATTTGAAAAAGAAAAGTTATGCCCATCTGTCCGGAGGTCAAAAGCAAAGGGTACTTTTGGCAAGGGCGCTGTGTGCATCATCGAAGATACTGGTCCTTGATGAGCCGGTTACCGGTCTTGATCCAAAGGTGACGCAAGAATTGTATAATCTGCTTGCAAAACTGAATCGGGAAGGACTTACAATTGTTATGGTATCTCATGATGTGGATATGGCATTATCCTATGCAACCCATATTCTGCATGTGGGAAAGACACAGCTGTATTTTGGACCGGCAAAGGATTATAAGAAGTCAAAAGCAGCCAGGATTTTCTTAAAATCAAAGGAGAAAGAGTAGACATGTCACAATTAGCTTATTATATGCAATATTCATTTGTTATATATGCATTGATTGTAGGTGCGCTGATTGCACTGTGCAGTTCACTAATGGGAGTTACGCTTGTTCTTAAGCGTTATTCGTTTATCGGAGATGGTCTTTCACATGTGGCATTTGGAGCACTTGCGGTTGCATCGGTGTTAAAACTCACCCATAATACATGGCTTACCATGCCGGTTACCCTCGTGGCAGCCATTTTATTGCTTCGGGCAGGAACGCATGCCAAGATAAAGGGAGATGCTGCGATTGCGATGATTTCCGTAGGGGCACTTGCAGTGGGTTATATGCTGATGAGTACCGGAAGCGGATCGGAAAATGTATCCGGAGATGTCTGCAGCACTTTATTTGGGTCGACTTCCATATTAACGTTAACAAGCGCAGAAGTCATTAGCTGTGCAATCTTTTCGGCAATCTTTATCGTATTATACATTCTGTTTTACAACAAAATATTTGCGGTAACATTTGATGAAGACTTTGCAAAAGCGTCCGGGACAAAACCGGAACGGATTAATCTTTTGATTGCAATCTTAATCGCAATTATCATTGTAGTAGGAATGTCGCTTGTGGGTTCGCTTTTGATTTCGGCATTAATCATATTTCCGGCATTAGCGGCAATGCGTTTATTCTTCAGTTTTAAGATGGTAATCATTGCATCCGCGATTATTTCGCTTGTCAGTGCGCTTGTAGGAATGCTGATTTCCATCATGCTTCAGACACCACTAGGAGCAACCATAGTAATTGCGCAGATTGTAGCATTTGCAATCTGTTATGTGATTGGATTATTAAGGACGAAAAGATCATGATAAGAAAGAAAATAATAGTGATAATGACAGCCTGCATGTTGGTTATGTCTGTGCTTTTGGGTGGATGCAGCAGCGTGCAGTCGCAAACGGATCCTGACAAAATCCAGATTACGGCAACGCTGTTTCCACAATACGACTGGCTTCGCCAGATTGTTGGAGAAGAAAATGAATATATCAGTCTACATTTGATTAATGATTCCGGAACCGATCTTCATAGTTATCAGCCGACGGTTCAGGATGTTGCGCTGATGTCGGAATCGGATCTGCTTGTATACACAGGCGGAGAGTCAGAAGAGTGGGTTTTAGATATGCAAAAAGAAGCGGCAAATGAAGATCTTCAGATCGTATCTTTGCTGGATGTTCTAGGTGAAGATGCAGTGGAGGAAGAAGAGGTCGGCGAAGAGGCGAAGATGAGTCATAGTCATGTGGAAGAAGAACTTGAATATGATGAGCATGTCTGGTTGTCGGTAAAAAATGCAGCCATGTATGTGGAGTATTTATGTGAACTGGTTAAGGAACTGGATCCGGCACATGCAGCGATGTATGAAGCAAATGCAAATGCTTATATAAAGCAGTTATCGGAGCTTGATGCACAATATGAAAATGTGGTATCCCAAGCGTCAAATGATACGCTGGTTTTCGCGGATCGTTTTCCATTTCGCTATCTGGTTGAAGATTATGGACTAAGTTATTATGCAGCTTATTCCGGATGCAGTGCAGATACGCAGGTGACATTTGAGACGATTACATTGCTAGCGAAGTATATGGATGAGAGCAATGCAAATGCAATTTTGGTACTGGATAATGCGGACTTATCCCTGGCACGAACAGTGCTAAAATATACAGATTATCCGAATCGGGAAATTCTTACGATGAAATCCCTGCAATCTGCGACAAAGCAGCAGATTGCGGAAGGACTAAACTATCTGGATGTGATGGAGGAGAACCTGGCGGTGCTTAAGAAGGCACTTGGCTAGGTTCTTCTTTTGGTGGAGCATCCGGTTTTAACAAGATGCACAAGGCTACAATGGTAATCACCAGCCCGATGCCGATGATGACGGTTGGGATCTCCTGATAAAAAAACATACCAAGGACGGCCGCGGTAACCGGTTCTGCACCGGAGGCAATGATGGTGGCAAGTCCCGTATCCATATGATGAAAAGAAGACACTAAAAGCAGATAGGGAACAGCCGATGATAATAACGCATGAATAATTAAGATTGCGCTATGAGGGAAAGGATCTGAGGCCATATAATGAAGGACACTGTTCCAATTGGTAAATGGAATGCAGGCAATCAGGATAACCACTTGTGAATAGAAAGTAATGGTCAGCGAGGTATATCCATCATTTGTCACGACTTTACTGCAGATGCTGTATACACCATAAAAGAAAGCGCTCAAAAGCCCGATAAAGACGCCAAGAAGCGTGACATTTACGCTGGAATTGTCGCCGACAATTCCACTTGCCAAAACGCAGCCGAATATGGCAAAGACCATGCACAACACTTTCTTGGTGGTAATTTTCTCACGAAAGAAGATGGCAGCCAAAATCAGAGTAAAGATGGGTGCAAGACATAATAAGATGGCAGCAAGTGACATGGTCATGACGCTAATTGTGTAATTATAGCAGACATTTAAGGCAAAAGAGCCAACAAAGCCGGCCAAAATAATAAACACAAGATCCTTAAGATGTCGTATTTTTAACCGCTCTTTATTATAAATAAGAATTCCAATCAGCAAAATGAGAACGGCGAAGACGGTTCTTCCACCCAAAATTGATACATTACTAAGCCCGTGATCTCCCAGGTTTCGTACAAAAAGACCGGTAAGGCCCCAGCAGATTCCTGCAAGAAGTGGCATGAAGATTGCAAACTTTTTCATATTCTTTGATACCATACCTTTTATTTTTTTCTGTTTTACTATAGAAGAAAGGAAAAATATAGTCAATAAGAAACACACCATTTGGTTCCTTGATTACCGATTGGTTTGTAGCAAAACAAACAAAAATGAAATTCTTTTCGCCGGTTGAAAGCTTGATAAATGTTAGTTTTGTCAAAAGTCAACGGATAATTGATAAATAAATAACGAAAAAATTGTCGATAACATTTTGGAAACCCCCATGAATCTAAGGTAAATTGTATTGAAAAGAAGATACAAAATGAGCAAATTACATTAGAAATTAGAGCGATATGCAATATGCACAAACAAAAGACCACAAAGAATTGCCAAAAAGTTATCAATGTTGCATTTGAAGGTTAAGACCATATAATAGGGACTGTAGGAAAATTGAACTTATAAAAATACAAACGGCTTATATGGGTTTTCTATTTAATACATAGATGGGCTAAGTTGATGGCACACAAGAATAGGGAAAAGCATAAATAGAAACCTGTTTAGCAATATAAAGTATTAATAAGTAGGAGGTTGGAAAATTATGATTAATTCACCAGCAGAAGTGGCAAAAAATTATGTTGCTATCGGTAAAGGAAAGGCAAACTTAAGCATCGCAAAGATGATTTTCTTAGGACTCTTGGCAGGTATGTTCATTGGTTTTGCAGCAGTAGGAGCAACAACAGTAGGATCAACAGTTGATAATGCTTCACTTGCAAAGTTCTTAGGAGCAGTTGTATTCCCTGGCGGTCTTGCAATGGTATTAATTGCAGGTTCCGAATTATTTACAGGTAACTGTCTGTTAATCATTCCTTTATTACAAAAAGAAATTACGGTTGGACAGATGATTAAGAACTGGGTATTTGTTTGGATTGGTAACTTAGCTGGAGGTATCTTGGTATCTTTAATTACCGTAGGTGGACATCAGGCAAATTTATTCTCTAATCAGCTGGCAGTATCTTATATTTCAACAGCAGTAGCAAAGACATCTATGACATTCGGAGATGCTTTCATGAAAGGTATCGGATGTAACTTCTTAGTATGTATTGCTGTTTGGATGGCATTTGCAGCGAAGTCCGTAGGCGGAAAGATTATTGGTCTTTATTTCCCGATTATGCTTTTCGTATTAGAAGGTTTTGAGCATAGTGTTGCGAATATGCAGTACATCTCAATCGGTCTTCTTTGTAAATTAAATGATACATGGGCACAGGCAGCAACAGACGCAGGTGTTGATTTTTCGAATCTGACGTGGGGTGCTATGTTTGGTAAGAACCTATTGCCGGTATCACTCGGTAACATTGTCGGTGGTTTGGTTCTTGTTGGACTGATTTACTGGGGATGCTACTTAAAAGGAACAAAGAAAGAAGCATAACTCCTATAATTAAAGAGGAAAATCCGTCGCATTATTTGCGGCGGATTTTTTGTTTACAGCAATTGATAAGCGTTATGCATTCATAATATAAAGGTTCTAGTAAAATGATAGGAAAGATAGTATCATAATTATTACGAGGTTAAAGAAATGAAGCAAGACGTGAAACATATATTTTTGACAGGGGAAAAGCAGGTTGGAAAGTCAACAGCACTAGGAAAGGTTTTAGAAACACTTTGCGAACAGGGATATCGCGTGGGGGGATTTCAGACCTTACCATTTTCCATTCACAACAAAAGACGAGGTTTTTATATGCACTCTCTGATGGAGAGGGAAAACGATGTAAATGATATTCCGATCGCACTTTGCTTTCATACGGCGAACGGAATGCGAAGAATGGGAATTACGGAGACTTTTGATTGCTTTGGGGCAGATCTGCTTCGGGAGGCGCTTACAGATGCCGACATTATTTGGATGGATGAACTAGGTCGGCTTGAGAAAGAGGCAACACAATTTAACCAGGCAGTTGTAGAGTGCCTGAATCGTGGCAAACACATAGTCGGAGTCCTACAGAAAACCAATCGCGAATTTCTGCAGGAAATAGCATCTCGTGAGGACGTCATGGTTTTGGAAGTTACAATTGAAAACAGGAATGAAATAGCAAAGAAGGTTTTAGAGGCATTAGGGGAAATGTTATAAAATCGAGGGATGAGAGGTTGTCATGTAGTAACAAAAAAGGAGGAAACGTATGAAAAACGTTAGGAAATTGTTCGCATTGGCACTCGCAGTGGTGGTAGTAGCCGGCTTTACACCAATGATGAACACGCAGGCTGCAACCGGGAAAGTAAATACGACAAAGTATACCATCTCTAAAAAAGCAGGCACCTATAAGGACAAGGTCACTATCAAGATTAAGGCAAAGAAGGGTTATAAAATCTATTATACGACCGGTTCTAAAAAGCTTACGACCAAAAAGGTAATAAAAAGTGGTAAGACGAAGAAACTGACATTTACCAAAACAACAAAATTGAAGATTTATGCGGTGAAATCTTCAAAAAAGGTTACAAATAGAAAGCTAAAAACTACGAAGGTGAAGAAGGCGACAAAGACGTATAAGTATACGATTAAGAAGTCTTCAAGCACTACGGATTCTTCATCCAGCACCAGTGATGATACGACAACAGATGATACTACGACGGATGATACAGAGACGGATGATATTACGACAGATGATACGACCGGAACAACGGAAAATTATCTGACGGTTGGAACTATTACAGAGTCTGTAGATCTTGAGTCGGTAGCGGATACAACCGATGATAATATGACGATTGCAACAAGTGATGAGATAAGGACAATTACAATCACAGCAGCAGGCACCTATGAATTAACAGGAGGATCTTTAAGTAATCCGTTGACCGGAATTGAGATTACATCCGACGTTGAAGTGACGTTGGTATTAAATGATTTATATATTGATAACAGTTCTTTTGAGGGAAATAATCCGGTCATTCAGACTAGTGCGAATACCACTATTGTATTAAGAGGAGATTCGATAATAAAAGGGTATGGCACGTATACGAATACTTCCGAGCCGGCAAGTGGAGTTATCTATCAAAGTGCAAAAAAATATTCGCTTATTCTTGGGGCAGATATAGAGGATAAAGACGCCTCTCTTTCTGTAATTGATGCAATTGACGTAACTACGGATTTTGGAGATTATGACCCCACTGATGGGATCACAACCAAGGGAGGATTAACCATCAACAGTGGAGCGATTAGCATTACTTCAAACGGTGATTGTCTGAAGGGAACAAACAGCGGCATTACAGTGGCAGGTGGAGAGTTGACGTTAACGTCGAATCTTGGTGGAGCTCTTAAATCAAAGAGTAGTAATATCACCATTACCGATGGAACGATTACAACAAATGGCACCTACGATGATGGAATAAATGCTAAGAGTGGAACTGCAACAATCTCGGGAGGAACCGTAACAATCAGCAATTGCTATGGTGATGGAATTCAGGCAGAAAATGTTGATATTTCCGGAGGAACGATTAATATTGAAACGTTATATCAGTATGCAGCAACGAATTTTTACGCATCTAACAGTATTTCAAGTACTGCGAATGCATTAAGTGAATCCGGTGATACCAAAACAGAAACGATAAATTATGACACAGGAAGTCATAAAGGCATTAAGGCCGGAACAAAGGCGAAGACATATTCTTACACATCGGTAGAAGATGGTTCTGACTATACGGCAGGGACACAATATACGAAAGAGGCATCCGGCAGTTTAACCATCAGTGGCGGAACCATTACAATCGATACCACGCAGACCGGTGTTAAGGCGAATTCTCTTAGTACAAGTGGTTATTCTGCAACCGGAACCGGGGTTTATATCATCGGTTCACCGGAGTGTGCCATTCAGGCAAATAATTCCGGGTCGATTAGTGGCGGAACATTGACACTTGCCGCAGCGGATGAGGGAATTACTGCAGCGAATGACTTATCCATTAGTGGAGATACAATGGTCAAAGTGACAACAGCATATGAAGGCATAGAAGCAAAAGCAATTACAATCGGTAACGGATCAGATAGCCCACAGGTTCGAGTCTATTCAAACGATGATGGAATTAATGCATCCTCTAAGACGCTGGTTTATACGTATGAAGATGAAACGGAAGAAACTTATGTGAAGAAAAGTACATCACAAGATGGCAATTCATTAACCATTAATAGTGGTTATGTGAATGTAACAATCGGTGCAGACCAGACGCATTCGGTAACGGTACCAAATGGATCAAGCACTAAGACGATCACATATTCATCGGATGGAGATGGTCTTGATTGTAATGGAAGTTTGTATATATATGGAGGAACGACCATTGTATACGGGGTAGGTGCAAGTACATCAAACTCTCCGATTGATAAGGATGATGATTTTGTTCTTGAATCAGGTGCAACTGTATTGACACTTGGTTCAAGTTCGATGCAAGGAGACGGTACGCCAACAACGGTAAATCAGGCTTACATTTCGAGTAGCAGTCAGACAGGTGGCCCAGGTTCGAGTGGACATGGCGGCCAAAGCTCATCTTCTGTGTCTATTTCATCAGGTGCGGCAGTAGCAATCCTAAGTGGTTCAACAACCTTGATAGCAGTGAAGGCACCAATGAGCGCAAGCAGCGTATTTTACTCATCACCAAGCCTTACAAATGGAAGTTCTTATACGCTTTCCACAGGTGGAACGTTATCAAGCCAGTATACAGATTATACCTATGATTATTACAATGGATATACCGGAGGTACAAGCAGTACATCGCTGACGGCAAAACAATAAGATAACAATAAAACGATTTAACTCAGTCGGAGCTTGTACCCCGACTGAGTTAAACGCTCCGCGAGGATGCGCACGGATTCGGACAGGAATTTGTCTGCTGAAGCAGACCCGAATCCGGCGCGCAAGACTCGCGAGCGAGTCTTGACGACCCCTCCTTACCGGACGAAAAAGCTGCCCGGCAAGGAGGGTTATTTTGATGGGAGAATATAGAGTAGATATGCTATAATAAGAGATAAGAATGAATAAACACAGCGAATGAAAAAGGGGAATGATGGATGTCCAAAGTTGAGAAGATTTTATATGTGGCAGACGCAGATGCCGCTAACAATAACAAGATGCTAGATGAGGCACTTAAGCTGTTTCAAGAGATGGGGATTCGTTCCTTTGACGATCCAAAGGGAAGTGTTGTAGCCTGGTATGAATGCAAGGAAATGGTCGGTGACTTCGAGCCGGGGACACGTCTTTTGGTTGTAAACGTAGATGACGATGAGATCTTAGATGAAGAGGATTTATTTACGGGAGCCGTAGAACTAGGCGATGAGGACGAAATGCTGTTTGCCGAATTGCCGGAAGAAGAGGAAGAATTCATCGAGGAGTTCACGCTGGCGTCATTAGATGAAGAGGAAGAACTCTTTGATGCTATTGCAGAAGGATTGGTGACAAGAACACCGATTTCTATTAAGGCATATCCGGATTATTTAAGAAATTATGTAGAAAAATTCTGGGCAAATATCCTATCGCAAACAAAGGGATTTACCTATACAAGTTTAGAGGACAATGAATGGGATGTTGTATTGCAGATCATACGCGACGAAGCGAAAAACATCAATCGTTGTTTCGCACTGCAGCAGGTTGAGACAGAAGATGAAGACTTTGTGCGCTATCAGCTGCTTTTGGATGGCGTAAGTCTTGGAACAGCACTGAAAAAAGAGGATACGACCATGCTGATTTGGCGGTCACTTGACAGTGAATATGAGAAAAATGAATTCTGCAAGGAGCTAAACTGGTCAGGCAAATTAAAGGATGGACTGATTGCGGAGATTGAAGAAGAGATTGAGTTAACCTTAGAGACGATTCGCGAGGAGAAAGACTATGCGCTCTTCTTAAGCGAGATGGGCGAGTTAGAGTCTAAGCTGTATCGCGTACAAAAAGAATATGGAGTTAGTCCAAAGCGAGATATGTTCAAAGCATTGGCTGCAAACCAGGTGGATTTGATCAAGGAAATATTGGCGTTTAAGAATGGACGATAGAGAAAAAAACAGAGCCCTTCGAGCCAAAACACTAAAAAAATTCTTAGAAATAACAGATAAAACGCACGCAAATCAAACGCTTTGGGAGATTGTGACAGCACAAAAGAAAAATAAGAGGATAGAGCCATTAAGTGCCGGAGATGAACTAGTGCTGGTAGGGAATATAGGATATGCGGCAACGGTCTATCTGGCTAAGTACAAGAAAGAAGAATTAGAAACAAGAATTCATCCAAGGGTTGTATCAAGGGGCTTGAAGATGGAAGCAAAACCCCTGCCCAAACATTTGGAAATTGCGGCAATCTATGAAGTAACAGAAGGCGGTTTAAATAAGAGTCTTAACGAATTGGCAAAGGATTACCAAAAAGGCTTTTGGATAGATGCAAGGCGGGTGATGATTCGACAAGAAACGGTAGAATTTTGCGAATTTTATGATTTGCATCCGTGGGATTTGTTATCAAAGGATTGCTATCTGCTTGTAACAAAACGGGCGATGAAGGTTGTGGATGCCTGTAAAAAAGCCGGTTTGATCTGTAATAAAATCGGTCATCTGACGCCGGATAATAAGAAAGTGATTTGTCGGGCCGGGGAAGAGAGCCTGCTTAATCGGGCACGGCCGGATGCATTACTAACGGTATTAAAAAAGGATTTTGAATAGATGACAAACCTAGAAGAGTATTACAACAAATTTAATGAAGAAAAAAGATTAAACTCACGCCATGGACAGATTGAGTATCGCATTTCCATGGATTTTATCCATCAGTACCTTAAGCCGGGGGATAAGATTGCGGATATTGGGGCGGCGACCGGGCGCTACAGCATACCTTTGTTTGAAGAAGGCTATGATGTAACAGCGGTAGAACCGGTACAGCATAATCTTGGAAGACTACAAAAGAAATGTCCTCAGATTACGGCATTTAAAGGAAATGCGTTGAAATTAAAACGACTTGCAGATAATAGTTTTGATGCGGTGATATTCTTTGGACCTATGTATCATTTGATTGGACATGAGCAAAAGATGCAGGCTCTCTTAGAGGCAAAGCGCATCACGAAGCCGGGCGGACATATTTTTGTAGCATATATAATGAACGAATATAGCGTAATTACATACGCATTTAAGGAAAGACATATCTTAGAATGCATGGAAGAAGGACGTTTTGATGAGGATTTTCAGACGGTGCCCAAACCGGATGATTTATATGATTATGTGCGACTTGAAGAGATCAATCGAATCAAGGAGGAGGCCGGGCTATTACGTAAGACGATTCTCTCGCCGGATGGAGCTGCTAACTATATGCGGCCTTTTTTGAACCAGCTAACGCAGGAGGAATTTGAACAATTTATCAGATATCAGCGAAGTGTTTGTGAGAGACCGGAGCTTCTTGGAGCAGGCGCGCATATTGTTGATATTCTTTGTAAGGAATAGGTGAAAGTAAGTGAGGACATTATATCTTGAGTGTAAGATGGGCGCTGCTGGAGATATGCTGACAGCCGCATTGCTAGAGCTGTTGCCGGATCGGGAAAGCATCTTAAGGACACTAAATGAACTGCACATCCCAAACGTGACCTATGAGGCTAAGAGCGTTGTTAAAAGTGGCATTACCGGAACGCAGATGCATGTTTTGGTGGACGGCGTACAAGAAGGGCACCATCATGAGCATCACCATCATCACAGTGGCCTGCATGAAATCGAGCACATTCTATCGCATATGAAAGTGAGCGAGAAGGTGAAGCAGGATGCGGCAAAGGTCTATCAACTGATTGCCGAAGCAGAATCGCAGGTACACAATGAACCGGTGACACAAATCCATTTTCATGAAGTAGGAATGTTAGATGCAGTGGCCGATGTTGTGGCTGTATGTTATTTGATGGAGCAGCTTGGAGCTGAGAAAGTCGTGGTCTCGCCGATACATGTCGGTAGCGGACAGGTACGTTGTGCGCATGGAGTACTGCCGGTACCGGCGCCCGCAACGGCATATATTTTAAAAGATGTGCCAATATATGGCGGACAGATAGAGGGCGAATTGTGTACGCCAACCGGTGCAGCGCTGATCAAATACTATGCCGATGAATTTGGACCAATGCCCATTATGAAAGTAAAAGAGATTGGTTATGGCATGGGTTCAAAAGACTTTTCACAGGTGAATTGTCTTCGCGCAATGCTTGGGGTGACGTCAGAGCAGATGCATAAGCGGATTGAGCTTGACTGCAATATGGACGATATGACAGGAGAAGAGATTGCTTATGCGATGGAACGCTTATTTGAAGCGGGAGTCAATGAAGTATTTACGTCACCGGTTGGCATGAAAAAGTCGAGGCCGGGAGTAAATCTTACCGTAATCTGTGAAGAAAATAAGAAAGAGATGATATTAGAAACCATTTTCCAACACACGACAACCATCGGTGTTCGGGAAAAGAGTATTAAAAGATATGTATTGGAACGAACAATCACACAAGAACAGACCAAATACGGCCCAATACGCTGTAAGGAATCTCATGGATATGGAATCTCAAAGAAAAAATATGAATTTGATGATGTAGCGGATGTGGCACAAAAAGAGGGAAAGACTATTCGTGAAATTCGGGAAGAATTAAGGAGGAATCAAGATGATTTACAGTAAGTTTCAGGATATTCAGATTTCCAAGCTTGGATTTGGAGCCATGAGATTGCCGAAAAATTCTAAGAACGATGAAGATATTAATCAAGAGGCCGTGCAGGAGATGGTAGATTATGCCATGGCGCATGGTGTAAATTATTATGATACGGCTTGGGGATATCATAATGGTCAATCAGAGATTGCACTTGGTAAGGCACTTAAGAAGCATCCGCGTGAGAACTTTTATCTGGCTTCGAAGTTCCCGGGATATGACCTGTCTAACATGCCAAAGGTGAAGGAAATCTTCGAAAAACAACTTGAAAAATGTCAGGTAGAGTATTTTGATTTTTATCTGATTCATAATGTCTGTGAGATGAATATAGAAGAATATCTCAATCCAAAGTATGGAATCTATGAATACTTGATGGAGCAAAAGAAAAATGGCCGCATCAAGCATCTTGGTTTTTCCGCACACGGTGATTTGGATGTAATTAATCGTTTTTTAGAAGCTTATGGGGAAGGAATGGAGTTTGGCCAGCTGCAGATTAATTATATTGATTGGACATTTCAAAATGCCAAGGCAAAGACCAGGCTTTTATCGAGCCATAATCTACCGGTAATTGTTATGGAACCGGTGCGAGGCGGAATGCTTGCAAAACTTGCACCGCAATATGAAGAACAGCTGAAACGTTTCCGTCCGGATGAGGAGATTGTAGCCTGGGCGTTTCGGTTTTTGCAGACACTTCCGGAAGTATTTGTCACGTTATCCGGTATGTCGAATCTAGAACAGGTGAAGGCGAATATCGCAACTTACGAGAAGAATCTTCCACTTACGCAGAATGAGAAAATGACATTACAAGCTGTTGTAAAAGACATGCTTTCCAAAGAAATACTGCCATGTACAGCTTGTCGTTATTGTACAAACTATTGTCCAAAGAGCTTGGAGATTCCGGAGCTTTTGGCAATGTACAATGAGCATAAATTTACAAAAGGTGGTTTTTTGGCGGGAATGCGCTTGCAGACATTTGATAAGGACAAAAGGCCGGATGCCTGTATCGCTTGTAGAAAATGTGAGGTAGTCTGTCCGCAGAATATTAAAATATCAGAAGCAATGGCAGATTTTGCACAGATGATGTCTGAGTCATGATAAGGAATAAGGCATGGATGTAAAAAAATTACTAGATCAGGTCGCGGAAGGAACAGTCAGTTCGAAAGAGGCTTATGAACAACTAAAAAAAGCCGACCAGGCGCAGGTTCATCTTGACTATGCGCGAAAGGAGCGGTGTGGTTTTGCAGAAGTTGTCTTTTGTAGTGGAAAGTCTAAGGAAGATCTTGTGAGAATCTATCAGGAGATTTATGACTTAGAAGGCGAGGTTCTTGGAACTCGAGCAACAAAGGCGCAGTATGAGGCGGTAAAAGCACAGTTACCGCAGGTGAGCTATGATGAAGTCTCTCATATCTTAAAAATTGAAAAGGCAAATAAGGAAAGAACCGGACTGGTTGCAATCTGTACAGCAGGAACCGCAGATATTCCGGTGGCGCAGGAGGCTGCATTGACGGCGGAGTTTTTTGGAGTCAAGGTAGATCGCATATATGATGTGGGAGTAAGTGGCATTCATCGCCTGCTAGAACGAGCAGAGCGGATACAGCAGGCCAATTGTGTCATTGCGATAGCCGGAATGGAAGGTGCTCTTGCAAGCGTGATCGGAGGTCTTGTGAAAAATCCGGTAATTGCAGTTCCCACTTCGGTCGGTTATGGTGCAAGTATGCACGGACTGTCAGCGCTTCTTACTATGATTAATTCCTGTGCAAACGGGGTCGCGGTAGTAAATATTGATAATGGATACGGAGCAGGGTATCTAGCTGCGCAGATAAATCGTCTTGCAGATAATGACGTTGGGAAGGAACAGATAAGAGATGAATAAAGGACAACATATCGTTTTGCTGATTGTAGCAGGATTGTGCTTGATCGGATATCTTGTTTTGGGAAAATAAATAGAGGGTAGCACACCGGTTTTGCGGGGGCTACCCTCTATTTTCATTCAACAAAGCGATATGTGAGGAATTGATTTCCTGCATTACTTAGTTTCTTAGAAAGATCATCCAGCTCCATAGATTTAGAAGAATTGCTGTCAGGATCATAATAATACACCGTATCAGAAGAAGAATAACCGGTAAGAAGGATATAGCTGTTTTTTCCGGTATTGGCCAGAACACATCTGCCGGTGCTAAGGAAATAAAGCATTTCTTCAAGTTCGCATCCGGACACATCCAAAGCTTGGGCTCCATCTATGGAGGAGGTGATGATATCTGCAGCAGTTCCGCCGTTATCTAGATAATTATCAAGGCTCATCCCTTCGTTGGCAACTTCTAGCATAGCATCAAGGCAGCGAGCCAAAGAAGAAGTATTGCCGTCGGTATAGGAGATACTGTCAATTAATTCAGAAACACTCGTAGAGCGCGAACGTTTCCAGATGTAATTAAGATTTTGGTCAACCACAACGCCCATATTATCATTAGCAGCGGCAATGGCAGTAGCAGCACCCGCAGACATTGCAATGACTTCTCCGCGAGCATAAGTGTAAAATACGCTTTGGTCAAGATCCAAAGAGATGGTAACATCAGGATTATTAGCAAGCAGATACTTTGGTGTCAGAAGCTGTGTGGTAGTTTCTAAAAGCTCGTCAGGAAAGCTCAATTGCACCTGAGTTTCATACTCATCTGTGACGGTTGTATTAAGAACAATACGGTCAGCGGAATCTTCTTCGTTATTCAAGATCGTTTCCTGCCCTTTTGAAACAAAGGTGCCATTTTTCTTGACTGCCTGATTCAGGTAAATGGTTTCGCCGTCAACATAAGCAGAAGTTGTATAATAGTTTGATTTAGAATAGCTCTTCAGGGTATTTAGCTCCATATCACAGATGTTGACCTGATACATGCCATAGCTGATATTGCCGGCAGCATCCGTCTGAATATCGGAGGCACGGGCCATTCCATAGATTAAATCGTCGTTCATAAAGCATAACGGCAGGATATATTCACCATCTTCAGCCGCAATCGTCTGCGTACTTTGGTCGGCAAGATTAAGAATGGTAATAGCGGTAGGATCGTCCGTATCGCAGTAGGCAAGATATTGGCCGGCATCAGAAGCAGCAAAATATCCTTCGCTGATGTCTTCAAGAAGAACTTTGGAGGTTCCCTGGGTTAGATCTACCTGATATACTTTGCCTTGCATCATGCAGTAGAACATATCATCCGAACTAACATAAAGCAGCTGACCAAGAGCTTCCTTTAGCGTCTGATATGATTGGGTAAATGGCAAAAATCCAACCTCTTCGATGGAATTAGAAGAGCAGTTGTAATGATAAATGCAGATGCCAACCTGCCCTTCATGGTCGCCGCGGTTCATATATCCATAGACAACAAAATCCGCATCTCCGCTCTCTGAGATACTAATCAGACGGATGTCGTGTTGGTCATAATTTTCGCGCACATCAATTCCCTCATTACTTTGGAAAGAGAAGATCTGACAAAGTCGATTGTCAGAAGCGTTGTAGCCCCATAGCTCACCATTTTGTACAAAGATAGCATGGGTGCCGGTTTCATTAGACAGATAATCAACGTCGCTACTACGAATGCCAAGCTGAAGCAGATTAGAAGAGATAGAAGAAGTCTCGCCATCAAAGAGCTGCTCCATATCACGCTCATAATCGAGCAGATAAATGCGATCAGAGGCATAACGAAGCCGGAAATACTCATCCACATCATAATAGATGGTGGCACCGCTGTCGGTCGATTCCGTCATGACATAATGCAGGGTTACGATGGAATACTGACCGGTAATTTCTTTTACGGAAATGGTTTCGGTATTCAGCTGACTGCCGGTAAAGTTCGCCCATGCCACCTGTTCAAGGGAAGAATGAATCGTTACCTTGGCAAGCGTTGAATTGTCGCCGGTATTGTCAGGCTCAATATAAGAAGCCAGTTCAGAATATTTCGTATCATCAAGACTGTAAGAATGGAACATCTTGGCAAAGTCAACGCACGCAGCCACCTCACTTGTGTCAGATGGCATAATTCGCGTGTAATAGTACACCTCTTTTTGGTCGGTCTGCATAGTGAAGATAAGCTGGTATTCCGTATCATTCTCGAGAACATTTCCAAGATTAAGACTTCCGGCAATCTTACCGGAGCTTGGCGAAGATAAGGAAGCAGTTCCACTGTCAACTAACTGAGAAGTGTCAAGAGAGCGAAGCTCATAGGAGACACCTTCAATATCTTCAGAGTAGGTGGTAATCGTAAAGTCAAGTTCATTGTTGGAGGTGACAGGAAGAATGGTGTCGCGCATGTAGCGGGCATCCATCTGTGTCGTGTAGCCATGCAGTTCATTGATGGAGGTATCCTCAAGTTGCATGGAAATCAAAGGTAAAGATGCCGAAGACATCTCGCTGGTCAAATCTTCTGTTTCATGGTTCGTAATAATGCTAAATATGATAATGGCAGCGAAAAAAATGATAATTAAAATCAGTGCTTTTTTAAGCCATTGCTTTACTTCTGCTCGAATTCTCATAAATCTATTCCTTTTATATCGATAAATCGTAATTTTCTCAAATATTATAATAGTAGCAAGGGGGCAAAAAAGCAAGGAAAGAACAGAGTCTAAAGTTTTAAAAATAATCAGCCGACATAAACTGTAGAAAATGGATTTGCAAGGATGCAAAATAACAGACAAGGATGCCACGTTTTTGGGAGCGCATTATGAAAATAGATGGATTAAATACCGTAGGAACGGGCGAAATAAATACCGCAAATTCGCAGATGACGATACAAGAGGCGACAAAGAAACACGCCGGCAGTGTCATCTGGCAGCCAAACCAAAATTATATCAGTGGACAGGGTATGCTTTCGGACAATTATACACAGGCAAAGTCCATAGAAGAATTTGTCCAGGAAGTAGAAGGAGCAGATCTTTTTGAAAATGCGTCCATGAATTATGTGGCAGATACCATGACGACGGCAGAATATAAAGAAGCACTGGATGCAGGATATTCTCTGTTAAAGGACGAGCCACAGGCAGTTCTTACAGTAACAGACAAAATACAGATTGAAATGGCTAAGGGCGGCAGTGACATGACGTACTTTGGAGATGACATACCGCTTGAGGCATTAGAAGAGGTTGTGGGAAGTGCGGCGTACGCAAGCCAGATTCAAGATGCGTTTAAAGGCGCCGGACTGACGATGACCGAGAATAATGAGCAGGGCATAAAGGAAGCGCTGACTATGGCTGCGGAAGTGGCAGCCGGCGGGGAAGAAATCAGTGAAAAGGCGATTGCCTATCTGGTTAAGCAAAGTCTATCTCCAACATTGGAAAATGTTTATAAAGCAACCTTTAGCTCTGTTTCTTATACCCAAAATACCGTAGAGATTGATGGGCAGGTTACTTCGATGCTGCAAGATCTGGTAAGGGAATCTGCAAGAGAGGATGCGAGTGCTCTTGAAGATGCAGCCTGGATGTTAAAGCAGGAAGTACCGCTTACAACGCAGAACTTGGAATATGTAAAAGAATTAAAAGACATAACCGTATTTCAGACGGTCGGAGAAGTTGTAGATGCATCTTTGGATGCGATTGCACTTGGGGGAAAGGCAACCAACGCAATGCTTGTGCAAGATAATGCTCTTTTGGAGCAGGCGAAGGCGGCTATGGCAACAGTAGAAGCGGCAACAGAGGCACAGATTCAGTATTTAGAGCAAAACAATGAGCCGCTGACAATAGAAAACCTTTCGAAACTGCAAGAGGGTCAGTATGCCGATTTTGATGAGCAGACATTGATTCTTAGTGACTATGATCAGGTAAAGGCACATAGACAATTAGAAGAGATTCGTCTAAGTATGACAGTGGAAGCAAATTATGCGTTGCTTAAAAAAGGTATTCAGCTTGAGACACAAGAGTTGTCAAAAGTCGTAGAAGAACTCAAAAAGACCGAGCAGCAGATGGATGCAGCAAGGTTAAGTGGAAACGGAATAGAGCCTACACCGGAGAATCTTGATACGTATCGAAATGCGACAGATACGTTGTCATATATTAAGGATTCCGCAGCGGCGGTAATTGGTCATCGGGAAATTATGACACAGACACTTGCGCAGGTTAAGCAGACAGCAGAATCTGTTAATGCTGCTTATGCAAAAGCGGAAAGCCGGTATGAGACTGTCATGACAGCACCGAGGGCAGATATGGGAGATTCCATTACAAAGGCCTTTCGCAATGTGGATGCAATCTTAGCTGAGTTGGATCTTGAGAGCACACCGCAAAATGAGAGAGCCGTCCGTATTCTTGGCTATAACAGTATGGAAATCACACAGGAGAATATTTCGGCTGTTAAAGTTACAGACGCGAAGGTACAGCTGATGCTTGATAGGATGAAACCGTCGGTGGTCATGGAAATGATTAGGTCCGGGGATAATCCATTGACAAAGACGGTGGATGAGTTAAATGAGTTGGCTGCAGATATCTTGCAGGATGCAGAAAATGAAACGGCGCAAAAGTATTCCGAATATTTGTGGAAAGTACAGCAGCAAGGGGAAATGACTGATGCACAAAGAGACAGCTATGTTGGAATCTATCGTCTGTTAAATCAGATTTCCAATCAAGATGGCATGCTGACCGGAACTTTGATGCAACAAGGCGCCGCACTTACAATGGAAAATTATCTAATGGCATCAAGAAGTATGAAAAAACAAGGCAGTGAAGTTACCATAGATGACAATTTTGGAGAAGTAGAGACATCCGCGGCCATCACCAATTCGATATCGGCGCAGATTGAAAGTGGCTACCAGGAACTTGCGGCCAAGCAGGCATTTAGCCAACTTCAAAACAATGGTCCGGCCATCTTAGAAGGGGTGGCAAATCCGATGACATTGACGCCGGAGCAACTTTTAGCACAGATGAAAATGCAGGAGAGTGAGACGCAAAATGCCGATTACTCCTACGAAGAAGAGCAGCTTGCACAGGCGAAAGAATGTGCACAGATGGAAGAAGGCGTATACCGATTGCTAGACCGATATGAACTTCCAAAGACGATGTATCATCTGCAAGCGGCTCATTTGATTCGCCAAAGAAACGGTAAAGTATTTTCGCAGTTGTTTGAAAGTACCGGACTTGAAGCAGATGCATTAGAAGAAGTCAAGCAGCAGATTCTAGAAGAATTTGGGGAAGCGATGAAGACGCCTGAAGATATGGCAAAAGCGCAAGAACATCTTGCAGATGTAGCAGAAGAAGCTATGAGTACAGAGATGGAGAATAATGAAGCAACATCTATGAGCATTCGCCAGATTAAGATGCTGAATCAGGCAATCAAATTGGGGACGAAAATGTCATCAGAAGAAAATTATGCGGTACCGGTGCTTGTAAACGGTCAGATGACAAAGGTTCAGCTTAAGATTGTACGTGCAAGCGAAGAGAGGGGCAAAGTAGCAGTATCCTTTGCGGACGAAGTCTTTGGAGAAGTGGCAGGTACATTCAAGGTGACTTCCGGCAAGATTGCCGGTCAGATTGCCGTGGAAAATGAAGCGTCCAAAGAATGGATGGAGAAGGTGCTAGAACAATTTGCAGACAGTCTTGATACAGATTGCACATTGCAGACCGTTGTATCTTCTAAGATTGACAGTGATGCCATCTTAGATAGCGCAGGAGAAAACGATCTTGCACTTAAGGATCATGAAGTTTTGACAAGCTCGCTGTACAGACTTGCAAAAAGCTTTTTAGAAGCCGTAAGAGACTAAACAATCCGGCCATAACGGCCGATAATAGTAACACAAAACAAAACACGGATGGAACAATATGCACGGAAGCATAGAAAGAACAGAAGGTATTACATATGCAAATTAATCATAACATGTCAGCAGTAACCGCAAACAATCACCTTAAGAGAACAGAAGATGCAGTCACGGCATCGATTGAAAGACTCTCTTCAGGACTTCGCATCAATCATGCTTCCGATGATGCAGCAGGCATCGCAATTTCGAACAAAATGCATGCACAGATTAAGGCACTTGATCAGGCATCAAGAAACGCTTCCGATGGAACGAGCGTGATTGAGACAGCAGATGGTGCTCTTAATGAAGTGACTTCTATGATTCAACGAATGCGAGAGCTTGCTGTTCAGGCTGCAAATGACACGAATACGACAACGGATTTAGAGGCTATTCAGGTTGAGATTACGGCGCTGAAGGCGGAGATTGATCGTGTTTCTACGGATACAGAATTTAATACCATGACCTTGCTGGATGGAACTTTGGAACGGAGAACATATTCTTCGGATTCTTCTGTTGTGAGCAATATCACGGTAGCAGATGATGTACAGGTTGGTACTTATCAGATTGTGGTAAATGATGTCACCACAGATGGAACCACTGACGCTTCCATAACGCTTGGAGCCGGATTCAGCGATACGGCGGAGTGGACAGCATCAGGAAATTATATCACCATTACGGATGAAAATGGTTTTGAAATGAGCATGACAGTTAAAAAGGCCGGAAGTACAGCGACTTTGGAAGTGACAGACCTTGGACAGATGACACTCCAGATAGGAGCAAATGAAGGTCAGGATGTGGATGTTTCGATTCCAAGAATCGACACACAGAGTCTTCATATTGACGAGATTGATGTGACCATAGAAGAAGGAGCAGGCGAAGCAATTGCGTTATTAGATGAGGCATTGGCAAAGGTCAGTGCGACACGTTCAAAACTTGGTGCTTATGAGAATCGACTTGATTATTCGGTAAGTTCACTAGATGCATTTGAAGAAAATATGGAATCTGCAGTATCGCGAATCGAAGATGTCGATATGGCAGAAGAAATGTCGGAATATACAAAGCAAAATGTGCTCTCGCAGGCGGCAACTTCAGTGCTTTCACAGGCAAATGAAATTCCGCAACAGGTACTTCAGTTATTGCAGTAGGAGGTAGCATATGCAGGCACATGTAAAGCAGGATTTTACCAGACGGATATCGAAGGCGAATAAGACGGAGCTGGTAGAGATTATATTTGATATCTGTTTTGCCTATATGGAAGAAGCCAAAGCAGCCAAAGAGGCACAGGAACATAATGCCTTTAAGGATGCTGTGCGTGGTGCAACAAGAACCGTACAACAGCTAAAGGCCAATTTGAATTTTGAGTATCCGATTGCAGCGCAGTTATATCGGCTGTATCAATTTGCCTTAGAACGCTTGTCGGTATCGATGTATCGTTATGATTTGAGTGGAATCGAAGAGGCGAAGGTAGTACTAAGACCGATTAAGGAGGCATTTGCTGAATTGGCAAGGCAAGATAGTTCCGGGCCTATGATGCATAATACACAAAAGGTATATGCAGGGATGACGTATGGACGAAACGAACTTTCTGAGAATTTAATCGGAGATATTAATAGAGGATTTTTAGCGTGATTATAAGGGAAAAGCCGAATAAAAAGGTTTTTCCCTTTTTTTCGCGAAAAAGGTTAAGGAAAAATCTACAGTTTCCGATAAATGTAGATATAGGGCAAGTAGGCCTGCTTTTGGTGTACCTAAATAGTGTCGTTTTAGTTGATAAACTAGGAAAAAAGTGCCAAAATATAAAGTAGATACATAGGCAAAAAACGGGAGGAATCCCTGGAAATAAAGATCTCACAAGGATGCGAGGTAAAGGTTATGAGGAAGATAGTTAGTAAACGAATAATAGCAGTAGTGCTAACACTTGGAATGGTGTTTGGGATGAATGGAACAACATCGCTTGTCACGGCACAGGCAGATACGACGGATGCGACGTATACCTATGATGTTGGTGAAGACGTTGAAGAGACCATAACAATAGCAAGTGGAGGAAGCATTGCCAGCATAATTACAGCAGAGCAAAACAGTTCGACTTTGACGACGGAAGAATGGCTGACGCAAGAGATTCAGTCGATTGTTATTCCACGTGTATTAACATCAAAGTCTATTAGCTATTCGGTTCAGGTATATACCGATCTTACAGGAAACGATCCGGATAGTGGAACTGCTGCACTTGATACACTGGTAACAGGAACCTGTTCGTCCGGCGGATCAACGACCGTTGAGATAAACGGCGGAAGAGTAAAGGTTGGAGAAAAATGTGCAATTGTAGTGACACTAAGTAGTAGTGACGGTTCCACGATTAAAGTGCTGGCAAATGATACGGCCGGAGAGACGGATTGCTATTATAAGGATGGAGCAGCGGCAAGCTGGGCAGAGCTAGAGGATGCTTCCGGTGTCGATCTTGATTTTGACCAAATGGCAGTTACGACAATTGGAGTACTTTCCGATATCAGTGAAGCCACAGTAACCATTGATTCGGATGCCATGAAGAAAGCATATACCGGTGGGGATGTGAGATTGGACGCATCGGATTATACGGTTACGTTCGGAGGAAGTAATATTCCGCTTACGTCAGATGATTATACGATATCGTATTCGAATAATGTGGAAGTTGGAGACGACGCAACCATAACCTTTACGGGAAGTAATTACTTTGATAATGACACTTCGGTATCGGCAACGTATAAGATTCGATATGATTTAAGCAGTGGATTGACACTTACACCAAATTCCACGCTGACCTATACCGGCAGTGCGATTACCTTGACATCCGGAACCTATACGCTTACTTATACGAATTCCGGTTATAGTGCGACACTGACAGAGTCCGGTGGAGGCGCGGTCGGAGATTATTATCTGGAGAATTATACGAATAATATCAATGCCGGAACGAATACCGCATCTGTGGATGTTGTAGCAGAAGAGTCCTCTTCCTTGTATATGGGAACAGGAACTGTGAATTATTCGATTGCTGCGAAACCGATTAGCGAGACAACCGTAGCGGCGATTGCGGATAAGACTTGGACAGGACGTTCGATTACCGGGCTGGATGATGAGATTATTTTGACAGATGGGGGCTATACGCTGGAGCAAGGAACGGATTATACCATTATGGGATACTATAACAATATTAATCCAAGTACGAGCGGTTCCCCGGCTACGATAACAATCGCGGGTTGTAATAATTACAATGGAACCACGATAGCAACTTTTATTATTAATGATAGCGACGGAGATTTGAAAGTTGAGCTTGCAGATTCCACCGCAACTTATACCTATACGGGTCTGCCAATCAAGCCGGAGATAGTCGTTTACGCATCAAACTGGGAGACCCAGTATGGAAGCGGAGCAAGAGTAGATGTAGGCAATTCTTATTCAACGGTATACAGTAACAATGTTGATGCCGGTTCTACGGCAACAATCACGGTAACCGGATCAGATGGATCAAATTGGGAAGGACAGACAGCAACCACGAACTTTACGATTCTTAGAAAGAATCTTACAGATGCGGATACCGATGAGTCTAGCATTGAAGTTACCATCAACAGCACACATACCTATGATGGAAGTGCGCAAAATGATGTTGACCTGGATGTGACATACAGCTATACGTATTCCGATGGCAGTGGTGGTACGCATACGCAGGTAAATGAACTTGAGGAAGGAACGGATTATACCATCAGCGGATATTCCAATAATGTCAATGCCGGTACGGCAACGGTAATGATTTCCGGAACCGGAAATTATACCGGTATGTTGACAAAGACATTTACCATTCATCAAAAATCGATTTCAGATGCTACCGTATCGGTAGCAGATATTGCACAGCAGCCATTTAACCCGAATGGCTCTGTCGAAGTGAATCCGGTAATTACCGATTCTGAGACAGGTGCTACATTGGTGCAAGGTACGGACTATACGCTTAGCTTTGAGAATAATGACCAGATTGGAACAGCAACGATTACGATTACAGGTATTGGCAATTATACCGGAAGTCGTACCAAGACATTTAATATAGGTTCAAGATCCATTAACACAGGAGAGAATTCGGATATTACGGTAAGCTTTGCAAGTGGTAATTATCATGGCTATTCTGCATATTCGGCTGTGGCAGCCAATCTTCCGGCGCCAAGCGTGGTCGTAAAGGACGGCAGTGTTACCTTGACGGAGGGCGTTGACTATAGCGTCTCCTATCCAAACAATACAACGGTAGGAACAAAGCACGTGTTAATTACCGGTATGGGTAATTATATCAATCAGGATGAAAGCTTAGAATATGAAATACTGTATAATCTTGACGAAGTTAAGAATGCAGCTACTTATGCCATGTACGATCTTACTTACACAGGAGAAGATCTTATTGATGAAGTAGATGGTGAGATTGTGATTGAAGAGCAAGATGAAAGTGGAAATACCGTCACAACCAGATTGACCAAGGATGTGGACTATACACTTGAAGTTTATCCAAGTAACACATCGAATACGCAGTTATCTTCGATTACAGAGGCAGGTACTTATTATGTGAAGGTAATTCCGACCAGTACCAGTAAGTATTTCCTAAACCTTTATACGACTAAGAGACATCCGCTTACAGTAAGTCAGATTTCTTTAAATGATTATACGCCGACGGCATATGTGACAAATACCTACACCGGAATGGAGATTCCATTTGAAGATCTTGATTACAGTTTGATATTTAGAGACAGTAGTCAAAATGAAATCGATCTTGTAGAGGGCGAAGACTATACCGTGGCAGGTGTGTATGCAGATGCACAAGGAACTATTGCAGCTACTGTAAAGAATGCGGTGGATTCGGATGGTAATAGCGTAACCTATTATCTAAAAGTGGTGGGTACGAATAATGTCCTTGGAATCGTTTATGTGCCATTTACGATAAACAAGAAAAATATTGGTTCCGCGTCGATTACGGTAATGAGTATCAATACGGTATTATATGAAGATACCAAGACGACGTTCTATCCGGATACCGATCCGGTGGTAAAGGATACGTTATCAGATGGAAGTGTTGTGATTCTAGAAGAAGGAAGCAATACCGAGGTCAAGGATTATACAACGGCATATGCCAATATCAATAAGGTTGGAATCGCGAAAATCACCTTTACAGGAACCGGTAATTATACCGGCACCAGAATTGCTTATTACAGAATCAGCTACGATATTAAGCTAGGAGCAATCTATATTAAGGGTGATCCGATTGAAGATCCGGGTGATGGCTCTCATTATTGGAGCGTCGATACGGAAGATACAGATCTCACCTATACCTATACAGGTAGTCCGGTTATGTTGGGAACGATTGATTTGGATGATCAAACCGGAGATCTGGAAGTTCGTTATGACTATGACAGCTCCAATACCGGTTCAGCAAATGATAATACATCACAACTGAATGGTCAGGAGATCACGACCGGAGAAGAAGAAATTGATGAAAACTCTGATTATCTGGTAGATTATACAGCGAATACAGATCTTGCATCACCGGGTGTGAAGGAAGTTACGATTCGAGGCGTGAATAATTTTACCGGAAGCAAGAAGATATACTACCGTGTAGTTGGTAAGCTTACCAATGCGACCGTAACTTATACTTCGCAGGTGGCATACAAGTCAACCGGAGCATATCCTACAGATGTAGAAGTCAAGGTAGGAGATGAAAGCTTAATTGAAGGAATTGATTATGAAATTACGTATCATAACAATCTGACGGTTGGTTATAATACGGCCTATATGACGATTACAGGTATTGGTAATTTTGATGGCACATTGACCAAGAAATATTCAATCGGCTATGATCTTGGTTCGACAAGCGCACCGATGACGATGTTCTCAGAGATTGCAAGTCGTGCATATAGCGGTACCGCAGTGACGGTAGATGATGTGGTGGTCACTTATGGAGACGAAGATAATTATGAGACATTGGTAGAAGATGTCAATTATACGGTTTCTTATGAAGACAACACACAAGCAGGCATTGCCAAATATGTGATTACGGCAATTATGAGCGCAGACAGCTTCTATGTGGGAACGGCTTATACAACATTTATTATCAGCCGTTCGATTACAGGAGCGCAGATTGCAGATATCGCACCGCAGGCTTATACGGGATCAGAAGTAACCCTCGATGCGGATGATTTGTCCGTGACATTTGAAGGTGACACCTTAGTACTCGGGGAAGACTTTACCTTGACTTATGAGAATAATATTGAGGTAGGAGAAGCTACGGTTACGCTAGTAGGAACAGGTGGTTATCTAGAAGAAATCAGTACGACGTTCCCGATTCGCTACGATCTGGGAGATGGTAACTTAACGGGTACGATAGCGGATGCCGAATATACCGGCGAAGAGATTGTGCCGCAGATACAGACGCTTAGTTATACGAATGGAGAGGTCATCAGCGCTGATTTGTTAAATGACAGTTCTTATGCGGATGATTATGCGATTTCATACGGAGAGAATACAGAGATAGGATTGGGGCAGATTCTGGTAACGGCAGCCGATACCTCGGATGTATTTATGGGAACCGGAGCGCTGTCGTTTACAATCACACCTAAGAATATTAACTCGTCTTTGGTATCCATAACGGCTCCGGTGCAGACCTGGGATCACGGGGCATATCTTGAGCCGGTGCCGGTTGTCAAGGATGATACTACAGTGCTGGTAGAAGGCACGGATTATTATGTGGTATATGATGAGACGGCTGAGGATTATTCTTATGCGAACAACATAGAGCCTGGAACTGCTACGATAACGATTTACGGTATGGGCAATTATACCGGAAGCAAGATGGGTACGTTTACGATACAAGACAGTAGCGGAGATTTGGCAGCAGAATTTGTTGATGAATTTGAAGATGGAACAACGCCGTCTTATGAATATGCGGGAGATCCGATAGAGCCGCAGCTTAATATCTATGCTAATAGTTTTGCAAAATCCGGAATCGAAGTTGAGGAAGGAACGGATTATGAAATTACATACAGTGATAATCTGAATGTAGGAACTGCAACGATTCATATTACCGGTCTGGGAGAATATGAAGGTCAAATCATTGATCTCACATTTGAAATTACGCAGCTTGATATCTCCAAGGCAACCATTAGCGGAGTGGATGATCAGATCTATACCGAACAGGCGGTAACGCCGGATCATATCGTGATATCTGTTGGAAGCACAGTGCTTGTGGAAGATGAAGACTATACGTTGCATTACGGCGGCAATAATGTAGACGTCGATAAGGACGCTGCCTGGGTTAAAATTCAGGCACTGGATGATAGAAATGTAACCGGACAGACAACCGAGTACTATTCGATTGGATATGATATTTCCGAGATTAGTGTGACGATTGCAGCAGGACAAGAAACCTATACTTACGATCGCACAGCCCATGAGCCGCAAGTAGTTGTAGTTGGTGGAGCGATTGCTGGAGGTGTAACGTTAGAAGAAGGTGTTGATTATGAAGTTACCTATGAAAATAACGTTGATGCCGGAGGCTATAGTGGAGATACGGATACCGATACGCTCCCGACGATCGTTGTAACCGGTACCGGAACCGGAAAGTGTTATGTAGGTAGCAAAGAAGTGACATTTACAATTAACCCGGCGCAGCTAAAAGACGTTACAACACAAAGAATCGCCAATCAGGAATATACCGGTTCGCCTCTTGAGCCGGGGCTTATGATGAGCTACGCAGGAGAAGCACTTGTAGAGGGAATAGATTATACGCTTACCTATGCAGAGGATCATACCAATGTTGGAACCGTACTGGTAACAGCTACCGGTACCGGTAATTTCACCGGAACGTATAAAACCAATTATACAATTGAACCGCGTTCTCTTACGAATGAAGAAATCAGCGCGCAGCTTAAGGATGCACAGAAGGCACAGGTAGAGTATAAAGGCTCTGCGTATAAGCCGTCAGTAGTTGTAACGGATGCGTTAAACTTGATAAACGGTGAGCCGGATACGCTGGAAAAAGGTATCGATTATACGGTAAAATACAGTAATAATGTCAATGCCGGACAGGCAACCATCACCATCACGGGAATGGGGTCTTATACGGATAGCATTACGCTAAACTTTGATATCTACGGATCACTGATTGATGATGCAACCTATACCTATGAGGAAGAATATGCATATACCGGTTCGGCAATAGAACCGAATCTGGTTGTGGAATGCGCAGGTAATATACTCGTAAAGGATCAGGATTATACGGTGACTTACACAAATAATGTCAATGTCGGAACCGCGACTATGACGATTGAAGCCGTAAATGGTTCACATTATTGGTATAACGTGACGAAGACATTTGAAATTAAAAACAGTATTTCCGGAATCTATGTAGATCCTAATTCTTATGCGCCATCTTATGTTTATACAGGAAGCGCAATTACGCCGGATGTGGAAGTGTATACGGATTCCGGCATGACGACGCAGCTTGTTAAGAATACGGACTATACGGTGACTTATGAGGATAATGTATCGGTATCCGCAAGCAGCGATAAGCGAGGCAAGATTATCATCAAGGGTACAGGTAGTTATACCGGAGTAAAGACGATACGCTTTTACATTACGCAAAGAAGTGTTAATACACTGACGTTCTCCGATGTGTCCGACGCGATTTATAACGGAAAGGCGAAGACGCCGACCGTAACTGTAAGCAATGGAACCAATAAGCTAAAGAACGGAACCGATTATGTCGTATCTTACCAAAACAACACAAAGTGCGGTACGGCAATCGTAACAGTAAAAGGAAGCGGTAATTATACCGGAAGTAATATACTTAGATTCCAGATTACACCGGATACGGTCAAAAACGTGAAAGTTAAGTCGACAACGTCTTCTACAATGACGCTAAGCTGGTCCAAAGTAACCGGTGCAAGCGGCTATGAGGTGTGGACATCGGATAACAAGACAAAGCTTGGAACGGTAAGTGCGAAGACGACGTTAAAGCTTACGAATCTAAAAGCCAAGAAGTATTATAAAGTAACGGTTCGCGCATATGTTCTGCAAAACGGAGTAAAATCATATGGTGCTTCATCTACGGAAGTGGCTGCGACAACGTTGCCAAAGACACCGACTCTTAGCGTAGCGACATCGACCTCGAAGGGAAAGGTTACACTGAAATGGTCGAAGGTTTCTTGCAAGGGTTATGTGATATATGTAGCTTCCAAGAAAAAGGGTACCTACAAAAAATTAAAAACAATTTCAAAATCCGGGGTATTAAGTTATACTGATACTAAGGGGACATCCGGCAAGAAGAGATATTACAAGATTCGTGCATATGCCAAGGTAAATGGCAAGACGGTTTATAGTAGTTACTCTTCTGTCAGGACAGTAAAAGTAAAGTAGATTTAGCACTATGGAAGAAAAGTACAAAATCGGTCAGTATGAATTTGATACTTATGAGGAATATTTAGATGGATTGGATGATGTCAAGAAGATCAAAGGCATCATCCATGAAGTCGATATTTATGATGAAGATGCATCCTTGCGTCTTTATAAGCTGCTTAGAAGCAACAAGATTACATTTAAAACGAAGGTTGGCAACGGCTTTTTTGTTTATGTGTCAGATATTGTAGCGAATCATTCGCATGAACTTTCTTTGACACAATATACACAGCGACTGGAAAATCCACAAAACAGTAAGGGCCGGGTGATTGCAGGCGTGCTGCTGATTATAATTGCGGCGGTATGTGCAATTACATTTGCCATACAAAAACATAGAAGTGATGTCAATACACAGAATTTGACGAATCTTCAAGAAGAACATGAAACTGCGGTCAGCAAATACGCAGAAAGTTACGTATCGCCTTTTGCAACAGAAGAAGAGACGACGACGGAAGAAGAAACCACACAAGAGACGACGGATGAGCCGCAACAGACCCAAGAAGAGATTGACCCATCGACACTTACGATACTTCCGGAGTTTGAGAGTATTTATGAGCAAAATAACGATTTGATAGGATGGCTTGAGATTGACGGAACACAGATTAATTACCCGGTTATGCAGATTGTGGGAGACAATTCTTACTATCTCAAGCATAGTTTTGAAAAGACAAAAGACAATAACGGTTCGTTATTCTTAGATGGACGAAATGATTTTGTAAATCGAGATACGAATCTTATTATATATGGGCATAATATGCGAAGTGGAGCCATGTTTGGAACACTGAAGAATTATCTTGAGGAATCTTTTTATAAAGAACATAAAGAAATTACATTTGATACGATTTATGAAAAGCAAACCTATAAGGTGGTTGGCGTTGGACTTTCTGAAGTGTCTTATCAGGATGATTCGGGATTTCGGTATTATGATTTTATCAATGCACAAGATGAAGCAGACTTTAATAAGATTGTGAAGAAGTTAAATAAGCTTTCAGTTTATGGAGATTTAGACATTTCATATGGTGATCAGCTTATTACGCTGTCAACATGCAACAGCTATGTGGAGGACGGCAGGTTATTTGTGATTGCCAAGAGGGAGTGAACGAAAGATGAAACAAAGAAAGAAAATTATAGCATGGGTTTTGGCTTTTGCCATGGTCGTTGCAGTCGCGGCGCCGGCTTCCCAGGCAATTGTTGCAAAGGGCAGCAGTGTAACGGCTGATGAGACGGAACAAGAATTTGTCATAACGGATGGTGTATTAACGGCCTATAATGGAACCGGGGGAGCAGTATCCATTCCGTCCGGTGTTACGAAAGTGGCGGCATCTGCATTTTCGGGGAATCCATCGATTACAAGCGTATCATTTGCATCCTCGGTGAAGACGATTGCAGCGGGTGCATTTTCGAATTGTACCAATCTGTCATCGGTTAGCATTCCGTCTACGATTACATCGGTTGGAAGCAGTGCATTTGCAGGATGTAGTTCCTTGTCATCGGTAAGCTACAGTTCATCGAGCTTTCCGGCATCGGTCTTCTCGGGGTGTACTTCCTTGTCGAGCTTTACAGTTCCATCCGGAGCAGGCTCGATTCCATCGGGAGCATTTGCAAATTGTTCGAACTTAACATCCGTTAATCTCGGATCGGTTTCTTCAATTGACTTTAGCGCATTTTCCGGATGTACGAATCTGACATCCATCAGTGTATCGGGAAGTTATTCTTCCTCAGATGGTTGCGTGTATTCCGGCAATAAGCTGCTTTACGTACCGCGAGGAAAGACGAGCGTATCTATAAAGTCGGGAACAACGACGATTGCGTCGGGCGCATTTACAGGATGTACCATGACATCGCTTAAGATTCCAAGCAGTGTCAAGACGATTGAGTCAGGTGCTTTTTCAAGCAGTAGCATCGGAACTGTGACAATTCCTTCTTCCGTAACATCAATCGGTGCGCAGTCCGGTTGGGAAGTCAACCTTATCCGGGGAAAATCAAAAAGTGCAGCAAATAAATACGCGAACAATAATAATATTCCATTTGAAGCAATCGATTCTTCGTCAGATGAGGAGGATTCTTCCTCGGATGAGGAGGAAAGCGAAAGCTCAGGTTCTTCTTCCGGTAGTTCCGGAAGTTCAGCAAGTACATCGGGAAGTTTAGATCCGTCATCACCGAATTATTATGGTGTAGAAGTGATTTCGGGAATTGATGATACGATCGAAACCAAGACAATACAAGTAGCAGACGATCAGGAACCGTTTACAAGAAAAGAAATGAAACAGTATATCCGCTGGAACAAGAATTACAACATCAGTTTTGAAACAGAGGATGGAATTATGGTGAAGTTTGCCAAGGGTTCTATGTCTTTGGTGGATGATGTTGATGAATACGATATGCGTGTGAATCTTATCTTGAAATACAAAAAGCGTACCGTCGATGCACAGGAGATGAATTCCAAGAATTTTGCGTTTGAGTTGGATTATTATTATGAAGGAGAACTTCCGGCTACCGCTTATGTCTATGTTCCGATTGGAACCAAATATGCGGGTGAGACGCTTTACTATTATATGTGCGAGGACGATCAGCTTGAGAATATTTCTTATGGAACGGTCTCGGAAGATGGTTATCTTGTTGTCAGCCAAAACCATTGTTCTAATTATGTAGGGCTTAGTGAAGGAATCCATGTAAAGGATGGAACACCTACAACTGCAGATGGTTTTGATATTCGTTATTTACTGATAATTGCGGTTGCAGCAGTAGGCGGATATTTGTTGATAATTCGAAGAAATGGTAAAAGTGCATAAGGGTATAGTAGAAATATACCTAAAAAAATCTGTTTAAACTGCACAAAAACTGTCGATTTTGTCATAGAATTAAAAAAATAAAAGGACTATAATAATGGTTATCACGAAGGCGTGGTAGCCATTATTTTTTTGATTGGAGCATAACCATTACAGAAGTAATTCGGCAAGAAGACGCACTCGTGTTTTGTTTTATGCAAGGAGGTGAGAAATACGGAGGAACTGATTTCGGATTTGACAGAGCAGCTTAACTGTGGAACAGCGTTTACAATCCCGTTGTTTGGAGGGCTTGAAATATCAGAATCCGTTGTGGTCACATGGGGAATCATGGCCTTTTGGATTATATTTTCCATATGTATAACACGTAATCTAAGGGTGCATAATCCGTCGAAACGGCAGATTATATTAGAAGCATGTTTCTTGAAAATTCAAGGTATGTTCGATGAAATTGTTGGGAAGAACGGTAGGCGTTACATTCCGTATCTGATGGCAGTTATGCTGTACATTGGAACAGCCAACATATTGGGAATATTTGGATTTAAACCACCAACGAAGGATCTTAGCGTTACGATTGCATTGGCAGTGATGAGTATTGTACTTGTTGAGTATTCTGGAATTCACAAGAAAGGTGTGAAAGGATGGCTCAAAGGATTTACCGAGCCGGTTGCGATCATTACGCCAATTAATATAATCGAATTGTTTATACGACCGTTTTCGCTATGTTTGCGATTGTTTGGTAATGTCATCGGAGCATTTGTAATTATGGAACTGATTAAAGCAGTCGTTCCGATTGCAGTACCGGTAGCGGCAAGTTTATATTTTGATATTTTTGACGGCTTTATACAAGCATACGTGTTTGTATTTTTAACTTCTCTATATATTAGAGAAATGGTAGTAGATGAATAGAAAAAGGAGAGATTAATTATGTCATTAGTAGCATTAGGAGCTGGAATTGCAGCACTTACAGGAATTGGAGCAGGAGTAGGAATTGGAATTGCAACATCGAAAGCGGTAGAAGCGATTGCACGTCAGCCGGAAGCAGAAAGCAAGATTTCCAAGAACTTGATTTTAGGTTGTGCACTTGCGGAGGCAACAGCCATCTATGGACTCGTAGTCGCAATTATGATTATGTTCTTTGTACAGTAATCATCTCATCATAGCAAGGAAAGGAGGGTGACATACGATGCTTCGTATAGATGCCAATATCATATGGACAATCGTGAACCTGATAATTTTTTTCCTTCTGATTCGTATCTTTTTGTTTAAACCGATTATGAAAGTCATCAAAGAACGTGAAGAACTCATACAAGGACAGTTTGATGAAGCACAAAAAGCCCAGACACAGGCGGATGCGTTAAAGATGCAGTATGAGGATGCGTTGCATGATGCGAAAGAAGAGTCCGCACAGATCATTGAAAGTGCCAGAGTCAGAGCAAAAGCACAATCTGAGGAGATTGTGGCAAATGCACATGAGCAGGCGGATAAAATGATGAAACAGACACAGGCAGATGTCGAACGGCGCAAAGAGCAGGCGCTTAGCGAGGTGGAAGGACAGATTGCATCCTTAGCGGTTACGGCTGCAATGAAAATTATGACAGAAGCAACCGGCGAACAGACGGATGAGGAGATATATCAGAAATATTTGAATAAAGTAGGTGAAATCAGTGACACAAGCAGTAATTAATTATGCTACAGTCCTGTTTGAAGCCAAAACGCCAATCGAAGAGATCAAACAAGCGCATAAATTGTGCGAAGATTATGAGCAGGTAAAAAAGATTTTATCGTCACCGGCGGTACATTTTGAAGAGAAGAAACGTCTCGTGGAGAAGTTGTTTCCAGAGAGTGCACGCGCACTTATGGCAACTTTGTGCAAGAATGGATCGCTAGCGTTATTACCGGAGATTGTCTCGGCTTATCAAAGTCTTATTTTCAAACAAGACGATGTACTAGAGGCGACTTTTTATTACGTAACGAAACCGACGCAAGAAAGAATCGATGAACTAAAAGATAATCTTTGCAAGAAGTATCACAAGACGGATGTCAGTTTTACATTTATACAGGAACCGGAATTGGTTGGAGGATTTATGATTCGAATTGGCAATCGGGAATATGATTATTCACTAAGCCGCCAGATCACTAAGATGAGGCAGGTATTAAATAGGACGGAGGTGAAGTAATTGGCTGCAATTAAAGCGGAAGAAGTTCTTGCATTACTAAAGCAGGAAATTGAAAGCTATGAATTCGAGGCTCATACGCAGGAGACAGGAAGTGTCATCTGGGTAGGAGATGGAATTGCAACTATTTACGGACTAGATGAGGTCATGTACGGCGAAATCGTGGTATTTGAAAACGGTGTCAAAGGCATGGTACAAGATCTTAAGAGAAATTCTGTCGGATGTCTCTTGTTCGGAAGAGATACCGGCATTAAAGAGGGAACGAAAGTTACCCGTACAAAGAAAAAAGCAGGAATTCCGGTAGGGCAGGATTATATCGGAAGAGTTATCAATGCCCTTGGTGAGCCGATTGATGGAAAAGGCGACATCAAGGAAGAAGGATATCGTCCGATTGAACATGAGGCGCCGGGAATTGTGGAGAGAAAGTCAGTTTCGGTACCGCTTGAGACAGGAATCTTATCCATTGATTCGATGTTTCCAATCGGAAGAGGACAACGAGAACTGATTATCGGAGATCGTCAGACCGGAAAGACATCGATTGCTACGGATACCATTATCAACCAGAAAGGAAAGGATGTTATCTGTATTTATGTAGCAATTGGTCAGAAAGCATCGACGATTGCAAAGGTGTTAGCAACACTTACAAAGCATGATGCTATGGAATACACGACGATAGTAGCAGCAACGGCATCCGATCCGGCTCCGCTTCAGTATATTGTGCCGTATTCGGCAACAGCGCTCGCAGAGCATTTTATGGAGCAGGGAAAGGATGTGCTGGTAATCTATGATGATTTGTCCAAGCATGCCGTTGCATATCGTGCATTGTCTCTTTTGCTTGAGCGTTCTCCGGGACGTGAGGCTTATCCGGGTGATGTCTTTTATTTGCATTCAAGGTTGTTAGAGCGTTCTGCACGTTTGTCAGATGAAAAAGGAGGAGGATCCATATCCGCACTTCCGATTATTGAGACGCAGGCAGGTGATGTGTCAGCATATATTCCGACAAATGTAATCTCAATTACAGACGGACAGATTTTCCTAGAGACAAATCTGTTCAATTCCGGAATGAGACCGGCGGTCAATGTAGGTCTTTCGGTATCACGTGTAGGAGGAGCAGCGCAGACCAAAGCCATGAAAAAAGCAGCCGGTTCACTGCGAATTGATCTTGCTCAATATCGTGAGATGGAAGTATTTACGCAGTTTAGTTCAGACCTTGATGAGGCGACCAAGCAGCAATTGGCTTACGGAGCAGGTCTTATGGAGCTTCTTAAGCAGCCGCTATGTAAGCCTTTGTCAATGCCAGAGCAGGTAATTACCCTTTGGGCTGCAACGCATAAAGCGTTTTTGGAGTATCCGGTAGCGGAAATTAAGAAAAAGCAGTCGGAGATGCTGCAGTATTTTGCAGACGTTCATCCGGAAATAGAACAAGAACTTGAACAGACGAAAGAGCTTTCCGATGAACTATCCGATCAGATTCTCGCAATCGTGAAAGAATTTAAAAACAGGTGATAGCATATGGCAGGATCAAAAGAAATCCAAAATAGAATGAGAAGCATTCGGGATACGATGAAAATCACGAATGCAATGTATATGATTTCATCTTCAAAAATGAAGAAAGCCAAGGCTGCGCTTGAAAGAACAGAGCCGTTTTTTGTGGAACAGCAAAATGCAGTGGCGTCTATTCTAGAAGACATTCCACAGCTTGATAGTGTATTTTTTACCAGAGGAGCGGGAATCGAAGCTAAGGAGCTTCGTCGGGCGTATATTGTTGTTACCGCAGATAAGGGGCTTGCCGGAGCATATAATCATAATGTGCTTAAGATGACAGAAAAGCTGTTGCTGCAGGGCGAGAAAAACAAGCTTTATGTAGTAGGAGAAACCGGGCGGCAGTATTTTGCAAGACGTGGGATTGATATGGATGCGACGTTCAATTATACCGTTCAAAGTCCGACGCTGCATCGTTCTCGTATTATTGCCGATAAGGTGATGGAAGACTTTAACCTGAATCTTGTCGATGAATTTTACATTGTCTATACCAAAATGATAAATGCATTTAAGATGGAACCGCAGATGTGGAAACTTCTTCCGCTGGTTCGAACAGATTTTGAGCTGGAGGAAGACAGTGCTTATGAAGAGACATTTGAATATCATCCATCGGTAGATGCCGTACTTGAACATCTTGTTCCGGATATCATAAGCGGTTATATCTACGGTGCATTGGTTGAGTCGTATGCTTGCGAGCAAAATTCACGAATGATAGCTATGCAGTCGGCAACGGACAGCGCGCATGAAATGCTTCACGAGCTTGAGATGGAATATAATCGCAGCCGACAGGCCGCAATCACACAGGAGATTACGGAAGTCATTGCCGGTGCGAAATCACAGAAAAATAAAAATAGTTAGAGAGGAGACAAGTTAATTGAATACAGGAAAAATTGTGCAGGTTATGGGACCTGTTGTAGACGTAGAGTTTGCAGATCATGATCTTCCGGCAATTAAGGATGCTCTCACGCTTATCAATGACGGAAAAAAGTGCGTGATGGAAGTAGCACAGCATATCGGGAATGATACCGTGCGCTGTATCTTACTTGCATCAAGCGAAGGTTTATATAAGGGAATGGAAGTTACCGCAACCGGAAGCGGGATTGAAGTGCCGGTTGGCGAACAGACACTCGGTCGACTTTTCAATGTTTTGGGCGAAACCATTGATGGAAAAGAAGCCATAAAGGATGCCGATTTGTGGAAAATCCATCGTGAGGCGCCATCTTTTGAGGAACAAAGTCCGGTTGTAGAGGTGCTTGAGACAGGAATCAAAGTGATTGACCTTCTCGCCCCTTATGCAAAAGGCGGTAAGATTGGTCTGTTTGGTGGCGCCGGTGTTGGTAAGACGGTTCTGATTCAGGAACTGATTCGAAACATTGCTACAGAGCATGGTGGCTATTCGATCTTTACCGGTGTTGGAGAGCGTTCGCGAGAGGGTAATGATCTATGGACCGAGATGAGCGAGTCTGGTGTAATTGAGAAGACGGCTCTGGTATTCGGACAAATGAATGAGCCACCGGGAGCTCGTATGCGAGTGGCACAGACCGGTCTTACGATGGCGGAGTACTTTAGAGATGAGAAAAAGCAGGACGTTTTGTTGTTTATCGATAACATTTTCCGTTTTGTGCAGGCCGGATCGGAAGTATCTGCTCTTTTGGGTCGTATGCCATCAGCGGTTGGTTATCAGCCGACATTGGCAAATGAGCTAGGAGAACTTCAAGAGAGAATCGCTTCGACAAAGGAAGGTTCTGTTACATCCGTACAGGCAATCTATGTCCCTGCGGACGACCTTACAGACCCGGCGCCGGCAACAACATTTGCCCACTTAGACGCGACAACCGTACTTTCTCGTAAGATTGTAGAAAAGGGAATCTATCCGGCAGTTGATCCGCTAGAATCCAATTCGAGAATTCTTGAACCGGATGTAGTTGGCGAAGAGCATTATGAAGTTGCAAGAAAGGTACAAGAGATTCTGCAAAAGTATCGGGAGTTGCAGGACATTATTGCGATTCTTGGTATGGAAGAGCTTGCAGAGGAAGATAAGATGGTCGTGCATCGTGCGCGTAGAATTGAGCGTTATCTGTCACAGCCGTTCTTTGTTGGGGAACAGTTTACCGGTATTCCCGGCAAATACGTACCGCTTAAGGAAACGATTCGTGGTTTTAAAGCAATCATTGATGGGGAGATGGATGAATATCCGGAAAATGCATTCTTCAATGTAGGTACAATTGATGAAGTGAAGGAAAAGGCAAATGCCTTGGCAGACTAAGGAGGACCGCTTATGGAAAACTTTGATTTAAAAGTGATTGCCGCGAACAAGATTTTCTTTGACGGAGATGCGGTTTCACTTGTTCTTCCGGCAATTGACGGACAGATAGAAATTTTGGCGCATCATGAGCCGTATATTATAGCGGTGGATCCGGGCGAAGTGGTGGTCAAGGATTCTGACATGGAGAATCACGTAGGCGTATGTGGCCGTGGTTTTGCCAAGATTGGAATGGACAATCATGTAGAACTCATTGTGGATACATTAGAGAAACCGGAAGAAATTGATATTCGAAGAGCGCAAGAAGCTTTCGATCGTGCAAAGGAGCAATTGAGACAAAAGCAGAGCCAGCAGCAGTATTTTCAGTCTAAGGCTGCAATGGCGCGCGCAATGAGTCGTATTCGTGAGGCTCATAAGTATAAAAGATAGCGAAGTATCTTGAACTCTGATTTGTTTGGCGGTAAAATGTATGAAAAATTATTTAACGATATAGATTTACAGGGAGGCTGTTTTATGGCTGAGAAAATTAAACAAACCGCCGGACAAGAGCAATTAGGACAGTTCGCACCGGATTTTGCACATTTTAATGATGATGTATTATTCGGTGAGAACTGGAATAATGCAGATATCAGTGTCAAGACACGCGCGGCAATTACCGTTGTTGCACTGATTTCTTCGGGGATTACAGATGATTCTTTGAAATATCATCTGGAAAATGCCAAAAGATACGGTGTCACACAAAGGGAAATTGCAGCAATTATTACCCATATTGCATTCTACGTTGGTTGGCCAAAAGCCTGGGCGGCTTTTCATCTTGCAAAAGAGATTTGGGACTTGGACGAGGATGGTTTTGAAACGAGTGAATGCTTTGAGATTAGTGATGACGCAAACGCGACAGAAGCATACACATTTCATGCGATTTTGGAATTTGGACTTGGTGATTTTACAGATACGGAATATATCTGTAAGGTGTCAAAGGCCGAGCTTAAGCTGATTCAACAGGCAAAAGAGCAAAAGATCGCATTCGATGAGGATGATAATTGTAAGGCGTTATATGCTAGAATCCGCCAGGAGATTTATGATCAGGAAGAAGAGCGCTATCTCGACATGGTGTATGATGATGAGAGCGGTTATGATGACGAGGAAGTAGTTCCATTTGATGAAATCATCTTTTATATCTCTTTTTAGGCGAGATTTTGGCAAGGGGAGTTCACAAAATAATATTAGATATCAATAAAAGGGCGTATGAGAGAAAAGTATCCATATATTGAGAAAATGCATGAGGTTGGAGATAACAGGCCGGCAGATGCGATTTATGAACAACTAAAAAAATTAGTGATAAGTGGTGATATTGCAGTTGGCAGCCGTCTTCCATCTGAGCGTAAAATGATGGAAGTATTTAGCAGAAGTCGTTCTACAATTCGGGAAGCTTTAAGGCTTCTAGAAAAGGACGGCTATATTGAGCGCGTTTCTAGAAGCAGCGGAGCGGTGGTAAAAGAACCCGGAGTGGAAGGCGTTGTAGAGTCATTAGAATCGATCATCCAAATGAATGGTATAGACATTGCAGATGTGCTGGAGTTTCGTTTAATAACAGAAACAAGGGCAGCTGCTGCGGCGGCAGAGTATAGAAGCGAAGAAGAGTTAAGTAAAATGAAAGATATTCTTCTTGAATCAAGACTGGCCAAAGGCGATGCAGATAGATTTGCAGACTGTGATCTTCGCTTTCATTTATCCATAGCAGAAGCATCCAAGAACCGGATGTTTCAGATTATGCTGCTGGTATGTCGCCATATCATGGCATAGAGACTTTCGGTTGTTTTTGAATCGGGTGACAGAGAAGATAATAGCGACCGCTATAATTATATTATGGATACACATCAACGTATTTTAGACGCGATTGAACAGCAGGACGCGAAGGAAGCTTATCGAATTATGGAAGGGCACCTTTTGAGTGCCCAAGAAGAGCTTCTTTTATAATCTTGATATCAAAAAAGCTGCCGCATAATGCGACAGCTTTTTTTAGATTGTGCGCCTAGCGGCGCACGTTTCTAACGGGTTCAAGTCCCGAATCCGCCCGGTAGTGGGAAGGATATAGCCGAAGGCAAGGGTGTCCGCCGCGAGGTGGAATCTGAAGGAAGCTGGATGTGGGGAACACACTAACCCACGGGCAAATCTCTGGTCTGACGAACAGAAATCTCATACGAGGTTATGCATGAGGGTAAGGCTGCAATCCAAGTCGAAGCCCAATAACTACACGGAATCATGCATGATAAATGAGGCAGATGGATGGAGAGGAAGAAACGTGTGGTACCTAGGGAGGTCTGTGTGAAATGCTCTGAAAGGAGTAACCACCGTACAAGGAAACGAGGCGGT
>NZ_FMXR01000002.1 GCF_900104415.1 Eubacterium oxidoreducens | reverse complement strand
GAGCCGACATCGAGGTGCCAAACCACTCCGTCGATGTGAACTCTTGGGAGTGATAAGCCTGTTATCCCCAGGGTAGCTTTTATCCGTTGAGCGATGGCAATCCCACTTTATACCACCGGATCACTAAGTCCTACTTTCGTACCTGCTCCAACCGTCGCTGTCGCAGTCAGGCTCCCATCTGCCTTTGCACTCTTCAAATGGTTTCCGACCATTCTGAGGGAACCTTCGAGCGCCTCCGATACCCTTTCGGAGGCGACCGCCCCAGTCAAACTCCCCGCCTGGCATTGTCCCACCACCGGTTTACGGCGGCTGGTTAGAAACCCAATACTGCAAGGGTGGTATCCCAACAGTGACTCCTCTAAGACTGGCGTCCTAGTCTCTTCGTCTCCCACCTATCCTGTACATGCAGTACCGAATCCCAGTACCAAACTGGAGTAAAGCTCCATGGGGTCTTTCCGTCCTGGCGCGGGTAACCAGCATCTTCACTGGTATTTCAATTTCACCGGATGTATCGTTGAGACAGTGCTCAAATCATTACGCCTTTCGTGCGGGTCGGAACTTACCCGACAAGGAATTTCGCTACCTTAGGACCGTTATAGTTACGGCCGCCGTTTACTGGGGCTTGAATTCAAAGCTTCGCTTACGCTAACCTCTCCTCTTAACCTTCCAGCACCGGGCAGGCGTCAGCCCATATACCTCACCTTTCGGTTTCGCATAGACCTGTGTTTTTGCTAAACAGTTGCTTGAGCCTATTCTCTGCGGCCATCCCGGAGGATGGCACCCCTTCTCCCGAAGTTACGGGGTCATTTTGCCGAGTTCCTTAACGATACTTCTTCCGTCGGCCTTAGGATTCTCTCCTCATCCACCTGTGTCGGTTTACGGTACGGGCACATAATAAACAATAGCGGCTTTTCTCGACAGACGCTCCTTGCTCTTCGCTACTTTTGTTCGCTCCGCATCA
>NZ_FMXR01000003.1 GCF_900104415.1 Eubacterium oxidoreducens | reverse complement strand
ACTAATACGAGGCTAGCCCTAAAGCTATTTCGAGGAGAACCAGCTATCTCCGGGTTCGATTGGAATTTCTCCCCTATCCACACCTCATCCCCACCCTTTTCAACGGATGTGGGTTCGGTCCTCCATTGCCTTTTACGGCAGCTTCAACCTGGACATGGATAGATCACCCGGTTTCGGGTCTACTCACACTGACT
>NZ_FMXR01000007.1 GCF_900104415.1 Eubacterium oxidoreducens | reverse complement strand
AAGACTCGCTCGCGAGTCTTGCGCGCCGGATTCGGGTCTGCTTCAGCAGACAAATTCCTGTCCGAATCCGTGCGCATCCTCGCGGAGCGTTTAACACAGTCGGGGCTTATACCCCGACTGTGTTAAAAACAAAATAACGCAGTATGCCATTTTATAAAAGATGCATTTAAAACCTATCCTTGTAAAAAACAAACTTGTTTTTCCTAAAGCTTTACAAATATGCGCAGGATAGACTAATCCCACTACATCATCTTTATCATTTCATCCATTGGTCTATAAGTTTCATGCATTGGTGCAGGCTTTGTGCCCTCTGCTGCATATCCCATAGGCATCAGGCAAACCAGCTTTACAGACTCAGGAAGATTAAATGCTTGTGCTGTCTTTGTATTCGGGAACACATCTACCCATACAGAACCGATTCCCAAATCAGCTGCCTCTAGCATCATGTGCGTTGCCACTATAGATGCATCTTGTTGTCCCGAAGAGATACCTTCTTCCATTTCGTTAAAGTACTGTTCGGACTCTTCATAGCCTATAAGCATAACTGTCGGTGCGTTATAAGCACATCCAGTCAGTGAACGAAGCTTTGAGATGCCCGCTTCACTTTGTACTACATATATTCTGGCAGATTGCCAATTTTTTGCGGTAGGTGCAATATGCGCCGCCTTTAAAATCTTGTCCATTTTCTCTTTTTCAATCTGCTTTTCCTCATAATTACGAACCGAAAAACGATTCTTTGCCAATGTCATAAAATCCATGTTTTTATCCTTCTTTCTTTTATTTACTTCAATTCTTCATCCTTAAAATCATCAATTTTCTTTTCTTTAACTCCCTGTTATGAAGTGACCTTTGTCAAGCAGGAAAGCCTCAACAAACTTTCCACCTGATAATTGTCACATTTGTTATTGTCTGACAGCATCTGGAAAGAGCCAGTTTAACAGTCTCCGGCATGTAGCCACTCTGTTATTCGTGGATTGGTTACCAACAGGCTAATGGTCCGCCGAGAGCCCTGCTATCTATTATCGTGGATCACGGTTTCCCGTGCGCACATAGGGAGAACGCAGTTGGCTCGAACCGTCTTGTCATATTGGCTCCTCCCAGATACCGTCAGCACTATTTACTTGTTATATTGGGCAGAAATCTGCACTTTGTTGCTGATTTCTGCTTGATTATCATTATCTACCGATTGGATGGCTGTCAAGGGCGTCAGCTGCAACGCAGTGCGCAGCACCCTTGACTGACATTCAATCGGATGATACCTATGCTGCGCTGCAGTCTATGTTATCCGTCATCATTCCCCATACAAAACATGCCAGTTCTCGTGCTATAGCAGCCTTTGCCACATTCTTTTTCTTTCCATGTCGAATCAGACGGTAATACTTGCTTCTCATTCTTGAATTCGCCTTATCTGCATACGCGATCACCTCTGCTATATTCCCCATTTGTCGTTGCCTTAATGCTTTCGATTTGTGACCCACTGCTCCTTTGCATATTCCACCGGCGGATTCTACCAGCAATAGTCTCAGATGGCTGTTTCCTGCTTTCGTTATTCCAAGACGGTTGATTTTCTCCGCACTGGAACGCTCTCCCGGCGCAAGTCCAAGATATGCCGCATATACATTCCCTTTAGCAAACCTTTTAAAATCACCTGTTTCTACAATAAGCGACAGCGCTGTATGTGTTTTTATTCCAAGGAAGCATCCAAGTTTCTTTACCTTGTCGGTATACTCTTTCTGAGACGCAATCTCTTCAATTCTTGCATCAAACCGTTCTACTTTTGCAGTCTGTTCATCGTAAGAAGCCATGTACTCATCTAATGTTTCCTGATATAAAGGTGACAGTTTCAGCTTTTTGATCCATTTCAGATGTACTATCGTCCATTTTGTACCGGTATAATGATAACCGTGGCGCAGACAGAAGGCATTGATCTGTTGTTTTAATCTCTTTAAAGCCTTCTTATGATCATCACGCATCCGTAAATATTCCTTGACAGAATCATCTGCTTCTGTAGGAATATAAACAGGATGATATCCACCATATGAAAGACACTGCGCAATCATCAATGCATCCCTTGCATCTGTTTTGATCCGCTGACCCTGCTGCGTGAGCATGGTCGTCGGCGCAAGTATCACACATTTTACACCTGCATTTGTCAACTGGTTATAGAGTGAATATCCAAGACATCCTGCTTCATATCCGCATTCAATATCATATGTATCGCTTACCCCAAGTTTCAGTTTTAATTCCTCAATAAACATAAGGATGTTCTTATAGTCTGGCGTTACCTGGATGTTTGCAAAAACACGATCCTCTGCTCCGATTACCGGCTCCATTGCACATAAAGTATAGTTTGTACTATGGACATCCATACCGATTTTGATTATTCTATTCATAGGTGACCTCCTTTTGTATGCGGTAATCCCTGTTACCATTTGTCTTTCTCGACTTGTAGTATACAGGTAAATCCACGTTGCTACAAATGTGAGGTCACTTCATATTATCTATCCTCATCTGTCATATAAGCAATACCTGAACCAAGTACCGTAAACTCACCATTTTCAAGCTTAGTGATGGACAATGGATAATAATCCATATGGCCTGTATTAGTATATACCAATCCAGTCTTTTCAATGTATTGAGAACCTATTCTCGAAAAATGTTGCTCAGTTACCTTACCGTCATAGTAGGTTGCTATCATCTGTCCTCCAGCTTCAACACCAGAATCGATGAATATCTCTGGGATATCATTGTCATCTAAGTAGATAAGTGTGTATGTAAAAGAATCCCCATAATTTATTAAATCATCGTCTGAGGTAAGGTAATCCAGATAGGCTTCTCGCCAAGGTTCATCCTTATCTTGAATTTCTGATTCTGCGACTTTTGCTTCTGTTTCGCTAATTTCAATCGAATCATTTTGCTCAGATGTTTCTTGTTCCACTGTAGTTGATGAAATGTTTCCACATCCGGCGAGCAAAGATACCGCAATAAGCGGATATACTATTCTCTTTTTCATCATCGAATCTACCTCCTTAATTCTGCTTCACTGTTCCCGTATCACCCTCGATAGTGACACTCTTTACGAATCTCCAAGCCTCTTAGTATAGAATAATCTCCGTTCCACCATTAAGCCATGTTACTGTCTTTCGGCCTTCCATCTCAGTAAATAATGCCATTCTTAAATGAAATCATCTTCCCAATCTCTTTCAAAAACAGGTTCAGAATCAATTGTAAATATCATCGATGAATCATTGGTAAGTCTAATATGCGTTATATTACCGCTTTCATCCACTTCAATTCGTACAATAGCAGTATAATTGTCTTCATCATTTTCGGCCAACACTATGCAACGCTCACCTTCATATTCATCATGCAATGTTGCAAGATATGAGTAATACTTAATTGATGTATTGTCATTAACATAGTTAATCCTTTCAATAATGCTATTTTTCCCATTAATTGGTGTTTCGATATTTACAGATTCGAATACCGCAGCCTCATCTAGAATAGGATTTAATCTCTCAGCATTTCCTTCCATAAGTGCATATCTCAAAGCCGATAAATCATTCTTGTGAGTTTTAATGATTCCATCTTCATATTCATTTATTGCAGGGTCACCCGACAAAACTGCCACCGCCTGAATAACCGCGCCTTCTTTGATAAATGGAATATCTTGATCAGAAATCATAGAACGCGAATGAACAATTTCCAAGTCCCCAAATTGTGTGTCTATAGTTGTCACCAAAAACTTTGAAAACTCCTCTTCTTCAATAATCACTTTCTTAATATAAACATTCTTTACGATGCCAGTTATAAGCACTAGTTCATCGTCAATATGATATTCATACTCTTCTTGCATATCTTGTTCTTCTGTAACCATGTGCCCACATAGAAAGCCATTAGGTAATACAGACCCCATTGCTGGCACACACTTCAGACCAATAAACTCCTCATTTTTGCTCTCTTTGATTGGATCAATTGTACCTGCAAGAGCATCCTCATTTTCGTAGTAATTCACTGATATAGCGTTTGCCACTACCTGCACTTCAAGTTCATCATTTTCCATAAAACTTGGTAATACTTCTGGATTAATAATATTCATTATTGTAAATCCGCCTGTTTTATAACCTTTTACTGATGCAACAACACAAGAAGTATCCCTTTTTAGGTGTAAAGGACCTAAATACACTTTCCATACAAAAGCTCCACTTACCTGGAGATTGCAACCATCCAACTCATTTTGTTCTCCATTTTTTGCAATATGCGAATACAATTCCACAGAGCCATACTTTGTATGTGTATAATCTCCAGCATACCCTTTTATCACTCTTCCATTTTCTACAGAATGTGCCACCCATCCCATGGAAAATTTTTCATCCTCAAATACATCCTCTAAGTCTATCGATTCAAACATCATTGGCATATATAATCCCCTCCAATCTATACTGTATATCTAAGATTTCCCTAGAATGAAAAAGTAAACCTGTACTTTTTCATTCTAGGTTTCTTTTAATTCGAATTATAAATTAGATACAGTACTAAATAAGGGACTTGTTTCCATCGGAAGAAAGCCTCGGAAGGAAGAAGTTTCTTGTTCAAATCTTCCTTGCATTCTTTTTCACCTCCTATCTATTTATCCCCAAGAAAATCCCGGCTCCATATCTTCAGAAATTTTTACAAGAGAGATAAATCCGTTATCTTTAATAGAATCATCCCAACCAGAGATAAATTCATTAACTTTGTCTAAACATTCTTGGGGCTCAAGCACCTCCGAAGATATCTTATATAAAGGATTATTTATAAAAGTATCTAAATTATAAAAAACATCAAACTCTAAAAGTTCTTCAATCGGAATTTCTACATTTTGATAAAAATTAAGTTCCCATCCCAAATAATTTTTTTCCTATATCTGATCTATCTGTCTCCATTAGAAGCCTCAAACTTTTTTTTATTATCCTCATTAATATATATTACATAAAAATATGATACATCCCAATTTTTATCCTTACTATTAAACTTCATTATCTTCCTCTCTCTGTTTTGTTAAAATTCCATACCATCCTTTATTATCTACTATGTGTCGATTCTGATAGTTTTGGAATAAATTGGGAAGGGAAATAATGTGTCAAATCAACCAATTACTTTCATAGAGCATTCTTAACATTTCTTTTTTTGATGTCAATTTTCTTCTTCTTTCCATAAAAATATCCCCCTAGCATAATGTTAAAATCAACATTATACCAGGAGGATATATATCCCTTTAACCAAATATCTCTGATAAGAAACTCCTCACACCACCAATGATTCCACCAAAGATTCCACCAACTATTATACCACCTATTCCCCCTGATCTTCCCCTCTCTGACCCATCCTTCACACCTTTTAAAATGCCCTTTATAACCGCTTTGGAAAAAATATTTTTTATTAAGTCACCATAGTCTTTTTTCCCATCATCATATACCCACATCGTATGGTCTTTATTTATATTAGGATAATAAGACAAACGCTTTTCAGTTGGAATTGTTTTCAGAATATAATACATAAGCTTCTTTAAGTTATATGGTTTTTGTACATCATTTTCATTCTCTTTATAACCGGCACTATAATATATAGGATGCACCAGTACCCCTGTCGCTTCGTATATTCTTTTTCTGATGGAATCCACCTTCTCATCTAGAAAATCAACTAGTTTTTTGGTGGGTTCATTCTTCTCATAATTCCAATTACGCCCTTTCATGGCCATATCAGCCTGGTTAATTGCTACCAATATTCTTTTATCCTTTTCCCCTTGTAAATTAGGAATAATAACATCATTAATTAGTTCATATGAAGTTCCCAAATCTCTAGTGCTACCATCTAAAATCACAAGCACTAAATCAACCAATGGTCTTCCGTCTTTACCCACTTCCCTAAGTTTGTTAATAATATTCTGTTTATGTCTTAAATCTGCCTCTTTTCCGTCTCCTAATCCTGGGGTATCCCATAATACCATGTTTTCAAGTTCATACTTTTCAACATCCATCGTTTCAGGATCAGACCCGTATCCGACTTTTGCCCTTTCTGTCTTAAATAATGCATTAATTGTAGAACTCTTACCACATCCCGTGGGTCCGGTAATCAAGATATTAATTTCATTTTCCATAAGCCATCTAATATTATCTTTAATCTGATTTTCATCATTTTCTGATATCCCTAATTCTTTTACTTTTTTTAAAAAATCATTATAAAAATTATTCATAGTGGTTTCCTCCTTTATCTAAACACTACTTAGTCATATAAATCTTCATCCTCTGGATCTTCATTTTCAAAATCCAGTTCAAAAAATTTCTGATATTGCGGCAAATACCCAAATGATATAATCTGCTCCTCCTTCGGAACATTTTTTGCCACGAAAAGATATATGACATTTTTATTTATGCCATCACTGTATTCATCTTCAAATAAGTACAGTAACTGGTCCACATATCGTTCCATGTAATCAGCTGTTTTCTTTCTCTTATCTATATAGGGTATGATTCCTTGATTTGTAAAAAGCAAAATTGCACAACCGATTTCATCTGCAAGTTCTTTCAAACTTTGAATAATATATTTCTTTTTTACATCTTCTTCCATTATATCCATGCTTGAATGGAAGCAGAGACTTTGTAAATCTTCTACGATAATAAAGTCTGGCTTTTCCATCATTTTTCTGCAATTTCTAATGATGGTATAGATTGAAAGATCCCATGCATCGTTAACCCACAAGTTTCCATTGCCAAATCTCTTCGAGGCTTCTAACATTCTTTGCCAATCATGCTTGGAAATATTATGGGAAATATCTACTCTCGCATTATAAAGAATTAGATTCTTGATAAGCTCTTCATTGCATATTTGTGATGTTATATATAAGACTCTCTTATCACTCTGCGTTATAACATTATTCACAATGTTATATGTAAATTGCTGCCGCTTAACTTCACTACACCCACTGAGTAGATAAAGCTTTCCTTTCTGTAAACCATGTAATAAATTATCAACCGTCTTAAATCCTGTTATGATTGCTTCATCTAATTGCTTTTGCTCATCTTGGTATTTACCACTGAGTATTTCATTTATCCTGGTTTCATTTACTTTTGATAATGTCATAAAAATCACCTCCTTTTTTGTGTATATAAATAATACATCGCTACACACAAAAAAATGTCTCCCGCACGGGAGACATTTTTACTTATTCGTTCATTTCTAAAATTTTCATATTATTTTCTTCTAACTTTTTATTGATTTTTTTGATGTTATATATGTTTTCCTTTAAAAAATCTAATAATATTTTATCTCGCATTTCTTCCATATCACATTTACATGAATTCATAAAACTTGTTGCTTCATACTGATTAAGCCGTAATGCAAATATCAATTTCCATACATTTTCCTTTTGGGGAATTTTCTTACCGTTAAGCCACCCTGAAAAAGTTTTTCTAGAAATATTTGCCACACTGTAAATATCACTGCTTTCAAGATTCGTTCTATTCATATAGGCAAAAAGTTGCTCCTGAACTGTTTTTTCTTCTTCTGGATATTCACCTCTTTGTGCCTGCATAGCCTCGTTTAACTCGACTTCCTCTTTGGAAGGCTCACGAAACTCCGGCATATATTGTGGAACAATAAGATGTTCGTCTTTTAGATATAGTTTTTGACTCGACTCAACAACATCCTGATACCCAACATGTTCTTCTATATTCGGAAATATCTTTTTCATTTCCTTGGTTGTTTCTTCATCATATACGACCAAGATAATGTCCATATCATGATCTAGCAAAAAGGCAATTGCTTCTGACAATGCAATTTGAATTGCGATTTTTCTTGGATATGAAAAAGTTCCGGTTCCTAATATCGGGGTTGCAATTGATGTACACCCCAATCTATATGCTAGTGAAAAGGACTTTAAATAACAGTCTGCTAAAGTTTGTTTTTCACCGGTACTACCATCTTTCCATGTTGTCGAAAAGGTATGTATTATAAACCTTGTACCCAACCGATCCTTTAAATTATATGCTAGTGTTTTTTTTGCTTCTCCTGGAGACATAACACCAATATCTAGCTGTCGTGCAGCCAATAACTTCTCTTTTCCTGCAGTTTCATAAATCAGACGATCCACACCATTTTTATATTCCGGTGTTCGGCAAGCCGGATTTATAATAGCATCGGATTTTATGTTTATAATAGAATCTCGAATTACCTTTAGTGACATGTTATTTTCTCCTCACCTTTCTAAATTCATTATTTATATTATATTTACTTTCAACGTAATCTGTAAACTATTTTTCAAGTAAAGGTTTTATCTCCCCGATATTTTTACTTTCTGGAAGATTCCACTGATTTAGCAGTTCTTTCATTGTATTGAAGAAATTGATTATACTGATTCAAAATCATCGAGCATCTGAACTTCATCTAATAAAACATAATACATTTCTTTATCAGCGATTTTTTCCATTAGATATGGGAATAAAACTTCAGGATCTCGATACTTTCTATTCTCAAAAGAGTCAAATGCAATCTCAATAATATGGTTTTCATTAACTCCTTCATTTACCAGATACTCTTTAAAAAGCTTAAATAAAAGGTATGATTTTCCACATCTTCGCATACCTGTTCCAACCTTAATTAGTCCGTTATGCTTTTTTGAAAAAAGCTTATTCAAATATATATCTCTGCGTATTTCCATATTGTTCCGCCTCATTACTTATTGAACGAAAATGCGGAATCCGCATTTTTGTTCAATAGAATTACACATCATAGGAACAGCTTATTCAATACTCTAATCAACATTTTTGCGGATTCCGCATTTTTGTTCGATACAGATCAAATTGTGCCGACAGTGTTGGTAAAATCTTTGAAAAAGTCTTTGTACTTCAGCCCTCAAGAATCTGAATCTGTCTAAGCATAGCAAGAGCAGACTGCTTTGGCTTATCATTCTTCAGATGATTTAGAATCTCTATTGCTTCATTCACAACAAGATCAAGATTATCTGGTAGCAAAAGGCCTGTCCAAACATATGGACAGGCACTTATTGTATTTTTTGCTGTTTTGTTTTAGGTCTCATATATAGATTTTATAACTAAGTCTCATATAGTCTCATTTACGCATGAGACTCAGTGAGACTATGGTGAGACTTTCCTGTATAAATCCCACCATTTCACCATTTTTCAATTAATTCACAGTCTCATGTTGATGAGACTGATATGAGACTCAGTATTATAATTTCCTCACAGATTCATTTTTATCATAAACAGCACCTGTGATTTTCTTTATCTTAGCATAGTCTCTAAATACTGTTGCCCTTGAAATATCAAACTCAGCCATAACCTGCTCTACAGTCAAATGTTTATTCTCACAGATCAAATTATAAATGGCCTGTTCTCTATCTGATAACTTCTTTTGATCGCTAGCCTCTTTAGCCGCTTCCTTATTCAAAGGAATAGTAATCTTAAAAACATCGTCTTCAAACAGCTGTTGCAATATCACCTAGCCCAAAGTATTCAAATGAAATGCATTTATCTTTTATCATATTAAAAAAAGTACTCATTAAAACCGGCCTCCATCTTATAATCTATGTAATACATTATATAAAATATCAATTATGATGTCCTATTTTTCACTGCTAAAATATGTTTCAGTTATGGCTTCACTCATTACTTCCTTGGCAGTTCTGCTACCATCATAAAATCTGACATTCTTGATATTTGTTCTTCCCAATAAATCAGCCCTTTTCTTAGCACGAAAAAAGCAGCAGACATATGTCCACTGCTTTACCTATGCTGTGTAGTTATAATTATATTTTTACTTCTGGAGCTGCTTTGCTATTATTGCACGATCTTTACCCTGAATTTTTAATGCATTCATAGCTTGTTCTAGTGTCATCTTCATGCTTTCCATCAATGAAGCAACATTGCGAGCTGTAGTCTGCATTTCTCTTTCATCTGCACGCTCTTCTGCAACTTTATCAGCCAGCTTTGTAAATGATTCACACATAGCATCACGTCCTTCCTCTGTTTCTTTGAAATGTCTAACTCCATCAGCAAGTGGTTGATAGTATATATCATCCGCATCTTTGCAATTGAAGTCATGTGCCAATTTCCCAAAATCATCATCACCTTCATAAACACCGTTTACAAAAATGATGTGAGAACCATCATCGAAAATATCTCCCGTCTCTTCAACAATCTTATTCACATGATATATCAGCAGATTCCTTCCAAACTTATCATGCTGACAAATAAAGATAACATAACCGTCTTTAATAGCTTGGAACTTCTGCTTTTTCTTTAGCATTCTTACATCAAGCATGCTGCTATGATATCTAATACGCTGATTACTTGAGCCTTCCTCGCTACGCTGAACCTCTACGTCAAATTCGTTACCATTACCGTCTTTAACATGGATATCAATCGTAATATCTCTTCCTCTGACGTAAGGGTTCTTCATAGTAACCTGTCCCTTTACTTTTACGACTTTTATATCATCTCGTTGAAGAATAATTTTTAGTAATAACTCTGCCACTTCGACATTGCCGTCAAACACCTTGCTCATAAGGTCATCATCAAACAATGTAAGGTCATCAATGACTTTGTCAAGCTCAGCATTAATTTGAGCACTAAGCTCTATCTTTGAGGAATCCACCTCAGTTATCTTCTTTTTTGCCATACTTACTTTTCACATTAATAATAGCATCATACCACACCCAAAACAATTAGCAAAGAGCCGATTTAATGCAAACTTAATATGTGTAAAATGCACATCTGCACTAATAAAAACCACAATTACCTGTCAAGATAACTGTGCTTTCTTGTCTGCTGTATTTTAAGTTGTCGTTCAAATGTGCTACGGTCATTAGCTCGCTCACGCTCCTCATTGGTTCTTCATCATCGTACCTTCATTCGTAGATACGTTACTTAAAAGTATCTTTTCACTTATCTCTTTCGCACCCTTATATCCGTTGCCAGCTAACATATCAGCAGCTTCTTTTAATGCTTTTTCAAATCGATTTGCAACCAAATCATATACATTCATAACCATTTTTTTACCTATTTTCATATCTTGAGCAGCAACTTCAAAACTCTTGCGGTTAATCTTATTAATATTAAGCTCACCGCCAATAAAAAACGACATCTCATTCGTCATTTTATAGACTCTTGTACTAACAATATCATATGCTGGAGCTAATCGAATTTCACCTAAATCCTCACTATACAAAATTGAATAATTCTTAATATGGCAATCGATATTTCCTATCAAGCAGTTAAAAACGATGCGCTCTAAAAGTTTCTTCTGATCTTCCAGAGGATTTGATGAATTCGATGCCACCAAATCAAACATTTTTCCCATATATCCCGAAGGCTCTTTTTCATATTTCTGAGAAGAAGCGATTCCTAAAGCTTGTGAAAAATCTTCTTGATGAAGCCGAAGTGGTGTACGCAAACCATCAATTGTTTTTCTATCAGAGAGTTTTCTGTCATACCTTTGCGTTGCAAACAAAACTTCCTCGTCTTTACCCTTTCCCAGATTAATAATGTAACTATCCGGCACATCAATTCCAAGCAATTTGGCAGTTAACATACATAATTGTTCATTCAAAACAATCTGTTCCAAACGAACATGGCTCTGTTTTACGATATGGGTACTTGGTGCATTACCTTTAGGCAAATACCATTCATCATGATCCTTGTCATAGTATAAGCCAACTTTCCCGGAAGCTCCCGTCAAAGATAAATGTGTCTCCATCAATATCCGCGTGGATCTTGTCGCACCCTCAGCAGCCAATTCTTTTACCTGCTTGATTCCAAGTTTCTCATAATGCTGCGAAGTAGATTTTTTCCCCTCTACCACCATGATGGCGCCAAGGCACTCTCTACCCAGTTCAGCCAAAATGGATAAATAATCATTTTCATCCACCTTTGCCCAATTCGCAACCGCTCTTCTGGAAAATCCCTCTGGAAGAAGACCTTCAAAAAAGTTTTTTGTCTGTTGAATTGAGAATTCTTCCATCTGAAAAGGAAGCGATATGGAAATTGGATGACCATAGGACGAATCCATATATTCATTTTCATACTGAAATCGTGCGTCCGTGTAATCGCTTCCAGCAATATGTCCAACTAGTCTTTGCTCTCCAAGTATCTCTATATAAACCTGCAGATTTTTCATTTTTTTCCTCGTTCTTCTATAAGCAAATCCAAGCCCAGCATATTTGCCAATCTTAATGCCTTTTCCAATTCTATCGTTGGCTTCCCGTTTTCCAATTCTGAAATAAAACTGGTGCTAAACCCGGTAAAATCACTGAGATACTTTTGGGTGTAGCCCAATTCTTTTCTTCTGGTTTTTAGAGTACTCCCGAACTCTTTTGCATCAAATACCTTCATATTCTTCTCCATATATCCGTACGGCTAAATCCACTGAGCAAGTGCAAAAATATAGCCGAACGGCTATATTCTCACATACTCATTATAAATATAGTCGTACGGCTATGTCAATACTTTAAACGACATCCAATCCGGATGAAATAGTGCCATTTGCGTTGTCTGATATGGTTATAGAAAAAGCTGAAGGTTAGTCCCTCAACTTTTTTCTATCCCCATAGCTGTAAAAAATCATTTATCAAACCATATTGATGCTTTTCCTCTTTGAAATATTTCATCAAAATAACAGAAGACCTTGCATTTTTTCCTATAGGACGCTGTCGGACATAATAGATTTTTCCTCTGCCTGATGGGAAATCATTTTTTTGCATCCAATGCTTCTACCATGACTTAATGATTCATAGATTATATCATGAGCTAATGTTGACTTTCCCGACCCAGAAACACCAGTTATACAGGTTATAGATTCAAGAGGAATTTTGCATTTTTCGTTATGTATATTATTCTTATTTATCCCTTCAAATGACAAATAATCTTTACTGCGTCGTATTTTTTTCTTTATTTCTATTTTATATTCAGCAATCTTCTCATTAGGTACTATTTTCCCACCATTAGAACCACTACCAGGTCCAATGGTAATTACATTATCTGCTTGTTTAATAAAATGCTGATTGTGTTCAAGATGCACTATGACATCCTTCATCTTCAACAAAAGAATCATCCGCTCTCAAATTCATAGTCATATCAGATCCATCATCAGGACACTTTGGAATCAGCTCAGAAGGAATTCCCATCAATAACTTACCATCAGCCGGTACCTGGAACACTCCCTGATCATCTCTTACAAAACCTTGTGCTTCCATAGCTTTCATTACCCACTCATCATTATCAAAGGTTTTCTGAATAGCAGGATTCACGCTCATATCCGTCAGAGGTCACTTTACTAAAACTACTTTTATTAAAATATGTTTTAGTAAAAATAATTTTAGTAGTATCCATAGATGTCAATGTATACTTCTATCCACTTATATATAAAAGAGGGTGCGAAGACCCTCATACTAAATAAACCTTTATTACCATTTCTCCCACCAACCGAAAACGTCGATGAGCTCCATAATTGATTGCGTGGCTCTTATTTATAAATGTTTTTTGAATATCTTTTTTTACGATTCCACATGCTCTTCTTCAATTATCATCTCATTACAAAATCCCATGCTTGGTGAAGCCTATGATAAGCTCTGCCAGTTTTCTTGTACTGATCGGCATGTCAAATTCAAACCAACGAACAATCGTACCGAGTGCGGCGGATATAACATATTCTGTTTTGAGAGCTGCCTCCGTCTCATTCTCGGAGGAGATATTGAAACGTTTTATAACTACGGGTTCGGCTATCTTTCTCATCTTTGCCCGAAAGACAGGATCGCCATGTTCTCCCAACAGTACGGAAATATATGAGCCGTACGTGGTATAAACCGCGGCAAAAGCATCCATCGTTTCTTCTGCAGAATCGGTTGTAGCATGACGCAACGCATTTCCACAAAGGCACCCTCAGGGATCTGTATCTCTACTGATCTCTTTGGGCGCCTTTTTCCTTACGACGTTAGTTTTCGATCAATCCCTTTTCTGTCAAGACTCGCTCGCGAGTCTTGCGCGCCGGATTCGGGGCTGCTTCAGCAGACAAATTCCTGTCCGAATCCGTGCGCATCCTCGCGGAGCGTTTAACTCAGTCGGAGCTTGTACCCCGACTGAGTATAGTTTGTCATAACCCCCACCTACGCTAACGCTTAGAGGTGGGGGATTTCTCCGACTGAGTTAAATACTCTTTCATCTTGAATGCACAAAAATATGGAAAAGTATATATGTTATTTGCATTACCAACATTGAAGTCTCCCAGCTTTATCCCGTATGAGATATCGCTATAGTTCTCATTTTTTATCAGCGAAGATAATGATTTTGACTGGTCACTATTTGACTTAACTTCGACTGGAATCAAATTATTCTGAGTCCTTACAAAGAAATCTTCCTCTAATGTTGAGTTTTCTTTCTTATAATAAAAGATTCCTAAACCTTGCTTAACAAAAGCCTCTGCCACAAAATTTTCGTAAAGAGCACCTTTATATACGCCAAGGTTTTTATTAACTCTCAAATCCTCTTGGGCTTCCGCGTCTAATGCAGATACCAATAATCCAGTATCGGGATAGTACAACTTATATTTACTTTCCTCGATATTTCCCTTTAATGGCAACTCAGGATACTGTAAACAATTACACTCTGTTATAACGCCAGCATCAATAAGCCATTCTATACATCCGGTATATTCTCTTGAACGGGCATTCTTCGAAATTTTATTAAACTGAAACTTCTTGTTTTCCTTTGCAAGCTGAGCAGGAACGCTTCTATAAACGCTTATAATTTTAGTTTGATCAAGACCTTCTGCATACTTTCTTACGTCTTCTTCATAATCAAGCCTAATCTGTTCCTGTACATCGAGAGTTCCAGAAAATGTTCCAGTTTCAATATATAGTTTTACGACATCCGGCATTCCTCCCAGCACACAATAATCAAGGAATAAACTCTTAAAAACAGCTAACTCATTATCATTAAATGGCTTGAGTTCTACCATATGAGATAAGATTGAGTCAATCTGCTCTTGCTTATAGCCCTTAGCCCAAAGGAATTCCTCAAAGTCCATTGAATACATCTCATAGTCCGTTTTATGCCCAACACTATTACTATGAATCTTCTTATAATTAATTCCTAGCATAGAACCGCTACAAATAACGTCATAATTACCATCTATCTTAAATGATTTAAGTGTCGTTGCTACATCGGGGTTTTCCTGAATTTCATCAAAAATGATAACCGTTTTGTTAGGGAGAAAATTTATAGATGGATCAGCTAATGATATATTCTTTATGACACTTGCAACATCATATCCATCTGCAAGAATTTGCGAGAATTTCTTCTCTAAAGCAAAATTTATATATACAACATTTTCATAATTAGCCTTAGCAAAATGCATGATTGATTCTGTTTTACCAATCTGTCGTGCCCCCTTTACTATAAGAGGTTTATGCGCTAGATCCGCTTTCCAATTACTTAAATAATCATCAATCTTTCGTCTGTAATACATTTTCTTTACCTCCAAGTACATATTATCACAAAAAAATAGGCACTTCAATGAACATCATCACATTTTATGAGGCACTTTCAACATTATTCATCACATTTTATTCTAAAAGCAAGACGTAAATGCAACGTATTTTTTTGCGTCGCATTTGCGTCTTTTATATCGAATCTCTTTTTTTAACACAATTTATGTTACAAATTCATTTTTCAGCTAAAAAATAGAGAGTCCATAAGGACTCCCTATAATGAAAAACATTATGCTATGTCAAGACTCGCTCGCGAGTCTTGCGCGCCGGATTCGGGTCTGCTTCAGCAGACAAATTCCTGTCCGAATCCGTGTGCATCCTCGCGGAGCGTTTAACTCAAATTATTTCTCGGCAATAGCTGCCTGTGCCGGATACGACACTGGCATTCGTTTTTTTCAACATGGACTTTTTCCATGTGGAAGTATCAATATCAAACCTCTCATTACCCAGCTTTGGATTCAAATACCATGAAAATGTTCCCTTATCGTAGATAATTCGATCCACAAATGCATCAATCAATGTTTCCGGGATTTTCGCTCTCGGATCAAAAGCCTCCATCTTGATAAACTCACCGAGACTTTCTATCCTCTCTAACCTAAGGGCATCATTTCCTGATTCGGAGATCTGCTGTTCGAATTGATTATTTGATTTTTCAAGTTTTTTGATTTGATCTTCTAGTTTCTTTTTCTTTTGGCGAAAGACCTCAACTGAAATATCACCGTTCGTACACAGATCCACAAGAACCTCCAACTGTCTCTTGCTTTTCTCAATGGTACGGGTGTTAAATTCAATCTTTTCTCTTTCTCTAGTGTCGGTTCTCTTGTACTCTTTAAGATCATCTGCCATGGAAAGTGCTTCTTCATAAATAGCCTGACGATTTGCAACCAACTTCTTAAAAATGAAATCCGCAATAACCTCAAGTCGCCACTGCATAAAAGAAGTATTATCACACACGCCCTCCACACTAAGTCCCTTCTTTAATCGGGAACTCGGTGTTCCGGTTTTAAGCTGTCCATAACATTGAAAAAGATAAGACTTTGTCCCGTTTTTGTTTACGCGGGATAATCTGCGATTGAATGAATGACCACAAGTACATTTACACTTTCTTGCCCACACATTTTTTGACACTGAGCATCCCGTACGGATGGTGTAACCATTGGAATCCTTCTTTTCAACAGAGCGTTCCAATCTCAACTTTTCCGCCTGCTCAAATACCTCAACAGAAATAATAGGTTCATGGGTGCCCTCCACATATATGCGATCAACAGCTCCATGATTATTAATCTTTTTCTGCGTCAAATAATCCGGCACATACTGTTTACGGTATTCAATCCTTCCACAATAAAAAGAATTTTTAAGAATCTTATGGATGTTAGCGGCATGCCAGTTTTTCTTTCCCATGGCAGTCAAACGACCTTCCTGCTCCATGATATCTTGAATCTTTCTGACACCATATCCATTTGTATAAAGATCAAAAATCCTTCGAACCGTATCAGCCTGCTCTTTATTTACAATCAGATTACTACCAACTCTGTCATATCCTAAGATATTACCATTGCCGTATAGCACTCCGTTTTTAAAGGAAATCATCTGACCGGCTTTTACGCGTTGTGAAATCTTTTTACTTTCGTTCTGTGCAAGAGTTGCCATGATGGATAATCGAAGTTCTCCATCTTCATCATTCAACGTCCAGATATTGTCTTCTGTGAACCACACCTCCACGCCATAAGTTTTTAGTATTCTCGTCTGCTGTAATGTATCAACCGTATTACGTGCAAAACGGGAAACCTCTCTGGTAATAACCAAATCAAACTTTTTGTTTTCGGCATCCTTCATCATCTTAAGAAAGCCTTCTCTCTTATGAATTGATGTACCGGTGATTCCTTCGTCGATATAACGCTCGACCAATTCCCACTCAGGATGTCTTTCTAACAGTTCGTCATAGTATTGCACCTGGTTCTCCAGGGCTGAAATCTGTGCCTCATGTTCTGTAGAGACACGAGCATAAATAGCTACCTTACGCTTCATTTTTCAAACCTCGTATCTTTCCAGATGCCATACCGACGTACAGTATGGCATCATTATAAAACGTTTCTTGTTAATACTCAATCTCAAGGCCACGCTTTTTTGCGCTTTTTTGCGATGAATTCCAATTCTTCCTTTGAAATCTTTCCTTCTTCGCAAAGCATCTTCATCACATCAAAAGCTGCTAACGTAATCGCCCACTCCTCGGTTTCAGGAGGGAACTCTATTCCCTGAATCTCTGTAATCACATCATCCATCAGTTCCCCTCCTTTGAAATACCATCTGCCTCTAATTCCTCTTCATAACGTGTCTTAATCTTTGTGACCTGCCCAGATAACTGAATAAGCTGCGCCTCCATGTGAGAAAGTTCCTTTATCGGAATAAGACCAAACTTCGTCTGGATAAAAAGCTTTACTCTGTCTACAAAGGAAAGACCACGTTCCAGCGAAGAACGATTCTCCAAAAGCTGAAGTCTCACATCCATGTTATCTGCCAGAGTCGATATCTGCTCACTGATATAAGAAATATCATTCAATGCTTTCTGCTTCGTATCAATCAATCGCTTATTAGCATTACTTTGCTGAGACTCCCGCAATTTCTTGTTATTGAAGTAATTGCACTCCCATGATGCCGCTTCTTGCTTAATTTCTTCAAACTGCTTTTTTAACTGTGCAAGCTGCTCACCGCGATAATCATTAGTCTCGATATCCAGCCAATGATCAATCTCATCTTCTAAATCATTGAACTTGTCATAATCGAAATAGACCTTCTTATCCGATCTATGATAGCTATAGAGATTATCATCTGCCGCCTGAAAAGCATTAATCTTAGCTCGTGCTGTCGACTCCGGTCTGTCACATTCTTCCATGAGATATCTCTTAATCTCGTCGTAGGTCCTACCATCACAACCGATGAACTGATATATCTCCCAGAATGTTCCAAAGTGTTTTAATGTTTCTTCTGTGTTTACCATCATTCCTAATTCCTCCTAATAAACATTTGGGGTGGTTTTACACCCATTACTAAATGCATTGAAAAATTTCTTACCTTTTATTTGCATCTCTACTAATCATTTGGGTTGAAAAAATGCTGATTACTAAAAATCAAGCAATCTTTTTCTTCTCTACACCTCTTATTTGGAACGAGTCAGGACTGATTACTAAAAATTTATGTAAAGAAATAAAGCCGAGATTTATCTCGACTTAGAAATGGCTGCGCATTTGACTTTTCTATAATACGTGATACAATGAACTTAACAAATTGTATAAACAATCACATTTTGTTTAGGTGGTGATAATATGATTTATGAATTACTTACTGAAAAATATAAAGAAGGCGAGCCAATATTCTTCTCCGATATTTATGATGGAGAGATATCAAAATCTGCGCTTACTCAGCAGCTAACGTCTTTATGCAAAAAAGGCTTACTGGCTAAATACGACAATGGCATCTACTATATTCCAAAGAAAACCAGGCTAAAATCTGCAGTAGGTCCTACAGCTGATACGATAGCAAAATATAAATATATTTCAAAAAACGGAAAGATTGATGGATACTATTCCGGTAACACATTTGCGAACCAGCTTGGCATATCAACACAGGTTCCCCAAGTAGTAGAAATTGTAAGCAACAACACGAACTCCGCTCCCAGAGATGTTAAGATTGGCAATAGAAGATTTAAAGTCAAAAAGCCACTAATCTCGATAACTAATGAAAATGTACACATCCTTCAGATGTTGGATCTGCTATCGAATCTTGATACTTATTCAGACTACGACTATGATGACGTAAGAAAATGTTTTTTAAAATATATTGAAGCATATAAGATTACAAGAGATGATATAGATCATTATATTCGACACTTTCCATTAACTGCTTTTAGATTTTATTATGAATTGAGGTTAGACAATGTACTTGCATAATGACAAAGAATTATTTAATGATATCGTTGCTCTTACAGCTGAACGTATTGGCCAGGCTCAGGATATCGTAGAAAAAGACTACTACGTTACAATCATACTTAAAAAACTCTCCACATGTGAATATCCGATTTGCTTTAAAGGTGGCACCTCTCTTTCAAAAGCGTACGGTGTAATAGACCGTTTTTCAGAAGATATTGATATCACCTTCACAGAGCATTTAGGAGAAAACAGACGTAAAAAGCTTAAATACAACATCCTAAAGCTCATAGCTGATGAATTAGGTTTAGAAATTGCAAATCGGGATTCTATTGAAAGCGATAAAGATTACAACCATTACGATATGGCCTATAGCTCAATTATCGAAGACCCATTTCTGGACACCTATGTAAAATTGGAAACAGCTCTTATGTCATATGCATTTCCGACTGTAGAACACGAAATCAGCAACTATATCTATCAAGCACTAAAAGATGAAGAACCTGATTTACTTGAAGAATACGAGCTCACTCCATTTACAATGCGAGTACAATCATTGGAACGAACATTAATCGACAAGATATTCGCCCTTTGTGATTACTACATCCAACACAAAGCAGCTCGTAACTCCAGACATCTCTATGATATTTACAAAATATCTAAAGAAGTTACAGTAGATGATGATTTTCATAAACTCATCTTAGAAGTTCGTGCTCACCGTCAAGGCATGAAAAATAACATTGCTCCTGCCGCAGATGAAAGTATCAATATATCCGAGCTGATAAAGAAATTCTGCGATGAAGACTTCTATGCTGATGATTACGAAAAAACAACTAAAAATCTTATAAGCGATGACATCTCATATGAGGATGTAAAAGCTTTTATCCAAGACTTTACAAAAGACTTATTCTAATGAAAAAACTTCTGGTCCATTGGACCAGAAGTTTTTTCATTTGCTATATTCATTAATTCCAAGCCATTTGCAGGTAGTTCGCGCAGTGAACCGACCATTGGTCTGACCAAGATTAAAACTATAAAAACAGCCATTACGGATCATCCGAACAATCATCCCATACGACGGATACTCCGTTCTCTGAAAACCTTATAAATAGGGCATCTGCAAAGCCATTACGATTTTTCGGAATAGTCGAACCCCTTGGCCACTGCAAATTTTCAAAAAATAACAGGATACGCATAAAGGTGCATACACCAACTTTCCGCAAAAACCACCCTCCTATGTCGTGTGGAACAGGGCGTACCCTGTAACCCCAAATACCAACTTGTGCTCCACTGGAGCACAAGTTAAAAGCAGCTCACTTGTAGTCCAGTGGACCACAAGTTCCATCTTAACTCCAACTTTTGGTCCGATGGACCAAAAGTGACGTCAAAATGACGTCAACAAATCAACAAAGTAAAAAGGCGCGACGTCAAAATGACGCCACGCCCCTAAATAGAGTCATCAATTTTTACCAATCATCCTCATCATTATCAAATATAGACCGAGAGCCCTCATCAGTAATATGCATTTCTCCGGATTCCATATCCATGGCCATACCTCCGCCCATATCCTGCATCATATGGCCTTCAGAATCCATCATCATGCCACCGCCCATGTTATGGAGAAAATCTCCATCGGTAAAATCGAATTTATCCATAACTACTTATCCTTTTTATAAGCTTTATCAAAAACAACCATATATGCTTTGATTTTATCTTTATCGTAGTCATCTATATCATCAAAATGCTTACATATTATTTCATAATTGGAATCAGACTTAAAAAAGTTAGAAAAACTTGTCACCTTTAAGGTATCTTTTTCCATGTTATAAATCATCCGCAGGTCTCGTGTTATATGCTTAAATAAGTCCTTAATCTTTTTATCTAAATCATCACCTGCATAATCTGTGATCAATAGACCGCTTATATTATCTTTTCGATAACTCCCGAAGGTTCATCATACGCTCAACTTTTACAATCTCTGGGTTGTTTCTATATACCTCCGGAACATCATAATGGTCCCTTATTTCTTTCTTTTTTATTGCCTTTATAACAGTTTTTAAATCTGTTTGTTCACTGAATTCCATTCTGAATCCTCCGAAGGATAGTCTTATACCCTAATAATTATCCATCCTTTACGAGCCAATTATCTTTTCAATATTTTGCACAATCACTTCCTGAGCTTCCGGGCTATATTCTACACGACAATATTCGGTACCACTAGGAGACACCTGAAATGAAGATGTAATTCCCGCCATATTTCCCTTTTCTGTGCTTACAGTAATTTCTTTTCCAATCTTTTGATTGTATTCTTTAGACAAATATCCATTTTCCTTTAGCCAATCTGTTACAGTTCTGACTTTAATCAGCTCAACCGTTTCTTTATCTAGACCTTCATTTAAACTATTTACAAACGGCGTAATGGTTACCTGTCCTCTTGGCTTAAAATCCTGTAGCCTTTCAATTGGAAATTTACTTTTAGGAACCCTGCGTTTAGAGGCCTTATTGGCTACAATACCTTCATTATCCTTTACAGCACATAACACGTCCTTTATAAAGAACATGCATCGGATGACATTTGGATCATTCAACACGTAATCATCCTCGACAGGTAAATTGTTAATAGGGTTTTTACCATTTGCAATTCTATCAGCATATATTATTGCCTTATTAAGCTTTTCTATTTCGAACTGTTCCATTCTGTTATCTCCTCTTCAAGCATCTTTTTCAATTTTTTCAACTTATTAACCGTAATTGATTCTGAATAATGCAGGCCTTCATACGTGGAATGTAGGACCGGATAATTTGCCTTTGTAACAAGAATATAATGCTCAGATATCATCCATTCTACAATCGATTTTATCTCGCTCATTGACATATCATTATATATACCAAACTCCGGAATACTTTTTATTTCCGCGGCATTTGGTCTATCTATATCATCCCCATGTAATACGGCGCATAAAACTTTAAATCCGTAAAATCTTACTTTACTGATATTTTGAAGAGCACAAAGGATATTGAAAACAACGTCATTCAAGTCATATTCGCGATATACAGGAGAATTAATGTCAGATTTAACAATTTCTGTACTATCATTTTCTAATAAAACCATTTTATCCGAAGTATCGTTTTTCCGTTGTGTAGAAGATTTTAGTTTCTCCTTTTCTTCTTCAATAAACTCGTTCTCATCTTCTATTGAGAATCCCATTTGTTTGTAATAATCCGGTTTACTAATAGTATTATTGCATCCTGTACCATTGTTCTTATAATTAGTACATCCCAAGAAATAACTTTTATCTTTCCCGGGTTTTACAATTAAATAGCCATCTCGACACCTGTCACACTTTTGAACACACAACTTGCCTGCCTGATATGCGTTTGTCATAAATCCGCAGATTTCGGGTTCATTAGTACAAATATGTAAACGCAATCCGTATGCCCGCTTATACTTAAATTGCATTGGATAACCACATATCGGACACGTTTTTTTGGCGATACTTATTGGTGCTTCTTCATTCCATTCACCAAGCAACTTTACATTCTTATATGTCTTCTTTAATTCAATTAAAAACTCCGAAGGATTAGCTTCTGGCGCAATAAAGAAAACTCTGTTTTTCGTTCGTGTCATTGCCACATAGAATAATCTGCGCTCTTCAGCATAATCAATAGAACGATCTCCCTTAATTACAAATGACAGCACTGGATCATCTTCTACTTTTGACGGGAAACCATAAGTCTCATTTTTTCCATTTATAACGATAACATCATCGTATCCAAGTCCTTTGGAGGAATGGGCCGTCATAAATGTAATGTCTAACTTCGGATATTTAATACTCTTAACTTTATCTCCACGTCTTTTATATTCGAACAAACCAGTACGTTCTAATAAATCTGCATCAAAACCAAATCGTCCTAATAAAAGAATTTTACCCGGTTCTTTTCCTTCATTCTTTTTATAAGATATCAAATCAGTTAACACACTCTCTATCGCGTTTGCCATGGCAAATGCAGCACCACTTCGTCTATCCGCATTCTGTTGCTTTAGCCTACTATTATATGTATAAATCAGCACGGGATTTTCTATATGCTTAGGAGAAATTAACTGCTTTTCAATTTGTTCTGGATTTCTTTGAATAAAGTTTCCAGCAATATCAATTACCTCTTGTGAATTACGATACGTCCTAACAATCTTCAACATTTTGGCGTATCCCATTTTCTCTTCAAACTTTGTAAATAATGTAATATCCGAACCACTAAATGCATAAATTGATTGCCAATCATCGCCAACAGCAATTATCTTTGCATCTGTTACTTCCGATAAAGCTTTTGTTAAATCAAATCTTTGACGAGAAATATCCTGATATTCATCAACGATAATATATTTGAAATCTAGTTTTTTCTTCATGTCTTTTACTTCACGAAGTAACCTTGCCGATTCATTAATCATATCCTCAAAATCGACAGCATTGTTTTCTTTCAGCCATCTTTCGTATTCTAAATAACAATCATTACAAATACTTAAAAACAAACGGCTTCGAACATTTTGCGTCGAATGATACATTCTATTAAAATCATCCTCTTGATACGCATTTACTTTGAAATTGGATATGAAACGACAAATAAGACTGATTAATCTGCGAATATATCGGTTTTCTTCGCCGGCAACAAGCATCTCCATTACTTCTTTATTGGATCTTGGTTTTAATTCAAAATCATTTCCCTCAAGATCCTCCTTAAGATGAGAAATAAGACTGCATCCATCATTATATGCCGAGAATGTATAAATAAGCGTAGTCGCATGCTGTCTATGAAGTGCAACTTTATCATTAACCGCTTTTTTATATTGGGCGATTTCTTCATCGGAAAACCTATCATTTTGTCCGGATTCCGTAATTCCAAAATGCTCTATGTATGCAACCTTATCTCCCTGATAAATCACAAAATCCGGAGTGTATGGCTTTCTTGCATATAAAATATCGTATTTGTAAACTGGCTCATATTCGTAATCTATATTGTTTAAATACAAAAAGTTGGCTATTTCCACTTCTTGATAAGACCGCAATATTTCATTTTGAATGGTTACAGACTTCTTTGTTCTCGCATCTATTACATCCCGCTTGAATTCTTCCAAATCACTGCGCATTGTAGAAAAATTAGCCTTCGCGATATTATTAAAGAATCCATTCAAATCGTCTCCTTCATACGGAGCATCAAAATAAGACGCAAAGAACAATATCAAATTGTTCACTGCGCTTTCATTCCTCATTATAGAATTCCGGAAATAATCACGAATTACAAAATATAACTTCGATTGATCAACAATATTTAATTTTTCTTCTGGAGAATTCTTGTGAATGATTGCATTTCCGGTAGAATGGAATGTTGCAATCGGACAATCTATCCCTAGATCTTTTTGTATTCGTTCTTTTAGTTCATTAACTGCCTTATTGGTGAATGAAACCACCAAAATCTGTGACGGGTCTATATTCTTTTTATCTACTAAGTATTTTACTTTCGCTGCTACAGTTGTGGTTTTTCCTGCACCCGCACCAGCAATAACAAGGCAATAGTCCTCATCTGTAAGCACTACTTTTCTCTGATCCTCATCCAAAACAATATTAGGATCCACTGCCTTTAAAACATTATCAAGATAATCTTTTTCCTTCACAAGAGCTTCTTGTATATATTTATCATTATGCTCCTCTACAATTTTCTCAAGAGAAGCATTTGAATCAATAATATTGTCGACATCCTTCTGTGGGATACCATTCTTTTTGCAGAAGTCTTTTAGCATTCCACTTTGCTTTAAAACATCAAAAAAATCCACATCGGATTTATACTCAGATGCTTGTTTTAAGTAATCACTTTTCGCAATATAACGGTCTTCTTGTTTAAGCATATTAAGGAAACGTCCATAAACAAGCAGACGAGCTACATTTTCATTCTGAACGTCCTCTATAACGATATCATCCGTATTCTGTTGTCTATTTCCAAATATTCTGTCAAAAATCCCCATTTAAAGCCGACCCCTAAATACAAATGCATTGTTGATACACTATGTATTATTGTATCACAAGAGGCTTATAATTCCATTTGTTAATGCAGATGATAAACGAATTAATTTCTTTTGATTTCCAAAAACAATTGTCGCATCATCATCCCTTATTTCTATTATTTTCCCCTGTCCGTATCGCGTGTGCTTTACTTTTGCACCCACACCTACACTAGAATTAGATTTTATATTGCTTTCCTGTAACTTACGTATATCATCCACGCTCTTTTTTCCGTAGTGCATTTTTCTATGACAATTTGGGCATAATGCAACCGTATTATCAATGCTATCAGAACCTCCATTAGCAAGTTCAATAATATGATGTGTTTCAAGAAAAGGCGTACCATCCGGCTTCTTAAATGGAGCAGGTTCCTTACACAATTGACATATACCATTTGCTCGTCTTTTTGCATATTCAGCAATATAAGCGCTACGCTCAAAACGTTTTGTTGAAACACTTACCGCAACTGGTTCCTTTGATACCGTAGCTTCTGCATATTCTTTTAAACTTTCGTCATCAAGTCCAAGCGCATGCTTAACCTGTTCTTCCTTATCTTCCGGAATTGGTTTAATGAAATTCCGCTTGTTTTCAGCGTTCTTATAGTTATCGATGTATCTTAATACATCTTGTTTAACCTTAATTTCTTCTGCTTTCTTATTTGCATACCAAACATTAGATTGACCCATGCCAACCTTATCCTCTGAAGATTTTGCTCGATTAATTACATAATTTCTATCCATCTCATCAAGAAGGACACATTCTGAATATTTAGCTTTTAAGTTATATTGTCTATCGTCAAAAAACATACGATTACGATAAACGGTAGCATTCTTATACCAACCAACAATTACTGTTTTTCTGTACAGATCTGACTTTGCGCAAAATATAACCGTCACATTATCTATTGAATCTTGTCCTGCATATGCTTTATCTATATTTTCAATATGAATTTGTTTTGGATATTTTCCGCTTTCAAATCCGTCCTGATACTTAGTCTCAACAAATCCATATACAAATCCGTCTGACTCCTCATGGTAATTGTATTTTTCCAGCGCATCATGATGTATTTTTACATATTCGCCACCATTAACTGGTACGTCGCCATCAGTTGTTCCAGCATAAAACTGCATATATGCGATATTGCAAAACAAAACTCGTATATCATCAACACCACTATTTGTTTTATTCTCCAAATAATTCAATAGTGAATCTGAGATTATTGATGGTCCTTGAACAGTTTTTAACCCATTCTCTTTCAAACTTTCCAATGGAAATTCATCCTCGTCAAAAGATTTTTCTAGCTTAATCCGCATATAGCGACCATAATCTTCAAAATTATATCCATTAACAACATAGGGTGAATCGTCAATTAAATCTTTTTCAGAATCAACTTCCAGAACCTTACATTTATACATAATTGCAGAGTATGGTTTTCCTACGTAAATATACACAGTATCACCGACACTTACATTAACACTCTGCTTCCAATACAATTCATTTAAATTGCTAAAAGCAGCTATAATATCATATTGAGACGTATTACAAATAAAAACCCAATTCTTTCTACTCATATAAACCTTCTCCTTTTTGAATTACGCGCAAACTCAATTGCATGCAATTATTATACATCAAAACGCTAACATCAGACAAAACTGTTAATCCAAATAAATAGAATTAACACACCCTCCACAGGTCATGTCAAAGAACAAGTTTTTTGCCATCTTTTGACATTCCCTGGGAGGGTATGTTTTGTATTAATCAAGCTCACTTAAGGATAAGTGAGTTACACCCATATTTAATTGTAATTAGATATAGCCTTTAATCCTCTGTTTCAGAACCCAGACTACATCTTCCTTATCTTTGTCTGAAAGTTGGTCGAAAAGCCGGAATACAGACGCATAACGATTAAATAAGACCTGTTCCTCTCCCTGATCTATATATGATTCGAAAAGAAACTCTCTCACATCTACTTTATACAGATACGACAGCTGAATTACATCATCAACTAGGATTGGATTCTCATCTGCTTCCATAGCTGTCACCTTTCTACGACTGATTTTTAATACTGCCGCCACATCATCCTGTGATAATCCCGCATTAACACGGGCTTCCTTAAGTTTTTTTGCTGTAAAATAAGACATATTTTAAACCTCCTTCGATGCGCAATATATTGCGCATTTTACTTTTTGTTCGAACACTGGTTCTTCACATTTTGTGAATTTTTCATCCAAAAACTCTCTTTCGGATCACTTTTTGAAGCTCCCTTTATACTGTAGTCGGATGGCACCTATCTTTTTCAAAACAAAAAAATATAGGGAGTCTTCAACAGACTCCCTATATCAGGAATAGCTTAAATTCAAGCTTTTCGGGCATTTTTAAGAGTTTCGCATCTCCATAATAAAGCTTTTTGGCTTTCATTATGTAGTCTTTTGATATCTCAAACTTCCCTAAAAAATATGCTTTTTCAGAAATTACTTCTGCGCAATAGCTGCCTGTGCTGCTGCCAATCTTGCAACCGGAACTCTAAATGGTGAGCAAGACACATAATCAAGTCCGATCTTATGGCAGAATTCAACCGATGTTGGATCGCCGCCATGCTCGCCGCAGATACCTACATGCAAAGCGTTATTTACCGGCTTACCAAGCTTAATCGCAGTCTCCATCAACTTGCCGACACCGGTCTGATCAAGTTTCGCAAATGGATCATTTTCAAAGATTTTCGCATCATAGTAAGCATCTAAGAACTTACCAGCATCATCACGAGAAAATCCAAATGTCATCTGCGTTAAGTCATTGGTTCCGAAGCAGAAGAAGTCTGCCTCTGTTGCAATCTCATCTGCAGTAAGGGCTGCTCTTGGAATCTCAATCATCGTGCCAACTTCATACTCTAAGTCAATTCCGGATGCTGCAATTTCAGCATCTGCAGTTTCAACAACAAACTGTTTTACATATTTAAGTTCCTTAATTTCGCATACAAGCGGAATCATAATTTCCGGTTTCACCTTCCAGTCAGCATGGGCTTTTTGCACTTCGATTGCAGCTCGAATAATTGCCTTCGTCTGCATTCTTGCGATTTCAGGATAGGTGACGGTCAGACGGCATCCTCTGTGACCCATCATTGGATTGAATTCCTTAAGACCTTCAATCAGTTCTTTAATTGCTTCTACGCTCTTGCCCTGTGCATCTGCAAGCTTTTTAATATCCGCATCTTCCGTTGGAACAAATTCATGAAGCGGCGGATCTAAGAAACGAATCGTTACCGGATTGCCTTCAAGTGCTTCGAATAATTCTTTAAAATCTCCCTGCTGATAAGGAAGAATCTTCTCAAGTGCCGCCTCGCGACCTTCCACAGTATCGGCACAAATCATTTCTCGGAACGCTGCAATTCTTTCTTCTTCGAAGAACATATGCTCTGTACGGCAAAGACCGATTCCCTCAGCACCAAGTTCACGAGCCTTCTTCGCATCAGCCGGCGTATCGGCATTCGTACGAACCTTTAATCTTCTATACTTATCTGCCCAATCCATGATACGACCAAACTCTCCTGCAATTGTAGCATCCACAGTCGGGATGATTCCATCATAGATATTACCGGTAGTACCATCTAGCGAGATAGGATCTCCTTCATGGAATTCTTTTCCGGCTAAGGTAAATTTCTTGTTGGCTTCATCCATCGCAATATCACCGCATCCGGATACACAACAAGTACCCATACCACGAGCAACAACCGCTGCATGTGAAGTCATACCACCACGCACAGTCAATATACCCTGTGCAGACTTCATACCGGTAATATCTTCCGGCGAAGTCTCAAGACGCACCAGTACTACCTTTTCTCCCTTTTCTGCCCAGCTTACTGCATCTTCTGCTGTAAATACAATCTTACCGCAAGCTGCTCCCGGTGAGGCACCAAGTCCCTTTCCAATTGGCTTTGCTTCTTTAATTGCTGCTGCGTCAAACTGCGGATGAAGCAGTGTATCAAGGTTACGCGGATCAATCATAGCAACCGCTTCTTTCTCTGTTCTCATACCTTCATCCACCAGGTCACATGCAATCTTAAGTGCAGCCTGAGCCGTTCTCTTACCATTTCTTGTCTGCAGCATATATAACTTACCATGCTCAACTGTAAATTCCATATCCTGCATATCGCGATAATGGTCTTCAAGCGTTTTGCACACATCCACAAACTGCTTAAATGCTTCAGGGAATTTATTCTCCATCTCCGTAATCTTCATCGGAGTACGAACGCCCGCTACAACATCCTCTCCCTGCGCATTTGTCAAGAATTCGCCAAACAATCCCTTCTCTCCGGTAGCCGGATCACGTGTAAATGCAACTCCTGTTCCACAATCATCCCCCATGTTACCAAATGCCATGGACTGTACATTGACAGCAGTTCCCCATGAATATGGGATATCATTGTCCCGGCGATAGACATTGGCACGCGGGTTGTCCCAAGAACGAAATACCGCTTTAACAGCTCCATACAACTGTTCCTTTGGATCACTTGGAAATTCCGATCCGATCTTAGAGCGGTACTCTTCCTTAAACTTACCTGCAAGTTCTTTTAGATCTTCCGCTGTAAGCTCAACATCCTGCTTAACGCCGCGATCCGCCTTCATCTCATCGATTAATTCTTCAAAATATTTCTTACCGACTTCCATTACAACGTCGGAATACATCTGGATAAATCTTCGGTAGCAATCCCATGCCCAGCGCGGATTGCCAGACTGCTTTGCAATGACTTCCACAACTTCTTCGTTCAATCCCAGATTCAAAATCGTATCCATCATACCCGGCATAGATGCCCTGGCTCCCGAACGAACAGATACCAATAAAGGATTGGTCTTGTCCCCGAACTTCTTGCCTGTGATTTCTTCCATCTTCACAATGTGCTCATCAATTTGAGCTCTGATTTCATCATTAATTTCACGTCCGTCTTCGTAATACTGTGTACACGCTTCTGTCGTAATCGTAAATCCTTGCGGTACCGGAAGTCCGATATTGGTCATCTCTGCAAGATTCGCTCCTTTACCCCCAAGAAGCTCTCGCATGTCGGCATTGCCTTCTTTAAATAAGTATACCCATTTGTTTGCCATTGTTGCTGTTCCTCCTCTTACATTAGTGTTATGACTAGTCGTCATGTGTTCGTCTTTTCTTCCAAAAAAAGAAAATATTTGATTACATTCTACCATATTAGCCGTATAAAACAAACGAAATTTGTGCACTTTTTAAAGTCCAATCCGGCCGACACCACAAACCATCTATCTATTTCAACAAAAATATGGACAAAGGAAATCATCCTTTGTCCATATTATTTAGAATGTGAACTTGTCTGCAAAATATGCATCTAAGTCTTCGATTTTAATTCTTTCCTGCTGCATCGTATCACGATCTCGAACCGTAACTGCATGATCTTCTTCCGAATCAAAATCATACGTCACACAGAACGGAGTTCCGATTTCATCTTGACGACGATATCTCTTACCGATATTACCACGGTCATCATATTCGCAGTTGTATTTCTTGCATAACTGCTCAAATACTTTTTCTGCACCTTCGTTTAATTTCTTTGAAAGTGGAAGCACACCAATCTTAACCGGTGCCAATGCCGGATGGAAATGGAGTACGGTTCTCATATCCGGCTTCTCCTCTGTTCCGATATTTTCCTCATCATAAGCACTGCACAAGAACGCAAGAACCACTCTGTCAGCACCAAGGGAAGGCTCGATTACATATGGAATATATTTTTCTTTCTTTTCATCATCAAAATACTGCAAGTCCTCTCCTGAAACATTTTGATGCTGTGTCAAATCATAGTCTGTACGATCGGCAATTCCCCAAAGCTCGCCCCAACCAAACGGGAAGAGATATTCAATATCCGTCGTAGCCTTTGAATAGAAAGAAAGTTCTTCTTTATCATGGTCACGCACACGCATCTCTTCTTCTTTCATACCAAGACTCTTCAGCCAATTAATACAAAAGCTTCTCCAGTATTCAAACCACTCAAGGTCTGTATCCGGCTCGCAGAAGAATTCTAGCTCCATCTGCTCAAATTCACGCGTACGGAATGTAAAGTTGCCAGGTGTAATCTCGTTACGGAATGATTTACCAATCTGGCCAATTCCAAATGGAATCTTCTTACGGGATGTTCTTTGTACATTCTTGAAATTCACAAAGATACCCTGCGCTGTCTCCGGACGAAGATATACGGTATTTTTGGCATCTTCTGTAACACCCTGAAATGTCTTAAACATCAGGTTAAAGGAACGAATATCTGTAAAATTATGCTTTCCGCAAGATGGACATGGAACTGCATGTTCTTCAATGAAATCCTTCATCATTTCCTGAGACCATCCATCCACACTACCGTCTAATGTAATCGCCTTTTCCTGCGCATAATCTTCAATAATCTTGTCTGCACGAAAACGTTCATGACATTCCTTACAATCCATAAGCGGATCGGAAAAGCTTCCAAGATGACCAGAAGCAATCCAAGTCTGTGGATTCATAAGAATTGCGCAGTCTACTCCGACATTATATTTATTCTCCTGAATGAACTTCTGCCACCAGGCTTTCTTTACATTGTTTTTGAGTTCCACACCAAGATTACCGTAATCCCAAGTGTTAGCAAGACCACCATAGATTTCAGAACCCGGATATACGAAACCTCTCGCTTTTGCAAGCGCAACGATTTTTTCCATTGTCTTTTCCATCATTTATTACCTACTTTCTACTATTTATATACAATATAAACAAGCGGAGTTTCTGCTCCTGTCTCATATGCTTCCGAATCCGGCAGCTCTACCATATCATCATCAAGCACTTTAGCAGTTGGATCTGAGACATATAAGATATCCCCCTTCACCTTTACTGCAAGGCGCTCATTGGTAATCACAACTTTCAAATCCGAATCCGACTTAATCGTATCCGCATCAACCGAAGCATAATTCGTCTCCTCTTGAGTTGACAAACTGTCGGATGCCGAGCTATCCGCTTCCGTCTCAGCTTCTGCTACGGAATTGATATCATAAAAATCTTCATCAAAGGAATATCCGTCAGCCATAGCCTGAATCACACTGGCTGCATATAAAGTCACAGAATTAAATCCCGCATAATCTTCATAACTGCCAAATGTAAGCTTAGCGGTAAGAATTCCGGACTCCTCATCATAGGAAATGCTTCCCACATCGATCTTCGCACTTTCATGCTCTGAGGTATAGGTCTCAACCTGCTCATCAATAAAAGACTTTAAGTCATCTTCACTATAATAATCTTCCGTAAATTCTTCTTTAATAATATTGTTGATCTCACCATCTTTGGATACTTCTATCGAAGTAACATCTGCAGACGCACTGCTTGAGCATGCACAAAGCATACCTGTCATAACTCCTGCAAGTGCGAGCGTTATGAAGATTTTCTTCATCGGATTCTTCCTCCTAATAACTGTACTTTGTAAAGCACAACAATCTTATCTATTATACTATGTGCCCATAGCATTTTCAATCTAGAAATTGAGCCGAATTGAACTTGTGATTTGTGTATTTGTGAAACAATGTGCGAACTGTCCGCGCAAACTGTCGTAAAACCGTATCCGTTAACCGAAATGAATAGAGACTCTTTGCCGGTGTTGAGACCACATATTGAAGAGCATAGATGCACGATTCATCCAATTCCTTTGCCTGCATGCCTACACCGCATTCCCGGCAATAGATTCCGTTCTTTGTAAAATCAATATAACTTAACTGCTCTTCCTTCCCACATGACAGGCAATGAAACAAGTCCGGATACACGCCCGCAAGGACCAACGTCTTCCATTCAAAGATTGCACGAATCAGCACTTTATCAAACTTCCCGCTTTCTAAGGCCCGAAGCGTTTGATAAAGCAGCGTCAGCATTTCTATATCCGCCGCGTACTCTGCACAATAATAGTCTGCGACTTCTAGAACATAAAAACCGTAGCAAGAAGTATCAAAATCCTCCGTCAGTGTTCGAAAATAGTTATGAATCTTCGCCTTTTGCACACTGTTCGATGTTCTTCCCATATATAGCTCAAACTGACCAAACGCAAATGGCTCCGCCGCAGCAATCAACGGACTTTTTGGTCTTCTTGCTCCACGCGCAAATGCTGAAATCTTACCATATTCCTTTGTCAGAATCGTTATACGCTTGTCCGATTCTCCCACCGGCATTGCTCGAAGAACGATTCCTGTCACAACATTTGCGTTATCCATGTTTATTCCTCTTTATAACCAAAGTTCTTAAGCAAAAAATCACTGTCTCGCCAATCTTTTTTTACTTTTACCCATAATTTAAGATTGACTTTGCAATCCAACATACGTTCAATCTCGTATCGCGCATTGGTACCGATCTTCTTAAGCATACTACCGCCTTTTCCAATGATGATTCCCTTGTGCGAACTTCTTTCGCATACAATCGTAGCATCAATATCATAGATCTTGCTTTTCGCCCGATACTTCATCTGATCGATGGCTACCGCGATTCCATGCGGCACTTCCTCATCTAACGCATGAAGCGCCTTTTCCCGAACAATCTCAGCAACAATAGATCGCTGCGTCTGGTCGGTAACGGTATCCTCATCATAAAACATAGGACCATATGGCAGATATTTGAAAATCTGTTCCATCAAAACATCCGTATTCTTTCCATGCAATGCACTGACCGGAACTACCTCTGCAAAATCATATTCCTTGCGATACGTATCAATAGCTTCAATCAACTCTTCCTTTGATACCGTATCAAGCTTATTTACCACCAAAATAACAGGTGTCGTAACTTTCTTTAATTCTTCCACGATATGCTGTTCACCGGCACCAATATAAGTAGTCGGCTCCACAAGCCACAATACAACATCTACATCATTGAGGCTGCGTTCCGCTACATTTACCATATATTCCCCAAGCTTATTCTTTGCTTTATGAATCCCCGGGGTATCTACAAACACAACCTGCCCGATCTTGCTATCCGTATAGACTGTCTGAATACGATTTCTCGTCGTCTGTGGCTTTTTCGACGTAATTGCAATCTTTTGTCCAATCAACTGATTCATAAGTGTTGATTTGCCAACATTAGGGCGTCCGATAAGAGACGCAAACCCTGATTTAAACTCCTCTTTCATGAAAATAACCCTTCCCTAGTGGAACAAATGCTCTGATTTGTCAAATATTGCCTGCTCTTGTGAAATCTTTTGTTCATTTCCGATTGCACAGATATATCCTTGCTTGATTACAGCGTCAAGAAGCTGTGCCTGTGCACGCACATCCTCCGGTTGCGCTTTCAATAACTCTTCGCGCTCTTTTTGTAACGCATCCTCCGTAAGATGTGTTAGGTACGCCGCAAGTGAACGCTCGCCCTTCATCATCGGGGTAAGCGGAGCATCTTTTTCCCCGATTACACCAATAATATATTTTGTCATATCACGCTCAGATGCGTCAAATGTTCTAATATAATCTGCCATATGCTTATATGTTTCTAACGTCTCCGTTAATTTCGGATCGCGATAAGAAGTAACGATAAATCTACCGTTTCTTAATAGCGTACAGCTGCATCCATATGCCCCTCCAAGAACTCGTACCTCATTCCACAGATAATCATAATTCAAGATATTCTTGACCAAACTAAGATATCCATTATGTTCGAATCCGGCTTGCTTGAAATTGCCGCCCTGTCCAACATATTGAATCTGTGATGCCATCTTAAAGCCTTCGCTCTTGATTTCCTTTTTAAGATGACGCGTAGCATGTTCACGTTTTGTTGTAATCCCCTGTGCTTTTCGGTCGATAAAACGCTCTGCCGTCTTCGCAATCATATCCAGCTCTTTTGCATCACAGGTTACACTCACAAACGCATCACTTAATAATATTTGGTGCAGTGCATTTCTCATTCCTTCCTGAATCTTTTGCAGGCGCTCATCAAAATGCATTTCCAGATCTTCGATAAAGTGATAGAATCCGATTCCCATAGCATGATCTCGAAGTCCGCCTTCCTCCGTAATATAAGAACCAATTCGAATGGATGCCGCCGAATTACCGGCGCGTCCAAGCGCGCCTTGCATAGAAGTTCTCTTGGTGCGAATAATTTGCCGTAAACGATTCTCATCATCCACACGAGAAGTCAACATCATCTCCTCAAGCAATTCATTTGCCGTTTCAAACTTCTCTGCCAGACACTTCATGCCGATTTCAAATGTTATTCGATATTCGCCGTCTTGTTCAAAATCCGGATACACCTGTAAGCTATAGGAACTGCCACCCATACGAAGATTAATTTCATTCGTCAAATCATCATAGGAATAATTCTCGGTATCTACCATTCCCATAATACTCTCTAAAAGAGCCAGGTAAGATATCGTCTCTTCTGACATGTCCGAAATATCAAATACGTATTTGAAATATATAATGCCTCTTGTTTCATAATCATGATGCAAAAGGGAGGTATTGCGAAGTTGTCTTAGGTCATTGCGAAATGGCAATGTCTTTTTATTCAAGTCTTCTCTTTTCAAAAGCGGAATGCGCTCTAACTGCTTAGGATCATCCGGTGTCTCTTGAAAATGTTTCAGTTCAGCCGCTTTTAAAACAATCTCTTTCATTTCTTCTTCAGATAAAGATTCTTGAAACTGCTTCATTTTCTCAAGCTGTTTCTTTTCACGGCGTTCGTTATATCCTTTTTGCGCCTTTCCTATCACAACGCAGGCATGCGTATTATTAAGCAGATATTTTGAAATCAATTCTTCAAAGTATCCCTTATCGATTTGGTCGCGAAGATATTCATAAACCTCTATTCCATGCATATGAACCAGCGGCTTTTCATCATCATATAGCCAACTGTCGAATATCGTAAGCCCCCAGATTAAGCCATTTGGATATGTATAATAATCTGCCTCTCGATACTTAAACTCATCCGCATCAATCGCTGCACGAAGCGCTTTTTGATTCAAACCATTTTGAACCTGCTCGGTTAAAACTTCCTTTATAATACGCAAAAATTCTTCTTTTTGAGATAGCTTGGCATCCGCCGCCATTATGGAAAATACCGGTTGCTTGATTCCACCATCATAAGAACCAACAATTGACTTTCCAATTCCCGCATCCAACATCGCTTTTTTCAGTGGTGCTCCCGGTGCTGATATCAGCACATATCTTAGCACGCCAAATGCCAGATACAAATTAGGATCAAGGCTATCTGCCACAACCGCATTGTAGGTTAAATAGTTTTTATTTTCTTCGTCTTCCTCCTCTGAGATCCCAAAGGATACTTCCGTCTCGATAACTTTATCCGATGGCTTTTGATACGGAATCTGCGAATCGACTTCTAGATAATCAAACTTCGACAGATACTCTTCGTCCATCCAATTAAGCTTCTCTTCAATATCCATATCTCCATATAGGTAGATAAAGGAATTGCTCGGATGATAAAACTTCTTATAAAATGCAAGATAATCCTCATAAGTAAGATCTGCAATGTGCTCCGGATTACCGCCTGAATCCTTTGAATATGCATTATCCGGGAACAATGTCTCATAAATCTTTTTATTTACAATTTCTTCCGGCGACGAATATGCTCCTTTCATCTCGTTGTAAACAACTCCGTTTACAAAAAGCTTTCCTTCGTCATCGACTTCATAATGCCATCCTTCCTGCCGAAACAGTCGTTCATCCTCAAGAACATTTGGATAAAATACGGCATTGAGATATACATCCATAAGATTTTGAAAATCTTGATCGTTATAGCTTGCCACCGGATACACCGTCTTATCCGAATAGGTCATTGCATTTAGAAATGTATTTAATGAACCCTTTACCAATTCAATAAATGGATCCTTTACCGGATATTTCCGGGAACCGCATAATACTGAATGTTCTATAATATGGGGAACGCCCGTCTCATCTGTCGGCGGCGTACGAAATCCAATTGTAAAAACCTTGTTAGTGTCATCATTGGATATCACACAGATTCTAGCCTTCGTCTTTTTATGGCGCAAAATATAACCATCCGCCTTAATATCCTGCAAATATTCTTTTGTAACCAATTCATATGCATTAAGTTGTTCTAGCATCTAACCCTCTCCTTAATCATAGCGTGAAATCTTTTTCATTATAGCATACCTTTTAGGTATTCAACACTGTTTTCACAGTTTAAAAAAGAGTTTCCAACTGACGCAAAAATCCCGCACCACAAAATTCGTGATGCGGGATTATCTTGATGTTATATCAAAGCCCTTCTGAGCTTGCGCATGATGTCATCACAAACTCCTTACACTTTATTATTCTAGTCACAATCAATTAGTTCATAACTCGTGATACATTCGTTGCCTGAAGTCCCTTTTCTCCATCTATTACATCATACTCAACAGCTTCTCCGTCCTTCAGTTCTTTGTACCCGTCCATGTTTAATGCCGAGAAGTGAACAAACACATCTTCTCCGGCCTCATCGGTGATAAAACCATAACCTTTCTTTGCATTAAACCATTTCACCGTTCCTCTCAACATATAAATCCTCCTACATAAAATGCTGTATAACGAATATAAATGTAGCACAGTGAAAATAACAAAGCAAAAAACTATTTGGTTATACCTATATTATTTTTCCATGATTTCCATTAATTTTTCTACCACAAAATCGGCACATTCATCAACGGAATATTTGCTCGTATCGATTTCGATATCCGGATTTTGCGGTTCCTCATACGGACTGCTGATTCCGGTAAAGTTCGAAATCTTTCCGGCTCTTGCTGATGCATATAAGCCTTTGACATCTCTTCGTTCACACTCTTCAAGCGGTGTGCTGACGTAAATTTCAATAAAGCTGTCACCAATGATTTCCTTGGCATTTTCACGATCGGAAATATATGGTGAAATGAAACTGCTAAGGACGATTAAGCCTGCATCATTCATAAGCTTAGATACTTCTGCAATTCTTCGAATATTCTCAATTCTGTCTTCCTGCTTAAATCCAAGATTCTTATTGAGTCCCATTCGAACATTGTCACCATCTAGCAACATCGTATATTTGCCCATGGTTGCCAATCGTTTTTCCACTTCATTGGCCAAAGTCGACTTTCCGGAACCGGATAATCCGGTAAACCACAAAGTATATGCCTTTTGATCCATGTGGTTTTCTCTAAATGCACGTGTAATATCCATACCATGCCAGGTGAGATTCTCTCCTCGGTTCAACGAATGGTTCACAACTCCTGCCGCGCAGGTCATATTACTGATTCGGTCAATCATAATCAAAGAACCGAGTTTTTTATTATAGGAGAATTCTGCAAAGGCAATCTTATTCGAGATCGCGATATCGCAGCGTGCAATCTCATTTTTATAAATTGTCTTAGCCGCTACTTCATCACCACTGTTGACATCAATCTTACATTTGATTTTCATGACCGTTGCAGGAATTTCCTGTGTTCCGATCATCAAATTATAATTCTTACCTTCCACTAAAGGTGTATCATCCATCCAAAGCAATGTTGCCGTAAACATATTCGCAACATGTACCTGTGCATCTTTTTTCAGTACGCAGCCTCTTGAAATATCTATTTCCTTGTCTAGCTGAATGGTTGCTGCATGACCTTTATCTAATGTCTCAACTTCTTTGTCCACGTTATAGATAGACTTTACATGCGCTTTTTCTCCGGAAGGCTCCACGATGATTTCATCGCCCACCGAAATGCTTCCGCTTGCTATCTGTCCCTGGAATCCTCTAAATGTATGATCCGGACGACACACTCGTTGCACATTCATGGTAAATCCGGACTCACTATCTTCTTCTGACACATCTACATTTTCCAGATAAGTCAAAAGCGACTCGCCATTATACCAAGGCATGGCGGTTCCCTTCTTGGTTACATTGTCTCCTTCTGTAGCGGATACCGGAATAATCTGCAAAGATTCATATTCAAACTCTGCCATCAATACCTTGATTTGCTTTTCTATCTTCTTAAATGTCTCTCGTGAGAAATTCACAAGGTCCATCTTATTTACAGCAAACACAAAATGACGGATACCGACCAGAGAACAGATTCTCGCATGACGTCTTGTCTGAACCAATACCCCCTGAGATGCATCAACCAAAATAACAGCCAGTTCTGCATAAGATGCACCCACTGCCATATTTCTTGTATATTCTTCATGTCCCGGAGTATCTGCTACGATAAAGCTTCGGTTATCCGTTGTAAAATAACGGTATGCAACGTCAATCGTGATTCCCTGCTCTCTTTCTGCTTCGAGTCCGTCAAGCAAAAGGGAATAGTCAATCTTGCCGCCTCTTGATCCAACTTTAGAATCCAATTCAAGAGCTTCTTTTTGATCCGCAAATATCAATTTCGCATCATATAACATATGCCCGATTAATGTAGACTTTCCATCATCCACACTACCGCAGGTAATAAATCTAAGTAATCCGTTCATATTAAAAATATCCTTCCCGCTTTCTCTTTTCCATACTTGCTGCTCCACCGTCCGAATCAATCACACGGCTTGTTCTTTCAGATTCTACTGCTGAAAGAGTCTCTGCAATTACTTCATCAATCGTATCTGCTGTTGATTCTACCGCACCGGTAAGCGGGTAACAACCAAGCGTTCTGAATCTCACCATCTTCATTTCCGGTTCTTCACCTTCTTTAAGGCGCATTCTGTCATCGTCAACCATAATCAAGTTGCCGTCTCGTTCCACAACCGGTCTTTCTGCCGCAAAATACAGCGGTACAATATCGATATTTTCCTGTTTGATATATTGCCAGATATCCTTCTCTGTCCAATTCGAAATCGGGAACACACGAACACTTTCCCCCTGCCGAATGTCTGTGTTAAACAGTTCCCACATCTCCGGTCTTTGGTTCTTAGGATCCCAGGCCTGTTCCGCATTTCTAAACGAGAAAATACGCTCTTTTGCTCTTGACTTTTCTTCGTCTCGGCGTCCGCCACCGAAGGCTGCCGTAAAACCATACTTTGCCAATGCCTGTTTTAATGCTTGTGTCTTCATAATATCCGTATATGCGCTTCCATGATCGAAAGGATTGATCCCTTGATCCACACCATCCTGATTAATATATTCAAGCATTTCTATTCCAAGTTTCTGCGCCGTCTTATCGCGAAACTCAATCATTTCTTTAAATTTCCATGTCGTATTTACATGTAAGAACGGAAATGGTGGTTTCTCCGGATAAAAAGCCTTCATAGCCAAATGCAGCATTACTGATGAATCTTTACCGATGGAATATAACATAACCGGCTTTTCACACTTTGCTGCAACTTCTCTCATGATATAGACAGCTTCTGCTTCAAGCTTGTCCAAATGACTCATATTACTCATGTTAATATCCTTTCTTTCATCCCTCTAATCTTATCTATTATAACGATTTTTATTATCGCATACAAGCATCATTTATTGCTTTATCGTTACATCAACCTGCTGATATGGAATATCAATGTTGTGATCGTCAAGTGCCAGTTTTATATCTTCTAACAACTGCCACCTTATGGTCCAATAATCATCCGCCGGTATCCACACGCGAATCCCAATATCCACGCTTGATGCCGCAAGTTCTTTTACAAATATGACAACCTCTTTTTCCTTGATTCGTCCTTCAATGCCTTCTGCAACTTCTTTGATAACTTCTTTTGCGTAGCGAAGATCCGCATTATAAGATATTCCAACGCTTAAATCCAGCTGTCTTTCATCCTGATGCGTTACATTGGTAAGTGACGTATTCGCAAGTGTTCCATTAGGTACTACAACCGTCCGATGATCCACCGTTGTAAGCTTCGTATAGAAAATCGTAATTTCTTTTACAAATCCTTCATTTCCATGTGTATCTTCTACAATATAATCGCCAACCTTAAATGGTTTGAGAACAAGTATCAAAACGCCTCCTGCAAAATTAGAAAGCGAACCTTGCAATGCAAGACCAATAGTAAGACCTGCACTACCTAAAATTGCAACAATCGAAGTCGTCTGAACGCCAAACTGGTTAATCACCGCCAGGAACAAAATAATATAAAGAATAATCTTTATTGTCGAATCGAGGAACTGAATGACACCCTTTTCAAAACCTGCTTTTTCCATAGCTTTGCGAAACAATTTACGAACAAATCGAATCACTCTTATTGCAATCAAAATAATAATAATCGCAATTATAATTTTTACAATAAAGTTAACAATTCCCTGTGAATTTTGGGCAAACCAGTTTTGTATGCTTGATAAACCGAATTTGCTAAGGTCAATTCCTTCTGCCAATTCACTCGTATCAATTGTTTGTGTGGCATCTGAGGACAAAAACATCTTCCACATAATACTTTCCTTCCACTCCTAAGTTCTTATTTCGAATTCCAATGTGTCAAGACTCGCTCGCGAGTCTTGCGCGCCGGATTCGGGTCTGCTTCAGCAGACAAATTCCTGTCCGAATCCGTGCGCATCCTCGCGGAGCGTTTAACTCAGTCGGAGCTTGTACTCCGACTGAGTTAAATCTCATGAATGAACAATCCGCTTCGAAGCTTTGGTTCGAACCAGGTTGATTTTGGCGGCATCAAAAGCGATGCATCTGCAACGGCAAACAATTCAGAAATTGAAGTCGGATACATGGCAAATGCTACCTTACAATCCGTCTTACATCTTCTTTCAAGTTCATCAAGGCCTCGAATTCCTCCTACAAAATCAATTCTTTCATCGGTCTTTGGATCTTTAATTCCAAGAACCGGCTCTAAAAGGAGTTTCTGCAGTTTTGACACATCCATAGCCTCTACCGGATTGACTCCTTCTTCAGATTTCGGAAGGACAAGGTCATACCATTTTCCCTCAAGATACATAGATACACGTCCTTTATCCTGCGGCTTTTCTTTCTTATATTCGGATACGGTAAATAGTTGTTTGACTTGTTCGAGGTATTCTCTCGGACTTAATCCATTTAGATCTTTTACCACGCGGTTATAGTCCATAATCATAAGTTCCCGATCCGGGAATAGCACCGACAGAAAATAGTTAAATGGCTCCTCTCCGTTATATTTAGGATTTGCTTCGCGTCTTTTCAATCCAACCTTTACTGCTGATGCACATCTGTGATGACCATCTGCAATATAGATCTCGCCAACCTTTGCAAAAGCTTCTTCGATGGTTGTAAGATCCGCAGCCTCATCTATCACCCAGACTCTGTGACGAATGCCATCATCTGAGACAAAATCATTTACGGCATTTTTCGTTTTTATCTTATCCACAAGCTTATTAATCTCATCTATTGCACGATATGCAAGAAAGATTGGTCCCGTCTGCGCACCTACGGTGTCTACATGACGAATTCTGTCTTTTTCCTTTTCTGCTCGTGTGTTTTCATGCTTTTTGATTACTTCATTTTGATAATCATCAATCGATGCACATGCTACCAGCCCCGTCTGTGCACGTCCATCCATCGTCAATTCATAAAGGTAATAACAAGGCTTTTCATCCTTTACATAATGACCTTCTGTTACCATATCCCAGAACATATCATGGGCTTTTGCATATACTTCATCTGCATACATATCCTGCTCATCTGAAAACTGCGTCTCCGGACGATCGATATTTAAAAAAGAAAGTGGATTCCCCTTTACAACCTCTTTCGCTTCTTGTCTGTTATACACATCATATGGTAAAGCGGCAATCTGCTCCGCCTCTTTCACATTTGGGCGGATTGCCGGAAATGGTTTGATTATTGCCATAGTCTTCTCCTCCTATCTCTCATAGACGCTTATCTATGTAACAGGAAAGGAGTGTCTTTGTAACACTCCTCCCTTCACGCGTCCTATATAATTTATAATTTCGAACATTAATTATTTAATTACACGTACTTTAAATACGGTCTCAATTGCAGCTAATTTGTCTGCAACTTCCTGTGTAGCAGGACTATCAAGATCCAATAATGTGTATGCATAATCTCCCTTAGATGCATTTGACATATTGGCAATATTGATATCGGCATCACCAAATACCGCTGTGAATTTACCGATACTTCCCTTTACATTCTTATGAAGAACCGCAATTCTTCCGGCACTTGCACATACTCCAAGATTGCAGTTTGGATAGTTTACGGAATTGGTGATATTACCATTTTCAAGATAATCACGAATTTCCTTAACTGCCATAATTGCACAGTTGTCTTCAGACTCTGCTGTAGAAGCACCAAGATGCGGAAGTACGATACAACCTTCCTGACCTGCAGTTGTTGGGTTCGGAAAATCGCATACATAACGACGAATCTTACCGTCTTTTAACGCCTTTACGATTGCTTCTTCTTCTACCAACGCATCACGTGAGAAGTTAAGTACAACCGCATTTTCCTTCATTGAAGCAATCGCTTCTGCATTCACCATACCCCTTGTAGCATCCATAAGCGGTACATGAATTGTGATAAAATCACAGTTTTTATAAATTTCTGCCGGATCTTTTACGATGGTTGCTTTTCCTGACAGATGAAGTGCTGCCGGAACTGACAGATATGGGTCATATCCAACTACTTCCATTCCAAGCTTGATTGCAGAGTTTGCAACCTGAACACCGATTGCTCCAAGTCCGATTACACCAAGCTTCTTACCAAGAATCTCAGTACCTGCATACTGTTTTTTCTGCTTCTCAGCTTTCTTTGCAAGATCAGCATCGGTCTTATTTTCTGTTACCCAGTTAATACCGTCTACGATACCACGAGATGCAAGAAGCATACCTGTAAGAACAAGCTCCTTAACACCATTTGCATTTGCTCCCGGTGTGTTAAATACAACAACACCTTTTTGTGCACATTTATCCAACGGAATATTGTTTACACCTGCACCTGCACGAGCAACAACTTCAAGACTTTCCGGAAGATCCATATCATGCATTGCCGCACTACGTACCAGGATTGCCTGTGCCTCATTTACATCTTCTGTTTTTTCATAAGCAGCATCAAAGCCGTCAAGACCTACTGCTGCGATTGGATTCAAACACGCGTACTTATACATTACCTTAGTACTTCCTTTCTCTTATTTATATTTCTTTTCAAATTCAGCCATGAAATCAACAAGCTTTTCAACACCGGCCTTTGGCATAGCATTGTAGATACTTGCACGCATACCACCAACACTTCTGTGTCCTTTTAAGTTCTCCATTCCGGCTGCCTGTGATTCTGCAACAAACTTAGCCTCTAAGTCCTTATCTCCTGCTGTAGTTACGAATGGAACGTTCATAACAGAACGGTCTTCCTTACGTACTGTTCCTGTAAACATATCAGACTGATCAATATAATCATAAAGGATCTTAGCCTTTTCAATATTTCTTCTTTGCATTTCTTCAAGACCGCCCATATTCTTGAGCCACTTAAATACCTTGCCGCACATATAAATATCCCAGCAGTTTGGTGTGTTATATAAAGAATTAGCATCTGCATGTGTCTTAAACTGAAGATATACCGGTACATCTGCAAGATCTTCCTGTGGAATCAGATCTTCACGAACAATTGCAATTGCAAGACCTGCAGGTCCAACATTCTTTTGAACTCCACCGTAAATAACACCATATTTGCTAACATCCATAGGCTCTGATAAGAACATAGAAGACACATCAGCTACTAATGGCTTGCCTTTTGTATTCGGTAATGTTCTAATTGTTGTTCCGTATACTGTCTCATTCTGGCAGATGTATACATAATCTGCATTGTCTGTAACAGGCAGATCTGAAAGATCCGGGATATATGTAAATGTCTTATCTTCTGATGATGCAATCTTATTTGCTGTGATAAATCTTCCGGCTTCCTGGAATGCTTTCTTTCCCCAGTTACCTGTTACGATATAATCAGCAACTTTATTCTTATGCATAGACAGATTCATTGGAATCATGGAAAATACTAAAGTTGCTCCGCCTTGAAGGAATAATACCTTGTAATTATCCGGAATTCCCATAACGTCACGGATATCAGCTTCTGCTTCTTTGATAATCTGATCAAACATCTTAGAGCGGTGTGACATTTCCATTACGGACATTCCACATCCTCTGTAATCCATTAATTCTTCCTGTGCTTCTTTTAATACTTCTTCCGGTAAAACTGCCGGACCTGCTGAAAAGTTATACACTCTTCCCATTTCTTTCTTCCTCCTACATTGTTACATTTCTTTTTTTATAATATGATGTTACTTCTAATCATCAGCACTCATTACTTCGTCAATCGGCTTACCCGGTGCTACCATCGGCCATACCTTATCATCACTATCAATAACACATTCTATTACATAAGGCGTCTTAGACGCGAGTGCCTTCTTAAATATCTCTTTAAATTCGTCAATCGTCGTTGCTCTTTCTGCATCCGCACCCATTGCTTCAGAAAGTTTAACAAAGTCAACCGAATCATTTAGAATCGTGTGCGAATAACGCTGTCCGTAAAACAACGATTGCCATTGCCTTACCATACCCAGTACATGATTATTAATCACGACCTGAATCAGTGGAAGCTGTTCTCTAACTGCTGTTGCAATTTCATTCATATTCATACGAAAACAACCATCACCGGCAATATTAATCACCTGTTTATCAGGATTCGCAATCTGCGCTCCAATCGAGGCGCCCAATCCATATCCCATTGTTCCGAGTCCTCCGGATGTCAGGAACGTTCTTGGCTGTTTATAGTTATAAAATTGCGCTGCCCACATCTGGTGTTGTCCCACCTCCGTGGAAATAATAGCCTCACCATTTGTCATTTCAAAAATCGTTTCCACTACCTGTGGTCCTGATAATCCATCACTTGGATCACTTAATGGGTAAGTCTCTTTCATTTCCAGAATATGCTGCATCCATTCTTTATGTTCTTGCTGCTTTACGATTTGATTTAAGCGAAGCAGCACTTCCTTGATATCTCCAATGATTTCACTGTCAATCTTGATATTCTTATTGATTTCTGCCGGATCAACATCAATCTGAAGAATCTTTGCATTACTTGCAAAAGATGCCGCATTACCAAATACACGATCTGAAAACCTTGCTCCGATAACAATCAGCAAATCACACTGCTGCACTGCAAGATTAGAAGTTTTCGTTCCATGCATACCAAGCATACCGGTATAATTACTTTTCGTACCATCATAGGCACCTTTTCCCATCAAGGTATCGCATACCGGTGCATCCACCAGCGATACAAACTTCGCAATCTCTTCACTGGCATCTGAAATCACACCGCCACCGCCGACAAAGACAATTGGTTTTTGCGCTTTTTCAATCAACAAAGCTGCATCCTCTAAGTCTTTTGGTAATATCGTATCTGCCACACGAAGCGGTTTTCGAATCACGGTCGATACGAACTTTGTCTTATTCGCCGTTACATCTTTTGGAATATCTACAAGAACCGGACCTGGTCTTCCGGTCTGCGCAATCATAAAAGCCCGTCTCATGGTTGCTGCCAAATCCTCCACATTCTTCACGATGAAATTGTGCTTTGTAATCGGCATCGTGATTCCTGTGATATCAATTTCCTGAAAAGAATCCTTTCCTAGCAAACTCACCCCGACATTACAAGTAATTGCCACCATCGGAACAGAATCCATATAAGCGGTTGCAATACCGGTAACCAAATTGGTTGCTCCCGGACCGGATGTTGCCAGGCATACGCCTACTTTACCGGTGCTTCTGGCATAACCATCTGCCGCATGTGCAGCTCCCTGTTCATGAGATGTTAACACATGCCGAATTTCACTGCTGTGTTTATACAATTCATCATAGAGATTTAAAATCGCTCCGCCGGGATATCCAAATACCGTATCTACGCCTTGCTCTTTCAAACACTCTATTACTATTTGCGCGCCTGTCAGTTGCATATTCTTAATGTCTCCTTTAATACACACCCACATCTGCCACTATGGGCAGATTTGGTATGTTGTAATATCTTTTATTCAAAAGAAGGTGTCTTTAAGATTGCTCCTGTACTTCCTGAAGTTACCATTTCCTGATAACGAGCAAGATAACCTTCTGTTACTCTTGGCTTTCTTGGCTTCCAAGCAGCCTTTCTCTTAGCCATTTCTTCATCTGATACATCTACCTGAAGTGTCATAGCCGGGATATTAATCTTAATGATATCGCCTTCTTCAACCAATGCAATTGGTCCACCTACTGCTGCTTCCGGAGATACATGACCAATTGCAGCTCCGCGGCTTGCTCCTGAGAAACGTCCGTCTGTAATCAATGCTACAGATGAGCCAAGTCCCATACCAACAATTGCTGATGTCGGATTGAGCATTTCTCTCATACCAGGGCCACCCTTAGGTCCTTCATAGCGGATGACAACAACATCGCCTTCCACAATCTTGCCACCTTTAATTGCAGTAATCGCATCTTCTTCGCAGTCAAATACGCGAGCCGGTCCTTCATGAACCATCATTTCTTCTACCACTGCGGAACGTTTTACAACACCGCCGTCAGGAGCGAGATTACCCTTTAATACTGCAAGTCCACCGGTCTGTGAATAAGGATTGTCAATCGGACGAATAACTTCCGGATTCTTATTTACAACGCCCTTAATATTTTCTCCGACTGTCTTACCGGTTGCCGTCATACAGTCAAGATTTAACAGATCTTTCTTAGCAAGTTCTGCCATTACCGCATATACTCCGCCGGCCTCATTTAAGTCTTCCATGTAAGTCGGACCTGCCGGTGCCAAATGACATAGGTTTGGTGTCTTTTCTGAAATTTCATTTGCAAATGAGATATCAAAATCAAATCCTACTTCATGCGCAATTGCCGGAAGATGAAGCATTGAGTTTGTAGAGCAACCAAGTGCCATATCCATTGTTAAAGCATTTAAAATTGCATCTTTTGTCATAATATCAAGCGGACGAATGTTCTTACGATACAAATCCATAACCGCCATACCTGCATGTTTTGCAAGACGAATTCTCTCAGAATAAACTGCCGGAATTGTTCCATTTCCGCGAAGACCCATACCAAGTGCCTCTGTCAGACAGTTCATAGAATTGGCTGTATACATACCGGAACATGAACCGCAAGTCGGACATACATGATTTTCGAACTCTTCTACATCTTCTTCTGTCATCTTGCCGGCTGCATAGGAACCAACTGCCTCAAACATAGAAGAAAGAGATCTCTTCTGGCCGTTAACATGACCTGCAAGCATCGGACCACCACTGACAAATACAGTTGGCACATTCAATCTTGCTGCAGCCATCAAAAGTCCCGGCACATTCTTATCACAGTTTGGCACCATAACAAGTGCGTCAAACTGATGCGCAAGAGCCATACACTCTGTAGAATCAGCAATCAAATCTCTAGTTACAAGAGAATATTTCATTCCTACATGTCCCATTGCAATACCATCACATACTGCAATTGCCGGAAATACTACAGGAACTCCGCCTGCTTCTGCAACACCCATCTTAACGGCATCTACAATCTTATCCAGATTCATATGACCCGGTACAATCTCGTTATAAGAACTTACAATACCTACCATTGGCTTATCCAGTTCTTCTTTTGTAAACCCTAATGCATTAAACAAGGATCTGTGAGGTGCCTGCTGCATCCCTTTTGTTACATTATCACTTCTCATTTCTTTACCTTCCTTTGTTGTTGTTATATCTTTTCCAATACTATTGTCGTCTTAATCAGATTCGCTGTGCAATGAGGTCTCCCATCTGTGCAGTCCCAACCTGTTGTACCGTCGCACGATCTGCTTCATGCTGTGGCATGATATCTATCGTACGATAGTTATCCTTTAACACCTGCTTTACAGCTGCTTCAACTGCATCTGCTTCCTGATCAAGGTCAAAGGAGAAACGAAGCATCATGGCTGCACTCAAAATGGTTGCAATAGGATTCGCAATTCCCTTACCTGCAATATCCGGTGCCGAACCACCACTTGGCTCATACAAACCAAACTTCGTATCATTAAAGCTTGCCGACGAAAGCATTCCAATAGAACCTGTTACCATACTTGCTTCATCTGACAATATATCTCCAAACATGTTCTCCGTCAAAATCACATCGAACTGTCTAGGATCTTTTACAAGCTGCATAGCCGCATTATCAACCAGCATATGCTCATAGGTCACTTCAGGATAATCCTGCGCAACCTCATCCACAACGCCTCTCCAAAGTCTTGACGAATCTAAGACATTGGCTTTATCAACACTTGTTACTTTCTTTCTTCTCTTCATTGCAGATTCAAAAGCCTTAATTGCGATTCTCTTAATTTCTGTCTCTGAATATGTAAGCGTATCTGTCGCAACTAAAATTCCATCCACTTCTTTGGTCTCTCGTTCTCCAAAATAAAGACCACCGGTCAATTCTCTCATAATTGCCATATCAAATCCGTCGCCGATGATATCATCCTTAAGCGGACACGCCTCACGAAGCTCATTATATAAATAAGCCGGACGTAAATTGGCAAATAAATTAAGTGCCTTTCTCAGTTTTAAAAGTCCTGCCTCCGGTCTTTTCTCTGCCGGCAATTGATACCATGGTGAGGTTGCTGTATTTCCACCGATTGATCCCATCAATACCGCATCGCATGCCTTAGCCTGTGCAATTGCTTCATCTGTCAGCGGAACACCATGTGTGTCGATGGAGATGCCTCCCATCAAAATTTCTTCATAGTTAAATGTATGACCATATTTCTTACCAACCTGGTCAAGAACCTTCTTTGCTTCTCTTACAATCTCCGGACCGATTCCATCTCCGGAAATAACTCCAACATGAAATTCCATCTTTTCTTACCTTTCATACACTTCACCCATTTTGGGTCTTAATCTTTTATACTATAGCCTATCTAATAAGATATTTCAACAAAATTACTACAGTACTTGTTACGCAAATAAAGCCGCTGCATAAAAGCAACGGCTCTAAAGACTGTTCTTACTTTTCTTCTGTTGTATCATCTGCGACTGCTTCAGAAGCTTTTTCAACCTCTGCAATTGCACTCTTTTGCATTGGGATACGACAGTTTTTGTTGTTACCAAATTCTACGATTACAGTATCATCAGATACATCTATCAAAGTTCCGTAGAATCCACTGTTTGTTAATACAGTGTCTCCGGTTTCCATTGTCTCAAGCATTGCTTTTTTTAGCTTTTCCTGTTTCTTCTGTGGTCTAAGCATCATAAACCAGATGATAACAAATAGTACCACAATCCAAATAATCATTGTATACGAGCTACCGCCCGACGTAGTTGATGCTAATAACGATGAAAACATTCTATTATCCTCCTAATACCTATCAATCTCTTATAGTTTTTCTAACAGTTCTATATTTTACACATCTGATTGCATTTGGTCAAGTTTTTGTTTCTTATACTCCGCAAATCTGCCCTCGTCCAATGCCGCGCGTATCTCCTCCATCATTGTATTATAAAAATACAAATTATGAAGTACGCACAGGCGCATACCCAGCATCTCTTTCGCCTTAAGCAAATGCCGGATATAAGCCCTTGAATATCTTCGGCAGGCCGGACATCCACAGCCTTCTTCTATCGGCCTTGCATCAAGTTCAAACTTTTTGTTGAAAAGATTTAATTTGCCATTATTGGTATAGACATGTCCATGACGTCCGTTACGACTTGGATATACGCAATCAAAAAAGTCAACACCTCTCTCCACCGCCTCTAGAATATTGGCCGGTGTTCCAACGCCCATCAGATACGTCGGTTTGTTTTTCGGCAGATAAGGAACCACTTCTTCTAAAATATAATACATCTGCTCATGAGACTCCCCTACTGCAAGGCCTCCCACCGCATATCCCGGAAGTTCCATATCCGCAATCTGCTTTGCATGTTCGATTCGAATATCCGCATAGATAGCTCCCTGATTGATTCCAAACAAAAGCTGGTGTGGATTTACCGTATCTTCTAATTGATTCAACCGCGCCATTTCCAATTTACATCGTTTTAACCAGCGCGTTGTCCTTTCTACGGAACGCATAACATAATCCCGCTCGGCAAGTGCCGGTGGACATTCATCAAATGCCATCGCAATCGTAGAGCCAAGATTCGACTGAATCTGCATGCTCTCTTCCGGTCCCATAAAAATCTTGCGTCCATCCACATGTGAATGGAAGGTCACGCCTTCTTCTTTAATCTTACGAAGTCCGGCAAGCGAAAACACCTGAAATCCACCGGAGTCCGTCAGTATCGGTTTATCCCATGACATGAACTTATGCAGACCGCCCATCTTCTTTACAATCTCATCTCCCGGTCTCACATGAAGATGATATGTGTTTGAAAGCTGCACCTGTGTCTTAATCTGTTCAAGATCTTCTGTTGATACAGCACCTTTAATCGCTGCCGCTGTTCCAACATTCATAAACACCGGTGTCTGGATATCTCCATGCACCGTATGCAGCACACCTCGTTTTGCACGGCCCTCAGTCTTTAATAATTCATACATGCTTATAATCCTCTATCTATCCTACGTATTTATCACTCCATGCTGAGTAATATTTTTTCTTTCCAATTTTCTTATAGGCACGGATTCTGTAATAATATGCCTTTCGATTGGATAAGCCTCCAAAAGTTTTCTTTTTTACAGACTTCTTCACATTGTAAGTCTTTGTTGCATTTTTGGCAAATTTACTTGAAGTCGACTTTTGAATCTGGTAACCGGAAATATTCGACATCTTCTTCCAGGCCATAACACTTGCATATGGACCTGCAAATCTACCGCAATATTTCACGCTCACTTTGCTTAATTTTTTCACTTTAATCTTCACCTGATAAGTTGCCGCTTTATATGCAGACGTCTCCGCTGCTGTTACGGTTATTACCGTTGTTCCCGTGCCTTTAATTGTGACCTTTCCATTGCTGTCCACGGTTGCCACCTTTTTCTTGGAACTGGTATATGTAAGCGTCGTCTGTGCTTTTGCATCAATCTTAAACGCCTTTGCATTTAATCTCTTGGTATAAGTCTTCTTACCGGTGAAGGTCTGCGATGCTTTCGTCTGTGTTGCCGGCGCCATTGTGGTTGTTAATGTCTTGCCGGCGCAGGCACTTGTCATCGTTGTATAAGCATTGCCACTCGTATCATAAAATGTCGACGGCAAATCTGCTGTAAGGCCTTCTGGAATCTCATCCGGCATCACAATCGTTGTAAGGCTCGTACAATCTTTAAACATATCTGTTATTGCCGTCACGCCTGTCAGTTCAAGTCCGGAAAGATCCACGCTTTCTAGCGCCGTATCCTCCATAAACCACTCAGACAAATCCGTATCCACAGTGCTTACTTTATCATCCTCGTACGATACAAATGAAATCGATTGATAATTCATCTCTTTAAAATGCATACCACTTCCAATCTCAACGGAATAGGTATTATCTCCATACGATGCAGTTGATGGCACGCTCATATCATAGGCCGGCATATTAACCCCCGTGATGGTACACTTCTCATTATCTAAAGTTGCCGCATAAACAGCCACCGTATCCGAATACCCTAAATCCGTATTCAAAGAAGGTTCTTCACTTCCAAAATAAAACAAGCCTTCTTCACCTTCTTCATATTCCACCAATTCCGGCACACTCTCTTGTGCATTCGCCGGCATCTGCAATGCAAACACTCCTGTCACAGCAATCGAAGCTGCACACAATAAGCTTCCCAACTTTTTCATATAATTCATTTCTACACCTCCGCTGATCTTCGACTCCATCTCTTCTTTTAAATATGATTATATAAAAATTCGATAGATTTTGCCACTATTCTTGCGACATTTCCCATTGTAAAGTATACTGAACGAGACTACATTCAATATGACGAAAGAAGGAAACAATATGGCAGGTTCTACATATGGAAATATATTTAAAATCACTACTTGGGGAGAATCTCACGGCAAGGCATTAGGTGTTGTTGTCGATGGATGTCCCGCAGGTCTTTCTCTATCCGAAGAGGATATTCAAGTTTATCTAAACAGACGCAAACCCGGCGCTTCCCGCTTCGCCACTGCGCGCAGCGAAGATGATAAAGTAGAAATTCTAAGTGGAATCTTCGAGGGCAAGACAACCGGAACTCCCATCAGCATGATGGTAAAAAACAAAGATCATCACTCGGCCGATTACTCTAAGATTGCATCCTATTATCGCCCGGGTCATGCAGATTATACATTTGATGAAAAGTATGGTTTTCGCGATTACCGCGGCGGCGGTCGTTCCTCCGGAAGAGAAACCATCGGACGCGTAGCAGGCGGTGCAATCGCAGCCAAAATCTTAAAAGAATTCGGCATCACGCTTAACACCTATGTCGCTTCCATTGGGCCTATCAGCATTTCGCAAAATCGATTTGACTTAGATGAAATTGATAAAAACGAACTAAATATGCCGGATAAAGTAGCCGCACAGGAAGCTGCTGCATATCTTGAAACCCTGATAAAAGAAAAAAATTCTGCAGGCGGCACCGTGGAATGCATCGTTCAAGGACTCCCAACCGGACTAGGCGATCCCGTCTTTGATAAACTAGATGCCAACCTCGCGAAAGCAATTTTCTCTATTGGCGCTGTAAAAGGATTGGAAATCGGTGACGGATTTGCAGCCGCACATACGACAGGCCTTCATAACAATGATGCATTTATAACAGATGCGCAGGGTCACATCACTAAGAAAACCAACCACTCCGGTGGTATACTAGGTGGCATCAGCGATGGTGCGCAGCTTGTTTTAAGAGCTGCCTTTAAACCAACGCCATCCATTGCAGCTCCTCAGCAGACAGTCAACAAAGACGGCGAAGAAATCACCATCGAGATTGTCGGACGTCACGACCCCTTGATTGCTGCACGAGGCGTTGTCGTCGTCGAAGCTATGACCGCGCTCACACTTGTGGATGCATTATTTGCAAATGCCAGCGCCCGTATTGATACGTTAAAAAAAATATATAAATAAAAACCGGTCAGCACCCAGATTCTAACAATCCTAGGGGCTGACCTTTATGTCAAGACTCGCTCGCGAGTCTTGCGCGCCGGATTCGGATCTGCTTCAGCAGACAAATTCCTGTCCGAATCCGTGCGCATCCTCGCGGAGCGTTTAACTCAGTCGGAGCTTGCTCTCCGACTGAGTTAACTGACGTTTTGTAATTCCTTTAGCAATTCCTTCGCTTTTGCACTGACATGCTTTGGCACCTGAATTTCCACTGTTACATACAGATTTCCTTTTTTGGAAGGGTCCTTCATATGCGGCGCTCCTTTAGATCGTATCCTAATCTTGCTACCCGCCTGTGTCCCGGCTTTTATGACACATTCCACATCTCCATACAGAGTATGCACCCGAGCAGTTCCTCCAAGCACAGCGGTTGTGTATGGAATGCGCACAGTCGTATATAAATCGTCTCCTTTTCTGGTATATTCTTTATCCTCATTTACTTTCACTTTCAAAAGTACATCCCCTGAAGCTGCGTTGTGATATCCCGGATTTCCCTGCCCCTTTAGGCGAATTGTTTTGCCGGAATCTATGCCTGCCGGAATATGTACTGACAGATTCCTTGTCTGCCCGGTATGCGCATCCTGGATCACGATCGTATGATCACATCCCCATATCGCATCCCGAAAATCAATTGCAATTTCCGCCGTAATATCCTCACCTCTCATACCATAGTCATGATTTGCATGAAATCCTCCGGTTTTGAAACCACCAAAGCCACCAAACATTCCGGACAAAAGATCATCCAGGTCAAGATCCATACCGTCATTTTGATATTCAAAATGAAAGCCTCCATCCGTCCCTTGGCGTCCGGCATATCGTCTAGCCGCATCTGCATCAAATCCTTCTTCTAATCCCATCATTCCAAACTCATCATATAACTTCTTTTTCTTTTCATCACTTAGTACATTGTACGCTTCCGTAACGTCCTTAAACATTTCCTCTGCCTTAGGATCTTTGTTTGTATCCGGATGGTACTTCTTTGCAAGTCTGCGATATGCTTTTTTTATTTCTGATGCATCCGCTAAACGCCCCACGCCTAACACGTCATAATAATCTTTTTTGGCAACCATATCCTCCACCTCCTTATCCGCTTATAGTAAGAAGCGGGCTGCATTCTAGTGCAGCCCGCCAATGTTGTTCTTTATTAACCTTGAATGGTGATGCACTTACGCTCTTCCACCTGTGGTTTTGCTTCTTTTTTCGGAATTGCAAGTTTTAGGATGCCATCCTTGAAGCTTGCTTTGATGTCTTCTTGTTCTAGTTCTTCGCCAACGAAAAAGGTTCTTTGGCATGTTCCGGAAAATCTTTCCTTGCGAATATACGCATCCTTTTCTTTCGTCTGCTCGGTCTTCTTCTCAGCCGTAATTGTCAGATATCCTTTTTCAAGAGTTGCCTGAATCTCACTTTTATCAAATCCAGGAAGTTCCATCTCTAATTCGTATCCTTGATCGGATTCTGTAATATCTGTAAGCATGAGGTTCTTACTATTGTAGCGTTTCTTATCGCCTCTGCGTGCATCCGGGGCTGACCAAGGATCCATAAACCAAGGATCATTAAAAAACGTATCAAATAAATTGTTGTTTGCTGTTGTTAATAACATAAGTCATTCCTCCTTCTACTATCGGCTCGATGATCTTTCATCGGTCGCTACCTTTTTCTTTTCACAATTATGTTATATCACTTTTATTAGCACTCGTCAAGGGTGAGTGCTAACATTTTTTAAATTTTCTTTTCGTAGACACTTATTTGAAGTTATGGTAAAATGTTGAATATTGTATGATAATGATAATTTGGACGTACTATGATTATCATTACGAGAGGAGATAAAAATGAATAAACGAAGTACTTTTACCGGTGGAATCGGTTTCGTAATGGCCGCCGCAGGAAGTGCTGTCGGCCTCGGAAATCTTTGGCGCTTTCCATATCTTGCAGCCCAGTATGGTGGTGGTATTTTCTTGTTAGTCTATATCATCTTGCTGTTTACATTTGGATTTGCAATGCTTATGACCGAAATTGCCCTTGGCCGAAAAACAAAACTCAGCTGCATCAGCGCCTATAAAAAGCTCTGCAGCAAGTTTGCATTTCTTGGTTATCTGGCATAGCTCGTTCCGTTACTGATTCTTCCCTACTATGCAGTCATCGGAGGATGGGTTTTAAAGTATTGTCTGGTCTATCTGACCGGCGAAGGTAGCCTCGCTGCCTCGGATACTTATTTTAGCAGTCACATTTCCCAAACAGGCTCTCCTATTATCCTGTTTTTGATTTTCTTACTTGTAACTGCCATCGTTGTAGCATTTGGTGTGCAAAAGGGAGTTGAAAGAATCAGCAAAATTCTCATGCCGGTTCTTATCGTGATTGCAATCGGAGTATCGATTTATGTATTAACCTTGCCAGATGCAATAGAAGGATTAAAGTATTATCTGGTTCCGGACATTTCGCAGTTTTCTTTTAAAACAATTGCTGCCGCTGCCGGCCAGTTATTCTTCTCGCTTAGCATTGCCATGGGAATCATGGTTTCTTACGGTTCCTATGTACGCGATGATGTAAGCCTTGTAAAATCCGTCAATCAAGTCGAGCTGTTTGATACACTGATTGCTCTGCTTTCCGGTCTGATGATTATTCCGCCGGTTGTAATCTACAGCGGAGCCGAGGCAACAGCGAGTAAAGGACCCGGACTAATGTTTATGGCGCTTCCTAAAGTATTTGACAGTATGCCGGCCGGCACATTTATCGGGGCTTTGTTCTTCATCCTGGTACTGCTTGCGGCACTGACTAGTTCCATTTCCATCTTAGAAGCAACCACTTCGATGCTGATGGATCGCTGGAAGCTTTCAAGAACAAAATCGGTCATCATTCTTACGGTCTTTTCTATTCTATTAGGAATTGCCGTATCACTCGGTTTTGGATTATGGTCAGACTTCACAATCGGAGGCATGGATTTATTAACCTTCTTCGATTACATTACAAACAGTGTACTGATGCCAATCGTCACCTTCTTTACCTGTATCCTTATCGGATGGATTGTTGGAACGAAGGCACTCGAAGCTGAAATTCAAAAAAATGGTGAAGTGTTCCGGCGTAAGCTTGTAATGCGTGTTATGATTAAATACGTAACACCGGTTATGATGGTTTTAATCCTCATCTTTTACAATCTTGCACAATTTGGAATTATTTCACTTTAAAAAAACTGTATATGTAATATACCCTCCTTATCGAACACAATGATAAGTACCCTCTTTACTGGACAATCCAGTAAGAAGAGTACATATCACAATCCGGTAAGGAGGGTATTTTATTCTTTCTTTTTAGATTCTAATTGTTATTCCATAGTCGCATCTGCCAATCTACAATACGTAAGACCATCTTCTTCATAGGTTTCAAAGGTTCCCTGCACAACAATCTCCGTATCCTCTTGTGGATAGTCATCCGGATATGTATAATCTCCGGCAAGTTCGAATTCAATTCCCTGCGAGCAGCATGCTGTTGCATCCTGAATGATGCAGGCATAATAAATCTGTCCGGTTTCTTCATTTTCATATGTTGTAAAAGCACCATTCATCTTAACCGTCTTACCAATATACTCATCCGGTACAAGCATCATATTATAAACTTCCGAATACACCATCGTACTGCTAAGCTGGGTAAGATCCACATCTATCCCTTCTGCAGCGGACACTTCCTGCTTTGACACTGTGCTTTCCTCTTCCGATATCGCATCGGATTCGGTCTGTGTATCTGATACAGCCTCCTCAGACACCGTATCCGATGTCGCATCTTCAGATGCGCAACCACCAAGCAAAGCCGTCATCATACCTGCTGCCAAAATCATTCCCCATATCTTCTTTCTCATGCTCTCTAAGCTCCTTTCTTACCAATCACAAACGAAATCAAAAACGCTACCACATCGACTGCTACAATCGTGGAACCTACCGGCGTCCCTGCAAGAATAGAAACAATAATTCCAACAAATGCACAACACACCGATATCACCGCTGAACAAATCGTAACCGACTTAAAACTCTTAAACAATCTCATTGCCGATAACGCCGGAAAAATCACCAATGCCGAAATCAAAAGCGAACCGACAAGATTCATCGCCAATACAATGATTACCGCTATAATGATGGCGATAAACAAATTGTAGCGTTCCACCTTGGTTCCTGCTGACCTTGCAAAATTCTCATCAAACGTCACATTAAAAATCTTATGATAGAACAACACAAAAAATACAACTACAAGAATCGACATAATCACACACAGCCAAAGCTCGGTCTTAGAAATGGTCAAAATTGAAGTAGAACCAAACAACGTTGTACATACATCCCCCGAAAGATTCGAGGAAGCGGAAAATATATTCATAAGAAGATAACCAAGACCGAGTGCTCCCACTGAAATCATTGCAATTGATGCATCGCCCTTAATCTTGGTATTTTGCCCCGTTCGCAAAAGCAATACCGCGCTTACCACCGTAATCGGAAGCACCAATATTGTATCGTTCACCAAACCGAAAACGCCGGCTACCGCCATTGCCCCAAATGCAACATGTGACAATCCATCACCAATAAAGGAAAATCGTTTTAATACCAGTGTAACTCCAAGCAAGGAAGAACATAATGCAATTAAAATACCTGCCACAAGCGCATAACGAACAAACGGATACTCCATGTACAAACTCAGTTTTTCCATAATTTGCATCATGCCTCATTTCCTCCTTCCATCTCTAGAAAATATTTTCCCAGTGCACTTTCCATATATTCCGACTTTGTCCCAAAGAACGTCTTTTGATTGATATGCAAAATGTGCGATGCATATTTTAGGGCTGCGGAAATATCGTGTGATATCATAATAATCGTAACCCCTTCTTCATTGAGCTGTTTCACCTGCTCATACATGCTTGTGGTAATCATCGGATCAAGTCCCGAAACCGGCTCATCCAAAAGTAAAATCTTCTGCGTTGCGCATAAAGCTCTCGCAAGAAGAACCTTTTGCTGCTGTCCACCCGACAATTCGCGATAGCATCTTTTGGCAAGATTTGTAATCTGCATTCGCTCCATATTGGCCTTAGCCAGTCTCTTTTCTTCTTTTCCATAAAACGGACGCATTCCCATACGCCCCTGACATCCGGACAATACAATTTCCGCAACCGAAGCCGGAAAATCTCTTTGCACCAATGTCTGCTGCGGAAGATAACCTATTTCATTTTTAGAAAGATCATCCCCAAAGATGATTTCACCTCCCAAAAGCGGCTGCAATCCAAGAAGCGTCTTCATCAATGTCGATTTGCCGGAACCATTTTCCCCGACAATACATAAATAATCTCCTTTTTCAATCTCAAAACTGACCCCTTTTTGAATCACTTTCCCATCATAACCAAGAGAAAGGTTCTTTGCCGTAATATATGACACCTAATTGTCACCTCACTTAATTATTATTTTTGCAATGCCTGCGTCAGAACCTCAAGATTGCTTTCCATGGTTGACAGATACGTCACACCATTGTCTGCATCCTCAGCGGTTGTAGACTGCATCGAATCCAATGTCAGAATCTGCTGATCTTTGTTTGTTGTATTTTCTTTAATGGTTTGTGCGATCTTTCCATCTGAACTTTCAATCTGCAAAATACTAGAAAGCCCAAGCTCATCCACCTTCTGCGCAAGATAAGTAATCGTCTCAAAACTTGCTTCTGATTCCGCCGAGCAGCCCACAAATGCCGCATAATAGTCCAGACCATAATCATCAACCAAATAACGAAACGGGAATCTGTCACCAAATAATACCGTTGTCACCTGTGCATTTTCTACCATTTGCGCATACTCAGCATCGAGATTTTCAAGCTGCGCTTGGTAACTGTCAAGATTCGCTTTATAGGCATCTGCATGAGCCGCATCTACTTTCTCAAGCCCTTCTTCAATCGCAGTACACAGCTTCACAGCATTTTTCAAAGAAAGCCATACATGTTCATCATATTCAACTTCCTCTTCGCTTTCTTCCTCCGCTTCTTCAGCTTCTTCTTGCATGCCTTCCACAACCTCTTCCTCCGCGGCATCTTCACCAAGCACATCTAGAAGATTGATGACAACCATATCTTCATTTACCGCACTCTTAAGAGCATCTTCCACCCACTCATCGGACTCTCCGCCCACATAGATGAACATGTCGCATTCGCTGATTGTCAAAATATCTTCTGCACTCGGCTGATAACTGTGAAGATCCACGCCTGTATCCACCAGCAATGTCTCCTCAACTCCCTGCGTATCACCAACAATCTCTTTCACCCAATCATACTCCGGAAAGATTGTTGCAACTACGGAAATGTCATCACCACCATCTACAGCTTCATTGGATGAAGCCTGGTTCGATGATGATGCGCTGCATCCTGCAAGCATGGTTACGCCAAGTACCATTGCTGCGACTATCGTTATGAAATTTTTCATTCTTAAATCCTCCATTTCAAGTCTGAGATATACATCATGATTACCATTCATCTGCATTAGGGCGCACTACGCCCTTGTTTCGAAAGATTTAATTATCCATTCTTACCTTTAGGGAAATCAAAGAATTTTCAATCATTGGTTCTTTAAATAATTCGCTTCCAAGAAAATCCATGTGAATAAGTGCAATGACCACCACCACAACTACATCGGCGGTTCCCAGCTGTTTGACATTCTGTGCACATTGCTGCATTTGTTCGCAGACTGGGCAGTTTTGGCCACTACACTCATGGTTCGCATGATTGACAAGATACCATACGGAAAATACCATCACAAAAAAGATGACCGCAATGGTCATCAACGCAAGAACTTTATTCCATCGTCCTTCTCTGCCAATTCTCATAATGATATTCCTCTTGATTAGATTTGCAAATGATTTGCATTTTAGACGTGTTCGATTGTACGAGTTTTCCGATTTTTTGTCAAGTATTCATGTGAAAATATAATAGATTTAATCTGTGAAAAAAAAAAAAAAAAAAACATCCGCTCCTTAGCGAATGCTTTCCATTATTACACCATTGCTTCACAAACAATATCACCTTTGAAGGCGGCTCTGCAAAGTTCAAAAACTTTCTCTTGTTCACCTGTTGTGAGTAAGCAATCAAGATAATGCTCTTCTCCGTTCTTATCACAATAGATTAACTGCCCCTTAGGTGCATAGCTATACTCTTGATTCGTTATAATCGAAAAACCTGAAAAATACTCCATATTCACCAAGCACGAAAAACGCTCTTGGGCAAATCCTTCGAGATCAAGACGTCTTGCTTTACTCACAAAACGATGTGGAATCTCTGTAAGTGCAACTTTAAAAAGTGCATTGTCCTTGTCTTTCCTCATAGAAATAACAGCTGTTGGCTTAATCATCTTCCAATCCTCTTTTACAATCTTATTTCCTCAACTAAAATTTTCAACAGATGCTATTCTACACTAGCCAAAAATCGCTGTAAACACCCCTTTATTCCTATTTGCATATGTACTTTTTACCAGTTTTTCTAACCTTCTCAGGAAACTGCACAATCAAAAATAGTTTCCCGTTTATATTTTGTTCACATTGACGATTCCATATAATAATGCTCTATTCATAGATTTCAATTTCTTCAACACAATGATTCTTGATTTCACCGACCAAAGCATTTAATCCATCAATCACATGCGGACGAATATCGCCTCCGATCAGCACTCTCATAATATCATCACCCACCGTAAGTCTTCCACTTGCAAGCCAGACCTTTACATAATAGATGCCATCCATCTTAAGCGTTGCATCAATGGCTGCATTCACCTTAGCCTCATCATAAGAAAAATCCATTGCCACAACCGGCTTGGTTCCTTGCGCACCGGCTCTTACCTTAGCCTTCGCATCTTCTCTTACAATTCCGCAATGTGTCAGATACATGCCGCATTTTGGAGCCGTAATATCTGCCTTAGCTTCCGTTAACAATGTGTCCGTAGATGGTGGTGTTATAGTCTTTACTAACATGTTCTTTTTCTCCTCTATGCCTTTAAGTGCTTCTACCAGTCTTTGATAATGCAAAAAACCGCTTTCTTCATGAATTTTTGTAATTTCATCAAAGCCGGCCGCCTTTACTGCAATTGCTTCTTCTTCTTGAATCGTGACATCCGCAATTGCATAGTCCATTTTAAGCAAATAAATATCTACAAAATAATTATCTCCGCGCTCTAAATCTTCATTTACGTACGAATAAATCACTTTCGGGTCGCATCCAGATACGTCTAACCCGGTTTCTTCTTTTACCTCGCGGCAGACCGCATCAAAAGACGTTTCCCCGGCAACAGCTCCTCCTCCCGGAATCTCCCACTGGCCGCCGGCCCATTTCTTATCCATAGCGCGCCTTGTAATCAGGTATCTTCCCTTAGAATCTTCAATCAAAGCTAGAACGTACAACATAAACTGTCCTTTTTTCAGCTTTGATTTTCTCGGCAATTGTAAGGATGTCTTTTGCCTTTGTTCATTATAAATATCAATCATTTCCTCCATTTAGATTCTTCCTCCTGCATCAATGTTCTCATTTTTTTCTTGCCCGAACAAGATATTGAAATGTATTCACTTGATTTTTAGTTATGCTAACTTCCGCAATCTCAAAAAGTGCTTTAAAAAATTCCAGATGATTATCCGTCGGATTTTGCCTCGTCTTTGTCGTAAGCAATGCATCTATCTCGTATCCGCAACGAGCAAACATTCGAAAGATTTCCTTTTCCGTAAAAAAGCGCAGATGTGTCCGGTCTAAAATTCCATATTCCCGATATGTAAAATTACCTCGCAACAAATCATAAAGCACATCTCCATGTAAAAGATTCGGAATACTTGTCAAAATACAGCCTCCCTCTTTTAGATAATCCTTCATTCGAATAAGGGTTTCTTCCGGATATGCCAGATGTTCAAGCACATCCCCAAAAATAATATAATCAAAATATCCCTTTTCATAAGGAAGTTCCATACTCTCAATATTTCCGCACAAAATATTCGTCTTACAAGCTCCAATCTTCGCAACCTGCTCATTTAGTTCTACGCCATAAACACTTGCATTCGGATAGAGATATTGCAACCTGCAAAGTGTCTCACCGCTAGTACATCCCACTTCCAGAAAATGAATTTCTTCCTCTCTTTGACGATTAATCAGCATCATCAGATCTTCTCTCGAAGCACTAAAATATTCCGCTAAAAATCCCCATTTTTCCCGAAACGACCTATACTGTCCCGGCTCATACTTCCAATCACGGATAACCGATCCCGTATCATCCTTTGAAAGCCGATAAACATAGCTGTTATAACATAAATAATTTTGATAACCGGCCTTTAAAATTCGAATTCCATAGTCCTCATCTACATTCCCCGCCGGCTCAAGTGACTCATCAAATCCACCAATCTTATCGATGACTTCTCTTTTCAGATATAACGAAAAAAGTGCCAGATACGTCTTTACTTCATAATAATTCTTTGCCGGAATGTTTTGTCTTTGGCTTTTTTGCTCATCTGCATATAGATTCGTATCTCCCTGGTAATTTACAAAATGATTGGAGACAGAACCTGCTGCACCAATTTTTTCATTTGCATATGCACCAATCTGAAGCATCTGAAAGCTGTTTTTCGTCAGCCGAAACTCTGCCTGAATCAGATATATGTCATGCTCTTTTTGCGCTTTTTTGATTCCTTGATTGATACACTTTGCAATTCCCACAGGGTGTTCATTTTCTATCACCGTTACAAACGGATACTTCTTTAGTATTTCTACACTTTTGTCCGTCGACCCGTTATCAATTGCAATAACCTCCGTCTTATGCACATCAATATTTTCTTCTAATGCTTTCATCGAGCTTTTGATTGATTGCTCAGAATCATGTGTCAGATAAAGAATTGTCGTTTGAGGAGGCTTTTCCCCGCTCTCTTTTAGATATGCATCATAAGTCTCCTGCAAAAATTCCTTATCATCCCGGCAATTGCAAAGCGATACCGAAAGCTTATAGTATAGAAGTGCCACTCGTGGATTCTCATATCGATAATAATTTCCCATCAGATAATACAATTCATAATTATCCGGATGAGATTCCAGTCCTAGCCGAATACAGGCAAACATCTCCTCTTTTTGCCCTTGCCCCTCAGCAATTGTCGCACCCAAAACTGCAATATCCGCAGTAAATGGATGTTCTTCCATATACGCTTCAAGCGCAATTTGGGCTTCGTCATAATCTCCCTGCTCAATTTTTCTCACAATCTCATTCATACACTGATCATCCTTCCCCCAATATGTATAAAAGAATCGGGTACGCGCTGAATCTTCTCCGTCGCAAACCCGATTCTCTTTTCCATACCAAAAACGCAATCGTTTTCGTTCCCTACATCCTCTCCGGTGCTTCAAATCCCAGAATTTCAATACCATCTTCGAGCACCTTTAGGGTTAGATTCAATAACCGGATATATCCTGCCTTCTTGGTTTCATCTTCTTCGCCCATAATCGAGGTCTCATGATAAAAATGATTCAATGCATTTGCCACTTCATAGATATAGGCACAAATCTTATGTGGTGCAAGGTCTGCAAATGCATTTTCCACAACCTCATTCCAACGAGCTAAAATCAGCATCAGAGACTTTTGAGCCTCCGTCTTGGCCGGCATGATATTGCCGCATTCCACCTTGCCGCCCTGTTCTTGATATTTCTTCATAATAGACTTGATACGAACCATGGTATACAAAATATATGGTCCGGTATTTCCCTCAAAAGAAGTAAAGCGATCTACATCAAAGACATAATCCTTCGATGCCTGATTCGATAAATCGCCGTATTTGATTGCCGCAAGCGCAACCGTCTTAGAAGTCTGATCCGCCTCCTCTTGCGGTACCTTACCACCTTCTACAATCTTACGATACATTTCTTTATTGGTATCCGCTACCAGATTCTCAAGACGCATAACTCCGCCTTCTCTGGTCTTAAACGGCTTTCCATCCTTACCATTCATCGTACCAAATCCTAGGAACGTAAGCTCCATATCCTCCGGTACAATTTTGGTCTTTTTCGCACATCTAAACACCTGTACAAAATGAAGTTCCTGTCGCTTGTCCACAACATAGATTACCTGATCCGGTTGGTAATCTTGTTGCCGCCAAACAAGTGTTGCAAGATCTGTTGTCGTATACAAGGAAGCTCCGTCTGATTTTAGAATCATACATGGCGGAATCTCCTTTGCATCTGTCTCTTCCTTAACATCCACAACAAGTGCTCCTTCCGAAGAATAAGCATATCCATCCTCTTGCATTTTCTTAGCCATATCTGCTATGTATGGCTGAGCGTCGGATTCTCCTTTCCACAAATCAAAAGAAACCTTCAGATTCTCATAATTCTTCTTAAGATCCGTTACAGAAACATCCAAAATATGTGCAAGCACTGCCTGGTAACCGCGTCTTCCATGCTGCAGCTCATAGGTTGCCTGCATCGCTGCTTCTTTATATTTCTCATCTTCCTTTGATTTCGCGGAAGCTGTCGGATAGATTTCCTCAAGCTCCGATATAGTAAATGGTGCTTCGCTTGGATATTCGCCCTCATAATTTTCATCAAAATAAACAAGATCCGGTTTGCGCTCTTTCAGCTCTGTGATAATCAGGCCCATCTGAAGTCCCCAGTCTCCAAGATGTACATCTCCAATCATCTCATGACCTACATAACGTCCCAAACGCTTTACGCTTTCTCCGATAATCGCAGAACGAAGATGACCAACATGAAGAGGCTTGGCTACATTCGGTCCACCATAATCAATCATGATTTTTTTGACTTTTTCCGGTGCATTGACACCGAGCTTCTCGTCCTTCGCAATATTCGAAAGATATTCGCTAAGAGCCTCCTTATTCAGGCGCAGATTCAAAAATCCCGGTTTTACTGCTTCAACCGTTTCAAACAAAACACTTTCTTTAAGTCTTTGCGCAATCTCCTCCGCAATCATAATCGGAGCCTTATGCGCTGACTTAGCAAGTGGCATCGCACCATTACACTGAAATTCACAAAGATCAGGACGGTTAGAAATCGTAGCCTTTGCATATGTAGTATCATAACCACAGGCTGCAAAAGCAGCCTGTATCTCATTTCCGATTAAATCCAATAAATATTTCATGCTCTATATCCTCTATTCTTGTATTTCTTCTGCCTCAGGCATATCCATAAACAATGCCTCTTCCTTGGCGACCTCATCCGGCACTTCTTCTTGTTGTGCACCAGCAGCAATAAGATCGGCAATCTCCTTTTCCTTTGCTGCTTCATCCGCAGCCGCTTCGTTTTGCAAGCGTTCATAGATTGCAAGCGCATCCGCTTCCATCTCATCTCTCTTTTGGCCATACAGTGCCGATGGTGGTTCTGCCTTACCGGTCACCTCATTATAATGAATCTCTTCTTCATTATTTTGTGCAAGCAAATCCGCAATCTCTTTTTCCTTTGCCGCTTCGTCCGCAGCCGCTTCATTTTGCAACCGTTCATAAATCGCAAGCGCCTCGGCTTCCATCTCATCCTTCTTCTGTCCATAGAGCGCGGAAGGTGGCTCTGCCTTACCGGTCACTTCATTATAATGAACCTCTTGTTCCGCTTCCGGAAGTTCCCTCGTCTCTTCTTCCTCCGGCTCAAAGTTGACATTCCAATATTTAATTACCGAGCTATGCATGCTGTGCAAAAAATCTCTCTGGTCAATTCGATCTTTCATAGATATCCCGCCTTTTGCTTGACTTTCTTTGTTTCATGTTAGCACAAAACCATTTTAATGAAAAGATACGCAAGGGCATTTCGCCCTCCAAAAAGATTGGTTAAACGCCTATCTTTTTCGTTATTTTTCCCATTTATCTGCAAGAGAATTTATCTGGTCGGCAAATTGACCTAATTCTTTGTTTGGTCTGCCTTCGCATTTTTTAATCACGCTAAGCAGCCGTTCTCCTGCTGCCAACAATCTGGCAAATGCATTACTTGAAGCCTTTGAAGACGCTTTCTTAGTAACCTTTATCTTCTCCTTACTTCCATAGCTGACCTGTTCTAGAGTTACCAAATCAAATGCGTCGCCGCTATACGGCGCATAGGCATCAAATCCGTCCTTAGAAAGCAGCTTTGAAAAGCTTTCCACAACTTCATCTTCACCATGTACCACAAATACCTTCTTCGGTTTTGGTGAAATATGATTCACCCACTCAAGCAAATGCTCTTGATCCGCATGACCGGATATTCCCGGAAGATTCAAAATCTGCGCCTGAACATGAATATTTTCCCCGAACAGCTTCACCTCTTTAGCGCCATTTAACAACATATGCCCTAGCGTTCCCGGAACCTGATATCCTACAAACAAAATCGTAGACTCCGGCCTCCATAAATTGTGTTTTAAATGATGTCGGATACGACCGGCTTCGCACATACCGGACGCCGAGATAATAATCACCGGCTTTTTTAGAAAATTTATGGCCTTTGATTCTTCTGCACTTGATGCCGTTACAAGCCCCGGAAATGAGATCGGGTTGATACCACTGTTGACAAGCTCAAGTGCCTCCTCGTCAAAACACTGCGAAACGCTCTTTTGAAAAATGCCGGTTGCTTCCACTGCAAGCGGCGAGTCGATATACACCTGAAAACCTTCATACTCCGGCAGTCGATTCTCCGTCTTTATCTTTCTTATGAAATAGAGCAGTTCCTGCGTTCGTCCTACAGAAAATGCCGGAATAACCAGGTTCCCTCCTCTAGAAAATGTATTACGAATGGTATTTGCCAGTGCAATGCTGTAATCCACTCTTGCTCCGTGATTCTTATCTCCGTAAGTGGACTCCATAATCACAATATCTGCGTCATCAACCATCTGCGGGTTACGAATTAAGGGCTTGGTTTCATTTCCAATATCTCCGGAAAAAACAAGCTTTCTTGTTTCTTCACCCTCTGTCAGCCACACCTCAATGCTTGATGACCCAAGCAAATGTCCGGCATCTACAAAATTAATTTCGACTCCCTCGAAGACTTCAATGCGATGATTATAATCACAAGGCACAAATTTGTTCATAACATTTGCTGCATCTTCTAGCGTATACATAGGCTCAATCTGCGGCTTACCCGAACGCTTTGCCTTGCGATTCTTCCACTCAGCCTCAAACATCTGGATATGCGCACTGTCTCTTAACATAATACTGCATAGGTTGGTCGTAGCTTCCGTGGCGAAGATCTTCCCGCGGAATCCTCGACTGTAAATCAATGGCAGCAATCCGGAATGATCAATATGTGCATGCGTAATCAATATGGCATCAATCATCGACGGATTCACCGGAATCTCTTGATTCACATACAGTTCTGCGCCCTGCTCCATACCGCAGTCCACAAGCAAATGCTTTCCTCCAACTTCCAGGAAATGACAGCTTCCCGTTACCTCATGATCAGCTCCGATAAATTGTATTTTCATATGCATCTTCTCCCATAACTATTCTGTATCTATCATAACCTTTTTGGGATTTTGCGGCAACGATTTCGGCAAGGAAAAAGGAGCCTCGCCAAGACGATTTATCATCTTAAGCGACAGCTCCTTTCTCCCTTAGCCTCAAGCTATGCTTGCATATTTTGCAACATCAACGTGTTGAACACTGCCGACTCCTCCTGTCTCATACAAGAAAATTCCACTAGATCTGATGGCACCATTCACCTTCGAAGCACTGCGCTCGGTAAAATCGGTAGACACATTGGCAAGCCCGATCGCTCCGACACCTTTTTCTTTAAGACTATACAAGATGTCATTGCCGGATGCATCCTTGGCCCAAATCTTCAGCTTGGAAAAGACGGCATCATTCTCATCGATCCATCCATTTTGATCTTCATCATAAGCTGCAAGATCTGCAAATCCATCCTGGCTCTTTGCGCCAAACAATTCAAGACCATCTGTAATCTTTCCATCGCCATTTTTATCCAGCGCCAGATAACCACTGCCTGCTGCCAACATCGAGATGTTCTCCTGCTTTCCGTCCGCATCAAGGTCAAACAAAAATGTCTGATCTGTCAGCTGTGCAATATCACTGTCTAAATTAATCACCAATGGATCGCACAAATCAAACGGACTGCCTTGCATTTCTTCACGATAGTACTCTTCAAAACTACGACTCATCTGAAGATTTAACCCAAACGAAATCTCCCGACCATCCGCCGTTACGACCGTTCCGGTTGTGGAAAATGTTGTTACTTCCTGCTCATAATGGTAACTCTCCATCATGTAGTTTCCGCTCGAAAAAGCACTTGCGTAGCCACCGGCATAATTCATGGACTGTGAACTTAGCGCATACTGATTAAAAAGCTGGTGATACCAGTTCTTGTGATTCGCAAACAAAAGTTCAAACAGATAGAATAGAGAATGCTTTTGCACCTGCATAAGCGCAGATTCCTGACTACTTTTCGTCTCCTGATTTTCTGCTATCTGCTGGGAAGCTTTGGCCGATGCTAAATCCTTCGCGTCTTGAAGATTTGCACGAAATGTGTTAAGTGACTGCGACGTGTAACTCATGTAGGCGTGCTGCGATTGCATTGCAATCATACTTGATTCAATTTTCATGTTCATAACTCCTTTGTTTCGACACCAAATTTCTCTCCATAGCCGCGCCAATTGCGCATATTGCCGCAGCAGATTGAAATATTCTCGCGTCTCCCCTCCTTGTCTGGACTTTTTCACATCTCATCCGATGTAAGCAAAAAAAGATGGAAAGACTGCGTAAAATTCCTTTTTACATAGTCTTTCCATCCATGGTGTCTCATTTTACCGTTTCTCCTATTGGCCGATAGGTGTCCCGGTAACTTTAATATCGGTCACAGCAGGTGAAATCTTTAGTTATTCCCTGTAAAAGTTTCATAGGCGCTTGTAAGCTGATCGGTGATGTCATCATTCCAGTCTTCTTCAGAAATCCACAAGAATTTTTGTGTTCCCTTTGTTGCGCCTGTAAAGGTATTCTTCATCGCGGCATTGTAATCATCTTCCGTAATTTCCTTATCCTCTGCATCCGCATAAGTCGTCGTGCTTTCCTCTTCTGTTTCAAACATTTCATACTTAGTTGCAACCGGTGTGATGGTAAGCTTACCGTCGCCAAGTGTCAGATATCCGATGATTTCATAGCTGTCCGCAGGACCCGCACGAAGAATATCCGTATATGCATAGTTCACGGTTCCATCTGCCATGGTATACGTATCTACCGTTGTTTCTATAATATCCGGAAGCGACTCTCCTTCTTCTGCATCATACGACTGTTCCACCAGACCGGTCTTATCCTCATTTACTTCATAGATTGTAAAATAGGTATACAATCCGGTTCCTTGCATAGATGCCGTCGTTATTTCCAGATACCCATCATGATCTAGATCGCTAACGGTATAATTATATTGCTCTCCTTCCGAATCTGCCCGATTCCAGGTATCTTTATTCTCCTTAATCAGTGCAATCTGATCTGATACCTCTTCTTGTTCTTGAGCATTTGGTTCCTCTTGTGCATCCGCGCTGACTGTTTCTTCCTCTGCGCTTATATTCTCAGCCTCCGTAGCAGTATCACTTACAACTTCTTGTTCTGTCGCCGAATTATCTCCTTGTGTTGTTGTCTTGGAACAGGCTACGAGTGATACCAGCATACATCCTCCCAAAAGAACAACCAGACCCTTTTTATACATGATAAAAAGTCCCCCTTTCGTATTGATAGTTCTATAATAGACCATAACGGTACGTAATAAGTATTAATTTTTCTTAAGAATATGTGAAATAATTTCGAATCCTTATTCCGCTTCTATCCTAAAGGAAATCTTCACAGTCTCTGCTCCATTCGCACTTATCGTAACTTCAGCATCCGAGCTGATTCCCTGCGTTTTTAGAAATACTCCGCCCATTCCTCCTTGCAAGGAAAATGTCTTTGGTCCAATAATCTGCAACATTCCTTTCGTTCTAACTGTGACAGGTTCGTTATAATATGGCAATATATTACCATTTTGATCGACCATTTTAATTCGCACCAAAGCGACATCATAAGTTGTTTTTTCCTTTAACAGGACATGATCGGCTACCGCTTCAAGCTTAATGGAATTAGCCGGACCTTTCGTTACGGTCTTCACTACCTGATTCTCATAAACAGCCTCAAACTTAAAGCTCGAACCTTTCTTGCCCCAGTCTCCTATGTATTTTCCGTAAAGGGCATACGCCTGCTGAAAATTCATTCGATATCGAAGCAATAGCCAGGCACCTTTCAGCAACAATCGAATCGGCAAATGCTGATAGCCAAAGCGCGCTCCATAATTGAGAATTTCCTTGACAAGCATTGCCTGCTTTGGTTCAAAATCCTCTCCGATTTCTATCTGATTGCCGATAAAATCATCCACTTCGATCGGAGGATGTAGCATATAAGGATACTCCTCAGACTGCGCCTGGTAGGTTCGAATCAGGACATCGTTCTTATACATCCGCACCTTTTGTGCATTGGTTAAGATAAAGATGCGCCCACGATTACCGGCCGGATTTTCCCCGATATCAAAGGCCGATGTCACTTCCAATACCGGCGCATTCTCAGACTGCGAAGCATAGACTGCTGCTGCCATCTTGGCATTTCGAAACATATCCATAACTCCGTGATAACATACATTATCACCACTTCCAAAATCCGAATGCGTATTATAATCTGACATACACCATCCAAAAGACCCCGCAACGCCTTCTTGTATTGCAATATCATTTAACACTTTTGCATGACGCAGCGCATGCTCTTGCCGATGCTTTTCGTTATCAAAACTCTTTGTTGGGTACATATGACCATTGTACTCGCTGATGATATAAGGTTTATCTTCTTGCGATGTAACCTTCTTCTTTGGCTCACAGCCATTTCCCGTTCCATCATACGAAAAATCATTATATGCATAGACATCTTCTAGCAAATGGCTTTTCTTTAGATAACGCACCCCGCTTGTTGGACGAGTTTCATCAAGTGCATGCGCAATCTTATTTGTCATGGTATAAAACTCATCATCATCCGCTGACTCATTGATTCGAACTCCCCAGATAATAATGGATGGGTGATTTCGATATTGCACAATCATATCCTGCACATTTTCCATTGCCTGTCGCTTCCAGGCTTCATCTCCGATGTGCTGCCAGCCCGGAATCTCCGTAAATACCAGCAATCCCAACCGATCGCATTCTTCCAGAAAATATTTTGATTGTGGATAGTGCGAGGTTCTTACCGCATTTACCCCCAACTCTTCTTTTAAAATCCTAGCATCAAGACGCTGCATGGATTCGGGCATGGCATAGCCTACATATGGATAACTTTGATGCCGGTTCAATCCGCAGAATTTCAATCTTCTTCCATTTAGATAATAGCCTTCTGCTCGAAATTCGCTCTTTCGAAATCCCACCATTTGACTAACTCGGTCAATCACCTTTCCATGATACATCAGCAGCGTCTCGAGTCGATATCGTTTGGGCTGATCGACATCCCACAGCTTCATCTGTCCTACGGAAAAATTCATTTCATAATAGATTTCATCGCTATACATACGCTCTTCAACTCTTTCGCGCATATCCCGATAATCTTTTTTCATCGTCGCAAGACATTTGTCGCCATCGTAAAGTTGCTGGCAGATTTCCATACTATGATTCTTTGGCAAATGTTTTATCTGTGTATGCGTCTTCAGATTGCAATATCCTTTTTTGTTGTCAATCTTTCCTTGGACCGTTCCAATGGCGTAGATATCTCCCAAATATACCGGATCGCGCAGCTCTAGTCTCACTTCGCGGTACAAACCACCATAAGTCAGATAATCAATCACATAACCAAATGGCGGTTGATTGAGTTCCTCTCGCGAATCTACCTTTATGACAAGCAGATTGTTCTTTTCCCACTTTATCATCCCTGTCAGTTCTACTTCATATTCCGTATAACCGCATTGATGCTCGGCCAGTTTTTTTCCATTGAAATAAACTTCACTCTTATGACCGGCCGCTTCTATCACCAAAAAGAGACGTTTTCCCTTCCAGAACGGATTTGCGAAAATCATTCTCCTGTAGCCGCTTATCATCTCATAATCCCGTTCATCAAAATAATGCATCGGAAGTTCCCTACAGGTATGCGGCAGGCGCACCTTTTCATACGCTCCTGCTTCTCCATTATAAAATTCTTTCGTAAATTCCCCGGTAAATTCCCAGTCATTATTTAAATTAATCTTCGTTCTCATACTTTTCTTTATCAGCGAAACAGACCAAATATTTCTTCTAGTTGTTCCACCTTCAGCCCCTTATACAGTGTCTTTTCTTTCCACTCAAATGGTGGAATCGGTTTACTTGCTGGTGTCATATATTGCTCGGCTATCTGCCGATTTTCCTTCTCATAAGTTTCTTTGAGTTGCTGCCACATCTGCGGCTTTATATATGTCAATTCCGGCTGCGGATGTTCTTTGGAATATTCTAAAAGTACTTGCAGCAATTCTTCGTTATAGATTGCTTCCGGTTTTATATATTTCCTTCGAAATTCCGTCGCATCCATGTTGAGAGATGGATTGGAATTCTTTAATGTCTTCTCCTCTTTCCTCTGTAGCTTGAGCAGTTTAATGATTTCTTCCACAGTATCGGTCTTTTCCCCATACCCCATAACGCGCAGCGCATCTTTTCCATATATGAATGCCAAAATATCCAATACCGGTTTGTAATGAAGTCTTACCGGTCTTAATGCTACAAATTCGGAAAATTCCGGAAGCTTCACAGCGTCTTCTTTCCAAGGCCATTTGATATATTGTTTGTATTGCGACTCAAGATATTCATCCTGCCTTCTTAAAAATATCAAAGCTTCAATCTCATCAAACGACTTGCGCAAAAGCTCATACATCGTCTTATGATATTTGATCAGCATCTCATCCTCGTCATACGCTCCGCTGAACTGACTTTTCCAAAGTCCTCCGAGCGTTCTTAGTAGTTCACAAAGGATACCTTCTTGTGAAATCACAACCGTATGGCACCCCATCTTGCGTGCTTCTTGCACCATTTCTTGCAAAAGCTCTTCCCCGCTTCGCTGGATTCTCTCCCAGATTTTTGGTTCCTTTGCCCAAAAATTCTGCCCCTTTAATGCCTGTTTTAGTACTGCACAGGCGAAGAATGCATGCGCGAAGTAAAGTTCTTTTTGTTCCTTGCCATAGTATATCCCCTGCCGGCTTATCTCTTTGGCATGTTCGCTCAAATACTGCTGCAGTGCACTTGTTCCCGTCTTATAATTTCCCATATGAAGTAGGACCTTCATGTTCATTTTCCTCATTCATTTGTTATAATAATTCTAATAAGATTATTATAGCAAAAAACTGTGAAAGAATGGTACTAACATGTGCGGAATTTGTGGATTTTCCGGGGCGCGCAATACAAGGTTACTTCATGCGATGACGAATACTCTTATCCAGCGCGGCCCCGATGATTGTGGCTTTTTTGAAAGCCTGGATATACAGCTTGGTGTTCGCCGGCTTATCATTTTAGATAAGGTCGGTGGCAGACAACCTTTCTACGGAGCCGGCGGTAAGGTTGTCCTGATTTTTAATGGTGAGATTTATAATGCTCCGTGTCTTCGCAAGGAGCTTATGCAGCTTGGCGTTCGTTTCTCTTCCGATCGCTCGGATACCGAGGTATTACTTCAAGCTTACCTGAAATGGGGGCGTGACTTCGTCCTTAAGCTTAATGGTATGTTCGCAATTGCCATCTGGGATAAGCGCTCTAATGTGCTGTTACTTTATCGTGACAGGCTTGGTGCTAAACCTTTATACTACAGCATCCTGCCATCCGGAGCCCTGATTTTTGCTTCGCAGATTCGTACGCTTTTCGCACATCCGGATACCGATCGAACCCTTGATGATATGGCTATCTATCAATACTTTTCTTTCAAAAATACAATCGCCCCATCTACTGCCTATAGCGCTGTTAAAGCTCTGCTTCCGGGACAAGAACTTGCATTTGAAAATAATCAGATCTCTCTTCGCACGTACTGGTCTCTTAGCGATTGTTATGCTCGTAAAGAAACCTACGAGCGCGAGAAGCTTCGCAATCTTTTAGAAGATGCCGTCAAGATTCGTCTTAACAGCGATGCCCCGCAAGGTCTCTTTTTGAGTGGTGGTCTAGATTCGGCTCTCATTGCTTCCATTGCCGGTTTTCATGGTGTGCATCTTGATGCTTATACTCTGCAGCACGATAATGATAGCGATATTTCAGCCGCTTCTTCGGTTGCTTCTATGCTTTCTCTTTCGCACCATATTCATTCCATTTCCGGTGATGATGTAATTTCTTCGCTAGATGAGATCTGCCGTATTTTTTTCGAACCATTTTCCGGACCGATTTCTACTTATTTTTTGTCTGCATATGCTGCGAGCAATATCAAGGTTGCTCTTAGCGGCGACGGTGCTGATGAATTGTTTGGTGGTTATCTGCCGCACATCCTGGCTTTGCCTATGCAACGCTTTGCAAAGCAGATTGCCTCTACGCCAACTGAGCTTGGGTATTTTCATGATCAGATTGACTATCTTAAGTCTCTTTATGAATTTACAAAAGGCGATGAAGCTTTACTTGCTGAGCGTATGACCCTTTTGACCGATGCTGACAAGAAGCTGTTTCTTTCTCGTCGTATGAGACGTTATGCCCGTCAAGAAGCCACCTTGCATCTGATTCGCCAAATCAAAGACCAGCAAAAGGGACACGATGTCTTTTGCCGTTCTCTTGAATATGATGGTCTCAATCTGCTGCCAAACCAGGTGCTTCATTACTCTGATCATCTGTCCATGGCACATTCTTTAGAGGTGCGTTCTCCGTTTTTGGACTACCGATTGGTAGAATATGTCGCCTCCCTTGATTCTCGTAGCAAAGCCGATTCGTTAACCTGCAATGCGCGCGATGACTACGGAAAGCGGCTTATGAAAGAACTTGCCACCGACTATCTTCCTAAGCGAATTGTTTATCGAAAAAAGGCTGGTTTTGTTCAGCCCAATTATGCTTATTTAACAGGTCCTCTTAAAGAATTTGCGCTCGATACCTTAAGTGAAAGCGCGCTTATCCGTCAGGATTATCTTTCTAAGGACGGCACCTTGTTTTTGTTGAAAACATTTTACGATAATCCATCTAAGCATTCCTCTCTTGCAGATATCATCTGGAATTTCCTTTGCTTTATGAAATGGCTGGATACCAAAAATGAGGACTAGATTACAGTCCTCATTTTTTACCATTCTTTCATCCTTTGTAAATACTCATATCTATGAATGGCATATGCCATGATTAATCCATGATCGAATGCTATATTCTCGCTTTCGATAAGCGTTATTTGCGGCGAGAGTTTCTTTTCTTCCATTCCTTTTACACGAATCATGATCCTCTCTTCATCGCTAATCAACAGGATCTTTCTTTCCTCATTTTCTTGGATTTGTGAAATGCGAAACCATTTTGCATCCCTTGCATCATCACCTGCTTTCACCGGCATCTTGCCTGCATCAATTATTGCAACGTAGGCCTGTGTCATCGTCCAGCCTCGCGGATCTCGATTTGGATCTGAGAATACACGAAGCGGCTGAAGATTCTTCACATCTAAGCCGGTCTCTTCTTTTAATTCCCTCTGCGCTGTCTCATCAATGGTCTCGCCCGGCTCGGCAAATCCTCCCGGAAAGGCATAACAATCTTTATAAGGATGATTTCCTCTCTTAATAAGAAGCACCTTATTTTCTTTTTCTTCTTCTGAAAACAAAATGATATCTGCTGTCACTGATGGTTTCGGATATTCTTGTTTTTTATATTCTTGCAGAAATTCTTCTTGTGTCATTTGTTTCCTCCACTTATATTGGGCTATCTTATGTCCTGCTGTTGTTTTTTCTGATTTGTTTTGAGAATTCTACCATAATAAGGAAATTTCCGCACACCCCTAGGTGTGCGGAACAAATGTCTTTTCTTATTTGCACATAGCTTTTGCAAGCTCTTGCATAGCAGAGATATCACTACCCTTCATCTTGGAACGAATTGTCACAACAGGCTCCACAATTGTAAGATCTTTCATACCTTCTAAGATTCCCTTCATAGTCCGGGCTGCTGTTGGCCCCCAGGAACCATTTTCAAGAATACCAATTGTACGATTCTGATACATCTTAGACTTTAAGTGATGTAAAAAATCCTCCATTGGTGGGAATACACCACCATCATAGCTAGCAGCGCAAAGCACCATCCGATCATAACGAAAAGCATCTTCAATTGCTTCTGCCATATCATCACGACACAGATCGGCAAGAGCAACCTTCTTAGCACCTGCCTTTTCAAGCATATTGGCAAGTTTCTTTGCTGCTACTGCCGTGTTTCCGTGAATCGAAGCATAGGCAACTAAGATACCTTCGTCTTCCGGTTCATATTTACTCCATGTATCATAAAGATCAAGATACGTCTCTAGATGCTCTTTCAATATCGGCCCATGAAGCGGACAAATTGTACTAACTTGTACGTCCGATAATTTCGCAAGTAGTTTTTGAACCTGCTGACCATATTTACCAACAATATTAAAATAATAACGACGAGCTTCACAGGCCCAATCGTCCTCTTCTTTACTCAGTGCACCAAACTTACCAAACGCATCCGCTGAGAATAAAATCTTCTCGCTGCTTTCATAAGCAACCATAACCTCAGGCCAGTGCACCATAGGAGCCAAATAAAAATGAAGCTTATGCACACCAAGATTCAGGGTCTCTCCTTCCCCAACCGTCAGCTTCTGCGCGCTCTTAATCACATCACCAAAGAAGTTCTCCGCCAGTTGAAAGGTCTTGGCATTACCGACAAGAATGACATCCGGGTACAGTTCCAGCACGCGTGCAAGGCTGCCGCTATGATCCGGCTCCATGTGAGAAATCACAAGGTAATCAATCTTACGTCCATTAAGTTCACGCTTCAGGTTCTCTTCCCACGCATCCATACCACGTGCATCAACGGTATCCATCAATGCCACCTTCTCATCCATAATCAAATAAGAATTGTAGGAAACACCATCCGGCACTACATACTGACTCTCAAACAAATCAAGATCAAGATCGTCAACACCAATATATCTAACTGCCTCTGAAATTGTAAGTTCCATATTCTCCTCCTTAAGAAACCTGCTGAAGAACGATTACCATGATTGGAATAGTAATCAATGATAAAATTGTAGAAACAGCCACTCCAATCGAAGCCGTAAAACTTTGTCTCGGATACTGCGCACTTCCCATTGCCACCAATGAAGCAACCGGCATACCTGCACCAACCGTGCAGATACTAATCAGTGTCGCATCTGAAAGAAACAGGTGCAGTACGCACCAAGTAATAATTGGCAACAAAATCAGGCGAATCGGAAGCATCGGCCAGATTCCCTTTTCTCTCTTTAAGTCACGTAACACAACAGAGCCCATTGACGCACCAATAATAATCATAGAAAGCGGCGTTGTGATATTTCCGACAAAGCCAACACAAGTGTAGAAAATGTCAGGTAACGGAATATCGACAAAATAAATAACTAAAGCCGCAATCGATGCGATGATTCCGTTGTTCAGCACTTTACGAAGTTCTAATTTTTGTTTCTCATACCCTCCAGTCTCGGTGGCAGCATCCTTCTGAAATAAATGCATTGCCAAAGTAAAGAACAAAATATTAAATGGCATATTGAAGATCGTAATATAAAAGATTGCACTGTCTCCAAATAACGCCTGTACTACCGGATAGCCCATAAACATACTGTTGGAAAATATAAACATACACATATAAGTTCCCCGAAGATGCTTAGGCACTCTCATCAGTCGCGTAAAAACAATTGCCAGAACCGGAAAAATAATATACATTACCACTCCGGAAACAAACAATCGCAGCACCATACCTCCCCCATCATGGGATACGGTAGAAATACTGCTTAAAATCAAACACGGGCATGTAATCTGCACGATCATGGCCGACATCTTGCCCGTAGCTTCTTTGGTAAGAATCTCTTTTTTTGCAAGCAAAAATCCTATAAGCATTGCAAAAAAGAGTTTACACATCGTGGTCGCTATAACCATCTTATCTCGCTTCCTTTCTTTACCCCCCAAAAAGAGCGAGTGTCAGATTCTCGACTCGTCTTTTCAATAACTCTCCACTTAACATTATACCTATTATACATCTAAAATGCCAGACATTCCTGTCACCTGGCCAGACCAAAGAATTTCATTCCTGCTATTACACAACTGCAAAAGGCGCATCGCCTAAGCGATACGCCCTTTTTCTATGCTTTTTCAACACTTATTTCATGTCTGGATTTTAGCTCTTTGGTAATCTCATCAAGCTTCTCATCTGTTAAAATATATTTCTTTCTAAATACGATAACGGCAATAACCAACGCCAGAATTGGAAGAAGTGTCATCGTCATACGAAGACCCACAACGGAATCATTTGTCACAATCGAAGCACCATGATCTACAATGTCATACAACATCTTGGTGATTCCCTTCACCGCACTTCCATTTACCAGCTCAAAAGTCTGCTCAGATTCACTGATATGAAAGACAGACAGGCATACAGATGCAATCAGCGCTGCAACGCCGCTGGCAAGCTTAACGACAAATGTCTGCATAGAGAAGATCACCGACTCATCTCTTCTACCATTTTTCACTTCACCATAGTCAACCGTATTTGCCAAAAATACCGTTACGATAACATTCAACATGCCAACTGCTGCAAAGATAAAAAATCCCGGTACAAAAAACGGATATACCTGGCTGACCCCGACAAGCGCCATCGCAAGCAACACCACATAACCGATAATGGCAGAGCCCACGCTGATATAAAACACCTTCATAATCGTAAAAAACTTTCGAAGCAACGGGAAGAAAACGATCATTGAAATAATCTGAATACCACCGCCAAAGGTGTTAAACAATGTATAATTACCGGTCCAGCTTGCACCGCCCAAATCATATTTGAAGAAATAGATTAGCAGATTCGATGTAATATACACGGCGGTATTCACTAGCACAATCGCAATAACCATCGTCATTGCCTGATCATTTTGAACCAGTGAACGGAACATTTCCTTCACAGATGCCGTCTTCATATTAACCGAAGATTTTTCCTTAATACGAAGACAGGTAATTAAGATAAATACAAAAAACAAAACGGCCACAATCAAAGAAAAATATTTGTAACCAAGTCTTTCCACCTCTTTTGTCGAGGAAACCTCTCCGCGGATGGTATGCTGATCCGATTCTGACAGGCTTTCAAACTGGCTTTCTGTAACATATACCACCACAACAGCTTCTTTACTGTCCACCGAGTCAAGAACGATATTCATAGCGCTGTTATCGCCATCAAGCTCGATATCATCAATCTGAATTGTGTACTCTGAATTATCCTGGTTAAATAAGATGGCTTCTTCAAATTCAGATTTGTCCGCGGATACGGTCAAAGATTCCATCCCATCTTCACAAACCATCATGCTTCCGGTCGCCACCTGCGCATCATTACGTTCCATGACATATACGGTTGTCTGATAATCCGCCATGTCTATCGTCTGCAAATCTGTTGTCTTAGCCGCCGCAGCAGAACCAATACTTGTAACTGCCATAACCGTCACAATCGTGATAATTGCAGAACCAACACCGGCACACGTACGTGCCAACGCCGAAAGATTCTCTCGCTCTTTACCACTGTCTGTAAATGCCGGAACCATTGACCAATACGGAATATCCATCATCGTATAAGTCACGCCCCAAATGATGTAAAAGCATGCCGCATAGGCTACTAGTCCGCCACCATCAAGCGTAGGTGGTGCTGCAAACATAAAATACAAAATGATAGCATTTGTCAGTGTACCGACAAACAACCATGGTCTAAATTTTCCCCATTTTGTCTTAGTCTTCGCAACCAAAACCCCCATAATCGGATCATTAAATGCATCAAACACTCGTGCAATCAATAAAATCACACCCATAATCCAGGCACTGACGCCCATAATGTCCTGGTAATAATACAGAATATAGCTGGCTGACAACATATAGACCATATCTTTTCCAACTGCACCGATTCCGTATGCGAACTTTTCCGATCCCGTAAGTCTCTTTGTTTCCATACTAACCTTCCTCCTTCAAGCGCATTGCAAGTTCTACCGCCTTGTATGCACCGTTATATATTCCCTGCTCATTATTTTTCATGATATTGTGACACATATCCACCAGCAAATCATCCTCTTGCAAAAAAAGGTCAAGCATTTGCATCGTGTGCGGTATATCCCGGCATTCATAGGTTCCATCCCCGATTTCCACCGAGTGAATTGCACCCCACATTTCATGCTTTCCAACTCGCTTGATAAAAAGTTTTGGCACCGGGTAAAACGCCAGTTCCGAAGGCTTTGTCACTAGCACATCTGCACTTCGCATCAAAAGATTTGTTGCGTATACCGCTTCAAATATATTTTTATGCCAAAAACCATGAATTCCGGTAATCTCATTTTCCGGATTCCGTGCATCCGCCGCAAAATGCACTGTATCGTTCCAATCATCAAAATGTTCTTTTGAAACTTCTTTCATCTGCGGAATTTCTCTAAGCAAATCCTCCCAAACATTCTTGTAATCGCCGACATTTACATACAGCGTAACCTTCTTTTGTGTAATCATTGGAAGCAAATGTCGGATGATTGCGGCAAATATTTCTTTTTGCGCACCGGCTCCTCCAATCGTCAACAAAAACCGAATCGGCGCACCCTTTTCTTTACGTGCAATTCTCGCCTTGCAATCCTCCGTAATATTACTGACCAATTCATGATCGATATAATGACCGGTATAAACAAGTGCTTCCTTTGGCATTGGTTTTAATACCTCTTTTTTTGCCATCCCATTACAAATACGATATCCCATATAAGCATTCCGGCACTGGATGGTATGTACTGCGCCCTCCGCATAGTGAAGCGCCATCGGCCAATTGTCCGGAATCGCATTTACCACGTATTTCATATCTGCGTGAACAGCCGCCTGTGCCGGCCATACATGCGTTGCGATTACCGGAATCTCCTTTGGAATATTTTGATACACCGGAGCCATAAGCTCTGCATTCTTTTGATCGGATGCATTATAAGTCAAAGCCCGAAATCCTTCATAGTTCATCGGTTCCCAGACAAACTTGTTAAACAGTGGATTCTTCGACAATCTCGAGCCTAATGAATATAGATGATTCTGCGCTTCGATTACCTTTGTACACGTTGTTTGAGAATAACTGTTAAGATCCATCCAATACGGCGTATAGCCAAGCGCTTTTGCCGCCGATGCCATTGCCATAGAGATGCGATAATGACCAAATCCCATGCGGATATTTCCCACAATAATCCCGTTATCCAGGTCAAATGTCGATTTGAGATTGTTATCTGCCGGATTATAATGGACATTCTCCTGCACATCCCCAACCAGAACGTTCACAACATTTAACGAATCTCCGATGTAAGGATTCTTTTGAAGTACAACCGGATAATCCGCACCACTGTCGTCGCCGTACTTTTTGATGTATTTTTGTTTCGAACGCAACGCTTTTTTATATGCCGCATTACTTATTTCGTTTCCAAAAATCACCTTCGACCTTTCTTCCATCCGATTCCCCTCCTTTTCTCAATGATACCATCTACCATGATTGCAACGACTTCTTCTAACGCGTCAGCATACTCAATGTTATTGGAAATCAAAATATCTCTTTCTAGAAACTGCTCAATTGCCGCCTCATAAGTAGACTTAAAAATCACAAGATTGACCGGTCTTAATACGCCCTCTTCTATGCCCTGCTCGATGAGACGAAGCGTTGCCTCCCAGCCATTTTCAAGACGCTGCTCGATTTTTTGATAAATCACCGGATACTTTGTACGAAGCATTATCAGCTGTCTAAAATCCAGCTCTTTATATCCCTCCGGCAAAACTCCCAAAAGATTTCGAAGTTTTTCCACCGTATCCATATTATGATCATTTAACACTTGCTTTTCGCTTTCTTTGATTTTGTCAAATGCATAATCGACCATATCATAAAGGATTTCCTCTTTATCCCGGAAAATTGTATAGATTGTCTTCTTACTCATGGACAATTCTTTTGCGATATCATCCATGGTAAACTTCATTCCCTTTTTCTTAAATACCCTCGTTGTCGCCTCTAATACTTTCACCTTATTATCGCGGTTTCTATTCATTGCATTCTCCCTTTTTAGGAAACTCCATTTATACTTTTCGTTTCCTTAATGGTAACACGAACCCCCAGTAGCCGCAAGAAACCATTTACCCAAAATTAGTTTCCTCCTCTTGTGCACTTTAGATGAAAAAATGAAACAGCCCACCGGAAACTCCGGCGGGCTGTTGATCTTTTCGACATTTTCTCGTTACAGTCGATTTCATTACTTTTCATATACGTCTAAATACGTCTTGGTATCATCCTGATCTTTCTCTACAGTTCTGTATGCTGCAAAATCCCAGAATACTCTCCACTGATCTTTTTCCTTGTTCCAAGGAGATACTTCAACGCGATATCCTGCTGCTATGATTTCTTCCATAAGTTCCTTTGGAGTATCTTTTGGAGCATTTATCACGCATGGCATTACCTTACATTTTACTGCATCGTAGATGATACGAAGAATCTTTTCTTTAGATAATGTCAATGTTTCCGTATTCGTCTGAATTTCATTAGCAGGAACAACATTATAGTTACTCATGATTCGCACCTCCTAGATTTCAATCGGGCCTGCATCTAAGGACTCTGTAATGGTTACACTCTTAATCGGCTTTCCATTTACCTCGATTGCGTAAGTTCCCGGCTCAAGTTTGTCAAATTTAAATTCGCCAAAACAATCTGTCTTTTGATCAAAGACTACACCTTCACCATTCAAAACAACCTCTGCACCTTCCACACAGTCGTTATCCTTTAAGATACATCCTGTAATGAAGTTCTTTGTGAAACGATACAGATTCTTGTAAAATACATGTGGCTTAGAGCCAAGTTGTGGATGAAGTTCTTCTAACGCTTCCTCTTTTACAATCTTGTCCATCTCCTCCGGAGTCACAAACATATGTCTAAGTGACTCTGTTGGACAGGAATGTGCACAACGTGGCATGCATGGCTGCTGATCGCTGTCTAAGATATGTGCACACATAGTACATTTTTGTGCTACCTGTAATTCTTCGTTCCAGCTCATTGCATGATATGGACAGTGATTTACCAAATCCTTATTTCCACGTGCCTTTTCCGGGTCAATCAATACGATACCATCTTCGCGACGATACACCTGATCCGGATACGCCTTCATACATTCTGCGTTTTCGCAATGCTGACATGGTTTTACAAGATAGCAGGCATCGATACGTGGAGCCTGACCACGAACCTTTTGTGTTGTTTCAATCCAGTTCGCATGATGACGCGGCATGGATTCTGTATAAGGTTTCCAGTCGTTACCTACATGTTCATCCATGCAGGCCATACGACAGTTATTACAGTTAAAACATAAATCTAAATCTATTACTAAATAATGCTGTTTGTTGCTCATTATTTTTGGCCTCCTTTCCACTGTGATCCGGAGAATTTCCAAGCTTTTTCTGTCCAAACCATTTCATCACAGTTTGGATCTGTATAGAACTGACCTTCCTTAATTGTTGCACCTACAGGTACATTGGCAGGATTATTCCAGTTTGCTTTTTCTTCAGCTCCACCGTGGTTCTTATCAAGTGGTTTTTCCTTGTAATCCTTAAGCTCTGCACGATCCCATTTTTCAATTTCAACAAGACAGTGCTCCGTAGCCATACCGGTTGCATATTTTGATAAGAATCTTGAAGGTGTTAAGATGTTGATACATCCACCACGATCTACAGAATGTCCCGGCTCACCAAGTGGCTTATACTCTGCAGAAGATTCGTAGCAGTGGCATGTTCCTTCCGGTACACGTTCTGTTACCTGCGCTGCAAAGATAACGGCACCTCTATCGTTGTAAGCCTTTACAAGGTCATTATTCTTAATGCCTCTTGCCTTGGCATCCTTCGGATTAATTCTCATAATCCAATACCAGAATCCATCTACAAATACGCGGTGGTCTTCGATATCCTGAACAAAGGAATCCTTTCCATCACCCTGTGTATGGAAACTAAAACGTGGATGCGGTGAAAGTACTGCAAGCGGATATTTCTTAATACGCTCTGTATGATGTCCCTCCCAAGATGGAATATACATCGGCATAAGCGGTCTTTCTGTATCATCTGTGTCATAGTGACCAAATCTCTTTAACGAATTAGAAACGAATTCAATCTTACCGGACTGTGTCTGCAGACCTTGCTGATCTACCAAATCGCCCGGACGGAATCTTGAAATCCATCCTCTTGTATCTTGTTCTCTTCCTTCTGCGAACCAACGGAATGCAGGTGCTGACGGTGCCTTACCATCAAGCGGTACGATAAAGTAACCTTTCTCGAAGAATTTTTCCCAAGAAACTACCTTTGGAAGATCTGATGCATAGAACATCTGCTTTACCCAACCAAGTTCTGTCTTTCCTTCTGAGAATACATCTCCAACATGAAGTCGTTCACAGATTGCATGGAAGATTTCGTAATCAGACATAGACTCTCCAAGTGGCTCAATACATTTCTTCTGAAGTGTAATCACGCGGTAGTTTGCCTGGTTATGTGAATCCGGGTTGTATCCAGAGTTCGATGCCCATTCACCGATATCCCATCTTTCAAAGTTCGTACATGCAGGAAGAATAATATCTGCAAATGGAACTTCTCCTTCAAACCAGATTGACTGGCTGACTACAAATGGAAGTTTCTTAGTACGATACATTCTTGCATAACGGTCACCTTGTCCCATAGTTCCGATATGTGAACCACCATACTTATAAAGCATCTGAACACGGCTAAATCCATTTGCCGGATAATGATATTCATGGAACTGCTGCTCTTGTGAATCTCCAACGAATCCACGACCATACCACTCTACGCGATCATCTAAGATGGTCTCCGGCAGACGCATACGGTCTACGTGAACGGCAGCCGCTGTTGAAAGGTTCGAAGTCATCGGTCTTGAATCTACGCCGTTGAACATTCTATATGCAAGAACTGCTCCTGCAGCAGAGTTTTGTGCATCACCACAGATACCACCATCTGCATATCCAGGGAAATAGAAGTCAGAATCTACCGGCACACCCTGTGTTGTAGAGTAGATATTAATACCCGGCTTACCAAGACCCTGCATGGTAATTAATGCAATCATCATTCTTGACCAGTCCATACCGATTGGTGAACGGCAGCATCCGCCCCATCCGCCAAGTCCGCCGGCAGCAAGCATCGTCTTATGTTTTGCCCACTCTCTTGCAAGTGCACGGATATCATATGCCGGAATCTTACATTCTTTTGCAGCCCAATCCGCTGACTTTTCAATTCCATCTGACTTACCTAACACATAATCTGTCCATTCTTCAAATCCTTCAGCATGTGTCTTTACATATTCTTTATCATAAGTTCCTTCTACCAGCCATGTATGAGCGATACCAAGTGCTAATGCCGCATCTGTACCAAGCTGTGGTGAGAACCATTTTCCTCCATATAACTGATTGGTATGGTTATAATATGGATCGATAAATATCATCTTAACGCCGAGTTCTTTCAGCCAGCGACGACGAATTGTACTTTCAAAAGCTCCGTAAATACCATTATTGGTCTCTGGGTCTGATGACCAAAATACCATCATTTCACAATTCTGCAAGCAGTCTTCCAACAAATCTGTCTGCTCCGGATTACCAAGACGAGCTGTAAATCCGTACATATGTGTTGCACCCCAGTGCCAACCTTCCCACGAATCCGGGTTATGATCCGCATAGGTCATACCTGTGGCATTCATAAATCTAAATAATGTTGAGTGACGGTATCCTACCGTTCCCCATAAATGATGAGAGGATGGCTCAATCACCATTGCACCAGGACCATAATCTCTCTTGATTCTTCTAATTTCATTACAGACAATGTCAAGAGCTTCATCCCAGCTGATTCTCTCATATCCGGAAATACCTCTGTTTTCTTCATGTCTGTCACCATTTGGATCGAAGTCCACTCTCTTCATTGGGTACAAGTTACGACGATCCGAATAAATCATTGATTTAAACTGCTGTGTAACTGGTGTAACCGTTGTTTTTCTTGGTGGTGTGAATTCATGACCTCTGGCCTCAATCTTCCAACCAGGAGCATCATCATCATCCAGATCCATCGGTGTAACTCTGACGATTTTATCCTCTTCTTCGTCTACATATACGAAAACAGGACCACCGGTCGTCATCATCGTTTTTCTTACAAGTTCTGACATATCCTCTTCTCCTTTTGTTATTGTTGATTTTGACACATTAACAAAATGCGCCAATCTTACTTTTTTGACATTTTCATTATAACAAGGATATTCTCTTCTTGTTTTCTTGTTTATTTTTACTATCATTCAAATTCGGAATAACCGTATTTTAATGGTATACCATGCCATTTTTTGTGCATTTCGCATAAAAAGGCGCGAACTTACGTTAGCGCCCTGTTACCCTCTGTATTGCGACTTTATATGTCTTTTTTTGGTGAAATACGATTGAAATAAAATGATTTTTTAAAAGATATATACATAGAAATGTGTTCTTGTTCTAGGATAAGTACAATTTTTCAGTTTCCAATCCCATGCCTACAACGCTTCATATTCCAGCCCGCTTTGCTTCAAAAAAACTTCCGTCATATGATCCCAAGCTCGATCCACCTGATGATCCATCGTAAATGTCAGATGCGACACGCCCGGTGTACAAGTCAAAAGCTGATTCTGCATCCGAAAATTCATATATAATCCGGCATAATCTGCCGGCGATAATTTTTCATCAATGGCGCGAATCGTCCGAATCAAATTCTCCGTCGAAAGTTTCATGGTCAACTGATAAGAGTGAATAAGTTTTGGATCTGCAAAGTAAGCCGCAAATGATTTCTTCAGATAAGAAAATGGCAGACAGTCACATCCTTCAAACATCGCGCGCTTCTCATCATCGCCTTTTAACAGACTTTCATTGATATGTCCGTCAATCGAGAACGTCGCCAACGAAAAGATTGTAGCTTCTTCCAGCAAAAAATTGTCAAATGTATTATTCTTAAGCAGCGCATCCAAAAATTGCTGTTCATTTGTAAGCTGTAATGCAACCATCTGTAAGATCCTCCCTCAATAATTTTGCCAAAATCATTGTATCATTTCCTCCATAAGAATGGAATTGTCTATATTCCTTTTCACTATTTTTGTAAAATGTAAGAGACCGCAAGATCACTTGCGGCCTCTTCTACCTTTTTCATTACCTAGACAGGTCTATTTGATTTTCACCTTAATTGTCTTTTTGTACTTAGAATTTTCTTTTGAAATTGCGGTTACCTTAACGGTCTTACCCTTGCCCTTTTTCTTGGCTGTGAATTTGCCCTTCGCGGTAATCTTCGCATATTTCTTATTGCTTACTTTCCACTTAACATTCTTGTTCGTTCCGTTTGTGGTTGCCTTGAACGTAAAACTCTTACCTGCTTTAATCTTCGTTTTCTTCTTTGTAAACTTCACCTTACTTACATATTTGCCAAAAGTAACCTTAATGATGTGCTTTGTTTTTGAAGCGGTGAAAGAATAAGAATAAGATTTTACCTTTGTTTTAGCTGTTCCGGTCTTCACGGTCTTACCATCTATCACAACTTTTTGGATAAATGAGTCGCTATCTGCCTTGATGGTTCCACTGATTTTTTCACCCTTCACATAAAGGTTATCTCCGCTAACACTTCCGCCTCCAAGACCGGCATAATTTATTTCAATATTAGAAAATGCACTTGTCGAAAGACTGAAGCTGCGCAGACGAATAGCCTCGCTGCCTCCATCTTCTCCGGTATCCGCATATCCAACATATACTTTATCTCCAATGGTCATGCCGACAACCGAATCATAAATCACACCACTATGAATTGTTGCATAAGCACTCGAAACAGTTTTGTTGCTTGTATTGATATAAAGCATATCGCCATATCCGTCAAACGAAATACCGCTTATCACCAGTCCATTTCCATAGACTCCTAAAGTTCCCTGCAAATAATCCGCATATGCGCCATTCATCGCATGTGTTTTAATCACCGGATCACGAATTACATCCGGGAGCGTCACATAAGTTGAGCAAGTCTTTTTCGAAATGTCATAACAATATACATCCTGTGAAATCAGGGCATTTTCCTGTCCTAATGCATAATATATCTTACCATCATAGGCTTGCACCTTTCCTCCATAGGTTGTCTGCGGCAACGTAGCTACCATCATATTGCTGGTTGTCCAAGAAGAAGCCTTCGAAATCTGACCGGCATAAATCGTATCAAGTGCCTGCGAATTATCGCCAAGTCCGTCATCTACACTGCTCAAACCACCAAGCATATACAAATAACCATTGTAAACCGTCATACTTGTACTAGACAACTGTGCAAATGGAATATCTGCCGTTTTCTTTCCATAACTGTCGTAATAAACGTTCCATTCAGCCGTATCCGTATCATAACCGGCCAGGAGATAATGTTCCGTTCCACTCGTAGAGATTTTCAAGATTTCATAAATAATATTTTGGTCATAAGCAACCCCTAAAACATCCTTAATTGCAAGTTTTTGTGACTGCTTATCTGTTAGATTCCATTTTGATGCACAATCATAAGAAGAAAGAAGTTCTGCCGGATCGGCTTCCATATAATATCCGCCACCTGCAGTATCATCCTCAGAATAGTCATCTAAGTAATCATCTCCGTATGCCGTTTCATTATTATAACTATTATATTGATAAATGATACCGTTTGCGTCATAAAACCGCAAAACATCGCTACCGTTTAACATACCCGGTGCACTTTCCACTTCATCGCCCCAATCATCTGTCATTGTAAGAAGCGGTATGGTTCCTTCATCGGTAAATTCTGTCATACCATCTACAAGATAATCTGCATACTTAGCCGTCTTTGAGGCGCTGGTTGTTATCGTAAATTGCACATTCTTACCAATCAAACTTGCATCACTTATTACAATCTCGCTGTCACTCCAACTAATCTTGGACGCATCAACGGTTACGTTCTCATCCGTTGAATCATCATAATCCTCTGCATTCATATCATAATAAGCAAGTGTGCCGGCCGTATCTCCAAAATTCTCACCGCTTAGCGTAACTGTCTTTTTGGAGCCATCTACCGTTGCTTTCGTAATCACGGTCTGCTGCTTGGTTGTATCTGTATAATCAGAAAAATCAATCACTCCGGCTGTCGAAACCTTAATTTCATTATTCGTATTAACATTTCCTCTTACCATTGCACACAGCTCTTGTGCGCTTGCAGAAGGATTCAATGCTGCAAGCATGGCCACAGAACCTGTCACAACCGGAGTCGCCATAGAAGTTCCGGAATAAAGATCATATTTGCCAAACTCGTCTTCTAGCGATGTATCATTCGTTTCATCATAAAGCTGTTTCGTAACCGCTACATCCTCAAGTAAAACAGTAATATCTTCTGTGCCATTTGCTGTTACCAAAATTCCAAGTCCCGCACTATAACCATCTCCGGCTGCTTCCACTTCATTTTGGGTATACAATCTATACATACTGTCCCAAGTACCAATATTAAAATTCATCCAAATATCATTTATAGCAGAGTATGAAAATGTAATATCTCGAATTTCTAAATCTTCATCCTCTAAATAGGATAATTCTCCGGTCTCCTTGAAAATGAAATCTCCGCATTCCAAACCAACTTCATCCTCACCATTTGTAATAACCCGATACAACATATTGGCTGCTTCATCCCCGGTAAGTCCGCTATGATCGAATGGGAATACCAGCAGATATTTTCCGCCTTTTGTCGGATTGCTAATGGTCCACTCCAAATTAGAATCAGCACCGCTAAGAGTTCCTTGCGCCGTTGTCTTTGATAAAGTCATTATTGCAGTATTGTCCGTCGTCTTTAAAACACCCGTTCCAAATGCTGATATATTATCACTGACACGGTCAAGGGTTACTGTACTGTTCACTGTATCAACCGTTGCATTGTCTGTCACTTCACCATAGATTTGTGTGACTTCTTCTAACTGAGCATCATCATAAATATATGGAAGCAAGCTATTATAACTTACCGATGAAACAATATTGGTTCCCGGTGCTGCAATATCTACATTTTTTTCGCCATAATTGGAATAGCTTGCAAGATTTCCTTCTTCATTTGTAGCCGCAACCGTTAATGCACAATCCGAGTCAACACTTGCAGGGCTTGATGCGAAGTAATCAATATTTTGCGTGTCATTGCCGGCTGCAAGACAGCTAACCACGCCATAGGTAGCACCCAACTCTTTGATTACCTGGCTCTCCACTTCACTTCGATACGATCCACCCAGTGAGCAGTTTACCGCTTTTACGTTAATGCCATTTTCACATGCCTGCATGATATAATACCATCCTGCCAAAATGTCACTACCATATCCGGAACCGGCTTCATCTAATACTTTCACGCCCATAATCTTAACTTCCGATGCTTTACTGGCAACACCGGCAATTCCGGCATCATTCGCCTCTGCTGCAATGATACCTGCACAGTGTGAACCATGTCCGTTATCATCCATCGGATAAGCATCATCGCTTACAAAGTCAAATCCATGCTCTCCTGCCAAGGCCGATGGTGCAAGTGTATTGGTCCACATTACATCTTTCAAATCTTCATGTGAATAATCTACACCGGTATCTAATACTGCAACGACTACCTCTTCGCCATCGCTTTCTGTGTAATTATTCCATAGCTGCTTTATATTCGTATCATCCAGATGATATTCCGTGTCCTTATATTCATCACTTATTGACTCGGTTGCCTTGGTTGTGGACTCTGCCTTCACGATATAGTTTGGCTCCGCAATCTCTACCGAGCTGTTTTTTGATAACTTCTCGACCAATTGCTCTGTCGTATACTCATCGGAAGAGATCACACTCGTTACCAAATCATCTGTCTTTTCATTGTCATCATCAAATACAATGGTGTCTTCTACAACATATGATTCCCCCAATGATTTTTTCAGAATTTTCTTCTGATCGGACAAAGTGTTATTCAGTTCTTTTTTGATTTCCTTTCGTACTTTCGAGGAGCTCGTTATCGACCGCATTGTAGAGCCAAATTCGTCTGACACCTCAGGCGTGGCGCTTCCGGATGCTTCTGTCGTAACCTTTCCATCCTTATAAAGAACAATAACTTGTCCCTCGACATACTCAGCTCCTTCCTCAATAATTGAGTCATCCGACTGCTGAGCATTGTCCGTCTCTGTTGCAAATGCCGACATCGGAAGCAGACTTACCGCCATAAGCCCCGACATCATCGTGGTTAGAATTCTTTTTTTCATAAAAATATCCCTCCGTTTACTTATTTCATAACCATAATACTATGATAACACGTAGTGAAACGAAGGGATATTAATTATGTTTTAATATTTTATTTCAAAATTATCTCATTTATTTGGTGCGAAGTGCGCGTAGCGAATTTAGTATTGCAATCACTGCTACGCCTACATCTGCAAAGACGGCTTCCCACATATTGGCATATCCTAATGCACCCAAAACAAGAACCAAAATCTTTACTCCAATTGCAAATATTACATTTTGTCTTACAATCCTTTGCGTTTTCTTCGCAATTCTTACAATCGCCGCAATTTTTTGTATCTCATCATCCATCAATACGATATCAGCCGCTTCTATTGCCGCATCTGAGCCAAGACTTCCCATGGCAATTCCTATATCCGCTCTCATAAGAACCGGTGCGTCATTGATTCCATCGCCGACAAATCCCAGCTTTTCATTAGCAGGCTGCTTCTTTAGAAGTTCCTCGACCCGCTCTACTTTATCTGCCGGAAGAAGCTGTGCATATACCTCATCTATTCCCAGCTGCCTTTGTACCTCCCCGGCAACCTCACTTCGATCTCCTGTCAGCATCACGGTCTTTTTGATTCCAACCTGTTTCATCTGATTGATGGCGTCTTTGGCGCCTTCTTTGAGCACATCGGAAATCACAATACTTCCAACATATCTTCCATCGTGTGCTACATAAACCACGGTTCCGATCGTATCATTTTTCTCGTAAACAATGTTATGTGCATCCATCAGACGGTTATTACCAAGGCATAATTTCTTTCCCTCATAGAGAACCACGATTCCATGACCGGCAACCTCGCTCTCTTCACAAACTCGTGTCATATCCAGCGTCCCATCATAAGCTTCACATACCGACTGTGCAATGGGATGTGTAGAATTTCCTTCTCCATGAGCTGCCATTTCCAGCAGTTCTTCATTGGTATATCCCGGTGCCGGACACAGCTTCGTTACTTTAAATTGTCCTTTGGTCAGTGTTCCTGTCTTATCAAATACCAGCGTTTTTAAATTGGCTGCCACTTCTAAGTAATTGCTTCCTTTTACCAGCACTCCAATCCTTGAAGCTGCACCAATTCCACCAAAGAATCCCAGTGGCACGGAGATTACAAGTGCGCATGGACAAGATACTATCAAGAAGATACATGCTCTTTGAATCCATTCAACCAATCCACCGTGCAGTATAATCGGCGGAAGAAATGCAAGGATCACTGCACCGATTGTTACGACCGGTGTATAATAACGGGCAAATCTCGTAATAAAATTCTCCATTCTTGATTTTTTATTGCTGGCATTTTCTACCAAATCAAGAATCCTTGCCACCGTAGAATCCTCATATTCTTTTGTCACCCGAACCTTTAAAACGCCTTGTGCATTAACGCAGCCGCTGATTATTGCATCCCCAACCGTCACTTTTTGCGGAACCGACTCTCCGGTTAGCGCTGCAGTATCAAGAAAAGAAGTTCCTTGTATGACAACACCATCAAGAGGCACTTTCTCTCCGGCACGCACCAATATTTCATCTCCAACATGCACATCATCCGGGTCAACTTCTTGCACCGAACCATCTTCTCGCAAAAGATTCGCATATTCCGGTGCTATACTCATCATTTCTGCAATCGAGGCTCTCGACCTTCCCACTGCATAGCTTTGGAACAACTCGCCAATCTGGTAGAAAAGCATAACTGCCACACCTTCCGAAAATTCTCCGGTACCAAATGCTGCAAATGTTGCCACCATCATCAAAAAATATTCATTAAACACCTGTCCATGAGCAATGCTTTTACAAGACCGGATCACAACATCATAACCGACGATTACATATGGAATTGCAAATAGCACGCCGGCTACGATAATCGGCAGTTTCTCGAGCATCCCACATTTATCGAGCACGAACAAAACCGTATAGATGATTCCCGCAATTATAATTGCTCGTAGCATCTTCTTTTGCTTCTTAGTCATTATTTCTCCTCAATCTCAGGGGCAAAAGTGATTTTCTTAGTCTTTTTGCTTTTTCCTCATCCATCGTACAAAGCATTGGCTTATTTCACAATTTCAAAGTCGCTTTCGATCTTTTGCCCTACTTTCTCAGCCTCATTTAATATTTCATCAAAGCGTTCATCCTCTGCATCCAAAATAAATTTCTGCGTCAGGAAATTAACGGAAGCATCATTGACACCATCAATTTTCTTAATTGCTGTTTCAACCTTAGCTGCACAGTCCGCGCAATCAATTTCACACTTAAATTTCTTCTTCATTCCTTTGTTCTCCTTTACTCATTAATATGTTCCATACCCAAATCCAAAATCATCTCCACATGTGCATCTGCGAGGGAATAATAAACAACCTGTCCTTCTCTCCTGTTTTGCACAAGATTAGACAATCTAAGTGACTTAAGCTGATGCGAGATTGCTGACTTAGTAACACCCAAAAGTGCTGCCAAATCACATACACACATCTCATGCTGTCTAAGAGCATGCAAGATCTTCACCCTGGTCGGATCTCCAAACATCTTGTACAACGTAGCCAGCGCCTGATAATTCTTCTCACTGTCCATATTAAGTTTTACTTCGTTTACAACACCTTCGTGAATCACTTCACAGCAGCACTCAAACATCTTGTCTTGCATGATTTCATCTCCATCGTTTAATAGTTGAATATATGTTCAACTATTATTATCCACGTTTTTCCCGGATTGTCAACAGGTTTATTATTGCTATTTTAAATTCCCTTTGCTCGCGCGAGTCTTGACTAGGAAATGCAGAGCAATTTCCTATTAAATAAAAAAAGCAGCCCTTGCTGTTATGCAAGGACTGCCAAAGCAAACTCTTATAAGTTCTTAAATTTGCCAACTTCATCATTAAGCTGTGATGAAATTTCCTGATTTGTGTTACTTTCATCTTTAATATTTTCCATAGCCTGAACCAGTTCAACGGTACTTTGTGCTACCAAGGTTACACCCTGTGCATTTTCACCGATTGCTACGGATACATCATTAAGACCAATGTTCATGCTTTCCATTGTCTCAGTAATCGTCTGCGTATTTCTCTCAAACTCTTCCATGATTTCGTTAACGCTTTCTGCGTCATCACGATACTGATCTACGACTTCGACGAACTTGTCATAATCTTCCATAACCTTTTCATCGATAAAGCTAAGCATCTCTTCTGCCTTATCAGCAAGTCTTTGTACAGCACCGGTAACCATATTCGAGATATCCTGAATATTGTTTGCTGTCTCTGCTGAATTAGCTGCCAGTTTCGAAATTTCATCCGCAACTACTGCGAATCCCTTACCGGCTTCTCCTGCTCGAGCTGCCTCGATAGATGCATTCAACGCAAGAAGATTCGTCTGTGAAGCAATATTTAAGATTTCGCCTGTCAATTCATTAATCTGTTCTACGCTACGGCTTTCTTCTACAGCGCCTGTAAGCGTATCGCGCATCTCATTCATAGACTCTGAAGTGCCTTCTTTGCCTTCAATTGTCTCAGCACGCATAGATGCTGCACGTCCCTTGATTTCATTTACAAGACCTACGCCGTTAGATACGTTCTCACTCATATTATTAACATCTGCAAGTACATTGTCGCTGCCTTCTGCAATCTGTCCAAGTGTTGCAGAGATTTCTTCGATACTTGCTGACATCTCTTCCATTGTTGCAGATACATTGCTGGCATTTTCATTGGACTCTCCAACTTCATTTGCTACAGATTCTGCTGCTGCACTCAAATTCTCTGCATCTTCTTTAAGTGTTAACATAATTCCTTGAAGCTGTTCAATAAATCCATTGATGCCGTTAGACATCTGTCCGATTTCATCCTGGTATTTAACAGGAAGTCTTTCTGTTAAGTCACCTTCGTTATTTTGAAGTTTTTGTACGATATCTTCAATCATTCTTCCGGATTCTTTAGCCGGTTTTGCCACTCTCTTTTGTACAATTACAATGGCAATGATAAAGATTATTATGTAAATCACAAGCAAAATCAAATCCAATTTTATAGATTTTGAAATCTGACCTGCACTTGCTTTTTCAAGCTGAGCCTGCTTTTCCACTAACAACTCATTATATGCTGTCTCCGCATCCTGTGCTGCAGTCTTAGCTTCTTTAATGCCGTTTACCTGTGTCATAACATCATCAAATTTTTCTTCATTTGCAAGATCCAAAATTCCCTGGCAATAGTCGGAGAAGGATTGTACGCCTTCCATCCAGGTAATCATAACTTCTGAAACATCGGATTCGGTTTTCGCGAGTGCATTCGCTGTCTCAGAAAGCGTTGCAGCGTCTGCATTCATTGTTTCGATTGCTGCGCCTAGTTTTTCTCTCATGGTGTCAATTTCTTCCGTTCCTTGCTTGAAATAGCAAAGATTAGCATAAAGCTGCGCTTGCTGGAACGCTGTTGACAAATCACCCTTTACCTGCTCTGTGGAAAGATAACCTGACATTTTCTCATTATCTTTCTGAATTTCTTTCAATGAGTAGATGTTAATTGCAATTACTGCAGCCATGATAATACCCATTATAATGAGCCATGTAAAGACTTTTGCTCCTATACTTTTCTTCATTGATCTTCCCTCTTTCTCCTTCCGCAATTTAGAAATTTCCTAGCCTAGACTTTATTATAAGTAATAGGCTATACATATTCAAGTTAAAATCGTCCTTTTTTCCTATTTTGTCTAAATTCACAGTGATTTCGCATTATTATTTGTACATTTACGTGTTTTTTTCGCGAATATTTGTGTATTTTACCTTTTGTTGTATACTCGGTATACATGTTTTTACAATTGTGTGACGTTTTCTTTCAGTCTTAGATACTGCTTTTTTACAGCGTCAACAAGCGGTGTGATATCCTCTTTGGGTTCACCTCCCCGAACGTTTTCACACAATTGTGAGACAACTTCACAAAGTTCTTTCAATCCTAGATTTGCGCACACTCCTTTCAGTGTATGTGAAGCGGCAAAAACACTTTTGTAATCTGCTAGCTGCACCGCATTAAGCAATTGCCCGTATTCTTCTCCTTCCACCAGCTTTTTTAAAAATTTTTCTACAAGATCTTCCTTGGGCAACCGGCTCATTACATCATCATAATCCCCACCAATTGCTTCATAACAGTCTTTAAGGTTCATAACATCACACCTTTCGAGTTTGGTACTTTTTTCTCATTTTACCACCTTATAGTTATAACAACAATACAAAAATAAAATCTATGTTATAATATTTTTATAAACAATCGGAGGTCACTATAATGGGGTTATTTCATAATCGCAACAAATTGAAAAACTACAACATTCCAGGTATGAATCCGGAAGATTTACTTCGCACTTTAGATAAATTCAAACAGCAATTCTCATCCGGTCCGGTTCTAGAAGACATCTATAAACAATCAGAAAAGGGACTTCTAGCGCTAAAGCCTAAGAATCTTCAAAATGCCAAGCACAATGGCTGGGAAGCCAGATCATTATCTGCCATGGCTGTCAAGCAAAGCATTTTCCGCAAGGTGACGAACAACAATCGTTCTAAGACGAATTTCGTATCCGACGAGAACGAAACAATCTTCGCACTTTTTATGCATGTACAAGACATTGTCTTTAAAACCGGTACACTTTCTAAGGAAGTTCGTGAGGGGGAAACCACTAAATTGAAAGGACTGCTAGGTCTTAACGAAGACTCTTTCGCAGAATAACCGACATGTTTAACGAAGATAAAAGCTATAGTTTCGAGGCTCGGATTCGATATAGTGAATCCGACGAAAACAACAAATTGACAATACAAGGATTAATGGACTATTTCCAGGACTGTTCCATCTTCCACGCCGAGGACGCCGGATATGGTGTTAACTTTACCCGCGAGCATCACCTTGTCTGGATGGTTAATTTCTGGCAAATCCTGATTCATGATATGCCTGAAGGCGGCGATGTTGTCACGGTTGGTACGATTGCACACAGCATCAAAGGGTTTTGGGGACATCGCAATTTCTATCTTGATGATGCCAATGGCAACCGTCTTGCCTACGGTAATTCGGTCTGGTCCCATATTAACACCAATTCTATGACTCCTGTCAGAGCATCTGAGGAGATGAAGGATGCTTATGGCATTGGCGAAAAGCTTGAAATGGACTACGCTCCACGCAAAATCAAGATTCCAACTGATCTTACCGGTGAAAAGCTTAAACCCATCACCGTTACATCTGATATGCTTGATACCAATCATCATGTTAACAATGGACAATATATCAAAATTGCATTTTCTTATCTGCCATCTAATCTTAAACTGCGCGAACTGCGTGTAGAGTATAAAAAGCAGGCCATGTTAGATGATTTAATTTGTCCTGTTCGGTATAATTTGGATGATGGCGCTATCATGATTGCGCTCAATAGCGCTGATGGAGATTGCTATTGTGCCGTTGTGATTATGCCAAAACAAATGAACTGATGTGTCTTGCACACTTTTCGAAGTGAAAAAAGAGATTATGTAAGCAGTTTTGCTCACATAATCTCCTTTTTTCTCTAGTTTATCTGTTGTGTTGTCATACTTCCTCTTGTTCTGCAAATGCCTTAAGAATCTCTGCAATCAATCTTGTTCTGCCAAACGGCGTCATCAGATAATAACCATCTACATAAGGGCTGATTTTCTTCATAATGTCAACCGAAATCTCAATTGCAAGCTGTTCGCTTTGCGCACGATCCTTCCCTTCATAACGCTCGATAATCTCCGGTGCAACCTTGATTCCACTAATTTCACTATTCATAAATCTTGCATTTCTTGCACTGACTACCGGAATCACGCCTCCTAGAATATAGGCACCAAGTTCTTGCTTGGCTCGCTTTATATTATCCAGAGCTTCCTTCGTAAGAACAGGCTGCGTCAAAAAGCCAATGATACCTCGCTCCATCTTCTCTTTCGCAAGGCGGATCTGCACATCAAAATTCACTGCATTCACATTAAGCGCACCAAACATATGAAACTCATCCGGCAATACATTTTTGCCAAGAGAACCAACAAATCCTGCCAGTTTTCTCGAATTAAACTGGTACACACTCTTGACCTCATCACGCTCCGCCGTCGGAATCGGATCTCCTGTAATCAAAAGTACATTGCGGATTCCTTCTGCATAAGAACCAAGAAGCAACGCTTTGGTTGCATTCAAATTACGATCCCGACAGGTCATATGCGGCATCGCATCCAGATTCATTTCTCTTTTGATCTTGCAAGCAAGAAGCGTCGAATCCATACGCGCTCTGGCGATTGGACAATCTGCAATCGTAATGATATCTGCTCCGGCGCCCTTCAATTCCCAGGCACCGCTCATAAACTTATCGAGGTTCGTGTTGGCCGGCGAATCAAGTTCTACGGCTACTACCTTCTTACCACTTTTTAATCGATTCCAAAACGGACTTTCCAGACGCGCACTAAGACTTTCCTCTTCCTTGTGGTTTGCCGGTTTGCTGACAATCTGCGGTATGCCATCCAGTGCTTTTTTTGTAAACTCTATATGTGCCGGCGTCGTACCACAGCACCCGCCAAGGATTTTCACTCCCAAGGCTGCCATCTTAGCCAACTGCTCTGCAAAATATTTTGGATCTCCATCATAAAAAGTCCTGTTGTTAATAACAATTGGATATCCGGCATTTGGCATGGCAGCAAATGTGACACCTTCCAGATTCAAATCCTGAATCAGCGAAAGCATATGACGCGCGCCACAGACACAATTTAATCCAAACACATCCACATCCTTGCACGCCTTTATCTCCTCTAATAAGTCCGATACCATCGCACCGTCTCTGGTATATCCATCCGGAAGGACTGCAAAACTGGTAATAATATACGCGTCCGGACAGCGCTGCTTAATATAGGCCGCCGCCTCTTTCAAACCTTCGGTATTTGCATTTGTCTCAAACAAAAACTTCTTGGCACCAAGCTCTAAAAAAATCTGCGCCACAAAGCAATATTCCTTTGCAACATCTGATTTCTCCGAAAGATTTGAAATCGGACCGATATCTGCAAATATTTCAGCTTCATAATCCTTTACCGCAGCGCAGGCATTCTCCCATGCAGCAGCTATGATTTCCTTCACCTTTTCCTCATCACCGGCCATAGCAATACGATTTACTGCAAACGTATTCGTCTTAATCGCGTTACAACCAGCCTCCAGATACTCCGTATGAATCTCACGAATCAACTTTGGATTGCTAAGATTCGCATATTCCGAACCAAGTCCCATCTTGTGATTCTTTTGCGCAAAATAGGTACCTGTTCCACCATCAAATAATAAATTAACCCTATTCATAATTTTACTCCAATACTTCTTTTGCAACATCTACCGAGGCTTTTGCATCCTTGGTATAATAATCCGCTCCAATTTCCTTGGCATACTCCGGTGTTAAAACAGCTCCTCCTACAAATACCTTACAAGGATGAGCCGCTTCCCGAAGTGCCTCAATGGTTTTTTTCATAGATACAACTGTCGTTGTCATAAGCGCCGACAAACCAATGAGATGCACATCCTGTTCAATAGCCGTTTCCACAACCTTTTGCACCGGCACATCACGGCCTAAATCGATCACTTGATATCCATAATTTTCCAAAACAACCTTCACAATATTCTTACCAATATCGTGAATATCGCCTTCGACAGTTGCTACAATAATCTTTCCCTTAGATACATTTTCACCGCCGCGTCTTGCAATCACCTCTTTGATATAATCAAAGCCGGCGCAGGCCGCATTAGCCGAATTAATAAGCTGTGGCAAAAAGATCTCCTGCTTTTCATACTTCTCACCCACAACGTCTAGCGCCGGAATCAGCTTTTTATTAATCACATCAAGCTCCGACATAGATTCTAGCAACTGCTTAGTCAGATTCTTCGTCTCCTCCTTAAGCCCCTTTAAGATTGCACCTTCCACTGACATCTCCTGCGGACCGGTCGTCTCCTTTTGCTCCGTCTTCTCGTTGGCAAAACGCTCTATATAAGAAGCACATCCTGCATCCTCACCGGACAAAGCCTTATAGGAAACAACGGTATCCATAATCTCCTTGGAGTTCGGATTAATGATTGGGAAATCAAGACCACAGCACATCGCCTGCGTCAGGAAATTGGTCGTTACATGATTTCTCTTAGGCAATCCAAAAGAAATATTGCTCACGCCCAAAGTACAATGAAGCCCCAGCTCCTCATGCACTTTTCGAACTGCCTTAAGCGTTTCCACCGCCTGCTCTTGCTGAGCTGATATTGTCAACGTAAGACAATCGATTAACAAATCTTCCCTTGGAATGCCGATGTGCAAAGCTTCCTTTAAGATATATTCTGCAAGTTCAAATCGTTTCTCAGCTGACTGCGGAATCCCATCTTGATCCATGGTAAGTCCAATCACGGCAGCGCCATATTTCTTAACAATCGGTAAAATAGATGCAATCTTATCCGGCTCTGCATTTACCGAATTGACAATTGCCCTACCATTCACCACGCGCAGCCCGGCCTCAATTGCCTCCGGATTGGAAGAATCAATCTGAAGCGGAAGATCCACAACGCTTTGCACAGCCTTTACGACTTCCACCATCATCTGCGGCTCATCGATTCCCGGAAGTCCCACATTGATATCTAGAATATCTGCACCGCCATCCGCCTGTTCAATGGCCTGATTCATAATATAATTCAAGTCATGTTCTTTCAGCGCCTGCTGAAACCGCTTCTTACCGGTAGGATTGATGCGCTCTCCAATCACATTGACTCCCGTAAACTCACACATCTGACCGGATGAACACACACCTCTTCGCAATGTCTTATGCTGCACTTTAGCCGGCTGTAGATTCCGCAAAGAAGCAATAAAGTCCGGCGTCGTACCACAACAGCCACCCATAATAGTAAGACCAAGACCTGCAAATGCCTGCATCTGACTTCCAAATTCGGCTGCGTCCATCGCATATCCACCGGTCTTAGGATCCGGCAATCCCGCATTCGGTTTTACAATCAGTGGCAGGTTGGTCCATTCCGACATCTTTTCAATCAAAGGAAAGATTTCTTTTGGTCCAAGTGAGCAGTTGATGCCCATTGCATCTACGCCAAGCCCCTGCAACGTGACCGCCATACTTTCTACCGTCGTTCCGGTAAATGTACGGCCGTTTTTTTCAAAGCTCATTGTCACCCAGATTGGGAGCGAAGTATGCTCTCTTGCCGCCAACACTGCTGCTTTTACTTCATAAAGATCCGTCATCGTCTCAAAAACAATTCTGTCGGCACCAGCCTTTTCCCCGGCTACAACCATTTCCCGATATATCTCATAAGCTTCTTCAAAAGCCAGTGTTCCAAGCGGCTCTAACATCTCTCCAATCGGTCCGATATCGAGTGCCACCTGCGCATTGTTCCCCGCCGCTTTTTTCGCAATGGCAATATTCGCCCCAATCACCTCTTCTACGCTGTGACCGGTTCCTTTTAATTTATGCGAATTCGCTCCAAATGTATTCGCATAGATTACGTTACTTCCAGCTTCAATATAACTTTTATGTATTTTCTCAAGAATATCCGGATGCTCCATTCCAAAAATCTCCGGTCGATCTCCAATTGCAAGGCCTGCTCCTTGCAGCATAGTTCCCATCGCTCCATCTAACAGCCACAACTTATTCATGACAGTGTTTTCCATCCTTTCTATACTCACAATTCCTAAACATATTACAAGTCTCACAACCGCTTGGGCGTAGCTTTTGGGGTGTATCAGATATTCCCATTACCGCCGTCACGGATTTTCGCGGAATCATCAAATGATTCGTTGTCACAACAAGTCCGATTCTCTTTTCCGTATTCAGTGCATTGCACCACTGTCCTTGCACAGTCAGCGGCAAATCACCATACCCCGGACTAAAACGGCTTGTTAGATATTCCCCTTCCAGTCCGACTTTCACCCTCAGATCCTGCTCAAAATTATTGCAAATATTTTCAACTGCAACACTTGCCACTGCATCCATAATCACCGCATCTGCAAGATTGCGAATCTCCAATTTCATCAGTAACTGCTCAATCTGATTGCCAAGCGTCACTGCCAAAAAGACTGCCCTATTGCAACCTTCCAATTCCCTTGCAACATCATTTCCATCTAATAAAAATTCCTGCGTCTTTCCATCTTCAAGCGGGACAATCCGATATACAAGTCGCGGCGTTACAACTTCTTCTACCTGCCTGATACAAGATGTTATCTGCGCCTTTATCTCATCGGTAATTTCCTGTCCGCGATGACCAAGGTACATCAATATTTCATTTTCATTCAGTTTACTTAATCTCGCTTCCATAATGAGTAAAGTATAGTATATTTAGAATAATTCGTCTACAAAAAAGGAAGCCACTTAGGACTTCCCTGATAACCATCTTTCAAGTACAACATCATACGGCTCTGCTTTTCCATAATAGAATCCTTGTATAAGCTCGCAGCCAATCTCCTTTAAGAAATCCACCTGCTCTTGTTCTTCCACACCTTCACATAACGTACGGATTCCAAACTCCTGCGCCATCTGCACGGTATTTCTCAGAATAATCTTAGAACGCTCTCCAAAATTTCTCATAAATCCCATGTCGATTTTGATTTCATCAAATTCAAAATCACGAAGTGTACTAAGAGAAGAATAACCACTTCCATAATCATCCATTAATACCTGGAATCCATTCTGTCTAAATCTCGCAATCTCCCCGCGCATCTTACGCGGTGCACTCATGACATTAGACTCTGTAATCTCTACTTGAATCAATTCCTTTGGAATATCATATTGCTCTAAGGTTCTTATAAGCTCCGTGAACGGATCCACAACCACAAAATCCACCTTAGACACATTGAAAGATACCGGCACCACTTGAATTCCATGATCCATTGCACATCTTAGATCTTCTGCCACTTTGCTGATAATATAACCATCAAGTTTATGTGTAAGCATATATTCTTCTAAAATCGGAATAAACACTCCCGGAGAGATGGTTCCAAGCTCTGCATCCATCCACCTTGCAAGAACCTCAAATCCAACAATGCTCCCATCTTTCGCACAGATCTTAGGCTGATAATACGCCTTAATATCACCTCGTTCTATCGCTGCGTCAAAATTGTTAATGATATATTCTCTGTTCTGCGTCTCCTTCTTCATCATTTCATTAAAGAAAGTAAAGCGAGACTCATAACTGCGTTTTTCAAAATCACAGGCAATTCTTGCGCGGTCACATGCCGTATGGATATTTACCGGATCTGCATCATTGAAAATATAAATACCGGCTCTGATGGAAAGTGTCTGGCCATGATTCGCATAGCTGATACGCTCAAACAAGCGTTTCAAAAGTTCCTCTAATCCTTCTCGCTTCGTCATTGCATAGAAGCGATCTTCCGCAAATCTTGCACAATATTCCTTACCAAAGATATCCTCTAAAATCCTGGCAAATGCAACCAAAAGATTATCGCCTTCCGTCAAGCCATATTCTGCATTAAATCCCTTAAACCCATTGAAGTTAAATGAAATAATTGTCGGAATAAGCGACTTATCACAAAGCGGATTATCTGCATCATTTGCAAATTCCATAAAATATTCTCTGGTCGGAAGTCCCGTCAGCAAATCGTATCTTGCTTCATAAGCCGCCACAAATGCTGCTAACATTTCTGTCTCTTCTTCACTCTTAGCAAGCTTACCATATCCATTAATCGTCTTTACATTGCCCATTCTTGAGCGAACTGTATAAACATCCTTTCCGGCAAATTTCTCACGATACATTCTTTGATCCGCATGCTTAATAAGTTCATCTAAGGTCGCAATCTTAAATTCTCTTCCCTCCACAAATCCTGCGGATACCGAAAGACTGTCAATATATTCCCCATTCCAATTGGACAATTCTTCCTTAAGCTGCAACTTGACTGCCTCTAACTGCTCCTTCGTAACGAAGAAGATTGCCACAAACTCATCTCCGCCCAAACGATAAATGTCACCGAATGGCGATATTACTTTTTTCAGGCTCGTGGCAGTTCCAATAATCAGTTCATCTCCCGCCTGGTGTCCAAGTGTGTCATTGGTTCCTTTCAAATCATCAATATCAAAACTTGCATAAACAATATCCTCTGCAAGAGGTTCTTGTCCAAGTTCATTCAGCTTTTCTTCATAGGCACGCCGATTATACGTTCCGGTCATACTATCGCGATGTGCCATATAATCAAACTGCTTTTTTTGTTTATTTCGAACAAAAAGAAGTAAGAACAATACCACAATAAGTGTGATAATGATAATTGTTCCTATTACAATCTGCACGACATATTCTCTAATAAACTCTCCGGCAGACAAAGAATATGCCTCGTCTGTATGCTCTCGAATCGAAACTGCAATCTCATCTTCTCCCAACGAGGTAATGCCGCGATTGATAATCGTCAAAAGAGGAGCCTTATCCACCGTCGTATAATAACAAAGCCCTACCGCTCCTTCTAGCTGTGTCTTTTTGAACTGAGTGCCACCTTGAAGTTCCAAGCTTTCCGTATAAGTATTTAAGATTGTCCCGTCTGCTTCGCCGCGTCTTACCGCTTGCAAACACTCCTCTACAGAAGCATACGAATCATCATACTCTACCTCCGGATAATAATCAGACAGATAAGTTCTTTGAATCGGGCTTCCTTTGATAAGCGCCAGCTTTCCATCTTCCATAGCCTCTGCATTATCCTTATATACCAAAATCATCTGACTGCCAAGAATATTGCTGCTTTGCATAAGACCATTCGTTTCCGTTGCCGACAAATCATCTGCGGCAGGCCCAATCAGATCCAGCTTACCGCTTTTAAGATCCTCAAGCATCTCTTCATTATCTGCATACGCAACAAAATTAATCTCTACATCAATATGTTTTTCTTCAAAAGCTTTGTTCACAACATCAATAAATGTTCCAACTGCCTTCCCTTTTCGCAAGGAAGAAAATGGCGCAAATGATTCTAAATATCCGATTGTAATCGAATCATGCTCATTTAACCACTCTTTTTCATTTATGGATACTTGTGTCTTTACACCGGCAGTATCAAAATATTTTTCGGACAGGTGCGCTGTCAGATATGGCTCAGACTCTTCCACTTCCACCTGTGCCTCATTTAACTGCTGCAGCAAATCACTTCTTTGGGTACTCACAGCAAGATAAAAATCCGCATATCCGATTCTAGCAAGTGGCATCAGATTATGATCTCCCACATGCGCACTGTCTCTATCCGCAATCGCCGCAATTTCATGATTCTCCAAAGCCTCTAACATTTGTTCATCGCTGTCATATGAAACAATGTCTATATTTTGTTTGTTTTCCTTGTTCCATCTCTTAAGGCGATTGACCAGTGAAGTTCCTTTTACCACGCCTACACTTATGCCCTTCACTTTTTCTTTTGCCGAAAACTGACCTTCTTGTTCTTCTAGAATAAAGATATAGTAATATTCTCTTCCCATGCCGGAATATGGAAAATCTGCCACTTTCATATTCTCTTCGGTCTTATCCACACCGGCAAGCACATCGATATCTCCACTTTCTAGTTCTTTCATTGCCGATGCACGATTTTTTACATAGACATATTCATATTGCCAACCGGCAATATATGCGATTTTTTGCAAATATTCATATGCATAACCTCTTTTTTTCGCTCCATCAAATGCGCCTTCCATAAAGTTTTCACTTTCATAATAGCCAACGCGTACCGTCTGTCGTTCAATGCCTGACGTCGACTGCTGCTCATCCTGTGTATCCGTCGACACCGTCTGTGAAGCATACATGGGTAAAGCTATCATGCAACACATACAAAAACAAACCACCGCTCCGAACTTTCGCAGTGATTTGCTTCGATTTATAATTTTTTCTTTCGTCCATTCCCCATTTCTCCACATATTTTCTCTATATCCTTAACTCAAGTCTTTTGCAAGTTATTTTAATTATAGGCAATATGTACCATGCCGTCAAGAAAAGCAAATCGATTGTCAGATTTTATATTTTTTTATTTTTCTTGTAACCTTTTTGCCTGTACAATTGTATTATTAGTGAAGGATCCTTAAAAACAAAACAAAGGAGTAGCTCATGAGACTACCTGTTGAAGAGCTGATCAAGCGATATAAAAACAACCTTTATGCGGCGGCATTTAATATATGTAAGAATGCGTCTGATGCGGAAGACGTTGTGCAAGATACATTTGTTCAGTACTATTCATCAAACAAACAATTTGAAACAGAGCAGCACATACGTGCTTGGCTAATTCGCGTGGCAATCAATAAAGCAAAGAATGTGGCAAAGAGTTTTTGGCGGAACCACAACGTTCCCTATGAAGACTACATGGAAACACTGGCCTTCGATTCGCCTGAATCGCAAGATCTATTTGAAACTGTGATGAAACTTCCGGCGAAATATCGAATCGCCATTCACCTATATTATTACGAGGATTACGCCATCCGAGAAATTGCAGATATTCTGAAAATCTCAGAAAGTAATGTAAAAGTCAGACTATCGCGTGGGAGGAAACTGCTCAAAGAAACACTTAAGGAGGCTTGGGAAGATGACGAATAAGCAACGATACAAACAGGCATTTTCAGTTTTAAAAACCTCCGATAATTTTTCTTTGGAGGTCGAGGAAATGAAAAAATCAAATAAAAGAAGAACTATGAAGATTGCAGCTGCGGCTATTGCCGTATGTATTATCGCAGCCGGAAGTGCCGGAACGGCCGCTTATGCCAACAATGTCGGCGGTATCCAGCGTACCATCCAGATCTGGCTCGACGGCGACAAAACTACCGGAACCTTAAACTTCACCGGTGACGGTACCTATGAAATCACTACCGAAAATGAAGACGGCGAGGAAGAAGTTGTGATGGAAGGTGGTGGTATTGCCATTGAAGATGATGGCACAGAACGTCCGCTTACCGAGGAAGAACTTACCGAATCTGCTGCTTTAGATGCGACGGCTCCTGAAATCGAATGGGATACCGAAAACAACAAAGCTATCTTATATTATATGGATCAGGTGACTGACATCACCGACAAGTTTGAAGACGGCGTCTGCTATCTGACACTGGAAAATGGTAGCGAAACCATCTATCTTACCGCTGTATGGAATGTTGGTATGGCATATAGCCCTGACAAATATTGTAGCCCTGATGAGTTTACAGCTAAATAATCTAAATAAAAGCAACAAGCAGAGGCCTCAGCCTCTGCTTGTTCTTCTTTTTCTCTATGAACCGATTCGTTATCCCTGTCGCCACAGATGATGTCATCTATGGTCGTGTCGAACAGTCTGCTTAGCGCATACATGTTGTCGACTGTCGGAAGGGAATCTCCTCGCTGCCACTTATATACGGCCTGCTCGGAGTTAAATCCCATATACTCACTGACCTGAGCCACGGTGAGATGATGAGATATGCGAAGTTCTCGAATTCGTTCTCCTGTTTTCACTACATCAATTATTGGATATTCCATGTAGATTGCCTCCTTGTAAATAGTGTTACCTGGTTTATGTTACATTTCATTACAATCATCCTCTGTCCTAGGACATTCGGCACCGCTGCCTCCGGGGGATGTTAAGGCTTGTTATAGTTACTTTATTTTGTTGATGGTTTTTCATTATATAACGTTCGAAAAACATATGCAAGAGTTTTTTTACTAAACTTCAGGTTCACACTTTTTTTGCAAACAGTTTATAAATACTATAGAATCGTCTTTCACAAAAATCTCAAAAATACCGCCTCTTACGAGACGAGCCCTTCAATCCCCTCCCCCTCCCCTCCCCATTTTCAGCCCGTATTATCGTACTTTTATTAATTTATTCTTTATACATCCCCAAAACAGCATTCATACATAAGGAGGGTATTGTTTATGAACGACGAACAAATCTTAAAACTCAAGCAACTCAAAGAACTGCTTGATGCAGGTATCATTAATCAAGAAGATTTCGATAATCAAAAAGAAAAGATTCTTGCAAACGACTCCGCAACAACGCAAGCATCACCTTCAGATGATGCCGCCACGCAGGCTGTATCATCCGTCACAGGAACGCAGCCAAAATCACCGACTGATCCGTATGCTGCTTCAAAAGAACTAAAGCAAAAGGAAAAAGCATTGGCGAAAGCAGAAAAACTGGCAGCTAGAAGATCAAAACCATTTTACAAAAAGGTATGGTTTTGGATTGTCATTGTGATTATCTTTCTAATCATTATCTCGGCCGCAACAAGCGATGTCGATTCTACCTCTGACTCCGACCAGAGCCAGACACAAACCGAATCACAGGCCGACAACAAGGTTACAGCACTTGCCGCCCAATACTCTGGTTCTACGGAAGCAGGCGTAACGCTAAGCACCGATAATTCTGATATTGCAGTCACTGCTACCTACGAAGATGGTTCCTCTGAGGAAATATCTGACTGGGAAATTGCCGAATCTAAGACGCTAAAAGCCGGTAAAGACACCACGGTACAGATTCAATATGAAGATGTCACCTGTGATCTTACCGTTACCTGTACCACGCAGACCAAAAAGCAGTACAAAAAGAGCTGCGAATCTGTCGAATATACGGCGATTGCCCGCAATCCGGATAGCTACATCGGGAAGAATATTAAGTTCTACGGACAGGTCATCCAGGTAATGGAATCCGGAAATGATGTCACTCTTAGAATTGCCACCAAAGAAGAAGAATATCTTGGCTATTATGATGATGTTGTTCTTGTTGCCTACACATATGCAGACGGAGATTCTAAAATTTTGGAAGACGATATGATTACGGTCTGGGGAGAATGCCTTGGAACCACAACCTACGAGTCGGTTCTTGGAGGAGATATTACGATTCCATCCATGTCAGCTAAATATGTCAAAATAGAATCTGCTGAATAAACATTTAAGAAAGAAAATGGAAGCCGCCAGTTGATTGCTCAACCGGGCGGCTTTCTTAACCATCTTTCGTGTCAAAAATCCCCTATTTTTCTCTATCCAAGCCATAATTTAAGATTTCGTTGTATCGGGCATTTGCCTGTTCACTTGCTTTCTTCTCGCGCCACGCCTCAATCTCACTGCAGATTGCCAGCATCTCATCTACCACCAACTCGACGCTGCGCGGCTGTACATGATAAAGATAGGCTTCCATCCTTTGCATAGCTTTTGGACTTCCAAGCCCTCTTGCAATCTGGTCTCCAAGTTCCTCCGGAAATCCCAGATTCACGATTGCCCGAACAAGCGAGTCATGCGCACGTGCCCATTGTCTTTGAATATTCATAACAAATCCCTTCGATATTTATCACGCTGTACCTTCATTTCATACATCTTGGCATCAGCTTTTTCAATGTACTCATCCAAAGAAACCATATGTTCCTTTATCGGCTCAAATACCCAGCCATAGCTTGCGCCAACCAGATGCGATGATGACTGCTCCCTATTGTAGGCTTCTAGTTCCGCATCGATCTTTGCACCCATCTCCATTGGTTCCTTGCTTTGCTTATCCAAAGCGCCTATTAACAAGAATTCATCACCACCGGTCCTAACAATTACAGCCCCCTTTGGTGCAGCTTTTGATAACGCTTTGCAAACCGCATCAATTGCCTTGTCCCCCTCACAATGACCATAAGTGTCATTTAGATATTTTAGACCATTGAGATCCGCAACACAGACAAACAGATATTTACCTGATGTACGAGCCTCCTCCAGCACAATATCACTGTGATACTTTAAGCCTTTTCGATTGTAACAACCAGTCTGTGCATCGTGCATACTTTCCTCATAAAGCGCAGCATATTCATCTTCGAGTTTTTTAATAAGCGCCCTATGCTCAGCCTCTTCTCGCAGCTTTCTCATTTTCCATTCGTGAATATCTCGAAGCATGAACAGATAATCATGCCCTTGTGCACTATCTTCTTTTGTTGCATTGCAAAATGTTATTTCCGACCAGTAATACCGGCTGTCTGCCTGACGAATGCGGCACTCGTACGATGTATATACTTTCCTTGCAAGCTCACCCGGAAAATAATCCGGATCTGTAAAGCGCACAAATCCTTCCCTGTCTTCCGGATGAATATTGATATATAAGTCATCACAAAAACCGTCAAATGAATGCATCTCATCTGATAGATTACGCAGCTCACAGTTATAATCAATCACATAACATTCATACGTCTGTTCATTCACCATCAAAATGAGCTGATACAAACTTCTAATTGCATTTCCAACATTTTGTCTTATTTTATCAATATTTATCATCCTGATATCCTCATCGCAAACCCGATCAGCACTCTATTGTCTATTGACCAATCAAGTTACTCTCTGTCGTAAACCATTTTGTGCTAATATTACACAATCTGCCTATTAATTTCAAATAGATTCTTACGAATACCAAAAATAATCCATCTTTCCTTGCATATTTTCTGCTAGAATCTGTAACTGCGCTGCCGCTTCAGATATTGTGGAAAATGTTGCATTCAGCTCTTCCATAGAAGCGTTGGTCTCCTCTGTGGAAGCTGCATTTTCCTCGGAAATTGCAGACAAATCGTCAATAATCCCAAGCAACGATTCTTTTGCACTTTGCAGATCTTGTACCTGCGTCGCAATCTCATAGGTGCTCTTAGAAACACTATCCACTTTCTGCGATACCAGCACGATATCCTCCTGCGTATTCGTAATCTGATCTGCCTGCGCTGTGAAGTTTTCATTCAGATTCTTCATTACTTCAACCGAAGCTGCTGCGTCAGATAATAGTTTATTCACAACTTCCTTGATACTATCAGCACTCTGTGCACTTTGATCTGCAAGCTCGCGAATTTCATCTGCAACAACAGCAAATCCTTTTCCGGCTTCTCCGGCTCTTGCTGCCTCAATCGAAGCATTCAGTGACAGCAGATTGGTCTGCGTCGCAATATCTGTAATCGCCTGCGTAAACTGAGAAATCTCCTGCGCAGAATTATTGGTTGAATCTATGGTATCACCAATTGCATGAACAGAAGCCGTCACATTTTCACTTTGGATGAGTAATTGCTCCATTGCACCGGACGCACTGTCTGCCGCAGCCTTCATATCCTTTGCGTAATCATCTAGCCGCTGAACATTTGAAGCAATAACTTCTATCCCATCCCCAATATCATTCGTATCTGATACAGCCTCTTGCACATTTTCAGCCTGGGATACAGAGCCCTTTGTGATTTCATCCACAGCTGCTGATACCTGTGCGGAAGCACTACTTGCCACAGAGGCAGAAGAAGAAAGCTCATCTCCGGATTCCTTTAACTCAGCCGACATCTTCTTTGTTGCACTGATTACCTCCTCTAGCTTATCGTCTAGCATCTTCGCACTTTCCGCAATCGTGCCAAGCTCATCGCCTCTAGTCAATGCCTCCTCGTCAAATTGTCTATTCAATCCGCCTTGCGACAAACCGATAATTTCATCTGCTACTTGATTCATCTGTTTCGATATTTTTCTTGATATGAACATACTAATAATCGAAACAATTGCAATCAATACAACCGCAACGATAATCATCATCATCGTCATCCGTGAAATAGCTGTTGTCACATCCGAACTTTCACGACCGCTGAAGATCATTCCGACAATTGTCCCATCATCATTTAACAGCGGTACATAATACCCATAATATTTTTCTCCTTCTATTGTTATGTTCGGTGCATAGTAGTTATTACCACTTTGTAATACCTCTTCTACAACTTCCTCATTCGCATCTGTACCGACAAGTCTTTCCTGTGAACCCTCCTTCATAATGGTGGTGACAACTCTCGTCCCTTGATAGAAAATTGTATAATCCAATCCGGTCTGTTCTTTTAACTGATCCATAATGATCTCATAATCAGTTGCGACTTGCTGATCTCCCTTTTGTAATCCCTGTTCTTCATCATAAGTCCAATCCCCCTCATAAGAGTTATCTGCCTCGCTATCAAACTGCTCTGCTGCGGTGCGAAGTGTTTCTTCAATCAACATCTTATAGGTGTTTGTATATTCCGCAATACTAAATACTGTCAGAATGATTGCTAATAATATCGTGGCCAAATTGGCAATCAGCATGACTCGTGCTACTAGTTTTTTTGTTTTCTTTTCTTTCCTCTTCATTTTAATACTCCTAGTTTTATCTTATTTCGGCGAAAACCTTTTTTATTATAACACTTCATTCGCGAAATACCATACTTTTTTACCATCTTGCGGAGAGTTTTTACTATTTTTTCTAACTTTTTGGTACCTTTCTCACCCATCATAGCGCGCAAACTAACGAAAAGGCCGCGCACAAAGCGCGACCTTTATCTCGATAAAATTATTTCACAATAATCTTCACTGTTTTTGTAAGCTTTTTATAATTATGATTTCCTGCAGCTGTAACGGTAATCTTATAAGTTCCTTTTTTGCATTTCTTTGGCAGTGTCACTTTTCCCTTCGTGTTCACGGTGATTTTAGCTTTTTTTGCTTGTTTACTCAGTGTATATTGAAGTTTTCCTTCTGCTTTTTTCGCACCGATTGAGAAGGTCTTTGTTTTTTTCAAACGATCTTGCTTATACGTCTTTTTCGTATAAGTGACTGTTAATGGATTTTTTGCCTTCGTGATTTTGAAGTTCTTTGCAAGCGTTCCGCTGTATTCACCTTTACCCGTGATTGTTACTGTGGCGGTTCCGACATCTTTATTATTCTTATACGAAACCGTATAATCAGTTCCCTTTTTCAGGGTTCTTGCGCCCTTCTTTACAACCAATGACAACGTTATTGCTTTACCGGTATATGTCATATTTTTTATTCCGGTTACCGTCACATCATTCATCGATGTAACAGAAAGTTTTGCTATCTTAACTGTCTTTGTAACATTGCATTTCTCACAGGTATACGTCATTACCCCCTCTTGCGTTGTTGTTGCTGCCTTAGTGATCTTACCTTCACCCCAGCTATGAGAGCAATTATTAAGTTCAAAATAGCTATATTGCACATTTCCAAACGCATCCTTAACCCTGCAACGATACTCTTCTCGTTTTGTTGTCGCAACTGTATAAGAAGCGCTTGTCGCCTCATCAATCTTCACATAGCCCGTATTGCTGTTATATTTATACCACTGATATGTAATAGCACCGGAAGATGCCATTAGCTTCACACTCATCGTAATACCTTCTAATTGATTAGAAGATGAATATCCATAGTTCACATTTCCACTACCCCTTAACACATAAAGATAGAAATATATTTTTTGCTCATTTCCATAAGCATCTGCTACCCTGCATCGATATTTCTGATTGCTTGTGATGGCACCGGTCGTATAACTAGCTGATGTTGCTCCGCTTATCCTGGTATATCCATTATCTTCATCATACAGATACCATGTGTAGGTTAGTTGTTCTCCATCGTTTACGGACGCATCTACCGACAGTGTTTTACTTTCGTTTACCGCAACATTATACTCAAATTCATAGTCTCCATCCGTATCACGTGTTACCTCAAATCCACTGTCGATATAAATATAAAAATACACGTTTCGATAATTTCCATAAGCATCTACTACCGTACATAGATATTCCTGATTGCTTGTGATGGCACCGGTCGTATAACTTGCCGATGTTGCTTCGCTTATCCTGATATATCCATCATCTTCATCATACAGATACCAGGTGTAGGTTAGTTGTTCTCCATCGTTTACAGACGCATTTACCGACAGCGTTTTACTTTCATTTGCCGCAACATAATACACAAATCCATAGTCTCCATCTGTATCACGTGTTACCTCAAATCCACTGTCGATAGAAATATAAAAATACACGTATTCATACTTTCCATAGTCATCGGCCACCTTGCATCGATATTCCTGATTGCTTGTGATGGCACCGGTCGTATAACTTGCCGATGTTGCTTCGCTTATCCTGATATATCCATCATCTTCATCATACAGATACCAGGTGTAGGTTAGTTGTTCTCCATCGTTTACAGACGCATTTACCGACAGCGTTTTACTTTCATTTGCCGCAACATTATACTCAAATTCATAGTCTCCATCCGTATCACGTGTTACCTCAAATCCACTGTCGATGTAAATATAAAAATACACGTTTTCATAATTTCCATAGTCATCGGCCACTATACATCGATATCTCTGATTACCTGTGATGGCACCGGTCGTATAACTAGATGATGTTGCTTCGCTTATCCTGGTATATCCATCATCTTCATCATCCAGATACCAGGTGTAGGTTAGTTGTTCTCCATCGTTTACAGACGCATTTACCGACAGCGTTTTACTTTCATTTGCCGCAACATAATACTTAAAAAAATAGTCTCCATCCGTATCACATGTTACCTCAAATCCACTGTCGATATAAATATAAAAATACACGTATTCATAATTTCCATAGTCATCGACCACCTTGCATCGATATTCCTGATTGCTTGTGATGGCATCGGTCGTATAACTAGATGATGTTGCTCCACTTATTTCGGTATATTCACCTGCATTCTCATCCCGATGATACCAGGTATAACTAAGTGCTCCTACGTCAACGGATGCTTCCACGGATAGAGTCTTACTTGTATTTCGTGCTACATAATACGTCTTATCCTCATCGTCCACTTCCAATCCCGAATCAACACGAATCAAAAACCCGACACTGTAAGTTGACACAACTTCCTCGTCTTCGATTATCTTGACTTCACAGTATATATCTCTGCTTTGTGACACTGTCATGCTATAACTGCTGTTACTACAATTTAAGTTTACACCTCCGTTTACATCATACCACGCATATTCCGCCGACGTTGTTGTGGTATACCGTATAAACACCTCCGGCGACAGCGTAAGTGTATCACCAGGATGTGCTTCCAACTCCTGAAGTGCTGTATCTACATAATAACGTGTTTTTTCAACCTGAAGGTTATACGTATCCGATGCTTCACAGCTTACGGCTTCTATATAATACGTAGTATCTGCTTCAAGGGTTCTCACCAGCTTAAAATTATGACCGTCGAGCCCATCATCATTAAACGCGATATAAGTATCATCTAAATTATCTGCATAAAGAAACATCTTAGGATCAATTCCATTGCTACTGTAAATCGTATACATCGTTGTCTCAGACGGCGTAAAACTATACCACAATGACGAATTGTCCTCATCAATCACTACCTCATACGTTTCGCCTTCAGATACCGCAATCGCATGATCTGCGTCGGTATTCGTAACCGAAGCGTAAGCTGTAACACTTCCATCTCCCGTCCCACTAACTAAAGTAAATCCCGTAGCAACCATCAGCGCAAGTGCGATGGAAACCAGCTTTTTCCACGTTTTTTTACATTTCATAATTTCACTCCTCACTTATAAATCTGCAAATGTCCCTAACAGGACAACTTAGCTTAGTCGATGCCCCCCTCGACTAGCCCCCTAAAACATAGATATTATATCATCTATACTGTTTGATAACCAATAATTAATTTTTATTGACGCACGCTACATCAAAGTCATCCTAAAAACAGACCAAAATTGTTGTCCCTAGACCCGGTGCACTATCTAGCGCAATCTGTGCATCATGAATCTCTATGATATGTTTTACAATAGCAAGCCCTAATCCGGTTCCGCCGGTTGCTTTCGAGCGGCTCTTATCCACCCTATAGAATCGCTCAAATACACGTTCTTGCTCTGCCGCCGGAATCCCAATTCCATTATCCTTAACGATAAGTAGTGGCTGCAAGATTCCCACCGATGCAGACGAGCTTTGAATAATTGCCGTCAAAACCGCCCCGATTACTATTCCTTTTTACCTCGATTCTTTTCTTATCATTTCTTCTTTTCAACCTACTAAATGATACGCATCGAAACTGACTGCTCCCGACGGCTAAAGCCGCGGGGTTCCAAAACAGATCTAGTATCACTTAAGATTCTTACATACAAAGAAGCTTTGTGTCCTAAAAGGATTTAAGACTTCTTTTTATATATAAGTGTACTGTCCGGTATAACTAGCTGTTCTTAAATGGAATTTTCAGGCAACATCCCTACGGATGATTAGCACCTGCGGATCCAGTCGAACCCGTTTACTGTATTAATAGTTACGATGCTACCTTGATATGCTTTAGCCCAAATGATGATGGATAGCTGGCGTCATCATTTTGCATCTTTATAATCAAATCGTTATGGTTCTTCAGAAAGTCTTTAAAAGTATCATTACACCTGTCTCTACTAGTGTGATTAAGAGTCTCATCACTATTCATTAAGAGAAATGCCGAGTACAAATCTCTTTGTACACAGTTATTACCTATCCATGTATGTCTCATGGTTAAATGCTTTTTAATATAATCATTAGATATATGATTATATTGACTGGCTCTAAATGTCCGGGTATTAATCTTATGAAGCTTAATCCCTTCATAGTTAAGCTTTCTTTCAATAATACATATCAGCTTAGCAGGAGCATGGTTTTTAATAGACTTTCCAAAACGACCTTTACGATTAATCTTACCGGTCTTGCTATAAGTTGTTTCTTTTGATCGATGCTGCAATCCTTTAAAAGTCATAGACTCTACATAGATATCATCTCCATGAGAAATGATTTCATTTGCTAATGCTTCATGGCTGTCTTTTAATGCAGCTGCCTGTTTACGTTCTAGAGAACGCTTTTTAGCAGCTAAAGTCTTATAATGATTTGACATAAACCAGCGAAGCTTAATACCTCGCTTAATAGTACCATCATGATTATAATTGCCAGGGTTAGTAGCACGTCTTGATCTATCTAAAGCCCTCTGAATCCTGTTAAGTTCTCTTGAATAATCTTTTACATCAGAACCTAGTTCTTGAAGGATAACTCCATCTGAATGAGACACGGCTATTGTTGATGTGCCGATATCTATACCAACACGACCTGTTCCTATATGGGAATTAGGCTTTACAGGTGGTTCACCCTCAAAAACGAACTGTACATAATAATGCCAGCGACTACCTACCTGCATACGCTTAATACGATTATAACAAAGTTTATGTTTCATACAGGCTTTAGTATATTCGTATTCCTTAAACGCAGAACTGCCCAATGTACCATGCTTAGGCATCTGGACCTGAATAGAAAGCTTATTCCATTCAATACGACCATCCTTGTATCTGATGCCGGAAGTATTCTTCTTACCTTCCATAGATAGAAAATCGTTATATTTATGAAAATGTAGACGCTTTCCATTGCTATAGAGAACTTCTTCTACAGACCTCCATACGTGAGTAGCTATCTTTTGGGCTGCATGAGAATCAATATGCTTTTTATATTTGTGTTGCTGTATTTTAACAAAACTATGCAGTTGGTATTCCGATAATCCATAACTTACACGAACAACCTGAAGCTCTTTATTAACGCGGTTAATCTCTTTTTTAGAAGCCTCAGAATCCTTAAGTGCATACCTTTCGGACAGGAGAGCTTGATATACAGGATCTTGTTTCATAAGTCGCAGCTGTTTACTGGCATAAGCGGTTACAATATTAGAAATCTTATAGCCATAGTAGAAACGCTTAGCTAGTACAGCTTCATCATATTCAGTTGTATTAAGTTTAAGCGTTAGTACAAAATTCATGTGTTCTTCTGATCCTCGATATACTTAGTTATTGTGTCTTCATTTATACGCCCGACTGTACAACAGAAATAGCTTCTGGTCCAAAGAGAAGGAATTCTTGATTTAAGCCAAGGGAACTCCTCTCTAAGTATCCTTGAAGAATAGCCTTTAAATTCTCTGATGGTCTCATGAACATGGAGCCTTGGATCCATATCAATAAACATATGTACATGGTCAGGCATTACCTCAAGAGCCTTGATTTCTATTTCATAGCGTTCAGCTACTTCATATAACAGCTCTTTAAGACGGATATCAACACCATCTATAAGAACCTTACGTCTATACTTTGGGCAAAATATAATATGGTATTGGTTTTTATATACAATGCCCTTTTTATGTTTATAACCATCTGCCATAACAAAAGCCTCCTGTTTTTTTATATAGCTTATTCTATCATAAACATTAGATACCTGCAAGCTATCTAATACAAAATTATAAAAAACCATTCATCCCCATGGCTAAAGCCAGTGGCTTTCTGGCTAAAACGTTGTAAAATCCATGTAAAACTATAAAAGGCCCGTCAACAAAGACGAGCCTTTCGAATACGTTTTTTATGCTTCCCAGCCAATGACGCATATGCCTTCCGGCAATATACCTCCGCGTTCTACCACGCTGATTGGCTTTATTAATGAGCGATTAGTTGGCTGCAGACCATCTAATTCAAAGATTCCTGCATTGGTTCCTACTTTGATTTCTTCATTTGGATCTTGCACTACAGCAAATTTCTTCTTTCCATACATGATCTTTCCATACTCTTCTTTATCAACCATCACACGCACTTTTCCAGCTATGCCCTTATTGCTTTCACCAAATAAAGTCACTGTAGATGCCTGAAAACGACTTCCCTCTTTTTCTATTTTCCTCTCAGCCTCCGGATTTGACTCCCTTTTGGCCTCTTTCATTTCCTTACTTAATCCGCGAATTAATGCTTCCCGATCTAATGCCATGTTTCCCATCTCCTTATATTTAATCTTAAGTTTCATCACGCATGTTCTATGTCAGGGCAAATGTCTGCGTTCGCTCATAACACATTACGTCATCTGTTTCTTTTGTAGTTTTTGTCAAAACCGCGCCGTCAACACCGCCTTTATCTGTATTACATATTCTTTTTAATCTTCTCCACCAGCGTCACATCTGCCGGCAACCAGTCCACGCTTGTAAGCTCATCTTTCGTCAGCCATTTGGCCGCCTCATGCTCCTTTAGAACAAGATTGCCCTTCACGATTTCACTCCAAAAACAGTCCATCGACAGGTGAAATGTCGGATAATCATATTCAATCGTATCAATCAAATCGCCAACTAAAATCTCTGTATCCAGTTCTTCCATGATTTCTCGCTTAAGCGCCTGCCTAGGCGACTCTCCATCCTCAATCTTACCTCCCGGGAATTCCCAGCCATCTTTAAAGTCACCATATCCTCGCTGCGTCGCAAAGATCATCGGCTCACCATTTTCATTTGTAGCCTTTATAATTGCTGCCACAACCCGTATCGTCTTCATAATTATATTCTTTTCCCTATAACTCACGAAAATACGGACAAATATCTTCATAATGCCCATCTTTCATCCTAAAACCGTTTGAAATTGTTCCAATCTGTTTAAATCCAAGTCGCTCATACACGCGGCGCGCCATAGTATTACTTTTAACCACCGCATTAAACTGAAGAATCTGGAATCCCAATTTTTTCGCCTGTTTCATGCAATCAATCACCAACTGCTCACCAATGCGCCTTCCACGCGCATGCTTCAAAACTGCGTAACTCGCATTGCAGATATGACCACATCTTCCAACATTATTCGGATGAAGAATATATACTCCCACAACGGATTCTGATTCCACTGCTACTCCGGTATAACTTTGTGATGCAAAAAACTCTGCGCCACTTTTCATATCCAACTCTTCTTCCTGCGGAAATGCGTTCCCTTCTCCTACTACTTCATTCCAGATTTTAATCATCTGAGGCAAATCCTCTTTTGTATATTTTCTTACCATTGTTACCAACCCTCTTATCTTATTTTTTCTTGTCCTCATTATGCGATTGCATCTTGATGACTTCTCGGCATTATCATAATATACAGCGCTTTTCCTGTCCACCGCCATACCAGGTTTTTTTCATGCCATGCGTGATATACTACTCCCTACGCCTTACCCATTGACGATATATTCATATAAATCTTCTCTTACCGGCTCATCCAAAATCCACTCAATTTCCACTGCTGTTTTATTGGTATTCGCCATCGTAAATTCTCTCGTTTTACCGCTTGCCATCATATGCCCCAGATAATAAAACTCTTTTGAAATCCTATCATCCTTATTCTTTCGCACAAACAGCTCCACCTGAATTCCACGTTCCTTCGCCTGCAGGAAATTTTGTACATCATCAGACTTAAGACTTCGACCTGATTTTGAAATTGCGATCAGTGTTTTACTGCTTGTGAAATGGTCTTCATATTTTGTTGAATCGCTGATGTCATCGGCCTTCTCATAATTGATAAATACCGGAAATGTCTTGGTCTTTTTATCGAATTTATACCCACCAATATTAAGCGGAACTTCATTGGTTTCCCAGTTAAGTAGACGGCAAACATCCTCGTAAGTGTATTTTTGATACAATACCAGGTCTGTTTGCGCATAATTATTCCGGTAATCCCTCTCATATCGACTGATTCCAAAATCCACCAGCTCTTCCAAGACATAACGGAATTCCTCATTAAGCAGCATCTGGGAAAATGTCGTCGATACCGTATAGTCATCCTGCTGTTTTTCTAAAAATACACACTGCGCATATGTCTTCTTACCGGAGCCGGCCGGAAATTCATTTGTCATAACATTGATGATATTCTCCATTTGATTTTGGCTAATGTTCTTACCATACATTTGATAAACATCATTCGCAAAACTTTCTAAAAGGCCGCTTTTACTCGTATAGGTCAGCATCTTCTTTAGTAATTGAAGTTCCTGAATTCGTTTTCCACTAGCTAACTTTTTGGAAATGAATTCGATGACTTTCTCTTCATCCTGTGACAGACGAATCTTATATTCTTTTTCATACTTCACTAAGAATTTGTAGTAGGAACCAAGATTTTGATTGTCAAAGATTCGAAGCACATCCATCTCGCCATATCGATCAAAATCACACAGCGCCGGAATTCTTCCAAGCTTGTTCTTAAGGTTTGTATAATTTTCCTTAATCAATTTAAGATCACTAAAGTTCGCACGATCAACCGATTCAAAGATTCGCTTACGACTAATCTCATCAAAATGAACTGTGGACACTCCCGGTATCACACGTCCACCTTCCATCACATAACGCCGGATATTATCCTTGTTATATGTCCGGTCCCCTGACAGCGCAATCGGTATCATAAAGTTATGCTCGTAATTTCCAATAAAATCCAAAATCACCACATATTCCTTACCTTCCGCCTTTCGAAGACCACGCCCGAGTTGCTGAATAAAAACAATCGGTGACTGCGTCGGACGAAGCATGATAACCTGGTTGATTTCCACAATATCGACGCCTTCGTTTAAGATTTCCACCGAGAAGATATAATCAAGCGGTGTCTTCTCTTCGGTTGCGTCATATTCTTCCATTGCCAGTCTGTCAAATGCCTCTCGTCTCTCCGCCTCTGATGCATCTCCATTTAACGCAATCGTTCGATAATGTCTGCCGGTCGTCGGATTAATCAGGCAATTAAACTTTTCCGATAGAATGCGTGACTCTTCAATGCGACTGCAAAACACCAGCCCTTTTACCCGATTCCCGCTATAGGAAAAATACTCCGCCTGCTCTGCGATATGCTTCACACGCTCATCCGCAGTCAATAGATTAAAATCCCGATTCGTAATCTTCGCATCGTCAATCATTGATAAATCACTGATGCCAAAATAGTGAAACGGACATAGCAGCTCCTCTTCCATCGCCTGCTGCAAGCGAATCTCATATGCAATCTGGTAATGGAAGTTCTCGTAGATATTACGGCCTTCGATGTTATCGTCACGTTTATCCGGAGTTGCCGTCATTCCAAGCCAAAGCTTTGGCGTAAAATAATCCATTACTTTTTGATAGGTGTCTGCAGAAGAATGATGTGCCTCATCGAGAATGATACAATCAAATGCATCTGCAGCAAAACCTTTTAAATATGTATCTTTCCCCAAGGTCTGTACAGTTGCGAAAATATAATCAGCATCACATTCATGCTTTCCTGCACCCACAATCCCCATTGAGACATTTCCTGCAAATACTTTTTGATAAGACTTCATAGTCTGCTCTGCAAGAAAATTACGATGAACCAAAAACAGTACTCTCTTAAACCCGAGCTCTCGCATGGCAAATGCAGACGCATATGTCTTTCCGGTTCCGGTTGCGGAAATCAGTAACGCTCTTTCTTCTCCATTTGCAATGATTCTTCGAAGATTTTGAATGAATCCGACCTGCATTGCATTTGGCTGCAATTTGTATTTTTCAAACGAGACTATCTTTTCTTTCTTTGCAATTTCACGCTGATGTTTGATAATTTTATAGCGTTCCTTATATTCTTCATAAAATTCTTCAAACTCTAGAGAATACTCACTGTTCCACAAATCGCGAAATTCATTTACGATATCCTGCGCCATCTCGCCTTGCTCAGTCGAAACAATCTTCGTGTTCCACTCTTTATTCACCGTAAGTGCTCGTCCTGTCATATTTGAGCTTCCGATAATCACGCGATAAATCTCCTTATTTTTGAAGATATATCCCTTCGTGTGAAAACCATGTTCAGCTCGCTCTACGTCGTACATCCTGATTGTAATATTCTTAAGTTCATGCAATTTCTTCAGTGCTCTCGGCTCACTAAAGTTCAGGTAATTCGTGGTCAGAATCTCCCCTGTAATTTCTCGCCTTTCCAGTTCCTGAAGTATCTGCAAAAGCGGCGTGATGCCGCCTAGTGTTATAAAGGCAACGCTGATTTGAAAATGTTCGCACGCCAACAGTTCCTCTTCGATGGAGGATATGACTTTCTTTCCTTCTTTGTAATTGTTTGATACGAATTGCGGCTTGTATGCCAGATTCGACGTGTAGTTACTGTCGATGAAAGCACATTCTAAGCCGTCACGTAGGTTGGTTGTTGAATTCATGAATTATTCTCTAACTCCTTCTGATAATACAATGTCTCACTTACTACATCCACTAGATTATCATTCATTTCTTCCTTTTTTATTTTCATTGCTTCCAACATCTTTTCATTCTTTTTTAACGAATTGCACAACATCTTTTTTTCATTCGCATTAATCTCAACGTCATAAAACAAATTTGACAAAAATATTATTTGATTTTTATATCTCTTATATGGATTATCTTTAATTTTTTTCCCATCCCATAACGCATACTCATTGTAATCCTCCTGCGTATACTTTTCCTTTAATGCTATAATTGGATTTACCAAAAGTTGCGCCGAAGAATTCATGAGATTAACATATGCCCCCAATGTATATTGCTGTGTCTCTGTCATAGAATTATAATCCAAGCCAAATGTTTTGACATCGCCGATTGCATCTTTGATTTTATCTGTCTCATCTATAATTTTGGTTATTCGTTCGTGTAATTCCACAATTGCAAGTTCATATTTTTTTAAATCTCTTAGTGCTATATCCAAAAAGATACGTTCTAAATTTTTATAATCGCTTTTCTTTTTCCACAAAACACCCACGCACACAACAGCAGCTCCCGCAGCAATTCCCCATCCAACAGGCCCTGCCATGGCAAGAAGTACCTCTCCTGCAGCTATTCCTCCACCACCTGCAGCAAGTGCGCCTCCTCCAAGCCATGCCAGCGCTGCACTAGATGCAGCTGCTCCACTCAAGCTAGAAATGGCTGCTCCTGTTGAAGCCACTCCAAATGTTGTAGCGACTCCCATAGCAAATGTTGGTCCCATCGACGCAACTGCAACGCCTGCTCCGACACCGGCAACTCCAACACCAACATTATTTATTTTCATTTGTTCATACTCTTTTTTAATTTTTCTAACCTGCGTTACCCAGTTTTCACGAATTTGCTTTACTTCCTCGCAAATCTGTTTTTCGCCCGATTTCACATTTCTGATTGCATCAAATTGAGCTTGAAGCTCTTCTATTTTTTCATTTAAATTGTTCGTATATTCTCCCAACTCTACAATTAACTGATTCGTTTCTTTAATTCTATCTTGAATTTGATCTGTAGCTATTTGAAGTTCCGACTTCTTTTTTTCTTTTATCTTATCAACATCTAGTTTTCCGAAATTTATTTTTCCCAATTTTACTATATCCCCTCTCCATTAAAGTACGCATCAATATCTCTTTTATCAATTAATCTCTTTGATATCGGAACACACCTTTTTTCAGCCAGATTCACAGATTTTTCAAATGCACTCTTATAAGCCTTGCTTGTTTTTAAATCATCAATAAATGTTAATAGCATTTGATCATCATATACAGCCGCCATTTCTTTCAATCCTTGAATATAATCTTCAAGCACGCTCTTTTTTCTTTCCAGCAAATACGCTTCGTATTCGACGTTCCCTCTCTTTTTCACATTTATAGCTTCGCTATAAAGAGAGATTGTAAACCTTCCGACTCCTACAAGATTTAATCTCATCACAAACTCTTGTGGATTAAACGCGCCCCCTCCACATATAAATCCACGAATTGTTGCATCTCCCATATCTATAAGACAAAACGTACCATGCGCTACCGTCAACATGCGTTTAACTGTAGCATTTTTAAATGGTTCACAAGAATTCCACATATCTTTAAATGAAAACTTTTCAATGCCTTTATCTCCGAAATAACAAAACATTCGTCTAACTGAATACAATGTGCGTACAATCATCTCATTAACAAAAACCGGGATGGCTTGTGTTGCTTGAAATCTTGCATCATACCCCTCTACGTAGATTTTTTCCGCCATATCGTTAAGTGCTCTATCAAAATCTGTTGTCGGGATTTCACGTGTTTCCTTCAAAGCAATAATATCGTTAGTCCAACACATAAATGGAGATGGTATCCCCATACCTCTCCCATTACCACCTGAGGAACCGGACATATCTGATATCATGTGCCCAAACCAGTTGACAAACCCACAAAACAGTTTTGCCGGTACCGTATTACCTTGCAATTCCCATCCCGACTTAGCATCCTTCAAAGATATTAATTCTCCATTTGCCACAAAATGTGACGTATTACAAAATTGATCCAAAATCGAAAAGAATAATCCTAACAAGGTTGGATTATGCCCGAGTGATTTAAAGTGATGATTTTTCGTATTTAATCTGAATATCTCGCTCCCCGCATCCCCAGCTCCCGTTTGATCATATGGAATCTTAAACTTCCTTTCCAAGAATTTCTTAGCCTCAGATACAGAACCATCGCATTCCTTTCCACCCCCGCATAGTTTTGCAAAATTCTTCACACGCTCTTCAACCCAGGTATCCGTCATTTTGCCTAATTTTGATTCTCCGGGTTTTCCGACTAAAAAGATATCAAAGATCCCGCATAATGCGCCACTAGATGCAGCCAATATATAATCAGTTTTATCGCAATTTGCAGTAACCTTTTTTAGACTTTCCTCATTTTCAACTTGCTGTCCTTCAATTTCTAACAGTTCCAGTTCAGCCTTTGATAATGCTGATGCTAAATTTGTCGAAAACGAAAAACTATCCTCTGCCACCTCCAATTGAAGAACGATGCTTTCTTTTGTGCTAAAGTCTTTTTTCATAAATTGTACCTTCTTTTTCACCCATCTTATGTCCGCCCCTGATTAAGCAGCCTTACTTTTTAACTCTAGTTAACCCTACTCCTTGTCCCAAAACCCGGACTGTCCTATTTTTTCCAAATAAAAAGCGCACGCAAATACCTTCCGGCCTCTCCGTGCGTTTCAATCACTATTCCCCTGATTATTATTACCCTGTCACATATGACGCCCCAATTCTCATCCTATATGTTTTATTTTACCAATCCGAACCTTCAAACACAATAATTTCCTGCACTTTCTTTGTTATTTAACTATAACTATTATCATTATTTGTTCCGATTTTATGCGTTTTTTGTGTTTTAATATTCCGATTTTATGCGTTTTCAGCCAATCCAATGTTCCGATTATATGCATTTTTCGCCATTTTAACATTCCGATTTTATGCGTTTATATTGACTTGATTTAAAAACAAAGCTATTATTACAATAAGATTAGTAAGGAGTGTTGATAGGATGTTAAAACGTAAGATTTATACCGAATTACAAAATTGGAAAACTGCGCGTCATAAAGAACAACTAAAAAAATGCTTACTTTTAAAAGGTGCCCGACAAGTTGGAAAATCATTTATCGTAAAGGAATTCGGCGCTCGAGAATATGCCTCCTTCATCAATATTGATTTTTTTAAGAACAAGCAACTAAAACAGATTTTTGAGGGAGAACTTTCCTCTGTTGAGATTTGCAAGAGGATGACGGCAAACATTCCGAATATAAAACTCATTCCGGGTAACACCCTAATCTTCTTAGACGAGATCCAATGTTGTGGCAACGCCCGCACAGCTCTCAAATTTTTAGCCGAAGACTTGCGATTTGATGTAATTGCATCAGGTTCCCTGCTAGGCCTTTCCTATGGACAGGATGCCGACAGCGAGGTAGAAGAACCCTCTTCTCTACCCGTCGGATATGAAACACAGCTTACAATGTATTCTTTGGATTTTGAAGAGTTTCTTTGGGCTTATGGATATGATTCTAAAACTCTTTACGCACTAAAAGAATACATGGGTAGCTCCTCACAAATTCCAGAAAGCATTCACAATCGATATAAGGAACTTTTCCGCGAATTCATGGTTGTCGGCGGTATGCCGGAAGTCGTTATGGACTTTGCTCAAAACAAAGACTTCAACCGTGTTATGGAGATTCAGCAAAATATTGTTGCCCTGTACCAGGATGACATTTCAAAGCATGCAAAGGGCAAAGAAAAACAGTATGTCCGGATGTGTTATGACGCCATTCCAAGACAATTAGCAAAAGAATTAAAAAAATTTCAATACTCCACTGTAGAAAAGGGGCAAACCAGTCGTAAATTCAGCGGAAGCATACAATGGCTAAAAGATTCTTGTCTGGTGAACGCCTGCTACAACGTTTCTGAACCCTACCTTCCTCTCATGGCTAATGAAAAACCGGCACAATTTAAACTCTATATTAACGACACCGGTCTGCTTACCTGCATGTATGGTTTCGAAACGAAAAAAGCCATCCTTAATAATACAATTAAAGGAAATGCCAAAGGTGGAATATACGAAAATATCATCTCCGAATGCCTTATAAAACGAGGCTACAACCTGCATTACTACAAGCCTGATGATGATCATGAATTAGAATTTTTAATTGAAAAAGATGGCGCAGTAATCCCCATAGAAGTAAAAGCTGGCAATACTGCTTCCGTCTCTTTAAACAATTTTATAAAGGATTTCTCACCTCCGGTTGCATATAAACTAATCGCAAATAGAAATGGTATATCCGGAGTAAAGGAAATCCTCCCACACTATTTTGTCATGTTTTTATAAAAAAAACAGCGCGTCGAAAGCATCCCCAACACCTTCGACGCGCTATCTAGTCAAGACTCGCTCGCGAGTCTTGCGCGCCGGATTCGGGTCTGCTTCAGCAGACAAATTCCTGTCCGAATCCGTGCGCATCCTCGCGGAGCGTTTAACTCAGTCGAAGCTTGTACCCCGACTGAGTTAATCTAACATCCCATATACCACTTGCTCTTGGTTAAATGATAATACAAGCGAACGATCTGTTCTCTTCCCCATACCTCAATCTTGCAGGCAAAGACCAAAATATCATTCGTCACATACACTCCATCCGGCGTGGTATATGCCCCGCGTCCGGACAAATTTTTATAGCCCTTAATCGTATAAGCATGAAATTCCCCATCAGAATCTGTAACCCGAATTCGCATAGGGATAATCTCATCTTCTTTTGTAAATTCGCAAATCACATCCAACTTTTTTTCCATCACAACTGCTCCTTTGGTACAGTTATTATAGAACGCATGTTCGTATTTGTAAAGCGAACAAATTATTAAATTTTGCCGTTTTTATAATTCGGATTTCGGAAGAATTTCAATCAAATCTGTACCATATCCTAAAAAACGGAGCTTTCGTCTTAGATGATGAAATCATCTCGGCGAAAGCCCCATTCTTCCTTCCATTATTTCACTATAATCTTACACTTTACGGTTTTTGAAGCCGCCTCATAATTCGCATTTCCTGCTGCTCTTACCTTAATTCTAATTGCATACGTCCCCTTCTTTGTTCCCTTTTTCACAGTCACCTTACCGGTCTTCTCATTCAATATCAGGCATTTCGCTGCACTCACTTTTTCATACGTAATTTTCCCTATCGCTCTCTTTACTGACAGCGGACAGACAACTTTGATTGCCCTTTTCTTAACCGCGTTATATTTCACCTTTTTCTTAACTGCCGATACCTTCATGGTATTGGCGGTCTTATTAATCTGCAATTGTGTTGCTGCACTGATTGCCGCTTTATAGTTGGCATCTGCTGCAAGCGTTGCCTTTACAAAATATATACCGGCCTCTTTCACAGACGAAGCATGAATCGGCTTTGAACAGGCCGCATCCAAATAATATGCATACGTAACCCGGCCACTTGAGCCGGACTTTGTCACCTTGCCGGTATAGGCAATGGTCTTTCCGGTGTATGTCTTTGTCTGCGCTGCAAGCTTGATAAATGCATCTGCTTTTAAGATGGTAAATGTACGAGATACCGTTCCGCAATACTGCCCTCTTCCAGTCACGATGACCGTTGCTGTACCGGCATTAATATTATCCTTATAAGAAACCCGATAATCCGTTTCTTCATTCAGCGTAATATCATTTTTTACAACCGTCACATTTGGCTCAAACGCTGCCCCGGTATAAGAATACTGCGTCTCATCCAGTGTCACATCTGCAGTCACCAGATTACTTTCCGTCAAATCCACTGTATTGGTAAACAGCTTTATATGCCAATCATAATTCACCGCTCTTCCATTTAACTTACTCTTTCCGCCTCGAACCGCATATCCGAAAAAGAGGCATTGGCCATCACTGTCTACCATTCGGACTGCATCTTCCCCTCCCATATAAACCTGACCGGATTTTGAAGTTGGCACAATCTGCACCGTTACATTCGTATCCTTGTCAATAATCAGCTTCTTCTCTAGTTCTATCGTATAGTTTCCCTCGTAGGTTGTCTCAATCGAACCCGTAACAGACTGTTCTCCTGCAGTGACCGTCGCATCCAAAGTAAGATCCGTGCTTCCCGTTCTAACGCTGACGGCCTCTATCTCCTCTCCGGCATCTACCGGATAAGACTCCTCTAGAACAGCTCCATTGCTCACTCTGTGGCTGTTCATTCCGGCTGCTCCATCATAAGCATAACAATTGTCATAGCCATCTTGCTGTACGTCAAATGCATGTACACTCATTGAGGTTACTCCCATATCCTCATAGCTCATCCAAAAATATCCGTATACGCTCTCTTCAAAATCAGCATTGTCTTCATCCGAACCGTCCAGCCAGGAATTGCGAACCAACCATGCGCCGTCATGATTCGGCTTGTCCTTATCATCTAGAAAATTCTCCTTTGGAAAATTGTCATTCCAACCAACCAGCATAATGGCATGATTGCTGCATTCCTCCCCATTATAATAATAAGAATTATGTGTTGCACTATAATACTCATCCTCATATTCCATTACAGCATACACGCTGCCGTGATCCATAATTGCTGTCTTTATCCCATCTTGATCTGTGATTGCAATATCATAATAATTAACCATCGTTGCCGCATTATTGCTTAATGCATATGTGTCGTCGATCCTTACTTGCAGCGCCTCGTCTAATTCTTTCTTACTTACCCATGTATATGGCACATCGGCTTCCGCTACTGCTCCTACATTGTTGGCAAGACTATTCACTGCCAAATAGATATTTCCTCCGAGATTCAGATAATCTTCTTGCGAGCTTATCGTATCATTATCATGAAGATCCTTAGGATCGTCATACCCTTTATTTGTAAAATAGGCCAATGCCAATTCCGACAAATCAATGTTCTCATCTGCCAAATCACTTGCTATCAAATCTGCTTCTAATGCCCCAATTGTTGCAAATGCCCAGCAGGTTCCATAGGCGGACTGATCCCGAAGTGCCGGAAGCCCATCCCCATTCTCACGGGTGTCATATGCGCTTGGAAGCGACGCATTCTCCGAAATTGACTGTACCGTCTGTACCTGATGCGCATCCTCAACTTGCAAATAATTTTCTACCGGACCGCCATCTTCTTTCCCCGTCACAACCGTTATGGTCGGCATATCTGCCTCTACCTCTATGTCATCCATCACTGCCTTAAATGTATACTCACCAAGAGACTCATCATAATCTTCTTCACATTCCCATGTAACCGGAACCTCAACTTCTGTCCTTGACTGAAGTACCGTTCCCGTTGAAACCGTTACCGTAAGCGTATCCGGCAATGTTTCTAACAGACTTTCCAAACATGGCTTATATGCAAGTTCTAGCGTATCCTCCTGCAGCTTATCAATCTCAAGCACCGTTGCATTACCGGACTCCAGCGCCTGCAGCACACTTTCTTTCGCATAAGCAGTATCTGTTTCTCCCCAAGTCACCGCTCCAGCAACTATGACTATCGCTAACCCACCAGCCAATATTTTCCTTCTCTTCATAATCAATCACCCTCATTTTCTTTATAGTGGTATCATCTTACTTTGCATACAAATAAAAGTCAATATTTTTTGTTACATAAGTACTATTTTTGTAGTCCAACTCTACCTGAAGCTCTAACTTTATATAAAACGTACAATTATCTTAGAAAAAAAAGATAAAATTTTACTTTATAGAGCCTCTCTGCTGACACTCCTCTTTTTTTATGGTAATATATTACTATATTGTTAGTGCAAAGGGAGGTAAAATGCATGAAAAAGAAACCATCTAGCAGTCCAAAAAATATGCAAAAAGGAAGAAGCGTTCAAAGCAAACTACTTGTACCAATCAGTATTCTTGCAATTATCGGAATCGTTGCATGTCTTTTGAGTTCTATATTGCTTAACAAAGTACAAACTGCCAGCGAACAGATTGAAGATGTCAGTATCGCTTCACTAGACCACATCGATACCATCGGAACACAATTTCAGGTTCTTCAAAAATTGATATTTGCCTATTGTTTAAATGATAATGCCGATACTTTAGAGCACATTTCGGGAGATATCGAATCCGCTATTGAAGCCACGAATACAGCCGTCGAAGAATATGCTGATTATACACAAAGCTCAGATGAAGAAACTGCTTATGAAACATTAAAAGCAGATTATGAAACCTTTATGACTTTATATAATCAGGCAGTTTCAGATGCGACTTCCGGAAACATCGAAGCTGCCATTACCTTAGCAAACAATGATTTGACATTTGCCGGAGTAGCAGTTGAAGCAGATATTTCAACATTAGCAGAAGCAAACACTACGGAAATCGTAGCCACCATCGAAACGCAAAAGAAGACCTATAACATTTCCAAAATCATTACTTTGATTTGTATTGTTATCATTATTGCAATTTCTGCACTTGTTGTACTTGTTGTCTACAGAGCCGTTACCAAGCCTCTTCGTATTGCACACAAAGACTTAGAGCATATCTTAAAGAGTATTGACGAGAACAAAGGTGACCTTGCCGCAAGACTTCAAGTATTCAGCGGTGACGAAATCGGTGCTTTATGCTCTGGTATTAACCTTCTTATGGAAACCCTGCAAAATGTTATGTTACAGTTAAAAGACAATTCGGGACAGATGAACACAATCGTAAACAACATCCTGTCAAATGTTTCAAATTCAAATGCCAATGCAACAGACATTTCTGCAGTTATGGAAGAACTTTCTGCTACGATGGGTGAAGTATCCTCACACATGGATGCGGTAAAGACACAGGCTCTTGATGCCGATCACGATGTCTCAACCATTGCAGAAAATGCAGATGAAATCTTAGAGTATTCCAATGAAATGAATCAGCGTGCGAACGAAATGAAAGATACCGCTGAAAAGAATCTCAGCGAAACAACCTCCTACATTGCGGATATCAGTGACACCTTGAAACAAGCAATTAAAGATTCTGAAAGCGTAACACAGGTACAATCTTTAACCGAAGATATTCTCAGCATTTCCAGCCAAACCAATCTGTTAGCATTAAACGCTTCTATTGAGGCGGCAAGAGCTGGAGAGGCCGGTAAGGGATTTGCCGTTGTCGCAGATGAAATCAGTGCTTTGGCAAACTCTTCTCGTGAAACTGCCAACAATATTCAAGAAATCAATAACATGGTTGTAACTAGTGTAAATCACTTAGTTGACAGTGCAAATGCTATCATCACCTACATCGACGAAACCATTCTTAATGACTATACAACCTTCGTCGACTCCGGTCAGCAATATCAAAATGATGCTGCATATATCAATACCAAAATGATTGAATTTGCTCAGAAAACAGAAACCTTGAATAATATCATTAATAACATGGTAAATTCATTTGAAGAAGTTTCCGGCGTGGTTGGTCAAAGTAGCGGAGCTGTTACCACAGCTGCCGAAAACACCACCATGCTTGTTGGCGAAATCACGCAAATCAATAGTGACGTGACAGAAAACAGAGAAATTGCCAACTCCTTTATCGAAACGACCTCCAAATTCCAGACGGAAGCCACAGCAACTGAAGTGCCAGAAGAATAACTCATAAAACCTTGAAGGAGACACCTAGACGATAAAAAACGTCTTGATGTCTCCTTCTTTTTCTTAAACGATATAAGACGTTGCCTCTTGCACCTGTCTGATTTATTTTCACATTTCTTTCATTTTATTTCAAAAATTCTTCCTACAATAATCACTTATCATTCACATTAAGCCGCTATAGTATAACCATCGAAGGAAACATATTCCTCGAACAATTGCAGAAGCTGTCGACCAATCGACTTTAACGCTTGGGACAGCCTTGCATATATAAAACTTTTTCATAATCTCGTAAATCGAAAAGATTTACAATTCTCCCTCTTTTTAAAGAGCTGCGAAATTACCGTTTTTTTACTCCCCCCTCACAATTTTATCGGTAATCTCGCAGCTCTTTGTTGTATGTTCAACGTTTCATTTCCATCATGCCTGAATATTAATTCCCATTGCGCTGCCCATGCTTTGGCTACCTTTTTCCTGCGCAATATGTATCATATCTTTTAAATATTCCATATCTGCTTTCACGATATCTTTTTGTTCCGATGAGCGATGCTTACGTTTTAGTTTTTCTAATCCTTCTTCGCTCATATGCGGATCCACAATTTCCATTTGGTCAAATATCTCCGATAGTTCTTCTAGTTCTTTTAATTCTTCTTCTCCATATTCCGCTATCATCTCATTCATTTCGTCGAGCATTTGCTCCGGATACTCTTGTACCGCTTGCGCCAGCATATTCTCACGCTCTTTAAAGATTGCATCCTCTTGCTTTGTAATTTCTTCTTTTGCCTCATCCAACAAGCAATTTTTTATTTCTGCCGCAGCATCTTCCTGCTTTTGTAATTTTTCATCCTGTTTTTGTGTATGCTCTACCAGTTCTTCCAATTCCAAATGACGCTTCTTTTTTTTCGCCACAATCTCCATACGCTTTGCATGCGATAATGCCACCTGTAACTCCTCAGCATCTCCGTCTCCGGCTGCAATCTGCCGCTTAATCTGTGAAATCTTTCGTTTTGCTGCAATAACTGCCTGCCCTGCGCTGATTGACGTTTTGGCTCGCAATATCTTTGTTGCAACTTCTTTATAATTGTAACTTGTTGGTTTTTTATAAGATTCGTTTTTCTTGGTCGTGGATGTAGAAGTCAAGTCAAGATAACCGTTTTGTTTATTGACGGACGTACCTACATAAGCTTTCTCATTTTGAACCGGTGTGCGCTTCAATTCCTGCAGCCGATCCTTGAGCTGCTTTGTAGACTCCTTTGACTGACTTGAAGGTTGATTGGATAATTGATTTTGCATAGTTGTCGTCTGTGACAAATATGTTGCCTGCTTAACAAACGGAATATTCATAACGCTACCTCCCTGTAGACTTACCCAAAATCCTTTTTGGTACTATTTCCGCTGCCTTCATCTTTTATATCGTCTATTATCCTTGTTTCCTAAACCTTCAAACAACGTTATCTAACTTTTCTATTACGGTTGTCAAGACTCGCTCGCGAGTCTTGCGCGCCGGATTCGGGTCTGCTTCAGCAGACAAATTCCTGTCCGAATCCGTGCGCATCCTCGCGGAGCGTTTAACTCAGTCGGAGCTTGTACCCCGACTGAGTATAGTTTGTCATACCCCCCCACCTACGCTAACGCTTAGAGGTGGGGGATTTCTCCGACTGAGTTAAATACGCTAATAATCATACTACAATCCTTGGTACAATGACAAACTGATATTAACTTATGTCTTTTTCTCATACTCTGAAACTCCATTCCTATAGCAAACTATAACACGAAAAAAAATTAAGTAATCAGTTCCAACTCGTTCCAAATAATAGATGAAACCTAATTTTTCCCAGTTTTAGTAATGAGGGATATACCAACCCAAAACTATGGGACTTGATTCTCGGCGTGTTGGAACACGCCTCGGTCGGCGCTCCTCGCTTCGCAAGGGTCGTCCACCGGACGACCGCGCCCCACCCGACTGCAGATTGCTTTCTTTTAGTGGGAGTCCCATCCGTGCGGAAGATGGGGTGAGGTGGAAATAGAAAAAGGTCCGGTGGACCTTTTTCCCACCGAACCGACCGACGAAGACCGCCAGGTCGAGGAGACCTTGAACCCATGGGTTCAAGGGACTCCTCGGCCTGTTATTTTAGAACTAGGTGCATCTGTTTATAAATAAAAAAAGAACTAAGGCATGCACCTTAGTTCTAAAATAATAATGCGGAAGATGGGACTTGAACCCACACGATCTTGCGATCACAAGATCCTTAGTCTTGCTCGTCTGCCAGTTCCGACACTTCCGCATGAACCTTATTAAGTTCGTGTCACTCACGCGACTTGATTATAATATCAAACCGCGTAAGTAATGTCAATATAAATTTTCTATTTTTTTCATTTTTTTAACCCGGTGTTCCTTATCCGGCAACTTTTTTTACATATCCCATAATATTGCTAACATTAGAATATGTCACATATCCGCCCTCATTAGGTACCAATAATGTCGGTGCCGATAAGATGCTATACTCTTTTGCAAGCTCAGCGCCTTCCTGTTCCTCTGCGTAAACCACACGATATTCAATATTTGCACCTTCAAGCGCATGCTTTGCAACCTCACAGTTCGGACAAGTCTTTGTAGCAAGGAGAATATTAAATCCTTCTACCGACTCGCTTAATGCATCCTGAACTGCTGCCGTATTATTGCTTACTTCATCCTTTCCAGCGGATTTACTGCCGGTGATTTCAATTTTCTTATAAGTCTTTCTGTTCTTATATTCAGAAACCTTACCATCGTTCCAGTTCTTCACCGGACGATAATAGCCGGTAATTCTAGAGTAGACTTCCGCCTCTCTTCCGCAAGTCGGACATACAAAATGTTCGCCGGAAATATAACCATGTTCTGCACATACCGAATAAGTCGGCGAAATTGTATAATACGGCAATCGGAAATTGTCCGAAATCTTCTTTACAAGTGTTGCTGCTGTTCTCCAGTCCGGAAGATTTTGTCCAATAAAACCATGAAATACAGTTCCACTCGTATAGAGCGTCTGCAAATCATCTTCAATCTCAAGCGCGTCAAAAATATCATCCGTATATCCAACCGGGAGATGTGTGCTGTTCGTATAATACGGGGTCTCACCCTCACCTGCAGCTGTGATAATATCCGGAAATTCTTCTGTATCATGCTTGGCAAATCTGTAAGTTGTTGACTCTGCCGGCGTTGCTTCAAGATTAAAGAGTGCATTGTACTGTTCCTGATAATCCGAAAGGCGCTCTCGCATATGATTTAAGCATTCAATCGCAAATGCATGACCTTCTTCTTCCACAATTGTACCGCTCAGCCATTTTGCATTCTCAATCACTTCATTCATACCAACAAGACCAATGGTTGAAAAATGGTCATCAAATTTGCCCAGATAACGCTTTGTATATGGATACAGTCCCTCATCCAAAAGTCGTGTAATAACCTGACGCTTCATATCCAGCGAACGCGCCGCGATATCCATATAGTGATCAAGCATTCCATAGAAATCTTCCTTCGTTTCTGACATATAAGCCATTCTTGGAAGATTTAATGTAACAACACCGATCGAACCGGTACTTTCTCCGGAACCAAAATATCCGCCGCCCTTCTTGCGAAGCTCACGAAGATCAAGACGAAGTCTGCAACACATACTTCTAACATCCGAAGGATTCATATCGGAATTGACATAGTTAGAAAAATATGGAGTTCCATACTTTGCCGTCATTTCAAAGAGAAGCTTGTTATTCTCTGTCTCGCTCCAGTCAAAATCTCTTGTGATGGAATAGGTCGGAATCGGATATTGGAACCCTCTTCCATTCGCATCACCTTCAATCATAATCTCAATAAACGCCTTATTGATCATATCCATTTCTTTCTTACATTCTCCGTAAGTAAAGTCCTGTTCCTCGCCACCAATAATCGCCTTAAGATTCTTCATATCATCCGGAACCGTCCAATCCAATGTAACATTTGTAAACGGTGCCTGCGTTCCCCAGCGAGATGGGGTATTTACGCCGTAAATAAAGGATTGAATGCACTGCTTTACTTCTGCATAATCCAGATTATCAATCTTAACAAACGGCGCAAGATACGTATCAAAGGATGAAAATGCCTGTGCTCCTGCCCATTCATTTTGCATAATTCCAAGGAAGTTCACCATCTGGTTGCACAATGTGCTAAGATGTTTTGCCGGGGCACTGGTAATTCGTCCGGCAACACCGCCAAGTCCCTCCTGAATCAACTGTTTCAAGCTCCATCCTGCGCAATAGCCGGTGAGCATGGAAAGATCGTGCAAATGCAAAAAACATTTACGATGTGCCTGTGCAATCTCATCATCATAAACTTCGGTCAACCAATAATTCGCTGTAATCGCACCGGAATTGGATAAAATCAATCCTCCGACACTTAAAGTCACGGTCGAATTCTCTTTTACTCGCCAATCCTTTTCCGCGCCAATATAATCATTTACCAGTTTCTTATAATCGAGCAAGGTCTTTTTCGTCTCACGAATCTTCTTTCGTTCGGAACGATATAAGATATAGGCCTTCGCAGTATTCGGATACCCCAAAGTCATCAGAATCTGCTCAACTTTGTCTTGAATCTGTTCTACGCTAAGGATACTCCCCTGCGCTTCATCCGATCCTGTTGTCGCCATAATACTTGCTGCTCTAGAAACGGCTGACACCTCTCTGGCATCAATTTCTCCGGTTGCCAAAAAAGCCTTCGCAACTGCATTTTCAATCTTGGTGATATCAAATGATACCCTGGCGCCGTTTCGTTTGATTACTGTTTCAATACTCATAACATTCCCTTTCTTCCCTAATCTCCACGCTTTTTCCACTTCGTAAACTTTCCACAATATCAATCAACCTTTGATTTGTGCTCCCCCGATAAATGCATTCTGAGGATTTGAGGCCCAATACAAATCTCCCATCTACCAATACGTCCACATAATTGAGTGCTTCAATTGCCGCATCTCCTGCTTTTCCTGCAAGAAGCTCTTCCAACGTCCATCCTGTATAAACCCATACCGAAAGTCCCATCTCCTTAGCCGCTTGCGCAATGGCCAAAGCTGCTTGCGCCTGCACAAATGGATCGCCTCCCGACAATGTGATGCCATCTAGATATCTTGTTTTTCTCATCTTATCAATGACCGACTGAACACTGACATATTCGCCGCCTTCCACATCCCACGTATCCGGATTATGACAGCCATCACAAGCGTGTATGCATCCCTGAAAGAAGATGCTCATTCGAACTCCCGGTCCGTCAACCATGGAATGCGCCACGATTCCGGCAAGATGCATGTACAATTCCTTCATAATATGCCTCCGCTCTCAATTATAGCCTCTGTGAAAATTATATCCACAACTTGTACTATTGTCAATCGCAAAATACTATATATTGTGTTTCGCGAATTTTCGCACTGAGTCATTAGTCCTAACATGGTCCTCCCTTTCCCCAAAACAAATAAAAGCCTTTAAGACAGGGCATTTCCCCTCATCTTAAAGGCTTTTTCTCTTCTGATTCTTTACAGGCTTTGAAGTCTTGCAATTGCATCCTTTTCAATCAGCACTTCACCATGTTCTTCCAAATAGGCAATTACATTGCGCCCACTCTCAAGATTTTGTCCAAATTCCAACGCAAGCCCGCCAATATGACGATACTGCTCACTGGTAAATTCAGCCTTGATTACCAGATAGTATTCATCATCAAGCTTATAAGCCGTACTGCAAATACCATCCTCCAAAACATTACGGCAATATTCTATCAGTAGATTTAAAGAAGGAAAACCAATCATAACCTTATCACCAATCAGTTTTAAGAATCCATCCTGTTCCTTCTTCGATACCGTTTGCTCCAGATCGAATTCTTCATTTAATTTCGCATAATCTAATATCGCATCATGAAAACGACGAATCTTCTCCTTTACGGTTGTTGCCGTTGGAGAACCATCATAAATCAGCAATGAAAGTCCCTTCCCTGGCAGCATCGTTGCTTCCATGGATACTGTTGCCCGTTCGCCCATGCGAAATCCGGTTTCTTCCTCAGCATCCTCTAAAATAAGATGCAGAAAGTCCTGTGCACGCTCTGTATCACTGATAATATCCTCCAGTTCAAATCCAAGCTCATCCATCTCCTGCTCGGTAATCATACATCTTAGCGTTGTGTCATTTACAATTGCAAATTTCATATCAGCACCACCTTTCTGCTTTCCTAACATATCCATCTATTATTTATATCGTAAAATATACTCAAATAATTCATCCTTTTTTCGGAGCAAATGTTCTTCTTTTAAAGAAAATTGAGGATGAAGTCGAATCTGCTTCTTGATTCGGTTCCCTTGCGTGGACAATAATATCACAACTGCTCCCGGTTTCATAATCTTGGCAGTTGCATCGAAGAATTTTTGATAAAACGCCTCTTCTTCAGCTGCACTCTGCTTAGCGAGCGGAAGTTCGCATATCAGCTCGTCAAACTTTTCCTTAAAAGTAGCATCAAAATAATCACGATGAATAAAATGAATCCGTCGATCCGCTTTCGTCGCATTTTCCATCGCCGCCTCAATCGCTTCACCATAAGTATCGATTCCAAAAGCTGCTCCTACCCGGCCTTGCCGATAACGTTCAATCAACAGCGTACCGGTTCCACAAAGCGGATCCAATACATGTGCCCCTTCCGTAAGATAAGTTCTTGCAATGGTAAGGGCCAATGCCGCCAGCTGTGGTCGCATAGCCGTCGAAAGAATCCTGCTACGATAAGCAAATCTCCTCTCTTCTATTGTAAACAATTTTAGAAATGGTTGCAACAAACCACTGGTTGTCTGGTAAAAACGAATCTCAATCTCATAATCCGAAGGATCATTTTGCAAATATCCGCCAAATGCTTTTTCCGTTTCCGCAATAAAAGCTTTCAAAAACTTCGCTTTTTCCTTTTCTTCCATGCGTCCTGCCAGTTGCACACGGAATCGAAATCCCTCTTCTCCTTCATGATAATGTTTTAAAATTGTTTTCAAATCTGACTTTACAAGAGCTCTCGCCGCAGATTTTGCATCCAGACTAATCTTACTTTCGAGGTGAAGCGCAAATAACATCTCTCCATATAATGGATTGTCTATCACTTCATCCGGACATACATTCTTCATTCTGACTCCAAGGCTCATCACCTTAGATAGCACCCCCGGATACTCCTTAGCCAATAATTGTCCATATCCATACGGCATGGTAAGGAGCAAATCACTTGGACGATGATTGCCGATAAACGCATGCCCCTTATTGACCTCGTACAAGCTAAGCAGCTTTTGCATCTCATGCGTCTCTTCCCGCAGATGCTTTTCTTCTTCTTCCTTCGCCTCAAATTGATACAACTCCTGCAAACGCCGGCGAAGCTTCTCAAGTATTGCTTCACAATCCAGATTCTGCATCGCTTTTAGATAACTGCTTTTGACAAACCTTTGTGTCTCCTTCTCATATGCATTCCATAAAAGTTCCACAGCATCTTCATCTTCAAGCTGTCCCAAAAGCAGTGCTCCGCTCTTACGTACCTTGGCATCTTCATGCTCTAACAGACTACGCACACAGCTAAAGTCACCGCCGCACAGTTCATAAAATTCCTCTGTTGCACCCTCTTCTTTCAGCAGACTGCGCAGTTTCGATGCTGCACCTCTGGCATTCTCCGTATGTAATTGCTTAATCAGGTTATTCATCTTCGTCTTCATCTATTACCGTTCCATATTCCTCTATATAATCTGCCACATCTTGTTTAAACTGCTCCCATGCCTTCGGATGTTCTACATAATATTTCGGACAATTCTTTCCCGTAACATCATAATGGCGAATAACACCCGTAGCCGGATCCAGCGAGAACTTCCCGCACAGCCACGCTGTCAGCTGTACGCAGCTGGCATAGGTTTCATCATTAAACTCACCACTCTCATCCTCAATACAACATTCAATTGCAAGCGTATCCGAATTACGATCATTGGAGGCATATGCCATCTCCGATGTCGGAATGCATTGGATAATCTCACCTTCTAATCCAATCACAAAATGACTACTTGCTTTTGTCGTATGCGTCGTTGCAAGATTATTGAAATAATCACGATTCGCTTGCGCGCTCGTACCCGGATTCGCGGTATAATGAATCACGATTGCATTTACTTTTTTAAGTGCTATTTGTGGTCTTGTATATTCGCTCACATCAAGCAACTGTACATCAATCTCCGGTTCTGTCTGCACAACTTTTTCGCTTACTGATGTCGACTCGCTATTCTGCTTTCGAATCTCATGAACCAACGCGATAATAATGATCATTGCAATCGCAAACAATATATATAATATTCTTCTGTTACGGACTGCTTTCTTCCGCCGGCTGAGTCTTATTTTTCGCTTCGCCATATTCCTGCCAATCCTCTTTTAAATGTGCTACTAGTGTAACATATTTTTTTGAATTTTGTTCCAAAAGATGCTATGATATTCTTTAAGATTACATTAAGGAAGGAGGAAATATTTATGACAACATTTCAGATAAAATGCTTTTTGGCAGTCGCCGATACGTTAAACTTTACTAAGGCAGCACAGCAACTATTTATTGCACAATCATCCCTTAGTCGTAACATTTTTAATCTGGAAAAAGAAATCGGATTGACCTTACTTAATCGTAACAAAAAAACAGTCCGCCTTACTCCTGCCGGAAGCATTTTGTATGAAGAATTTACCAAGACATTAAATCAGATTGAACAGGCTATTCAAAAGGCCTCTGCCACCATTACCGGTTCTGACCGCATGGCAATTGGCATCTTAGAGACCCAAAGAACGGCTAACTATCTGCCACAAGCCGTCAATCAGCTTCGTGCAGAATATCCTAATATTTCCGCCACCTTCCAACGTGGTACTTTTAAGCAACTTCGTGACTGGCTCGCTGCAGATGAGATTGATCTTGCCATCACTCTCGGTTTTGATCTGCCGGATTATCAAGCCAGTATGGACGTATCCTGTCAATCCTTTATCCGCTCATTGCCAATCTGTGCCTTGTCTAGATTGCATCCTTTGGCCGAGCAGCAAAGTATTACTTTTGAGGATTTAAAAAATGATACTCTCGTTACAATCGGCCCGGAAGTGTCAAGCTGTGGTTATGAAGGAATGATTTTGCTATGCCAGCTTCATGGTTTTGAGCCTAAGGATATTATCACCACTTATTCCTTAGAGTCTTCTATGCTGATTTTGGAAAACAACAACTGTTTTAGCATCATCGACGAGAATTCTAATTTTGTTAACAATCCCGCCCTTCGCTGCATTCCTATCAGCACCGGCAATACACTAAATGTTGTTGCAATCTGGAAGAACAATTCCTCGCAGCCTTATGTTTCCCATCTCGTAAGCTTGCTTACACAAACCGCAAAAAAATAATTCTTCGTAATATACCAAAGAGGCAATTTACCGATGAAGGTTGCCTCTTCTTTTTCGCATCTTTCTCTTCCGATACCAAATCATATGACGCCATACATGCGCAAAAAACCACCACCAAAAATCACCCGGCTCATAAACAATCCCTTTTCGTTTCACCGAAGTAACAATGGCAAATACCGCATCCTGCGGCACCGGTCCTTCCATCTCAATCTGATTATCTCCTATAATATAAAGCCCTTCTTGTGAAATGTGATGAATACGATGCAACACATATTGCCCGCCCGGCCTTGTGAAAAACACGATATCGCCAGCCTTAAGCGGTCTGCTTGGTGAATTCAACCAAACCTCATCCCTTTTCGAAATCAAAAACGGGGACATGGAATTGCCACTAATCACCATATTCACCTGATGTCCTTCTTCTATCAGTTCTTTTAACATCGTCACATATTCTTTCGTATCAACGTCTCTGCTTGCCATATCATGCCTCCATATTAGGTCTCGCCCACTAGAAATGGCGCGGTATTTGCATTCGCGTAGCGAACCTATTTCACAAGAAAACCCCTGCGCATCCTCATGCAGCGTTTTTCATAATCCAAGCTTATCCCCCGTCTAAGATAAAACTACTTCTCATTATAGGTAACCCGCCCGTTTTCGTCTACAAATTCTTGTATGTTGAACTTAAGTCCGATATAATAAAGACAACTATACAACGTAAGTACCAGAAAGAGATTATGATATGACAAAATACCGGTATTTATTCCTGGAGGCATTAAGAGCCTCCCTTTTTGAGGAACAACTTCATATTCCAAACGACATAACACGTGAAGATTGGGAACAGCTTTTTAAGCTGGCTTCCGACCAAAACGTTCTCCCATATATCACACCATCTTTTTTGAAAGAACCGGCCTTTATCGAGTTATGCGCGGATTACATCCCTATCCTACGCTCTAATATGATGCAGGCACTTTCGTATCAATCCCAAAATGACCAGCATTTTCTCCATATGTATCAATTCTTATCTGCAAAAGGTCTTTTCCCGATTGTTGTGAAAGGAATCGTCTGTAGAAGCATTATTCCAAACAGCGAGCTGCGCATCTCTTCCGATGAAGATCTTTATATTCCGCAAGGTAGCTATAAAGCATACAAGGAGGCTTTGTCTGAACTCGGAATGCAGCTTTTACCTCACAGCAAAGAAGTCGAAGACTCTTCCTATGAAGTCGGCTATCATCTACCCAATACCGCCTTTCAGGTTGAAATTCATAAAGGATTGTTCAACAAGGATTCGCAAGCCTTTCGTAATATGAACCATCTCTTCGAAGATGCCTTTGCAAATGCGATTATCATAAACTGCAAGGGCACCAACATTCGTAGCATGGCTCCAACCGACCCTCTGCTCTTTTTGATTCTTCATGCCTTAAAGCATTTTTTGGGTGGTGGATTTGGTATTCGTCTGGTAGCTGATATCTGTATGTATGCACTAGCTTATGGCAGTCAGATTGATTGGGTGCAGCTTCATAAACGCTGTCTTTCTTCTCACAGCTTCATCTTCGCTGCCGGTTTATTTCAGATTGGAAAGGAATATCTTGGATTTGATTATGAAAAAGCCTGCTATCCTGTCTTTTGGCAAGAGCAAGGCCCGGATGACATAGAGCCTTTGCTTGATGATTTACTAGATGCCGGCATCTTTGGCGCCAGCAATATGACGCGTAAACATTCTGCCAACATGACGGTACAGGCGTATTCTTCTCGCGGCGACGGCAAGCCCGTCACTTCCGGACTATTACGTTCTGCTTTTCCGCCTCTTGCGGCAATGCAACACAAGTATCCGATGCTAAAGCAGCATCCGGCCTTGCTGCCTTTTGCCTGGCTTGACCGTATCGCCAAATATCGTAAGGAGACCGCTAAGCATAATCCGGATAATAACGCCGCGGATTCGATTAAGATTGGTAAGCAACGGATTGAACTGATGCGTAAGTATGGACTGATTGATTAAGTGGTTTGTTTTGGTTGTGATTGCGGGCGGAAGGTGGTTCCCGGGAGTTGGATTGTAACTTTTGAAAGCTTTTATCCTAAAAAAGTTACAAATTGTACCTCCTAGCTCGGCATGCTGCGTCTTTTTTGTAACTTTTATCCGTCCTCAATACAAAAAAGTTACAAACCCTAGAGCCAGCGGCTCTATACAAGAAATATTATCTTACCCATCCAAAGCCAAACAGCGGCAGATCGGTGCGGGGAGAAAGCCATCACTCCCTCCCCCGCAGACGAATCACACCTACTGATGCTCCTGTATATGCTCATACAAATCACAAATCATATTCACCGTTCCCTCTCGGCTGCGACTTGAAGAATTGATACATACATCATAATCCGATGGTTTCCCCCAATCCTTGCCGGTGTAATAGTTATAATAATTCTTCCTCTTTTTATCCGTCTTTCGAATCAAATCAGACGCCGTCTTTCCATCTAATGATTCACGCTTTACAACACGCTTAATCCGATCTTCCATCGGTGCACAGATAAATATCGAAAGCACATCAACCGGAAATTCATTGGCATCGCTTAAAATCTGATCCGCACATCGACCAATAATTACACAAGAACTTTCCTGCGCTTTCTTCAAAATCAGTTTCTCTTGCATTGCATGAACAATTTCACTCGCATTCATGCCATAATACTTCTTTTCTTTTCCCTCGTAAAACACTTCAAAGAACAACGAGTTTGGAACCTTCTCATCCACCTTACGAAGTATGTCCTTTGGAAGATCCGTATCCTTAATCGCTTCTTCCATCAGTTCCTTATCGTAATACGGAATTCCCAATTTCTCCGCAACCGCCTTTCCGATTGCTCTACCATCACTACCATACTGACGACCGATGCAGATAACTTTATTCTTTGCCATAGTCTTCTCCTCCCTTTCTAGTCATGACATTTTGTCTTATTCCGTCTTCGATGCCCGATTCTTCCCGCATACCAACTTGTCAAAGACAGCCAGCGTTCCCGGAAGAATAAACAGGATCAGAATTACGGCAGTTAACGTTCCAAGCGATATCGTCTGACAGATCTGACCGATCGTCGGATCGCTGAACGCAAAACTCATAATAAATGTAACTAAAATCATAATAAGGCCGGAAGTCATAATCGTATGGATTGCACCGGAATAGGCACCGTATAGCGACTGCTTTATGGATTTCGTTCTACGATTCTCACGATAGTAATTCGTAAATAGAATTCCATAGTCGATTGTCGCACCCATCAGGATACTTTGCACAATCAAAAGCGCCAGATAATTAATGCTCATATCTCGAAGCCCCATGCTCGACTGCATCACATAAACCGCTGTCTGAATCAGCAATACCAAGATTACCGGAACTGCGGCATTTCGAAATGTAATCAATACCACTATGAAGATTGCAATCGCCGTAAGAAGCGTAATCTTGTTCAGCTCTAAAGAGAAGGTTTGATTCATCTCATACGCCATCTCGGTGTTACCAATCAGGTAATAAGAATCCTCTCCAAGCTCCTCATCAAACGAATCATGAAGCTTATCCAGATAAGCAAATGTCTCCTCAGATTCCGCATCAAGCGTTGTTGAAATCATAGCCAGATTGTAATCCTTTCCAACAAGCGATTCCACCGCATCTTCAATGGTTTCCTTGGCATCGTCAAGCTCTTCCTTATTGGACGAATCAATCACATCATCAAAACGGTCATCTTCCATTACTTCATCGCTCATGCAATGAATGAAATCTTCAAAAGACATGGTCCATGAATCATCATACGCTTCCTGGCTAAAGTAATACATGTAGAGAAGTTCGAGCTGTTCTTCATCCATGTCATCGCTCATGCCACTCATCAACTTGGCCATTTCTTTACACGAATAAGCCTTGCCGGATACAACGGCTTTAACCATCTTGGCTCCACTCTTAAGATCCTTGGCATCTTCCTTATCAATCTCATCCGCGTAGTCGTCATTGGTAAGCACTTCATCATTTAAAAATGTGATAAATCCATACGGTGAAAGCGTCCAACTGTCTGCTTTATCATTCTCGTATAAGTACAAGGTATAAAGCATCTTGGCCTCATCATTTCCTACTCCTATCATATCACTCATTTCAGAAGCCGTAAATGTTTTCCCATCCACGGACGCGTCCATAATCTTCTTAAGCGTCTTCATCTGTTTGAGCTCTGATTTGCTCATGGAACCGCTAAAATCAGCCTGGTGATTTAAGATGTAATTGACCACCTGCTGCATCGACAACTTCCAGGTATTTTTCTTAGAACCCATGTCATGATAAGCGTACAACATCTTCATATCTGAAGCATCCATGCTCATCAATGCAGCTGCGTCCTTATAGCTAAGCTTCGTGCCGGATACGGTAAGGTTCATCATCGACTGAAGCTGTCCTAATGACTCCAGCGCACTTGCATCAAACATTGCAGCATAATTTTCATTTGATGCCACATCCGTCAAAATGAAATTCACAAACTCATACTCGCTCATCTTCATCTTCGCAGCTTCCATGTACATCTCCTGCTGCGTCATCTGCGTGGTTGCAGAAGACATGACTTTCAGCATAAACAGCTGGGTAACGGTCTCTTCGTCCATGGAGAATGCCTTTGCCAGTTTGGCCGCACTCTTTTTCTTGCTGATGGCGCTCTTATTTGCATAATGCTTCAAGGAAGCAAGCTGACTCTTCGCGGATTTATCCATATTAGAAGAAAGCGTTTCATCATTTACCACATCCGTATTTAAAAACTGCACCAGGTCGTGGAACGTCATCTTGCTAAGCGATGTATCCTGCGATGCGAAGTAACTGACATATAAAAGCTTCGCCTGGGACTTATCCATCTCAAGCATACCCGCAAGATCTGAGTATGTGCGCTTCTTCGTTACCTTCGCCTTGTCGGTGTAGGTAAGAAGCTGCTTCATCTGCTTGATATTCTCAGCGGAAAACTCACTGCTGTAATCCGGGTCTTTTGCAACGTCATTTACAATAAAGTCAGCAAAGTCACGTATCGAAAGCTTACCGGTGTTAATGCCTCCATGTTCAATATAGTAAAACAGATAGAGCTGCTCAGCCTGCTCTTTATCCATCTCAAAAAAATCTGCCATCTCTAAAGCCGTTTTCTCCTCTAAGAGCGCTTCTTTATTCGCAAACTTGCGGATCTGTTCTTCGTTATCCTTAACAGAATCGTCCATCTCATCTGCAAAGGTATCGTTGTTCATGACATCATCCACGATGAAATTCATCAGATTCGCCGCCGGAATATTTCCGACTTCCCCACCAGTAAAATGATAATAATACATCATCTTCATGGTATCTTCATCGAGCTCGGTTCCCATATCCACGTCGTCCATGTCCGCCAGCTCGTCGGCAAGCTCTGCTGCCGTATATTGTTTGCCGATTGAAATCGAATACGACTGCACACTGTCTACATTTTCATCATCTCCGAGTGCCGTCAGCATATCCGTTGCCTTGTCGTCTTGATCGTTTTCATATACCATTACGATGTCATTCGTATCCGGGAAGATTTCGTCAATCTCCGACGGAGACTCATTTAAGAAGGTAATTGCGGTATTTCCCTTCAGCATAAATGCCAGTACAAACAATACGGCAAATGCCACCAAGACCACATGCTTTGCGTTAAAGCTGAATCCGGCAAATGGTTTCATCGGCGGCTGTGGCACTTTCTTTCCGGTCTTGAAGATCAGGTTGTGGAACATCAAAATGAGTCCCGGAAGCACGGTAAAGATACAGATCATACTGATGAATACACCCTTCGCCAGCACAATTCCCATATCCTGTCCAATCTTAAAGCTCATAAAGACAAGCACCAGCATTCCTACAATGGTCGTTATCGCACTACTCGTAATAGAAGAAAATCCATTTTGAATTGCTTTTCGCATTGCGTCTTTTTTATTTGGCGTTATCGTAAGCTCTTGCCGGTAACGATTCATCAAAATGATGGAATAATCCATGGATAATACCAACTGCAGCACCGCTGCAATCGAATGCGTCGTATTCGATACCCCCGATAAGAATGCGTTGGTTCCCATGTTCAATAACACAGCGACACCAATCGTAATGATAAATAGAATCGGCTCTACCCATGACTGACACATCACAAATAAGATGGCAATCATTACCAGTACCGCAACCAGCATTGAGCCGATTGGAATCTCCATCGCGGTTGAGTCAAATTGCGCCGTATAATCCTCGGATTCGACATATCTTGTCTTCACTTCATCGGTTACCGATGCCAATTCATCACTGCCGTCCTCATACGGAATCGCAAGTTCATATAGCGTATAAACACCGTTATTATAATCTTCATCATCGATGTCATAGGCGACTTCATCCACATATTCGATGCTTTCTAGCTCTTCTTGCATAGACTCTTTTTCATCCTGCGTAAGCCCGGTAAACATCAGCCGAATTGTTGAATCCGTCATCGACACATCCGGAAATTGCTCTTCTAATGTCTCAAGCCCCTGCTTCATTGCAGAATTCTCCGGCAGATACTTTGTCATATCGTAGATGACATTCACCTTTGGAATCAGCAATACGCAAATCACCGCAAGGAGTATAAAAACGCCCAGGATGATCCGATTTCTCTTTATTAAAAATTCAGATAGCTTTTTCATGTATCTCTCCACCTCGCCTCTTGATCTTCGTTCCTCTCTTTTCGTCAAGACTCGCTTGAAAAAGTGTACATGTGTTAATATAATAGACATGTGTTGCTTTTTCAACCAACTGTTTTTTAAAATTGGCTATTATTGCAACACATACTGGCATTTTGTAGTCGATAATTTCTAAATATTGCATTAAGTGGGGGAAATTAAGAGATGAATGTAAAGAATAATCGAAGAGCGAAGATGACAAAAGAAATGTTAAAGGAAAGTCTTTTAGAGCTTATGCGGACCACGCCGCTACCCAAGATTTCCATCCGAACTTTGTGTGAACACGCAGACATCAACCGTTCTACCTTCTATAAGTATTATGGTTCTCAGTACGATCTGTTTCATGCAATTGAAGACGATCTTCTTCTTCGCATTGATGAAACACTAGCGACGCTCGACCAGGACCCGGCAGATAACTCGGCGCCCCTCATTAGCCTGCTTGATTATCTAAAAGAGAATCTTGAAATCTGTCAGCTTCTTATGACTTCTGATGTAGACCCGGAGTTTCCAAAGAAACTGCTATTTCGCACATCTATTCAAAGCACGATTAACGAGTCTTTAAGCAAATATTCTAAAACCATGGATCTCTACCTAAGGGAATACCTGCTTGCCGGAGAATTCCGCATTATCCATCAGTGGCTACAACGCGATTGTAAGGAATCATCGGAATCCATCGTAAAGCTCCTCATTTCCCTTGGCAATGCAACCATTAACCCATCTTTTGACATAGATGTATTTACGTAAAAAAATCACCCCTGTCCGAAACCCCGGACAGGGGTAATTACTTATAGATTCTCATAAGGCACTTCTTCAAGTACCGCTTCATTAATTCGATAAATTCTCTGACACATCGAAAGCACGCTCGGCCTGTGTGTCGACACGATGCAGGTCTTATTTGGACGCTGTTTGATAATATTGGAAAGCACCTGTGCTTCCGTCTCTTCATCCAGCGCACTTGTTGCCTCATCCAAAAGCAGAATCGGTGCATCGCGAAGTACCGCTCTTGCAATTGCAATACGCTGAACCTGTCCTTCTGACAATCCGCGACCACGTTCCCCTAATTTTCCATTAATTCCATCCGGAAGCGTTTCCACATAATCCCAGGCGCATGCAATTTTAAGCGCTTCCACAATTTCTTCATCCGTCGCATCATTTTTTACAACACGAAGATTCTCTGCAACCGTACCAGCCAGCATAGTATTTCCCTGTGGTACATATGAAAAAAATTCACGAAGATCGGCATTCATCGGATACGCCGAACCATCTGAAGCCTCTATTAACGCTTCACCTTCCTGCGGATGAATAAGTCCTAATATCAATCGAAGCATTGTTGTCTTTCCCTGCCCACTTGGACCGATCAAAGCTACAATTTCATTTGGCTGCGCCACGAAATCAAGTCCTGTAATGATTTGATTATCTTCTACATAAGAAAAATCAACCGTCTTCATGCGAACCGTAAATCCATCTTTTGCTAACGGGCGCAGCTTTTCAGCCGATTCCGGATCATGCACTTCCTTTGGAAGATCCACAATTTCACGAATTCGATGTGCCGATACCGCACTGCTAATCATGCTCGGGAAAATCCCGATGATGGAGCTAAACGAACTTGCCAGCTTACCGCTTTGTGATAGGATAACCGACATCTCACCATAAGTAATTACGCGCTCCCACATGCGAAACAGACAATACAAAAAGGCTATCATACTAACACTTGTTGATAACGATGACAAGCCAAGATTCAACTTAATGGTATATAAGTTATATTCAAGATTGTAATCCTTATACTTTTGCTGCCATCCGCGAAGTTCATTTTCATAATGATTGGTAACGCCAAAACTCTTAATCGAATCAAAGTTATAAAACGTCTCGGTTTCAAAACTCATCATACCGGAGTTCATTTCCATAACCCGTTTTTGATATTCTCGTGACTTTCTCATTACCCGCCTGCTTACCAGCAAAAGAACCGGAGAAGTTGCAAATGCAAAAATCGCCATCACCGGATCATAGGAAAGCAACACCACAAAGGTTGCAACAAATGTATAAATCGCAATAATGACATTCGGCACCCAGGATACTGCGTTACCGGCTATCGTTCCGACATCTGAATTAAAACGGTTTAGCAAATCACCGTTTTGATACTCTGTCAGCTTTTGCCAGTCGGAGTCAATAATCTTATTAAAAATCTCTGCCTGAATATCATTGTTCACATAAATACTGATTTTTAGATTAAAACGACCTAAAATACTGTCGCTGATCATACTAAATAAAGTACTGGCTACCATTGCCAAAATCAGCAGCCATAATTTTGAATATTGATAACCGGTAATAATATCAATCAGCTTCTGTCCAATAACCGCCGCAACAAGTGACAGTGTAGAACCGGATAATCCCAATAGTGTATAAAATACAATAATCCACTTATACTTCTTACTGTATGAAAAGATCCATTTCCAGTCATCAATAAACTCCGTATAAGTTCCATCGCCAAACTTCTCAAACAAGAATTTTACTGCCTGTGACTTTAGCAACTTATTAAGCCCACGAAATTCATCGTTTTGCTTATTGTTATTTCCCATAAATCAACTTCCCTATTCTTCCTCTAATTCCGGAACCTCCATAATCATCTGCTTTTTGTACAGTTCCTTCGAATACCCATACACGTCCTCACGCGCAGTCTGCTCATCCACATCAAACTCCTCCATAAGACGTGTCACAATCTGCTCAAGATTGTCGCACTGATCATACTGATCCCAGATAAATGCAGCGGTCTGCGTCATTGTAATCATTCCACTAATGACCGACGCCATCTCCCCCGTCGGAACAAGAATATATTCCCCGGCTAACTCTCGCTTAATAAAATCTGAATTCGTTCTCATCTTATCCCTCTCCTTAATAAACGTAAATAAATATACTTCCGCCTAGCTTGAGATATACCTCTGCCAATTGAAATCCATCTAACTCCTGCCCCTTAAATCCTCGCTCCGTAATAAGCAAGACATTTATTTCCTCTTCATGATTCTTATAGCGCTCTACTTCTTCGCTCACTTCATCTAGATATGCCGACAGATTCGTCTGATCTGTAAAATATTTTTGCTTTGGCATATAATCAATCATCAAAAAGAAAGAAAGATCTGTATCTATCATACCATATTGCGGATTATCATTGTTACTGATAAATTCCTTAAGGTCCGCATAGAAATCACTGTGCGCCCTTGGAATCCCCGTCGCAAGTGTCTCCATATAATTTTTGATTGGCACAAGGCTGACCGCTATCGTTATTAAGACACCCAAAGCCATGCACACTTTTTTGGCCATTCCAAAATCCATATACTTATCATATAAAGCCAGCGCCAGCGGCACCGCGATTATGATGTGAAGATAATGCACTCCATCTATTTCCAGCAAGAGGAGATTAAGTCCCACAATAATCGTGCCGACCAATATCGCATATCCCATCTTCTTTTTCTTTTTTATCAGCAATATTCCACCTACAAACAGCGGCAATAACAGCAGACATTTTACACATTTATGCAAAATAACAAGCACTGATAAATCCGCTCCAAGCATCTTGATTGGAACAATGATCCAGCCTTGCAACATATCTTCCGTGGCACCATTCGCCGCATACACAAGAACAAGCAATATCATCGGAACCGCAATCCCTGCAATACTACAAAGAATCGCTTTTCCTTTTTGGTTTGCATATGTCCCGATACAGATTAGAAGCGCCACCATCAGCATATAAACCGGCGAAGCCTCCGTTATATTTATCATAACCGCGGCTCCCGTCAATAGTCCCCCTACAAAAGCCAAAGACTTTTTGACATTTCGCGTCTTGCGCAAGCGCACAATCATCCATAGCAAAACCGCCTCTATCGCAAGCAAATACTCATTCATGCTATTTCCGCCACTCACTAATGCCACATACGGAATCAGCGATATCCAGGTAAAGATACGCGCTTTTTTCTTCGTCGTCATTTGCTCAAGTGCCCGTCGAACAAATACCAGATAAATAAAAACCGTAATGATTTCCATCACAAACAAGCCCACCCGGCTTCCGGACAAGTATCCTGCTGCCTGAATCACAAAGAAAAACGGTCCTCCAACCATAAACAGATCACGATACGGAACCGCCGCTCCTTGTGCCCAGCTTTTTCCAATCATCATTGCCGCTGCCGCATTATTTCCTGTATAATTCCCCATCAAAAGAGAATAGATTGGACTCGTTCTCATCGAAAATAAAAGAACCAGTATTACCGCGATTACAATCTCTATTATTTGTAAGCATATCTTATTCGCTTTCAAGTTATGACCTCCTAAAGCTGCAGTGCCTCTTTTAGTACCTGCACCGCAGTTTCATCTTTCGTACAGGTGTATTGATACACCGGTATACTACTTATTAAATCTTCAATTTTATTCATAACCCGATTCGCATATTCCTTATGATACAACGGCGTTGTAATCTGTGGCATTACTTCTCGAAATGCCTGCGCTCCCTTAAGTTGTTTCAATGCATTATCCGTTCCCTGATGAAGCATAACAATTGCGTACAGCGATTCACGTCCTTTGCGATGAATGTTACTGCTTCCACACATCGGACATCCGCATACCTGCCATACTCCGTCTATCTTCCTTAGCGCTGAGCGGTCTCCATTTAACACTTGTGCGCCACACATTTTCTCCCACAATTCCGCCTGTGTACTCTTGCCCGCTCCAGAAACACCCGAAAACACCAGTCCTCTTTCTCCTATTTTCAAATGACTCGAATGCAGAACGATTGTGTCAAATTGCAACAATACAATTTCCGGACACATATACATAAGAAGTTCAAATCCCTCTTCCGCTCGCTGCGCCAAGATATCCGAACTGCTAAAATAACAGGTTCCTTCTTTTTCTCCCACAACCGAAACCTCGGTATAGTATTGATCCTCCCACAAAAACGCTCGGCAATATTGACCATTATCATCTACATATTCATCAGACCACAGACTTTGTCCTATCTTGGTCTTTCCATCCAAAAATTGCGGTATGTTGTCAGTCTGTTGAAAATGAAATACGAAATCCGCCTTCTTTTGTTCACATCTAAAATCTTCTCCATTATGCGCAAAAAAGGGAAATGGACTGTCAATCTTAATTACTATGTCCGCAATTTCATAATAGGTTTCATAATTCATAGTCCTTTTAACTCCTCATACTCTTTTTTTATCAATCTTGCATATTCTTTTGCCATTTCACACAAATATTTTGGCGTTCCTCCTACATCGGATGTCTCACAATAGGCCGCTGCCACGCATACGGAACAAATACACCGATACGGGCATATCCGGCATTCCATCGAAACCTCTATCTGCTCTGTTTGAGAAACAAGTTGGTCCCATGCTCTTTTAAATGATACCTTATTTAGATCAATCTGTTCATAATTCGAAATGCCGCATCCGGATATTCTCCCTTGATAATCCACCCAGCTACTAGCCAATCCTCCACGGCACAATATGCCTTTTCGCCCATATGCTCCATAGATTTTCGGATTATCAAATGTGTTGCAAAGCAATTCAAATGCCTGCTTTCGATTGGCCGGGTTTTGAAGCTGTCTGCATACATTCCAAAAAGCCACTTCAGCGGCTTTTCGCGGTGTCAAGCGGTAACTCGCTGTCCCCATACGTTCTTCCTTGCGATAAGGAGGGAACATATAATGCGTCATCTTAAGCGGCACTTCCCATTCTTCGGCCAACTGTGCAATCGCCTCTTTTTCATGCACATTATCCGGTACCATCGTTGTATGCAATTCTACTTTCATCCCTCTATCAAGAAGCCTTTGAATCGCTTGCGACACTTTACTAAATCCCCCCGGCATGCCGCATAGTTTCTCATAAGTCTCATCACTTGCTCCATACAAACTGATATTTACCTGATAGGGGTAGATGGTCATAAGAAAATCTGCCATCTTATCATCAATTAAAGTTCCATTCGTATTTAATGCAATATGCACCGGTTTCTTGGCAAGTCGCTCCATCAGCTCCCGAAACCATGGATAAGTCAGCGGTTCTCCTCCTGTCACAAGTAAAAACAGCAATCCCTCTGCTATCATCTCATCACAGAGCGAGTCCCAAAACTCTACTTTCTTGATTTGTTCCTTCGACAAATTCTGATGCACAATATAGCACATCTTACAGCGCATATTACAAGTCGGAAGAAGCTCAAATGTTGACGAAATCGGAATTCTTTGCTCTAATGCTTTTTGCGTTAATCTCTCAGCCGCCCCGCCAAACATACTAAGTGCATCCATACAACCCCTCCTGCTTGTATTCTGTTCGCAAAAAAGGAGATCGAACGCGCCGACCTCCTTTCGCTGATTCTTAATATGAAATTATGATTCTACCAGCTTGAGCTTACGCTGGTTGTACTAATTACCGGTGCTACCATTGCATGCATTCGGCTTGCACCCTCATTTACAATATAATTGCTTTTCACAGACCAATTACCCTTGCTGGTATTACGTCCGTTATTATCAGATTCTGCATATAACAGACCATCTCCGGAAGAGTAATTTACAACTAAATATCTCTTACTTCCTGATTGCTCTGAAGTCCAAGTTGCCATGCTGGAGTTATGATTCGAATGCGAACTTCCGCCTCTATATTTCGCAGTCAAAACACCACCGGCATATCCAACCTGTGTTCCACAGTTGCTAGCAATTGTAGAATTAATAATATTACTTGCGTAATCTACATTCGGTCCTTTCATACAGTCAAAAGCCCATGATGTGTTTTTATCAACTGTACAAGTGGATACCGCTTGATTTGGCACAAATAATTCAATCTCCATCTGAGGAGTCATGTATGTTTTCTTCATAAAATCAATCCTCTTCTTTCTTTGAAAACAAAACAATATTTACCTTAAAACTCACTTTTATCCACCTATAATATATCATGTTTTCTTATATGCCGTCAATCCTATATCATACAAAAAAACATTATCATCTTGAGACGATTGCCCCTTTTCATCGTGCTTTTACCATGTCTTTTCTCTCACTCTAGCAAATATGCCATCCGAAATCCATCGGATGGCATATTCCATGTTTTTTTAGAAAACTTATTTTTTAATTTTAATCTTAATAGTCACGGTAGCTGCCTTGTAATTTGTGGTTGCGGCTGCTTTTACCTTAACTTTATAAGTTCCGGCTGCTGCATTTTTCTTAATTACAATCTTGCCGTTTTTCACTGTCACATTACCCTTCTTACCGGTTGGATAAGAAACACTATATGTAACTTTTCCTTTTGCCGAAGCACCAATCTTAATCGTCTGCTTTGCTTTACTCACTTTCGAACGACTATACGTATAGCTTGTCTTTGAAGAATGCTTGATTGTCTGCTTAGCCTTCGTAATCTTGAAGGTTGCAGTAACTGTTCCGGTATAATCCCCCTTACCGGTTATCGTAACGGTTGCTGTTCCAACATTGGTATTCTTCGTATAAGTCACATCGTAATCATCTTCATCGAGAACGGTTCCATCTGCAAGTGTTACCACAACATTTGGTGTCTTTTTCTTTCCGTCATAGGTATAAGAATCCTTTGCAAGTGTAACCTCAGCTCCCTCAATTGATGTAGGCGCATCAGCCTCTGCAATAGAAGCATCCAGCCATGTCATAGCTTCTTGCACATCATAATTTCCTGAATGTGGTTTCAGCCATGCAAATTCGAAATTAACATCCTCAATCGAATCGTCATTGGTAAGTGCATAACGAAGAATTGTCTGCAATGCAAATGATGTATCACGATCTGCCATGCCATGTCTTACATACCAGTATTTCGCTGATTCTCCGGCATCTGAACCGGAATCATCTGTCAGATAAGAAATCGGTGTTGTCATGCGAAGCTGTGCTGCAAGTGTCTTACCTGCTTTTGTCTTCAGATAACGATCAAAGCTTAGACCGGTATCATCAAGACCAACTCCATTTCCTAATGTTGCATCATTATTCCATGAATAGAATTCATATGGGCTATATGCCACTGATGTAGAACCATATAAAGAATCTTCATTTTGCTGTGCAATTCCAAGTCCCTTGTTTGAGAATGCGCAGGCAACTTTTAATTTTACATTTCTTCCAATCCAATACAGATACTGATCATAGTCAAAATCATAACTTCCATCTTCATTAATCGTCAGCCATGGTGTCCAATTATCGCTTCCTGAAGTATACTGACTTGTTGTGTTGGCTCTTGTTGGTGCAGCTGTAGAATCTGTTGTCATCTGTTCACTTCCAACTTCTTCAATAGATTCTGTAATCTCATCTTCCAAAAGTCCAACGATTGCATCTTCGAGATTATCCGATGTCAGTGGTGTACCATCATCAAGCGCAAGTCCAAGTCCATCCACATAATCACTGTACTGATCTGCCAATGCCGAAGAAGCCTTCATCATATCTTCTGCAGTATAAGACTCGGTAAAGGCATTTTGAAACTCCGCTGTGCCTTCTGAAATCATTGTCTGTCTGGTACTTCCATAAGTCCATTCATATGCCGCATCTGCTTCTCTCAAGTCATTAATTGGACAATATGCAATTGCTCCAAATACGTCATCCCCAATTGTCGATACATACTCTCCATCGCTTGTTTTTTCAATTCCGGCTGCTCCAATTTCATATAACGATTCATAATAATCAGAACTGTTACCGGAAGAAGCGATAATTGTTGTCAAGGCTCCTCCTCCCGATGTTCCGGTAACAACAATCTTGTCCATATCGCCGGCTCCAATTTCTTCAGCATTCGCACGAAGATATCGAATCACCGCTTTCGTATCGGTCATTGTTGCAGGTGCATGACTGATATAATTTCCATCAGAATCCGGATTATCGTTACGGCTTCTACATCCATAACTTACGATTATCATCCCTCTTTTCAATGCAGCACCAATAATATCCGAATCGTTCGTACTTACATATTCAGAACTATTTGTCATCTGGACCGTTCTGCCAGACCACGCATCTGCCTGCCAGCCCGCATTATTCACGCACAATAATACTGCCGAGTCCTCCGTCGCATTCTCCGGTACATAGATATCAACCGCCTGGTCAACACCGTCCCAATTCGTTCCGGTTCCGCATACATCCGTTGGATTTGCTACATATGCATCGATATACTCCTTCACGTTAAGTGATTGAGAGTCTAAGGATACTGTCAGATCATTAGTTGTTGCATCCGAAATAGACAATGCATCATCTTCTTGTCCTGTCGTCGCCAAAACCGGTGCTGCGCCTGTGCAGACCATCGCTACCGATAGTGCGGCCGGTAACACGCTTTTCCATAATTTTGTGTTTTTCATATAGTGAAAATACTCCTCTCATTTTTATTGTTTTAGCACCTTCTATAATCAACAACACCCTTTTTTCGTTTTAATCAGCTCCTTTCCGGATTATAGAAAACTGCCGAAAACACTTTTTTTGGAAACGCTTTCTATATGCATATCGCAGAGAACTACACCCCTATTGTCTCTGCGTATGTGCTCTTTTGCTATATTCTGTTATGTTTTTATTTGTCTTTTGTGCAATTATACCACCTTGAGCGCAGCCTTTTCAATATCGTTATGTATATTCTGTATATTTATACAATGTATACTTGGTATAGTTTTGGTAATCTTGTTCAATCAGCGTCTATTTTTTGTGTTACTTTAGTACTACCTGCCTTTTTTATGCAAACACCTGCGCTTAACTTTTGTTAACTGTACTTAATTTTTTTGCAAAATTGACTTTCCAAATTTCATTTGTTAGAATGTGTTAGTTGAAAAGAGGGATTCCATTATGGATTTATCAAAACCAATTTTATACATTTTATTAATTATCGCCGGCGCAGTTCTAAAAAAGGTCGGCTTTTTCAAAGCAGAAAATTCCAATCTGCTCGCAAAAATCATGATGAACTTTACACTTCCGGCTTCTATCGTAGTTGGTTTTTCCAATTTCGAGCGCGACACTTCTTTGTTTTTGCTGATTCCGATCGGGCTCCTTGCCGGTGTCATTCCGCTTATCATTGCATTTTTTGCAACAAAAAAACTCCCAAAAGAAACGAGAGCTTATTACATGCTTAACCTTGACGGGCGCAACATCGGATGCTTTGGTCTTCCGGTTCTGCAGACACTGTTTGGTCCTACCGCCACGGTTCTATGCTGTATGTTCGATATCGGAAACGCAATCAATATGGTAGCAGGCAATTATGCGATGACCACAACGATGCTCGATATTTATCCGGGCGGTGCCAAAAAGCGCATCCACCCCATCGTGTTATTATGTCAAAGAATGTTTTCTTCTTTCTGCCTCGATGTCTATCTGACCATGATGATATTAATGCTTTTCAATATCAAGATTCCCGCCCAAGTTGGAACCTTTCTTTCTCCTATTGCAAATGCAAATGCATTTATCGCAATGCTCATGGTTGGTATATTATTTGAATTTCATGCCAATAAGGATTTCCTATCTGATATTGTGAAATTAATTTTGGCCCATCTTGGCTTTTCTGTATTATTGGCCCTTTTTATGTTCTACGCCCTACCATTTTCTCTTGAATATCGCAAGATTCTTGTGCTTCTTTCCTTCGCACCAATCGGCGCTATGTGTTCGGTATTTACAGTGCGTTGCGGCGGAAGCGGCGCCAAAGCAAGCTGTGCCAATTCCATTAGTGTGCTGTGCTCCATCATAATCATGGTTGCCGGAAGCATCTTCTTGTTTTAACGCTCTCCTGACACCCTCCGCTTAAATCAAGCGCTCCGCAAAACGAAAAAAGCTCACATCCCGAAATGATGTGAGCTTTTTTGCTTATTCTATAAGACCAGCAACCCGCATTTCAATCTTCGGGCCACCCTTCTTTTCAATATAATCTTTGGTAATTGTCACGCGACCGATATTATCATCCTTTGGAATCTCATACATGATATCAAGCATAAATTCCTCGATAATGGAACGAAGCGCTCTCGCACCCACTTCCTTTTCCTTTGCCTTTTTTGCAATCGCATGCAGCGCTTCATCTTCAAACACAAGATCCACTTCATCTAATTGAAGTAGCTTTTGATATTGCTTGATGATGGCATTTTTAGGCTCTTTTAGAATCTTGACAAGCATTTCCTCTGTAAGCGCCTCCAACGAAAAGATAATCGGCAAACGTCCGATAAATTCCGGAATCATTCCAAAATTCTTGACATCTTCCACCGTTACCTGCTGTAATAGATTCTCCTCATTATCATATTTATCCTTAAGATCTGCCTTAAATCCCATAGATGACTGCTTATTCAAGCGTTCCTTGATAATATCTTCAAGGTCCGGAAATGCACCTCCACAGATAAATAAAATATTTCTCGTATCTACAGTTGTCATCGGCACCATCGCATTCTTACTGGTTGCTCCTACCGGCACTTCAACTTCTGAACCTTCAAGAAGCTTTAGCATCCCTTGCTGTACAGACTCTCCGCTAACATCGCGCTGGTTCGTATTCTTCTTTTTGGCAATCTTATCTATCTCATCAATGAAGATGATACCATGCTCTGCTTTATCGACATCATTATCTGCCGCAGCAAGAAGTTTTGAAACCACACTTTCGATGTCATCACCAATATAACCAGCCTCTGTAAGAGAGGTCGCATCGGTAATCGCCAACGGAACATCCAATAATCTTGCCAGCGTTTTAACAAGATAGGTCTTACCACTACCGGTAGGTCCAATCATTAGCATGTTCGACTTTTCAATTTCAATATCATCCATGGTTCCGGTTGCAACCCTTTTGTAGTGATTGTATACCGCAACAGACATCACTTTTTTCGCGTAGTCCTGACCTACTACATATTCATCCAGCTGCGCTTTAATCTTATGCGGTGCCGGAATATCTTTCAGGTCAATTAACGGCTGCGAATTCTTGTCCTTGGACTTTTTCTTAATTTTTTGTCTTTGCGGGAACATATCCTGCAAATCCGACAAATTCACCATGCTGATATTCGGAAAATGTCCACCCATATTTGGTCCAAAAATACTTCCTAGATGATTCGGATTATCCTTTTCCGTATTACTAATCGTATCAAGTGTCTTTTGCATACAATCATTACAGATACAGATTTCCGCTGTCATATGAATCATCTTACCGGCTTTGCTTTCCGGTCTTTGACACATGACACAGACATCCTCATAACGGTCATCTGTCTGCTCATCCGTCGGAGCATTCTCCGCAACATACGTAAAATCCGTTGTCACGTTCTCATCAATGACATCTGCTTCTTCCTCTTTCGTATCAACTTCCATATAATCATCATTTTTACTCATATATAACTCTCCTCACGCGTAAGGATCCTTTTTTATTACAACAATTCCTTTAGAATCTGGTTTACTTTACCCGGATTTGCTTTTCCCTTCATTGCCTTCATGGTCTGGCCAACCAAGAATCCAATTGCTTTTTCTTTTCCGTTTCGGTAATCTTCAACAGACTGTGGATTATCTGCAATAACTTTTTCTATCGTCTCACGCAGTGCGCCTTCGTCGTTAACCGTCTTAAGACCATGCTCTTCTACATATTTGTCAGGGTCGATATCCTCTGCAAAGATTTTTTCAAATACTTCCTTTGCAACCGAAGAGTTGACGGTTCCATCCTCCGTAAGCTTAATAAGGGCAGCAAGATTCTTAGGCGAGAACTTAATATCGTCTGCTTCCATTTCATTTTCCTTCAAAAGTCGCATCGTCTCTACCATCAGCCAGTTTGATACTTTCTTTGGTGCTGCACCAAGTTCACATGTTGCTTCAAATATATCGGCCATATGCTTAGATTCCGTAATAATCTGTGCATCATAATCCGGTATTTTATACTGCTCTTTATATCGAACAAGCTTCTCGCTTCGAAGCTCCGGCTGTTTCGCTTTGATTTCATCAATCCATTCCTGGCTAATCATAACCGGTACCAGATCCGGATCCGGGAAGTAACGATAATCCTGTGCATCTTCCTTCGAACGCATTGCATAGGAATATTCTTTGTTATCATCCCATCTTCTAGTCTCCTGAATAACCTGCTTTCCTTCCTCAATCAGCTCAATCTGGCGGGCACGCTCGCCTTCAATTGCTCTTGCAATTGCCTTGAAAGAATTCAGGTTCTTCATCTCAGTTCTTGTTCCAAACTCTGTTGCTCCAACTTCTCTGACCGAAAGATTCACATCCGCACGCATAGAACCTTCCTGCAATTTACAATCGGACGCTCCTAAATACTGTATAATCAAACGCAGTTTTTCAAGATAAGCAATTACCTCGTCTGCACTTCTCATATCCGGCTCAGATACAATTTCAATCAGCGGCACACCGGAACGGTTATAGTCAACCAATGAAACATCTTCCCACTCATCATGAATGAGTTTTCCGGCATCTTCTTCCATATGAATCTCATGTATGCCGATTGCTTTTGTTCCGGCAGGCGTCTCAATATCTACATGTCCATTTCTGCAAATCGGCAGATAAAGTTGTGAGATCTGATAATTCTGTGGATTATCCGGATAGAAATAATTCTTTCTGTCAAATTTATTCATGCGGGTAATCTCACAATTCGTTGCAAGACCTACCGCCATAGCATACTCCACGACCTTTTTGTTCAGTACCGGAAGAGATCCCGGCATACCGGTGCAGACCGGACAAGTATGGGTATTCGGCGCACCTCCAAACTGTGTTGTGCAGGCACAAAAAATCTTTGTCTTGGTTGCAAGCTCTACGTGAACCTCTAGACCAATGACGGTTTCGTATTGTTTACTCATGCCTAACGTGCCTCCTTTTCTATGCCTTTGTAAAGCGGGCTGTACAAAAGCGTTCTTGTCTGTTCATACGTAAATGCAGTCTGAATAATCTTCTTTTCCTCAAAACGGTTACCAATAAGTTGAACACCAATCGGAAGTCCCTTATCATCCATACCGCAAGGCACGCTGATTCCCGGCAAGCCTGTCAGATTCACTGCAATTGTATAGATATCACCCAAATACATCTTAATCGGATCTGCCAAAGACTCTCCTAGTTTCGGCGCTGTTGTCGGTGCTGCCGGTCCGAGAATCACATCGTATTTTTCAAACGCGCGATCAAACGCCTGCTTAATAAGCGCCTTTACACGAAGTGCTTTCAAATAATAAGCATCATAATAACCGGAACTTAACACAAAAGAACCAAGCATAATACGACGCTTTACTTCTGCACCAAAACCTTCACTTCTCGTTTTCTTATACATATTATGAAGACCATCGTAATCTTGCGAGCGATAGCCATACTTTACTCCATCAAAACGCTCTAAGTTCGAACTTGCTTCCGCTGCTGCAATGACATAATAAGCAGGAATTGCATACTCTACGAGACTTAAATCAAACTCTTCCACCTCGGCACCTTGTGCTTTCAGCTCCTGTGCTGCCTTTAACACAGCTTCTTTTACCTGCGGATCCAAACCTTCTCCAAAATAGTCTCTTGGAATACCAATCTTCATTCCTTTTACATCCGCCTTTAACGCTTCTGTAAAATTAGTATCCTCGCGCTTAATTGATGTTGAATCTTTTCTGTCATATGAAGCAATCGCTTCAAGAATTGTTGCACAATCCGTCACGTCTTTCGCAACCGGTCCAATCTGATCCAATGAAGAACCGTATGCTACAAGCCCATAACGGGATACCGTTCCATAAGTAGGCTTAATTCCTACCACACCGCAAAACGAACTCGGCTGTCGAATTGATCCACCCGTATCAGAACCAAGTGCGTAAAAAGCTTCTCCTGCTGCTACTGCCGAGCAAGATCCACCCGAAGAACCTCCCGGTACATGATTCAGATTCCAAGGATTCTTGGTTGGTCCATAATAAGAAGTCTCCGTTGTGCTTCCCATTGCAAATTCATCCATATTGGTCTTACCAATGATAACAGCGCCTTCACGCTGAAGATTGAGCACTGCTTCTGAGGAAAACGTCGGATGGAAATTGCTCAAAATCTTAGATGAGCAAGTTGTAAGCATTCCTTCCGTACACATATTGTCTTTAATTGCCACCGGAACACCGGCAAGCGGTCCTGTAAGTTCTCCTGCATCAATCTTCTTTTGTACCTCTGCCGCACTTTTTAGTGCTGCCTCTTTATCTAAAGTAACAAAACTGTTTACATCCTTTTCCACACGTTCAATCTGCGCAAAAGATGCTTCCACAGCTTCTGCTACGGATATCTGTTTTTGTCCAATCTGTTTACCAAGTTGGACGGCTGTCATTTCAATCATTGTTGTCCTCCATTATTCAACAGTTCTAGGCACTTTAAAGCTGCCTTCTTTAACTGCCGGTGCATTCTTCATGATTTTGTCATGTTCGTCCTCATTTTCCACAACATCTTCACGAAAGACGTTGTTCACCGGAAACACATGCGACATTGGCTCAATCCCAGTGGTATCAAGCTCATTCAATTTATCAATATAGTCCAGCATGCTTTCCATATCTTTCTTGGCCTGTGCTTGCTCTTTTGCTGTCAATTCAAGTTTTGCAAGAATTCCAACATATTCCATGGTTTCATCCGAAATAATATTTGCCATAACAATTCCTTTCTAATCAATGGTAATCCATACATACTCGCCCATGGAATAGCTAACATCCATAACAAGCACCACCTTGTCATCTTCCATAAAAGAACTTCCATAGACTTTATATCCGCCTTTTTTCAGCAGATTGGATTTTGATTTATCAAAACCTTTAAGATCATGTACCAACTGTTTTTCACTGATACTTCCACTGCCTTTTGTCGAATAGGAAAAGACATCTTTTATCTTAAGGTCCTCGTTTGAGATTGTGTAATTTTCTGTATCAAGAAGTGTTGTCGCAACCTCAGACACGTCTGCCATGTCCTTGAGTCTCACCTTCTCGCCGGTCTGCATATTAATATTATAAGTATCGCAGTATGTATACGGCCTTGCGGTTCCATCAAGATCTTCCTCGTAAATCACGACAAGAGAAAGCAGATCATCCGTCTGCGTCTTCACTTCCCAGTTCACCGTTACATCATTATTCTTATTACGCGTTGCAATCTTTTTCTCTTGCTTAGCGAATTTCTTAAACAAAATATTCCATTCATCCTGACTGAACTCATCTTCCCAGCCGGATATCACCGGATACGTAATGGTCGTTCCATTTGCCTTATAATACGTCTCCATTTCTACGTCATAGGACGCTTCTTGTGAACTCTCATCAAGCGATTGCTCTTCCTGCGTTTCCTCACTGCTTTCCGATTGTTCCTGCTCTTCTTGTACAGACGTATCTACCGAATCCGTTTCCGACGTAGAGCCTTCTGCCTCCGTTTGCGATTCTGCCACCGGCAGCTGCTCCTCTTGCGTCGTCTCGTCTGCCACTGTAGTGGTATCTGCTGTCACAACATCTTCAAGTGGAGATACATATTCTTCGGTTCGAATTGATAGTTCATCCGTTTCCTCTGTGTTTGAACACGCTCCTAACATGCACACCATACAACCCACTACTACAATTGATACAAGTTTACGCTTCATAAGAACACCCCTGCTTCCTTAGCTGCAATACTTCTTATGGTTCTAATCGGCTCATATCTCTTGGGAAGAGGCTGACTTCTCTTACATTCTCCTCTCCAAGCATCTGCATTGTCAGACGTTCTAATCCGATTCCCAATCCTCCATGAGGTGGCATACCATGTTTGAAGGTAGACAGATACTGATCCATGCCTTCATCTGTCATACCACGGTCTGCAATTTTATCCATAAGCATCTGATAGTCATGAATACGCTGACCTCCGGTTGTCACTTCCATTCCATTATATAGCAAATCAAAGCTCAATGTATAGGTAGAATCTGCCGGATCATCCATCGCATAAAACGGTCTTTTCTTTGATGGATAATGCGTTACAAACACAAAGTCTGCATCGTATTTATCCTTGAAATATTTTCCTATCAGCTGCTCTTCCTCCGGCTCAAGATCATATGGATTTCGAATCTCGCGATTGTATGTTTCCGCTACAACCTTCTTCGCTTCATCAAAGCGAACGCATGGAATCTTATCTGTATTTGGAAGCGTTATCCCAAGCATTTTCACTTCCTGAGCATATTCCGTCTGCAGAATCTGCGTCATTTTCTGTAAAAATCCTGTTTCCATAGCCATAACATCTTCAAATCCATCTATGAATCCCATCTCGAAGTCAAGCCCCGTATATTCATTTAAATGTCTTTTGGTATTATGCTTTTCTGCACGAAAGACCGGTCCAACCTCAAACACCCGGTCAAATACGCCAACCATCATCTGCTTATAAAACTGTGGCGACTGCGCAAGCACTGCAGGTCTGTGGAAGTAATCAAGCTTAAAGATATTCGCTCCTCCTTCCGCTCCCTTTGCTCCAATCTTTGGAGTATGTATTTCTGTAAATCCTTGTTCATGAAGGAAATCACGAAATGCTCTTACAATTCCTTCCTGCACTCTGAATTTTGCACGTTCTCTCACATTTCTAAGCGAAATAGAACGATAATTCAGCTTTGCTTCTAAGGATGTCTTCATCTTCCATTTATCAATTGGAAGCGGCATCGCTTCTACCGGCGAAGACAGCACTGTAAGCGAAGAGATTCGAACCTCGATTCCTCTTGGCGCACGTTCTTCAGCCGCCAGCGTTCCCTTTAAAGAAACCGTTGAACCATTATGAATCTCAGATAATTTGAATCCAGACTTTCCTTCTTCATAAACACACTGCAAAAGTCCTTCTCTCTTACGCAGAATCACGAATGCCACCTCACCCATATCTCGAATGCTGTGCACCGATCCTTCTACCGCAACTTCACTACCAATTAACTTTTCATCAAGTAAATCAGTAATTTCAAAAACATCTTTTTTGTTAACTCCTGTTAAAAAATCCATATTCATACTCCTTTTTTATAAGAAAAAAAATCCCGGCAGACTATAACCATCTGCCGGGACGGGATTACTTAATCATTCCCGCGGTACCACCCGCGTTAAGAGATTCTCTCATCTCTTCTCTTGAAGACTTAACGCGCCTAACGTGCTGACCTACTCTTCCTTCAACCAGCCGGCTCCGGAGTGTTCCTGCATCGCTCTCTTCCAAACAGCGCTCTCAGTCGGTGACGCTGTATTCCTGTCGGCCTCTAAGCAACCAAGTCTCCTTCTTCGCTTTTTACATATAACGCACTAATCTTAGCATAGCGATGTCCAAATTGCAAGGACTATTTCTTTCCTACAACTGTGCAAGCTGTGCTTCTACCTGCTGCATCAACTGTTCATATTTGGCAAGCTTATCCTTTTCTTCCTGCACCTTTGCTTCCGGTGCCTTTGATAAGAACTTTTCATTCGAAAGCATTCCTTTAGAACGCGCAAGCTCTTTTGTAAGACGTGCCTTTTCCTTCTCAAGACGTTCTCTTTCTTTTTCAAAGTCAACCAGTTCTTCAAGCGGAATATAGATCACGCAATTTAAACAAACAATCGAAACTGCACTATCATCAATTCCCGTCTTATCTGTCTGCACTACGATCTCACTGGCGCTTGCAAGTGCCTGGTAGGAAGACTTAAGTGCTTCAAAGGTCTTGGCCTTATCCGCATCATTTGCAACGATAATAACCTTAGCCTTCTTGTTCTGCGGAACGTTCATATCGGTTCTTCTTGCACGTATCGAACGAACCATCTCTTTGATTTCCTCAATGGTTGCAGCCTCTTTTTTGAACTCCCACTCTTCTTTGTATTGTGGCCATTCGCTAATCATAATGCTTTCTTCCTGCGGAAGAAGTGTGCAATAGATTTCTTCCGTAATAAACGGCATAAACGGATGCAGGAGTTTTAATGCTCTAGACAGAACCGTCTTAAGCACCCACAAAGCTGCATTTGCCGGTACCGGCTCTTCTTCTTTCCTATATAAACGAGGTTTTACAATCTCAATATACCAATCACAAAATTCATCCCAAATAAAGTCATATACTTTCTGAACGGCAATTCCAAGTTCAAAGCGATCCATGTTTTCCGTCATTTCTTTTGCCAGTTTATTGACTCCGGATAAGATCCACTTATCTGCCGTTGTAAGATCTTCCTTACTTGGAACCGTCACTTCCTCATCTCCAAGATTCATCATAATAAAACGGGATGCATTCCATACTTTATTGGCAAAGTTACGGCTTGTCTCAACACGCTCCCAATAGAATCTCATATCATTACCCGGTGCATTTCCCGTAACCAGTGTAAGACGAAGTGCATCTGCGCCGTATTTATCAATCACTTCCAGAGGATCGATTCCATTCCCCAAAGACTTACTCATCTTGCGGCCCTTGTCATCTCTTACAAGACCATGAATCAATACCGTATTAAACGGTGACTTTCCGGTATGTGCATAACCCGAAAATACCATTCTTACTACCCAAAAGAAAATGATATCATAACCGGTTACCAATACATTGGTTGGGTAAAAATAATCAAGATCTTCTGTCTTATCCGGCCATCCAAGTGTAGAAAATGGCCAAAGTGCGGATGAAAACCAGGTATCAAGCGTGTCCGGATCTTGCACAATCTTCTTACTCTTACACTTCGGACACTCACATGGTGCATTCTCTTTTTTGGCTACTACCATCTCGCCACAATCCTGGCAATAATATGCCGGAATCTGATGTCCCCACCACAGCTGTCTTGAGATACACCAGTCGCGAATGCCATCCAGCCAGTGCATATAAGTCTTATCAAAATGCTCCGGAACGAACTGAAGCTCTCCGTTCTTTATCGCTTCCTTTGCAGGCTTTGCAAGTTCTTCCATTGCTACAAACCACTGCTGCTTTGCCATAGGCTCAATGGTTGTGCCACATCTGTCATGTGTTCCGACATTGTGATCATGATCTTCAATCTTCACTAAAAGTCCTTGCTCATCAAGATCGGCTACCATCTGCTTTCTTGCTTCATAGCGATCCATTCCCTGGTATTTTCCACCATTTTCATTAATGGTTGCATCATCATTTAACACATTAATTAAAGGCAGATCATGACGCTGTCCTACCTCAAAGTCATTCGGGTCATGTGCCGGTGTGATTTTAACACAACCGGTTCCAAACTCTTTATCTACATATTCATCTGCCACTACCGGAATTTCTCTTCCAACCAACGGCAGAATTAACTTCTTACCAATAAGATCCTTATAACGCTCATCTTCCGGATTAACAGCTACTGCCGTATCTCCAAGCAGCGTCTCCGGTCTTGTCGTTGCGATTTCCACAAAGCGTCCTTCTTCTCCGGCAATCGGATAGTTAATATGCCAGAACTTGCCATGCTGAAGCTCATGCTCTACCTCTGCATCCGAAATAGAAGTCTCGCAGACCGGACACCAGTTGATGATTCGGTTTCCTTTATAAATGTAGCCCTCGTCAAACAGTTTTACAAAAACTTCTTCTACTGCCTTTGAGCAGCCTTCGTCCATCGTGAACCGCTCGCGATCCCAATCGGCAGAAGAGCCAATCTTCTTAAGCTGACTTACGATACGTCCACCGTATTCTTCTTTCCAGTCCCAGGCTCTTTCTAAAAACTTCTCTCTTCCAAGATCTTCTTTCGTAAGTCCTTCTTCTTTGAGCTTGTCAATAATCTTTACTTCTGTAGCTATAGAAGCATGATCGCATCCCGGCTGCCACAATGCATTATATCCCTGCATTCTTTTATAGCGAATCAAGATATCCTGCAAAGTATTATCCAGCGCATGTCCCATATGAAGCTGCCCCGTAATATTTGGCGGCGGCATAACAATGGTAAATGGCTTCTTAGATCGATCTACCTGTGCATGAAAATATTTTTTTTCTTCCCATTTTTGATAAAGTCGATCCTCAATATCTTTTGGATTATATGTTTTTCCAAGTTCTTTACTCATGATTATTATCTCCTTTGCGGACTTTTGCCCATAACTCGTTATATTATAGCACAGATTTTTTGCGCTGCCTATGTTTTCATATTTCCCCATATTTTACTCTTCTTTCCGTGCAAGATTCACAAACTAATTTTTACCTTTTTTTCCACGAAATTATAAATATCTCATTTTCTTTTAATAGGACTTATGATATACTTAATCTAAAATAGTGTATAGGAGGAAGATTATGGCATTCACATCTTTAGAACAATTAAACGAGATGCATTTGGACGTGCTAACAGAAATCGGAAATATCGGTTCCGGTAATGCAGCAACTGCACTTGCAACTTTACTAAATAAAGTAGTAGATATCGAAATCCCTCAGATTTTCCTGTTGGATTATGAAAAAGCAACCGAAATTCTTGGCGGTAAAGACCTGAAAGTACTTGGAACTTCCATCGATTTTGAGGGTGATTTGAACGGAATGATGCTCCAAATCACGCATCAGGATTTTGCAAGTGCCTTAATTAATACATTTTACGAAAGGCAATTTGAATCTCTTGACGATTTTAATGACATGGATTTTTCTGTTATGCAAGAAACCGGCAACATTACGACTGCTGCTTATGTGAATTCCATTGCAACAATGACAAATACCTATATCAATATTGCCCCACCTAAAGTCGGGATTGATACCGTAGGTAATTTCCTCGATAACGCTTATAACAGTTTGTCATCTGCCGGTCGACAGGTTTTATACATTGACGAAACCCTGTTTATTCAAGGAACATCGATTAAGAGTGCCATGGTTATGATTCTAGAACTGAAGTCTACGGAATTATTATTTGAAAAACTTGGAATTGCAATCGAATCATAGATGATGTTCATTGGCACTGCCTGCGGGCAGTGCTATTTTGTTTTCCCCAGAAACACTTGACAAATGCAGGCTCTACCGATAAAGTAAATAAGGAATATTACAAATCGCTGATGAGGACAGTAGCTTATATGGGCGTCCCAGAGAGAAGTCGGTGCTGCAAGACTTTACGATCATATGATGCGAATACCACCTCGGAGAGATCCTTAATCGGATACGTCTGATCACGTTACGATCCTAACTAAGTGGCTGCATTGCAGCAATTTGGGTGGAACCGCGAGAAATCGTCCCAATTCGTTTCTACACGAATTGGGTTTTTTTATGCAAAAGAAAAAGGAGAAAAACACATGGAAAAAGAAGAATTCTTAAGCTTATATCGCCATTCCCTGGCTCATATTCTTGCCAAGGCTGTGATTGAGATTTATGGAAAAGAAGTACAGTATGCCATCGGACCGATGATTGATGACGGTGCATACTATGATTTTGTATTGCCGGAAGGCAAGACCATTACCGAGTCCGATTTCAAAACAATCGAAAACAAGATGCGCGAAATCATCAAGCGCCGCGAAGACTGGACTCGAAAAGTCGTTTCCAAAGAAGAAGCCTTAGAACTATTCAAGGATCAGAAATACAAAATCGAACTCATTAAAGATCTTCCGGACGACGAAACCATCAGCATCTATTATACCGGAGAGGATTATGTCGATTTATGTCGCGGACCTCACGTTGAAAATTCCGTAGATCTTATGAACGTCGCATATAAGGTGCATGCCTGTTCTATGGCTTACTGGAGAGGCGATGCCAAACGCGATCAGATGCAGCGTGTTTATTTCTACGCATTTCCAAGCAAAGATGAACTCAAACAGCATGTAAAACTGATTCAAGAAGCAAGAGAGCGCGATCATAAGAAGATTGGCGCTCAGCTTGACTTATTTACCTTTAACGAATCCGCACCTGGCATGCCGTATTGGCTTCCTCGTGGTTGGGAGATGTACAAAACACTTATGCGCTATTCTAGGCAGTTGCAAAAGAAACATGGATATACCGAAATCTCCTGCCCGCTTATTAACAACAAAAAACTGTGGCTTGTCAGCGGACACTGGGCTCATTATCTTAACAATATGTTTATTGTTCCGGGTATTGACGGATTTGTAAAAGCAGATGCCGACTTTGACGATATTGCCGAACAGGCTGATGAGATGAGTACTTCTACCCAGGCTCACCTTGAGAAAGGCACTCCTCTTTACAACAGAGAAAATATCGATACCATGGCAGCAAAACCAATGAACTGCCCGAATGCCATGATGGTATTTAAAAGAACCACACATTCCTATAAAGATTTGCCAATTCGTTACAGTGAATATGACGTGCTTCATCGTAAAGAAAAATCAGGTCAGATGAACGGTCTGTTCCGTGTACAGGAATTCCGTCAAGATGATGACCACACTTTCGTTATGGAATCACAAATCAAAGACGAAATTGCGGATATCATCGCAATTGCAGATGAAATCTATAGCACTTTTGGTGTTACGTACCGCGCCGAATTATCCACAAGACCGGATGACTTTATGGGCGAAATCGAAGTATGGGATCGTGCCGAAGCCGGCCTCAAGGAAATATTAGATGAAAAATACGGCGAGGGCGGTTATGAAATCAATGAAGGCGACGGTGCTTTCTACGGCCCAAAAATCGACCTTCAGATCAAGGACGCTCTTGGAAGAGAGTGGCAATGCGGTACGATTCAGCTTGACTTCCAGCTTCCTCATAACTTTGGCTTAACCTATACCAACCAGGAAGGCAATCCTCAAATGCCGGTTGTCATCCACCGTGCCATCTATGGTTCTCTTGAACGTTTCATCGGTATTATCATCGAGAACTTCAAAGGCGCAATGCCATTTTGGTTAAATCCTTTCCAGGTCGGTATCGTTCCAATTATGGAATCACACAATGACTATGCCAAGGAAGTGGAACAGGCATTAGAAAATGCCGGCATCCGTGTAGAAGCTGATTATTCCGACAAAAACATGCGTCCAAAAATCAAGAAATTCAAAAATTATAAAGATCCTTATATCCTGGTTCTCGGCGATCAAGAAGCCGCTAACAAGACGGTATCCATCAATGTCCGTGGTTCAAATAAGCAGATTCAGAATGTACCTCTCGACACATTTGTTGCAATTTGCAAAAAATTAAACGAGGAACATACACTTAATCTTCCACAGACAGAAGAAGAATTCCAATAAACCAACTACAAAGCCCCGCTTATACACACTGCATAAGCGGGGCTTCTTTATCCAAACTTTCTTTTGATTACATTGCAATTCCCCATACAACAACCAAAATAATCGTTGCCAAAACCGGAATTACAACCGAGGTCACGAAAATATCCTTATATGATTCTTTATGCGTACAATGAGACACCGCCAACAAGGTAATGATTGCTCCGTTATGCGGTAACTTATCCAGTGCTCCGGCTGCAATCGCTCCAATTCTATGAAGCAACTGCGGACTGATTCCCAGATTATCCGCCATCGCTAAATAATTATCTGCAAATGCAGACAGCGCGATTGACAATCCGCCGGATGCTGAGCCGGTTGCTCCGGACAAGACCCCTGTAGCAAGAGCTTCCGATAGCAATAAGGATACCGGATTCGAAGTACTTCCAATTAGCAATCCCGTCAAGAGTACGAATCCCGGTACAATCTTAATAACAGACCCGAATCCAACCGCACAAGCCGTGTTCATCATCGCCGTAACAGAGCCTTTTGCCCCTTCCGTCAACGCATGCGGCACTTCCTTCATCATATTCATATTAAACAAAAAGCAACAGATGATTCCTAAAATCAGTGCAATTACAATATTTAGGTCCAAAATATTCAGTGTTACAAAAACAACGATCAGCGGAACAAGCCCAGACAGCCAATGCCATGATGGCTTTTTCTCATCCTCATTTGCAATACTCATCTGCGGATCCGGCTCAAAATGCTTTCCTGACTTTTTTGCTGATTTTACACGTCTGTTCAAATACAGGTATCCCGGAATTCCGATTAACAAAGCAGCGACTATTCCCAGCACCGGAGCTGCTGTAGCATCTGTTCCATAATAATCCATCGGTATCAGATTCTGGATTTGAGGCGTTCCCGGAATGCATGTCATGGTAATCCCCATCGCTCCAAATGCAATCACCGCCGGCAACATATGCCTTGGAATATCTGCTGCTTTGTAAATCTCATATCCCATGGGATACATGATAAAGACAACAACAAATAAGGATACTCCACCATACGTTAGTAGCATACATGGTATCAGCACTGCAAGCACTGCCATCCGAGTCCCAACCAATCGTACAATTACTTTAGCAAGCGAGCTTGCGGCTCCGGTTATATCCATAACTTTTCCGTAGATTGCACCAAGCAAAAACGTCGGGAACCAGGAAATAAAATATTCTCCAACGCCCTGCATGTAATCTACCGTATAAGAAGAAAGAAGCGTCCTATCTTCTCCAAGACCGGCCGCGCACGAAAACAGCACCACGACAAAGGCGCATAAAGGAGCTACCCATATAATAGAATGTCCTTTATAAGCCAGGAAAATCATCAGTGCCAGTCCGACAAATATTCCTACAAGCGATAACATATCCATATCCTAATAAACCTCTCATATCTTTCAATTCTCGTTCCTATATTATAGCATTTTACCGCTACAAAACCAGCCCCCAGCTAACGGCCAGCATATGCCTGCTACTCTTCCTTTGGTAATCGCCGCATTTTTTGATTCTCTCTCCCTAATCAAGGGAATTTCGAAAACAAAAAACGCAGCAGCCACATGACTGCTACGCTAAAAAAGTCGAACATATCGGTTGTTACTTCATCCTTTTGTCAAGACTCGCTCGCGAGTCTTGCGCGCCGGATTCGGGTCTGCTTCAGCAGACAAATTCCTGTCCGAATCCGTGCGCATCCTCGCGGAGCATTTAACTCAGTCGGAGCTTGTACCCCGACTGAGTATAGTTTGTCATAACCCCCACCTACGCTAACGCTTAGAGGTGGGGGATTTCTCCGACTGAGTTAAAAACAACGACCCTTTATTTTATCCTGCAAAATCAATATTTTGTCCGCGGTTTCTTTCTTCTTGTGTCCGAACACTATTCGTCAGATTATCATAAGCATATGCCGCAACCTTGTCATACAATCGCTCCGGACTTTTCGCTGTAAAAAGCACATATTCTTGTTCTTCTTTTGGCTCAACATCCTGCGTCTTTGCATCCGTGGTTCGCTTTCGCTGCTGCTCTTTATTCGCTTTCTTATTCTCCTCTACGCGGTCTTTTCGTCTTTCCTCTCGTTTCTTTTCGATGCGTTTAGACTGTGCCTGCGTAGCCTTCTCAAGCGTTGCAAAATACTTCATAGAGCCATCTGCGCCAACGGAAATACCATAGTTTTTCACATTCGCACCTGTGCTTGCAAGTGAATCCTTAGCTGCCGCCATCTGACTTTGCGCCATAGAAATAATGCCTTCGTATTTCTTTCGAAACGATTCATCATTTGCCATCATCTCTAGTTTTTCTTCATCTATCAAGACAACCATCTTATTCGCATTGCCATATGCTGCTGCATTAGCCTGAACCTGAGACTTCATATCTTTGCTCACCAGAATAAACTGTGCGCCGGAGAACTTGTTTTTCAGCTCCTCATAATAGCTTTTTGCCTCATCCGACAACTGAACCTCCCCGATACTAAGTCCATATCCTTCTTTTGCGACCGGCACAAGTGAACTTGATGTATCAATTGGTTTCCATGATTGTGTTTGTATCTTCTCATCTGCTACCGGCGCAGTCTTAGACGATTGCTTCGTTGCATCTTTTTGACTGGTTTTATTTGTTTTCCAATTCTGATTCATCTGCTGATAAGCAGATATTCCGCTAATATTAGACATCATCTCTACCTCCTTGTAAAGCCATTGTTAAGACTCGCTCGCGAGTCTTGCGCGCCGGATTCGGGTCTGCTTTAGCAGACAAATTCCTGTCCGAATCCGTGCGCATCCTCGCGGAGCGTTTAACTCAGTCGGAGCTTGTACCCCGACTGAGTTGAAACATCCATGTCTCTATTATGTATATCGACGTCTTAAGCGATATTCTTTACTATATCTTTATACGTGATAATGCTCATCAATATCAATGAACATGCCAACGAACCCCTTCGGTGTTCCATCCTCTCGTCTCGCAGGCTTTCCTGCTGCCCGAAACCAGCACAATCCTTTCTGTCTGGTTCGAATACGAAATTCCTCATCAAAGGCCAGTTCCCCTGTCTTATCATCAAGCACTTCCCGGAGTTTATCCTCAATCCGCTCCCGATCCTCATCATGAACAATATTCAGCAATGCCGACAGCTTATTTGGAAAATCCTTCTCATCCTTATATCCAATCATCTGTCGAAAGACTTGACTCCAACTAACCTTTTGCGCCTCACCATCTTCTCCAAATTCTATATTCCACGGGCCTGAATGCAACACTTCATGAAGTAATTCCATCGACTCTACCTTCAAGCGATATTGGTTGAGTTCTTTTTCTGTCTCAATCAGTCGCTTATCTATAATCTTCTTTTCGCTGTAATCCTTCATAACATAAGGTCCGCGCTCATCATGACTTAACAGCGTTACATAAAAGACATCTCCAAAGACAGGATCATTCACAAGCCTTCCATTATCCAGTACATAAACTATCCTCCCATACTTTGTAATAATACGATAGTCCACATAGTCACAATTGTCCGTCTCCTTTGAATCAATCTGACTCCAGATTTCTTTTTGGACGCGACTGTAATCTTCTGCATAGACCATCCCCTTGAAACCTCCATTTGTCAATTTCAAAAAATCCCCAAAATCATCACATTCAAACATCTTAATCAGATTCTGATTCGCATATATTATATGTCCTTTATCGTGCGCCTCGTAAATCAAAAATGCCCCCGGCATACGCTCTAACATCGTCTCGTAATAGTCTTTATACACAATACTCATATAACTAACCTCGCACACTTCATTAGTACAAATAGCCCAATATAATTATACATCAGCTCCCTTCTTTTGTATATACAATTCGCGATATTTGCATTTTATTTTTTCACAACAAAAAAGCTTTCGTCCTCATATTTTGAAGACAAAAGCCATTCTCTTTCTTAATCAACCGGAAGCTTTCCCGTCGGAAGTTCCGTCTGCTCTGCACCTTCCTCCATAACAGAAATTCCTTTCATGGACAATCCGTATAGAAGCTTTCCTACATATTCAATGTCATCCTTGCAGCCATCTGCTACCCAATTTTCCAAAATTGCAATAATTCCTCCGGAAATAAAAGAATACGCATAATCTTTTACTTTCTCATCTGCCTTTGGATACAACTTATCCCAAACTCTCATACTGTTACTATAACCAAGATAAATTAAATGCTTTAAAAAGGAAGCATCTCCATATGGCCCGATCAATGCCGAACACACATCTTTATTTTCGTCTATGAGTTTTAATAAATCCTCATACCAATGATCTGTTGTAATGGATATTAGAACATTTTCAAACAGCTCATTTTGAATCGACTCCGAAAGAGCCATAACATCATCATAATAAGTATAAAAAGTACTTCTATTGATATCCGCTAATTTACAGATATCCGTTACGGTTATCTTTTTTATCGGTTTTTCAAGCAATAATTCGTAAAAAGCATCCCGAATAACCGTCTTTGTGTATTTTGTTCTTCTATCCTTGGTCATATGCAGTTCTTTTCTCCTATCTATAAGTAGTATATTTTTCCCTATTTCCAACACTCAAAGCACAATTTGTTGGAAAACACACAAAAAATTAATAATTGATGGTTGTCTAACACAACAAACGCATTATAATATACAGTAGTTAGAAAATCAACAGGTGTTGTTTATCCGACACGTGATTTTCATCAAACAACTATTGTTTTTGTAACCATCGTTACAGATTTGAAAGGGGAAACATTTTTATGGCAAATATAACACACACTATGCAAAGAAAAGCATTTAGTGCTGCAATTGATGTTGCTTTAAAGCGTTTGAACAAAGACAGAGAAAAAGGTCTTCTTCAGATTATTGAATTGGCCAAAAAATTTATGGGTGACAATTTTACTGATGAAGCTTTTGAGGGAGCCAAAAAACTTGCTACTGACAAAAATCACAAATGGAATAAATTTGTAAACAAGATGTTAGACGAACTTGATCCAAATGTTGCTAAGATGACAGCATTAAACCTTGGTTTTGAAGCTGCCTTCCATGGAACCAAAACCATTCGTCATATGAGAGAAGTACATAACTGCAATATACCATGGCTCATCTTGATGGATCCAACAAGTGCCTGCAATCTTCGCTGTACAGGATGCTGGGCAGCAGAATACGGATATAAATTAAATCTTACTTTTGAAGAAATGGACTCTATCGTTACACAGGGTAAGGAACTTGGTGTATATCTTTATATGTTCACCGGTGGTGAACCACTCGTTCGTAAGGACGACATCTTAAAATTATGTAAAAAACATCGTGACGTTGCTTTCCACAGCTACACAAATGGTACCTTAATTGACGAAGAATTCTGTAAAGAAGTTCAAAAAGTTGGTAACCTGTCCTTCTCTTTGAGCTTAGAAGGCTTTGAAGAAGCCAATGACGGTCGACGCGGCGACGGAATCTTCAAGAAGGTTCTTAATGCTATGGATCTTATGAGAGAATATGGCTTATTCTACGGTTGTTCAGTTTGTTATACAAGAAAGAATTTAGATGCGGTTACTTCTGATGAATTTATCGATCTTATGATTGATCATGGATGCCGCTATGCATGGTATTTCCACTACATGCCGGTTGGTAACGAGGCTGATACGGAATTATTATTAACACCTGAACAGCGTGTATACATCTATAATCGTTTGCGCGAAATTCGTGCATTTGAGGGCGGCAAACCAATCATGCTTATGGACTTCCAAAACGATGGCGAGTTCGTAGGCGGTTGTATTGCCGGTGGTCGTAACTACTTCCACATCAATGCAAATGGCGATGCGGAACCTTGCGTATTCATCCACTATTCCGGAGCAAACATCCGCAAGAACACACTTCTTGAGTGCTTAAAGCAGCCATTATTTATGGCTTATCGTGATGGTCAGCCATTTAACGATAATATGCTTAAACCTTGCCCGATGCTTGAGAATCCGGAAAAACTTCGCGAGATGGTTCACAAATCAGGTGCTGTTTCTACCGACTTACAGTCTCCTGAAAGCGTGGAACATTTAACAGAAAAATGTCAGCCTTATGCGGATTCTTGGAATGAAGAAGCTGACAGACTTTGGGCTGAGAATCCTCACGTTAAGAGAGGTTACATCAACTACAAGAAAGAAAATCTTGATGGATTCTTAGAGAGAAACAAAGAAGTCATCGAAAGTGAAAATGAAACGATTGACAACAAGGAAAAAGTTGCTTCTAATCGATAAATCAAAACACGGAAGGAAGAACTGCTGAGTGCAGTTCTTTCTTTTTTTGTCGTCGTTTTGTTTCGGTTGTGAAGAGGGGGGCGCTCCCTTCAAGGCATACTATTTTCGCCTGCACCGACCCGCCGCTGTTCGGTTCTTTCCTGCGCATCTTTGTTTCGCTCGCCGTCGCCCGTGTTCTGCTAGGATTGGTTGTGGTAGGTTTAAAAGAAATGACCTGCTGTGCCTTCGGCACACCTTACGGGATAATCAAACCGTCGCTTATGCAAGCCAGCTTGCAGACACGCCGGTTTCCTTATCCCTATGTCTGCTTCGCAGACAAGTCATTTCTTTATGTTATCCGAAGCAGCCACGGTTCGCCCGCAGCTCGCTATCGATGCTCGTCAAGAACCGGCGGCTCTCGATGTGCATTCGAAAATGTATCCTTTCCGGTCGCTGGTGAATTCCCAGCCGAAACTGCTACCAAGGTGGTTGCAGCCGAAACGATATTCCTGAGAATGGGGAGATTTGTGTCTTTTGGGCTCTAATACGCCGGCAAAGTTACAAAAGATATCTCCCGGCGCAGCCCCGCCCCCTCCCAAGTGGATAGTTCTGCGGCGCGGGCACCCTCGCTTTCGACTGGTGGATACATTTCGACAAGCACGTCGAGAGCCGCCAGATTTTTACGAGTATCTGATACTCGCCAAACCGAACCGAGGCTGCCTCCGATTGCGTAAGGAAATGGCCCGTCTGCGCAGCAGACATAGGTATGGAAAAGGCTAAGGATGCAAGCTTGCTTGCAGTACCTTAGCCTTTTTTAGACCGCAAGGTGTGCCGAAGGCACAACGGGCCATTTCTTATAAGATTATCATCACCCCCCTAGCAGAACACGGGCGGTGGCGAGTAAATCAAAGGATACGCAGTAAAAATTTGATTAGCGGCGGGTCGGTGCGGGGAGAAATCGTATCCACAGGAGAAAGCAACCTCCCCCCGCAGAGCTACCACTTGATTCCCTCACGCAGCATCCCCTTATATTCCTCCCACTCCACATACTCTCCGCCCATACTCTCAAGATGGTCGGTGTGAAATTGACAGTCAATCATCAAAAAATCATTATCCTCTAAAATCTGCGCGAGATAAATCAGCGCCAACTTAGAGCCATTTACGCTTTCAGAGAACATGCTCTCACCGAAAAAACATTTGCCAATGACAACGCCATATAATCCTCCGGCCAGTTCATCATCTACAAAAGCATCGATACTCATCGCATATCCGATCTTATGAAGCAGGCCATACGCCGCCTCCATATCATCCCCAATCCATGTGCCGTCCTTTTCATGTTCACGCTTAAGCCGGCATCTGTGCATCGTGTCAGCGAAATCCCGATTTATCTGCACTTGCACCTTGTGATGCTTCATGAATTTCTTCATGGATTTTGAGATATGAATTTTGCTTGGCCTAATGATGAAACGCTGCCTAGGACACCACCACAAGATCTCCTCACCCGGATTGTACCAGGGGAAGATTCCGTTGGAATAGGCGAGCAGCAGCCTCTCTAATTTCAGGTCGCCGCCAAAGGCGAGCAGACCATCCTCTCTTGCAAGCTCGGATTTTGGAAATGAAATTTCCTCCGTCAGCTGATAGATAGGTCTCACTTATTTCTCCCCTGCTTTCTTTGACTTCTTTTTAAGATGAAAGGTGAAAGAATCCTGCTTCGCATCAATCTGGCAGGCGCCACCTTTTTTCAGTTTCCCATAGAGCAACTCGTCAACCAGAAGCGTTTTAACTTCATTTTGGATGATGCGGTCCATATTTCTGGCGCCGTACTCCTTGCTGATTCCCTTTTTAAGAAGCAGCTGCGTTGCACGCTTAGTGTAAGTCATTTCTACCTTCTTTTGCAGCAAGAGCGCTTTAAGTTCACCAAGTTTTTTCTCGGCGATTCTGCTTCCCATCTCCTGCGTCATGGAAGAAAAGACCACAATCTTATTCAAACGATTCCGAAATTCCGGAGCAAATAGACGCTTCACCTCATCCGTAATCACATCCGGCGTTGTATCGCCACTTTCAAATCCGATGCCCATCTTGTCAAGACGGCTGGCGCCTGCATTGGACGTCATAATAATAATGACATTACGAAAATCCGCCTTTCGGCCCTGGTTGTCTGTCAATGTTGCATAGTCCATAACCTGAAGGAGTACGTTAAAAATATCTTCATGCGCCTTTTCCATTTCATCAAGAAGCAACACGCAAGAAGGCATCTTGCGGATGGCCTCGGTTAAAAGGCCACCATCTTCGTAGCCGACATAGCCGGCCGGTGAACCAATCAGCTTCGCAACCGCGTGTTTTTCTCCATACTCACTCATATCAAAACGCACCAGAGAAATGCCAAGTTCTTTTGCAAGACATTTTGCAATTTCTGTCTTACCAACACCGGTCGGACCGGCAAATAGAAAGCTCGAGAGCGGTTTGTTTTCCTCTAAAAGACCGGCTTTTGAGAATTTGATGGCGTTTACAACCTGCGAGACCGCCTCATCCTGTCCGAAGATCTGAGAGAGCATACGCTCTTCTAAGGACTTTAAACCGTCCTGCTCAAGCTCGTCGGCCGTCACCTGAACCGGTACCCGACAGATACTCGTCAGCACTTCATTGATCAGGTCTTTGCCGACAGACTGGCGCTTTTGATCGAGCGGATGAATCTTGCGATAAGCACCCGCTTCGTCAATCAGATCAATTGCCTTATCCGGCAAAAACCGCTCGTTGATATACTTTTTACTCATGGAGACGGCATATTCAAGCACACCCTTTTGATACTTGACACCGTGATACTTTTCGTAATTTGGTTTTAAGCCCTCTAAGATCTTCACAGTCTCTTCCTCCGAAGGCTCCGCAATCTCCACATTTTGAAATCTTCTTACAAGGCTTTTGTTCTTCTCAAAGTAACGCTTGTATTCTTCAAATGTCGTCGCGCCGACAAAACGAATCGAGCCCTGTGCAAGATACGGTTTTAACATATTAGAAGTATCAAAGGAACCCTCTCCAACAGCTCCGGCACCTGTCAGGTTGTGGATCTCATCGATGTAGATGATAGCCTTTTCTTCTCGGCTGATTTCCTTAAGAAGCTTCTTTAGACGCTTTTCTAAGTCGCCCCGGTACTGCGTACCTGCAAGCAAACTTCCAAGATCCAACATAAAGACACGTGCGCCCTTAAGTTGCTCCGGCACTAAGCCCTTCTCAATGCGCTGCACCAGACCATACATCAGCGCCGTTTTCCCTACGCCCGGCTCTCCAATGTGAATCACATTATTCTTCTCTTTCCGGCACAGAATCTGAATAGTTCGTTCAAGCTCAGCTTCACGACCAATCAAAGGATTCACGCCTTCTAGCATATCGTTCATGCAAGGAGCATATTGCTCATAGGTTGATTCCTTCTTTTCTTGATCCGGAATTTGTTGCTCACCGGCTCCCCAGTCTTCACCTTTTTCTTCAAGAAGTGCCTGAAGCAGTTCCACTTCTTCCACGCCTTGCAGACTCATATAATAAACGGCATAACAATCCTGGAGTTGCCACATTCCCCTGACAATATGCTCGAGCTCAATCACGTTACGCCCACTGTACTGCGCCGAACGCTGCGCCGCCACAAGCATCTCCCCGGCCTCTGCGGAGAATTGCGCCGTTGTCGCCTTGGCATCGGTTACATATTCTTTTAAGTACTCCTTCAAATCCTCTTCTAAAGCTGCCACATCTCCGCCACACTCCACATACGGCTCATAGAATGATGCCGTTTCACACAGCGCAAGTAAAATTACTTCCGGTGTCACATATTCATAGTGCGCATCATGTGCACATTTAATTGCCCGTTCCATAATCACGGACACCAGTTTTGATAAATTCATCTATGCTTCCTCCATGGTCATACGAAACGGAAAACCTTCTGCCTTGGCACGGTTCATCGATTCTAATATTCTGGTCTTGGCAATATCATAAGGATATACTCCAACCACTGCGCTCCCTTTTTGATGAACACTCATCATAATCTGCTCCGCTTCGATCTCATTTTTATGGAATATCCGAACCAGAATATCCACCACGAATTCCATCGTCGTAAAGTCATCGTTATGCATGATAACGCGATATCTCTTTGGCTCTCTGATTCTGCTTTTTGTCTGTTCCTTTGCCGCTCCTTGTGTTGCCATAGCCGCTCCTTTCTTTTCCTATATTTTAATCGTTTTAACCGGCAAGTTAAAGTCTCACTTCCTAAAATAATCTTCTTCAAAACCAAAAGACATCGAAGGCATGAGACGATAAGCCCCTGCTTTCGATGTCCTGTAATTTCTTTATTCAGCTCCATCCCAGCAATAGGTGCAAAGCTTACACTTTCCTAATCCAATTGCCTCTACCATATCATCCAATCTGTGATAATGAAGGGATGTAAAATCTAATTGCCTGCGAATCTCTTCTAACATATTCGCATACTGATCAGAATCCGGATCTGTATACTTGGCCAAAATAGAATCCGACGGATTCATTGTTCCTTCCAGCTTCTCAATCATCCTGCGAGTAATCAGCTCCGCTTCGGAATTCGATCTGGAAAAATTCAAATATTTGCATCCAAAGACCAACGGCGGACATGCCGGCCGGATGTGAACCTCCTCAACGCCGCTCTTGTATAGATACTGCGTTGTCTCTCGAAGCTGCGTACCACGAACAATGGAATCATCAATCAGCAACAGCTTATTTCCCTCTAACAATTCACGAATCGGTACAAGTTTCATCTTGGCAATCAAATCACGCCGGCTTTGAATTGTAGGCATAAACGAGCGCGGCCAGGTTGGCGTATACTTGACAAATGGTCGCGAATACGGCACGCCTGATTCATTGGCGTAGCCAACGGCATGTGCAATACCCGAGTCCGGAACGCCTGCAACCATATTCGGTTTAATTCCTCTTGTCATATCCCGTTTGGCAAGTTTACTACCACATTTGCATCGAACATCTTCGACATTGAGCCCTTCATAAGTAGATGCCGGAAATCCATAGTAAATCCACAGAAAAGAACACACCTTCATCTCATCAAGCGCCGGTGCAACTGTCTTAATTTCCTCCGGATCCACAAAGACAATCTCTCCCGGTCCTAATTCCTTCTTCATCCGGTATCCCAGATTCAAGAAAGAAAAGCTCTCAAAGCAAATACAATGCGCCGCTCCTTCTTCCGTCTTTTTATATCCAATCTCAACCGGTGTTCTTCCATACTTATCACGCGCAGCATAAATCCCGTCTTTTGTCATCAGCATCAAAGTCATTGAGCCATCCACAACATCTTGCACATAACGAATCCCGTCAACAATCGTATCTTGTTGATTAATCAACGTTGCAACAAGCTCTGTAGGATTGATATCGCCTCCGCTCATCTCCAGAAAATGTGAGTGCCCCTTCGCAAATAAATCATCCGCAAGCTGCGATGCATTATTAATCTTACCAACCGTTGTAATGGCATATGTTCCGTGATGCGAACGAATAATCAGTGGTTGCGGCTCATAATCTGAAATACAACCAATTCCAAGATGCCCTTTCATCTTCAAAATATCTTTATCAAATTTTGGTCGAAAGTTCGTGGTTTCAATACTATGAATCGCACGATCAAACCCATTCTCCGTGCCATATACTGCAAGTCCTGCTCTTCTGGTCCCAAGATGTGAGTGATAATCCGTTCCATAGAACAGATCAAAAACGCAATCATCCTGTGATGCTACTCCAAAAAATCCGCCCATTAAAATAGCCTCCGTTTCGATTAATCTTCCAATTAGTTATTAAGCGTTCTTATCTTACCATGCAGCCACCATATCTGTCACGTATTTATACACCGGTAATCTTTCTCGCAACATGCACTCCACTTGCAGATGCATGCGACAAAGAATGCGTAACGCCACTTCCATCTCCAATGATGTATAGCCCCTTGTGCTTACACTCTAAGTTCTCATCTACTTTCACTTCCATGTTGTAGAACTTAACTTCCACACCATACAACAGTGTATCATCATTCGCAGTTCCCGGTGCAATCTTATCAAGTGCGTAAATCATCTCTATAATTCCATCCAAAATACGCTTTGGCAGTACGAGACTTAAATCTCCCGGCTCTGCTGCCAGCGTCGGAACAACGAAGTTTTCTTCTATTCTTTTTTTCGTACTTCTTCTACCTCTTGTCAAATCACCAAAACGCTGTACGATAACGCCTCCGCCAAGCATATTGGATAATCTCGCAATACTTTCACCATATCCGTTGCTGTCTTTAAACGGCTCTGAAAAATGTTTTGCAACAAGAAGCGCGAAGTTCGTGTTTTCCGTCTGCAGCTTCGGATCTTCGTAGCTATGGCCATTTACCGTAATGATACCGTTCGTATTTTCATTTACGACACTTCCGCGCGGATTCATACAAAACGTTCTTACCTTATCTTCAAACTTGTCTGTACGATACACAATCTTACTTTCATACAGTTCGTCTGTCAGATGCGAAAAAATCTCCGCTGCAAGTTCCACACGTACGCCAATGTCCACACGATTAGAACTAGTCTCAATATCGAGCTCATTACAGACTTTTTCCATCCATTTGCTGCCGCTTCGTCCAACAGAAATGATACACTTGTCGCATCTATACTCTCCGTCTTTCGCTACTACAACATATCCATTCTCAAGCTTTCTTACGCTTTCCACACTATTATCAAAATAAAAATCCACCTGTTCTTTCAGATGATTATAAAGGTTCTCTAGAACAATATAGTTAACATCCGTTCCCAAATGTCTGACTGAGGCATCTAAAAGCTTTAACTTGTTTTGCATACAAGTCTTTTTAATATCAGAACCGGTTGTCGAGTACAGTTTCGTGCCCTCGCCGCCATATGCAAGATTGATTTCATCAATATACTCCATCAATTCAATCGCCTGTTTCTTACCGATATATTCATGAAGTGTACCTCCAAAATCATTGGTAATATTGTATTTTCCATCTGAAAACGCGCCTGCTCCGCCAAATCCGCTCATGATCGAACAAGATGGACAATTAATACAAGACTTAATCTTCACCCCGTCGATTGGGCATTTTCTCTTCTCAAGACTATGACCGCTTTCAAATACAGCCACTTTTAGATTCTGATTATTTTTCTTTAATTCATATGACGCAAAAATGCCCCCTGGACCTGCGCCAATAATAATAACATCATACTGCTTACTCATCTTTTTCTCCCTTACTGAATATATCTTGATTTCCAAAAAAAAATGCCGCAAATAGAAAGCTACAATCCTTCATCGGACTATAAACAACTATTCACGGCAGCATGTTCGTCTCTTGTAAAACCATATCTTTTTTACCATAAAACAGGGTTTATTGTCAAGTTTTCTAAAGGCGGGCTAAGAGCACACCAAACTCCCCTTCTCTGATTATTCTGCAAATCGATCAGCCACGATCACTACATCGTCTGCAGCCTTCAAAAAAGCATCCGCAACATAGGGATCAAAGTGCGTTCCCGCATCCTCTTTAATAATCGAAAACGCCTTCTCATAAGAAAATGGTTCCTTATAGGCTCGTCTTGAAACCAATGCGTCAAATACATCTGCAACGGCCATAATTCTCGCTGACAACGGAATCTCTTCGCCGGCAAGTCCCTCCGGATAACCGGTGCCATTCCATTTTTCATGATGATAGCCGGCAAGATTTCTAGCCTCTACCAGATATCCAACATCCGGCATCGTTTCGATTGCACGCTCTATAATGGTACGGCCTTCCGCTGCGTGCGATTTCATAATGCCAAATTCCTCATCGGTCAGTCGATCCGGTTTATTTAAGATTGCATCCGGAATGGCAATCTTACCAATATCATGAAGTGGTGCTGAACGAATGGTGTTATGCGCCAATTCTTCCGTCAACTCCTCCTTGTAATAACCAAGTGATCTCATCTTATTAATTGTTATTTCCACATAAGCTGCTGTCTTCCTTACATGGCTTCCGGTTGACTCATCACGGTTTTCCACTACGTCCGCAAGAACCATCAAAAGACCTTCCTGCATCTTGCTGATTTTTTCATTTTGATGTTTACTTTCCTCAAAATAACAGGTACTTTCTTCAATTGTTGCAGTAAGCGCCCAATACATGCGTTCTATTTCATCGCCTGTCTTAATCTGAAGCTGTTTGATATTGTGCAGATTCCGTCTGCGCGCATATTCATCCGTGTATTCAAATTCATCCGTCACCTTCGCCATTGCATTAATCGGTAAAATAAGATGGTATTTCGCCAGCCAAAGCCCGATTGCCAAAACCAGAATCCAAAAACTGATAAAGATGGCAATCAAACGCACAAAAAACAATCGCCTATAGTCCTTTAAATTATCCATCGAAATATCTGCCGCCGCATAGCATACACACTCACCGTCAGATGCATAGACCGGAACATAGTACGATAATAAAGCACCATATTTATCCTCTGAAATGACCGCATCAATTTCCTTTCCCTCCAGCAAATCCGGAAGATATTCCATAAATGCTTCATCAAAGGAAATCACATCTCCAAGGTTCGCCGCATCCACAGATTCCGTATCAATATCAAATACAACATGACAGCCATCCGACATGATCTTATAGACATATATATAGGATACCTGATTACTGTTTTTAAGCAGTTTGGTAAGCTCCTCTTTTGTCTCTTTATAACTTTGAAAAGAATCCCCTTCATCAAGATACTTCTCCACATCATCTGCCTCGACAAAGGATGCCGCAATACTCGCCACCGCTTTTCCAATTTTGCTTTGCTGATCAATCATAAACTGTCGATATAATTCCACGCATGCTATTGCACAGATAAAAGCAATTGAAATCGAAATAACGCCTAGGGACACCACAATTTTTCGCCCAAGTGGATGACGATACCGGTTCTTTTGCCCGACGCGTTCCAGTTCCTTTTGCTCTATGGAGCTGTCCTGCATCCATAATGTAAGTTCAAAACGCTTTCTTACTTTCTCCGGAATCAATGACAACATCACGCAAACAAATGCCACGCTTATCGCCTTATCTCCAAGTTCAAGCAAGCAATAACGAACCATTCCCCCTGCAAATATCTCACCGGCATTTTCTTCAACCATCCAGGAGAGCCCTCCTCCAACAACAATTGCAATTACGGTAATCAGACAGGTATACAATATAAAATGGCGTATGGTTTTTAGCTTCCCTTTTCGATACAAATATGCAGTCACAAGAGCAATACAGATGCTGATTGGCGCATAGTATATAGATGCCGGATCTTCCACACACTTTAAAATATTTGTCGTCAATCCCACAACAATTCCCGGGACATAACCGCCCATATAGGCAATCAAAATCGTACCTGCGCAATCAAAATAAAACGGAAGATCAAATGTCCGAACCGCAGTTGTCCCACCTATATTAAACCCCAAACCAATCAGACACATAAGCAGCGGTAATGTGAATTGCTTTTTATCAATCTGACTGAATCTGCTTTTTTGTTTACGCCTATTCCCCTTCGTCTTCTCCTTCATATGTTATTGCTCCTTTTTGCTCCGACGTTTTAGCAGCCTCTTCAAAGTCCCCCATTGGTCTTACGTCTACAATCTTTTGCATCAAATCAAAACAAAACCGTGAACCTTCTCCATAAATACTTTGTATCTCCAGTTTCGATCCCATAAGTTCAAGAAGATGCGTTGCAAGGCGAATATCTATACTTGATTTTTCATAATTCGTACTTTTGATATTTTCATTTAAAATCTTTTCCAGCTCTTCTTCCCGAATACCGACACCGGTATCTTCCACTACCACATGAAGATGCAGCTGTTCTTCCTCTCGCTCACCTTCCACCTTTATCCCAATACTTCCCTCTTTGGTATATTTTATGGCATTCTCAAGCAGTTTCTTGATAACCTGTGTCAGATGTATGCCGTCTCCATATAATCTTCGCGGAAGATAAGAGCCAACTTCAATTTCAATTCTAATTCCTTTTTTCAGACCATCTTGCTTTACGTGACCAATTGCTTCTTCCAATACCAGCGCCAGGTCATATTCTTCCTGAAGGGATTCCATACGACCGGTCTCTAATTCTGCCATCGCAAAAAAGTCATTTATCATATTCAAAAGACTGGTTGCCGATTTTTGAATACTGTTTGCATTTGTCAACACATCCGGACTTTTCGTCAAACGCAAAATCTGCTCATTTTTCACAAGCACGTCCAAAATCGGACTTTTAATTTCCTGCGTCATATGATCCATAAATCGTGCTTTTTCCTCATTTGCCTCCTGCACTTCATCTTCTGCCCTTTGGATCTGCTCATATTGCTTATTAATCACAGCAAGATTGCTCATCTTAGCTCCTAGCCATACCACAAACATTAACATAACAGCAAGCGCACAAATCAAATAGACTTTAAAATACGTTCTTTCATATAACTTCGCTTCTTTTCGGAAGACAAAGCTCATCTCCTTCAAAACTTTTGTTCCTGAATCGTTATAAACTTTAACATCAAAACTATAATTACCAAATGGTAGATTCGAATAATAAATCGTGCTCAGTTCAGATTGACGTACATAACGCCCACTCTCGTCAACGCCCTCTAATTCCAGATACACGAGTGGATCAGAAATTGCATAATTGAGCACTGCAGCCGTCACCGTCACCTCTCCGCTTCCCGCCGGAATATTATAGATTCCGTTCTTCGCTTCCACGGCCTTGCCTTCCTTTTCCACGTACACAATTACAATCTGATAATGATTATTAAAATCCTCATACTGCTCCATATTCAGGCTTCGAAGTCCATCGGTACAACACAAATAAAGCGTCTCATCCTGCACGGCATCCCAAGCATTTGCCGTAAGTGTCGTATCAAATCCGCGATTGGCATCTAAGAGCGTATAATTATATGCTTCCTCATCCTGCAACAGTTCTTTTTCAGTCGTTACATATATTCCCGCACTTGAACTGATAAATGCTTTTCCATCTTGCGCAATATAGATATCATAATTGTTGGAATATGGAAAATTTTCAAGTTGTATCACACTTTTATCTTCCTTGTAGTAGTACAAACCATTGCTTGCCACAAATATATATCCACCTGTACAAGGGACAATCTTCATTACTACCTGGGAATACAATCCTTGTTCTTCTCCAATATGATCCACAACCTCATCATCTTCGATTAGATAGACTCCGCCGCCATCTGTCGCAGCCAAAATGCTTCCATCTTCCTGCTCTAGCGCAAAAAGCACTTTAGGAACGCTCATTTCCTCTTCTCCAATTGTCTTCACCACTTGATTTCCCTTAAGAAAACTGATTCCGTCTGAAGAAGCTGCCAAAATCCGACCATCACTTAATTCCATAGAGAATCGAAAACGTCCTCCCAAAATACCGGTCTTAGCTTCCGTAAATTTCTTTATCTTTCCACTCTTAGAAATGCGGACAAGACCATCCTCCCCATAGGTAGAAAACCAATAATTTCCTTTGCTGTCCTTTAGGATATGACGCACCCGCATACCATCTAATTGCTCCAAAAGTTCCGAGGAAATCCCTTCATCCGAATCTGCATTCATCTTTACAACGCCATCATCTGTACCGATGTATAAGATTCCATCATCATTCAAAACAGCATTTACCGCTTCGCGATCTATCTGTTCTTTTGCAAACAAATCTGTAAATGGATTATAGGAAACTTTCATAATTCCCTGCTTAGATGAGCTAAACCAAATATCATTTTGTCTGTCAATAATGATGTCGGAAATCGCCGTGTCAAAGCCATCGATTGTCAGTTCTTGATAGCTTCCATCTTCTCCCACGTAACCAAATCCATTCTCGCAGGCTATAAAATATCCGGCAAAATCACTTTCGTAACAGATTGCATTCACACAGGATAATCCCTGCAAATCCACCGTGCTTTGTGTCTTCAAGCCACTCGCACTTATCGCTACTTTCTCCATCTGACTTGCCGTTGTCCCGACCAGTAAAACGTCATCTTCATTAAATGCAACTGCGCTGTAATCACATTCCTTTTGCGTACACTCTTTTGTATATGCAAGCTGCTCGTTTTTCATAACAAACAGCATACCATCGCCGCTAATCCCGCAGATTTCACCATTTCCCAAAGTGGTCAAACTACTAACGTATGTAATCTCCGGCAAATCGCTATACACTTTAATTTCCGCAGGTTCAAGCGCATTCGTATCGTCTTTTGCATTCTCAAGTTCTATGCGGCATAGATAGGACGACGTGCTCACATACATATATCCTTGTTCATCCTCACAGATATCCTTGATCGAGTTTGAACTCAGCCCATCATCCGTCGTATAAAAGCGAATATCTTGTGAATATGGGTCGTAACAAGCCACGCCACTTTCATTGGTACCAATCCACATACGACCTTGACGATCGCAGCACAATCTGATAACACTCGTAATTCGTTTATCCAATTCTACTTTTTTAAATTCCGTTCCGTCATAACGATACAAACCGGAGTATGTTCCCGCCCAGATATAGCCGTCACTTGTCTGCGTTATCGTATTGATTTCTGCAGACTTTAAACCATCCTCTGTATCATAAGTGGTAAATGCATAATTTGCCTTAAAATCTTCCACCTTAATATCGTTTTGCACCAAAGTATCGCCGGTGGCTGCATTACTTGCCACCGCACCAAGCAGCGAAGCTGCAATCACACCTATGACAACAAAAACAGACAAAAGAGGTTTGATTCCTTTTGCCTTCTTATAATCACTTTGTTCTTCTTTTTCAATTTCATCTGCAAGGAAATAACCGGTCTTTCGAAAGAGAACAATGGCGCCCATCACCAATAAGACCGACAAGATTTTATCCGGAATATTTACAATAATTTCTCCTGCTATACAGCATGGCAATACTCTTGGAAGATGTTCCAATGTCATCTCTACCAGAGCATCCCCCCACTCATTTCCTGTATACCCGGATCTGAACACCATATTAATCGGTGTCGCAAGAAGCACTGCAACAAGACCAGTCAGAACGCTGGTTGCCACAACCCGAAATGACGAGATACGTTTTCGATTATATAATAGTTTTCCTACAACCAAAGCTCCTCCGGCACTGACAAGCGCATAGCGCCAATCCCCCGGTATCACAATTGCCGTTAGGAAATTGCATAGGATTCCCGTTACAATTCCTGCAATCGGACCTAATACAATTGAAATAAAAAAAGTACCAATATTATCCAAAAATAACGGTAATGAATATGCGGTTGAAATGCTTCGCCCCATCAAATTCAATACCACTCCGACGCAGATTAGTGCGCCCCCCTTTTTCCCAAGTGGCAAAATAAATTTTCTCATAGCATTCACCATATTTCTATTTATAATCAACATCCATTTGTATTATACTATGTTGTCCGACACCTTTCAACATTTCGTACCATTTTCGCACACTTCACTTTTCGAATTTCAATCAAAAAAACACCGAAAGCAACCTATTTGTTACTTTCGGTGTATCCCTCTTTTGACGTTATATCTATTTATCGCAGGAAGCCGTTGATAATCTGTTCTTCTGCTTCTTCTCTGGTAAGTCCCAGACTCATAAGCTTAATCAGCTGATCTCCTGCTATCTTGCCAATGGCAGCCTCATGAATCAATGCTGCATCTACATGATTGGCATCCAGTTTCGGAACTGCGACAACATGAGCCTTATCCATGATAATCGCATCACACTCTGCATGACCTTGGCAAGCTGTATTTCCAACAATGCTTGCTTCAAAGATCTGTTCCGAATTATCTTTTGCAACAGAACGTGAGATAACATCCGTGCTGGAATCTTCTCCGCTTAGCGTCACCTCGTAAATACTAGAGGCGGTCTGACTTCCGTGCGTCATAAGACGCTCTCTGACCAAAAACGTAGCCCCTTTCTCAAGCTCTGCTTTCGTCGTGCGGATCGTGGAGTCAACGCCTTTAATCTGTACCATCTCCATCTCGCAATAGCTGTTTTCTTTTTGATATACTTCCGTTACCGGATTCAAAATGCGTTTACCGGTTCCTTCTCCGCCGCCGTAGTGTTTTTCCACATAGCGAACCCGCGAGTTCTTACCGATATAAAAACGATGTACGCCATCATGCTGTGAATCCGCATCGCCACTATTATGAATACCGCAGCCGGCTACAATCGTCACATCACAATCATCACCTACATAAAAATCATTGTAGACAACCTCAGACAGACCACTTTGCGACAGAACTACCGGAATATGTACACTCTCCTTAACCGTTCCATCCTTAATCTTAATATCAATACCGCTGTTATCTTCCTTTGATACAATATCGATATTGGCAGTTGTATTGCGAGCCGTAGACTGTCCATTTGCCCGAATATTATAAGCACCCTCCGGCACTTCGTGAAGGTCTGCCACTTCTTCTAATAACTGTCTTTGTATTTCATCCATCATGGCACCTCCTATACTAATTTACTACAAGCACTGTTCATTGCGCTTTCCGTTCCAAGAATCTCCGGAAGAATCTCATCCTTTGGTCCTTGCTTTTTCACTTTTCCATTTTCAATAACAACGATTTCATCCGCAATATTCAAAATACGCTCCTGATGCGAAATGATCAGCACCGTACCTTGAATGGAACTACGAATATTTTCAAATACCTTAATCAGATTCTGAAAGCTCCATAAATCAATTCCTGCTTCCGGTTCATCAAAAATTGCAAATTTTGTTCCTCTGGCTATGACGGTTGCTATTTCAATTCGCTTAAGTTCTCCTCCGGATAACGAAGCATTCACTTCTCTGTTAATATAATCCTTCGCACACAAGCCTACCTTGGAAAGATATTCACAAGCCTCTGTCACTGTAATCTTCTCTCCTGCTGCCAGCCTTAGCAAATCAATGACCTTAATGCCCTTAAACCGAACCGGCTGCTGAAATGCAAAACTGATTCCGAGATTCGCTCTTTGTGTTATATTCTTATCCGTAACATCCTCTCCATCAAAAATGATGTTTCCGGATGTCGTATCATTTACGCCCATAATCAGCTTCGCAAGTGTAGACTTACCTCCACCATTAGGTCCTGTCACAACCACAAACTTTCCATCGTCAATCGAAAGATTCAGGTGGTCAATAATATTAATCTTCTTATCATTTTCTTCCACTTCATAGACTAAATCTTTAATCTCTAACATCATGCACCTACCTATTCTTAGCACACCACTATGCTTACAACTTTTCATATTTGCATAGTATTTAGTATCTCACAAATAACGAAGAATAGCAATCTTTTCCTTATCGCCATGACTTGCCAATGCAAGTTCTTCGGCTTTTCTTATTTTGCATTGTTGTGCTCTATGTCTTTCAATGATATAGTAATAATGACCCATAGTCAGCGATTCCATCGGATTTTGCCTTCCGGTAGCGTACGGACTATGCAATACTCATAATCTTAGGTGGATGATTTTCATGAAAGACTATAAATTCAATTCCAAGTTTATCATTATTATATGCATTATCATTTGTAGTTTCGTTGTCAGCTCTTTATTTTTTGCTGCCATCAATGTCACAACTCTGCGTTCGTATGAATATGATAACCTTAACTATGCCGTCCATGCTTTCTCTACACGATTAAATGCCGATATCACTTCCGAAAATTTCACCATCGACAGTGACCTAGCCTATTGGCAGTGTGACTCGGACGGAAATATCTTATCTACCAACTCCGATGATGATTATAAAACCATACAGTCTTATTCAAGATTTTCAGATTGCGAAGATCTTCTCACTCCGCCAACTAACAGTGTTTGTTATAAAGAATTATATACACAAAACAATCCCTTTTACACGGATGGACGCGCATGCATTTCCTCTTATCTGGATGATGGCACCATTCTTTTGTTGGAAACGGATGGAGCCAATATGCGTTCCTATGAGTATCGTCAGCTCACACTGATTATTTCTGTGGAGCTTATTTTATTATTTATTGTTATCATCCTTATCACAAATAATTTCTTTAGTTATAGGGGCATACTGCTCAAAATGGCAACATTCGACGAGCTGACCGGTCTTTCTAACCGAAGATCTTTTACTGAGGATTTTAAGCGTTTGGCTTTACTTTGCCCAACCGACGTATGCCTGTTCTTACTTGACGTTGATTACTTTAAACAAATCAACGATAAATATAGTCACACGGTGGGCGACGAAGCATTGCAGATTGTATCCGAACACATAAAAGAACTCATTTCCAAACATGGTTATTCTGCAGCTCGTTGGGGCGGCGACGAATTTATCGGTATCTTAAAGTTGCCAGCGGATAAAGCCTATCCACTTTTAGAACAATTATGTCAGGATATTCACCATACGGATACTCCGGAAGGATATCATATTACCGTCAGCATCGGCCTTACTCCGCTTGATTACGCACAGCCACTTAAAACCATTAGTGAAATGGCCGATTTTGCGCTGTATCGATCCAAACAGCTTGGCCGAAACCGCGTTACGATGTTTACAGAAGATTTAGCAGACAAAGTAATCGATGGTCCTGACAAAAAATCTGCCTTCGAAACAGACTTTGTTCGTCTTCAGGAAACAAAATCTTTAGAGGCTCCGAAACAGCTTACACAAAACGAAAAAATCTTTACCTATAAATCCATCTGCGAAAGCATCATCTATGCCATCACATGGATGATTCCTTTTATTGCTGCAGGTGGTATCTTAATCGGACTGGCTTATCTATTTGATTCCGCAAGCGTCGATCTTTCCTCCTTAACGATAGATGCTCGCAGCGAACTTGGAACTATTACGCCTGTCGCTTCCGGTCTTAATACGCTTGGAGAGACTTGCTTTAATTTCATGCTTCCGATTTTTGCAGCATTTATGTCCTTTAAACTGCTAGGACGCGAAGCTTTCATGGCCGGATTCGTCGGAGGATGTATGGCAATTGATACCAATTCCGGTTTTATCGGTGCAATGTGCGCAGCCTTAGTTGCATGCTACATCACTCACCATCTAAAGCAATTTACCGGTCATCTGCCAAATTATATGCGTTCCGCCGCCATGATTATTATTTATCCGATTATGACACTATTGCTTATGTTTTTATTCTCACGATTTTTACTCACCCCGGCTACATCGGCAATTCATAGCTATCTGACCTCTTTGCTAGACTATCTTGCATCTTACAATGAGGTTATTTCCGGTACTTTTGCCTCTACTTTAATGGCAATTGATATGGGTGGTCTATTAAATAAAGCAGCCTATAATTACGCAACCGCTTCCCTTTCAAGTGGCACTTCGGGAATTATGGCAGCTGTGATGCTCGGCGGTATGGTGCCTCCGATTGGAATTTCAATTTCGATGCTACTATTCAAAAACAAATATACCAACGACCAAAAAGGACAACTTTCCGGAGTCTTTTTTATGGGGCTTTCCTTTATTACAGAAAGTGTTCTTCCATTTGTTCTCACCGACATCCGCAAAGTTATCTTATCCTGCATGGCCGGTGCCGCCACCGCCGGATTTTGTTCTTCCCTATTTGGATGCACGATTCCGGCTCCGCATGGAGGCATCTTTGTATTTATTTTATCCAATCATCCGCTACTTTATATCCTCGCTCTTACGATTGGATCATTTGTTACCGCTTTGATACTAGGTCGATGGAAAAAGCAGGTAAAAGAAAACCTGCCACGCTAACTATTTAGCACGGCAGGTTTTTCAAATCTTTAATCACTTCACTTGCTATTATAAGACCGGCAACAGCCGGTGTATACGCTGTCGAACCCGGCAGCGCTCTTCTTCCTTCTTCTGGTTTCTCTTTTGATGCAGCCGGTGCAATTGGCTTTTCATCCGAATAGACTACTTTTAATTTCTTTACACCTCGTTTTTTCAATTCCCGTCTCATCACTTTAGCCAGCGGACACATACTTGTATCATAAATATCCGCCACCTGAAATCGGCTCGGATCTAACTTATTTCCTGCTCCCATACAACTGATTACGGGAACGCCAAGGCTTTGACATCTCATTATAATTTCTATCTTTGCCGTTACGGTATCAACCGCATCAACCACATAATCATACTCTTCAAACGGAAAATCCTGTGCGTTTTCCGGCACAAAAAAACATTTATGCAAAACAATTTCTGCATCCGGATTGATATCTAGCATCCTTTCTTTCATCACTTCAACTTTGTCTTTTCCAATTGTGCTATGAAGTGCGATAATCTGCCGGTTCAGATTCGTAAGAGATACCGTATCCTTATCAATCAACTCAAATTGTCCTACTCCGCTTCTTACTAAAGCTTCACATACATATCCACCAACACCGCCGACTCCAAATATTGCAACCTTCTTTTGTCCAAGCCTCTTTATCGCTTCTTCTCCAAGCAGCAATGCGGTTCTTGAAAACTGCTCTACCATCTCGTTCTTCCTTTTTATTTTTGTCATAACCCCCAACTACGCTAACGCTTAGAGGTGGGGGATTTCTCCGACTAAGTTACAAAAGTCCCCTTGTTACTCATCCTCTGGAGACCAGGATTCCTGCAAATCATCAATCTGCAAATACCCATCTGCCTTCGCCACAATCTGGTATTGATCTTCATATACAATCTCTCCCGGCGTATTGGTATAAACCACATAGTACGGATGATTGTATCGCTCTAACAGCCAAAGTGCCGGACGAATCATCTTCATCATCTCATCCGAATTTTCAGTTTTAAACCAACATACTACAGATTCTTGTCTCTTACACTGCGGCGGAAACGGAAGCACCTCCGCAAACCAGGAGTCAATTTCCTTGTATAAGTCACTATCTTCTTCGTCCATCACATCATTTTGAATTAACTGCCAACACATACTAAAGACGCCCTTGGCATGCATTGTATTTCTCGCAAGTTCTTTCCCCTGTATACGTACGTACTTAAAGTCTAACGCCATTCCTTTGGCCTCCTTTTTCTCTACCAAATCTCATCACCAAAATCTTCTTTTATTCTTTTTAAACATCTCTCACAAAACGCGCTCTGCTGCGCAGGATGTTCTTTTAGATATTGCTTTGCTCCCCACAAATGTGTCGCCAATGACTGCTCATTCATCTTATCAAATTCTAACAAATAAGCCATCCTGTAACCTAATGCTTTTGCTTCCATCGGCAAGATTCTCTGTTCCGCAAAACACATCGCTGTAACAGGATTCAGTCCGTCTAAACATACATTTGCAAAGAAGCGTTCCGCCTGACTTACATAGGAATCTCGAAGTTCTTCCGAGGCGATATACAAAAATGCTGTATTTGAAGCCGGTGTCGCCCAGTCCCAATTCTCGTCAAATGTATACCCGTCCTTTAATTTAAAATGCGTTCGTGCGGGATATACGTCCGAATGCAGCGGTTCTGCATGCGCCGTCATAAGAGTCTTTCCTTCCAGCAACAAATCCAAATTCTTCCAGATAATCAAATCCGTATCCAGCATAACAAGCGGCAACCGACTGTATTTCAATGCCATCAGTTTTCCCGCTGCCCAAAACAAAAAAGGGTCTGTGGATGCGTCCATACGATCAAGCGTTGTATCCACTTCATCCCATACATCGTACAAGCCCTTTTCTCGGAAGTATTTTGCACCGTCACTATCCGTCACCATACGAATCCTTCCATTATGCTTTTTCCACTCTAAAGCGGATAAAACCATGACTAGAATTTCATAATCCTCCATCACGATTTTACCGTCATTACGATTCTTGTTCGGTTTCGACCAAAAGGAGTGAAATGCCTCCATAACTTTCACCCCCTATATCAGATGCAATCCGTATCCTAACAAAAACACACCGCCATCACAGCTTCCTACGCTAAGATAGCTCAGTCCGCTTCTCATCAAAGACATCTGCGAGCTGCTAAATGATCCGCAGGTCGGCATCTGCCATAACGCTTCTTTCAGCCCCTGTGTATCTTCCTCATGATGCACTGTCTTACTATATTCTTGCCACCATGGCTGATTTTCTAATCTCCATCCCCCGTTCTTACGATCTGCCATTGTCTTTTGCACGTTAAGCTCCTCTCCTATATGCAATCACTATCTAAAAGTGTAACATATCTTAGAGCTCATAAACAAGTCATGACTTACCACTTATCATAAAGAAAGTTTTACCCTATATGCTTCTTCCTCAAAATGTTCATTTCCAACCCATGTCGCAGTAAGATTCGTAAGATTATATACAATGCTATAGAGTGTAATCTTTACGTCATCTCCATACAAATGCCGCTTAGCTGTCGCTTTTAAAAGCTCCATTGCTTCCTTTTCATCGACAAGCGTCCCTTTACACTCCTTTAATTTGCGTTCTATGATTTCGTATCTATCCAGGCCTTCCTTTCGCGCCCCTTGCTCATAATAGTCCGGCACAATAATAAAATTCGTCAAACACTGGTATGGTTTTTCATTATACGTGACCACAAGTTTCCGGCCGTGACCGTCGATATCCGTAGCATTCTTTCCGTTAACCCATTCCAAAACCGCACTTTTCCCGCTTTTATCCGCGATAATCAGATGAAACGGAACCTGATTCGAATCATGATAGTCATATTGCCGTATAAGTTCAATTGCATGTTCTACGTCATCCGCATAATCCAAAATCATACGAATCATTGTGCTTGCATTCAATCCCGGCTTTCCAGTCCTTTGATGCGTATAACCATTTTGATGAGACATATGAATTGCACATGCCACTCCCGCATCATTCATTCCATCAAGTGCTGCATAAGGAGCCGCCACACATTTCAAACGTTCCGGAATCGACTGTACGCCGCAAGGCTCAATTCCCAGGAATTTCAAATCCGCTGTAGATACCGCTTTATGCCTTGCGTTGCCCGGATTGGTATGCACGATACAGATCGCACTTTCCCGAAGGTCATAGTTTCTCGCATAGAGCCGTTCCCCTTTCAGATTACGCGCAGTAAAAGACGAGCATCCCGCCACGGATTTCGTGTTGATTTTCAACTTAAACAGTCCTTTTGTCAGCTGTTTTTCCACATAGGCATTAAGCTTCTCATCACTATCCGCACCACCTTGTGCAAGATACTCGTCAAATCCATAATCCCCGCTAATTCGAATCGAATAGACTACTCCATCCCGATGCTGCGGATTCGCAGGCTGCATTTTTCTCATAGAAAGCATCGAACGTATTTCATGACGGTATATGGTTGCAGCTACTGCCATAGCTGTGGCAGCAGCTCCTGCTCCAATGGTCGCGATTGTCTTTATCAACTTTTTATTATCCATAGGCAATCGTTATCCCCCGTAATCTGTTTATTCCACTTCACCTTCTAACAGATTGAAGAAGAATTTCTCCTTCATCGGTGTATCAATCACACGTACCGGCTTTAACTGATTTTGCGAAACGCCCTTCATCAGCATCATATCACGATAAAGCATATACGTTTCTGACTGGGTAACGCATAGCTTGGTTCTTCCTAATACATTTGTCGCAATCTTACTTCCAAATGAAGGATTGGCCTCTCCTAAACGTTTTTCAATAATATCACGGCACTCTTCATAACGCGATTTATCCAGTTCCTTATCCGGCTCAATCAAAATTATATAACGTCCCGGCTTGGTCTCTGTATCTGCAAAGATACTATAATCACGAAGAAGAATGTTGGTATCATCCTGGAACTTTTGCATCGCCCAGCGAAGTGCCTCTTCGTTCGTCTTTTCACCTGCAATCGAAATCATCTGATTCTTTCGATAAATAAATTGAATCATAGGAGCTTCATTATAAAATCCCGTTACACGAATAACATCTTTGATTTTATAGCGATAAAAACCAGACAGATTCGTTACGACAATTTCATAATCCTTTCCCTTTTCAAGCTGGTCTATCGTAAGCGTCGTTTCTTCATCATCGGAATCCATCGGAATGAATTCATAAAATCCACCATCCGGCAAGAGCACAAAGCTCTCATCTCCCGCGCGTCTTGCTACTGCCATCATAGACTCACTCGCTGCATAATTGGCCATAGAATATGGAATATTCTTTCCGGTATATTGACGCATCTTTTGTGTATACTGCGCAAATCCGCCGGTTCCAATTGCCGCTACCCAGCGCATATTTTTCCAGATTCTTGGAACAATCGGCGTATCAAATCCCTTCTCGAATTCTGCTCGAAGTTCCTGTGCACGCTCCTTGTTCGGCTTGAGCATACTGTTAAACTTATCTCTTAATTCATCTGAAATGTTAATCTCCTTACTGATACAACCTTGCTCAATATCATCGCATAAGGATTCCCAATTATTTTCCATATATGTCATAAGATCCACAAGACCTGTCATAAATGCGGATACCATGCACATAACATTTCTCTCTTCCAAAGCAAATCGAATCTTTAGATATTTTAAATCCATCACACCTTCCGGGAAAATCAATTCTGAAGGCGAAGTCATAAAGTATTTCAGTCGATCTGCCAATGGTCGCAACATTGTTCCGGAGATTGCGCCCTTTGTCACACCATTTTCCGTCCACATAGGCGGTGCTTCTAATGTATTTAAACACATTCCATCTTCAAACGTCTTTCCGGTTGTGGTTTTGTAGAATTCATCGAGCACACCAAATGCCATATTCGCTGCATAGATGCTATACGAATCCAGCGTCTTTTGCGATACCGGTATGTGTTTTGGCACTCCCACGCTTCCTGAGGAAAGAGCATAATGTCTGATCGGATAAACCGTAATCAAATCCTCTTCATCATTTTCAATCATTCTCTTGATATACGGATAGTAATCATCATAGGTGGAAAATGGAACCTTTTTCTTGTAATCTTCGATACTTTTAATATCCGCAAATCCGTACTTTTTTCCATATTCCGTGTCTTTATTATCCTGAACAATATCCAAAATAAGCTTTTCACTGATTGCAATTGCATCACGACTTGCCGCATCAAGATGTTTGATTGAATTTGCTCCTCTTTTCTTTAATGTCGAACAAAAAACATGGTTGGTAATCTTATCTACTATCATTTCTTTGGACTCCTTTCACCTTCTGTTACGAGACTCTTTTTGATTTTATGCAAATCCGGTTTTCATAAAATCTATCCTCTTAGCGCTAAACATATAGTCATTATATGCTATTTTTCTCTCCAAGTCTATTACATTAGTACTATGTTTAATCATTTTACTCTTTTCAAAGAGAATCGCTTACTTGACAAAAGCTGATTTTTCATGATAGCATATTGCATAACCAATGACGGAGAGTAAGTAAGAGAATCCTCCTTATCATGAGAGAGTTGCAGATGGTGAGATTGTAGCGATAAGTGTTTTTCCGAATGGACTCCAGAGGGCGACTTGAAATGCTTTATGCAGAGTAGACGAGACGTAGTATAGGAACTTCGTTACCAAATTCCGGCATATGATAGGTATGCGCTAAGAGGGTGATCATTTCACCAAGCCGGGTGGCACCGCAGGTTGATTTTTATACCTGTCCCAGCAGTAACTACTGTAGGGACAGGTTTTTTTATGTATAAAAACGATATATTCCTGTCCCGGGATTACACACAAAAGGAGAATTCAAAATGCAAGAAAAGACAATCCCTTACAAAATTTATTTAGAAGAAGAAGAAATGCCTAAAGCATGGTACAACTTAAGAGCTGATATGATTAACAAGCCGGCTCCATTACTTAATCCGGCTACCAAACAGCCTATGACAGCGGAAGATCTCGCTCCTGTCTTTTGCGATGAACTAATTGCGCAAGAGCTCGACGAGACAACACCATTTATTCCGATTCCTGATGAGATTCGAGAATTCTACAAGATGTATCGTCCTTCTCCACTTGTCAGAGCTTACTGCCTAGAGAAGAAACTGCAAACTCCGGCCAAGATTTATTACAAATTCGAGGGAAACAATACAAGTGGAAGCCACAAATTAAACTCTGCAATTGCGCAGGCTTATTACGCCAAAAAGCAGGGTCTAAAAGGTGTTACCACAGAAACCGGAGCCGGACAATGGGGAACAGCACTTTCTATGGCTTGCTCTTACTTTGATCTCGACTGTAAAGTTTACATGGTTAAAGTATCTTATGAACAAAAGCCGTTTCGAAGAGAAGTTATGAGAACTTATGGCGCTTCTGTCGTTCCTTCTCCTTCTGAAACAACCGAAATCGGAAAGAAAATTCTTGCCGATCATCCCGGCACCACAGGAAGCCTTGGCTGTGCAATCTCGGAAGCTGTTGAAGTTGCTACGAAAAATCCGGGATATCGATATGTACTTGGAAGCGTATTAAACCAGGTTATGCTTCACCAGTCTGTAATCGGTCTCGAAACCAAAACAGCACTTGATAAATACGGTATCAAACCGGATATCATCATTGGTTGCGCCGGAGGCGGTTCTAACCTTGGCGGATTGATTGCACCATTTATGGGAGAAAAAATCAAAGGTAATGCAGACTATCGCATCATTGCCGTAGAGCCTGCTTCTTGCCCAAGTTTCACTCGTGGTACGTATGCTTACGACTTCTGTGACACCGGTATGATTTGCCCTCTCGCTAAAATGTATACCTTAGGCAGCGGATTTATTCCTTCTCCAAATCACGCCGGAGGACTTCGTTTCCATGGTATGAGTTCTACGCTTTCTCAGCTGTATGACGACAAGCTTATGGAAGCGGTCAGCGTTGAGCAGACTGAAGTATTTGAAGCTGCTGAGCAGTTCGCTCGAGTTGAAGGTATCCTTCCTGCACCGGAAAGCTCACACGCTATCAAAGTCGCTATCGATGAAGCAATGAAATGCAAAGAAACCGGCGAAGAAAAAACCATCGTATTTGGTCTTACAGGTACCGGTTACTTTGATATGTTTGCTTACGAAAGATTTAATGATGGTAAGATGACCGATTACATTCCTACCGATGAAGAAATCGCAGCATCTATTGCAACCTTACCTCAGATATAATTACATTCAGACCACAAAAAATGCTCCCGGTCCTTCCTCTCAAACAAGAGGAAGAACAGGGAGCATTTATGCATCATCCCCAGCCCAGCATATTTATGACAACTACTTCGTCAGATCAATTAACACCTTAATGTTATCTTTCGTAAGAATACTTTCTTCAAAATACCTCGGCGCTTCTTCAAACGGCACAATCTCGGTAATCATCTTGGAGATATATTCTTCATTCTCCTTTATAATCTCCATCGCTTCCATAAAACCACCCGTACTTCCATTACTTGCATGTATGGTCAGTGATTTTTTTACCACCGTTCCAAAATCATAACTGATTTCTTTTTGATGTCCCAGACAAACAATATGTGCACATGGTGCTGCAAGATTCGTCGTCTGCACTAAGGACTGTGCATTTCCGGTTGCCTCCACAATCAAGTCATATTGATTCGATGCTTCTTTGGAAAGCGCCTGTGCGTCTGTGCACACCGCTCTTAAACCATCTAGTCCAAATTCATTTACCCGATCTACTTTTCCTTTTGCAATATCAATAGCTGTAATATCTTTTACGCCCATCTTCCTTAAGGTAAATATCGATGCCAGACCGATACCACCACACCCAAGAACAAGAGCGCGGCGACAACGTCCATATACTTCCTTCGGAACACGATTGACAATACCATTTACCGCCACTGAGATTGGTTCTGTTAAGGTCAGCAGCTTTTTATTGTCCATTGCGATGCATTTGTTCACATGCATTGCATCTACCGCAATATATTTTTCTGCACCGCCATCTATAGTAATCCCCCGCTTTTCGATGTGTTCACAGTGATTTTTATTGAAACCGCAGTAATAGCACTCCCCGCAGTAAACCGAACAATCTCCAACGCAGTAATCTCCGGCTTTTACCTTCGCCCCCTGCGGTGCCTCTATAACCTTTCCTAGCCATTCATGTCCAATCACAATCGGATAGCTATGCGGCGCCGTATAAGTTCCGGCATATAATTTCACATCGGAACCACACACCGCCACGTACATAACTTCTATCAAAACCTTTCCGTCTGCATTTGGCATCTCACACTCTCTTATTGCAATATCTTTTGGCTTTGTAATCACAAGTGCCTGATTCTTCATCATTACGCCACTCCCTTTCCCTGCATCAAAGAAAGAAGATAGTCCCGGCTCTGACTTAATGCTCTTTCCCATTGCTGATCATGATTGTGAAGTTCCACACATACATAGCCATCAAAAACAGACTCCTCAATCATGCCCACAATTCGCTCAAAATCAATATCTCCTTCTCCCGGAATTTCATGAAAATGAATCCGGTTTTTAATATCTTCAATATGAATATGCGCTGCATACGGAAGTGATTTTCGCACATTATCATAACATTCTTCTTCCGGCTCACAGCAAAACACATGTCCGATGTCCAGATTGAATTTCAGTTTAGGACTATTTATTTCTTGAATGTATTTGATTGCCATATCCGTAGTTCCTACATAAAATCCAGGTTCTTGCTCTAACACAAGCGTCGTCCGGTCGCATTCCTTAATGAGTTCTTCCATCCCTTTTCGAAAATACTCATCCGCCTTTTCGGCGCTTTGTTCTTTTAAAATTCCGGAATTGACATTAACAAGCGGCGAACCTATCTTTTCTCCTAATTCAATCGCAGCTTTGTAAGCGTCAAGACGAAGACGTCGTCCTTTTTCACTCTCGCAAATCATAGATGGTTCATAAGCCTCTTGCGTCAAATAGGTTGGACCACCGGCTGCCACACTTGCAAGCACAAGTCCTAATTCATCACAGTATCTGCGAACACTTTGTATCTTCTCATCGCTACTTAAATAAGGATGTAAATGTGTATCGTTCAGCGCAATCTCCACTGCTTCATAACCTGCATCCTTTATTTCTTTTAAGGCTTTATAGATGTCCATATAACGCAACGTTGTCGCATTGAAACATAGCTTTAGCATGCAATCTCACTTCCCTTCCCTAATTTCTGGTCAATTACGGAATTGTGCTTTACCAAAATCTTTTTCACAGTTGCTTCATCTACTTTTACCTGGAAGTCTCCATCCGGATTCAGGCATTCCCCGATTTTCTTTAACAATACATACTTAACACCCTTGACTGTCTTTTTGTTATCGGCAAGAATTGTGTGCATAATATTTTCAACACTGATTCCCTGCGGGATACGAAGATCAAGTCCTAAGCATTCTCCAAACAGACGATAATGCTTATCCACCTCTTCTTGTGTCAAATATCCCAGCTCGTGTGACAGTTCTGCTGCAATCGCCATTCCTTTTGCAACCGCGATACCATGCGGAATCTTTCCACCTGAATAAAATTCCATTGCATGACCGAATGTATGTCCATATTCCAGTGCCATTGCAAATAATTTTTCTGATGGATCTTGTTTTAAAATCTCAAGCTTGGATTGGATGACGCAATATGCTGTCTGTGTTACTCGCAATATATCCATATCCTCAAAGATTTCTGTCGCAAGTACGCCTTCATAATAATTCAAAAGACTCTCATCATTAATAAATGCATTTTTGATTCCTTCCGCAAAAGCAGACTTTCTTCCTGTCATACTTTCCGTTGCCAAAAACTGTGTATCCGAAAATATAAATATTGGTGCATAATATACGCCATACTGATTCTTTCCCTGCTTTCCATTAACAGCCTGCTTATTGCTCAGGCAGCTGTCTGTCACACCCATAAATGTCGTCGGCATTTCGATATATCGAATTCCTCTGTAAATCATTGCCGATGCAAGACCTACAATATTGGTCAGACATCCTCCGCCTACTCCAACTATGATCGAACCTTTTGTAATCCCCTTTTTCACGAGCAACTCGCAAAGTTCTTCCAATCTTGTAAATGTCTTATCATGCTCTGTATCCGCTATCACTATAACTTCATAGTTAATATTCTCATCCTTTAAAGACTGCTCTACCTTATCCCCATACAGGTTGTGCAGTACCTCATTTGTTACCAAAAACACCTTATCATAGGAGTATTCATTAATCAGTTTCCCCAGCTCACCGATAATGTTATACCCAAAGTAGTATGTTGGGTCCGGCTTTAAATATGTGTTGAAATGAATCATCTTTCCTTCTGTAAATGTTACCTGTTCCATGTTGTTCCTCCTCCTGGATAAAAAATTTAAAATAGTTACGCCCCAAATCTTTTTCGAATTCATCGTAACACACGTCTATTGGTAATCATTATCCATAAACCCATATCATTATTGCATATTATGTATAAAAGTACCCACCCTGAATATACACAATGCACAAACCACATGCACATTGTATACCATTTGCACCTTGTCTCCTATTTTTTCGTGCACATTGCATATTCGCGGACAAAAAAAGAGGTTATTTCCTTGTTGTTCAAGAAAATAACCTCTGTAACGTTCTTTTTATTCTCTCATATACCGCACCATCTCAGCGATTCCTCGCTGATGCAGTTTTCTTGGTTCAAAGCGAATCAAAGCATATACAATCTGCATCACAATTCCGGTTCCCACGGTGCCAATCAGTGTCCCGATTCCAACAGGTCCTCCCAGAAGCCAGCCTAAAAAAAGCACAACTGCCCACAGCAACACTTCTACAATGCCAATCGGTACGCGGGGCAATCGTCTCCCTAACCCAACCAGCAAAGAATCTCTCGGTCCACACCCCTGCTCGCTTTTCATGTATAGAGCCATTCCCAATGCCATAAATACAAATCCTACAACCATGATTCCAATTCCCGACCACAGGTGTGTGTTGAGTTCAAATGGGTTAAAGCTATTAAACAACTGCACAAAATTACCGGTAATAAGCGCATCAATAACTGTTCCAAACCCAATCTTTTCCTTTAACAAAATATCAATCACCAACACCACAAGCGAGACCATCGTTACGGAAACACCGTAATTCAAAGGCGTATGCATGGAAATTCCCATTCCCAAACAATCCCACGGTGACAGTCCGATATTTGCAAAAATAGTGAGGTGCACACCAAAAGCAAATATAAAAAGACCTATTACAATTTTTACCCATTCTATCATTATTTCTTTTTTCATGAAACCTATTATAGCAGAAAACATTTCATCAACAAAGAACGCAGTCTCCTTTCGGACACTGCGTTATCCAATCACCTGTTTACTGTGCTTTCCAAAGTCCATGAAGATTGCAATATGCATAAACTGCAACGACTGCATCGTCCTGCGTCAAAGCAAATTCCACACATGGTTTGTCGCCGGCACTTAGTACCTTTCTTTGGGCGCCCTTCTTTGTCTCAATAGCAATCCACTCGATAAAATGTTCTTCGACCATCGGATGATCTACAGAGCCCACATTTACCGTAACCTTATTTCCGTCCACCTTAAATTCCGGTACATGCTTTTCAGCTGCACCATCAGATGTTCCCGGAATCAGCTCCGTCATCTTCTCTCCACAGCACATCATCGCAACTCCCGATTCCTTAACCATTCCTACAAGATTACCACATTTCCCACATACATAAAATTTCATAGCAATCCCTCCATGTGATTAATAATTTTCGTTTCGAACTTCAAAGTAGGCCTGCGGATGATTACAAACCGGACAGACTTGCGGCGCCTCGGTTCCTACAACCACATGACCACAGTTTCGGCATTCCCACATGGTTACACCACTCTTTTTAAACACTTCCATCGTCTCAACATTATGCAAAAGTGCACGATATCTTTCTTCATGCATCTTCTCAATAGCGCCAACACCTCTAAACTGCTCTGCTAATTCCGTAAAGCCTTCTTCTTCCGCTTCTTTTGCCATTCGTTCATACATATCGGTCCATTCAAAATTCTCACCTTCTGCTGCATGAAGCAGATTCTCTTTCGTATCACCTAGTTCACCAAGCGCCTTAAACCAAAGCTTTGCATGTTCCTTTTCATTTTCCGCTGTCTGTAAAAACAATGCAGCAATCTGCTCATAACCGGCTTTCTTTGCTACTGAAGCAAAATATGTATATTTATTTCTCGCCTGCGATTCTCCTGCAAATGCCTCCCACAGATTCTTCTCTGTCTTTGTTCCTGCATACGGATTACGGTTCTTTACTTCCTCCACTTTTTCAAACTTTTCTGCCGGCTGTTTACACAAAGGGCACTCCTGCGGTGGCTGTTCCCCCTCATGTTCATATCCACAGATGGTACATTTCCATTTCGACATAGTTCTTCTCCTTTCCCCTTTTGATGTCTAAACTCGTTTGTGAGTTAACGTCATTGTACCATGTTTTCTTTGCTTTTGTCTTTATATTTTTCATACTTTTTTTTATATTCTGAACCAACCGTTTCATGCGGCTAACTGTCAGACAACAGAAGAGAAGCAAACTGTTGCATAAGCGCATAAATTCCCGGCCAAGCCGGCGCTGTAACAAGATTTCCATCTTTCACTGCCTCATCAAATGCTATCTCAACATACTCTCCACCAGCCATATTTACCTCCGGGCCAACTGCCGGATAACAGGTAAGTTTACGCCCTCTTACCAGATCTGCCGCAGTAAGAATCTGAACTCCATGGCAGATCACCGCCATCGGCTTGTTGCTTGCCGCAAATTGCTTTACAAGATTCATTACCCGCTCATCTGTACGAAGATATTCCGGAGCCCTGCCACCTGTAATATATAGGCCATCATACTCATCCGGTTTTACATCATCAAAATCTTTATTGAGTTCGAATTGATGTCCCTCCGTTTCCTTATAGGTTGCATCTCCAACAAAGTCATGAATCGCTGTTTTTATTTTATCTCCTGTTCTTTTATCCGGAGCAACGCAATCCACTTCAAAACAAGCAAATCTTAATATTTGATAGGGCACCATCACCTCATAATCTTCTGCATAGTCTCCCAAAAGCATTAATATTCTTTTCATGGCATTACCTCTCTACTCTTTAGTCAAGACTCGCTCGCGAGTCTTGCGCGCCGGATTCGGGTCTGCTTCAGCAGACAAATTCCTGTCCGAATCCGTGCGCATCCTCGCGGAGCGTTT